>JAYNIR010000001.1:0-47426 GCA_038109305.1 Rhodospirillaceae bacterium
CAATCGTCCCGATGTTGCAGTGCGGCTTCGTGCGTTCAAATTTCTCTTTCGCCATGGTCGGTCTCGTCTACTTCCTAGTGTTTCTAGAGTTTTGTGTTCCGGTTAATCATTGATCCGCACGGCAGTTTTCAACGCCTTGCGGGGTTCAGAACGGCCCGCCCTTTGGAGGGACACTCCAAAAATTTGGAGCGGGTGAAGGGAATCGAACCCTCGTCACCAGTTTGGAAGACTGGAGCTCTACCATTGAGCTACACCCGCCCGATGTCGCATCCACTCTTCAAGCCGGCCGGGCCGTGAATAAAAAAATACGTCCTTTCCGCCGGGACCGCCGGCGCCGCCGGTCAGCCCTAATTTCCTTTGTTATTCAACCGCTTCGCCATCGAACACCGACCCCCGGAACGAGATGGTGGAGGGGGTAGGATTCGAACCTACGTAGGCGTACGCCAACGGGTTTACAGCCCGTCCCCTTTAGCCACTCGGGCACCCCTCCGGGCTCCCGTCAAATCGGGTTGCCGTGGAACCACGGCGAAACGGCCCGGCCCTGGAGGATATCCAGCGACCGCGCGCTGCGAGGGAATACGAGGATTTGCAACCGGTTGTCAACGCCTAAACACAGTAAAAACAGCCCCTAGCGCCCTCTCCTCCTTTCGGACGAGAGCGGCAATCGGTAGGCTTTAAATTTAAAAACATGATAAAGGGGGACATGAGCAAGCGCAAGCACAACAAAATCAAGGGTTCCGGCGGGCAAAACCGCGCTGAATCCGCCCCCCGGCCCCATCAACCAGCCCGTCCATCAAACCGTCAATCAGGCGGCGGCGGTGGCGGCGGCGCCTGGATCTTCGGCCGCCATGCGGCCCTAGCGGCGCTGCGAAACCCGGCCCGCGACGTCCGGCGCATTGCAGCACTCGCAGGAATGGCCAAAGAATTGGCGGAAATCCAGGATTTTCCGACCTTCCGCCCGCGTGTCGAAGTGATGGAGCGGGACGCCATCGAGCGTCTTGTTCCCCGCGGCGCCGTACATCAGGGCATCGCCGTGCTGGCCGCCCCCCTCGCCGATCCGGGGGTCGAAGGCCTGTGCGCCGAGCTTGAGGCTTGGAAATCCGCCATTGTCCTGATCCTCGATCAGGCGACGGACCCCCACAACGTCGGCGCGGTGCTGCGCTCCGCCGCCGCATTCGGCGCCGCCGCCGTCATCACCCAGGACCGCCACGCCCCGGAAGTGACCGGAACGCTGGCCAAGGCCGCCTCGGGCGCTCTTGAAAACGTACCGCTGGTCGCCGCGACCAATATCAGCCGCGCCATGAAGCTGCTGAAGGATGCCGGATTCTGGTGCCTGGGCCTCGACGGCGACGCCAGAACAAAAATCGCCGACGCCGATGTTTCGGGAAAGGTCGCTCTGGTGCTGGGCGCGGAGGGTGCAGGATTGCGCCGCCTGGTTAAGGAAAATTGCGACACCTTGGTCCACATTCCCATCGCGGACGCCATGGAGAGCCTCAATTTGTCGACAGCCGCGGGCATTTCATTGTATGAGGTCGCGAGGCGGCGGTAATCGGGGCGACGGAGCGGCGGCGAGGACCTGCGGTGTTCCTGGAAATCCTTCGAAATCCGCGAATTACCGCCGAAGCTGCTGCCGACGACCATGGCCGCCGATATCTTCGATAACTTAGTCGACAACCGGTTCCGCTGCTGGGGCAGCGGCATGACCCGGATTCACGGCCGCGACATGACCGGAAAAAGCTCCTATTCGCTAGCGCCCGCAGCCTTCGGCGAAACCCTGCGCGAACACCATCAAATTGTCAGCCAGACCAAGGCGGCGGCCGCGGATGTCCTGTCGTTCGGCCGCCCGAGCGGGCTCGGCCATACCCCCTGGGTGGTGCGGCTGCCGCTGTCCAATACCGGCGAGCCGGTCGACCAGGTCGTCGTCATCGCCTGGTATTCGGACGAAGCCTTGACGTGGTCAGCCGCGACGGCGGCCAGGTTCTGCTGCAAAGTTGATATCGCCTGACGGCGGGCCGTGTTCGGCCATCGCCTTATCGGCGCAATCCTGTTGGAGGACCCGGCCTGTCGGCGCATACGTGCGCGTAAGGCCGCCAGCTTAGATAAGTTGGTAGAGCATCAAATAAAGCTATAAAATTACCTATTAAGATTTGAGACTTAAGACCCTGTAAAATCGTTTTGCAAAATTTTTGCAAAGTCTGCCTTAAAGCCTCCTATCGAAGCCCCAAAGACTGGTCATAATTTAAGGGGGGCTGTAAAAGACATTTTAAAAGTGCCGGGTTAGCTCCAACGGTAGAGCAGCGGTTTTGTAAACCGACGGTTGGGGGTTCAAATCCCTCACCCGGCACCAATTCCACTAACCCTGCTCTTCACCCATCACTGTTGGGTCAACGGCCAAATTAAACAATTCAGGCACCAAGTGCTTGTGATCCAGTTGGATACTACCCGGCCTCCGTCTGATAGTAGAGACTATCTCACCTTGCTCGTCGGGGTCGATACACTTGCTTTATGGAACACAGGGGTTAGCCCACGTGGGTGCAAAATCTTGCACTTCCATATTGGCATTGTTCGCATACTCGCGGAGAGGCGTTCCTTCGGGCTCTGTGGACAAGAGAATTTGCATTCCCTTTAAAACGAAAAACCGTAGTTTCGATGCCAATTCTCTGACCGTAGTTATAAGAGGAAACTCCTCAACCTCTGCATCGAGCGCCAACAAACGATTTTCATCCAGCCAATGAACCGTGAAGCCTTTATCCATCAATTCAGGCGAAGACGCCTTGTGGGCAATCTTGTTTCTCAATGTTTCCACGGTTCCGTCAGAAATAAACACCCCGACAAAATCGTCTTTGACTATCTGCAGGGCGTCAATGAGTTCAGCAACCCTGGGGTCGTCGCCAGCAGCCGCTGCGAGCGCCCCTTCCAGTCTAAAAAAACTGCTGTTACCTGCAAGATTAATTCTCCAAACACCACACCCGGAGATCGTTAGACGATGGCGTGCGCTCCGAAGCCCTGGCGAAGGAAGGCTCTAGGATTTTTCACCGCTCCGCCGGGCCTTCGCCCCCTGCTCTCCTGTGACCCGCTCAGGGCTGCTCCCACCCCACCGAAATCTGCAGATCGCATCCGCGCCGCCGGCATTGGGTGCAGCGGAGCCGCCGCTTGATCGCCTCCAGGTCCGCGCGCTCGCCGTACCACTTGACCACCCGCCCGACATTCAGCGCCGCCCGGTGGCGGCAGGCTGGGCAGTGGGCGCGGACGCCCTATCCTCTGCGGACCACATGAAACAGGCGGGGCGGCGTCGGAACGGGAGGAGGGCAAACATACGGAAATTCAATGGCGGCTTCTGAGCCTGGGCAGCGAACTGGGCCTGAACGTCCGCGCGGAGCGCAATGACGCGGGCCGGTCTTTCGCCGGGCAGCCGTTCAATTCCGTCGACGGCTGGATTGATTACATGCCGCCGCAGTTCAATCACCCGACCCAGGACGCCATCCAGCTGATCGACGTTTTATGGCTGACCGGGCGGACCGCCGTCGCCGCGTTCGTGATTGAAAACACCACGTCCGTCTATTCCGAGCTGATTCGGCTTTCGGACCTGACGGTGGCGCAACCCAACCTGCGCATCCCGTTTTACATCGTGGCGCCCGAGTTCCGGCGGCTCAAGGTACTGACTGAACTTCACCGTCCGACCTTTTCCGAAACCGCGACCCGGCTGATCGAGGCCTGCCGGTTCATCTCGCTCGAAGAACTGGGCGAGAACATGGAACGGGCGGACCCGTTCCTCCCTTATCTGCGGTTCGATTTCGTCGGCTCCTTCGCCGAGCCCTGCACCAACCGGCTGCCAGCCGAACTCGCCTGACGCTGCCCCGGCCCAGTTCCCTGCCCAAGCATTGACCCCAGGGGCCAATTCTGGGACAAACCGTCCGCCGACGGGCTGTCTGCCGACGCCCGCGCCATCGACGGACCCGCACCATGAACCTGTTCCAGCATTTCTCGGAAGAAGTGACCCACCAGATCGCCGCCATGGCCAACGCGGGCGACCTGCCGGGCGGGCTCGACACCTCCCGGATATCCGTCGAGCCGCCGCGCGAGGCCGCGCACGGCGACATCACCACCAACGCCGCCATGGTGCTGGCCAAACCGGCCGGGATGAAGCCCCGCGACATCGCCGAAAAACTCGCGGCGCGGCTGAAAACGCTCGACGACGTGACCGACGCCGAGGTCGCTGGACCCGGCTTCATCAACCTGCGGCTATCCAATCAATTCTGGCGGGCGCGGCTCATGGATGTGCTAAAGGCCGGCACGGCCTACGGCGACAGCCGCCTGGGCCGCGATCAAAGGGTCAACGTCGAATATGTATCCGCCAACCCGACCGGGCCGCTACACGTGGCGCATGCGCGGGGTGCGGTGGTCGGCGATGCGCTGGCGCGGCTGATGAAAAAGGCGGGCTTTGCCGTCACCACGGAATATTACATCAACGACGCGGGCGCCCAGGTCGACATCCTGGCGCGGTCGGCGCACCTGCGTTACCGCGAAGCACTCGGCGAAACCATCGAAATTTCCGACGCCATGTATCCGGGCGAATACCTAATCTCGGTCGGCCAAGGCATCGCCGAACGTGACGGCGACAAATGGCGGGACGCGCCTGAGGACCAATGGCTCGAAACGTTCCGGGACGAAGCCGTCGCCCGCATGATGGACCAGATCCGGGATGACCTGGCGGCGCTCGGCATCGAACAGGATGTGTTCACGTCGGAAAAATCGCTGGTCGAAGCGGGCGCCGTCAAAGACGTGTTCAAAACTCTTTCGGACCGCGACCTGATCTATACCGGCGTGCTCGAGCCGCCGAAGGGCAAGCCGCCGCCCGACGATTGGGAGCCGCGGCCGCAGTCGCTGT
Organism: Rhodospirillaceae bacterium; assembly: GCA_038109305.1. GTDB lineage: Bacteria > Pseudomonadota > Alphaproteobacteria > Rhodospirillales > Casp-alpha2 > UBA1479. Next base: position 4,889 of record JAYNIR010000001.1, read on the forward strand.
TCCGCGCGACGCAGTTCGGCGACGACGTGGACCGGCCGTTGAAAAAATCTGACGGCAGTTGGACCTACTTCGCCAATGACATCGCTAACCATCTGGACAAATACCGTCGCGGCTTTACGCATATGATCGACATCTTCGGCGCCGATCACGGCGGCTATGTTAAACGCATGAAGGCCGTCGTCACCGCCGTGTCCGAGGGTAACGCGGAATTGGACGTGAAGCTCTGCCAACTGGTCCACCTGATGAAGGAAGGCCAGCCCATGCGCATGTCCAAACGCGCCGGCAATTTCGTTACGCTCCGGGATCTGATCGACGAGGTCGGGCGCGATGTCGTCCGCTTCATCATGCTGACCCGCAAGAACGACACGCAGATGGAATTTGACCTGTCCAAGGCGGTCGAACAGTCTCGTGAAAACCCGGTGTTCTATGTGCAGTACGCCCACGCCCGGTGCCGCTCCGTCCTACGCCAGGCGGGAGACCCGGACGGCAAGACCGCCGATCTGTCTCTGTTGGGCGATCCGGCGGAGGTCGACCTGATCAAGACCATGGCGCAGTGGCCCCGCATGGTCGAGGGTGCGGCCGACGCGCACGAACCGCACCGCGTCGCCAATTACCTGCACGATCTGGCGTCTGCCTTTCACGGGCTGTGGAACCGTGGCAACGACGACGCCAGTCTGCGGTTTATCCTGGAAGACAAGCCGGAACTAACCCGCGCCCGGCTGGCGCTGGTCGAGGCGACGGCGACGGTTATCGCGTCGGGGCTTGATGTCCTGGGCGTGACGCCGGTGGAGGAATTGCGCTAACATCCCCGGATGGCCGCGCCATTCACCAAGAAGCAGCTGGCCACCTATCGCCAGCGGCTTGAGGACCTCATCGCCCGATTGGATGAGCTCGATTCCATGACCCGGGAATCGCGAAAACCCGTGGAACTAGACCAAACCACCCAGGGCCGCCTGTCGCGCATGGACGCGTTGCAGGTTCAGGCCATGCAGGAAGCCACCGCCGACCGCCGCCGCATCGAACGCGCCAGGGCCGAGGCCGCGCTGTTCCGCATGGACGACGGCGACTATGGCTATTGCGTTTCCTGCGGCGACGACATCCCCAAGGCGCGGCTGGATCACGACCCGACAACGCCCACGTGTGTGGATTGCGCCTAATCGGTTGTCAGCCGAACGGCCGCCGGGCCAGCCAGTGGAACCGTCCGGCCAATAAAATCAGCGATACGATGCTGGCTATGAAGATTGCCCAGACCAGGCCTTCGACACCCCAGTCCTTGGCGAATGACAGGTACCAACCCAGGGGGATCATCACGCACACATAACTGACCGTCTGGAACGACATGGGCACCCACACGTCGCGCCGCCCGCGCAGCGCCTGCCCCATGACGGCCTGTCCGCCGTCGAGCACCAGGACGTAGGCGACGATGGCGATCAACGTCGCCGCCAGCGCGACCAAGGGCGGGTCGGTGGTGAACAGGCTGACGATCAGATCGACCTGATGATAAATGAACAGCGCGCAACAGCTGGTCAGCACCGTGTTGACGCCGAGCCCCGTCCATCCGGCCAACGCCATGTCGGGCCCGTCACGGCGGCCATAGGCGATGCCGACGCGGACCGTCGTCGCCGCGCCGACGCCGATTGCCCCCATGAAGAAAAACGCCAGCGTGCTGAACGCCATGCCGAAGGCCGCCGCCGACAGTTCGCCAAGCCAGCCCGCGAAAACCACCATGGCGGTGAACGATGTGGTTTCCGCGCCGACGCCCAAACCGGTGGCATAGCCGATGCGCCGTTGCCGCTTGGCCCCCGCCGGATCGTCGGGCAACGGCCCGCGAATGCCTAAGGCGTCCCGGTCGCTGAGCCGCCACACATAGATGATGATCGACGTCGCCAGAATGTAACGCACCGCCGTCGTCGCCCAGGCGGCGCCCGCCGCCCCCATCGGCGGCACCGGGCCCCATCCGTAAACAAGCACCCAGTTGAAGCCGACATTCAGAACGTTGGCCATCAGCATTAGCATCATGCCTGGCAGCGGCCGGCGGATACTTTCCAGGAAAAAGTTGGTGGTGATGTAAAGCAGCACCGCCGGTACGCCGAGGCCCAGGATATGCGAAACACCCCCGGCCCCCGCCGCGAGCCCATCGCCCTGCCCCAACAGCCGCATCAGCCCCGGCCCGTTGTAGGTGACGGCAACGCCGATCAAGCCGAGCCCCACGGCATAGCGGAGCGAGCGCCGCCACACCCGGCCGCATTCACCTAAGTCCCCCGCGCCGAAGGCGTTAGATGACAGCACCAACGTGCCCATCAACAGGCCTAGCCCGGTGACTAAAAGGTTCGTGACGATGGAATTGCCCAGGTTCAGATAGGCCAGTTCCGTCGTGCCGGCGTGCCCTACCATCATCGCGTCTACGATGACGATCAACAGCACCGCCAGGCGCGAAACGATGATCGGACCGGCCAGCACGGCAAGTTCGCTCAGATGGCGTTTCAGGCGGCTTAGGAACCAATCCCGGCCGTGTTGGGCGTCGTCCGTCATGCCCCCTTGTACCCGCCCGCCCGCCGGGCGTAGAGCAAATTCCGCCCGACCCGCCGCACCCGTGCGCGGCGCCTATGCCGTCTCCGCATGACTGCTGGTCCCATTGCGCCATTGACCGGCGGCGCGGCGGCCCCTATTCCGGTTGCCGACATGACAAACACCCCGCCCGACGTAACCCGGCCTGAGGCCCATCTCAGCATCCGCACAGGCGTTTTGTGGATGGTCATCGCCATGTTCTGTTTCGTCACCATGGACGCCATGGCCAAGGAATTGGTGAAAACCCATTCCGTCGTGCAGGTCGTGTGGGGACGGTATTTCTTTCAGGTGGTGATCCTGGCCGGTGTGCTGGCGCCCCGGCTCCGGAAATTCATGATGACGGACCGGCTGGGGTTGCAACTGGTCCGCTCGATCCTGCTGCTCGCGACGACGGCGCTCTATTTTTCCGGGTTGCAGTTCGTACCGCTGGCCGAAGCCAGCGCCATCATGATGCTGTCGCCCTTGGTGGTGACAGCGCTGAGCGCGCCGATCCTGAAAGAACATGTCGGCGTCCGCCGCTGGTCCGGCGTGCTGATCGGGTTCTGCGGCGGGTTGATCATCATCCGGCCGGGCGGCGACGCGTTGCAGTTGGCGGCGCTGTTGCCGCTTGGAGCGGCGATGATCTATGGCTTTTACCAGATTTCCACCCGGTTCCTGAGCCAGTCAGAATCCGTGCTGACGACGCTTTGCTATTCGGCGCTGGTCGGGGGCATTTTGATGAGCGTCTGGGTGCCGTTCCACTGGTCGCCCTTGGCGCCGTATGAATGGGGCATGTTGGTCGGCGCCGGGCTTGCCGGGTGCATCGGCCATTTTGCGCTGATTAAATCGTTCACCGCGGCGCCGGCCGCCGCGGTTGCGCCCTTTACCTATACCAACGTGATTTGGGCCGCGAGTTACGGCATCCTGGTTTTCGGTGAATGGCCGGACCATTGGACACTGATCGGCGCCGCGGTGATCGCGGGCTCGGGGCTGTACATTTACCGCCGGGAACAGCGGGTGAAGGCAAAAGCCTGACGCGCCGCTACTTGGTCTGAAACTCCCAAACGCCGTTCCACCCGGCGCCCGGCGGCTCATCCCGGAAATGAGAAATGCGTTCCAGAAACGTCGCCGGCACCGGGACCTTGCCGTGTTGGGGCTGATGGCGCTGGCCGGGACCTTGGCCGGGGCCGTCCCGGCGTGCCGGGCCTGCCGCCAAGCGTTGGCCGACGGATTGATCGTCCGCACCTGAAGACACAACCCTTACCCGGTCCGCGCGCGGACGGCCTGTTCCGCCCGCCCGGGTTCCGGTAGTCTGTCGCCCTTCGAACGGGGGGGCACCGCCACATGCGGCAATCGCGTCTTCAATTGGTGTTCGGCGTCGTCAAGGTCGCATTATTCACCTTGGCGGTGTTGCTGCAGATGCTGCCGTTTTTCTTCGTTCTGCTGGTCATCGCGTTCAACCTGGGCATCAAGGGGCCCGGGATGCTGATCACGTTTCCTATGTTTCTGATCGCCTCGTTCGGCGCCGCCTGCTGGCTGACGGCGCGGCACCTCCGCCGTCATGCGCCGTGGGCCCGCGCACCCGACCTGCACGACCGGCCCAAAGGGACCGAACCGAAACCCCGGCGCCAGGGCAAGGACGTGACGGGGCTGTTCAAAACGCGGGAAGAACGCTACCAGCAGATGATCGATTACCTGGCGCCCAACCGGCGATAAGGCCGGTCAGCACCCGGCCTAGCAATCGCCCGAAAGCCGTGCGCGGATGCAGGCCTCAAGATCGTGCAGCGCCGGATCGTCGACCCCCAACTTTTTCATTTCCGCGATCAGATTGATCACGTAATCGTGGTTGGTGCCGTAGGTGCCGGCGGCCTTGCACATGATCTCAGCCATTTTTTTGTGCGGCATTTCCGGGACGAAGTGCGGATGCTCCGGCGTCACGACGAAGGTCATGACCGGCACGGCGCCGTCGTCCGTCATCGCCGTGATCCAGGTCGGCCGGTAGACGCCTGAATTCTGTTCCCGGTCCCACAGGCGTTTCAGGTCGCTGTCCAGTTTGTCTTCGTCTAGTTCCAGGATCAGGCCCCGGCACTGCCCGCCCGCAACCGGCAGCAGGCACAGCCCCAATCCCGGGCGTTCGACACAGCCGCGCGCGCGGGTCGACCAGATTTGAAACCGCCGTTCGAAATCATGCACCGTCGCGGGTTGAGCGCGGACGACCGTACATTCCGGGTTCCACATGAGCGATCCGAACGCAAACAGCCGGAACGGACCATCCTTGGGCCGTTCGGCCAGGATGCGGGCAATCCCCGCCTGTTTCTGTTTGGGCGTCAGGCGCTGCGGCGTGCCGGGCCCCCACGTCGTGGAAGTGTCGCGGGCGTCCATCACAATTACCCAGCGTTTTCCTTGGTCCGGTGAAAGCGCACGGCGGGGGCGTTTTCCTGCGCATGGTTCAAGTGCCAGGCGTTACGCGCCAGAAATACTGGCGTGCCTTCGTGGTCGTCGGCAAGGCTCGTCTCGTTGGCGTTCAAAAACGCTTTCAGGTCGGCGGTCTTGTCGGCTTCGACCCAGCGGGCTGTGTAAAGCTCCGTCGGTTCGAAATGCACCGGCACATCGTATTCTTCCTTGATCCGGTCGGCCAAAACGTCTAACTGCAACGCGCCAACGACGCCGACGATCCAGTCCGCGCCGACCCGCGGCTTGAACACGCGGCCGACCCCTTCTTCCGCCAACTGCTGCAGCGCCTTGCCCAGGTGCTTCGCGCGCATGGGGTCGGCGGGGCGCACCTTTTGCAGCATTTCCGGCGCAAAGTTGGGGATACCGGTGAAGACCAGTTCCTCCCCTTCGGTCAGCGCGTCGCCGATCCGCAGGTTACCGTGGTTGGGCACGCCGATGATGTCGCCGGCCCAGGCTTCTTCAGCCAGTTCCCGGTCGCGGGCCAAAAACAGCACTGGGTTATGCATATTGAGCATTTTCCCGGATCGCACGTGCTTTAATTTCATGCCGCGCTGAAACTTACCAGAACAGAGCCGCACGAAGGCGACGCGGTCGCGGTGTTTGGGGTCCATGTTCGCCTGAATCTTGAAAACAAAGCCCGCGACTTTGCCTTCCGTCGGGTCGATTTCCCGGTCGCGGGTCGGCTGCCGCCTCGGCGGCGGCGCGTTTTCCGCCAGGCCCTGCAGCACTTCGCGCACCCCGAAATTGTTCAACGCGCTGCCGAAGTAAATTGGCGTCATGTGCCCTTCGCGGCAGGATTGCAGGTCGAATTCGGGCATCAAGCCCCGCGCCATTTCGACCTCGCCGCGCAACCGTTTGACCGCATCGGCGGGCAGAGACGTATCGAGCCTGGGGTCGTCCAGGCCTTCGCACGGTTCGCCCTCGTCCGGCAATTCGCCCTTGGAGCGCCCCAACAGAACCAGCCGGTCCTTGAACAAGTCGTAACAGCCCAGAAAATTCCGCCCCATGCCGATGGGCCAGCTTGCCGGCGTGACGTCGAGCGCCAGCGTTTGTTCGATCTCATCAATCAAGTCAAAAGGGTCGCGGGCTTCGCGGTCCATTTTATTGATGAAGGTAATGATGGGGACGTTGCGAAGCCGGCAGACCTCAAACAGCTTTTTCGTCTGCGCCTCGATCCCGCGGGCGGCGTCGATCACCATGACGGCCGAGTCGACGGCCGTCAGGGTCCGGTAGGTATCTTCGGAAAAATCCTCGTGGCCCGGCGTGTCCAGCAGGTTGAAGGTCTTGCCGTCGTAATCGAAGGTCATGACCGATGACGCGACGGAAATACCCCGCTCGCGCTCCACCTTCATCCAGTCGGACCGCGCGCGGCGGCGTTCGCCCCGGGCCTTCACCGCGCCCGCTTCCTGGATCGCGCCGCCGAACAGCAACAGCTTTTCCGTCAGCGTCGTCTTACCGGCGTCCGGGTGGGAAATGATGGCGAAGGTGCGCCGGCGGGCGACTTCGGTGGGGATTTTTGCGGATACGTTCATGGCCGCGGTTTTTAGCCCATTCGCCGGGTATTCGCCAGCCCCGCTTGCGGCCTTAGACCCCTTGGCCGATGGCCGCCAGTCACATATGGTCGCAGGTGGAGAGCAATTCCCGGACGATATCGGGACAAAAATAACGAAAGGAACACCCGAGGCGTCAGAAGACGAACGCCGCAAGGGCAGCGACCGGCGCGGCCCGGACAGGCGGAGCGACGAACGGCGGGAAAAAGGCCGCCGCAAGGTAAACAAGGGGCCCAAAGGCGGCAAGGAACAGCGCAAGGACGACTGCCGCCGCGAAGCTCCCCGGCGCACTGGCCCGCGGCGCGACTAGGCCACGGCTAGCCCGCGACCAACCGGGCGGTTAGCCCAAGTGGAGCCACCAAGTGGTCTGATTGATCGAGAAAACCGGCTGGTAATGGCGGATTGAGCTTGCCTTGACCACGTCGGGGATCTGGTTGTCGAGCACCAGGGGAATGCGCCCCGGACTTTGCCTTCATTTAGACGACGAGGATGGCGTGGCCGACCTTCAGGTTCAGGTCCTTGACCGCGACAACGCGCAGGTCGTCGTCCCCCCCAGCTGAGCATGCGCAGCGACAGGTACTTCATGATCGCATAGTCTTCGCAATCGCCGAACCGGGCCATGAATTCGGCAGGCGTTGTTTTCGATACCGACCTGGGTACCGCGGATACCGATGGTGGCGACCGGAGTGTCGATCTTCATGGCGTCGGGGTCAGTCTTGGCGACCTGACCGGACACAAAACTGAACACACCCTTGACGACGGACAGGTTCATGGAGCCCTACTGGGTCGCCGGATCGCAGATCATCTCGTCAAGGACCATCTCGGAGAATTCCCCATGGAGAACGTGGATTCGTCGGCGAGGAGCGCGCCGATCGCGCCGGCCGGGCCGGTTTCGATGCTGTCACCCTGTAAGACCTGATCCCCGGCTTGGAGCTCGACCCGCGTACCGTCGGCGCGGGTCACCCAGACCTCGCCGGAGAGATTCTTGACCGGACCGATGGGCGCGCCGTCGGTGCCGCCGACCACGTTCGCGCCGCTAGCGTCGGCGAACTGGTTGATGGCGCCGGCGTTTGCCGCCGCGTCGGGGGTGCCCGTCAGCTGAACCACCATGTCGCCCGTCAGGTTGACGCCGTCGCCGGAGGCGATCTGCGACGGGTTGGGCTGGGAATAATAGTTCTCGACCTTGACCTAGGACCCGTCAGGTAACGTCATGACGAGGTCGGAACCGTCGAACTTGAATTCGGCTTCGAAACCGGAAAGGCCTTGCGGCAGAGTGAGAACATCCGAGCCCGCCGCGGACAAGGCGTGCGTCTGGGGCTTGTTGCCGCCATTGGCGCTCGGGGTCTGGGTGGTATCAGCCATTATATGTAAAAGCCACTCCTACACGCTGTTTCGGAGCCCAAGTCGTTGTTGTTTTTCTTTTTCGTTCGACAGGCCTCGGGTAGGCCTTGGACAGGGTTATGTTAAAATCCGCGTTGCGCAGTAGTGATGAGCATGACACCACGCATATACCCTGAAAAGGAAAATTTTCATTGTTATAGGACAAAATTGTTATCTTACGCCTTGTCCGCGCCGTAGTAGAGGGTCACCACGTGTTTTGCCTCGGCGAAAAACAACCATCGCTCAACCAACGCCCCGAAGGTTGCCAGGCAAGCGGCAATCAGGCCCATGACGGCCGCCCCGGCGCTGGCCATCATCGTGCCCAGGGCAATCGCCCCGATGGCCGCGGCAAACCCGCCGCCGAGCGCGATATTGCGGAGCTTTAGCGCGTGTTTACGCGCGACCTGGTAGCCCATTTCCTTCATCAGGTAGTTGGCTTCGGTGTGCGGGCCTTCGAATAGCCGGACCTGACCGATGGTGCCCAGGCCTGTCGCCGTCCCCGGGGTTGCCGGGTGGGGGGTCCGGTCGATATGGCGCCAATAGACGATCTTGACCGCCGCCGCCATGACCAGCCCCGCCATGGCGGCCAGCGCCAGGGTTTCGGACAGCCGGTCGAACAGCGCCAAAATCGCATTCAGCCAGACCAGCCCGGTGGCTAGGCCGATCACAAAATACCCGACCACGGTATGGGCATTGGCCCAGGCATGGATGGTCTTCAAGGACCGGTAGATCATCGCCGTGCAATAGACCGTAATCAGCGCCAATAGGGCGCTGGCGAGCCCCGCCGGCGCCATGAACTGGCCGTATTTTTCCGGCCAGAACCACACGGCCGACAACGCCAGGGCCGGGCCGTAGGTAATCACCGATGCGACGCCTTCGCGGGACAGCCAGCTTGACCGCCATTGGCTGAACGCCCGCCAGGCCCGTTCCGGGTGGCCCAGATGAAAGGTCGACGACAACAGCCCCGCCGTTACCGTGGCCAGGGCGAACCCGATAACCACGAGCCCGAAGGTCTTTTCCGGCGGCAGCATCCCAGCGGCGCCGAACACGCCAATCCAGATCAACAGCCCGTAACCAAGCCCCGACGAAACTGTGAAGAATATGACCGAATATGCCGGATGCATCGTGCCCGCCCCTTACCTGGACAACACGCGGTTGACCCAGCGCAGAAGCCGGTTTTTCGGCGGCGGCGCGGGTTGGGCTGCGGGCGTGACGCCGGCGCCGGCGCGGCGCGGCCTCGGCGGCAAATACTTGTTGTTCGGGCGATAGCCCATTTCCGGCATCAGGTCGTAGCCGCCCCTCTCTGTCACCAGGCGGGAGACCTTGGACTCGGGGTCGCCCAGATCGCCGAAATGCCGCGCCCCCGCCGGGCAAGTGGAAACGCAGGCTGGCACGCGGTCGACTTCATCCATGTTTTCGTTGTAGATGCGGTCGATGCAAAGCGTGCATTTCTTCATGACGCCGACGTCCGTATCGAATTCCCGGGCGCCGTAGGGGCAGGCCCAACTACATAATTTGCACCCGATGCATTTGTTTTCGTCGACCAGGACGATGCCGTCCGCCGCGCGCTTGAAGCTGGCGCCGGTTGGACAAACGGTGACGCAGGCCGCGTCCTCGCAATGCAGGCAGGATTTGGGGAAATGCACTGTCTGATTGGCGCCGCCGTCTTTGCGCGTGACCTCGAAAGTATGGATGCGGTTGAACCAGACGCCGTCCGGGTCGGCGCCGTAGGGGTCAAGATCGGTCAGCGGCGCCATGTGGCCGCCGGTGTTCCATTCCTTGCAGTTGACGGCGCAGGCGTGGCAGCCGACGCAGATGTCCAGGTCGATTACCAGGCCGAGTTTCTTCTCGGTTTGCGAAGGCAGCGTGGTCATTTCGCGCCTTCCTTGTCGGCGGGGTTGCCGGCGGGGGGCCGTTTCGGGTTTTTGCTATCCCGGCGGCTGTCCCGAAAATCCTTGCCGTAACGCAGAATTTCCGGCGCGGGCGGGAAATTGGGCGGGCGTTTGGTCGGCTCGAACCGGGGCGCCATTTCGCCCTGTTCGCTTTCCGCCGCGCGTTCGACCCGGACGCGCAGGTCGAACCACGCCGCCTGCCCGGTCAGCGGGTCGGAATTGGAATAGCGGTATTCGTCGCCGTCCGCCGGCAGCAGTTCGGAAATCAAATGGTTCAACAGGAACCCGTCCGTCGCCTCGGGCGCGTCCTTGTCCAGGTTCCAGGCGCCGGGTCGTTTGCCGATGGCGTTCCAGGCCCAGACCGTGTCCTTGTTGACGCCGTCCATCAGTTTCGCCTGCACCTTGATGCGGCCGTTGTGGCTGGTGACCCAGACCCAGTCGCCATCCTTGATCTCAAGCTCTGCGGCTTTGTCACGGTGCATGTAGAGCCAGTTGCGGCCGGTGATCTGGCGCAGCCAGGCGTTCTGCGAGCCCCACGAATGGTACATCTGCATGGGCCTCTGGGTGATCGCGTGCAAGGGGAATTCCGATGTCTTGACCAGACTTTCCTCCATCGGCGGATACCAGATCGGCAGCGGATCGGCGTAGCGCGCGATACGTTCGCGTTCGCGCTCGGGGATTTTGCGCTCGCCCGTGTAATGGCCCTGGCCCGCCAGTTTGAATTTCTGCAACGCCTCGGAATAGATCTTCATGACGATCTGATCCGTGTTGACGACAAAGCCCATGCTTTCCGCCCATTCCAGATAGCCTTGATTGGCGTAGCGGTAATAGCGGTGGCCTTCGGGCAGTTCGTGTTTCCAGAACCCCTGGTTTTTGATGTAGCGCTGCAACTGGTCCGGGTTCGGATCGCCGGTGCCGTGCGACGCGCCGTCGGCGCCGCGCCATCCGGCCAGCGGGCCGATGCCGGGCCGCCGTTGATGGTTGACCATGTAGTCGGGATATCCGCCCGGGTAGGTCGGCCGGCCGTTTTCGTTGATGAACGCGTCAAGCCCGAGCCGCCAGCCCAGATCGATCAGCACATCCTGAAACGGCCGCACGTCCCGGTCCGGCTTGACCACCGGATGTCGGATCGCATCCGCCGCCGCGTCAGCGTGGCTGATCGGCCGGTCCAGCAACGATATGCAGTCGTAGCGTTCCAGATAGGTCGTATCCGGCAGGATCAGGTCGGCGTAGGGGATCATTTCCGAATAGAACGCATCGGAATAGATGATGTGGGGAATTTTGTACTGACCCGTTTCGGGATCGATATCGGTCAGCATCTCCATGGTCTTCGACGTGTTCATGGACGAATTCCACGCCATGTTCGCCATGTAGAAAAAGACCGTATCGATGGGGTACGGGTCGCCCTTCCAGGCGTTGTGGATGACCATGTGCATCAGGCCGTGCACGGCCAGCGGCGCCTCCCACGAAAACGCCTTATCGATGCGCAGCGCGTTGCCGTCCGGATCCGACAAAAGGTCGTCCGGCGACATGGGAAAGCCCAGGTGCGGCCCGGACATCGGCATGTTGCGGCTGACCTGTTTGCGCCGGCCAGTCGGTTTCGGCAGCGAATTGAGCGCCTTCGGATAAGGCGGCTTGTAGCGCATGCCGCCCGGCACATCGATGGTGCCCAGCAGCAGCTGCAGGATGTGGATCGCCCGACAGGTATGAAAGCCGTTGGAATGGGCCGAAATGCCGCGCATGGCGTGCATGGCGACGGGGCGGCCGATGACCTTGTCGTGCTTGCGGCCCCACACGTCGGTCCATTCGATGGGCAGCTCAATCTGATGTTCGAACGCGGCTTCGGCCAGTTCGGCGGCGATGCGGCGGATCGCTGCGGCCTCGATGCCGCAGGCCTGGGCGACCGTCTCGGGGGCGTACTCTTCGTCCAGATACCGTTCGGCCACCCGCTGGAACGACGGCACCGCCGCCCGACCGTCCGGCAGCGCAACCCGGCCGGCAATGATCGGTTTGGCGTCGATTTCGTCGACGCGGGCGAGCGCCTGTTTCTCCCCATCCCAGCAGAACGCCGTGCCGTCTTCGTCGCGAATATAGGTGCCGTGGTCTGCCCCACCGGGGTTGTCGATCACCAGCCAATGCACGTTGGTGTACCTGACCAGGTATTCCTCGTCGATGGTGCCGGCCTTCAACAGCTCATGGATCAACGCCATCACGAACAGCCCGTCCGTGCCCGGACGGATGCCGATCCATTCGTCGGCGATGCCCGAATAGCCTGTGCGCACCGGATTGACGGAAACGAACTTGGCGCCCCGCCCCTTCAATTTGCCGAGGCCCATCTTGATCGGGTTCGAATCGTGGTCTTCGGCAACGCCGAACATTAGAAAGTAGCGGGTGTGGTCCCAATCCGGTTCGCCGAATTCCCAGAACGCGCCGGCGATGGTGTAAAGCCCAGCCGCCGCCATGTTGACCGAACAAAACCCGCCGTGGGCGGCGTAGTTGGGGGTGCCGAACTGCTGCGCCCAGAAACTGGTCAATGACTGGCTCTGGTCGCGGCCGGTAAAGAACGCGAGTTTTTTCGGGTCCGTCGCCCGGCAATGCGCCAGCCACGCTACGGCGGTGTCGAGGGCTTCTTCCCACTCGATTTCCTTGAACTCGCCCGATCCCCGGGATCCGACGCGGCGAAGCGGCTTGCGGAGTCGTGCCGGCGATTTGTAATTCATGATCCCGGCCGAGCCCTTGGCGCACAGTACGCCCTTGTTGACCGGATGGTTGCGGTTCCCCTCGATGTAGCGGATTTCCCCATCCTGCAGGTGAACCTTGATGCCGCAGCGGCAGGCGCACATGTAGCACGTGGTATGCTTGACCTCGTCGCCGATGGACGGCGAGGTATCAACCGGGGTTTCGGTGTGTTTGCGGGTCAAAGTCGGTTCCAGTCCAAGGCGGTGGCGCGGCGGCTCTTTTTTTTTCGGGTCCTCGCGGGTCCGGTGCTGCCAACGGCTGAGAACGAATGTAACCAATTCTGCGTGAGAGAAAAATTTGACCGTTGTTCTCTATTATTAGAAAAGGTGAATGAGATTTTGAAGTCCTTAATTACACTTCTTTGAATATGTTAACCATTTTATCTGGCCGACAGGGTCCAAATGTCTGACACCGGCTCCACGAAAAGCCCCCGCCGGGCGCCGAAATCGCAAAACATCACCCGCGTCGCCCACCGGGTCACCACCGATGAACGCGAACAGCGCAACGGCCACCGTGGCGGCATCCTGTGGTTCACGGGGTTATCGGCATCGGGCAAATCGACCCTAGCGACCCACTTGGAAGAAATCCTTCACAAGGCCGACATGCAGGTCTTCGTGCTCGACGGCGACAACGTACGCCATGGGCTGTGCGCGGACCTTGGGTTTTCGCCAGCGGACCGGACGGAAAACATCCGCCGCATCGGCGAACTGGCGCAGATCATGGCGGGCGCTGGCATCGTGGTGATCACCGCTTTTATTTCCCCCTATCGGGCGGACCGGGACAGCATTCGCACCCGCGCCGACGGCGTATTTCACGAAATCCACATCGCAGCGCCCATCGACGTCTGTGAACGCCGCGACCCGAAGGGGTTGTATGGAAAGGCCCACGCCGGCGAACTTGCTGAATTCACCGGGGTCTCGGCACCCTACGAAGCGCCGGTAAATCCGGAACTTGTCATCAACACCGACGCCCTGGACGTGGACGCCTGCGTCGGGATGCTTGCCGATTACGCCAAAAAGGCGTTTGCCCTGTAGGGCTGAAACCGCCCGGCCCGGTCAGCTCGGGCGTTTTTCCCGGGCGGCCAGCTTTGCCAGAAACTGTTCGGTCGACCCGGCCCGAAGGAAGTAAAGCGCGCAGCCCAGAACGCGATCGTTCTTTTCGCCGGCACCCGGGCAATCTTTTTCCGGGATGGAGGGCTTGTTGTCGTTGGCAACGTTTTTTTCACCCGGCAGCGCGCCCGGCAGGTCCTGTTCACGCTGTTCGCCTTCGACCGATTTTTCCGGCCGGATCACGATATCGGGGTGGACCCCCTCGGCTTGAATGGTTTTACCGTCCGGCGCATAGTAAAGCGCCGTCGTCAGCCGGAGCGCCCCTTCCACCGGCAGCGGCATGATCGTCTGCACCGACCCCTTGCCGAACGACCGGCCGCCCATCACCGTGGCCCGGCGGTGGTATTGCAGGGCGCTGGCGACGATTTCGGACGCTGACGCCGACCCGCGGTTGATCAGCACGACCATCGGCAGGTTGCGCGCCAAGTCGCCGGCCGACGCTTGGTATTCGCGTTCTTGTTCCGGGTCGCGGCCGCGGACCGAAACGATCACGCCGTGATCAAGGAACGCATCGGCCAGGATCAGCGACTGATCCAAAAGCCCCCCGGGGTTGGAGCGCAGGTCAAGAACCAGACCCTTGAGTTCGCCTTCATGCCCGGTCTGAATTTGCGCCAGCGCCTTGGCGATGCCGCTTTCGACCTTTTCCGTGAACCGGGTGACCCGAACGTACCCGACGTCGCCTTCAAGCCGCCAACGCACCGACCAGACCTTGATGATCGCCCGGACCAGGGTGACGTCGAAAGGTTTCCGGCCTTCGCGCTGGATCGTCAGGGTGATCTCCGTTCCCGGTTTGCCGCGCATGGCGGAAACCGCGTCGGACAACCTCTTGCCGCGGATCACCTTGCCGTCGACATGCGTGATCAGGTCGTCCGGCTGCAGGCCGGCCCGCGCCGCCGGCGTGTCCTCGATGGGCGACACGACCTTGACTAGTTCCTTGTCCATGGTGACTTCGATGCCCAGCCCGCCGAATTCGCCGCGCGTCGAGATAAAGCTTTCCTCGAATTCTTCGGCGTTCATGAAGTCGGAGTGCGGATCGAGCGACTTCAACATGGCGTTCAGCGCCGTTTCGACCAGTTTTTTCGGCGCGAGGCTCCGTGGTGCGGGTTTGGTGTCTTCCACTCCCCTAATCGCGGCGTCGACGATTTCCTTGTCCGAAACCTCGCGGACATAGGTCGCGCGGACGCGGCGGAACGCGAACCGGAAATAGTCGAGGCTCTCCAGGGCTTCGGGGTCGCTCACATACCGCTTGTAGATTTCACCGAACCGGTCCAGTTCGCGGCGGGACACATCACTAAGCGCCAACCGGTCGGCACCTAGGACTTCCATCACCCGCGTGACGGTCGTTTCCTGAGACGCGCACGCGGCGACGAACGCCAGCAACGCCAAAGAGACCGCGGTCACCGCCGCATGTTTGGCTTTTCGCGATGGGGAAGGCGCGCCGCCGGGCGGGCTGACGCGCCGCCGGGACAATCGGCGGCTCGGTCGGTTCCTAAGCAGACGGGAGCCGCCGCCGGTCATCAACCGTCCTTGGTGATCTGATCGATCAGTTCGCCCAGCACCCGTGCTGCGTCTTCGTTTTCGACCTGGCAGGTCCCGGCGTTTTCATGCCCGCCACCACTGTATTTCAACATCAATTCGCCGACGTTGGTCTTGGACGTGCGGTTCAGGATCGACTTGCCGGTGGCAAGCACGGTGTTCAACTGCTGCATCCCCCACATCACGTGGATGGAAATATTGGTGTCCGGATAAAGCGCATAGATCATGAACCGGTTGCCGGCAAAGATCGTTTCTTCGTTGCGCAGGTCCAGAACCGCCAGATTCTTGTGCACCGTAGTGCACTTTTTGATCTGTTCCTTCTGCTTGGAATCGTGCTCCCGATAAAGTTCGACCCGTTCCTTGACGTCGGGGAGCTCCAATATCTGCTGAATCGAGTGGTCGCGACAATAATCGATAAGATCCATCATCAATTGATAGTTGGAAACCCTGAATTCGCGGAACCGGCCAAGACCCGTCCGCGCATCCATCAGGAAGTTCATCAGGTCCCAGCCCTGCGGATTAATGACTTCGTCGCGGTTGAACTGCGCCGCGTCGCCCTTGTCAACGGCTGCCATGATGTCGTCGAACAGGTTGGGGAACGTTTTCTTGCCTCCGTAATGGTCATACACCACCCGCGCCGCCGACGGTGCCGTCGGGTCGATGATGTAGTTTTCCGGCTTGTCCTCCATGCGGATGGTTTCCGACAAATGGTGGTCGAACGCCAGATGAATGCCCGGCACGTAAGGCAGGTTCGTCGAAATATCGCGTTGGGAAACGAGGATCGTCCCGTCCTGCATGTCTTTCGGATGAACGAATTTGATTTCGCCGATCAGGTCCAATTCCCTCAACAGGACGGCGCAAACCAGTCCGTCGAAGTCGCTTCGGGTGATCAGGCGGAACTTATCGCTCATAGTCTGTCTTCCCCCAAATTTCCGGGTCATTTCGTTCGGGTTTTTAGATTTATACCGATTGCCAGACCGCAGTGTGCCGGGAATCAACGGATTTTTAAACCATATTCTGGTGGTTCGAAGCGCCCGTCAGCGCCGGGCTTGATGGGCCGCCCACAGGACCGCGGTGAGCAAAACCACCGCGCCCGCTTGATGCAACGCCGCTAATACTAGGGGAACACCGTTAACAAGCGTGGAAATGCCGAGCCCGGCCTGAACCGCCACCGCCGCCAGGGCCACACCCCCTGCCCGTCGCAGGCCGGGGTTTCCGGACCGTCGGATGCCGAGCCAAAACGCCAGAACCGCGGCGACCGTCGTCATGGCCAAAACCCGATGGTCGAATTGCACGGTCGCGCGATCTTCGAACAGGTTCTGATGGAACTGCTCCAGGCCAAAGGCCTCCGGCGGCACCAATTGCCCGCCCATCAGTGGAAAGGTGTCATAGATCAGCCCGGCGTTCAGTCCGGCGACGAAGGCGCCCGAAATCACGGTCAAAAAAACCAGGGCCAGCACCGCCGCCGCCCGCGTCCCCGCCGGCCCGCCGCCGTGTCCGGACCGGTGCTGAACAATGCCGAAAGCCGTCCACAGAACGTAAAGGTAAATGACAAGCGCCAATCCCAAATGCGCCGCCAGGCGGTACTGACTGACGTCCGGCTGGTCGACCAGACCGCTTTTCACCATGTACCATCCGAGCCCGCCCTGCAGGCCGCCCAGCACGAACATCGCGCCGCACTTCCACCTAAGGCCGCCGCGCAGCCGCCCAGTCGATAGAAAAAACACGAACGGAAAAAAGAACGCGAGCCCGATCACCCGCCCAAACAACCGGTGCAGATATTCCAGCCAGAAGATGCCCTTGAAGTCGTCAAGGCTCATGCCCGCGTTGACGCGCTTGTATTCAGGGCTGGTGCGGTAGGCGTCGAAGACCTTCTGCCACGCGGCCTCCCCCATCGGCGGCAGCCATCCGGTGACGGGGCGCCAGTCGACCATGGACAGGCCCGATTCCGTAAGCCGCGTCACCCCGCCCAAAACGACCATGGCGAAAATCATCACGGCAATCACGAACAGCCAGACCGCGACCAGATCAAGCCGGGCGGCCGGGGTCGCGGCAATGGCGGTGGGATGTGGTGTGGTCATAGTCGCCTACTTAAGCCAGACCGGTTGCGAGGCCAAGCCCCGCCTTCCGCCCCAGGCCGATGCCGCCGTGGCGGGCGATCAGATGTTCCGGCCGAGGGCGCGGGCCAGGATCATGTAAACCTTGCCCACGTCCGAGGACAGGAACGTGGTGCGCAGCATATTGTTCGGGTCGCGGCTGGCGGCCTCGTTCAACAGGCGTTCGAACTCGCTCAGATAACGGTCCGAGTATTCACGGAATTCGGTGTTTTCCCGGTAAAGCTGGGAAATCGCGTCGAGCCGCGCCTTTGCCCGGAAGCCCAGCATCTTACGGACGAAGATGCCCTTTTCGCCGGCGTTGAAGCGCCGCCATTCGTCTTCGGAAATCGGCACCTCGAGCGACCTGGTCAGGTCAACTGAGGCCGATTGCAGGCGTTCGGTGACGAAGCCCATCTGCTGCAGGAAGTCCGTGGCGATGGTGTCGCCCTTGCGCTGTTTGAGCGATTCGAGAAGCGATTTCGCCTCGTCGGCGGCGAAATGCAGCTTCCGCGACTGAGCTTCCAACTGGGTGCTGATTTCCTGCGCACGGCGGCCAAATTCGCCCAAGGACCGGTTGATGTTATCCGACTGGTTGCGCAGCGCCGAATCCCAAAGCCCGACCTTGCTGATCGCTTCGTCGGACGCCTTGCCCAACTGGCGGGAGCGTTCGCCCAAGGACTGCCCCAGCGCCGAGATGCTCTGTTCCGCCTGCCGGTAGTTGGAGGACAGGCGATCCAACTGACGGCGGAGCGTTTCGGCGGCGCCGTCCATCTTGGACAGGACCCGGTCGGCCAGGCCGCTGGCTTCGTCCGTGTGCACCCGCAGGCTGTCGACCAACGAGGTGATCTTGTCGCTGTTTTCGCGCCACAGGCCGTCGGCTTCGGTAGCTGTCCGGGCCATCGCCTCGCCGACCCGGTCGAGCCGGTCGACGGCGTGGTGCGACACGCGGTCGAGCTGTTCCGCCCGCACGTCGAGCGATTGCGACGCCTCGTCCACCCGGGACGTCAGAGCGCGGGACACGTTTTCCAGTTCGTCCAGGCGGGAACGGAATTCCCGGCCCAGATCGCGCAGCCCGGTCAGCGTGCTTCCCGACATGCCTTCCAGTTCCGACGTGCGCTGGCGGAGCATGGTGCCGATGACCTCGACCTGACCGGACGCGCGTTCGACCGCGGTAGTCAACTGCTGCGACGACGAATGCAGGGCGTCGGAAATCAACGTCACCATGTTGGACGACTTATCGACCGTTTGGGCGACGTCGTTGGCGCGGCTCTCGAGCCCTTCCGAAACCCGCATCAGACGCGCGGCGGCGTCGTTGGCGGTGCGGGTGACGTTCGCCGCCTGCGCCTGCAGATTTTCGGCAAAGCCCTGCAGGTCCGAACCGGCGGTTTCGGACGCCCGCGAAATCTGCGTCATCGATTCAAACAGGGTCGACCGCAGGCCGATAAGGCGTTCGCCGGCTTCGGTGACCGTCTGCTCCAATTCACCCCGGTATTGCGTCAGGCCGTTGCGGATCGACGCCAGCCGCGCCGTCGTGCGGTCGGTGTCCGATGCCGCTTCGTGTAGGACTTCCCTGACCACCTCGCCGGCCAGACGGACCTTGTCGACGGCGGCATCGGCGACCTCGTTGATCTTTTCGCCGCCTTGCGCCATGGCGCCGGTGGTTTCGGCGACACGGCTGGATGCCCGAAGCGTTGCATCGTCCAGTTCCGCCGACGCATCTTTTAAGAACCGCCGCGCGTTGGCGATGCGCTCGTCGGTCAGCGCGCTGACGCGCTCCAACTCAACCGTGCGCAGTTCCAACGCGTCGCGTAGCGCCGTCATCTTGCGGCTTGCCTGATCGGACGTGTCGGTCACGGCTTCGGTCTGGCTGAACAGCGTTTCCGTCACCATCGACAGCAGATTGGCCGCCTGATCCGAGACCTGACGGATCTCGGCCGCGCGGGCATCCATTTCGCCGCCCGCCCTGGCCATGCCCTCGACCGCTTGCTTGCCGGTCGCCTGCAGGCCGCCGGCGCTGCGCCGGAGCGCGTCCAACGCAGCGCCGATGGCGGTCGTTGTCTGGGTTGACGCGGCGACCATCTGATCCAGGCGCTGGCTCAGCCCTGCATCCATTTCACGAAGCCGCCGTTCGCTCTCGCCGGCGACGACGCTCAGCTGATCGCCGGCCTGCACGGCCTTGGTGATGGTAACCTCCGACGCCTCGCCCAATTCGGACGAGGCACGGCGCATGGCCTCGATGGTCGACACCAGAAGCGTTTCCGTCGCCCGCGTCTGATCCTGCATGGCGTCGGTGGTTTCCGCCGTGCGCGATTTCAAGAACTGCGCGGTCGCGTCGATCTGGGCGCGCAACGCGCGGACGGTCTCGTCTGACTGCAGGCGCATGGCTTCGGTGGATTCCCGGGTCTGGGCCTGCAACTGGTCGGTGGTCTGTTTCGACCGCTGATCCAGGAAGTCGGCGGTCTCCCGGATCCGCTCGCGCAGCGCGTCGACCGTTTCTGTCGTGTGCCGCTGGATAACATTCGCCGTTTCCGCCGCTTGCGTCTGCAGCGCGTCGGCGCCGCCGGCCATGTCGCGGCCGGCTTGGTTCATTCGCTGGACCGCGCCGTCCACCTTGTGCGCCATGCCGTGGGCGTTTTCCGTCAGGCGTTCGCCGGCGCGCACCGCGTCCGCGACCACGCGTTCGATGGTGCGGGTCAACTGGTCCGCCTGTTTGGCCAGATCGGTGCTGATCTGCGACACCCGGTCGCCGACGCGGACGCCGATGCCGTCAAGCACATCCGCCTGACGGCCGAGGCCGATTTCCACTTCCGCCGCCATGTCCTTCGCCCGGTCGGCGCGGTCGGTCAGGTCTTCTGCATTTTGCTGCAGATTTTCCGCGACATGTAAAATGCTGTCATTTGCGCGCTGAGCGGCGTCGGCGATTTCGCCGACCCGGCGTTCCAGCAGGCTGTCCGCCTGAACCCCCCGAGCCAGGGCCTCCCGCGAGACCGCGTCGAGCCGTTCGGTCCGCCGGTCGAACGCCTCGGCGGATTTGATCGTCCGGGCCGAGGCCTCGTCGGCGGCGGTTTCCAGCTCTTCCGACCGGCGTTTCAGCGCACCGACCAGATCTTCCGCGCGGGCCGACGCCCGGTCGGCGGAAACCACCAGCCCATGCGCGTGATCATAGAGTGTGTCGCCCGTTTCCTGGGCGCGGACGGCGGCCCGTTCGGACGCCGACGCAAGGTTTTCCGTCTGCCGGCGGAGCGCTTCGGCCACCGCGTGGGCCCGCAAATCCGCGTCTTCCGACACCTGCGACAGATCGCGGGTCCGTTCGCGGACCAGGTCGCTGACCTGCTGGCCGCGGCGGGCGGCCTCTTCCGACGCCTGCAGCAACTCCTTGGTCTGGGTGCGAAGCGCATGCATGACCTCTTTCATCCGCGAGCCGGCGGCGTCGGACGGGTAAATCAGTTTTTTCAGATGCGCACGCAGGACCTCGGTCTCGCGGCGGAGCTGCTGGCCGCGTTCGAAAAACGCGATCACCATCCACAGAAAGGCTACGGGCACGAAGGCGCCAGCAGCCAGACCGCCGGCTTCATGGGGCAGCAGTTCCTTAAGGTTGCTGAGCCCGAAGGACTTTTCGAGAAAGTCCAGAACCAGGCCGAACCAGGCGACAGTCAGAATTGCGGCGGCGATGTAATGCAGTTTCCAGCGGACGTAGAACGGCGCGACCCAATCTTCCGGCGCCAGCAGGTCGAACCCGGATTGCGGCCGGGCGGCCTCTTCCTTCACCGGGCCGGCGGGAATGTGCCCGTCGTCGCCCGCGCGCTCGGGAGACCTCGCCAGATCGGATTTTGCCGCTTCTTCCGCCATTTTTCCGCCCTCCTTGGTGGCCCGCTGCGATCGCCACAGCATACCGAAAACATCATACACCACCCGATTCGGCGGGTGAAACGACTTCTGATAGCGGATTCGTGGTTAAGGCAGGGTTAAGACCGGTCGCGCCAGGGATCCCCTAACTCCTTGAACTTTAAACAAAAATCGGCGCGGCAGCGGAGCCCGCCCGATCAAGGGGCAGCCAACGGGCGGTCAGTACATGTGCTGGCCGCCCGTCACCCAGATTTCCGTGCCGGTGACATAGGCCGCGTCCTTGGAACACAGGTAGTGAATGGCGCCGGCCACATCCTCGGGCGCGCCCATTTTGTCCAGGGGGATGCGTGGGATCAGGGCTTCGTATTCGGGCTGGATCATGTCGGTTTCGATTTCGCCGGGGCAGACCGCGTTGACCCGCACGTCCAGCGCCGCAAACTCGTTCGCCATTTCCCTCGTAAGCCCCGACAGCGCCGCCTTAGAAATGGAATAAGCGGATCCGGCGAAGGGGTGGATCATATGGCCGGCGATGGAGGTGATATTGACGATCGCCCCCTGCCCACGGTGCAGCGCCCGGGCGAAGCCGCGGGATAGTTTCAACGGCGCGAAGAAGTTCAGATCGAACACTTCCTGCCATGCCTGCAGATCGCCGTTTAGGCAGCCGAGCCGCTCCTTGAACGGTGTCTTGGGCGACATGCCGGCGTTGTTCACCAAACCCTGCAGCTTGCCGTCCGGCAGGGTAGCGTTGGCCTCTTTGATAAAATCATCTAGGCTTTCGTCATCCCCCAAATCCGTCGGGATGTGACAGGTCCAGTTGGGATCGCGCTTGCATTCTTCGGGCGCGTCGTCCCGGGAACAGGTGATGATCCGCCACCCGCGGTCGAGAAACAGCCGCGCCGTCGCATGGCCGATCCCCCGGCTGGCGCCGGTGATAATGACCGTCGGCCGCTCGGCGGTCGGCGTTGTCTTAGTGGTCTCTGCCATGGCCGTACGTTACGGCAAACGCAATTCCGTTTCCACCGTTGTCGCGGAGCCCTTAAAATCCCTGCATGTGCGCCCGTTATGAAATGACCGCGACGCCCCGAATGATCACGGAGCGCTTCCACCTGGAAGAACCGCCGCCCGTGCCCAACAAGGAAGAAGTCCGCCCGACCAATCAGGCGCTGATCATCGACCCCACGGGCCCCCGCCTGATGCGCTGGGGACTTGAGGTCAAATGGTCGAAACAACCGATGATCAACGCGCGGGCCGAAACGCTAGCGGAAAAACCGACCTTCAAGTCGTTATTGGAACGGCGCTGCATCGTGCCGATGACCGCCTATTTCGAATGGCGCACCGACGCCAAGGCGAAATTGAAAAACACCATCGTCCCCGATGCGGCCAACGGCCCCTTCGCCTTCGCTGGACTTAGCGACGGCGACGCCTTCACCATCGTCACCTGCTGGCCCGCCGCCTCGGTCGCCCAAATCCACAGCCGCATGCCGGTGATTCTGGACGCCGACCACGCCGCCCGCTGGGCCGATCCCAACGCGGGGTTCGATGCCGTGAATTCCGTCCTGGCACCGTTTACCGGCGAGATCGCGTCGACGGAAGACGCGCCGCCGCCGCTAAAACAGGCCGACCTGTTCGGCTAATAAACCTCGTCACCGTCGTCGTCATCGACATAAGGAAAAGCCAACGCGCCGCCGTCGCCGTCGAGGGACTGCGATGGAGCACGCGGTCGCCGGATGCGATCTCTCCCTGTTCATAATGCTCGAGCGTGGCTTCCACCACTTCGGCGACGAAATCGCCGTTAATCGGCGTCAGCAGGGATTTGTCCTCGATAAACCGAGGGTCGTAGATCACCCGCCGAAGCTGCTCGTGATACACGCGGACAAACCGGAATAACCGGTTGATCAGTTCTTTCTTTTCCAGATACTTCGGCAGAAACCGAACCGTATCGGCTAGCACCAGATAAACCATGTTGGGGGCGGCTTCGGCCCTCGGGTCTTCGCCGAGCTTGTCGGCCACATCGGCGTAATAGCCGGCCTAGTCTTAGTCCAGACCGCCCATGGCGGCGTTCAAGATCCATCTGTGCATCTGCGACATGCATGAAAACCTAGCACGGGTGAGCGACTGGTCACCATCCTTCTGAAAGGCCCAGCGTTTTAAGCCCCTGGGCGATGGTTTCTTTTTTCTTGCCGCTGGAATCCACCATCGCCCAGGCCACCTGACCCAGATCGAAATTTTCCTGTTTGCGGGCGACCTGTTCGGTGACGTCGGAAACATTGGCCTGTCGATTGGCGACCCGATCGAGTCGGTATTCCGGCGGCGCCGTCACCCAGATGCCGGTGAACGGCACGCCCAGTTCCCGCGCCAGCTTCTCAATCCCGGCGCGTTCGCAGGGTTTTGCCTGAACCGCGTCGAACACCGCCGACCGGCCGGCGGCGATCGCGGTGCGGATTTCGTCGAAACAGGCGGCATAGGTCCGGGCCGAATGATCGGGCGTGTAAAACTGCGACGGCAGCCGAGCCATAATGTCGAACCCGGCAAGGCGTTTTCGCATCACGTCCGAGCGGACAACCCGGGCGCCCGGCGACGTCCCGAAATGCCACGCCAGTTCGCGGGCCAATCGCGATTTGCCGCTGCCCGACAATCCACCGACGGCAACCAGACGCGGCGGTGCGGGAACCAGATAACCGTTCGCGCGGCCTAGATATTCCTTTGCGTGCTTGGTCTTGCCCTGGGATGCCGAGACATGCGCGCGGACCGCAGCCCGCATGGCGAGGAACAATGGCATCGCCGCCAGACCGGCGACGTCGATGCCGTCCAGGGGCGCGCGGTCGAGATAGCGGTTCAACACGAACGACGCCAGCCGCCGGTGCCCGCGGTAATCCAGATCCATGATCAAAAACGCCAGGTCGTACAGCACGTCGATGTGGGACAGACGTTCGTTGAATTCGATGACGTCGAAGGGCATCGGCTGACCTTCCCACAAACAAATATTGGCCAGGTGCAGATCGCCGTGGCATTGGCGCGCGCGGCCCGCCGCCTGCCGGGCGGCGATCAGGTCGAGAAGGGTCCGGCAAACCGCGTGCGCGTCGTCCTTGACCCGGGCGACCGTCGCGCCGTCGAACACGCCAGGCACCCAGGCGTTCAGGCTGGCGTCGTTGTTGTCAATGATGGCGGCGACTCGGGCCGGGTTCCAAAGCGTGCGTTCGATTTCGGCGGCGGCATGAAACCGGGCGATATTATCGGCCAGATCCTCCATCAAGCGGCGCTTCAATTTTCCGGCCGCGGCCAGATCGGTGAACAGGCCGCCCTCGGGAAACCGGCGCATCTCGACCACCCAGTCGACCGCCGCGCCCGCGCCATCCAGTGCGAAATGCCCGCTTCCTTCGTCGGTCACGGCGCGGACACCAAGATACATATCCGGTGCCGTTCGGCGGTTCATCCGGACCTCCACCTCGCAGGTTTTTTGGCGTTCCGCGGCTTCGGTGAAATCCAGATACGGGAACTTGACCCGTTTTTTCAGTTTGTAAGCCCGCGAGCCGGCCAAAAAAATCACCGACACATGGGTTTCGATGATCTTGACCGGCTCCGCCGGCGGCAAGCCAAACGCCGCCGCGTTCGAGAGAAAAGAGACGACGGATTGTTGCTGATCGGGAATATCCATGATGCCGATCCCCCAAAGTTCGCGCGCGTCAACGAAAGACCGCGCGATCCTCTTCAATCCCTTCCGGGTCTTCATGGATGATGACCTCGGCATTGGGGAAGACGGCCATCAATTCGTCGGTGACGGCGTCGGTGATGTCGTGGGCTTTCATCAAGGTCATTTCCGGCGGCAGTTCCAAATGCATCTGGATGAACACGTGCGCGCCAGACGTGCGGGTGCGCAGGTCGTGCATGCCCATGACTTCGGAGTGGGCGGTGACGATTTCGCGGATGCGCGCGCGTTCCGCATCCGGTAGTTCCTTATCCATCAAAATATCGAGCGCCATTTTCCCGATCTGCCAGGCACCCCACACGATGTAGCCAGCGATGGCGACGGCAAACAGCGGATCGGCGTAGAGGATGCCGAATTCGGACGTGACGTAAAGCGATGCGATGACGCTCAGGTTGATCAGGACGTCGGTCTGATAATGCAGCGAGTCGGCGCCGATAGCGACGGACCCGGATTTCTTGACGACGTATCGCTGGAACATAACCAGCGCCACGGTCAGCACGATGGACAAGACCATGACGGCGTAACCGACTTCGGTATTGACCACGACGCGCGGGTTGATCAGCCGGTCCCCGGCCTCGAGCAGCAGAAACGCCGCCGACCCGCAAATGAACGCCGCCTGCGCCAGCCCGGCAAGCGGTTCGGCCTTGCCGTGGCCGAAACGGTGTTCCCGGTCCGCCGGCTGCAGCGCGTGGCGCACGGCGAACAGGTTGACCAGCGAGGCAATCAGATCAAGCATGGAATCGATCAAGGTCGACAGTAGGCTGATTGATTCCGTCAACGCCCAGGCGAAGATCTTCACGCTGATTAGCGCCGCTGCGACTGAAACAGACGCATAGGTCGCAAGCTGCATCAAACGGGCGGCCTTGCTGTCGAACCCGCCGCTGGTAACGACACGGGCCGCCTCGGTGGCGGTCGCCTGGTCGCTGATCGGAATGTCGGTGCTGTCGTTCACGGGAATAGCCGTTCGGTCTCCCAACCGCCGCTGACCGGATAATACACGATACGTTCATGCAGCCGAAACGGGCGCTCCGCCCAAAATTCGATTTTTTCCGGGGCGATGCGGAACCCGGACCAGTAATCCGGCCGGGGTACGGCGCCGATGTTGAATTTCGCGGTGAACTGGGCGACCCGTTTTTCAAGTTCGAACATGCCGGCCAAGGGCCGCGATTGCCGCGACGCCCAGGCGCCGATCCGGGACGACCGGTGGCGGCTTTCGAAATAGGCGTCGGCTTCCGCGCTGTCCACGGGCGTTACCGCCCCTTGGACCCGCACCTGGCGTTCCAGGGTTTTCCAGTAAAAACACAGAGACGCATGAGGATTGGCGGCAAGTTCCCCGCCCTTCTGGCTTTCCATGTTGGTGTAAAAGACGAACCCGCGAGCGTCCACGTCCTTCAGCAAAACCATGCGGACGGACGGGCGGCCTCGGGCGTCCGCCGTCGCCAGCGCCATGGCGTTGGGATTGGTCGGTTCGGTTTTTTCCGCCTCGGCAAGCCAGGCCCGGAACTTTTCGATGGGGTCGTCCGTGGCCGAAGTCCTTTGGGGCGGGGTGTCGGGGGTATCGTCAACCATGATCTACGTCACAGAAAAAGTGCCAAAGCATTGCCATAATGCTTTGGCAGAACAATGTCCATGCTGGGGAAAGGTGATTTTTACCTGTTATCCCTGTAAATTGACGAGGATCCACCCAAGGGTTCGGTTGGGGCAACCTCGATTGACCTAGAGGAAATCAGCTCATGCAAGTCGTGAAATCAATGATCGCGGTGTTGATGGTGGTGTCCTTGGCCGCCTGCGCCGCCGACGACAAGAACCAGAAACAGACCGGGGGCAACCTGTTGGGCGGTGGCCTCGGCGCGCTTTTGGGATCGCAGCTCGGCGGCGGCAAAGGCAAGCTGGCGGTGGTCGCCATCGGCGCGCTGGCCGGCGCCTATGCCGGCAGCGAAATCGGCAAATCCCTCGACAAGGCGGATCTGGCCTATTTGAATCGCACCACCCAGGATGCGCTGGAATACAATAAGGTCAACCAGTCATCGGCCTGGAACAATCCGGACTCGAAAAATTCCGGCACGGTCACGCCGACCAAGACGTATCAGACCGCCGAAGGCCGCAATTGCCGCGAATACGAAACGACCATCGTCATTGACGGCAAGACGGAAAAGGCGACGGGCACGGCCTGCCGCCAGCCGGACGGATCTTGGCGGATTGTCAACTGAGCGGACGGCGCCCAAATCACGGGCGAGCACCCAGCCGTTGCCGGACGTGCGCTCCACATACCCCTTGCCCTGCAATTCCTCGAGCAGCGGAACGACCACCGCCGCCGTCGCACGGGCGCCGCGAATCAGATCGCGCCGCTGCACCGACCCGCCGCCTGCGCCTGCCCGTGCAGTCCGGCCAGGATCACCAGCACCACGGTCAGCCGCGACAATGCCGTGGTCGCCAATTCGGCCGGGTGGCCGCCGGCCTCGCGCCATTCGTAAATCGTCGCCGTCAGCTGCACGCCGACCAGCAGCACCGCCGTCAGCGCCAGCGCGACGATGCCGACGGCGGAAAGCGTCGCCGTGTTGCGGACGAAGCGGTCGAAATGTTCGCGCATGGAATTGGCCGCGTCGGGCAGGAAGTTGGCGAACAGGATGGATTGGAATACGTCGCGCACGCCTTCGAACACGGGAAACGCCGCCAGCATGGCGAAGGCGATGGCGCTCAAGGGCACAGCGACCAGAAGCGACGTATAGCTGAGCGACGCCGCCATGCGCAGGCATTAGTCTTTCTTAAACCGGGCGAGCGCCAGGCCCAGGATTTCGCCCGAAAACCGCGCCCGGACCCGCAGTTCCGTGTATAAGTCCCGTTCTCCCGCGGTTCCGGCGGAACCTCCGCGTTGACCTTCCCGCCCCCATACTATAAGGCATGGGGGTTCGGTCGAAACCTAGGTTTTGCCCCGAAACGTTAACCAAAAGTCTGATATAAAGAATGCGAGTAAAGAAAAGGGATCCGAGGGAAAAATGGCTGACCACACGCCGCTGATGTGCGGAAGAAAAGGTCTCGTGATGGGGGTCGCGAACGACCGGTCCATCGCCTGGGCGATCGCCAAGGCGGCATCCGACCAGGGCGCGGAACTGGCGTTCACCTATCAGGGCGAGGCGCTGCAAAAACGCGTGACGCCGCTGGCCCAAAGCGTCGGATCGGACATCATCCTGCCGTGCGATGTGACCGACATGGCGTCCGTCGACGGTGTGTTCGACGCCATCGGCAAAAAGTGGGGCAAGCTGGACTTTGTCGTCCACGCCATCGCCTATTCGGACAAGGAAGAACTCAAGGGCGGGTATATCGACACGACGCTCGACAACTTTCTGAAGACCATGAACATCTCGTGCTATTCCTTCACCGCCGTGGCGCAACGCGCGCGCAAGCTGATGACCGACGGCGGTGCGCTGATCACGCTCACCTACTTCGGGGCCGAACGGGTGATGCCGCACTACAACGTCATGGGCGTCGCCAAGGCGGCGCTGGAAACCAGCGTGCGCTATTTGGCCGAGGACTTAGGAAGAGAAAAAATCCGCATCAACGCGCTGTCGGCCGGGCCGATGAAGACATTGGCCGCGTCGGGCATCGGCGATTTCCGCTATATTCTGAAGTGGAACGAATACAATTCGCCGCTTCGCCGCAACGTCACCATGGAAGACGTGGGCGGCGCCGGGCTTTACCTGGTTTCCGATATGTCGTCGGGCGTCACTGGCGAAATCCACCATGTGGACTGCGGCTACAACATCGTCGGCATGAAGGCCGTAGACGCCCCCGATATATCCGTCGTCTGACCGGGAATTTCATTTACGGCTAAGTAAGGTCTGATGTGGTAAAAGTCCCGCATCAAAAGGATCGACCATGTCACACAACTCGTTCGGCCATCTGTTCCGGTTCACAACCTTCGGCGAAAGCCACGGGCCGATGATCGGCTGCATCGTCGACGGGTGCCCGCCGGGCCTGAGCCTTTCGGAGGACGACATCCAGGTCTACCTGGACAAGCGCCGCCCGGGACAATCCAAATACACCACCCAGCGTAAGGAACCGGACAAGGTCAAAATGGTGTCGGGTGTGTTCGACGGCGTGACAACCGGCACGCCCATTGGCCTGATCATCGAAAATGTCGATCAGCGGTCCAAGGACTATTCGGAAATCGCCGAAAAATTCCGCCCGGGCCATGCCGATTACACGTACTGGAAAAAGTACGGCATCCGCGATTATCGCGGCGGCGGCCGGTCGTCCGCGCGGGAGACCGCCATGCGCGTCGCAGCCGGCGCAGTCGCCCGGAAAATTCTCGGCCCCGGCATCACGGTTAAGGGCGGGCTCGTCATCATGGGTGAAAAGGAAATTGACCGCGCCCGCCTCGATTGGGACGAGGTCGACAACAACCCGTTCTTCTGCCCCGACGCCAAAGCGGCCGAAGAATTCGCCGATTACCTGGAAGGCATCCGCAAGGCTGGGTCTTCCGTCGGCGGGGTGATCGAGGTCGTAGCCTCCGGCGTGCCCGCCGGGCTGGGCGCACCGATCTACGGCAAACTGGATCAGGACCTGTCATCCGCGATGATGTCGATCAACGCGGTCAAGGGCGTGGAAATCGGCAACGGCTTTGGCGCCGCCCGCACCACCGGCGAGGAAAACGCCGATGAAATCTGCGCCAAGGGAAATGACGTCGAGTTTCTGTCGAACAACGCGGGCGGCATTTTGGGCGGCATTTCGTCGGGCCAGGACGTGGTCTGCCGCTTTGCGGTCAAGCCGACGTCGTCGATCCTGACGCCGCGCCGGACGGTCACCAAATCCGGCGAGGATACGGAAATCGTTACCAAGGGCCGCCACGATCCGTGCGTCGGCATCCGCGCCGTGCCCATCGGCGAGGCGATGATGGCCTGCGTGCTAGCCGATCACCTGCTGCGCCACAAGGCGCAGTGCGGGTAACCGGCCCTAATGGCGGGCGAAACATTCCGATACCCCGACGCCATCGTCTCCGGCGCGTGGCTTGCGGCCAATCTGAACTACCCGGCCCTGCGGCTATTCGACACGACCTTTTATCTTCATTACGGCGAGTGCGCCGCAAGCGACCCCTACCGTTTCGAGAGCGGCCGCGCGGATTATCAAAAAGCGCATATTCCGGGCGCGGCGTTTCTCGACCTGCAGGCGGATTTTTCGGTCGCGGACAGCCCTTACCGGTTCACCCTGTTGACCGCCGAAGAAACCGGACGCGCCTTCGCCCGCGTGGGCGTCGGCAACGAAACCCGCGTGGTTCTCTACGCCCGGGGAAGCATGCAGCGGGCGACGCGGTTCTGGTGGATGTTGCGGTGGATCGGGTTCGACACCGCGGCCGTTC
This sequence comes from Rhodospirillaceae bacterium, assembly GCA_038109305.1. Lineage (GTDB taxonomy): Bacteria > Pseudomonadota > Alphaproteobacteria > Rhodospirillales > Casp-alpha2 > UBA1479. Next base: position 35,100 of record JAYNIR010000001.1, read on the forward strand.
TGGGCGGCGGTTTGGACAAATGGCTTGCCGACGGCAGACCCGTCGAAACCGGGGAGGCTTCCTCTGCGCCGGGCGCGCTGTCGGTAACCGAGCGCGCCGGCCTTTGGGCATCCAAGGATGACGTTCAGGCCGCCCAGAATGGCGGCGGCGGCAATCCCCTTCCCCGACATGCCCATGGCGGCGCGAGTTTCCGGCATGACGCGTTTGAACAAATGTCCCGCCGACCAGAGCAGCAATCCGATCACCAGCCAAGCGATCGGTAAATCCCTCTTGGTTGCTGAAAGGCCGTCTTGACCCACGCGTCGTCGGGTGCGGCGGCGCGGCGTTCGGCGATCAGCGCCGCGAACAGCCGGTCGTCGCCGGCCTTGCGGGCGGCATCGATGAGGATCAGCGAAAACAGATCGCGTTGCGCGTGGCTGCCGCCCATCATCCAGATGTCGTAGCGGACCGGCAGGATGGACGCGACGGCGTCCGCATGGCGCCTTTCGCGGTAGGCGATCAGGCCGTCCATCATCGGCACGCCGATGGCTTTCTGGATCGGCAGGTTGCTGTCATCCTCCGCCCCTTCGTAGGCAGCGGTGAATTCCCGCATCTCCGCCGCTTTCGGGTCGCCGACGGCGGCCAGCGCGATGGTGAAGTGCAGATCGACGAAGGTCAGAAGGTGTTCTTCCGTCCGGTCGCGTACTTTGTCGGCGATGGCCTGCCACCGCCCGCCGACATCGACGCCCCAGATTTCCAGCCGCTGTAACAGCGACACGGCATTGGTGTGGTCCAGGTATTCGTCCGAGTCCGGATCGAATACGTGCGCGTCGAACTGCGCCAGGACATCGTCCTTCCGGTCCTGTGCCAGCATCATCAGCGCTTCGTGCCACCAGATGTGGTTTTGGAAATTATGCGCCTTGGTCCAATGCGGGCGCAGCCGGTCGATCCATTTCAACCCGTCGTCCTGCCGGTCCTGCATTTCCATGACGTGGGCATACGCATGCGTCGCCCATGGATCGACGGGGTCCAATTCGATGGCCGCAATCGCCGCCGCTTCGCCGACGGCGTAATCCCCGGCTTCTTCCGACCCGAACGCCTGCATGCCTTTGAGGTACGAAAACCCCGGCACGGATTTGTCCCAGTAGGGCAGGATGCGGTTGACGGAGTCGCGAAGGCGTTTCGATTCCCCGGCATAGAAATGCGCGAAGTGCGCCAGCCGCGCCGCCAGGATGTCGCGCGGGTGGTCGAGAAGGACTTCCTCCCACACTTCCGCCGCGCCGGCCAGATCGCGCCCGGCCCAGCGCGTCAGCGCCGCCACGTGCAACTTTTCCCGATCCGTCGCGCCGGCAAGGCCCTCGCCGGCCGCGCTTGCCGCCTTGGCAGCCTTGGGCACTAGCCCGCCCATCGCCATCAGCATCATGAAATAACCCTTGAGGCAGTTGGCCATGACCATACCGCCGTCCTGGGCCAGCGTCGCTTTCAACTTGTCGCCGACATCGGGCGACATGCAAAGGTACGACTTGATGGTCTCGTCATAGGCCGCCGCCGCCGCGTCGGAGGCGGCGGTCACGGGCAGACCGCGGGGATCGTCATAGGTGCTCATGGCTGTTTATGGACCGGCTTTTTGCTTGGCGCAATGGCCGATGCCCCCTATGTATACGGAAATAACGGAGACAACTGCCGCCATGAAAAAAATGATCGAAGCGGACGCGGGCCAGGTAAAAGCCTGGGTCGACGCGGGCGAGGCCGTGATTATCGACGTGCGCGAAGCGCCGGAACTGATCCAGGCGCGGGTGCCGGGCGCCGTGCACATTCCCATGTTGGCGTTCGACCCCACGCCGCTGGATCAGCAGGACGGCAAAAAACTCATCTTTATGTGCGCCATGGGGATGCGGTCGATGCAGGTCGGCACCTACCTGATCCAGAACGACATGATCGAGGAAGGATATAATCTCGCGGGCGGCATCAAGGCCTGGGCCATGGCGGGCGGGGAGATCGAGGCGGGCTAGCCGCAAAACCTGAGCGGTCGCAGACCGCGAAAGTGGCTTTGCTTCTCTTAAAGAGCGTTAATAGCGCCGATTAGGAACTCCACATTCCCTTCCGGCCCGGTGATCGGGCTTTCGGTGACCCCTAAAACCTCCCAGCCGCAATCGTCGCAGATAAACGCCTCGATTTCATCGCAAACCATCTTGTGGACATCCGGATCGCGGACGACGCCGCCCTTCCCCACATGTTCGCGGCCGGCCTGAAACTGCGGTTTGATCAGAGAGATCAGCCGCGCCCCCGGCGCCGCGAGCGCCATCGCCGCGGGCAGCACTTTTTCTAATCCGATGAAACTAACATCGCAGACGATCAAATCCACGGGCTCGGGAATTTCGGCCTCGGTCACATTCCGGGCGTTGGTTTTTTCCAGGACCACGATGCGATCGTCGCTGCGGATTTTCCAATCCAGTTGCCCGTGTCCGACATCAACAGCGTAAACCTTTGCCGCGCCCGCCGTCAGCAACACATCCGTAAACCCGCCGGTGGACGCCCCCAGGTCGAGGCAGACGAGCCCCGCCGGATCGATTTGAAAATGCGCGAGCCCGTGTGCCAGCTTGACGCCGCCGCGCGACACCCAGGGATGGTCCCTGCCCTTGATTCGCACGTCCGCATCGGCGGGCACCTGATGGCCCGGCTTGTCCTGCGATTTATCGGCGACCAGAATGTTGCCCGACATGATCAGTGCCTGTGCCTTGGCGCGGCTGTCGGCCAAGCCGCGGTCGACCAGCAATTGATCGAGCCTGATTTTTCCGGGTTTTCTCATGGCCAGAGCCTATCCGACCCCGCGACGGGGAGACATCCGTTTTGTCATCCTCGCAAACGCGGAAATCCAAAATTCATTTGAAAGCCTGGACCCCCGCGGACGCAGGGGTGACGGGCGAGTTACGCGCGGGCCGGCGTATGCGCCTCGGCCTTGCGGCCGAGCGCCGCCAGCACCGTATAGACGATGTTGGGCGCGGTCAGGCCCGCCTGTTCGCACTGGACCTCGGGCTTGTCCTGCTCGAGGAATTCGTCCGGCATGGTGATCGCGCGAACCTTGAGCCCGTTTTCCAGCAGGCCTTCGTTGGCCATGAACTGCAGCACTTGCGCCGCGAACCCGCCGATGGCGGCTTCTTCGACGGTGACCAGGACTTCGTGAGACGACGCAAGCTTGCGGATCAGGCCTTCGTCGATGGGTTTGGCGAAGCGCGCGTCGGCGACGGTGGTCGAAAGCCCCCGCGCGGCCAGTTCCTCGGCCGCCTTTCCCGCCTCTTTCAGGGACGCGCCCAAGGACAGGATGGCGATGGTGGCGCCTTCGCGGACGATGCGGCCGCGGCCGATCTCGAGAACTTCGCCACGCGCCGGCAGTTCGACGCCGACGCCTTCGCCGCGCGGGAAGCGGATCGCCGACGGCCGGTCGTCGATGGCGGCGGCGGTCGCGGTCATGTGCACCAATTCCGCCTCGTCGGCGGGGGCCATTACGACAAAGCCCGGCAGCGTCCCCAGATAGGCAAGGTCAAAGGCGCCGCAGTGGGTCGACCCGTCGGCGCCGACATAGCCCGCCCGGTCAAGCGCGAAACGCACCGGAAGACTTTGGATAGCAACGTCGTGGACGACTTGGTCGTAAGCGCGCTGCAGAAACGTGGAATAAATCGCGCAGAACGGTTTGTAGCCTTCCGTCGCCATGCCGGCGGCGAAGGTCACGCCGTGCTGTTCGGCGATGCCGACGTCGAATGCGCGGTCGGGAAATTCCTTGGCGAACTTGTCGATGCCGGTACCGCTCGGCATAGCGGCGGTGACGGCGACAATTTTGTCGTCATCCTGCGCCGCCTGGGTCAGCGCCTTAGCAAAGACCGAGGTATAGCTCGGCGCGTTGGGCACCGATTTGTGCAGTTCGCCGGTCACCACATCGAACTTGCCGACGCCGTGGTACTTGTCAGCGGACTGTTCCGCCGGCCGGTAGCCGTGGCCCTTTTCCGTAACGACATGCAAAAGCACCGGGCCCGGTTCGTGGTCGTCGCGCAGGTTTTTCAAAACCGGCAACAGGTGATCCAAATTGTGCCCGTCGATCGGCCCGACGTAATAAAATCCTAGTTCTTCGAACAGCGTGCCGCCGGTGACCATGCCGCGAGCGTATTCATCGACCTTGGCCGCGACCTGTTCGACCGAGCGCGGGAACTTCTTCGCGATCTCTTTCGCATAGTGGCGGGCGGAGCGGAAAGACTTGGACGAAATCAGGCGCGACAGATAGGCCGACAGCGCGCCCACCGGCGGCGCGATGGACATATCGTTATCGTTCAGGATGACGATCAGCTTGGCATCCATGGACCCGGCGTTGTTCATGGCTTCATACGCCATGCCGGCGGTCATGGCGCCGTCGCCGATCACCGCGATGACTTTCTTTTTGTCGCCGGCGAGGTCGCTTGCCACCGCCATGCCGAGCCCGGCGGAGATCGATGTCGAGCTGTGCGCCGCGCCGAAGGGGTCGTATTCGCTCTCGGTCCGCTTGGTGAACCCGGAAAGCCCGCCGCCCTGGCGGAGCGTATGCATCCGGTCCCGCCGGCCGGTTAAAATTTTATGCGGATAACACTGATGGCCGACGTCCCAGATCAGCCGGTCGTTGGGCGTATCGAACACATGGTGGATCGCGACCGTCAGTTCGACGACGCCCAGACTGGCGCCCAGATGGCCGCCGGTGATCGACACGCTGCGAACCGTGTCGTCGCGCAGTTCGGTCGCCAATTGTTTGAGGTCCTCGACGGAAAAACCCCTTAAGTCACTGGGATATTTCACTTTATCGAGAAGAGGTGTGTTTTGGTTCGGGGTCAATTCATTAACCTTTATTCGTCAATTCCCGGCCGCGCCGGAGAACGATTTCCGGCCGCCGCAAGGCATCATAGGCTGCGTTCGACAATAAACCGCGCCAATTGTCTGAGAAGATCGGACTTTTCGCCAAACATTTCAAGGTGGTCGGCAGCCTGGGCGCTCAGCATGCGGGCCTGTTGCCGGGCTTTTTCGACGCCCAGCAGGGAAACGAAGGTCGCTTTTCCGGCGTCCGCATCCTTGCCGGTGGCCTTGCCGACGGTTTCCGTATCGCCTTCGACGTCCAACAGATCGTCGGCGATCTGGAAGGCCAGGCCGATGTCGTGGGTGTAGGCGTGGATCGCATGGCGGGCGTCTTCCGACGCGCGGCCCAGGATCGCCCCCATCTCGCCCGAAACGGCGATCAGCTCCCCGGTTTTCATCCGTTGCAGGCGCGTGATCTGGGTGACGTCGAGTTCGTTTTCCTCGGCCCACAGGTCCATCATCTGACCGCCGACCATGCCCTGTTCGCCGGCGGCGCGAGCCAGGGCCAGGACCAGGTCGCTCCGCACCTTGGGGTCATCGTGGGTCGCCGGATCGGCCAGCACTTCGAACGCCTTGGTCAACAGCGCGTCGCCCGCGAGGATCGCCGTCGCTTCGTCGAATTTCAAATGGCAGGTCGGCTGACCGCGGCGCAGGTCGTCGTCGTCCATCGCCGGCAGGTCGTCATGAACCAGGGAATAGCAGTGAATCATCTCGACCGCCGCCGCCGCGCGCAGCGCCGACCGGGGATTGACGCCGAACAGCCCCGCCGACTGGGTCACCAGGAACGGACGGACGCGTTTGCCGCCGGCAAGCGATGCGTAACGCATGGCTTCGACGACCCGCGCTTCCGGCGTTTCGGTCACCGGAAGCAAGTCGTCCAGCAGCCGGGTCACGGCGGCGGCGTTTTCCGTCATGGCGGTTTGAAAATCTGGGGGGGCGGTGTTTGGCACGAGCTGCCTCTTGGTTTGGTCGGTTGAGGCGAAATCAGGCGGGCGGATCAGGACGGGTCAACGGGTTCGGTTTCCGGCGCGCCGCCGGGGCCGAGGACGATCTTGTCGACACGCAACTGGGCTTCCTTCAGCTTCTTTTCGCAATGCGTCTTCAGCTGGACGCCCCGGGCATAATTATCTATCGCCTGGTCCAGCGAACCGGACCCCTGCTCGAGCCCGCGCACGATATCTTCCAGTTCGGACATGGCGTCTTCGAAAGACATCTTGGCGATGTCTTCCGAGACCTCGGGTTCCGCGGGTTTCTTCTTTGCCATATGCCGATCGGGGCCTCGCCTTTGAACCGGCCGGAGTTTAGGCGCGCATCCGCCCTGCCGCAAGGCCCGGGGGCGCCCGCCCGGCGATTATTGCGTCATCAGCGCGCGGACGTGGGCGGCGGTGCTTTCCGCGAGCGCGCTCAGGTCGTAGCCGCCTTCCAGGCAGGAGATCACCCGGTCGTCGCAGCATTCGTGGGCGACGTTCAACAGTTCCGCCGTGATCCAGACGAAATCCTCGGTCGTCAGATTGAGGTTGGCCAGCGGATCCCGGTGGTGCGCATCGAAGCCCGCGGAAATGATCAGAAAGTCCGGCTTAAACGCGCGCAACGCCGGCATCACCCGGTTTTTGTAACCACGGCGGAATTCTTCGGTCCCCGCCCCGGCCTCGAGCGGCAGGTTGCAGATGTTTTTGTCGATCCCCGTCTCCTCGGTCGCACCGGTGCCCGGGTAATAGGGCCATTGGTGGGACGAAGCGTAAAACAGGTCGGGATCGTCGTTGAACGAATGCTGCGTACCGTTGCCGTGATGCACGTCGAAATCGACGACCGCGACTTTCTTGACGCCCTTGTGCCCCCGTGCGTGACGGGCGGCGATGGCGACGGAATTGAACAGGCAGAACCCCATGGCGCGGGAACTTTCCGCGTGGTGGCCCGGCGGGCGGACGGCGCAGAACGCGTTTTTCGCCTTGCCCGCCATCACCGCATCGACGGCGTCACAGGCAGCGCCGGCGGCGCGCCGCGCGGCTTCGAACGATTTCGGCGACATTGATGTGTCCGGATCCAGATAGACCCGGCCTTCGCTCGGCACGTTATCCTTGACGACCTGGACGTAGCCCGCTTCGTGCGTGTTTTCGATGGTTTTCAGATCGATCTCCGGCGCGTCCAGGCGCTCCAGCCCTTGAAACAGGTCATCACCCAGCGCCTGCATGACGGCTTTCAGGCGTTCGGGGCTTTCGGGATGGCCGCGCCCAGTGTCGTGTTGTTCGCAGGACTGGTGATAATAAAGCCGCGTGGTCATGTGGGGCCTCCTTTCGCCCTGCCCGCGCCTTTGCGACGCGCGCGTGACGGTTAATTGCCTTTCGGTCCGGTCAGGACGCGCAGATAGTCGATCAATTGAGCGAGTTGTTCGTCATCAGGGACCAATTGCACCGGCATTTTTGTGCCGGGCAGATATTTGTCCGGCCCTTGATGGAAAAGATCGAACAGGGTCTTTTCGTTCCAAATGAATTCCTTGCCCTTAAGCGCGCCTGAATAATTATAGTCACTGACCGAGCCGACGCGCCGCCCCCACAAGCCTTTGAAATGCGGCCCCGAGCGACGGTTAGCGGCCGCGTTCAGGGCGTGGCAGGGGGCGCATTTGGTGAACAGCTTGGCCCCCGGATGGGCGCTCTCGAGCCAGGGTTGGGGTTCGTCCTTTTCATCACCGGTGAGGCCGATCCGGTCGCCAGTTTCAAGATGCCAGACCGCCGCCTTTTCGTCCGAACTGCCGGACAGCGCAAACCGGCCGTCAGGCGTGAAGCCGACGGCCCAGATGATTTTCGTGTGCGCCGGGATCGTCTGCAGGACCTGGCCCGTGTCCAAATTCCAAACCATGATGCGGCCGTCCTTGCCGGCCGACAGCGCCCGGCGGCCGTCGGGCGATATATCGGTGGAATAGACCTGGCCCGCCCGGTCGTCACTGTGTTGCAGAACCTTGAGTTCCTTCATACCCGGTACGTCCCACAGCCGGATCGTACGGTCGATGCTGGCCGATACCAGGCGCCTGCCGTCGGAAGAGGCGCTCATCTTCGAGATGCCGCGGACATGGCCCTCTAGAACGCCTTCGAACTTTCCGTCGGCGACGCGCCACAAGGTGATCTTGCCGTCATGGCCGCCGGCGGCGAGCCACTTTTCTTTTCCGCCAGCGCCGCCGGCGACGAACGCGACGTCGTTGACGGGCGTGCGCAGATCGATGACGCGGATGGATTTGCCCGTGGCGGCGTCCCAGATGTGGACCGTCATGTCCCAGCTGCCGGTGGCGACAAGCGCGCCGTCGGACGACACCGCCGCCGCCATCACCTTGTGACGGTGCCCCTCGAGCCGCCGTTCGGACTTGCCGGTCTGGACATTCCAGATGATCGCCCGGCGGTCGTCGCTGGTGGTGACGGCATGTTTGCCGTCGGGAAAGAACGATGCGCTGGTCACCGGCCCTTCGTGCCCGTCGAGAACGGCCTTTTCCGTCTGCGTGCCGAAATCCCACAGGCGCACGGTGAAATCGAAACTGCCGGTCAATACCGTGCGCCCGTCCGGCGCGACATCAATGGCCCGGACCATACCGCCATGGCCGATCAGATCAGCCCTGGTCGCACCCGTCCAAAGAACCGCCAGCAACACCCCCAACTGGGCGGTGACCCCCACCCGGACCCGGAACCATCGCGATTTTTTGATTTTAGGCGAATGAATTGGCTTTGGCATGACGCGCATTTTGGAAGAAATCCCACCTGTTTGCCAACCAGCGATTTCATTTTGCGGAAAGCGCGGAGACCGCAATTAAACGCAAAATTGATTGCAAATATGATTGCGTTTAACCCGGCCGCCGCCTAAACTCCGGCCTCTTCAGATCACTGAATTTGCAGGCTATGCCCCGGTTCCCGACGTACTTGAATTTATCCCTGCTCGTTTGGGCGGCGATGGCGGCGGCGTTGACCGCGCCGGCAGCACCCCTGCACGCGCAGCAGGCGATGACCGTCGGCGTCGATCCGGTGATCCGCGAATCGACGCGCCAGACCCTGCCGGTGTTGGGGCGATTCGTTGCCCGCAAGGCCGGCGCCGTGGCCGCGCGCATCAACGGCCCCATTGATTCCTTTTATGTCGAGGTCGGCGACCGCGTCGCCCGCGGCGAAATCATCGCCGTGCTGGTCAAGGACCGGCTGCAGACCGAACGCGACCTGCGCGCCGCGGAAGTCGCCCGGTACGAAGCAGCGCGGCAGACCGCCGGCGAAACCATGAAACTCCGCCAGCAGGAACTGAACCGCCTTGAAGGGCTTCGCAAGTCCGCCGCCTTTTCCCAGGCCCGCCTGGAAGACAAGCGCCAGGAAGTCGCCGTCGCCCGCGCCCAGATCGCCGAAGCCGACGGGCAGTTGAAAAGCGCGCGCGCCAATCTACACCTGGCGGAAATCAATCTGTTCAACGCCGACATCACGGCGCCGTATGACGGCGTCGTGACCCGCCGCCATACGGAGGCCGGTGCGTTCGTCGACGTCGGCGCGCCGGTGGTAACGATGATCGATGACAGCAGCCTGGAAATCGAAGCCGAAGTCCCCGCCCGCAATACGGCGGCGCTGTTCCCGGGCCTGCAAGTCCGCGCGACGCTGGAAAATGGCCGCGGGTTCGCCGCCGATGTCCGCGCCGTGATCCCCGAAGACAATCCGCAGACCAGGACCCGCACGGTCCGATTCACGCCGCAGGGCGGCGGCAATGCGGGCGATACGCGGGCTGCGGTCAATCAAAGCGTTACCGTCGCGGTCCCGATCAGCGACGCCGACACGGTCCTGACCGTCCACAAGGACGCAATCCTCAACCGGGACGGCAAGACGGCGGTGTTCCTTAATCAGAACGGCAAGGCCGTTGTCCGGCCCGTGCAGCTTGCATCAGCGGTCGGCAGCCGCCTGATCGTGCTGTCGGGCCTTGCTGAAGGCGACATCGTCGTGGTCCGCGGCAACGAAAGGCTGCGCCCGGATCAGCCGATCAACTTCACGCCCTCGGCCCCGGCCAAGCCGCCGGTGCAACCGCAACCGTCCGGTAAACAAACCGGCGAAGCCCCGCAAGGGTAAGACGGCGCCATGGACCTGATCCGGCTTTCCATCGAACGACCCATCGCGGTCATGGCGGCGATTCTGATGCTGATCCTGTTCGGGATCGTCGCGCTGACCGTCATTCCGATCCAGTTGACGCCGGACATCCGAAAGCCGGTGATCTCCATCGAAACCGTGTGGCCAAGCGCCGCGCCTGCGGAAATCGAGCGGGAAATCAGCGTCAAACAGGAAGAAGTGCTTAAAGGCATCGAGGGGTTGCAGGAAATCCGTTCCGAATCCCAGGACGGGCGATCCCGCATTAATTTGGAATTCGCCATCGGCACCAACATGGATAAGGCGCTGCTGCTGACATCCAACCGGCTGGACCGGGTCAGCGGATATCCGGACGAAGCGGACGAACCGTCGATCCGCACCGCCGGCGCCGACGACAACCCCATCGCCTGGTTCGTCATTCTGCGGCGTGAAGGCAATAACGAGGAAATCCACCGGTTCGGCGATTTTGCCGAAGAAGTCATTCAGGACCGGATCGAACGCGTACCCGGCGTTGCCCGGGTCAACTTGTATGGTGCCGCTAAACGCGAGATGACGGTGCTGGTCGAACCCGAAGCAATGGCGCGGTACGGCCTGACGGTCAGCGAGGTCATCAACAAGCTACGCGCTGCCAACTCGTCGGTTTCGGCCGGCGACGTGGATGAAGGCAAGCGGCGCTATATCGTCCGCACGCAGGGTGAATTTTCCAGCCTCGACGACGTTGCCCAGGTCATTCTGCGCTCCAACCGCGACCCGGCAACGGGCCGGTTTGCGCGGGTCACCGTCGGCGATATCGCGACCATCCAGTGGGACACGTCGAAACCGACGGAGCGCATCCGCTTCAACGGCCGCCCGGCGATGGCGTTCAACGCGGTCCGCGAAGACGGCGCCAATGTGATCGAGGTCATGGCCGGCATTCGAGAGGCCATCGCCGAACTGAACGAATTTCAAGTGCCGTCGCAGGCGCTGGAATTGCGCCAGGTGTATGACGAGACTGTCTACATCAATTCATCCATAGATCTGGTGCAGCAGAACATCGTCGTCGGCGGCGCGCTGGCGGCGCTGATGCTTCTGTTGTTCCTGCGGTCGGGCGGCGCGACGCTGATCGTCTCCATGGCGATCCCGGTTTCGGTCATCGGCGCCTTCGTCGCCATGGCCGGCATGGGCCGGTCGCTGAACGTGATATCGCTGGCCGGGATTGCATTTGCCGTCGGCATGGTGGTCGACGCCGCCATCGTCGTGTTGGAAAACATCTTCCGCCACCGGGAACTGGGCCGTTCGCGGGCCGAGGCCGCTTACCGCGGCGCCAAACAGGTGTGGGTGGCGGTGCTGGTTTCGGCGCTGACCACCGTCATGGCGTTCATCCCGATCCTGGTCATGCAGCTTGAGGCCGGGCAACTGTTCCGCGACATTGCGGTCGCGCTTTCCGTATCGGTGCTAATTTCACTGCTTGTCGCGATCACGTTAATCCCCGCGCTGGCCAACCGCATCCTGGGTTCACCCGGCGAGGACAACATCGTCCGCCGCAAATTGCCGGTGATCGACAATTTCGCCGGCTTGTTCGTCGGATCGATCATGCGGCTGACCGAATGGGTGACGCGATCCCGAGTACGCGCCATCGCCGCTGTCGGCCTGTTGTGCGGCGTGTGTTCCGCCATCACCTGGGTGCTTTTGCCGAAGCTTGAATACCTGCCCAGCGGCAACCGCAACCTGATCATCGGCTTCATCGTGCCGCCGCCGGGCTATAACCTCGACACCATGGTCGATATCGCCAAGGGGTACGAACGCCAGGTTCTGCCGCTGCTAGTCGAGGTATCGGGCGACGGGCCCGATGCCGAGGGCCGGCCGAAACTAAACCGCATCTTTTTCGTCACCTTCCGCGGGCGGACGATCCTGGGCGCCGCGGCGCACGACCCGGCCCGGGTTAAGGACGTCATTCCGATCCTGCGCAGGGCCGCATTCAATGAACCGGGAACGCTCGGTATCATCACCCAGCGGTCGTTGTTCGGGCGCGGGCTTACCGGCACCCGGACCATCGAACTGAACGTGCTGGCGCCGGAACTTGAACCGTTGATGGAAACGGCGATGAAGACGTTCATCATGGTCAACAAGGAATTTCCGCGCGACCAGGGTAACCAGGTTCGGCCGCAGCCGGAATTGGTCCTGGGTGCGCCGGAAGTTCGTATCCGCCCCAACCGGGTGAAGCTGGCCGACAACGGCGTGACCGCGCGCGAACTGTCGGACACCATCGACGCATTCAACGACGGGCTGCGCATCGCCGAAATCTCCGTCGGCAACAAACTGGTCGACCTGATGATCAAAGGGCCGCTTGATCGTGTGACCCAGACGCAGGGCATCGACAATCTGCCGGTGGTGACCGCGGCGGGCG
>JAYNIR010000001.1:47526-313175 GCA_038109305.1 Rhodospirillaceae bacterium
CGGCGGGCGGCGTGGTCGGGCTGTGGCTGCTCAACTTTTTCACGTTCCAGCCGCTGGATATGCTGACGCTCCTGGGATTCGTCATTTTGATCGGTATCGTCGTTAACAACGCCATTCTGTTGGTCCACCAAACACTGGTGCACATGCGCGAGGATGCGATGACCGGCGCCGAAGCCATTCGCGAAGCCACGCGCAACCGAATCCGGCCGATTTTCATGTCCACGTTGACCAGTGTTTTCGGAATGATGCCGCTTGTCATGTTCCCCGGTGCGGGATCGGAGCTGTACCGCGGACTTGGGTCAGTGGTGCTGGGCGGGTTGTCGCTGTCCGCCGTGTTAACGCTTGCGATCATTCCGCCGCTGCTGACCTTGGTCATTGGCATCGGCGAAGTCCGGCGAAAAAAACCCGCCGATAGGGCCGAACCCTTCGCCGCCGAATAGTCTCGAATTTTTAAAATTTACACTTTTTGATTCGCCGTTTACTTGGTCGGCAAGTAATATGCCCCGCATATCGATTGATAGTCAAAAAATACTAATATCCATATTTCGGTCATCCGAATTTTTAGTGTATAAAATCACCAAAAAAATAGTGGGGAAACGGAGACCAAAGGCAACTGTCGATTACAGTGACGCCGTTCCCGCTCGGGCAAAACAAAAACGCGCGGGGATTTGCATGCCATTACGGAAAGTTCACCAGAATCTTGATCCGGCGAGTACTCTGTTGAAAGCTATGGTCAATGCGCATCGCTTGAATGTTCTTTGCCTTCTGTCGCAGGGCGGGAAAAACGTCGAGGAATTGGAAGGCATCATCGGCTTGAGCCAATCGGCGTTGAGCCAACACTTAGCGCGGCTTCGGCGCGACGGCCTGGTGAAAACCCGGCGCGAGGCGCAGACGATTGGTTATTCGCTGGCCGGCGACGAGGCGCTGACGTTAATGCATTCGCTCGCGGGAATTTACGGGGCCGAAAACCTTCCCGTTAAATCTGCCCACATCTAGTGGCGCGGCTGTTCGACGGGACTGCCAGGCAACGCCTGGCGGCAGCCCGCCGTTTTAAATCACGTTTATCTTTTCAGGCCGAGAATGCCCCTGGCTTCGTCCGGCGTGGCGACGGTGCTGCCCAGGTTTTCGATGATCGTCGCCGCCCGTTCGACCAGCGCCGCGTTCGACGGCGCGAGTTCGCCCGGCCCGAGATAGATGTTGTCTTCAAGCCCGACGCGGACGTTGCCGCCCATCAGCACGGCCGATGCGACCATCGGGAACTGCATCCGTGAAATGCCGAATGCCGACCACGGCGCGCCCGCGGGCAGCCGGTCACGCATGTGCATCATGGCTTCCGGCGTTGCCGTGGCGCCGTAGGAAATCCCCAGGCACAGCTGAAAATACGGCGGAGAATCGATATGGCCTTCCTTGATCAGCTTCTTGCAGAGCTCGATATGCCCGGTGTCGAACACTTCCAGTTCCGGTTTGACACCGGCGGCCTTGATGCTGTCGGCCATCATCCGCATGTGGCGCGGCACGTTCATGAAGGCGCGTTCACCGAAGTTCATGGTCGCGACGTCGAGCGAGCATACTTCTGGTTTCAGTTTTTCGACATGCGCCGTGCGCGCCGCCGGGCCGACGTATTCGGTGCCTTCCGCCGGGATCGTCGGGTCGTCGTCGCTCGGCATATAGCGCGCGCCCGGGCCGGTCGTCAGGTTTATGATCATGTTGGACCCGGCATCGCGGATGCGCTTCACGACCTCTTCGTAGTATTCGAATTTCATCGACGCCGCACCGGTTTCCGGATCGCGCACATGGATGTGGCAGATCGACGCCCCGGCCTTGGCCGCGTCCAGCGAAGATTGCGCGATCTGTTCCGGGGTGACCGGCGTCGCCTTGGTTTTCGACGGCGTCGGGGCGGACCCGGTGACGGCGCAGGTGATGATGGTTTTCTCGTTCATAGTTGTTTCCTTCTCCCTTCCGCGGGTTGTCCCACAGTTATCAATCAGTCGGCGGCGGCCGCTTCGGCCATGCTGTAAAATCGGTGGACGCCATGGGCGTCCGTTTCGCGGCGGACCCGGCCCTGGGTCATCAGGTGATGCACGTGGGCCAGGCTTTCGCCGATGGCAAAAAACATCTGGTGGCTGTCGAGTTCGCGTTTGAACAGGCGGGGCATGATCTCGACGCCCGTTGCCCCGGCCGCATTCTTGCACGCGTCCTCGGCCTCATCCAGCCGCTTGGCATGGTGCGCGGCAAGATCGTCGAGCCGTTCCAACAGGCCCCGGAACGGCCAGTTATGGCTCGGCAGGACCAGCGTGTCGCCGGGCAGATGGCGGAATCGGTCGAGGCTGGCGAGAAAGCGCGCCAGCGGGTCGGCATCCGGTTCCGACGGCCAGACAGACACGTTGGGGCTGATCTTCGGCAAAATCTGGTCGCCGGAAATCAACAAGCCCAGATCCGCGCAATAAAGGCACGCGTGTTCCGGCGAATGGCCGTTACCTTCGATCACCCGCCAGGCGCAGCCGCCGATGTTGATGTCGTCGCCGGCCTGAATGCGGCGGATCGACGCGGGAATTTGCGAAATACCCCGGGCGTAGCGGCCGACCCGGTTATCGACCTCGGCCAGCCGCTCGCCGTCGAAGCCCGCCGCCGCGTAAAACCGATGAAACGCGCCCATGAGCCGATCCGGCGTTTCCGCCGCCGTCATACGCCCGGTCGTCCATTCGCCGTAGGGCATCCACAGCGGCACGTCGAATTTTTCCGTCAACCAGCCCGCAAGCCCGATGTGGTCGGGGTGAAAATGCGTCACGATGACCCGCGTGACCGGCCGCCCGGCGAGCGTCTTTTCGAACACGCTTTCCCAGGCGTCCTTGGTTTCCTCTGCGTTGAAGCCGGTGTCGACGATGGTCCAGCCGTCCGCGTCTTCCAGCATCCACAAATTGATATGGTCGAGCGCGAACGGCAGCGGCATTCGTAGCCACTTCACCCCGGGCGCCACGTCCCAGGTTTCGCCCGTCGGCGGCTGACCGTCGAAGAGATAATCGGGCTTAAAGGCCACCGTCCGTTCTCCATCGTTTTGTATACAATCCGTGTTGACAGCTATCACGGCCCGCCCGCCTGGGCAACCCGCCCCGTCGTCCGGGAATGATCGCGCCTTGTGCGCCGGCCCGCCATGCTGTAACGGTTTTCTCACTTTTCCCGCGGTCAAGGACACGACGGTGATCGCCAAGCGGCGTACGACACTCGCGACTTGTTGTTCGGCCCACTCCGTGCAGGACGGCATGACCGACCTGCTGTATGTCCTGCTGCCTATCCTGGCCGACGCCTTCGGGCTCAATTATTCCCAGGTCGGCGCCCTTCGAGCCGCCAACCGCAGCGCCATGGCGGTGTTTGAAATGCCGTCGGGATTTCTGTCTGAACGGATGGGCGAACGCGCGCTTCTGGTCTTCGGGCTGGTCGCCGTGGGCTTGGGCTATTTTCTCTTGGCGGGGGCGGCGAGCTTCGAAACCGTGTTCGCCTGCCTGGTTCTGGCGGGGCTGGGCGCCGCGTTTCAACACACGCTGTCGTCAGCGCTGGTGAGCCGCGTCTTTCTGGACGGACCGCGGCGCGCGGCGCTCGGCACCTATAACGCGTCGGGCGATGTCGGCAAGCTGACCTTCGCCGGCGTCTTTACGCTGCTTTTGGGACTGGGCTTTCATTGGCGGGACATGGTCACCGGTTTCGGCGTGCTGGCGATTTTAAGCGCGGTTCTGCTGTTCTGGACCCTGAACGCCGCCAACGCCGGCGGCCCGCCGGAAAAACTGCTGGCCCACAAAAAAAAGGACGCGGCCGGCAAGCTCGGCTGGGGCATTCTCGATAAACCAGCGTTTACCTCCCTCGGCGTCATCATCTTTCTGGATATTTCCGTGCAAGGCGGGTTCCTGACCTTCCTCGCCTTCCTGATGATTGAAAAGCAGGTGCCGACGAGCCTTGCCGCCTTCGCCGTGGTGCTGACACTTTTGGGCGGCGCCTTCGGCAAGTTCGGCTGCGGGTTCCTGGCGGAAAAGCTGGGCGTCATCCGGTCGCTGTTCGTGGTCGAATTTCTTACCGCCGCGGGCATCCTCGCCGTTTACTGGCTGCCGACCCTGCCGGGGTATTTCCTGTTGCCGGTGCTGGGCATTTTTCTGCAGGGATCGTCGACGGTGACCTACGGCACCATCGGCGACCTGTTTCATAAAGACCGGCAGGCGCGCGGGTTCGCCATCGTCTACACCATCGCCGGTGCGGCCATCGTCGCAGGGCCCATCGGCTTCGGCATCATCAGCGACCTGTGCGGCCTGGGCACGGCGATGATCGCGATGGCCGTCGTCACCGCGACCCCGATCGTGCTATGCGTTCCCCTGACGCGCGGCCTCGCCAATTTGGCGCAACCCGCTTCCCTGGAGCAGACAGCATGACCCCCTATGGCTTGAACGATTTCATCGCCGACTGCCGGGTACTGGCGGGCTGGATTTCCTGAAACCGGAACACCGGCTGACCGATTCGACCCACTACCGCCGGAACGCCATTCATCTGTCCAACGACGGCCGCTTTTCGCTGTTCGCGCTGACCTGGCTGTCGGGGCAGTGGACGCCGGTGCACGACCACGGCACCTGGGGCATCGTCGGCGTGGTCGACGGAATACTGGAAGAAAGCGCCTATCTGCGCACGGACGCCAATATCGGCGCCGACCAGGGCAAAGAGTTGAAACGCGGCGGCGCGGTGCTGCTGCCACCGGGTGCGGTTACCTCGTTCGTACCCAACCCGGACCACATCCACATGACCGGCAACGGCCAGGGGCAAGAAACCTGCCTGTCCCTGCACCTTTATGGCCGGGTGCTGTCGGATTTTTATGTCTACAGCGTCAAAACCGGCACCCGGAAGCTGATCCAGGCCGCCCATTACGACAGCTGAACCAGCCTTTCCAACGCCGGCGCGCAGTCTTGAAAAATCTTCGATTTCATGCGACTTCGCTTGCGCAGCGTAAAGATTCGACATACCTCTAGCGAGGCCCGGCGGTCGGGCCGAACGTCATGGCGCGGGGCACCATGCCAACGCGCGTTTAGGGGCCTTTACGGTCTTCCATGAAGAACATCCTTTTCGCGGGGCTGTTTGCGGCCCTGCTGCAAGCGCTGGCGTGGTGGGCCGCCTACGAAACAGTCACGCCGCCAGATATTCCCGGCAAGCTTGATTCCCTGTCATTCAACGTCGGCACGCCTAGGAAATCCTGGTTTGGGCCGACCGCCACCACGGACGATGTGGAAAGGGCGCTTGCCGCCGTCGCTACCGTCGCCGACAACATCCGCACCTATTCGACCGCTGGTATAATGGCCGAAGTCCCAAAACGCGCTCGCGCCCATGGCGTTACGGTGTCGCTGGGCGTTTGGCTGGGCGCCGACGCCAAGGCCAACCGCGCCGAGATTGAAAACGCGATCCGCCTGATCGGCCACAACCCGAACATTTCCGCTATCTTCGTCGGCAACGAAACGCAGCTTCGCAAAGACGTGACGTTCGAAGACCTGATCGGCTACATCCGCGAGGTCCGCGCCCGGACCAACGTCGCGGTCACCACCGGCGAAACCTGGGACGTCTGGATCGCCAATCCGACCCTAGCGGACGAAGTCGACTTCATGTCGATCCACGTGCTGCCCTACTGGGAAGCGGTCCCGTCCCAAGAGGCCGTCGACTATACGTTTACCCGGTTCAAGCAGGTGACCGATGCTTTCCCCGGAAAGCCGGCGATCATCGCCGAATTCGGCTGGCCGAGCCGAGGGTACAACAACCGTAAATCCGGCCCCGACCCGTTGGACCAGGCGGGAATCATCCGCAGCTTCGTCACCCGGGCCTACCACGAAAACATCCAATACAACCTGATGGAGGCGTTCGACCAACCCTGGAAAACCCAGGAAGGAAGCGTCGGACCCTATTGGGGCATATTCAACAAGAACTACCAACCCAAGTTCGAGCTGATCGGCGTCGTCACCCGGTCAGAAATGTGGCACCGCGCCATTTTGGCCCTGGTATTCGGCGCGGGGATGACGGTGGTCGGGCTGTTACGCCGCCGGCCCCGCCTGGGTCATGCGCTGGCCTATGCGATCGTGGCCAACGCGCTGTGCGCCGGGGTGGCGGTGGCGGTTCTGTATCCTTTCGGAAATTACCTGAATTTCGGGTCCGCGCTGGCTTGGGCAATCGGCGTTTTCCTGATGATGCCGTTGACGCTCGTGACCATGTCCAAAGTCAGCGAGGTCGCCGAAGTCACGCTCGGCCACCGGCCGACGCGCCTGTGGAGGGCGGGCGATCATCTTCCGCCCGCCGATGCGCGGTGGCCCAAGGTTTCCGTCCATATCCCCGCGTGCCGGGAAAATCCGGCGATGCTGGCGGAAACGCTCCGGTCAGTCGCGCGCCTGGACTATCCCGATTTCGAAGTTCTGTTGATCGTCAACAACACGCCGATCGAAGCTATGTGGCGGCCGGTCGAAGCGCTGTGCCGGGAGCTCGGCCCCCGGTTCAAGTTCATCAACTTCCCACAGATTGAGGGTTTCAAGGCCGGCGCCATGAACGCGGCGATGCCGCAAATGGCGGCCAATGCAGAAATCATCGCGCTATTGGATGCGGACTATGTGGTTTCGGCCAACTGGCTGAAAGACCTTGTGCCGGCGTTCGCCGACCCGCACATCGCCCTGGTGCAGGCGCCGCAGGATCACCGCGACAGCAGCCGGTCGACCCTGGCCCGGATCACGAACGCCGAATACATGGGGTTCTTCGACATCGGCATGGTGCAGCGGAATGAAGTCGACGCCATCGTCGCCCACGGCACCATGCTGCTGATACGGCGGTCGGCGTTCGAAGCCGCCGGCGGCTGGACCACCGACACCATCACCGAGGATACGGAACTGGGCCTTAGGCTGTACGAAGCCGGGTACGGCGCGGTCTACACCCGGCAACGGTACGGCTGGGGACTGCTGCCCGGCAACTACACCGCGTTCAAAAACCAGCGCCATCGCTGGGCCTACGGCGCGGTGCAGATCATCCGCAAGCACTGGCGGTTCATGCTGCCGTCAACGCCCGGCCTGACGCGGGAACAGAAATCGCATTTCATCACGGGATGGTTCCACTGGCTGTCGGACGCGGTCGGCGCGCTGGCGGCGGTGATCAACCTGGCGTGGGTGCCGTTCATTCTGTTCGTCGGTGCGCTGGTGCCACCGTTCCCGTTCACCCTGCCGATCCTAGTGGCGTTCTGGGTCGGGCTGTTCCACTGCGTTCTGCTTTACGCCACACGGGTCCGGGCGGATGCGAAAACCATCTGCGCGGCGGCGCTGGCCGCCGCCAGCCTGCAATGGACCGTCGCCCGCGCGGTGATGGACGGCATCCGTTACGAACAGCAGCCGTTTCTTCGTACGGCCAAGGGCGCGGGGCGCGCCGTCGCCGGGCCTGCGGGCCAGTGGCGCGAACGGCTGCGCCAAGTCAGCACGGAAACCTGGATCGGCATTGCCCTGATTGCCGGTTCGGTCATTCTGTTTGCCGCCAACACCACGCGGATTTTCGAGATTTCCATGTTCGCGACGACCTTGGCGATCCAAAGCCTGCCGTTTCTGGCGGTCACTTTGATGAACGCGCTGGAACGCCGGGACGCCGCGAAAAGCCACCAGGCCGAAACACCGGCCCCGCCCGCGCAGGAACAACCGATCGCCGCCGATTAGGGCATCGGCGGCGCCATCGTTTTCGCGTTAAAGGGAAAGACGCAGAAGCGGCTTAGTGGGAATTACCGTAATCGACGCCCTGGGCGACGATCCAGCGGAGTTCTTCCTTCATCAGGTCGACATGGCGCGAGCTTTCCGCGCGCAGCAGTGCCTGGATGATCGCCGTCTGCACCGGGCCCGGCATTTCGTGAAAGTTTTCCAGCATCAGGAATTTGACCGACGGACGAACGGTTTCGCTCATCAGCAGGCTGATGACGAGTTTCTTGCGGATGTCGTTCCGCATGTTGCCGGCCTCGGTCAGATGGAAGAATTCCTGCACGAAGGCGCGGGGCGACGTGGACCCGTCCATCAGGTTATGCAGGTTCTGGCGCATGGCGGCGGTGTATTCCGCCCGCGTGCGGACGATGAAGCGCGATGTCTCCCGCCGAAGCTTGGCAATGGCGTTCGGGTCGAAGGCGCTTTCGGTGATCAGCGACACCGCATCCTTGACCGATTGGTGCTTTGACAGGTCGCCGACTATTTCGAACATACCGGTGATCAGCGGCGTTTTGCGGCCCAACGGCGAAAGCCGCGCGGCGGCGGCCAAGGCCATGGGCGCTTCGGGATCGCGGGCCGATACCAGCGCCAAGGGAAGTGGGTCTTCCAACCCGCCCAGATCGACGGCGCCGTTCAACAAATTTTCGGGTGCGAGGAACTTGTGCGCCTGACTTTCGTCGGCGGACGGCATGATCAGCGGCTCTCGCTTTTTATAGCGGCGCTTGATCTCCTGCGCTGTCTTGACCCCTTCTTCGGTCAGACCGAACAACTTATCGCCCATATACCCCTCGTTATAATCGCGCTGGCTTGCAATTAGCATCGCCTTGCCCCCTTTTTTGTTCTTTTGCCCTGCTCAGTGCGCTTACGCGACAGGCGGAACGGCAACCGGGGTCCGCGATGCGGTCAGTCTACGCCGCCGCCAATCCCGTAACAAGCGCTCGCCCCGTTCGATATCCCGCTTGGCGAGCGCCCGGTTGAACGCCCGCTGCTGATTAAGGCTGTCATTGGTGCGGCGGAGCACGTTCAGATCTTCGGCGATCAAGTCGAGCCCCATAGGCGTGGCGTAGCTCAGCTCCGACCGTCGGCCCTGCACCAAGCCGTTTAAAAATTCCGTCAAACAGGCCATGGCGTGGCCTGGCATTCGGCGGCGTCCGAGCCGCCATTCGGCGACCTGGGCGCGGGATTCGGCCAGAACGTCCGCCAAAGCGGCGTCGCCGATACCCATTTCGTTCAGCCCCTGAAACAAGGGATAGAGTTCCTTCGACTGCGGATCGCGCTTGGGTTTTTCCATTTATCCGGCACTTCGCTAACGGTTGCTCCGCATCCGTTTTAAAGACCGAATGGTAAAAAAGTATTAACCTCGTTTTCTACGCGACATGACGGCGGTCAAATCCAGCCAAAAATATTTTCCGGGCTGTGAATACAGGGATATGCAGATGCGGGCGGGGATCGACCTGGGCGGCACCAAGATCGAAGGCATCGCGCTGGACCAGGACGGCCGGGAACGGGCCAGAAAGCGCATCGCCACGCCCCAGGGCGACTACGCAGGCACGGTCGCGGCGGTGGCGGGGCTGGTCAGGGACCTGGCGGCGGACGCCGAGCCGGTGACCCATGTGGGCGTCGGCATCCCGGGGACGATTCCACCGGCGACGGGGCTCGTCAAAAACGCCAATTCCACCTGCCTGATCGGCCATCCGCTGGACCAGGACCTGGCGGCAGCGACGGGCCTGCCGGTCCGGCTTGCCAACGACGCCAACTGTTTCACGATATCGGAGGCGGCGGACGGCGCCGGCGCCGGTGCGCGGGTGGTTTTCGGCGTCATCATCGGCACCGGGGTCGGCGGCGGCATCGCCGTGGACGGACGCCCGGTCACCGGCCCCAACGCCATCGCTGGCGAATGGGGCCACAATTCTCTGCCATGGCCCCTGCCCCGGCCCGAAGACGGGGAACTGCCCGGTGCAAACTGCTATTGCGGTTTGCGGGGATGCATCGAAACATTTTTATCCGGCCCTGGCCTGGCCCGCGATTTCAAATTCCGGACGGGCAAGTCCCTGACCCCCGAAGACATCGCCGCCGGCGCAGCGGCCGGCGACGGCGATTGCGAGGCGGCCCTGGCGCGCTATGAAAACCGGCTGGCCCGGGCGCTGGCGACGGTGATCAACATGGTCGACCCGGACGTGATCGTGCTGGGCGGCGGGCTGTCTAACATGGAGCGGCTGTACGCGAACGTGCCGACGATATGGGGACATTGGGTGTTTTCCGACACGGTGACGACGAAACTTAACCGCAACCGGCACGGCGACGCGTCCGGCGTGCGCGGGGCAGCATGGCTGTGGCCGACCGACGCGTAAGGACGCGTAATGCCTTGTCAGCAGCCGCCTTTGAGTTTTTCGGCCTTCACCGGGCGCATCAAAAGCGAGAAGTCGGGAAAATCCTGAACGATGCGTTCGGCAACCCCGTCCTCCCGGTAATCGGCGACCAGTTCAACCACCGGCGTGCCGTCGCTGCGCTTGATTGAAAAGAACGCCACCCGCATCTGCCAAACCGGTACGCCGGCCGAAAACCCGGCCGCCTTCAAGACGGCCGCGGCGCCGGTATTCGGTTGCTTGGGTTTCAGAAACAGGACGTTCGCATCATAGGGATTTTCCAGGCTGGTGCCGTCGAACAGTGTCCGGGAGAATGTTTTCTTGCCGGCCTTGACGGCGGCGAAGCTGTCGACCAGGTGAGCCGTCGGGAACAATGTGCCTTCGGGCAAGGGCACGACCATATCCGGGTCGCCCGTGAACACGGCCTTGCCCGCGCCGCCGCCCGACAGCGTCGCCTTGCCGCGCAATTCTTCCTGCATCTGGTTGTTACGTTTGTGGACCAGGGTATAGCCGAACTGCCGGCCGTCCTTGGTTTCCCAACTGGTGAAAGTCCAATCGATGCGGACGGGGGTTTCCTCGCCGTAAACGACGTCGAGTACAATCCGGTTGTCAACGACCCAGCGTTCGCAGGCGTCGGAGAATTCGTAGGCCATCAACCCGCGCGCGCCGGTCGGCCCGGCGCCATCGCGGCTGTTAAGCAGTTGGATTTCGTATACCACCCGGTGGCCGGCCAGCGCAAGCGGCCCCGCGGCGACCGCGGCATCGGCAAGCGCCATCAGGACCCCCAGCAAGACCGGCACCCACCCCCAAGGGCCGACGGCCCGAAAAACCGATGCTCTGCGACTCATGGCGTGGTCCGTCCTTTCCGGCGGCCGCCGGAACGCGGCCATGGCACACCATACCAAGCGGCGAATGCGGTTGTCCACGCGGGCGCATCCGGCAATTCCTGCCGACCCGTCAGGCAAGACTTGCCGGTTTTCGGGGAAAATCGCGGTTTAAAAATCGTTTAAGTCCATGATTTTTCGACAGTCCCCCAATGGCGCAAAAATTGCTGGTTTGAAAGGGGTCAGACGTCTTGAACGGACGTTCGGACAACGCGGCGCAGAAGGCGTCCCATAATCTATACAGGGATCGAACGCATGGGCGCGGAACGCCAGACAACCTCCAATCTCGACATGTATTCCAACCCGCCGAAAGCGCCGGCCCGGCACCTGGTGCCGCTGAGCCCGGCGATCACCAGCTTGCCCGACGGGGCGATCGATGTGCCCGCCAAACCGGAAAAGCGCAATACGCCGTTTTCCCGGATGACCGGCGGACTTTCTCTAAGATCGATCACGCCCCGGCAGATGGCGGAGATCAGCCTGGAGCTCTACGCCGCCCGGGTCTTGACCTATGAGGATTATGAACTTCTCGCCTTTCAGCCGGAACTTCATCCGCTGTACAACGCCACCATCGGCGCGTTGACCGGCGAGCCCGCGGCCCCGGACCGGGCGCGCGATTACGTGACGCTATGGGAAGACCGGTTGAATTTCGAACAGCGACATTACCCGCGCAACACCCGCCAGGTGCAAAAAACGGAACGCATTGTCCGGTTGCTGCACCGTTTGGACGCGGCCAAAAACGGCCGCAAGTCCAAATCGGCCTTGGTTGCGTAACCTATTTCAAAGGCAACGTTTCAAGCAGTCATCCGGCAAGGGCGCCGTGCCTGGGGATTAACGCCGAAGGGCGGCGACCTCGGTCGTCATCGCGGCAAGCCCCGGCCAGTCGCGGGCGCTTAACCGCGCCGTCTGCGGCATGGGCTGAATGCGCGCGGCAATCGACCACTCGCTTGCCGTAATCCGGATCGCCCACGTGTCGGCGATGCCCGAGCGCTGGATTTTGCCGCGGGTGACTTTGCGATCCTGCTGCGCCAGCGGACCGACTACGACGCGGTAAACCTCGCGACCGGTCGAGCCGATCTTGCCTTTCAGCACCGCCGGCGTCAGCTGGCTGTGCGCCTGCATATGGCGCTGCGCCCGACCCGCCGACTGGAAACTGCCGATCACGAAGTAGAAACCGGAATTGGGCCGAGACCCAGCATATGCCCGCGGTTGTTCGACCGGCGTGGTCACGGCGGCCGTGCGGACTGCGTCAAAGCGAATGAAGGGCCGGGCTTCGGTCTCGAGCGCCAGCGGTAGCTGCGCGAGGTTGAGGCGGACGGCAACCGGTTTTTCGGCGCGCATTTGCACACTCCGGCGAATGTGCTCCGGAACGCCGCCGGCCGCCGTTTCGAACGACGCCACGTCGGCGCTGGATGGCGCCGGTTCGAACGCATCCGCCGGGCGGGCGCGTTTGGCGACCGATTTTTCGATTGTCGCGAACTTGCTGATTTCTTCCTGCGTGCGGTTATCCTGCAGACCGCGCCGGGCACGCTGCCTATCCGCCGACGCGACCAGAACCGCGCCGGAGGAATCATCCTCTTCACGGCAGATGGTGCTGTTCGTGTCGGTCACCGCGCGGTGCATCGCGCAGTCCATGTCGAAGAAGGCCGAAAGGCCGTGATCGGTGATAGATTTTTCCGTGGCGGCGAACGAGATGATGTCCGCCGCCCACGAGGCAACTTGAATGGGTACAGGCAAAGCACAACCGCCCAAAAGGGCGCACGTGCCGACCGTTAGAAGCGACTTACGCATATCCACCCCCAGCTTTTCGGATCTTCGGCAGCCGCGCCGAAATCTGATCCCTGGTTTATGGCCCTTAACCCCGGATGATTGTTCACCCTTAACCCTGTTACCTAAGCGGTTATAGCCGATGGCGCGAATCGGGGGCCAGCTTTTTCTAAGCCACTAACCTAATTTTATTATTGAGGGTATTAGTGGCAGCCGCCGCCCGGGGAATGACTACTCCTGGGCATTGCCGGGGTCGGAAGCAGCGGTTTTCTTGGGCAGAACCCGCCTCAGATGCAGTTCCCGGAGCCGTTCATCCGTCGCTTCGGAGGGCGCCCCCATAAGCAGATCCTGGGCCTGTTGGTTCATGGGGAAGGCGATAACCTCGCGGATATTGGGCTCATCCGCCAGCATCATGACGATCCGATCAATGCCCGGCGCCGAGCCGCCATGGGGCGGCGCGCCGTACTGAAACGCCCGGTACATGCCGCCGAACTGGCTTTCGACCGTTTCCGCGTCATAACCGGCGATTTCGAAAGCTTTGACCATGATGTCGGGGCGGTGGTTCCGGATCGCGCCGGACGACAGTTCGATACCGTTGCAGACAATGTCGTACTGAAAGGCCAGCACGTCCAGCGGGTCCTGGGAATTGAGCGCGTCCAGCCCGCCCTGCGGCATGGAAAACGGGTTGTGGGAAAAGTCGACCTTGCCCGTTTCCTCGTTCAGTTCGTACATCGGGTAATCGACGATCCAGCAGAAATCGAAACGGTTCTTGTCGATCAGGTACAGGTCCTGGCCGATCTTGGTGCGGGCAGCGCCAGCAAAAGACACAAAGTCCGCCGGCACGCCGGCGACGAAAAACACCGCGTCGCCGTCTTTCAGCCCGAGGCTTTCCTTCAACGCCGCCGTGCGGTCGTCGCCAATGTTCTTGGCGATGGGCCCCGCACCCTCGCCGTCCCGGAAAAAGATGTAACCCAGGCCCGGCTGCCCTTCGCCCTGGGCCCACGAATTCATCCGGTCACAAAACGCGCGCGAGCCCCCGCCCGGCGCCGGGATGGCGCGGACGCGCACCCGGGCGTTCTTGTCGATCATGCCGGCGAACACCTTGAAGCCCGATCCGCGGAAGGTTTCTGTTACGTCGCACATTTTGATGGGGTTGCGCAGGTCCGGCTTGTCGTTGCCGTATTTCAGCATGGAGTCTCCATAGGCGATGCGCGGGAACGGCGCATCGGTCACCGGCCGATCGGAAAATTCCTTGAATATGCCCGACAGCACCGGTTCGATGGCGGCGAACACGTCGTCCTGGGTGACGTAGGCCATTTCGAAGTCGAGCTGATAAAATTCGCCGGGGGACCGGTCGGCCCGCGCGTCTTCGTCGCGGAAGCACGGCGCGATCTGAAAATATTTGTCGAAGCCCGAGACCATCAGCAACTGTTTGAACTGCTGCGGCGCCTGCGGCAGGGCGTAGAACTTGCCCGGGTGGTTCCTGGCCGGGACCAGATAGTCGCGGGCCCCTTCGGGCGACGACGCGGTCAGGATCGGTGTCTGGATTTCAAGGAACCCTTGGTCGGTCATACGCCGGCGGATCGACGAGATCACCTTGGAGCGCAGAATGATGTTGGCGTGCGGCTGTTCGCGGCGGAGGTCGAGAAAGCGGTAACGCAGGCGGATTTCCTCGCCGTATTCGGCATCGCCGAACACCGGCATGGGCAGGGTCCCGGCGGCGCTTTCCAAATGAAATTCCTCGATCCCCACTTCCACCTGGCCGGTCGGCAGGTTGGGGTTTACGGTCTCGTCCGTGCGCTTCAGCACCTTTCCAGTGACGGTGACGACGCTTTCCGGGCGCACACCCTCGACCGCCAGGAACAGCTCGCCGGAAACATCAATCACGCACTGCGTCAGGCCGTAATGGTCCCGCAGGTCGACGAACAACAGGTTGCCGTGGTCGCGCTTGCGGTGGACCCAGCCGGAAAGCCGGACGGTCTCGCCCACGTGATGTTCGCCAAGTTCGCCGCAGGTGTGGGATCGGTAGGGATGCATGGGCGTCTGTCTCTTTGCTTGCCGGGAAAGTGGCGCGTCCGGGGGTTTCTAGGCTTTCAGCCCTTAAAAATCAAAGCAAAATCCGGGGCACCCCACCCTGCCGGCCTCCAAACACCCGTCGCCTCCACCGCCACGCTCCCGATGGGAACAAACCCAAAACATTTTTGACGTAATTAGGTCTATTTTTTTATTTTAAGTCTATTATCCGTTTTTTGGACACAACCCTGGACTTTAAGGAGCTCCCCCATGAGTGAAACCAAAACCGCCGCTGTCCTGCTTCCGCGCGCCCCGCCCCCACCTATTTCGGTGACGGCGACGTTGGCGACCCGTCGCCGGGTGCCGGTTTCGGCGGCGGCGACATTACTAACGGCATCGCCTTTTACGGCGGGGCGGACGGCTACTTGTTTGATTGATTTTGGGGCTTCGGCCGTTCGTTTATTCATGATTCTGTCGGTCACGGCCTGACGAATAACCCCGACGACGTGTTTCAGGTGTCTTCGGTGCTGGCGGAAAACGACTTTCTCGACGCCCCCACCATGGAACCGTCGGAAGATTTCTTTCGCGGCATCGAGGCCGGGCAGACGAAACTGAAGGAGCTGACCTCGGGCGGGATTCTGATCGACGGCAAGATCAAGCCCGAAGGCCCGACGGACATGATCACCCAGCGCGCCGTCACCGGCGGGGCGTTCCGCGCGTCCGCCGGTCAATCGCCCGCTCCCGCTGAGACGCCGGGTGCGAACCCGGCGGCAACGGCCAACGCAAACACGCCGCGCGTGTCGTCGTCGGAAAAACACGAAGCCGCCGCCAGCAGGGACCTGCTGCGATCCGCATCGTCGCCCGGTCTCGGCAACGACCAGCAGGCGCGGAACATCCTTCAGGCCAACGCGCAGCAGGCGAAGGCGGACCTGGCCCGCGCCAATCAGGATACTGAGGCGGCGCGAGGCCGACCCGGCCGGCCGGCGGGTCGCCCGCACCCCGGCGATCAGACGACGATGTCGACCTTATCGCCCGGCTGCGGCAGGTTCGCGTATTTGCGGACCAAATAGACGCCCAGATAAATGAACGGCGTGTCGAGCGCGGCGAGGATCAGCTTGGCAAGGTAGCTGGCGACGATAATCTTACCGACCACGGGCCACGGGATGTTGAGCCCTAAGCCCAGGAAAATCGAATTGACGATGATGGTGTCGAACAGCTGGCTCAGCATCGTCGACGCGTTGTTACGAAGCCACAGGTGGCGGCCCTGGGTCACGCGTTTCCAGAAATGGAATAAGCGGACGTCCGTCAATTGCGCGACGAGGTACGCCGTCATTGAGCCAAAGATCAGCATCCCCGGCAGCGTAAAGACGCTTTCATAAGCCTGCTGAATGGCGGCGATGGAGGGATAGGCCGGGTTGGCGTCGGCCCACACCTGCGACCCCGGCAGGACCAGCGCGATCTGAATGAACACCAGCACCAGAAGGCTCATAACGAAGCCGGTGATGACCATCAGGTTGGCGCGGCGCTGGCCGTACACTTCGCAGACGATATCGGTCAAAAGGAACGTCAGCGGATATGTGATGAGCCCGGCGGTGAGGGTCACCGGCTCCCCGAACAATCCGTCCGGAAAGGTTTCGGGCATGGCGAGGAACAGTTTGACGCCCAGCACGTTCGCCATCACCAGGACGACGACGAAGGCCGCCATCATGATGTTGTAGACGGCCTCCGCCCGCTCGCTTAATGCCGGTCTGTCGCCCGCCCCCAACGCCATCGGCTTGGCCCCCTTATTTCTTCTGCTTGGATTTGACGAAGGCACCGAGCATGGCCTGCGGCTCGCCGGTTCTGAACGACCCGGCGAACACGGGGATGGTCGCCTCGGCGGCATCGTCGGGAGCCATGGCTTCCCACGACCGCATGATCTTTTTCTGCGTTGCGACCGCGTGTGGGCCCGCGGCAGTGATGGCGGCGAGGGTTTCATCAAGCGTCCCGTCCAAATCGCCCGGCGCGGTCATGAATTCGACAAAGCCCCAGGCATGCGCGGTCGGCGCGTCGATGACTTCCCCGGTCATCAGAAGCCAGCGGCAGCGGCCCCAGCCGATCAGCCCCGGCAGCAGCGTCGCCTCGATCACCGACGGCAGGCCGACGCGCGCTTCGGGCATGCCGAATTTGGCGCGGTCCGATGAGATTCGGATGTCGCAAGCCGCCGCCAGTTCCATCCCGCCGCCCAGGCAATACCCGTCGATCCGGGCGATCACCGGCACAGGCAGGTCACGGACGGCGGTCATCACGCCATGCAGGCGGGTGATGAAATCACTGGCCGAGGCTTCGTCCAGCGCCGCCATTTCGCCGATGTCGGCGCCGCCGACAAAGGCTCGGTCGCCCGCCCCGGTCAGGACCACGGCGCGGAGCCCGGCCTGACCCGAAAGGTCCTTAAGGTGCCCGTTCAGCGCCGCTATCATGGGGCTGTTCAGGACGTTCAATTTGGCTTCGCGCGCGACGGTCAGCCACGTCACCCCGCCCCGGTCTTTTCGCCGGACTTCCTCGGTCATGCTCTGTGCCTCCTCGGACCTTGAATATCCGTCCACCTGTATAGCGGCCCGCCCGGGGCGGCGCCAGATGCGCACCGATTTCGGCGTCCCGGCGGCGGCGGGCGATTGCCCCGGCGGCGACCGGGCGGTAATCTCGGTTCATCGCGACCATAAGGGGGATCACCCCGCGCTCTCAGGAGGCATCCATGATCATCGACCACCGCACGTATACGGTCCAGCACGGCCGGGCCAAGGAATACATCCAATTGATGGAAACGAAAGGCATGGCGATCCAAAAGCGCCATCTGGTCCTAGTCGGCTATTACCAGACCGCCGTCGGGCCGCTGAACGAGTTCGTGCACCTGTGGCGGTATGACGATCTGGCAGATATGGAACGCCGCCGCGCCGCCCGCGACGCCGACCCGGATTGGGCCGAGTTCCTGAAAAAAACCAAGGGCATTATGGTGAAACAGGAAAACAAGCTGATCAAACCGCTCAGCTTTTCGCCAGACGCATAGTCCCGACGCCAAATCTTACGCCACATCAAATGCCATACCAGACGCATGACCCTCATCACCACCACGGACGCTCTTAAGGACTACTGCGCCTCCGTCAAAAACGAACGCTACATCACCTTCGATACGGAGTTTATCCGCGAGCGCACCTATTGGCCCGTCCTCTGCCTGCTGCAGATCGGCGGGCCGGACGACGCGGTCGCGGTCGATACACTGGCCGACGGCATCGATCTGTCGCCGGTCTATGACCTGCTGCGGGACCCAAAGATCCTGAAGGTGCTGCACGCCGCGCGGCAGGACATGGAAATCTTCTGCCGCGCCATGGGCGAATGCCCGGGGCCGATTTTCGACACCCAGGTGGCGGCCATGGTCTGCGGGTTCGGCGATTCCGTCGGTTATGAAACGCTGGTTTCGAAACTGGCGCGTAAATCCATCGATAAAAGCTCCCGCTTCACCGACTGGTCGGCGCGGCCGCTTTCGGAAAAGCAATTGACCTATGCGCTGTCGGACGTGACGCATCTGCGGACGGTTTACGAAAAACTTTCGGGGATGCTGGAGAAGAACAACCGCGCCGACTGGGTCGCGGCGGAGATGGAAGCGCTCCAGTCCATGGACTTCTACATCACCGACCCGCAGGAAGCGTTCGAGCGGATCAAAATCCGCAAACCGTCGCCCCGGGTGTTGGCGGTGCTGCGCGAGGCCGCGGCCTGGCGCGAAACGGAAGCACAACGCGCCGACGTGCCGCGCAACCGGATTTTGCGGGACGAAGCCCTGGTCGAAATCGCTCATCACCCGCCGAAGACGGTGGAGCAGGTCGCCCGCATCCGCGGCTTTTCCGCCAAAATGGCGGAAGGCTGGCAAGGCAAGCAGGTGATCGAGGCCGTCGGCCGGGCACTCGACCTGCCGGAGGGCGAATGCCCGCGCCCGCGCGAACAGATCGTCCTGCCGCACGGCATCGGCCCCGTCGCCGACCTGTTGAAGGTTCTGCTCAAGATGTGCGCCGAGGATTCAGGCGTCGCGCAGCGGCTGATCGCGACTGCGGACGAGATCGACCACATCGCTGCCTTCGGCAAGGACGCCCAAGTGCCGGCGCTCGGCGGATGGCGGGGCAAAGTGTTTGGCGAACTGGCGTTGAAGCTCAGGAGCGGCGACATCGGCCTTGCCATGAACGGCAACCGCATCGAAATCATTGAGGTCGACGAGGTCGACGGCGCATGACCGGCACGCATGTTCTTGTCGGCCAGTACGACTCGCCGTTCCTTCGCCGCGTCGCGGTGAGCATGCATTATTACGGCGTCCCGTATGAACGGAACGTGCTGTCCGTTTTCAGGAATGCCGATCAGGTCGCCGACATCAATCCGCTGATCAAGGTGCCGGTGCTGATCCTGCCCGACGGCGAAAAGATTTTCGACAGTCTGGTGATCCTAGATTATCTGGACGAGCTCGCCGGCCCGAAAAACGCCCTGACCCCGCCGGACGGCCCCCGGCGCCGTGCCGTGCTGCGCGCCGCCACCATCGGCGTCGGAATATCGGAAAAGTGTGTGGCGTTATCCATCGACAAAAACCTGCATGCCAATGCGCCGTCCCTGCAGTGGCGGCACCGGGTGCGCCACCAAATCAAACTGTGCCTGGAATGGATCGAAGCCAACGCGTCGCCGGAGGGCCCCTGGTACTTGGGCGATGACCTGACCCAGGCGGACATCACGGTCGCCGCGGCGCTCGACCATCTGATGCTGCGCCATCCTGGCGAACTGGATTGGGATGCGTTGCCGAAAACGCGGGGGGTCTACAACCGGGCGCTGGCGCTGGATTGTTTCAAGGCCGTGCCGCTGATCGAAGGATAACGGTTGGGCGGGTGCTATACGTCGCCGAAGGCGCAGTCGTCGAAGCCTAAGGACTTGGCAAGCGTCTTAAGGCGCCGTTCCACCGCATCGCCGAAGAAAACGTCCGGGCCTTTCACCGGCAGTTTCAACGTTAGAATTTTCCCGCTGGGCGCCAACGCCGTCTTGCCGATCAGTTCGGGCGCCGAGCCCGAAACCGTGTGAGCCAGGCGCAGCGCATACCCCACCGCCTTGGCATGGCGCAGATCGTCGTCGTTCAAAAGCCCGATGGGGGCGGCGGCGAAATCTTCGTCCGGGTCGCCGTTGTAGCGGATGAACACGGCCTTGGCCAAATAGGCGCGGTCTGGATGGGTCAGCCCGGCGAACGGCAGGCGCAACACCCGGAAAAACGAATGCCGGGCGCGGTAATCGGGGTGTTCGATCCAGCCGATGTCGCTCAGCAGACTAGCGGCATAGCGGAGCCGCGCCTGCCTGGGTGTTTCATCGGGGAAAAGCGGCGCCATCCAATCCCGCATTTCAGCGCCCAACAGGCTAAACCGGCCGGCCCGTTCGGCGAGCGTTTCACACCCGGCGATCAACGGGTCCTGGCGGCGGATGTCTTCGGGCAGCCCTTTCAGCATCTGGCCCTCGCGCATACCGAAGCCGGAAAATACGACCTGCGCGGGGCGCGCCATGTCCAACAAGCGCCGCATGGCGACGGCCGCGAACGGCAGATTTTCAACCCGCCGGCGCGGTACCGATTTCATCTGCTTTAGGCTATTCTGGCTTAACCCCGCGATCACGTCGGTAAAGTTGCACGCGCCGGAATAGCTCATGGTAAAGCCGTCGATGATGTGGACGGGATATTTGGTCTGTTCAATGAAGATGCGCGCCAACGTGCGCCACGATCCGCCGACCGCGAAAAACGTCCGGCCCTTGGCGTCTTTGATCCAGTCGTGCGGCGCAAGCATGTCGTCGACCCGGCGGGCGGCCTTGGCAACGTTGCCGCCGGCCGCCTCGGGCAGCCGCAGGTGACCCAGCGGCAAAGTAGCGTTGGCGCCGAACTGGCCGCGGTCGAGGGCAATCAGGTCGAGCGAGCCGCCCCCCAGGTCCCCCAACAGGCCGTCGGCGTCGGGAACCCCGCTGAGCAGGCCAAGCGCCGCAAGCCGGGCTTCTTCCGCGCCCGACGGGATCTGCACGGTGACACCGAAGGTGGATTCGATTTCCTCGACGAACTTGGGGCCATCGGCCGCATCGCGCACGGCTGCGGTGGCGACCAGTTCCATGCGCTCCACCCCCATCACCTGGGCCAGGCGAATGAACCGGGCCAGCGCATTGCGCGCGTGCTCTACCCCTTCCGGGTTGAGCTTGCCCGTTTTTTCGAGCCCCCGGGCGAGCCCGCAATCGGCTTTTTCGTTGAAGATCGGAACCGGCAGGCGGGCCGGCGTATCGTAAACCACAAGGCGCAGCGAATTGGACCCGATGTCGATCACCGCAACCCGCCCGTGATGATCATCCCCGCCGGGGCGCCCAAAATTGGAGGCCGCATCACCGGCGCCGGAATTTCTAAGAAGGCTCATACGGGGAAACCTGCCCTGTTCGGGGTTTAAGGCCTTCCGGGGCGCGGGCCGCGGGTCAGCCGCCCTGCTTTCGGAGCGAATGGGACTTGTGACCGCCAGTGCGGTCAAGCGCACTGCCGCGTCCGGAAAGCGACGGATTGGTCATGAAATAATTATGCGCCGAAAACCCGTCCATATCCAGCCGCCGGGTGCCGCCGGCGCCGTCCAATTCCCAGCTTTGCGCCGCATCGCGCAGGTTGGCGCCCATGATTTCGTCCAGCACCTGGGTATGGACGGTTTCGTTTTCGATCGGGACCAATGTTTCGATCCGGCGATAGAGGTTCCGAGGCATCCAGTCGGCGGAGGAAATATACACCTTGGCGTGGCGCGACGGCAGGGCGTGGCCGTTACCGAAGCAGACGACCCGTGAATGTTCCAAAAACCGCCCAACGATACTTTTAACGCGGATGTTTTCCGACATGCCTTCAACGCCGGGCCGCAGGCAGCAAATGCCGCGGATGATCAGTTCGATCTTCACCCCCGCCTGGGAGGCTTCGTAAAGCGCTTCGATCATCACCGGATCGACCAGCGAATTCATCTTCGCCCAGATCGCTGCCGGCTTACCGGCCTTGGCGTTGTCGATTTCGGCGTCGATCAGGTCGACCAGTTTATCGCGAAGCGTGAACGGCGAAAATGCCAGTTTCTTCATTGCCGTCGGCTTAGCGTACCCGGTCATGTAGTTGAACAGCTTGGATGCGTCCTGCGCCAGGTCCTTGTCGCAGGTGAAGAAGCTCAGGTCCGTATACACCTTGGCCGTGATCGGGTGGTAGTTGCCGGTCCCGAAATGGCAATAAGGGCGGAGTTCCGTTCCTTCGCGGCGGACAATCAGGTTGACCTTGGCGTGGGTCTTCATGTCGACGAAGCCATAAACGACCTGCACGCCCGCGCGCTCCAAATCCCGCGCCCAACGGATGTTGGCTTCTTCGTCGAACCGGGCTTTCAATTCGACCAGCGCGGTCACGGATTTGCCCGCCTCGGCGGCTTCGATCAGCGCGGCGACGACGGGCGAATCGTTGGACGTGCGGTAAAGCGTTTGTTTGATCGCGACGACGTTGGGGTCGCGCGCGGCCTGTCGCACGAATTGGACCACCACGTCGAAACTTTCATACGGGTGATGGACGATGATGTCCTTTTGGCGGATGGCGGCGAAGATGTCGCCGCCGAAGTCGCGGATGCGTTCCGGAAACCGGGCGTTGAACGGCGAAAACAGCAGATCCGGCCGTTCGCTCAGGATCAGCTGCTTGGTGTCGACCAGACCCAGAAGCCCCAGGTTCGGCATTACGTCTTCCGACGACGCTCCCAATTCGCCGATGACGAAGTCGCGCAGTTCCTGCGGCGCGGCGGCATTGAAAGTCAGGCGGATGACGCTGCCGCGGCGGCGGCGTTTCAAGGCGGATTCAAACGTGCGGACCAGGTCTTCGGCTTCTTCGTCGATTTCCATTTCGCTGTCGCGCAGCAACCGGAAAGTAGCCTTTTGCAGGACCTTGAAGTTGGGGAACCACAGGTCGAGGAATTCGCCGATCACGTCTTCAAGCGGGATGAAGCGGATTTCCCGCCCCGGCAGCCGGACGAACCGGTCCAACTGGTTGGGCACGGGCAAGAGTGCGCGCAATGGTTCTTCCATTTCCGGCTGGGTCAGGCTGAGAACCAGTGCGAAGCCCAGGTTCGGCAAAAACGGAAACGGGTGCGCTGGGTCGACGGCAAGCGGCGTCAGCACCGGCATTATGGCGTCGACGTATTGGCGAAGCCACGTGCGGTCACGGTGGGTCAAGTCTTCGGCGCGAAGAACGTCAAAGTCCTCCGCCGCCAGTTCCCGGGCCAGAGAGCCCCAGCAATCGTGCTGAGCTTCCATCAGGCGGGCGACCTCCTGATGGATGGCGAGAAGCTGTTCGGCAGGCGTGCGACCGTCTTCGGACGGCATGGTGACGCCAGCCCGCACCTGACCTTTAAGGCCGGCGACGCGGACCATGTAAAATTCATCAAGGTTGGACGCCGAAATCGACAGGAAGCGCAGCCGCTCCAAAAGCGGGTGATGCGGATTGTTAGCTTCCTCAAGCACACGGCGGTTGAAGGCGAGCCAGGAAACCTCGCGGTTGATGTACCGTTCCTTAAGGTGGTCGACGCGGGATTTTCGGTGACCCGCGCGCTTGGGCGCATGCGCGGCGTCCACCGACTTGCCGTCCTTCTGGCCGGATTGGGAAGATTGTACGTCGTCCATTGCCCAAGTGTACTCCGCCCGGGCCGGTGAGTCACCGGCCCGAACGTGATATTACGATGACAACGTTTACCGGGGGTTAAGGGCCTTCTAGCACCACCAGGGGGCGCGTCTCCGCCCTACATGGTGCTGTTGAAGAAACCGCCGTCCATGAGGAAGTTTTGCCCAGTCATGAACCCCGCCTGATCGGAACAGATGAAGGCGCACATTTCACCGAACTCGTGCACCGAGCCGAAGCGCCCGGCGGGGTTTTCGGCCATGCGGGCGCGTTCCATCTCCTCAATCGATACGCCCGCTTTTTCCGCCCGCACCACCAGGTTGGAGCGCAGCCGGTCCGTATCGAACGGCCCCGGCAGCAGGTTGTTGATGGTGACGTTGTGGCGCACGGTCTTGCGCGCCAGGCCGGCGACGAAACCGGTCAGCCCCGCCCGCGCGCCGTTCGACAGGCCCAGGATTTCGATGGGCGACTTCACCGCGCCCGACGTGATGTTGACGATGCGGCCCCATTTGCGGTCGATCATCTGGTCGACGGTCGCCTTGATCATAAAAATCGGCGTCAGCATGTTGGCGTCAATCGCCTTGATCCAGGTGTCTCGGTCCCAATCGCGGAAGTCGCCCGGCGCCGGGCCGCCCGCGTTGTTGACCAGAATATCCGGCGACGGACAGGCGGCGAGCGCCTGCTTGCGCCCGTCTTCGGTCGTGATGTCGCAGGCGACGGTGGTCACCTTGGCGCCGGTTTCATCGCGGATCTGCTGCGCCGTTTCCTCAAGCGGTTCCGGCTGGCGCGCCAAAATGGTCAGATCGACGCCTTCGCGCGCCAATGAAACCGCGCAGCCCCGGCCCAGCCCGCGCGACGCGGCGCAGACCAGCGCCTTCTTACCCTTGATGCCTAAATCCATGGTGTGATCCTCCCTTAGGAATCTGGTGTGGTTTATTGCCTGGGACGATAGGAAGCGCCCGCCCGCCGGGTCAAGGCCGTTCGTCGCCCATCGCCGCCATGACGTCGCGCGCCAGCGGCACGGTAATGCGGCGCTTTTCAGCCAACGCCGCGCGGTCGATCCGGCCGACCAGATCGCTGACCGCCTGATAGGTCCGGCCCATGCGCTGGGTCATGTAGGCGACGACATCTTCGTCGACGCGGACCTGCCGGTCGGAAAACAGTTTGACGATCAGAGCCGCGATCAACGCGTCGTCGGGCGCGGTGATTTCCACCGCTAGCGCGCCGACCAGCCGGGATTTGAGATCGGCAAGTTCTATGGACCAGCGGGATGGCGCAGCGCGGCCGGTCAAAAGGATATGCCCGCCGTTCAGCTTAGCGTGGTTGAACAGATGGAACAGCGCTTCTTCCGTTGCCGCCGCGATGCCGCCGCCATCATAAAGCCCGTCGACAGCAATGGCCGCGGGCGGCCCTTCGGCGGCAAGCCGCGGGAGGTCCGGCGTCTTCGCAAGCAGGCCCGCCGTGCGCTCAAGGAACACCTGGGTCAGGTGCGTCTTACCCGCGCCCGCCGGGCCCCACACTGTCAAAAGCGGCGCGGTCCAATCAGGCCAGCGGTCGACCCAGGCAACGGCGTCGCGGTTTGCCGGCGTGACGAGAAAATCCTCGGCATCTAGGGCCAGGCGTTGATCGAAGGTGAAGGGAATCTGGCGCGGTCCGCTCAACTGCCCTTGCCCCCGCCGGAATTGTCATTCGGCGATTTGGGTTTTTCTTCGACCGCATCGTGGGTGAAGAACGCGCTGTCCCGGTACCGGCCCAAGGCATAGCGCAACAGCACCCCGATCACCGCCGCGACAGGCACGGCCAGCAACACGCCGGTGAACCCGAACAAGGCGCCGCCCGCCATCAGCGCGAAGATGATCCAAAGCGGATGCAGGCCGACCCGGCCGCCGACAAGACTGGGCGTCAGCACATAACTTTCCAGCAATTGGCCGGAAATGAACAGCGCGGCGACGGCGGCGATGGGCCCCCATTGTTCGACGCCGAATTGGAAAAATGTGATGGCGAGCGCGACCGTGATGCCGCTGGCCGCACCGAAATACGGGATGAACGACACCAGGCCGGCGCCGAGCCCGACCAGAAGCCCGCTGTTCAGCCCGATCAACGTCAGGCTGACGCCGTAGATCGTCGCCAGACACAGACAGACGCTCGCCTGCCCGCGGATGAATCCGGCCATGGTTTCGTCGATACGCTTGGCCTGTTCGCGGATTTCGTCGGCGGCGTGGTGCGGCAGGTGGCCATCGACCCAGGCGACGATGTCATCCCATTCGCGCAGCAGATAAAACGACACGATCGGCGTGATCAGGACCACCGACAGCACATGCACGAACGCCAGCCCGCCGGACCACACCTTGCCCAGCAGGCCGGTGATCCACTTGATGATGTTGCTGGCGTATTTGCCGGCGGCGTCTTTCAGTTCGCCCGCGCCCTGGCCATGGATTTCTGCCTGCAGATCGCCCAGGTACGGTTCGACCCAGCCGCGGATCATGGCGATGACCTCGGGCATTAATTCAATGAGCATGACGATCTGGTGCTGCAATAGCGGCAGAATGACCGCCACCACGCCCGCGACGGCGGCGAAAAACGCGACGGTGATGATCGTCGTCGCAATGGCGCGGGAACATCCCTTTCCCTCGAGCCGGTCGGCGACGGGATCAAGGAAATAGGCCACCGCCATGCCGGCGACGAAGGGTAGCAGGATGTCGCTCAGCAGATGGATCAGGATACCCGCCGCCAGCAGACCGACCAGCCAATAAATCGTTCGGGCCTCGCGCGTCATCCGGCGGTCTTCCTGGCGGCCAGACTTTCAAGCGTCCAGGTTTCACCCTGGCCGCGCAGCGCAAAATCCGCCTGTTCCAGCGCGATGATCAACTGCCCCACATCACCGATGAAATGCAGAATGATCTGCGCCCGGCCGCGTGACAACATGACCATTTCAAGTTCGCGGACAACAGCGACCTTGCCGAGCCGCGCCTTGATGCCGACCCAATCGCCCAGCGATGCGATGGGCACGTCGACGGCGATGGCGTCCTGGCGGCCGGACTGCAGAAGGTTGTCGCGTTTCCAGTTGTCTTCGATCAGGTGGGTGACGGCCAGCGCCGCGCGGGCCAGCAGCGACCCCGACGTTTCGCCGAAATCGGACACGTAGGTCACCACCGTGGTCTGCGGATCGATGGTCACGTTGTAGCGGGTCAGCGTCACGTCCAGTATCCAAAGCGACTTCGCCGGATCATGGCGGATGGAGGCAAACGCGACCGCGACGCTGCCGGCTCCGTAGCGGT
This sequence comes from Rhodospirillaceae bacterium, assembly GCA_038109305.1. GTDB lineage: Bacteria > Pseudomonadota > Alphaproteobacteria > Rhodospirillales > Casp-alpha2 > UBA1479. The sequence goes on from JAYNIR010000001.1 coordinate 74,260, forward strand.
CGGCCATGGCCTGCAGGCGCTGCCGGTCGCCCTGTGTGACCTGTTCGACGCCGATGGTCGCGACGTCTTTCAAATCGCCCAACGGCAAAATCGTCGGAACAAGGCTGACCTGCGATGACCGCCGCTGCCACGCCGCGCGCCAGGGGTTGGGTTCGTCCCACAACAGCATCGCGCCCGCCTGCTGCAGCATAGGCAGGACCAGGACCGGCTTCGACGGCGTTTCGGCGAACGGGATGTTGAACGCGCGCAGCAGGTCCCGCACCTCGCCCGGGCGGAACCGGTAATTGAGCTTGGCCAGATAGCGGACGGCGGAGGTTTTTTCCTCGGCGATGGAAAAATCCTGGATGTATTCGGTGATTTCGTCGGGCGACAGTTGCGGGATGCGCGGATAATCGTTGCGGAGCGTCATGCGCTCCACCAGGATTCGCATGGCCCTGACCTGCCCGTCCCTATGCGCCTGCTGCCGCGCCTCGGTGGCGGTGGAGGCGGTCACGTCGACCTCGACACCCCGGACTTCGTACGGATTCGGAACCCGCGCCCAAGCCGGCGCGGCCGGCGTCACGGCCCAGATCGCCAAGCCAACGGCCAGCGCCGCCGGGCGCACGGCCCGCCGCCAATCGATCATTGAAAACCCGCATGAATACAGTATCTTCGCCTCCAACGGCTCACCTGGCGCCTTGTCCCTTATTCCTAAGGCCGGGACAAGGCCGAATTGCGGCGTAATCTACCACACCCGACCGAGGGAGGAAGGGATTAGCGACACCCCAACATCCAAGGGCGGACCAGGAAAATCCGAGGGTCCGGGCCTGAGTTACCTAGACGCGGGCGTCGATATCGACGCAGGCGATGCGCTGGTCGACGCCATCGGGCCGCTTGCGAAATCCACCAACCGGCCGGGGGTCATGGGCGGGCTCGGCGGGTTCGGCGGATTTTTCGACCCGCGCGCCGCCGGTTACCAGGACCCGATCCTGGTCGCCGCCACGGACGGTGTCGGCACCAAACTGAAAATCGCCATCGACACGGGCGGGCACGACGGGGTCGGCATCGACCTCGTCGCCATGTGCGTCAACGACCTGGTGGTTCAGGGGGCGGAGCCGCTGTTGTTTCTCGATTACTTCGCGACCAGCAAACTGGCGAACGAGGTTGCCGAACGGGTCATCGCCAGCATCGCCGAAGGCTGCCGACAGGCGGGCTGCGCGCTGATCGGCGGCGAAACGGCGGAAATGCCGGGCATGTACGCCAAGGGCGATTACGACCTGGCGGGTTTTGCCGTCGGCGCCGTCGAACGCGGCCGGCAATTGACCGGCGGGACCGTCGCCAAGGGCGACATTGTGTTGGGGCTCGCGTCTTCGGGCGTGCATTCCAACGGATTTTCCCTGGCCCGCAAGGTGGTGGAGCGCGCGGGGCTGACCTACGCCGACGCAGCGCCCTTCGACCAAAGCCGAAGCCTTGCCGATGTTTTGCTGACGCCGACCCGGATTTACGTCAAAAGCTGCCTTGAGGCCGTCCGCGCCGGACGCGTCAAGGCGCTGGCCCACATCACCGGCGGTGGCCTGACGGAAAACCTGCCCCGCGTCCTGCCGGCGGGGCTGGGCGCCGTCATCGACGCCAATGCATGGCAACGGCCCGACGTATTCCGCTGGCTTAGGAAAGCGGGCGGCGTCGCGCCGGCCGAAATGTTCCGCACCTTTAACTGCGGCATCGGCATGGCGGTGCTCTGCGCGACGGACGCCGCCGCCGCGCTGGAAGCCCATTTCGCTCAGGCCGGGGAAACCGTTTACCGGATCGGCAACATCGTCGACGGCGACGGCACGGTCCGCATCGACGGATTGCCCCAGGACGGGGGGTCATGAGCAGGCTGAAGCTCGGGTTGCTGATCTCAGGCCGGGGATCCAACCTGCAGGCATTGATCGACGCCTGCGCCGACCCCGCCTACCCGGCGGAAATCGTTCTGGTGATTTCTAACAATGCCAACGCAATGGGGCTTGAACGCGCCAAGGGCACCGGTATACCGACGCAGACCATCGACCACAAGGCCTTCGCCGACCGCGCCGCCTTCGACCGGGAGATGACCCGGGCGCTTGAGGATGCGAGGGTCGACCTCGTCTGCCTCGCCGGGTTCATGCGTCTGCTGTCGGACGAATTCGTCGACCGGTGGAGCGACAAAATGATCAACATTCATCCGTCGCTGCTGCCGGCGTTCAAGGGCCTCGACGTGCAGGAACAGGTTCTGGCGGCGGGCGTCCGGTTCGCCGGATGCACGGTGCATTACGTCCGCCGCGACATGGACACTGGCCCGATCATCGCCCAGGCCGTGGTGCCGGTGATGGGCGACGATACGCCGGATACGTTGGCGGCGCGCATTCTCGAACGCGAACACGACATCTATCCGCTGGCCGTCCGCCTGATCGCCGAAGGCCGCGTCAGCGTGGATAAAGAAGACCGCGCCGTCATCGACGGCGCGGTCTCTGAAACGTCATCGTTGATCAACCCTCGGGGTTGAAATCCGTTGGGGTTACCCAACGATGTCTAATGCGCTGAAGAAGTAATTGATTTCGATTGCCGCGTTTTCCGGGCTGTCCGAGCCGTGCACGGAGTTCGCCTCGATGCTTTCGGCGAAGTCCTTGCGGATGGTGCCTTCGTCGGCATTGGCCGGGTTGGTCGCACCCATGATTTCTCGGTTGCGGACGACGGCTTTGTCGCCTTCCAGAACCTGAACCACGATGGGGCCCGAGATCATGAACGCCACCAGGTCGTTGAAGAACGCGCGCTCGCGGTGAACCGCGTAGAAACCTTCGGCCTGTTCCTTGGTGAGCTGCACCCGGCGCTGCGCAACGATCCTGAGACCGGCTTCCTCGAACCGGACATTGATCTTGCCGGTGAGGTTGCGGCGAGTCGCATCGGGTTTGATAATGGAAAGGGTGCGCTCAAGAGCCATAATTTAAATCCTTGATGATGTTCGTTGGTTGCAGTGTTCCCGGCGGGCTTGGGTCTCCGGCCCGGCTGGCATACTTGGCCGGCACGTCCGCAGAAGGGGGAACGGCGCGGTTTATAGTCTCTCCGGGACCGGCTTGCAAGGGAAAGGCGGTTGTCCCGAAAATCGCAAAATCGCGCCTGCGTTAATCCGCGGCGGATTTGGCAAGACCGTTCCTGAGGAACTGCGCCAACAGCCTATATTCCGCGCGCCTGGGAGAATTCCGCCGCCAGGTCAGCGCGATCTTCCGCCCGACCTTGCCGGCCAGTGGGCGGACAGAAATGGCCGCGCCCTGCAGCAGCTCGGACTTCAGCGCGATTTCGGGAAGCAATGTCGTGCCGAACCCACCAGCGACCAGTTCGACCAAGGTGTAAAGGCTGGTCGCTTGAAACGCGCCCGGCCGCGCCGCCTGGCGCCGGTCAGGGCAGATCGCCAACACCTGATCGCGCAGGCAGTGTCCGTCATCCAGAAGAATCAGATCGTCCGTCGGCAAGTCTTCCGGATTAAGCGGCGCGCGCCCACCGGCGAGCGGATGATCGGGCCGGGCAGCATACCAGAACGGGTCGTCGGCCAAAGTCACGAAATCAAGCCCGGCAACATCCACTGGCAAGGCAATCAGCGCGGCATCGATGGCGCCGCCGTCCAGCGCCGCGATCAAATCCGGCGTTTTGTCCTCGCGCAGGAAAAGCCTGAGGTCGGGGTAGGACGCGCGCAGCGGCCCCATGATTCTCGGCAGGACATAGGGCCCGATGGTCGGTATGGCGCCCATCCGCAGAAGACCCGCCAGCGGTTCCTTGCCGGCCGTCGCCATCACGGCCATGTCTTCGACCTCGGTGAGGATTCGACGGGCGCGGGCGACGAAATCTTCGCCCAACGGCGTCATCCGCACTCGGCGCTTAGTGCGTTCGACCAGGGCGGCGCCGAGGATGGTTTCAAGTTCCTGCAGGCCGGCGCTGAGCGTCGACTGGGTCACGTGGCAGCGGTCGGCGGCGCGGCTGAAATGAAGCTCGTCGGCAAGCGCCGTCAGATATTGCAACTGACGCAGGGTGGGCAGATGAACGACCATAGAGGCTTTTTAATCGGTATGATCGATTAATTGCAAGAGACTTATCTAGACCCTATATATAACTGAAGTATTAGTGTTGAATAGCATGCAGCAACAAATCTAGCGGCGACATTGACTTAGCAGTGTCATAATCCCCTGAAAACTATATAGCATTTAACGTCATGTCGCGCGATGGAAGCCGTTAAACCCTTATCCACGGCGGGTTTGCGGCGATTTTACCCACGAAAATACCCTTGACGCCCTAACGATAACTCACAAGACTGTGAGTACGAAATGGCCGCGGCCGTCGAACGCCTGCAGATGCGGCGGCGGTCCTGCGGTCAAAGCCTCCCGGACGGCGTATCAGCGCCCCGCCGGGCCCAGCGATGCAGCATTTTCATATGTTTTTTTGAGGTCCTCTTAAAACTGGATCATCGGAAGGCAGATCCTCCTCTCCCCCCATAATCGGGCTTTCGATAACAAGCCGGACCGCGGTTTCCCCTACCCCCACCAACCGCGGCCCGGCTTTCTGATTTCCCGGCGCCACCCGCGCCTTGGGCCTTCGCAGCCCTCCCTATCCCGCCATTTCCCACCGCCGCCCGGCGTGCTATCACCAGCGCCATGCTACACGTAAACGACATGACCTTCCGGCTCGGCGGCCGGGTGCTGTTCGACCAAGCGACCATCCACCTGCCCAAGGGCAAAAAGATCGGGTTGGTCGGGCGCAACGGCGCCGGCAAGACGACGTTGTTCCGGCTGATCCTGGGCGATCTGTCGCCCGACCAGGGCAGCGTCTCCATGCGCCGCAATGCGCGCATCGGCACCGTCACCCAGGAAGCACCCTTGGGCGACGAAAGTTTGATCGACACGGTCCTCGCCGCCGATACGGAGCGCGCCCGCCTGCTGGCCGAGGCGGAAACCGCGACGGACCCGGGCCGGATCGCCGACATCCATAACCGGCTGGCCGACATCGACGCACAGACCGCGCCCGCCCGGGCGGCCCGTATCCTCGCGGGCCTCGGCTTCGACGAAGCGGCCCAGGCGCGCCCGTGCAAGGAATTTTCCGGCGGCTGGCGGATGCGCGTAGCCTTGGCGGCGACGTTGTTCGCGCGCCCGGATTTTCTGTTGCTGGACGAACCGACCAACCACCTGGATTTGGAAGCTGCCATGTGGCTCGAGGATTATCTGGCGACGTGGCAGGGCACGCTGCTGGTCATCAGCCACGACCGCACGCTGCTGAACAAGGTCGTCGAGGAAATCGCCCACCTGCACGATCAAAAGATCAACCGCTATGCCGGTAACTACGACCGGTTCGAGCGCACCCGCCGGGAACAGCAATCCCAGCAGGCGAAACTGCATGCCCGGCAATTGTCGGAACAGCGGCGCATCCAGGCTTTCGTCGACCGGTTCCGCGCCAAGGCGACCAAAGCGCGTCAGGCGCAAAGCCGGTTGAAGCAATTGGCGCGGATGGAACCCATCGCCACCGTGATCGAAGAAAAAACGACGACCTTCAACTTCCCGAACCCGGACCCGTTGTCGCCGCCGCTGATCAACCTGGACCACGCGTCGGCCGGATACGGCGACGGCCCGCCGGTGCTGAGCAACCTTGACCTGCGCATCGACATGGACGATCGCATCGGACTGATCGGCGCCAACGGCAACGGCAAATCAACGATGATAAAGATGCTGGCAGACCGGCTGAAACCGATCGACGGTAAGCTAGTCAAATCATCGAAACTGAAGGTTGGCTACTTCGCGCAGCATCAGGCGGAGGAACTGCGCCTCGACGAAAGCCCCTATCAACACATGGCCCGCGCCATGCCCATGGCGACGGAACCGAAAGTCCGCGCGCATCTGGGCCGGTTCGGATTTTCCGGCGATCTGGCCGACAGCAAGGTTCAGGTTCTTTCCGGCGGGGAAAAGGCGCGGCTTTTGTTCGCGTTGATGTCGACGGAAGCGCCGCACATTCTTTTGCTGGACGAGCCGACCAACCACCTGGACGTCGACGCGCGCGAGGCGCTGGTCCACGCGCTGAACGATTATGACGGCGCGGTGATCCTGGTGACCCACGACGCGCACCTGATCGATCTGGTCTGCGACCGGTTGTGGCTGGTCGCCGGCGGCGGATGCCGGCAGTTCGACGACGATCTGAGCGCCTATGCCAAATTGTTGATGGAAGAACGCCGCAAGGCCCGGCGCCGCACCCGCGCCGAAAAAGACGACGGCGCCGGCGCGCCCGACAAGCGGGAAATGCGCCGGCTTCGCGCGCTGAAGCGCGAAGAAACCACCGCCCTGCGCAAGACCGCCCGCGACGCGGAAAAAGAAATGGAGCGCCTGGCCGCGCGGGTTTCCAAGATTGAGGCGAAACTGGCTGAACCCGGCGCCTATGACGGCCCCACCGCAAAGCTGATGGAAATGCAGGTCGCTCATAAGAAAGCGAAGGATGCGCTGGCGGCGACGGAGCAGGCCTGGCTTGCCGCCCACGAACAGATCGAAGCGGCGGAGGCCGCCCAGTTGGACGAAGCCTCATGACCGGCGGCGCCTTGGCCGATGCATTGGGCCGCCGTTTCGATCCGGCGCTGGAGGCGCGCATCCTTTCTCTCGTGCCGTCCCTGACGGAAACGCTGTTCGCGCTGGGCCTTGAAGACCGTATCGTCGGGCGCACGACCTACTGCATTCATCCCGCGGACCGGGTCAAGAAAGTCGCCAGTGTCGGCGGCACGAAAAAGGTGAACTGGCGAAAGGTACAGGCCGCCCGCCCCACCCATGCGCTTTTGAACATCGACGAAAACCCGAAGGACATGGCGGCGGAATTGCAGCGGCGCGGCATCCTGTCGGTCGTCACGCATCCGATCGAGCCCGCGGACAATGGACCGCTGATCCGGCTGATAGGCGGCCTGTTCGGGCGCGCCGACGCCGCCGCCCGCTTGGCCGATGCGTTCGACGCGGCGCTTGCCGAATTTAGGGAAACCATAACTCCGTCGCCCCGGCGCGTACTGTACCTGATCTGGAAAGACCCGTGGATGACGGTGTCGGCCGATACCTACATCAGCCGCTTTCTGGCGCTCGCCGGGTGGCGCACGGTCGGCGGCGCCGGGCGCGAACGCTATCCGGAAATCGATCTATCCGAAGCGGTGCTTTCCGAGACGGACCTGGTGCTGTTTTCGAGCGAGCCCTTTGCCTTCGGCCGGAACGACCTGAACGAATTCCGCATAGCCCACACGGCCCACGCCGCCAAGGGCATGCTGGTCGACGGCGAAATGCTGTCCTGGTACGGCGTCAGGTCCATCCAAGGCCTTACGTACCTCAGGGACCTTGCAAAGGGCCGATCCGCATGACCGACGACCGCGACCGTTCCGCGCCGTTGCGGCTTGCCGCGTTTTACGGCGGCATCTTTTTGGTCATGGGTATTTACGGCCCGTTCTGGCCCTTATGGCTGAAAGCGAAAGGACTCAGCCCGGAAAACATAGGATTAGTTTTCGCCCTCGGCACGCTGGCCAAACTGTCGGTGACGCCCTTCGTCGCCCGCCATGTCGACCGCAGGGGGACGCGGAAAAAATTTATGATCGGATTGGCGCTCGCCGGCGCCGGCGCGTTCGTCGTCTTCCCGTTCACCAACGGCCTTGCCGACATATTGGCCGTCACGATCGTCTATTTCGTGTTCTGGGGTCCGTTGATGCCGCTGCAGGAAAGCCTGACCATGCTGACGCGGTCCGTCCGAGCGTTCGACTACGGCCGGGTGCGATTGTGGGGGTCGATCACCTTTATCATCGGCGCCTTCGGCGGCGGCATATTGCTCAAAGGCAGGCCCGCCGACTGGATCCACTGGGCCATCCTGATCACCATCGGATTGACGGCGGCGGCAGCACTCGCCCTGCCCGACACCCGCCACGCGCCGGCCGCGCCGGACGGCAGGCCGTTTCGCGACGTCATCGCGGTCCCCGGCATGTGGCAGGCGGTGACGGCGGCGACGCTCGTCCAGGCATCGCACATCGTCTATTACAATTTCGGTTCCATCCATTGGACGAACGCCGATCAGGGCAAGGACGTCATCGGCCTTTTATGGGCCGAGGGCGTGGTCGCCGAAATCATCCTGTTTTCCTTCGCCGCCGCGGTGGTCGCCCGGATCGGCGCGCTGCGGCTGATCATGATCGGCGCGGCGGCGGCGGCGGTGCGCTGGCTCGGCACCGGCGCGACCACCGACATCGGCTGGCTGATCCCGCTACAGGCGATGCACGCGCTCAGCTTCGGGGCGACGCACCTGGGAATCATCCATTTGATCGCCGAACGGGTGCCGCTGCATTATTCGGCGACGGCGCAAAGCCTGTACGCCATGGTCATGGGGCTCGGGTTCAGCCTGGGGTCGTTCACCGGCGGATATTTGTTCGGCTGGTCCCCGGCCGGCGCATTCTGGGCGATGGCGGCGTTCGGCGCCGGCGGCATCCTGTTTGCGTTGTGGGCTGGCGCGGCGCTTCGCGGCGGCGCGGCCGCGCCTGCTGGAAATTGATGAAACTTCGGCCAAACGCGCTAGCCCCCGGCCCTAAGAGCAATACAGACCATCGGGGCGCGCATGGGTTATCTTGATTCCCTGCTGTCGTTTTTCCACTTCACCCAGGACACGGACCTGGTGGTGGCGACATGCATCGTTTTGCTTTTGATGCGCATCATCGGCGGCATGATGACCAGTATCACCAAGGCATTCGGCAAGCCGAGCAAGCCCGTGCCGATCATGAAAACTTACGGCGTCCGCACCATGCTGGCGTTCGAGGTCTGCCTCATTGCCGTGATATTCTATTATCACATGAGAGTGACCGGACGGCTCCTGCCGATCCAGATCATCTTCTGGGTCACGACGATGGTTTCCATTCCCGTCACCTGGTTTATCGGTTCGACGCTGCTGCATGTCATCTTCTAGTCGAAGATCTCGAAAAAGCGGAAGCCCTACCGGGCGATGGTGAACAAGAAAAAGGCCGAGAAACACAATAAGCTGCGGGCCAAGATCGCCGAGGACACCAAGGAACCCCGGTCGGCGCAAAAAGAACGCGAAGGACTGAACCTGAATGGCAAAAAAGGCCATCAAGCCATGGTGAAGCGGCGGCGGGAGGAGCCTTAGTTTCACGGCAATTGGCCCTATTTCCTGACCGGATCGGGGGTACACTCCTGATCCAGGAAGACATCGGACATCCATCTAACTATGACGGCATCTAACGAATACGATTACATCGTCGTCGGCGCGGGCTCCGCCGGATGCGTCGTCGCCAACCGTCTTTCTGCCGACCCGTCGAAGCGCGTGCTGCTTTTGGAAGCGGGCGGCAAGGACACTAATCCCTGGATTCACATTCCCGTCGGTTATTTCAAAACCATGGGGAACCCTACCACCGACTGGTGTTACAAAACCCAGCCGGACCCGGGCATCGGCGGGCGGGCGCTTAACTGGCCGCGCGGCAAGGTGCTGGGCGGGTCCAGTTCCATCAACGGGCTTTTATATATCCGCGGCCAGGATCAGGACTTCGATCATTGGCGGCAGCTGGGCAACGTCGGCTGGTCGTCTGAAGACGTACTGCCCTATTTTAAGCGCGCGGAAGATCAGGAAAACGGCGGCGATGACCGCCACGGCGCGGGTGGCCCGCTGGCAGTATCCAACACCCGAATCCGGCGCGAAATCTGTGACGCCGTCGTCGAAGCCGCCACGGAAATCGGCATCCCCGAAACCGACGACTTCAACGGCGCCGACCAGGAAGGTGCGGGGTATTTTCAACTGACGACGCGCAACGGACTGCGTTGTTCCACCGCCGTTGGATATCTGAACCCCGTCAAGCACCGCCCGAATCTGGACATTCACGTGCACGCGCAAGCCAAACGCCTGACCACCAGGGACGGCCGCGCCGTCGGCATCGAATACGACGTAAAGGGGCGGAACACCTATGCCGCCTGCCGCGGGGAAATCATTTTGTCCGCGGGGGCCATCGGCTCGCCGCAGACGTTGATGCTGTCCGGCATCGGCCCCGGCGATCAACTGCAAAGCCTCGGCATTCCGGTGGTCAAAGACCTGCTCGGCGTCGGCGGCAACTTGCAGGATCATTTGCAGCTTCGCCTCGTTTTCCGCACCCACCAGCCGATCACGCTGAACGATCAGGTCGGCAATCCCTTGGCTAAAATCGGCATGGGGTTAGAATTTTTGTTCAAACGGTCGGGGCCGCTGACCATGGCCGCCAGTCAGGCGTGTATCTTCACGCGATCGCGCGACGGGCTCGACACGCCGGACATCCAATACCACATCCAGCCCTGGTCGGCGGACAGCCCGGCGGAAGGCCCGCACAAGTTTTCCGCCTTCACCATGTCGGTCTGCCAGCTTAGGCCGGAAAGCAAAGGCGACATCCGCCTCGCCTCGCCGGATTTCCGCGACTATCCGATCATCACGCCCAACTATCTCTCGGCGGAGCTGGACAAACGGGTCGCCATCGATTCCGTCAAACACGCGCGGCGGCTGGCCGCAACCAAGGCGCTCAGCCCCTACATTTCCGGCGAGGAAAGACCGGGCCCGGGGTTCGACGGATCCGACGAACAGGTATTGGAAGGCGCCAAGAAGATCGCCGCCACCATCTATCACCCCGTCGGGACCTGCAAGATGGGGTCGGACTCCGCCGCGGTGGTCGACGACCGGTTGCGTGTCCATGGCGTTCAGGGCTTGCGTGTGGTAGACGCATCGATCATGCCGGCGATAACCTCCGGCAACACCAACGCCCCGGCGATCATGATCGGCGAAAAAGCATCGGACATGATCACCGAAGACAATCGATGACAGCACCGCTGATCGGCATAGGGGCGGACTGAACACCGAGACTCCGCCCCTTGGGCTTTATCCTGGACCTGCCCGTGGACCTGATTGACCAGCTTCTGCAATTCAATTTTAAGGCGTTCGCCTCGGTCGTGATGATCGACCTGGTGATGTCGGGCGACAACGCCATCATCATCGGCATGGCGGCGGCGGGTCTTTCCCCGGCGCTTCGCAAAAAAGCCATCGCTATGGGCATCGTCGTCGCAATGGTGCTTCGGATCTGCTTTGCCTCCGTCACCTATTATCTGTTGCAGATCATCGGCCTGACGCTGGCGGGCGGGCTGTTGCTGCTCTGGGTCGCGTTCAAGATGTGGCAGGAAATCCGTTCGGGCGCCCTCGGCATGCCCGATCCGGACGCCGACCCGGACGCGCCGGAGCAACCGCAGAAATCACTCCGCAGCGCGGTCATTTCGATCATCATCGCCGACATAACGATGTCGTTGGATAACGTGTTGGCCGTCGCGGGCGCAGCTCACGGCGCGCCGGGGATGCTGATCTTCGGCCTAGCGCTGTCGATTTTGTTGATGGCGTTCGCGGCGAACTTCGTCGCGCAGATTTTGGAATGCAATCACTGGATCGCCTGCATCGGGCTTGCCGTCGTCGCCTATGTGGCGCTCGACATGATCTGGCGCGGCGGCAATCAGGTGCTGGCGGCCGGGGTACTGTGACGCAGACGCGCGCACCGGGCGCAGGCGCACGCCGCGTCAGACAAACAAGGTGCGATTGACCGGACCTTAAGACGTCGGCTTCGTCTTCGTCATGCAGTCGCCGGACGGCTCTTCGATGCCGAACGGGTTGCGGACCGTCTCGCTTGCCGGCGCCGGGGCCGGCGTGCTCTGGCCCTTGGCGCCCTCGTTGACGTCGGCTGCGCCGAACGGGGTGAGCCCCAAAAGAACGATTAACGCCAATGCCGGAATGAAATGCCGCACGACTTGTCGCCTCTATCACCAAGCGCGTTCAGATATGATCAATGGATCGTACCAGAAAATCCGCCCGGCCTCCACTCCGCCGATCCGCTGTCCCGGGGCTTGAATTTGGCGGGCCGAAGCGTATCCTTTGACCGGAAACAATCAGCGAAAGCAGCCCCCATGCACCACAAAACCACCCCGCTTAACGGCAATTTCGGCATTGCAATTGAAGAGGTTACGGCCGCGGACCTGGCCGATCCGGCATTCCAAACCTGGGCCAGGGGGCTGTGGCTGGAGCACGGCGGGCTTCTGGCGGTGCGCGCCGACTCGCTGGCCGATCTGGCGCCGGAAGCGTTGGTCAAATGGTCCGAAGTGTTCGGCGTGGTCGAACAGAAAACCCAGACCGCCCGGGAAGACAAGACCGTCCAGGGCTTTCCCATTCTCCGCATCGGCAACATCCGCCACAAGGACGGCAAACCAGCGGCGCAGTTGTTGCAGGTGCCGCAGCTGAAAAGCGACGCGGACATCCGCTATAGCCCGGAAACCCGCCGGCCCGTATGGCACACGGATTCCACCTTTCGGCAGCGCCCGCCCATCGGCTCGGTCTTTCATTGCCGCAAGGCTCCGGCCGAAGGTTCGGAAACGCTGTTCGCCGACATGCAGAAGGCCTATGCCAGCCTGCCGGACGCCGATCGGGCGAAACTGGATAACTTGGAAGCCGTTTGCTCCCTCGCCCACCACGACAAAAAGATCAACGCCTATTCGCCGGAATATCCGGTGCTGACACCGGAACAGCGCAAACAGAATCCGCCGAACCGGGTGCCGCTCGTGCTGAAACATCCGGTCACCGGGCGGCCGTCGCTTTATGGGTTGAACAGTTCGACCTGCGCCATCGTGCCGACAGGCCAGCCGGTCACCGCCGCCGACCTGGACAAATGGGATCTGGAAGGCGTCGAGGACGAAAGCGTGATGATCTGGCGCAACATGCTGCCCTACGTCACGGGGCCGGAGTTCACGGTCAAATGGCAGTGGCGGCCGGGCGACATCGTGGTGTGGGACAACCGCTGCACAATCCACTCGGGCACCGGATTTGATTACGCGAAGTACGAAAGGGAAATGTGGCGGCTGACCCTGGTGGAAGAAGCCCGCGCCGGTGCGTAAGGCGGCCCGACCCCGCCCGACGCTTTCCCAATTTTCGTTATCTGAAGTTCGCGTCCTCGACCTGCAGAAACACGGCCTGGATGTCACGTTTGACCTTTTCTTCCAACCCCGGGAAGTCGGCGGCATAAGCACCCAGCGCCGCCGTCACATCGGGCGTCATCTGATAGTCCAGCTTGCCGGCCTTGTATTCCTTTTCGACCGCGTTCCAGTACGCCTGCAGAAGGTCGCGAAGCCGTTTAAGGCGCGCCGCGTCCGCAACCTTGCCGTGCCCCGGCACGACGACGGCGGGCCCAAGTGCGATCAGCCTGTCCAGCGTCTTCATCCAGTTGGTCATGTTCGATTCACCCGTCGACGGCATGCGGTCCGAATACACCACGTCGCCGGAAACCAGCACCTTGGATTCGGGCAGCCACATGATGACGTCGTCGGGCGTGTGGCTGTTGCCGGAAAGGAACAACGTCACCTTGACCCCGCCCAAAACCAGATCGGTCGGACCCTTGACCACCGTGTCCGGCGGCACGACCTTGGTCTTGCCGGTGGCGCCGCTGGTCATACGGTCGAACCGCGTGACCCAGGTATCGCCGTTGGCCTCGATCCGTTCCTTCGCCGGGCCGGACGCATAAATCGCCTTGGCGGTTTCCCTGAACACGGCATTGCCGAGCCAGTGATCGCCGTGGGAATGGGAATTGATCACCCAGCGGACGGGCTTATCCGCGACCTTCCGGATTTCCGCCTTAAGGGCGTGGCCGATGGCGGCGGAACTGCCCGTGTCGAACAGGATCACCCCCTCGCCCGTGACGACAAAAGCGCTGTTGGAATTCCAACCCCGGTTTTTCGGATTGGGAAAATCCCGGGTTGGGGTGATGACGGCGTAGACATTCGGCGCGACCTGTTTCGCTTGCATGGGGAAATCGGCGGCGGGCGCCGGCCCGGCCGTGAAGGCGAAACCCAGCAACGCAACGATCAGAACAAAACCCAACCGCATGACCAACCTCCGCCCGATTCTTCGCCTATCCCCCCAGCTTCGCCATCAGCGCGTCGTACCGCGCCAACAGTTTTTGCGCGCGGATGGCGACCGGGACGTCGATCATCTTGCCATCAACGGTGATCGCGCCGGACCCGGCCTTTAACGCCTCGTCATAGGCGGCGACCAGACGGCGCGCGTGGTCGACCTCGGTCTCCGTCGGCATGAATTCTTTATTCAGAATCGAAATGCCCGACGGGTGAATGACGCTGGCGCATTCGAACCCGAATTTGCGCGACCGGCGGACGGCGGCGCGTAAACCTTCCGTATCGTTGAAATCCGCCACCGTACCGATGAAGCCCATGGCCATCAATCCCGCCGACTTGGCGGCGATGGCGATGGTCTGCTTGGGCACCAGAAACGTCTCCGGCTCCGGCGACATGCCGACATCCATGGCGAAGTCTTCGCCGCCCAGGCTCATGCCGATAAGGCGGCCCGTGGCGCGGGCGATCTGATGCGCGCGAAAGTACGCGTCCGCCGTTTCGACCATGGCGATCAGCTTGACCGACCCGGGTGCGCGGCCGGCTTCGCGTTCGACCTCCTCCACCAGTTCGGCAATCAGCCGCATGTGCCCGGCGCCGTCAACCTTGGGGCAGAACAGGGCCCGCGCACCGGCTTTCACCGATGCTTCCACGTCCTTCACCATGTGGCGGATGGGGCGGTTGATACGGACCGTCGCGTCGGCGCCAGACTGGGTGACCTTTTCGACGCTTTCGGGCAGCATGTCGCGCGCGCGCTGGCGCTGCTGTTCGGGGACGCTGTCTTCCAAATCCAGAATGTAGGCATCGGCGCCCCGGATGTGGGCCTTGTCGATGAACTTGGGATTATTCGCCGGCACGTATAAAAGTGAGCGCCAGACAATGGGCGGCTCGTTGCTCATGTTTTTTTTGCTCATCCTTCGACCACTCCTTTATCCATCAGCGCCTGCAAGGCGTCTTCGTCATATCCTAATTCCTGCATCAGTGCACGCGAGTGCTCGCCCCGCGAAGGCGCCGGGCGGCGCAGGCTCCCCGGCGTTTCGGAAAGGCGCACGGGTATGTTGTGCATGGGCAGGCCGTCGACCTCGTCATCTGGCAGTTCGACCACCACTTCCCGATCGATGAAATGTTCATCGGCCAGGATATCCGGCTGATCGTAGACCGCCGACGCGGTGATGCTCTGTTCCTCGAAAATTTTCAGGACCTCCGCCAGCGTCTTGGTCTTGATCCAGCCGCCGACGGCCTCATCCACTTCCGGGCGGACCTTCATCCTGGCCGCATTGGATTCGTAGCGCGGATCCTTGATCATGTCGTCGCGCCCGATCATGCGGAACACGCGTTCTGCCATGGTCTGGATCGACGCCGACATGCCGACGAACTTGCCGTCCTTGGTTTCATACACATTGCGCGGCGACGCGGTGACGGAGGCACTGCCGGCGCGGGGCCGGACTTTCCCGGAAAGTTTGTAGGCCAGCGCCTCGGGCCCGAGGATGGAATACAAGGGCTCCAACAGCGGCAGGTCGACAACCTGTCCACGCCCACCCTCTTTCTCCGCCTCGCGGAGCGCCACCATGGCGGCGAAGGCGCCGTTCAGGGCCGCGACGGAATCAGCCAGCGCGAAGGGCGGCAACACCGGCTCCCGGTCGGGGAAGCCGTTGCGCGCGGCGAAGCCCGAGAGGCTCTCGATGACACTTCCGAACCCGGGGCGGTCCTTATAGGGCCCCGACTGGCCGTAGCCGGAAATGCGGACGATCACCAGCCTCGGGTTGATCGCGTGGAGAACATCCGGGCCGATGTCCATTTCCTCCAGCCGGCCGGGACGGAATCCCTCGACCAGCATCTGCGCGGACGCGGCCAACTTTTTGACGATCTCGATGGCTTCTGGGGCGCGCAGGTTCAAGGCCATGCTCAGCTTGTTGCGGCCATAGACCTTCCAGTTAGACGAAATCCCTTTGTCGCCCCAGTAGCGCAGCGTATCGCCCTTGCCCGCCGGTTCGATCTTGATGACCTCCGCGCCCATATCGGCCATTGAAACGGTCAGTAGGTTGCCGCAGACGAGGCGCGAGAGGTCGATAATGCGTACGCCGGTCAATGGGCCCGTGGCGTTGGGTTGCCAGTCTTTTTTGTGGATGCCGTTGGTCATCTTAGATAGTCGTCTTTAAATGGTCGCAACGGGTGTCGCGGGTGAGCCGACGCTGCCGGTCAATCGGAGCGGCGGCGCGGTCAACAGAAAGCGCGACCGCCCCCGGGCCTTCAGCGCCTTTTTCAATTCGGAGAGATACCAAATCTCGCCAAGGTGCACGCCGATCTTGAACAGACAATGCCGATGAATGGGCAAGCGGCAATTGTCGCCCTCCGGATGGCCGGGGTAATGCGTGTTTTCGACAGCCATGTTGTCGGACGCGAGGATGATCAGGCCTGAATCGGTGATCCAGTCGATCATTGCCGGGTCCCACCCGTCCAGCACGGCGCAGCTTGAATGCAGTTTTTTGCCGTCCGGGTCGCCGCCCATGGATAGGATCATGTCGTCCCAGCCGGTGTGGAGCAGGACCATGTCCCCTTCCTCGACGGTGACGCCGTCTTTGTCCATGACTTCGCGTAACATCTTGTAATTCACGGCGACGCGCTCGTTACCGTAATGCCCATGCAGGTCGATCAGCACGCCCCGCCCCTGGACGCAGCTTTCGGCCATTTTCTCAATGCCCATGCGGGGCGTTTTGACGACGGGCCGGTCGCCGCC
Organism: Rhodospirillaceae bacterium; assembly: GCA_038109305.1. Lineage (GTDB taxonomy): Bacteria > Pseudomonadota > Alphaproteobacteria > Rhodospirillales > Casp-alpha2 > UBA1479. The sequence continues at coordinate 90,928 of JAYNIR010000001.1, forward strand.
GACGTCGTGCGGGTCAGGCACATCCACGCCCGCGCGCCAGCCGTTGTAATAAAGCGGCTCGGGCACGCCGTCGCCATCCGCGTCGAACATCTGCCCAAAGTGCGCCAAACTATCCCACTGGGTCGAATACTGGGTGTGGAGGACAACCAGGTCGTCCGCCGACAGATCCGTCGAGCCGGGGCGCGAATGCTCCGCCCAGATGAAGTTGTAATATTCGGCCCCTTCCTGACGGGTCGGGTGCAGGACCGGCGGGTGGCGCTTGGGGTTGACGGAATTGCCGCCCGGCAGGTCCAGCGGCATGGAGAGGCAGAAGGAAAGGCCTTCGTTCACCTCGGCGACGCCACGCATGACAACCTCGGGCGTCAGCAGGTTCATCCGCCCCTTTTCGTCATCGGGCCCGAAATCGCCCCAGTTCGATCCTTCCGGCCGGTGTTTCCAGCGGAGGTTAGACATGATCGTATCCTCCCAGAATACTTCTTTTGTTTTTTTTAACTCAGAAACGGTAGTTAGGATTTTTTCTCCCACTTGCCCGCCGATGACTGCTGCCAATAGGTCAGGACGTGGCCGGCGTCCTTGTAGGCCTTCCACCGCCCGCGGGCGGCCTTGACCGCATCGTCGTCGTGGCCGTCGAACAGTTCAAACGCGCGCTCATACGAATCGACCCAGTCATGGGTCGCGCCGTCGGCCAGAAACAGAAACGTCGCCTTGTTGGGGTTATCGGGCTCGGTGGTGATCCAGACGGGCTGATCTTCCGGATTGCCGTCTTTTTGGGTGCCATGGGGCAGCCACGACCCGGCGTCATAAGTCCACAGCGCCTGGGCCAGGCCTTCGGCCCGTTCTTCCGACGAGACCATGACCAGCGCGCGCTTGCCGGCTTCCAGCGTCTTTTCCAGAAGCTTGGGCAGAGCCTGTTCCAGCGGTGAGCGTTCCAGGTGGTAAAAGGCGATGTCGGTCATGAATTAAACTCCACCGCCCCGGTCTGCGCCTTACTTGGCCTCGTAATGGTCGGCGATCAGACGGTCCAGCAGTCTGACGCCGAAGCCCGTGCCGCCCTTTGGCACCACCGGTGTGTGGGCGCGTGACCAGGTGACGCCTGCGATGTCCAGGTGCACCCAGGGCGTGCCCTCCTTGATAAAGCGCTGCAGGAATTGCGCCGCGGTGATCGAGCCGCCCCAGCGACCGCCGCCGATATTCTTCATATCGGCCGCGTCGGAATTGATCTGCTTGTCATAGGCTTCGCCCAAAGGCATGCGCCAGACGAGCTCGCGCACGTCATCGCCGGCCTGGTTGATCTGGTTCGCCAGCGTATCGTCGTTGGCGAACATGCCGGCCCGTTCGGTGCCGAGCGCGACCATGATCGCGCCCGTGAGTGTCGCGAGGTCGACCACAAACTTGGGCTTGTATTTGACTTGCGTGTACCAGAGCGCATCGGCCAGCACCAAGCGGCCTTCGGCGTCGGTGTTCAAGACCTCGATCGTCTGGCCGGAATAAGATTTCACGATATCGCCCGGGCGCTGCGCGTTGCCGTCGGGCATGTTTTCGACCAAGCCCACCACGCCGACGGCGTTGACCTTGGCCTTGCGGCCCGCCAGCGCCTTCATCAGGCCGATGACCACGCCGGATCCGCCCATGTCCCACTTCATGTCTTCCATGCCGGCGGCGGGCTTCAACGAAATGCCGCCGGTATCGAAGGTCACGCCCTTGCCAACAAAGGCGACGGGTTGCTGCGCCTTTTTCGATTTGTTGCGGGGCACGCCGGTCCATTGCATGACGACAAGCTTGCTTTCGCGGATCGAGCCCTGGCCGACGCCCAACAGCGCGCCGAAGCCGAGCTTTTTCATTTCCGCTTCGCCCAGAACGGTGACTTTGATGCCAAGTTTTTTCAGCGCCTGCGCCTCGCGGGCGAGCGTTGCGGGGTAGAGCACGTTCGGCGGCTCCGACACCAGATCGCGGGCGAAGAACACGCCGTCGGCGACCGGCGCCATGTCGCCGTAGGCCGACTTGGCCCGGGCCGATCCGTGGGTCGTGATTTTCAGCGATTTCAATTGCGGCTTTTTGTCTTTCGGCTCCTTCGTCAGGTATTTGTCGAAGCGGTAGGACCGCAGCTTCGCGCCGAAGGCCAGGTTGGCGGCGGTGCGGCCGACGCCAAGCGAGGCGCCCTCGACCTCGTCCAGCGCCACGGTAACGTCGCCATGCGACGACAGCGCCGCGTAAATCCGCCCGCCCGCGTCCTGCGCCGCCAGGTCGTTCAACTTGTCCGGTTTGCCGAGCCCCATCAGCAGGACCTTGTCCAGCCGCCCCGCGGGCGCGATCAGGGTGACCGACTGCCCGGCCTTGCCATCGAACTTTGACGTCTTGGCGGCGCGGGTCAGCGCGCCAGAGAGCTTTTTGTCGAGCGCTTGGGCGCTTTTCGACAGCTTGCCGCCGCCGGTTTTTTCCGTGGCGGTGACGACAGCGATGCCCGACGTAGGCAGAGCGGGATTGGCAAAGGTGATTTTCATGGGTCGATCCTAGGGATTGGACGTGCGGATATATCACTCTATATAGGGCGTTCTGCCCCCTTTCGGAAAGGGGGGATACCTTGTTGGCGGACTGCAAACGAGGCCAAGTAGCCGACCGGCGCGTATGCGCCGAAAGCCAAGCCCGCCGATGCGGGCGCCCGATGACTGGGGGGGCAACAAACAATCATTTTAAGTCGCGCAAAGCCACGTTCAAGGGCCAAAGGCCCGCTCAGGTTTTGCGACTTATGCGTCGTAGCCCGGATTGGCGCGGTGGAGCTTGCGCAGCAGCGCCGGCCATTCCTTCTGCCCGATCGGCCGGTGGCCGTGGTCGGAGTTGGCGTGGCGGCCCTGTTCAACCGTCTTGTCGATGACTTCCTGCGGGATCGGCGACAGTTGGGCGCCCGACTGCTGGAACGACAACTGATACCGGCAGGCGCGCTCAGCCCGGTACATCCACATGAACGCTTCGCCGATGGTCCGCCCGACGGTCAAAAGCCCGTGATTGCGGAGCACCATGACCCGGCTGTCGCCCAGGTCGTTAACCAGCCGTTCGCGTTCGGTCAGGTCGAAGGCAAGCCCTTCGTAATCGTGATAGGCCGTGTGCGCGGTGATCGACAGTGCCTGCTGCGAAATCGGCAGAATGCCGTCCTTCTGGCAGGCGACGCCGACGCCGTCCCGCGTGTGGGTGTGCATGACGCAGGTCAGTTCCGGCACCGCCAGATGCACCGCCGAATGAATGACGAAGGCCGCCGGGTTGATGGAATAGTCCGAGTCGGTCAGGCAGTTGCCTTCCTCGTCCACCTTGATCAGGGCGGAGGCGGTCATCTCTTCGAACAGCACGCCGAAGGGGTTGACCAGGAAGTGTTCGTCCGGCCCCGGCACACGGGCCGACAAATGCGTGCCCAGCAAATCCGACCAGCCGAACAGATCCACCAGACGATAGGCGGCGGCGAGGTTCACCCGGACATTCCATTCTTCGGGCGAAATGTGATCGGGGCGGTTTTTGTTGACGGCGAGGGCTTGAGACATGGGGGCTCCTCCGGATTGGCGGCCGCAGCGGCGGCGGATGTTCGTTTACGGGCTGTTGCGCGGATTGTATATAATCTGTGGCGGGGCGCAAGCGGGCGTTCGCGAAAGCCCCGATGCCGGGGCGCCCAAGGCAGGTTTAAGGGCGGGTTTATCGGCGGGACTACTGAAAGCGCAGGGGCTGGCGCTTCCGCCCCCAGGTCCCGGCGGGGCCGTCGAACCGACCGGGAATTTCCGTGCCGCACGTAGAGCAGTTCCCGGGGTAATTGCCCGCCGTCGTGATGTTGAATTCCGACAGTTCGTACCAGTCCCGGCCGATCAAAATCTCGCCGCAATTATGGCAATAGGTCGACTGGTTCTTTTTATCATGCACGTTGCCGACATAGGCATAGCGCACACCGTTTTTGACCGCGATTTCCCGCGCCTTGATCAGCGTCGCGGGCGGCGTATGCGGGACGTCCATCATCTTCCAATCGGGATGAAACGCCGAAAAATGCACGGGCACGTTCGGACTTAGGTCGTTGACGATCCACTGGGTCATGTCCTCGAGTTCGCGTTCGTCGTCGTTGTGGCCGGGAATGATCAGGTTGGTGATTTCGACCCAGCAGTTGGTTTCATGAACGATATAGCGGAGCGTATCCTTCACCCGCTCCAGATCCGCCGAACATAGGGATTTGTAAAATTCCGGCGTGAAGGCTTTCAGGTCGACATTGGCGGCATCCATGTGGTCGTAAAATTCGGGCCGCGCGTCCGGCGCGATGAACCCGGCGGTGACGGCGACGTTCTTGACCCCCGCCTCGCGGCAGGCGACCGCCGTGTCGACGGCGTATTCCAGAAAGATCACCGGATCGTTGTAAGTGTAGGCGACGGACTTGCATCCGGTCTTGATGGCGGCTTTTGCAATCGCGTCCGGCATGGCGCGGGACTGGATGCGGTCGAACGACCGAGCCTTGGAGATGTCGTAGTTCTGGCAAAACTTGCAGGTTAGGTTGCATCCCGCCGTGCCGAAGCTGAGCACTGGCGTGCCGGGACAAAAGTGGTTCAGCGGTTTCTTTTCGATGGGGTCGATGCAGAACCCGCTTGAGCGGCCATAGGTCGTCAGAACCATTTGATCGCCGTCGTTGGCGCGGACGAAGCACAACCCCCGCTGCCCCGCCCGCAGTTTACAGAACCGGGGGCACAGATCGCACTGAATGCGCCCATCGTCCAACTTGTGCCAGTAACGGCCCGGCACGGCGTCGTCGAACGTTTCGCCGACCGGTGTCCCAACGCGCTCGCCGTCGCCCGCCGGGAGCGCCGGTTTGGCGTCCAGATCAATGCCCTTCAATTCAATCTTGGGCGGGATCGTGTTGTCGGGGGCGGAGGTCATAAAAACTTCCTAATTCATTGGAGGACGCCAGGCGCCTTCCTATACTATCATGTAGTCACGGAGATTAAGCGCGCCAATGACCGTCAATTCTCATAGCGTTGTCAGGCCCACCGCCGTCGCGGGCCAGTTTTATCCGGATCACCCCGGGGAACTGAAGAACCTGCTTAGCAGGTGCTGGGACGACGCGCGGGTGACCATCGGCCCGGTGCCGAAGGCAATCATCGCGCCGCACGCGGGCTACGTCTATTCCGGCGCCGTCGCCGCATCGGCCTATGCGCGGATCAAGCCCGCGCGGGCCCGGATCAAGCGGGTCATCCTGCTGGGCCCCTGCCACCGGGTCGCCGTGCGCGGATTGGCGCTTTCCGGCGCGGACGCCTTCGCGACCCCCTTGGGCCCCCTTGAAATCGATAAAGACGCGGCGGCGCTTATCGAAGACATGCCGCAGGTGCAGGTGTTTGACGCGACGCATGCCCAGGAACATTCCCTGGAAGTCCACCTGCCGTTTTTGATGAGCGTCATCGACGATTTCAAGCTGCTGCCCATCGTCGTCGGGCAGGCGAGCCCGAAGGACGTTGCCGAGGTTTTGGAAAAACTGTGGGGCGGGCCGGAAACGCTGATCGTCGTTTCATCCGACCTGTCCCATTACCTGAGTTACGACGACGCGCGGAAAATTGACGGGCGAACCTGCAAGGCCATCGAAACTTTGAACCCCGCCGCCATCGAGGACCAGGGCGCCTGCGGACGGTTCCCGGTCGGCGGGCTGCTGACGCTCGCCAAGCAACGCGGCATGACGGTTGAAACGGTTGATGTACGTAATTCCGGCGACACGGCCGGGCCGAAAAACCGCGTCGTCGGATACGGTTCGTGGCTGTTCATCGAGGAGTCGGGCCCCGGCCGTTCGATAGCGCCGGCGGAACACGGTCAAACGGATTTCGAAACGGCGACGAAAAACCTGCTGGCCAAACACGGCAAGATGTTGGTGTGGCTGGCGGCCAAGTCCATCGAACACGGGCTTGAAACCGGCAAACCCTTTGACGTCGATCCCGGCGAATACGACGCCGAGTTGGCCCGCGTCGGGGCGTGTTTCGTGACGTTGAAGAAAAACGGCCAATTGCGCGGTTGCATCGGATCGTCCGAGGCGCACCGGCCCTTGGTGACCGACGTCGCGATCAACGGGTTTTCGTCGGCGTTCCACGACCCGCGCTTCCCCAATCTGAAACAATCCGAACTGCCGCAGACCACCTTGTCCATTTCCGTCCTGTCGCCGCAGACGCCCATGGCGATCAAAAACGAGGCGGACCTGCTGAGCCAGCTTCGCCCCAGCGTTGACGGGCTGGTCATTGCCGACGGCGGCCGCCGCGCGCTGTTTTTGCCGTCCGTTTGGGAACAATTGCCGGACCCTAGGAATTTCCTGGCGCACCTGAAACGCAAGGCCGGCATGACGGCGGATCACTGGTCCCAAGGGTTCCAGGCGCGGCGGTTCATCGCCGAGGAGGTTTCGTCGGCGCAATTGACCGGTCCGGAAGGTCTCTGGACATTGTCTTACGGTCGGGTCTTAAGGCCGGGTCCTTAAACCCGTTGCGGTTGACTTCCCGCGCCCGCCGGGCCACAAGCGTCCATCGCCCTGACCTGCCGGAGAACGGATCCGTGGTGAACATCGGACTAGGCCTGCTGAACCAGGTGGCCGACATCGCCGAACGCGCCGGCCGTGAAATCCTGAAAATCTACGATACCGATTTCAACGTCGAAACCAAGGGCGACCAATCCCCCGTCACCGAAGCCGACCGGGTTGCGGAAGATTTGATCGCCGAGGCACTACTTCGCGAGATCACGGGTGAATTCAAGATCATCGGCGAGGAAGCCGTGGCGGCCGACGGCATGACGCAGCCGAGCCCCAACCATCCCTTCTGGCTGGTCGATCCGCTGGACGGAACCAAGGAGTTCGTCAAACGGTCGGGCGAGTTTACGGTCAACATCGCGCTGATCGAAAACGCACTGCCGGTCATGGGCATCGTGCATCTGCCGGTGCTGGGCGAAACGTTCATGGGCGCCAACCTGGGCTCATTCAAAAAAACCGGCGATGAGGCCCCGCATCCGATCCAATCGCGGGGCGCCCCGGCGAAGGGGTTGACCGCCGCGGTCAGCCGGTCCCACGGCGCCGAGGAAGCGGACGAATTCCTGGAAAAATTCACCATCGCGCGACGCATCGGCGCGGGCAGCTCCCTCAAATTCTGCCGCGTCGCCGAGGGTGCTGCGGACATCTACCCCCGTTTCGGGCGGACCATGGAATGGGACACGGCGGCGGGGCACGCGGTCGTCCGCTTCGCCGGGGGCAACGTCGTCCGAACCGACGGCGCGCCCCTGACCTATGGCAAGCCGGGGCTGGAAAACCCGCATTTCATCGTCGTTGGGCAAGGGGTTGACCTTGGCTTCTGATCCCGCCCCTCTTGTTGTTGCCGCCCCCGTTGTTCCCGCTGACGACGGCGCCATCGCCCGGGCCGCCGGGGTGCTGGCGGCGGGCGGGCTGGTGGTGTTCCCGACGGAAACGGTCTATGGCCTCGGCGCCGACGCCACCAACGACGCCGCCTGCGCGCGCATTTACGCCGCCAAAAACCGCCCGGACTTCAATCCGCTGATTGTCCATGTGCTGGATGCGGCGGACGCCGGCCGGTTTGTCGAGTTCACGGCGCTTGGGCAAAAACTGATCGACGTTTTCTGGCCGGGTCCGCTGACGGTCGTACTGCCGAGGCGGACGGACTGCGCGCTGTCGCGGCTGGTTTCCGCCGGGTTGGACACCGCCGCCATCCGCGCGCCCTCACACCCCGTCGGCCGCGCGCTCCTTGCCAAATCAAACCTGCCGATCGCGGCGCCCAGCGCCAACCGGTCCGGGCACCTGAGCCCGACCCATGCCGAACACGCCGCCCTGTCCCTGCCGGGACCGGCGGCGGGGGGGCCACAATTGGTTTTGGATGCCGGGCCCTGCGGCGTCGGGTTGGAATCGACCGTCGTCGACGCGACCGGAAGCAAACCGGTGATCCTCCGCCCCGGCGGCGTCACGGCGGAACGGATCGCCGCCGTCACGGGCAGCGTCGCGGAGGCCGATCCGGCGGACCTGGATCAACCCCGCTCCCCCGGGATGCTGGCCCGACACTACGCACCCACGAAACCACTTCGGCTGATGGCGGTAGACGCACGGCCCGACGAGGCGCTGCTTGCCTTCGGCCCGGACGCGCCGGCAAAGGCCGCGGGCCCCTGCCTCAATCTAAGCCCGGGCGGCGACCTGATCGAGGCCGCCGCCAACCTGTTCGCCATGCTCCACGACTTGGATGAAAGCGACGCCGCTGCCATCGCGGTCATGCCGGTGCCGGAAACCGACCTGGGCCAGGCGATCAACGACCGGCTTCGGCGCGCCGCCGAGGGATCGAAGGAGCCCGCCGGATGACGGGCGCGAAGCTGCCGATCATCGTCATGGACCTTGAATGGACCGCCTGGGACGGCTCCCGCGCCCGCTGTTGGTCCGGACCTGGCGAAGAAATGGAGTTAGTGCAGATCGGCGCGGTCAAACTCGCGGACACTCCGTCACTGAACGAAATCGATGCATTTGAAATTTTGATCCGTCCGCGCATCAACCCGACGCTCGACCAGTATTTTCTGGACCTGACCGGCATCACGCAAAAACAGGTCGACCGCGAGGGCATGGACCTTCGCGTCGGGCTGGCGATGCTGTGCGATTTTGTCGGCGACGTCCGCGACTTATACGGTTTCGGTGACGAAACCCTTCATATCGTCGTCAATTGCCGGCTTTACGGCATGGTGAACCCGCTCGCCTATTGCCGCGGCGTCGACGTGCGCCCTGAAGTCATTGACCTGATCGGCGTTGACCGCGTTCCCAACAGTTCGGAGCTGCCCGGTCTTATGGGGTTTGACCCGCCCGGCGCGATCCACCAGGGCTTGGCCGACAGCCGCTGCGTCGCCGAAGCGTTGCGGCGGCTTCGCGCGGACGGCAAATTCTAAGGACCGAGAGGAAAGTTACTCGGCGGGCTGCGCCGCTGCCTGTTCCGTCAGGTGATGACGGTCGGGCAGGAAGAAGGTGACGCAGCTTTCGAAGATCGCGAGCCCGCCCAGCACCATGAACACCATGGTGAACCCGCCGACGACCGAATGCAGCCATCCGGTTAGCGGCAAGGCCGCCGCGCCGACCATCAGACCGACCAAGTATTTCAGCGCGAACACGCGGGAGCGGAATTCCTTGTTGGTGAACCGCGCGATGATCGTGTCATGGATCGGGATGATGCCGAACACGACGAACATCATCGCCGTCGACGCGCCCAGCATGCCTTCGCCGTAGGCGTAGCCGACAAGGAAGATCAGAGGCGCCTGCAGCGCCACGGCGAAGACGTAGATGGGCTTCAGGCGGTATTTGTCCAATAAATGCCCCATCATCACCTGCGCCATGGAGGCGATGACGAAAACGCCGAAGGTCCACATGCCGACTTCCGACAGGTTGCTGGCAAGGCTGCCGAGCCGTTCATCGAACAGTTTGGGCAGCGAGTTGGTGACTGAATTAAAGATCACCATGCCGGGCGCGGACGCGACCAGCACGACGATGATGGCGCGGCGGACCTGTTCAGGCGTGGCGCCGATGAACTTGTCCTTCTTGGCGAGCGCGTGCGGTTCCAGCGCTTTCCGGGAAAAGATCATGTAGGCGATGCCGACGGCGATGGAAACGCAGCCCGGCACGATGAACGCGGCGCGCCAGCTGATCGTATCGGTCAAATAACCCGCGACGACGGCGGCACAAGCGACGCCCAGATTGCCGAACACCCCGTTGATGCCGAGCTCCTTGCCCAGCGACTTGGCGTTTTCCGCGACCATGGCGATGCCCACCGGGTGATAGACGGCGGCGAACACGCCGATGGCGAGAAGCCCCGCCGCCACCTGATAGGGCCCGTTGGCGAGCCCGGTCAGGATCGACACCGATCCGATGCCGATGAAGAACACCGTCATCATGCCGTGCTTGGACCATTTATCACCGAGCCATCCGGCCGGCAGCGAAACCGCGCCGAAGGCGATGAAGCTCGCTGTCGACAGCGCCAGCAGGAAGCCGTAGGAGCCATCGAAAGCCGGGTCCTTCGCCATGGCGACGACCGCCGTTGCGTAAAGTAGCATGAACAGGTGGTCGAGCAGATGCCCGATGTTCAGAAACAGAAACTGGACGCCGTGCCGGTCGGTGTAGCTCATGGTCTTGGTCTTTCTATTTGTTCGCAGGAAGGCACGGCCCCAGACGGGCGCCCATCCCCAATGATCTTCAGCCTGCATGCCGCAAGTTGTCTCGACAGTCTTGCGCTATTCTGTCAAATTATATCGAGAATTGGACAATTCCTTTTATGAGGCTTAAATGCCGGACGGCGTCATCCCCACGCGCGATCAGGACCGCATCGACGAAATCCAGGCGATGCAGGCGACGCCGCGGCCCATCGTCGCCCTGGCTACGGACTATGCGGCGGGCGCCGCCACCCGGTCGCATGTTCATCCGCGCGCGCAGTTGGTCTACGCGACATCTGGCGTCATGGCCGTCACCGCCAAGGTGGAGGACAAAACCACGGGCGTCTGGGTGGTGCCGCCGGAACGCGCCGTCTGGATGCCGGGCGGCATGGAACATCAGGTGTCGTTCCCGACGGATGTGGAAATGCGGAGCCTCTGGGTCCGCCCCGACGCGGCGGACGGCCTGCCCGATCACTGCTGCGTCGTCACCGTGTCGCCGCTGTTGCGCGAATTGATCCGGGCAGCGGTCGACCTTCCGCTTGAATACGATCAGGATGGCCCGGCCGGGCGGCTGATGGCGGTCATTCTGGATCAGTTGGAAGCATTGGATCAGGCACCCCTGCACCTGCCGCTGCCGGAAGACGCGCGGTTGAAACGCATCACCGGTGCGTTGACGCTCGACCCGGCGGATGCCCGCACTCTCGACGACTGGGCGAAGACGGCGGGCGCCAGCGCGCGCACACTCGCCCGCCTGTTCGTGAATGAAACCGGCATGACCTTCGGCGCGTGGCGGCAGCAGGCAAGATTATTGAAGGCGCTGAAACTATTGGCGGCGGGACAGCCGGTCACCGCGACGGCGCTGGATTTGGGATACGACAGCCCGTCGGCGTTCATCGCCATGTTCCGGAAGGCGCTGGGCGTGTCGCCGGGGCGGTATTTTTCCACCGACGTATGACCGCCTGCGTAATTTGTGATTCCGATCCCATGGCGAAGGGACCGGCGTTTTGATATAGGAACCTTCGATACGGCAATATTCCGTTTCCCCATGCCGAGCGGATCCAGGCACGGAAACCCAGAAAATCCGAGATCACCAAGAGCGGACGGTTCAGTTACGCGCGCCGGCGCTGTGCCCCGGCATGATCCATAACGGGCCCGTGCCAGCGCGGGACCCGGCAGACTGCTAGGACTACTCCGATGAAGACCACGAATATCATTGCCATGACCGCCTTTGCCTTCGCGCTTTCCATGCCAGGCCTGATCGCCACGGCCGAGGCGCGCGACATCAACGACGAAATCGCCTGTGCCCAAGCGACGAAAGACACGCAGCAGGCGATCAACGAAAACCCGGAACTGACGGACGGTGGCGAGGCCGACCTACGCGCCCTGATGACGAAGGCCGAAACCGAATGCCGCGGCTGCCAGTACCAGGAAGCGAAACAGTCGCTTGAAGTCGCCCGCGGCATGGTCGCCTCCGAATAACCATTCGACGGCCGAACCAACGACCATGGGTCTCCCGTCCCCCGGGGCGCAAAGGCGCGCTTCGGGGCGGCGGGAATTATAAGTACCCCATCCCCCTAAGCGCATCGTAGGTCAGCTTCACACCGGTGAAGGCGAGGAAGCCGTAAACGATCTTGAAAAATAGCTTGTCGTTCAGCCGCGTCTGCGCCCACAGGCCGATCCCGATGCCGACGGGCGCCAGCGGCATGAGCACCAGCGACGTGAGCAGCAAGTCTTGTGAGAACTGGTTCAGGTTCCAGTAGGCCGGGATTTTCGACAGGTTGACGATCCAGAAAAACACCCCGACCGTGCCGACGAAGGCGCGTTTCTGCAAACCCCTGGGCAGCAGGTAGACCTGCAGCGGTGGGCCGCCCGCGTGCGCAAAGAAACTGGTGAACCCCGCGAGCGTCCCCCAGAAAGTGCCGCGGATGCCCGCCGGTTTAGCGCCGTCTTTTTTAGGCCGCAGCGGCAGCCAGTAATCGGCGGTGAAGATCAGCGCGATGACGCCGACCATCAGCTTGAGCCCGTCCTGCGTCAGAAACTGAAATCCGTACCAACCGAGCGCCGTGCCGATAAACGCGCCGGGCAGCAGCACCCGCATGTCGGGCCGGGAAAAATCCTTTCGGTAGACCCAGACGGTGATGAAGTCCGTCGTAATCAGCACCGGCAGCATGATCGTCGCGGCCACGGGCGTCGGGATTACCAATGACAGCATGGGCACCGCCAAAATCACCACGCCGGCGCCGAACCCGCCCTTGGAAATGCCGACGGCCAGCGCCGCCGGCACGGCGATCAGATAGAAAAGCAGATCGGCGATCATGGGCTGGTCGGTTCTTAAGTCGGTTGCGGCGGCCCGGATTTTCGGGCGCGGCGGAACAACAGTTCAAACGGATGGCCGGCGAACGCCCGCAGGCCCGCGACGGAGGTCAGATTGCGCATGCCCTGGCGGGCCGACATCAGAAGTTCGTCGATGACGATGTTTTCCTCGACCGCGCCGACTTCCTTGATCGCGCGGAGCCAGTGCAGCGACAGAAGCCCCAGCACCGCCGCCCCGCCGAAGAAGAAATCCCAGTGCCGCAGGTTAAGCGCCTGGAACACATGGCGGGTTTCCGGTTCGGTCCAGCGGAGGATCAGCGTCAATTCCCGGTCGGCGAAGAAGTCGGCAAAAAGGCCGCCGATCACCGGCGCGATGCCGGCGGCGAGCGCCGTCGTCAGCGTCGCGACGGAGAGGTAACTGGCGGCCTCCCCCTTTGGCGCCAGCTTGAGCCATATATTGCCTGACGCTAACGTCACCCCGGCGGTAGAAATCCCGGTCAGGATATGGATCACCAACAGAAGCGGCATGGTCAGCATGTGTTTTTCGGGCATGGTCACGAACACCCAAAGGAAGATCGACAGCACGAACAAGGGCGCGGCGACACCCAACACCGCCTTGTTGGAGAGCTTGTCGGCGATCCGTCCCCAGGTGCGCAACATCGTCAGGTTGGCGGCCTGGCTGACGATCATCAGGATGGTCACCCAGGTGACGCTGAGCCCGACGCGTTTGTAGAGATAGACCGTAAAGAAGGGTGCGGCCAGGTTGATCGCGAAGTTCCACGCGGCGAGGAAGATCATCAAGGTTTTGAAATTCGCATCCCTGAACGGCCGGGCGAGCAATTCTCTCAGCGGCACCCGCATTTCGACCTTGGGCATCGCCGGTTCGGGCATGCGCGACATGCAATAGATACTGCTGCATCCGGCGGCGAAGGCGACGCAAAGCAGGATCGAATAGGCGTAAACGTCGCTGCCGGGGGCGAGCATGGGCCAGTGGTCGACGAACAACCCGGCGGTGAGGCTGACGACCATGCCGACGGCGGTCATCCACACCATCCGGTTGGCGAAGATCGCGCCCATGCGGTGTTCGGGGATCATGTCGCGGATCCAGGAGTTCCAGGCGCAGCCGACAATCGACCCGAAACTATAGCGCAGCAAGAGCGCCACCAGGATCATGGCGACGGCGATGTCCTGCGACGGCACGAAAGCGGCGGCGGCCATGATCAGCAGCGCCGGGCGGCTCATGGCGCCGGACAGAACCGCAATCAGCCGCCGTTTGCGGATGCGCTCCACCGCCAACACGGCAGGCAGCTGCGTCAATTGACCCAACTGCGGCAGCGCCGCCAGCAAGCCGATGGACAGGTTGCTCGCCCCGAAGTGCAGCGCGTAAGCGACCAGGATGGGACCTAAGGCTAGCGTCTCCATGGTCTGCGCGCAGATGCCGTTCCGGAGCATCCACTTGAGGCCGGTTTCGACCTCGGCGTCGTCCAATCTTTCCGAAGGGGCCAGGCGGTCGGCGATCGACATCTTAAAGCGCCTTCAGGGCATCCCGTTGGGCATCGCGGAAGCCGACGATGACCGTGCCACCCGAATCAAACACCGGGCGCTTGATCAGGGTCGGGCGTTCGGCCAGCAGAGCCTTGGCCTTGGCAGCGTCAAGGTCGGCCTTCGCCGCCTCGGGCAGGCCGCGCCAAGTGGTCGACGATTTGTTGACGAGATTTTCCCAGCCCACGGCCTTGAGCCAGCGGGCGAGGTCCCTTGGCGGCACGCCGTCGGCGCGGACGTCCTTGATTTCATGGCGGATGCCTTCGGCGTCTAGCCATTTTAGCGCCTTTTTGCAGGTATCGCAGGACTTCAAGCCCCAGAAGGTAAGCATACTCGCTAATCCCCTTGCTTGCCGGTTTACGATCCCGGCCGGACACCCTATATGTCACTGGCAACGGAAATAACCAAGTTCCCAGATTGTTTGAGAGTGCCCCATGCTTGCCCTGATCTCCCCCGCCAAGAAACTGGATTTCGAGACCAAATCAGACCTGGCGCTGCACACGCAGCCGGATTTTCTGGCGCAATCCAAGAAGCTGGCCGCCGACGCACGGAAGCTCAGCCGCCAGGACCTGATGAACCGGATGGGCATTTCGGAAAGGCTCGCGGACCTGAACCATCAGCGGTTCAAGGATTTCAAGCCACCCTTCGACCTATCCAACGCCAAACAGGCGGTGTTCGTCTTTAACGGCGATACCTATCTCGGGCTCCGCGCCAAGGAATTGTCCAAGAAAGACCTGGAATACGCGCAGGATCATTTGCGCATTCTGTCGGGGCTTTACGGCGCGCTCCGGCCGCTTGATCTGATTCAGCCCTACCGGCTGGAAATGGGCTTGCGATTCCCTAATTCCGGCGGGTCGGATTTGTATGAATTCTGGAACGGCTCGCTTGCCGAGGCCATCGCCAAGGCGGTCGAAGGCCACAAGGACAAGACCGTCGTCAACTGTGCCTCCAACGAATACTTCAAGGCCATCGACGCCGAGGCATTGAAGGCCCCCGTCGTCACGCCGGTGTTCAAGGAAGTGAAGGACGGCCAGGCCAGGGTCTTGGGCATGTTCGCCAAACAGGCGCGGGGCGCCATGGCGCGGTTCATGATCACCGACCGGGTTGAAAAGGCCGACGGGCTCAAGGACTTCACCGGGCTGGGGTATAAGTTTCAGCCGAAGCTGTCCGACGGCGGCCAGTGGGTGTTCACCCGCAAGCAGCCGCCCAAGAAAACCGCGTGAAATAACCGTTACAGGACAATCCGGCGCTTGATTTCGGTTTTACCCGGTGCGTAATATTCCGCACTTCGGGCCAACGGCAGACGCCCGGACCCCATAAGGCGGGAACGTCATTGACGCCGTCCAAGCTCTGCCCTGACTGACGGACGCCCTCCGGCGCAAACCTCGGAGAGCGCCCGAAAGAAAGGGAGCGGCATGGAAGGCGAAATCATGTCTGACAATCCATCATCCCCATCGCCTTCCAACAGCGGCACTGGCCCGGTTTCATTCGCGGAGGCCGCGCGCTACTGGCTAAAACTCGGCTTCATTTCCTTCGGCGGACCGGCGGGCCAGATCGCCATCATGCAGGCGGATTGCGTCGACCGGCACAAATGGATCGGCCAGCAGGCGTTTTTGCGGGGCCTTAATTATTGCATGATGCTGCCGGGGCCGGAGGCGCAGCAGCTTGCCGCCTATATCGGCTGGCGCATGCATGGGCTGAAAGGCCTGTTGACGGCGGGGATCGCGTTTTTACTGCCGGGCGCGCTGTTGATGATCGCGCTTGCCTGGATCGCCGCCGCCCACGGCGACAACACTTGGGTCATCAAAATCTTCAACGGCATCAAGCCTTGCGTCATCGGCATTATCGTTTTCGCCGTCTACCGGATCGGCAAAAAGACCTGCCGGTACGTGCCGGCGGTGGCGTTGGCGGGTGCAGCATTCGCGTGCTTGTATTTTCTGAAACTGCCGTTCCCGTTGATCATCCTTTCAGCCGGCGTCCTGGGCGCGTTGATCCCGGCGTTCGGGTCCGGCGGCGGCCACGGCCACGGCGAGGTCGAGGACGACCCCGGCGAACACGCCCGAGCGCCTAAGCAACCGTTCCGCAGGCTCGCCATGATCCTAATTTTGTTCGCGGCGCTGTGGGCGGCACCCATCGCGCTGTTGATCGCGGTCACGGGGCCGGCGCCGTTTCTGGCCGTGGCGAATCTGTTCACCACGGCGGCGTTCGTCACCTTCGGCGGCGCCTATGCGGTGCTGCCGTATATCGCAGAAGCAGGCGTCGCCGCCAAGTGGATCGCGCCGGGCGACATGCTGAATGGCCTGGCCTTGGCCGAAACCACACCGGGGCCGCTGATCCTGGTGACCACCTACGTGGGATATTTCGCAGGGTGGAACGGCGCTGCGTCGGCGGGCCTCGCGCCGGGCATCGCCGGCGTGCTGGGCGGGTTACTGGTCACCTACGTGACCTATCTGCCGTGCTTCATGTTCATCATCCTTGGCGCGCCCTATGTGGACGCGGTGCAGAAAAACGCGCGCGCCCGGCACGCGCTTGCCGGCATTACCACCGCCGTGGTCGGCGTGATCTTCAATCTGGCGGTGTTTTTGGGTGGCGCTGTGCTGGTGACCGACGCCGGATTTAACTGGATCGGCGCGGCAGCGGCGGCGGCGTCGCTCGCCTTGCTGCTGACCGGGCGCGTGCCGATCCATGTCCTAGTCGGCATCGGCGCGGTCTTGGGCGCTGTCGGGATTCTATGAGCGGGCGGGGTTCAAGGAGGACCGTTATGAAGACGTCAATCACCGTTGAGGAACTGGAGACGTTGCTGGAGGTCGAAACGCCGCTGGTCATTTACGACGTGCGCAAGCGCCCTGCCTTCGACGAAGACAATTCGATCATCGCCGTGCCGAATACATGGACCCGGCGGAAAAAGTACGTGGGCGAAAAAAGCGCCGAAGGACAAACTGATCGTTTGCTTTAGCGTCCACAGGCACGCGGTCAGCCAGGCCGTCCGCGACGCGCTGGAAAACACGGGCCGCCGCGCGGTTTGCCTTCGGGGCGGCATCGACGGATAGAAACACGCGTCCGGTGCGCTTAAGATCAAGCCTTAATCCATATTGCCGGGTGCGGCATGGGGCGGTATCACAGAGGGCGATGAACCGGCCTAATCAGGAGCCCCCATGGCCCAGCCCGCCCCCGCTCGCATCGGCGATGTGTTGGAAGATGTCGACACCCCGGCTTTGCTGATCGATTTGGATGCGTTCGAACGTAACCTCGATCGGATGGCGGCGTTCTGCGCCGACGCGGGCGTGCGGCTCCGGCCCCACGCCAAGACCCACAAATCCGCCCACATCGCGCGCCAGCAGATCGAACGCGGCGCCGTCGGCGTCTGCTGCCAAAAAGTGGGCGAGGCCGAAGCGTTGGTTCAGGCCGGGATCACGGATGTTCTGATTTCCAATCAGGTCGTCGGCCGGCACAAGCTGAACCGCCTGTCGGCGCTGGCGCGTCATGCCCGGGTCGCCGTGTGCGCCGATGACATGGACAACGTCTATGACCTGAATTCCGCCGCCGGACAGGTCGGCGTCGTCATGGACGTACTGGTTGAAATCGACGTCGGCGCCGGGCGCTGCGGGGTCGAACCGGGCGCGGCCGCGGTCAAACTGGCGCAATGCGTTTCGCGGCAGCGGAACCTGAGATTTGGCGGGCTCCAGGCCTATCACGGATCGGCCCAGCACATTCGCGACTTTTCAGAACGCAAGATGGCGATCAATGCGGCCCAGGCGCTGACCCGCAAGACCGTCGAGCTTCTGGCGGGCGCCGGGATTGAATGCGAAACCGTCGCCGGGGCCGGCACGGGAACCTATGAATTTCATACCACCAGTGGTGTGTGGAACGAACTGCAGTGCGGATCTTACACCTTCATGGACGCCGACTACGGGCAAAACAAAATGGCCAAGGGCGAAGCGTTCGGAACGTTTGACAATGCGCTGTTCGTCTACGCGACGGTGATGAGCAAAACCCGCGACGACCGCTGCGTCATAGACGCCGGGCACAAGGCGCTCGGCAACGATCAAGGCTTCCCCCTGCTGGCCGATCTGCCGGAAGTGACCTATTCCAAACCGTCGGACGAACACGGCACGCTGGATATTTCCGAAGCCAGCCAGGCGCTGAAACTGGGCGACAAGGTCAAGCTGATCCCCGGCCACTGCGATCCGACGGTGAACCTGCACGACTGGTTCGTCGGTGTGCGCAACAACCGGGTTGAGGCGCTCTGGCCCGTCACCGCGCGGGGGGCACTGACCTGAAAGGCGCTTGATACGGCCCGACGTCCGGACCCCTCAAGAGCATCCATCGACGATATCGCCACATCGCAATTGACCGCGTTCATCGATTACTGGCGGCGCCTGAAGGGCGATCGTATCGCGCCGAACTGGAGAGAATTCAAACTGACCGACCTGGCGTCCTACGTCATTCCCAACGTTGTCATCGCCGATGTCGTTCCGGGTGATCCGATGGATTTCATGATCCGGTTCTAGGGTACCAGGCACGTGGCGCGCAAAAGGGTCGATAAAACCGGAAAATCCATCAGTGCCGCCCCGGCGTTCCGCGATCAGACTGCCTTAGACGAATACACCTGGGTCGTTGAAACCAAGCAGCCCCTGGCAAGCCGCGACATCGTCGACCTGGACGACCTGATGGGCCGCCTGCCGTTCGAACAGCGGCTGATCCGCCTGCCGCTTTTGGACGACGGGGAAAACGTCACCCATGTGGTTTCGCTGGCCACGTGGGATAAGCTCTGACACCGTTTCCGGGGGCGCCGCGCCGTCGGCGGACCGGCCGACGATTATTTGGCCCCGGCCGGTGGGTTGGGGCTGAAGTACCGCCGCCGCCCGCGGGCGCGGCTTAGCATTTTATCGTATGCGGACAAAAACCAGGGAATTCGAGACCATGAAAAAAGTGCTAATCGGGCTTACCGCAGTCGTGCTGATCGTCGTCGGCGTCGGCGTATACATTTTCGCCAATCTCGACGATATCATTAAACAGGCGGTTGAGAAAGTCGGCTCGGACGCCACCCAGACGAAGGTTACGCTCAATTCCGTCGACATCGACATCACCCAGGGCACCGGTGGGATCAACGGCCTGAAGGTCGGCAACCCGTCCGGCTTCAAAACGCCTAGCGCGTTCGAACTGGGCGCGATCAAACTGCATATCGACACGGCGACCGTCGACAAAAACCCTATCGTCATCAAATCCATCACCATCAACGGGCCCGTCGTGACCTATGAAAAGACCGGCGACAAGGCCAACGTCGACGTCATTAAGGCGAACGTCGACCAGTACGCCAAAAAGTTCGGCGGTTCAGGTGGCGGCGGTGCGGCCAAAAAAGACGACGGTCCCGGCAAGAAACTGGTGATCGAAAAGCTGACCATCACCGGCGGCAAGGTGAATTTGAACGCCGACATGCTGGGCGGTAAAACGCTGGACGCCAGCCTGCCGACCATCACGCTGACCGACATCGGCAAGGATTCGGGCGGCGACACCCCGGCGGACGTAGCCAAGCAGGTCATCGACAAGCTGACCGCGGGCGTCATGTCGATCAATCCGGAAAAACTGATCGGCAACGCCGCCAAGATGATCGAAGGCGCCACCAAGGCCGCGACCGATGCGGTAAAGGGTGCGACCGAGGGCGCTGGCAAAGCCATGAAAGGCGTGACCGGTGGGGCCGGCGACGCCCTGAAGGGCGCGGGCGACGCGGGCAAAGGGCTGTTCGGGAAGTAGTCTTCGCCGTGGGGGAGGCGAATTTCCATGCGGACCTTTAGGCCGTCCTGGTGGCGGATGAAGAGACGTGCGCCAAGGAAGCCTTGTTCCGGGCCTTAGACCGGCAGCAGGCGGCGAGCGTCATCTTAATTGGCAACACCGGGTCCGGGGATGACAGGCCCCGCATCCGCCCGATCTGGCATGAAAAGATATTCCGCCTGCCACCACAGACTGAACCGAGGAGCCCTCCGATGGCCCGCAAGATAATGAAAACTGGCACTTATTCCGTCATGTACCTGGCGGTCGCCGTGACCGTCGCCTTCGCACTGACAAGCTACTGGCGGATCGCGCTGGGGATCGGCTTGATCAAACCCCTGGTCCAGACGGTTGCCTACACCATCCACAAAATGCTGCGGGCGCGGGCCGGCGGCGGTCGGGACGGTCCGGCGGTTACGCCCCCTGCTCTTCGGCAATCCCCTGTATGACGTTGGGCAGCACCGTCATACGCGCGCGGTGGTCAACAACGGCGGGGATGCTCGCAAGGTTGACGCCGTCGCCTTCCATACACTGCGCGACCGTAAACAGGTGCGGATCGGCGACCATGTACTGATCGCCCATCATCCACGGCCCACAGAACAACCGGTCTTCAATCAGCCGGTAACAGGCGGTCACCGGTTCCGGCACCTTGCGCTGCATATCGGCGAAGGACCATTCCGCGTAGGCCCAGCGGATGCCCCGCATGCGGTGCGCGTGCGCCACATGAAGGGTCGAACAGACATCGCTGTTGAATTCCTGCAGGCGGGCGAAAGCGAACGGATCGCCCGCGGGCGCCAAATTCGCGTCGAGTTTTATCTGCGCGATATAGGCGAGGATCGCCGGCGTTTCCGTCAAAATCCCGTCGTCCGTGATCAGCGAGGGCACGCGGGCGTTGGGGTTTATTTTCAGTTATGCCGCCGATTTTTGTTCGGCCTTGGAGAAATCGACACGTTCAAGACGATAATAGATACCCGCGTCCTTCATCGCGATGAACGACGTGAGCGCGCACGTGCCGGGCGCGAAATACAGAGTGACCATGGTCGTTACGCTGTCTCCCGCCTGACCCGCCGGCCCGGCCGCGCGCCGGTCCACGCAAGGTCTCGCCAGACCAATTGGCCGTTGACGTAAACCCGCTCGATACCCCGCGCCGGTTGTTCCGGCGCGTCGAAGGTCGCGGCGTCGATCACCGTCATCGGATTGAACAGCACCAGATCGGCGAACGCGCCTTCGCGGATTGCGCCTCGGTCCTTGAGCCTGAAAACGGCGGCCGTCTTGCCGGTCATTTTATGGACCGCTTCTTCCAACGGGAACACCCCGTGGTCCCGGCAGTAATGGCCGAGCACCCGGGGGAACGTGCCCCACAGGCGCGGGTGCGGGCGGGCGCCGGGTGCGGCCGGGATGCCGTCGGAGCCGATCATGGCGCCGGGAAAGGCCATGATTTTCTGCACTTCGGCCTCGTCCATGCGGAAATACAGCGCGCCCGCAGGCGACAGCCTGCGGATCGCCTCGTCCACCGAACAACCCCATTCGTCGACCACGGACTGAAAGTCCCGACCGGCCATTTCCGGGTGCGGTTCGGACGACGTCAGCACGGTTTTTTCCGATGTCGACAGAAACTCCGCCAACAAAATCGTCGACGTCGCGGTGTAGGGATAAACGTCGAAATCCAGTTTCATGCGTTTTTGCGCTTCGGCGATCTTGCCAAGGCTTTGCGTGCTTTTGCCCCAGTTTTCATGACCGACGCATTTGTGATGGGAAATCACCGTGGCCGCGCCCGTGCGCGTCGCGATATCGATAGTTTCATCGACCGACGGCAACAGGTCTTCGCCTTCATTCCGCATGTGGGTCGCGTAAAGCGCGCCGTGGTGCTTTAGGCACGCGGCCAGTTCGACGATTTCGTCCGTCGGCGCGTGGATCGCCGTCGGGTAGGCAAGCCCTGTCGACAATCCGATCCCGCCCGATGACAGCGATTGGTCGAGCGTCCGCGCCATGGCGTCGATTTCGCGTTTCGTCGCAGGCCGGTTGAAATCGTCCATCACGCCTGCGCGGAGCGTCGTGTGCCCGACCAGCATGGCGAGGTTCAAGGCCGGCGGCGATGCCTCGAACGCATCGTTATAGGCGGCGAGCGTCGGAAATTTGTAATCCGCCATGCGGCCCATCAGCGCCATTGGCCCGGGCGGCGAAGCGTCACCCGGCCGCACCGCCGGGTCGAACGGCGCCAACGACACGCCGCAGTTGCCGGCGATCACCGTGGTCACGCCTTGGCTGATTTTGGGGGTCACCGCCGGTTCGATCAGAACCAAACGGTCGTCATGGGTGTGTGCGTCGATAAACCCGGGGGCCAGCGCCAGACCCGTGGCGTCGACGGTTTCGGCCGCGTCACTGGCGTCGATCCAGCCCAGGTCGGCGACCCGGGCGATTCGGTCGCCCCGGACGGCGACATCAGCCTTGTGGCGGGGGCCGCCGGTGCCGTCGATGACATCCGCGCCGATAATCAATAAATCGAAATGGGCCATGGTGGGCCATCCTCCCGGTATTCTTGGTTTTACTGATCATACACGCCGCCCTTTGACGCGCCAGCGGCAATCGGGTTTCCCTAACGACAGCGTTGTCAGCGCCCCCGGGCGTCCGTTAAAACCGTGTCAAACGGGAGGGTTCCATGTCCGAATACCGCGCGCCTTTGGACGATATCCGGTTCGCCGTGAACGACATCGCGGGGCTGGAGGCGATTTCCCGGCTGCCCGGCTGCGGCGACGCGACGCCGGACCTGGTCGACGCCATTTTGGACGAAGCGGGCAAGTTCGGCCGGGACGTCATGGCGCCCCTGAACCATTCGGGTGATCAGCAAGGCTGCGTGCTTGAAAACGGCGTCGTCCGCATGCCCGCGGGCTTCGCCGATGCCTACCGGCAGTTCGCCGAAGCCGGGTGGAACGGCATCTGGGCGCCGGAGGAATGGGGCGGCCAGGGCCTGCCGACCCTGGTCGCGACGGCGGTGTCGGAAATCTGGCATTCGGCCAATCTGTCCCTGGCGCTGTGCCCCATGCTGACGTCGAGCGCCATCGAATTGCTGCTCGCCCACGGGTCCGGCGACATCAACGCCACCTATCTGGCGAAACTGGTTTCCGGCCAGTGGACCGGGACCATGAACCTGACCGAACCGCAGGCCGGATCGGATCTGGCCCGCATCCGCTGCAAGGCGGACCGCGCGGACGGCGGTTACCGCCTTAAGGGCCAGAAGATATTCATCAGCCACGGCGAACACGACATGGCGGAAAACATCATCCACATGGTGCTGGCCCGCTCGCCCGACGGCCCGCCTGGGATCAAGGGCCTGTCGCTGTTCCTGGTGCCCAAATTCGTGCCCGATGAAAATGGCAATCTGGGCCGCCGCAACGATCTGCGGGCGGCGTCGATCGAACACAAAATGGGGCTTCACGGCAGCCCCACCTGCGTCATGGCCTTCGGCGACAACGACGCCTGCGAGGCGTTTCTGATCGGCGAGGAAAACCGCGGCATCGAATACATGTTCATCATGATGAACGCGGCGCGGCTTGCGGTCGGCATGGAGGCCGTGGGCCTGGCCGAGCGCGCCTACCAGCATGCCCGCGATTACGCCCGCGACCGGGTGCAGAGCCGGGCCATTACCGGCGACGATCCGGAGCCGGTTTCGATCATCGAACACCCGGACGTCAAACGCATGCTGCTGGCCATGCGGGCGCAGACCGCGGCGATCCGCGCCATCGCCTACCGCACGGCGGCCGCCCAGGACACGGCCCGCCGTCACCCGGACGAGGCCATGCGCCAAAAGGCCCAGATGTTCGTCGACCTGATGACCCCGGTGGTTAAGGCGTTCGCCACTGATATTGCGTCGGACGTGGCAGACCTATGTATCCAGGTGCACGGCGGCATGGGGTATATCGAGGAAACCGGCGCCGCGCAGTATTACCGCGACATCCGCGTCGCCCGCATTTACGAGGGCACCAACGGCATCCAGGCCAATGATCTGGTCGGCCGCAAGGTCGCCCGCGACGACGGTCGGGCGGCGCAGGCGGTGATCGCCGACATTCGCGCCGACATAGAAAAAATTCATAAAATCAATGAATTATCAGGCTTGTCCACAAGTCTCTCGCGGGCCGTCGAGGCGCTCGACACGGCCGGCCAATGGATTGTCGAAACCTACCCCGCCGACGCACCCGCGGTCGCCGCCGGCGCGGCGCATTATCTGCGGCTTCTGGGCATCGTCAGCGGCGCCTGGCTCTTGGCCTCGGGAGCCGCGAAATCGGCGGCAAAAGGTGGTGAAACGGCGGAGGACCGGGTGGTTCTGGCGAAGTTTTACGCCGAACAGTATCTGCCCCATGCGGCGGCGCTTAAGGAAATCATTCTTTCGGGCGGCGGCACCGTCGCGGGGGTCTCGACGGCGGCATTCTGAGCCCCCGGCCGGGCGGGCCGAAAGGCCCCATAAATCAGCCGCCAAAATCGGGTTACGCCTTGATTTTTTAACCTTTTTCCCACAGTTTGGCTGCTATCAACGGTACCCTGGACTGAGGGTATTCGTTACCGCTCCTGAGGATTCGAATGAGTTCGCTTACGCGCTACATATTGCGCCAGTTACTGGTCGGCATGATTTTGGTGACGTCGGGCCTGACCTGCATCATCTGGCTAAGCCAGTCGCTCCGGTTCGTCGAAATGATCGTCAACCGCGGGCTCACCACGGGGACGTTCCTCTATCTTTCCGGCCTGCTGCTGCCGAATTTCCTGATCGTCACTCTGCCGATCGCGCTGTTTACGGTGGTCGTGTTCATCTATTTGAAAATGATCACCGACCGGGAGTTGGTGGTGATGCGCGCGTCGGGCATCAGCCAGTTCGGCCTGGCGACGCCAGCGTTGATCCTGGGCCTCTCGACGATGGTTTTGTCCTCGATCCTCTACCTTCAACTCGTACCGGACTCCTACCGCGCCTTTCGCGACCTGCAATGGGATATCCGCAACAGCTTCTCCCACATCCTTCTTAAGGAAGGGCAGTTCAACAATATCGGCAAACACACCACCATTTACGTTCGCGCGCGGACACCCGACGGGCAGTTGCACGGCATCCTCGTGCACGACACCCGGGACAACGGAAAGCCCTTCACGCTCATGGCCGAACGCGGCGCGATGGTCGATACCCAGACCGGCCCCCGGGTCGTCATGTTCAAGGGCAACCGCCAGGAAGTTGACGCCCAGACCGGACAGTTTTCGATCCTGTATTTCGACCGCTGGGTTTACAACCTGACGATCGGCGGCAACCAGGGCACGCGTTGGCGAGAACCGCGCGAACGGACACTCGCCGAATTGTTCGATGCGAAAAACCACGCCGACACCTTGGGCGGCCAGAATGTCGGCAAATTCGTCATGGAAGCGCACCGCCGGATCGGCGCACCCCTCATGTGCCTGAGTTTCGTGATGATCGGACTGGCCAGCCTGCTGACCGGAAACTTCGGCCGCCGGTCGCAGACCAGCCGTGTGCTGATCGCGGTGACGGCGATGGTCGTGCTTCAAGGCACACTTCTATCCATCGAAAATGTCGTCACGAAAAACCTCGACCTCGTCCCGATTTACTATCTGACGGTTTTCCTGCCGATCCCGATCGCCTGGATGTTAATGGTGCGTAGACCGCCCGCCGTGCCGGCGGAGGCACCCGGCGATCAATTCGACTTGGCCGGATCGGGGGCCTGATACGATGCGCATATCGGCCATTCTTTCCCTGTATGTCGGGCGGCATTTTCTGATCAGCTTTGTCGGCATTTTCAGCCTGTTTCTGCTGATGATCCTGTTGTTCGACGCGGTCGAACTCCTACGCCGGACGGCGCAAAAACCAGACATATCCTTCGGCATGGTGATGGAAATGTCGCTTTTGAAACTGCCGTTCATGGCGCAGAAGACATTGCCGTTCGCCATTTTGTTCGGCGGTATGACGGCGTTTTGGCGACTGACGCGGACCAATGAACTTGTGGTCACCCGCGCGGCCGGCGTATCGGCGTGGCAATTCATGTGGCCGGTGCTGTTTCTGGCGCTCGGGCTCGGCGTTTTTCAGGTCACGGTCATGTCTCCGCTCGCATCGTCGATGCTTGCAAAGTACGACCAACTGGAAACGACGCGGCTTGAAGGGCACACCAGTTTTTTGTCGATTTCGAACTCAGGGCTATGGTTGCGTCAGGCGGACAGCGGCGGGCAGTCGGTTATCCACGCCAAACGCGTGCTTCAACACCAAGACAATGTCGAACTCAAGGAAGTCATCGTCTTCCTTTACCAAGGCAAAGACGTTTTCACCCGGCGTGTCGACGCCGCGTCGGCCCGGCTTGAAGACGGGTTCTGGCACCTCAAAAACGCAAAAACCTATGAGCCGGAAGCAGCGCCGAAATCCGAGCCCGACGTGTGGCTTGAAACCAATCTGACCATCAACAAGATCCATGACAATTTTGCGCCGCCGGAGACCATGTCGTTCTGGGAATTGCCCGGGTTTATCGAAACCTTGGAAACCGCCGGCTTTTCCGCCGTCCGGCATCGGCTTTACTGGCACACGCTGTTGGCGACCCCCTTGTTGCTGAGCGCCATGATCCTGATCGCCGCCACCTTTACGCTCCGGCAGACGCAACGCGGCGGCACGACATTCATCATTACCGGCGGGGTTTTGACCGGGTTCCTACTCTACTTTTTCTCCGACATCATTTTCGCCCTCGGGCTTTCTGACAATATTCCGGTTTTGCTGGCGGCGTGGACACCTTCTGGCGTGGCGACCATGTTGGGGGTCGCGACGTTGCTCCATCTGGAGGACGGATAGGCATGAGCCGCCTGGGCGTCATCTCGTGGCTGATCATCTGCGCCGCCGCCCTGGCCGCGGTAACGACCGGCGCGCGGCCTGCAGACGCCAATCAGACAGCGAGCGCCGATCGGCCGCTGGGCATCCTGATCGAAAATCCGACCAACCCTTTCCTTCGCCCGGCCGCAACGCCGGCGAAGACGTCGGCATCCCAATCGACGGCCCACCCCGACGCGCCCAAACCGGGCGTCATACGGCAACGCACCGCCAAGTCACGGAATGGCGAGACCGGACAATCCGACGGCGCGAAGCCGGAAATTCCCGTGCGACTGCTCGCCGACGAAATGAGTTTCGACCGGGAAAAGAATGTGGTCAGCGCATCCGGCAATGTTGAAATTTCGTTCGGCGACCGCACCCTTCTGGCCGACACCATCGAATACAATCAGTCGACCGACATTGTTGTCGCCGCCGGCAACGTAACGGTCCTGGAGGCAACCGGCGAAACGCTTTTCGCGGACCGTATCGTTTTGACCGGTGACTTTAGGGACGGCCTGGTCAGAAATATTGGCGTTATCCTTGCCGACAAGTCGCGATTGGCGGCGCACGGCGCAAAACGAAGCGGCGGGGTTATCACCGAACTGCGGCAGGGGGTGTATTCCCCTTGCAATTTGTGCGCGGAAAATCCGGATCGGGCGCCGATGTGGCAGATCAGGGCGGTGCGGGTCATCCACGATCAGAGATCCCAGCTCATTGAATACCGGGACGCGTGGCTGGAAGTCTTTGGCCTGCCGGTGTTGTACGCCCCCTACTTCGCCCACCCAGACCCGTCCGGGCGTCGCAAGGCGGGATTCCTGGCACCAGGGTTCGGCGGATCGTCGGATCTGGGATTTGTCGCGCGGCTCCCCTATTTTTATCCGATTGACGATCATTCAGACGTCACCGTGACGCCGACGATCATTGAACAAGAAGGCTTGCTGCTGAAATTACAACATCGGGAAAGGCTTAAACACGGGAAGCTCGATACCGAACTCAGCGCCATCAACGATTCGGAAGACGACTTCAGGGGACACATTTTTTCGGAAGGCCGGTTTGATATCAACAATACCTGGCGGGCCGGCTTTGATTTGAAACGCGCGACCGACGACACCTATCTCCGGCGTTTCGGCTTCGATTCACCGGCGGTTTTACAAAGTCGGGCCTACGCCGAAGCCTTTAGAGAACGAAATTATTTTTCCGTCAGCGGCTATTTATTTCAGGACTTGCGCACAGAATCGGATGCCGTCAACAGTCCGACGGTCTTGCCACTGATGGAGTTTTCGCGCGTCGGCGAGCCAGACAGGTTCGGCGGCAGTTTCTCGCTGGAAGCAAACCTTCTCGCGATCACCCGGGATTCATCCGGCAACGACACACGCAGGCTATCCGTTCGCCCGTCATGGAACCGCCGGTTCACGGATACGATCGGGAGCTTAATCAATTTTTCCACCGGCGTATACGCCGACAGCTATCATGTCACCGACGTCGCGCGTGCAGACGGCTCCGAATTCAGCGGCGTGACAGGTCGCGTTCATCCTTATGCGGCACTGGAATGGCGCTATCCGCTCGTCCGAAATTCCGGCCATGCCACACAGGCGCTGGAACCCGTGGTACAGATCATCACCAGTCCGAACGGCGGCAATCCAAGTGCGATCCCCAACGAGGATAGCCAGGAACTCGAATTCGATGAAACCAACCTGTTCCAGTTGAACCGTTTCGGCGGCATTGACCGGATCGAAGGCGGCACGCGGGTCAACTATGGCGTTAAATGGGGGCTGCTGGGCTCCACGAGCGGAGAGGCGACCTTCTTCGTGGGTCAGACTTACCGACTTTCAAAGGATGATACTTTCGCCGACGGCAGCGGCCTCGAAGACAGGTTGTCTGATATCGTCGCTTCGGTCCGCATTCATCCATTTGATCAACTGGATCTGGCGTACAGAACCCAGATCGACAAAGACAAGGCGACGGCCCGGCGGCACGAACTCAGCGTCGCTGCTGGCGTTCCGCTATTGACCGCCAATGGCCGGTATTCGTTTTTTGAACAGCAGGAAGGCAGCGAATTCGCATCCCGCGAAGAACTGACGCTCGGCATCACCTCTAAAATTACGCGGAACTGGGGCACGAACGTCTATATGATCCGGGACTTGACCGCCAATGAAATGCGTTCCCTTACGTCCGGCCTGACATACGAGAACGAATGCGTTGTCGTCACTTCGAGATTTTCCAGGACTTTTTATTCTGACCGGGATTTGCAGCCGGCAGATGCATTCACCATCAGTGTCCTACTAAAAACACTGGGCCAAGCAACATTTTGATCGGCAATTTTTAATCATGGATCGATGGACTTTTCCCGGATGCACCTTGATCCCCACGCTCGCGCTCGTGGGGATGGCCTGCGTCTTGACCGCGGAGCCAGCATCGGCTCAGCGCATGGGAATCGTCGCCACCGTGAACAGTACGCCGATTTCCGAATATGACCTCAATGCCCGCATCGAACTGGTGATCATGCTGTCGGGGACGCCCCGGACTAGAGAAAATTTTCATCGGATCGCGCCCAGCGCCATCGAAACCCTGATCGACGAAGAACTCAAACGCCAGGAAGCCAAAAACCTCCGCATTGAGATAACCCAGGAAGAAGTCGACCGAACCCGGCGCGCGTTCGAAAAATTGCGGAATATGCCCGAAGGTGGAATTTACGATGCGATGGAGAAAGTTGGCGTATCCAAGGACGTCATCGACCAGCAAATCACCGTTGACCTGGGCTGGAGCCGGGCTCTCCGATTGCGTTTTCGCGCCTTGACCGAGATCAGCGACGAGGAAGTCGACACAGAAATCGCCCGTCTTGACGCCAACAAAGGCAAGCCAATTGCCCTGCTTTCGGAAATTTTTCTGCCTGTCGACACCCCGGCAAAAGACACCGAGGCGCGGCAAACGGCGGACCGGATCGCCAGAGAACTCGCCAAGGGCGTCGGGTTTCCGGCGCTTGCCGCGACCTTTTCGCAAAGTGCTTCGGCCGCCGTCGGCGGTGACCTCGGCTGGGTGCCGACCGGCATGCTGACCCGAAACGCGCAGCAGGCCATTGCCGCCATAAAACCCGGTCAGATCAGCAAACCGATCCGCACGCCCGCGGGATACACGATTTACTGGTTCCGCGATCAGCGAATCTCCCAGGGCGCCACCGGCCCGGCAGCCGATCCTAAAATCGTGCTACAGCAAGTCTTTATTCCAATTTCGCAGCAACCGGAAAGCCATGAAGAAGCTGATAAAGTCTCCCTCGCGAAACGACTAGCTCTGCGCGCGGACTCCTGCGACGCCATGGCGCGATTCCCGCGCATGGTCGCGGGTGGCGTGAAAAGCAATCGCAATGAATTGCAGATGAGTCAGCTGGCACCGCGTGTCCGTGACACAATCAAGAATCTTCCGGATGGGCAGGTAAGTGAACCGCTGAAAGTACCGGGTGCGGTGATGCTGTTTATGATCTGCAGCCGCCAAAAGGCGGACTCGGCGCAGGAGTTGCGGAGTCGCATCCGCGAGCGCCTGATTGATGAACGTCTTTCGCTGGCGTCCCGGCAATACTTACGCGACCTCAGGCGCAACGCTTTCACCGAACGGCGCCGCTGACAGGGACATTCCCATGGCCGGACCGCAACAATCCGATCATCTCCCGCTTGCCCTGACGATGGGCGAACCTGCCGGCGTCGGCGGCGAAATCAGCCTGGGTGCCTGGGCGGGCCGAACGCCCGACGTACCGCCGTTTTTTCTGATCGACGATCCCGCGCGCCTTGGCGCAGTCACCCGAACGGTCGGATTGGCGGTTCCGGTCATCGAAATTTTCGAGCCCGAAGAAGCGCCGGCGGCATTTGCCAAGGGCCTGCCGGTTATCGCCGAGCCCCTCGCCATCCCGGCAACGCCGGGCAAGCCGCAGGCGGACAACGCACCGATGGTGATCCGTTCAATCGACCGCGCTGTCGAATTCGCCGTGGCTGGTCGCGCCGCCGCCGTGGTGACCAACCCGATCAACAAGGCAGCGCTTTACCAAATCGGATTCAAGCATCCGGGGCACACGGAATATCTCGCTGAACTGACGGGGGGCGGGCGGCCGGTCATGATGCTGGCCTGCGGCGCGCTGAGGACCGTGCCGGTTTCCGTTCATGAGAGCTTGAATTCGGCGATTGCGCATTTGACGGTCGAACGCATCGTCGAGGATGCGGAAATCACCCACCGCGCGCTGATACGGGATTTCGCCGTTGATGCGCCGCGACTTGCGGTAGCGGGGCTGAATCCGCACGCCGGCGAAGACGGCGCGCTGGGCACGGAAGACCAAAATATCGTCCGCCCGGCGGTCGAACAGCTAACCGCCATGGGCATCGATGCGCGCGGCCCCGTGCCGCCGGACAGTCTATTTTCGCCGCGCGCCCGGGAAACCTATGACGCGGCGATCTGCATGTATCACGACCAGGCCCTGATCCCGGTCAAAGCCCTAGATTTCGAGGGCGGCGTCAATGTGACGCTCGGCCTGCCCATCATCCGCACATCGCCCGATCACGGTACGGCGCTCGATATCGCGGGCACGGGCCAGGCGTCACCGGCAAGCCTAATGGCCGCGCTGCGCATGGCCGGGTGGATGGCTTTGAACCGGGCACAGCCATCGTGACCGGCGCCGCGCCAGAAGACGGCCTGCCACCTCTCCGCGAGGTCATTCGCACCTTTGGCCTGGACGCGCGCAAATCCCTCGGCCAGCACTTTCTGCTCGACGGCAATCTTCTCGACCGCATCGTCAGGGCTGCCGGCGACCTGACCGGCATCAACGTAATTGAAGTCGGGCCCGGGCCCGGCGGGTTGACCCGGGCGCTGCTTGCGAGCGGCTCCGGAACGGTCACCGCCGTCGAGAGAGATCAACGCTGCATCGCGGCGCTTCAAACACTTGAAGCGGCTTACCCGGGCCGGTTTCGGGTCGTCGCCGACGACGCAACGGAAACCGACCTGACGGCGCTGGCGGGAGCGCCCCGGGTCATCGTCGCCAATCTGCCCTATAACGTCTCGACGATGCTGTTGCTGCAATGGCTGGCGCAACCGGGCGCTTATTTGCGGATGATCCTGATGTTTCAGAAAGAAGTCGCCGACCGGCTGGCCGCGCGGCCCGGATCTAAGTCGTATGGCCGCCTTTCGGTCATGGCGCAATGGCGGTGCGTCGTCCGGCCGCTGTTCAATGTCTCGAAACAGGCGTTCACGCCGCCGCCCAACGTAGCCTCGACAATCGTTGAACTGACGCCCAGGGCAGAGCCGCTGGCGCCCGCCGACGCCAAGGATTTGGAAGCCGTCACCCAGGTCGCCTTCGGGCAACGGCGGAAAATGTTGCGGGCAAGCCTAAGAGCCGCCGGTCTGGACCCGGAAGCCGCCGGAATCGACGGCCGCCGCCGGGCGGAAGATTTATCGGTGGAGGAATTCTGCGTCCTCGCCCGGGCCCACCACGCGGCCAAGCGGTGATTCGGTTTCGGCGCTAGCCGTCGACCCCCATGCCGCGGACGAAATCGAGCAACCCGGTCTGACGTTCCTTGTTGAGCCGTTCGGCTTTGAGAACCGCCTTCACGCTGTCGACGGCGCGGTCCAGATCATCGTTGACGATGATGTAGTCGTATTCTTCGTAATGGCTCACTTCCGATTTGGCGCGCGCCATCCGCCCGGCGACCACGTCTTCCGAATCGGATCCGCGCCCGCGCAGACGTTTGTCCAGCTCTTCGATCGACGGCGGCAGAATGAATACGCTGACCAAGTGTTCGCGTGCGTTTTCGCGAAGCTTCCGCGTGCCCTGCCAGTCGACGTCGAACAATACGTCCTTGCCCGACTGCAACGCATCCCACACCGGCTTTTTCGGCGTGCCGTAGGAATTGTTGAACACCGTCGCGTGTTCGAGAAATTCGCCGGCTGCAACCATGCGGTCGAACGTCGCCTTGTCGTAGAAATAATAATCCTTGCCGTCGACCTCGCCCGGCCGCATGGGACGCGTCGTCGCCGAAACGGACATGACGATGCCGTCTTCCTCGGCCAGTAACCGCCTGGAAATAGTGGTCTTTCCGGCGCCCGACGGCGACGACAGCACCAGCATCATGCCGCGCCTGGAAATACTCACCATGAGGTTGTTTTCCTTTTCTCGTCCGCCCTGCCCG
The DNA here is from genome assembly GCA_038109305.1 of Rhodospirillaceae bacterium. Lineage (GTDB taxonomy): Bacteria > Pseudomonadota > Alphaproteobacteria > Rhodospirillales > Casp-alpha2 > UBA1479. Next base: position 123,712 of record JAYNIR010000001.1, read on the forward strand.
CGGGTGACATGCTGCTCTCACTGCTCATTCGACATTCTGTACTTGTTCGCGCATCTGGTCGATGACGGTTTTCAGTTCGATGCCCAGGTTGGTCAGATCCGTATCGGCCGATTTCGAACACAGCGTGTTGGCCTCGCGGTTGAATTCCTGACAAAGAAAATCGAATCGCCGGCCAATGGGCCCGTCGGTTTTTCCCAAGAGGTCACCCGCCGCCGCCACGTGGGCGGTCAGCCGGTCAAGTTCCTCGCGGATGTCCGCCTTGGTAATCAGCACGGCCGCTTCCTGGACAAGGCGCTCTTCCGGCAATCCCGCGTTGTCGGCGATCAGCGCCTGAACCTGGTCGTTGAGACGCCGGCGAATGGCGTCCGGCTGCGCCGCCGCCGTGGCGCCGGCCTTTACGGTCAGGTCGGTGATCAGCGTCAGTTGGCCGTTCAACACCGACTCGAGACGGGCGCCTTCTTCCGCCCGCATATGGGCCAACTGGGCAAGCGCTTTGTCCAGGTCCTTAAGCATGGCGGCGGTGACCGTGTCGAACGTTTCCTCGACGCCGGCGTCTTCAACCGGTTCGATCACGCCGCGAAGCCCCAGAATGCCGTCGAGCCGGGGCGGAGCGGCGTCCGGCGCCTCGTCTTTCAGCCGTTTGAGCCGATCGAGGATTTCGCCCAAAAACGCCTCGTTGATGCGATAGGCGCCGCCGCCGGTTTCCCGCCGAGCGGTCAGATTCACGGTGATGCTGCCGCGTTTGAACTTATCCGCGACGCGTTTGCGGACTTCCGGATCAAGCGCCTCGAACCCATAAGGCGGGCGGAACCGCGAATCAAGGCCCTTGGCATTGACGCTGCGCAATTCCCACACCCAGGTGTGGGCGTCCAGCGCGCCCTCGGCGCGGGCGAAACCGGTCATCGATTGAATCGGCAAAAGCAGTCTCCTAATGTGCGAGGGCTTTTATACTGTCCCTGCGGACCTGCAACAAGCGAGCCGCGCGCGGGGACGACGAGCGTATTGGCTGGCAACCGTGAACCGCGTAGTATTTTCCCGCGCGTGAAAAGGCCGCTCAAGGCCCAGGACCTTTTAATATTGAACACTTTGCAACAGGCATTTTCGCATCACCAGTCCGGTGACCTCCCGTCGGCCGTCCGGCTGTACCGGGATTTTCTCCAAACCCGGCCCGATCATGCCGACGCGCTGCACCTTTTGGGAATCGCCCTGACGCAAAGCGGCCGCGGCGACGAAGCCTGTGAAGCCCTTACCCGCGCGGTCGAACTGAACCCGCAAAACCCGGATTACCTGAATAATCTGGGTCTGTTGCTTTATTACCGGCGCGATTATGACGAAGCCCGCGCGCGGCTTGAGGCCGCACTCGCGATCAGCCCGGATTCCGCCGACGCGCTGAACAACCTGGGCATGACGCTGCAGAAACTGAACAAGACGGCGGAGGCCGTCGAATGCTTCACCCGTTCGCTGGAATTCGATCCGTCGAACTGGGAAACGCTACATAATTTGGGCGGCGCCTATCAAGCCGCGGGCCGGTTGGAAGATGCCCGCCGCGCGTTTCTGGAAAGCCTGCGCTTGAATGCGGACAACGTGAACGGCCTGACCAACTTGGCGATGATCCAATTCGCGCTTAACGATCCCGCCCAGGGATTCGATTGTTGCTGGAAGGCGATCAGGAAGCAGCCGGATTTTTTCGACGCCCATAAACTGTTCTACGACATGCGCGTCGCCGGGCAGGGCGGTGAGGATGCGTTCGAGTCTTTTCGCTGGGCCTGCGACGCCCACCCGGACAAAGCGTCCGTTCACCGGCAGTTCGGCGATATATATGCGTTTTTGGATCGGTTCGCCGAAGCCGAGCCTTGGCTTCGGAAAGCCGTCGAAATCGCACCGGACGATATAAACTGCCTTTCGTCCTTGGGATGGTATTGCGCCAACATAGGCAAGCACGACGAAGCCGGCCGGCTGCTCGCGAAAGCGGCGGCGATGGAACCGGACGATCCACAGATTCGCCATCGCTACGGACAGGCCCTTTTGCAGGGGGGCCGCTTCGCGGACGCCGTCGGTCAGTTGGAAATCGCCCATAACCTGAGACCCCGGATCAACGGCATCCTCGCAGATATGATCACCGCAATGCACGAGACGGATGACCCGCGGCTCGCGGACTGGCTGGATTACGACCGGGACGTGGTTCCCCGACTGGTCGACGTGCCGGCGGGGTACGGCTCGCTCGGTGACTTTAACGAGGCTCTACACGCGGAACTTGAACCGCGTCACGGCGACAAGGCCGCGCCGAGCGACCAAAGCCTTCGCGGCGGCACGCAAATTCCGGGCAACATTCTGGAAGATGCATCTCTCGTCATCCGCGCGGCCCGCGACGCCATCGCCGGCGCCATCGCATCGTATCTGTCGGAGTTGACGGAAGATAAAAGTCATCCGTTCCGCCGTTATCTAAACAGGGACTTTCGGTTCACCGGGTCATGGTCGACCATCCTTTACGGCGCCGGGTACGACATGAGCCACATCCACACCGATGCCTGGCTGAGCGGCGTCTATTACGTGAAGGTCCCGGACCTTCCGGAAAATCTGTGGGAGTCCGGCGAAGGCTGTATCCAATTCGGCGAACCGCCCGAGGAATACGTTTCCGAAAAAAACCGGAAACGGCGGATCATCCGGCCACAGCCGGGCATGGTCGTGCCGTTTCCGTCCTACGTCTGGCACGGGGTTTTGCCCTTCACCCGCGAAGGGCTGCGCCACGCCATCGCCTTCGACGTCGTCTAAGCCATTACCCCCCGGCGGGCGAAAGGCACGCTTTCTCCGTGCCGCGGGCGCGCCTATAACGGTGGCATGGTGAACCTCGGCCCCAAACACATCCTGATCACCGGCGCGTCCAGCGGCATCGGCCTGGCGCTCGCGGAAATTTACGCCGGGCCCGGGGTGACGCTTTACCTATCGGGCCGCGACCGGGCGCGGACTCAAGCCGCCGCCGAGGCTTGCCGTAAATTGGGCGCGGACGCCGCCGCCCGCGTCATCGACGTGACCGATGCCCAGGCGATGGCGGCCTGGATCGCCGAATGCGACGGGTTGACGCCGCTGGACCTCATCATCGCCAACGCCGGGGTATCGAATTCGACATCGGGCGAAGGCGACCGGGCCGCGCGGACGCGGCGCATCTTCGCGATCAACGTCGACGGCGTCGTCAACACCGTCCTGCCGGCGCTGGACGCGATGACGGCAAGGCGCCGGGGGCAAATCGCGATCATCGCCTCCATTGCGGGGTTTCGCGGCCTGCCGACCTCCAGCGCCTATTCGGCCAGTAAGGCCGCCGTCAAGAACTGGGGCGAAGCGCTCCGCGGCGAAGTGTGGGAAACGGGCGTGCGGGTTAACGTCGTCTGCCCTGGTTGGGTCACCAGCCGCATCACCAAGGCCAACAAGTTTCCCATGCCGATGCTGATGGAGGCCCCGAAGGCCGCCCGGATCATCAAGCGCGGCCTTGCGAAGGACAAGGCGCGCATCGTCTTCCCCTGGCCGATGCATATCTGTGTATGGCTTTTGAGCCTTCTACCGCCCGCCTGGACGGACCCGATTTTGATCCGGGGCATCAAGGGGAAAGAGCGGTAAAGCGCGGCGGCGCACCCCCGCACGCCCCCGCATCATCCAAAAATCGCACCATTTTTGACATGGGTCACAGCAGGCGGATGCCCGCCCGAGTACAAGGAGCCCGCTTGGCCGTGCCGCTACGGCGCCGATAAAACCGGGGTGGGCCCGCGGCGGTCATAAGAGCGTTCAACGTCAAGCAAAGGGCCAAGCAAAGGGTGAGATGACCGATGGCAATGTACGAATTCGAAATCCACAATCAGGAAGTCGCGGACACGCTCCACAACGGCGATCAGCACAAGTTCTTCAAGGCCGAATGGGCCGACGCGCATTTCATCGAATTTTCCGGGCTTGATGTCGCGGACGCGCGGCGCAAAGCGGAACGCCGCTATCCCGCTGCCCAAGGCTTCGTCATCAAGGCCGTCGCCGGCCACTAAGGCCGATACCGCTCAGCGCCCCTGAAGTTTTCGCCACCTGGCGACGTTCCGGTTGTGATCGGCCAGCGTTTCGGCGAACGCGTGGCCGCCCGAACCGTCGGCGACGAAAAACAGTTCCTTCGACTGAATGGGATTGAGAACGGCATCGATCGCCGCCCGGCCCGGGTTGGCGATGGGGTCCGGCGGCAGACCGTCATTTGTGTAGGTGTTGTAGGCTGTCGGCGTATCCAGGTCCTTCCGCGTCAGATCGCGGCCCAAAGGCGCCTTGCCCATTGTAATGCCGTAAGTCACCGTTGGGTCGGACTGCAGTTTCATGCCTTTATTCAATCGGTTGATGAACACGGCCGCGACGCGGGGGCGCTCGGCGGCGACGCCGGTTTCCTTTTCGACGATAGACGCCAGAACCAGCGCTTCTTCGGGTGACTTGATCGGCAGCCCCTTTGCCCGCTTGGCCCAGGCGGCGGCAAGCGCGTCGTCCATCGCCTTTTCCATGCGGCGGATCAGGTCGGTCTTTTTGTCGTAATATTGATAGCGGTAGGTTTCCGGCAGCACCCGGCCCTCGCCCGGCAACGCGGGCATGGGTCCCTGCAGGCCTTCGGCGCGGGCGACGACGGCCAGGGCTTCGACCGCCGTCAGTCCTTCGGGGATGGTGACGGTCCTGGCGACGGCCTCGCCCTTGCGCAGAACATCCAGCAACCCGAGCACGCTTGCCCGCGCGGGAAATTTAAGTTCGCCGGGGCGAAGCCCGCGATCGCGTTTTTCCAGCCGCGCCGCGAGTTTAAAATGCAATGCGGACGTCAGCAGCCCTTCGGCCACAAGTATGTCGGCGATTTTGTTGATGCCGCTTCCCGGCGGGATCAGTACGACGCGGTCGGCGTTACTGGGTCCGGCCCGTGAAATCCGGTCCTTGAACCAAAACCAGCCGCCCGCCGCCCCCGCGCCTGCGAGGATCACGACCGTCAGAATAATCAGGAGTAAGCGCCGCGCCATCAGGCGAGATTACGGCAATCTGCCGGTCAATCAACGGCCTTGAAGACCAGGGACGCGTTGGTCCCGCCGAAGCCGAAGGAATTGGACAGCGCCGCTCGCACCTTGCGTTCCTTGGCCTTGTGCGGCACCAGGTCGACGCCGAGGCAGCTTTCCGACGGATTGTCGAGGTTCAGCGTCGGCGGCAGGATGCCGTGGTTCATGGCGAGGATCGAATAAATCGCCTCGACCGCGCCGGCGGCGCCCAGCAGGTGCCCGACCGCCGACTTCGTCGACGACATGGAAATGCCGTCGATCGCAGGCCCGAACAACCGCTTGATCGCGCCCAGTTCGATCTCGTCGCCCAAGGGAGTCGAGGTGCCGTGGGCGTTGACGTAATCGATGTCTTCCGGGTTCATCTGCGCGCGCTTCAACGCCGCCTTCATGCAGCGGAAGGCGCCGTCGCCGTCTTCGGCAGGCGCGGTGATGTGGTGCGCGTCGCCCGACATGCCGTAGCCGACGACTTCAGCATAGATTTTCGCGCCACGTTTTTTCGCGTGCTCAAGTTCTTCCAAGACCACCACGCCGGCGCCGTCGCCCATGACGAAACCATCGCGGCCCTGATCCCACGGGCGGGAAGCCTTTTCCGGCGTGTTGTTATACCCGGTCGATAGCGCCCTGGCGGCGCAGAACCCGGCGACGCCCAAAGGGCAGATCGCGGCCTCGGCCCCGCCGGCGACCATCACGTCGGCATCTTCCCACATGATGATGCGGGCCGCGTCGCCGATGGCGTGGGCGCCCGTGGAACACGCGGTGACCACCGCATGGTTCGGGCCCTTGAAGCCGTTTTTGATGGAAACGTGACCGGACACAAGATTGATCAAACTTGCCGGGATGAAGAACGGGCTCAGCCGCCGGGCGCGGCCTTCATGCACGGTGATAGCGCCGCCGGCGATTTCAGGCAACCCGCCGATGCCGGAGCCGATCAGCACGCCCGTGCGCCATTTGTCTTCGTCGGTATCGGCCGTCCAGCCTGAATCGATGATCGCCTGCTGCGCCGCCGCCATGCCGTAAATGATGAAGGTGTCCATCCTGCGCTGGTCCTTGGCGGGGACCCAGTATTCCGAGTCGAACGTGCCGCCGGATCCGTCGCCCACGGGCACCGTGCCGCCGATCTTGGCGGGCAGGTCGTGGGGCTCGAACTCCTCACCCAGTTTGCGAATGCCGGATTGCCCGGCGATCAGGCGCGACCAGTTCACCTCTATGCCGGAGCCGAGGGAATTGACGATGCCCAATCCGGTGACGACGACCTGTCTCATGTGCGATTGGCTTTTCCGTGACCATCGCGCGGCCCGCCCCGACGATGACGTCGGGAAGGCCGTCCGCGACAGCGAAACTCACTGCTGCGATTCGATGAAAGAGATGGCGTCTTGAAGTGTCAGGATCTTTTCCGCGGCGTCGTCGGGTATTTCGATGCCGAATTCTTCTTCGAACGCCATGACCAGTTCGACGGTGTCCAGGCTGTCGGCGCCCAGATCGTCAATAAAGCTGGCGTTTTCAACGATTTTTCCTTCATCGACGCCAAGGTGGTCGATGACGATTTTCTTCACGCGGTCGGCAACATCACTCATGGTAATTCCCCTGTTGTTTCCCCGTTTTCTGGTCCAAGGAAAGGTTGAAGTTCGGGTTTCAAAAGTCGGATCAGGGCAAACCGCCCCTTGGTTTTCCGCTTCCTAACACATATTGATCGCGTTTGACCAGCCACCAGAACGCCCCAATTTCCGGGCTGTCCCGAGGCTGCCCGAACGGGCTCAGATCATTGCCATTCCCCCGTTTACATGGAGGGTCTGGCCGGTGACATAGGCCGCTTCGTCGCTCGCCAAATACAGCGCCGCGGCGGCGATGTCATCCGATGTGCCCATGCGGCCGGCCGGGATCGAGCCCATGATCGCCTCTTTCTGCTGATCGGCAAGGGCGACGGTCATGGCGGTTTCGATAAACCCCGGCGCGATGCAATTGACGGTGATGCCGCGGGACGCGACCTCCTGCGCCATCGATTTGGTCATGCCGATCATCCCGGCCTTGGACGCCGCGTAGTTGACCTGCCCGGCGTTGCCGGTGACCCCGACGATGGAAGTAATGCCGATGATTCGCCCGGCCCGCGCCTTCATCATGCCGCGCATGACCGCGCGCGACAGGCGGAAGGCGGCGGTAAGGTTAACGTCGATGACTTGATGCCAGTCTTCGTCCTTCATCCGCATCATCAGCCCGTCGCGGGTCAAGCCCGCGTTGTTGATCAGGATGTCGATGCCGCCCATGGTGGCTTCGGCGTCGGCGGCAAGCTTGTCCGTGCCTTCGGCAGAACCCAGGTCGGCCGGCAGCACGTGCGCGCGGTCGCCCAGTTCGGCCTTAAGCGGTTCCAGCGCATCGATCCGGCGGCCTGACAGGCCGACTGTGGCGCCGGCGCCGTGCAGCGCGCGGGCGATGGCGCCGCCAATGCCGCCCGACGCCCCCGTGACCAGGGCCCGTTTCCCGTTCAAATCAAACATGGCGTTTCCTCTCTCCCTGATCGGTTGGATCGTTCCCGGCTCGCCCTACAGCGTGCCGAGGAAGGCTTCGACGTCTCCCGGCGTGCCGACGTTCTGAACATTCATTTCGCGGTCGATGCGCCGCGCCAAACCGGCCAGCACCTTGCCCGATCCGACCTCGACCAGCGTTTCGACGCCCTGTGCTTTCAACTGACCTACGCATTCGCGCCAGCGCACCATGCCGGTCACCTGTTCGACCAAAAGCCGTTTGATCTCGCCCGTGTCTTCGACCGGGGCGGCGGTGACGTTAGCCATCACCGGCACGGCGGGAGCGTTGATCTGCACCTCGCCCAACGCCTTTTCCATGGCGTCAGCGGCAGGCTGCATCAGCGCGCAATGGAACGGCGCGGAGACCGGCAGTAGAACCGCCCGCTTGGCGCCCGCCGCCTGGGCTAGCTCGATGGCCTTTTCTACCGCATCCTTGGAGCCCGAAATGACGATCTGTCCCGGTGCGTTGTCGTTGCCTGCCTGACAGACGGCGCCAGAGGCCGCCGCCGCCTCGGCCGCGACCTTTTCGACCGCGTCCATTTCCAGGCCCATCAACGCCGCCATGGCGCCCTGCCCCACGGGTACGGCTTTCTGCATTTCGGTGCCGCGGATTTTCAAAAGCCGGGCCGTATCGGCGAGCGAAAACGTCCCCGCCGCCGCATGGGCCGAATATTCACCCAAGGAGTGGCCGGCGACGGAGGACGCCCGCGATTTCAGATCGAACCCGCCTTCGGCCTTCAATACCGCAAACGCGGCCAACGACGCGGCCATGATAGCCGGCTGGGCGTTTTCAGTCAGCGTCAGTTGATCTTCTGGCCCTTCGAACATCAGCTTGGTCAGGTTCTGGTTCAGTGCGTAGTCCACTTCCTGGTGAACTTCGCGGGCGGCGGCGAAGGCGTCGTACAATTCCCTGCCCATACCGACGGTCTGGGACCCCTGGCCTGGAAAGATCAGCGCACGTGTCATCTTGTGTTTGCTCCCTCGTCATTGCGGCGGCGTGGTTTTGCGCGGGCCGATACGGGATGTCAAGAACCCCGCGCCCGGGAAATGCCGCCGAAAGCCCGATCCCCCGTCAATTTCCGCCGCCGAGGCGATAAATCGCCCTGAGCCTGTCCTTTTACGCCAGGCGTCTTTTCAGGATATCCGGCACGTCAAGGCCGGCGCGCTCCCGCTCGGCCACCCATTCCACGATGGACCGAGGCAGGACACAGTCCAACTTTTCAAGTTTTTCACGGGCTTTTCGGGCTTCGGGCGTCAGGCGGCCCGATCCGCCCGGCAACCCGCCCGGTTCCTCGTTCGTCCCTGTCATGGCCGCGGCGCCACCTTTCGGTCGAAAATCAGGAAAAACCAGGGTAGCCCAGACCGCCCGAGCCCTCAATACGGCTGTCATTCGAAGCCCTCAGGCCCCTTGCACAGCCTAGGCGAATGTGTATAGTGCTTCGCCGCGGGGCCGGGAAAAAACCTGGCTCCCCTCCTTGCCGGATAATCCGGCTATGCCTCTTTAGATCAGGGGGCTGAGACAAGCCAAAGGGAGCTTACATTGCCATATTACGAAAGCGTGTTTATCGCGCGTCCCGACGTGTCGGGCGCGCAGGTCGATGGATTGGCCGAAACCTTCGAAAACGTCATCAAGGCCGGCGGCGGCAGCGTCCATAAAAAAGAATACTGGGGGCTTCGCTCGCTCTCCTACCGCATCAAGAAAAACCGCAAGGGTCATTACTTGCTGATGAACATCGACGCGCCGGCGACGGCGATCGCCGAAATGGAGCGTCTTATGCGGATCAACGAAGACGTCATGCGTCACATGACGATCCGCGTTGACGACCTGGAGGAAGGCCCCTCCATGATCATTCAGAACAAGGACCGTGACGACCGTCCGCGCCGCGGCGGCCCCCGAGGTGACCGCGGAGATCGCGGCGACCGTCGCCCGCATTTCCGCGATGACGCGTCCGTCAACGATGACAATGGAGGCGACGAATGAGCCCCGCACCTGCGAAATCTGGCGGCCAGGGCGCCCGGCCGGTCTTCAACCGTCGGCGGAAAAGCTGCCCGTTCTCGGGCCCCAATGCGCCGAAGATCGATTATAAGGACACCCGTCTGCTCGGCCGCTTCATTTCCGAACGCGGCAAAATCGTGCCGAGCCGAATCACCGCCGTTTCCGCCAAGAAACAGCGTGAACTGGCGAAAGCCATCAAGCGGGCCCGGTTCCTTGCGCTTTTGCCCTACGTGGTGAAGTAAACGGGATTAAGGATCTGGGGCGGCAAGACCGCCCCGGGAAAACCCAATATGGCAAAACCGATGCTCATCGCCGTCGCCGCGGGCCTTTTGTGCCTCATTGGCGTGCTTGCCTTTTTCAACGGCTTGCCCGGCGGCATTCTGCTGGTCTTCATCGCCAGCCTGCCGATCTATCTGGCCGGCTTCGCCTATGGCGCGGTGGCGGGCACGGTGGCGTCGTTGTCGAGCTTCGTTGCCGCCGGCCTGACCGGCGGCGTTTTTTTGGCGGGGTTTTTGGGTTTTCTGTATCTGATCCCGGCGTGGACCATCACCCGCCAGGCAATGACCGCCCGGACCGCGCCTGACGGCACCAAGCACTGGACGCGGCCGGAAACGATCCTGACCTCGGTCACCGTCATCGCCGGCGGCATTTTGCTGCTGATAGGCGTGTTGACGCTGGCCAAGGGCCCGGGGCTTTCAGCCGTCGTCGCCCAGCAGATAGACAGTTCCGTCAACCTGATCGGCAAACATGTGGTCGACGGGGAACGGTTCGCCGACGCGCTGAAGATTTACGGCGACATCCTGTTCGGTCTTGGCGGCTCGTTGTGGATCGTGCTGGCGGTGCTGACCGCGATGCTGGCGCAGACCATCCTGACCAAGATGAAGCTGAACATGCGGCCGATGCCGAATTTCGACCTCATGCTGCTTCCGGATTGGCTTTCCTGGGCAATGGTCGCAAGCGCCCTGATCGCGCTTCTGGTCAGCGGGGAAATTGGGTTTCTTGCCCGCAACCTCGCCCTAATCATGGCCGCGCCGTTCCTGTTCATGGGGCTTTCGGTCATTCACAAATGGTCGCGGGAAAAGTCCCATCGGTTTTTCCTTTTGTCCGTTTTGTATTTCCTGCTGATGACGACCTATCCGATCATTCACATGGTGGTTTCGGCAATCGGCATCTACGAACAATGGGCGGGCGGCCGCAGTCGGCTTGTGGCGCACGCCTCTGGTAATTGACGAATTTTAAGTAGGAGAGATCGCCATGGACGTGATCCTATTGGAACGTATTGAAAAGCTCGGCCAGATGGGCGACGTGGTCAAGGTCAAGGCCGGCTTCGCGCGCAACTTCCTTCTGCCGCGCAAAAAGGCGCTTCGAGCAACCGACGAAAACAAGCGCGTGTTCGAAGCTCAGAAGGCGCAGCTCCAGGCCCAAAGCCTTGAGACCAAGAAGGAAGCCGATGCCGTCGCCGTCAAGATCGACGGGCAGAAGATCGTGCTGATCCGTCAGGCCGGCGAAGCGGGCCAACTCTATGGTTCTGTCAACGCCCGCGACGTTGCCGACGCGCTCGACGCGGCCGGGTTCACCGTCGCGCGCAGCCAGGTCGAATTGCCTCGCCCGATCAAGACGCTGGGCCTGCATGACGTGGTTGTCCGCCTGCACCCGGAAGTGGCCGTCACCGTTTCCGCAAACGTCGCGCGCACCCAGGACGAAGCCCAGGTCCAGGCCGAAACCGGTCTGGCCGTGGTCGGCGAGGACGCGGTCAGCGCCGCAACCGAGGGCGTCGATACGGACGAACAGGCCGACGAAGCCGTTGCCGCCCAGGCCGGCGCTGTCTTCGAAGAAGACGTCGCCGAAGCCGTCGTCGCCGAAATGGAAGGCGAAGACGAAGCGGCCGCCGAAGACGGCGACGCGGAGGAAAAGTAACCGATTTTCCGACATCGTCGGGACCGGGAAAGGCGGCCTTCGGGCCGTCTTTTTTTTACATTCCGAACAGCGAAAGGCAGACAAACTGCCAGTAAATGACCGCCCCGTTGACGGCCACTAAACCGGCGAAGACGAGACGGTGGAATACGCCGATTTCATCGGTATTGGATCGGAAAAATTTGAGCCGGAGCTGAACGAACGTACAAATCAAAAGCGGCGCCAGCCAGATGAACGTGGGCAGGAAACTGGTCATCGCAACCAGGAACTGCCCGGGAATTCCCTCCGCCTGGACGGCGCCGCCGACGACCGTTGAATAGCCGCGCATGAGCTGGGTGAAATCAAAAACACCCCATCCCAGGTCGATCACCTAGCCGATGCTGTTTTTTTTTCTGAAGCAGGCCCGCGATGTTGGTGCAGAACGCAACGCAGACCGCGCTCAGGCAGGCCTATTACAGATCCTTCGACAATCCCCCCACATCCGAACGGTGCCGAAAATATTGGTTTCGGCTTCGAACATTTCGACACGCTGCGGCAGGTCTTCAAGGATCCGGCGCGTGATGAGAAGTCCGCAATAGTCGCCGAAAACGTTGGACCACAACCAAATTTGGAGAGCCGCCAACAACGCGCCCGTCGACAGTTGGTAGCCTCTGGGGGTCTCGGGAAGAAACATGATCGAGATGGAAGGAAGGATCACGCAGTAAACGACCGCGATATTGATCAGACCGCGCGCATTCCGAGCACGCCAAAATCCCGTTTTCACCGCGGTCTGACCGCCCGCCCCTTGCTCGGATTTTCCGATGATCCATTCGATGGTGAGTTTCGAATAATTCAATAACCGAAGGCAGAATTCCGTCGGGCTGGATTCGACGTTGCGGCCGACCATCTGCGGAAGAACGTAGGCGACGAACCCGACCAAGACCGCGCCGCTGAAAACCAGGACGGTCCAATCGACAATCGATACAACGAGGTCGGGCGCCCCGAAGAACGCGAAACACTCTCCCACGTCACCCCCTACGAATGACCCCGCCTTTCCATCCTCCACCGCGACAAGAATGTTTGCGGGCGGCATAACTCTTCCGGGAAATATTTTCGATTTCCAGCAAATCAAATCGGATCGGCCGCCGCCGCGCACCTGTGACCGGCAACGAGGCCAGCAAAAGCGGGCGAATCGCCGCCACAAAGCCGCCATCGGCGGCGGCGCCGCGGCCTGACGCATCGCTTGCCCCGCAGGCGCTTGGCCGTCCCGGCTTTATTTATCCACAAGGCGTCCTCATACTCACATTCCGACCGCCGGGTATGAAAACCGTCCCCAGTGAAATCGCTTTTCCAACACGGGCGGCCTACTCGCTCCGGCAGCGATGCAGTACCAGAAGGCCATGGAAACAACCGTCACCAACCCGCCCGGCGAAACCCCCGACGAGCGTTACGCCGACACCCCCCTTGATCAGGGCGGGGCCGGCGCGCTCGCCGCGTTCCGCTCCCTGCCCCATAACCTGGACGCGGAAAAGGCCCTTCTGGGCGCCATCCTGGTCAACAACCGGGCGTTGGAACAGGTCGCCGAATTCCTCCGTCCCGAACACTTCGCGGCGGAACAGCACGGCAAGGTCTATGCCGCAGCCGAACGGCTGGTCGAACACGGCCAGATCGCCGACCCGGTGACGCTGAAACGGTTTTTCGAAAACGAAAATTCGCTCAGCGAAATCGGCGGGCCGGCCTATCTGGCGGATCTGGCGGCCAGTGCCGTTACCATTATCAACGCCCGCGAATACGGCCGCATCGTTTATGACCTTTATCTCAAGCGGGAACTGATCAACCTGGGCGAAGACGTGGTCAACGGCGCCTACGGCGGCGAAGTGGACGAAACCGCGACGGACCAGATTGAACGGGCGGAACAGGCGCTTTACGACCTCGCCGTATCCGGCAATTACGAAGGCGGCTTTAAGGATTTCCGCGCCTCCGTCGTCGCCGCCATTCAGATGGCCGAAGCAGCGCACAAACGCGACGGCGGCCTGGCCGGCGTGGCGTCGGACTTTATCGATCTCGACTCACTTTTGGGCGGGCTGCACAAATCGGACCTGATCATCCTCGCCGGGCGCCCGTCCATGGGCAAAACGGCGCTGGCGACCAACATCGCCTTCAACGCGGCGCATGACTATTCGCGCTCCGGCGGGACCGAAGGCGCCGTGGTCGGGTTTTTCTCGTTGGAAATGTCGGCGGAACAGTTGGCCAGCCGCATTTTGTCGGAACAATCCGAACTGTCTTCCGACAAAATCCGCAAGGGCCAGTTGCAAAACGAGGAATTCGTCAAACTGGTGAACGCATCGAACACGCTCCACGACATCCCGCTTTACATTGACGACACGCCGGCCTTGACCGTTTCGGCGCTGCGCACCCGCGCCCGCCGGTTGAAACGCCGCTATAATCTGGGCTTGATCGTGATCGACTATTTGCAGCTGGTCGCAGGTTCCTCGCAAAGCCGCAGCGACGGCCGCGTGCAGGAAGTGTCGGAAATCACCCGGGGCTTGAAGACCCTGGCGAAGGAATTGGACGTGCCGGTGATCGCATTGTCGCAGTTGTCGCGCCAGGTCGAACAGCGCGAGCCGCCCCGGCCGCAGTTGGCCGACCTTCGTGAATCGGGCTCCATCGAACAGGACGCCGACGTGGTGATGTTCATCTACCGCGAAGAATATTACATGGAGCGCAAAAAGCCGTCGCGCCGCGCCGACGAAGACGAAGGCAAGTTGACCGAACGCATCGACCGGTGGGAAAATGCGCTGGAAGATGTCCGTAATGTCGCCGAGGTTATTGTCGCCAAACAGCGTCACGGCCCCATCGGCAACGTACCCATGCACTTCAACGGGATGTTTACCCGCTTCGGCAACCTGGCCAAGGAACATCCCTACCGCCAAAGGTTCCATGACTGACCGTGCCTCCGTCCCGGAACACATTGCCGGCGCGGTGCTGACCATCGACCTGGACGCGCTCCGGTCCAATTACCGCCGCATCTTGCAGCAACTGAACGGCGTGCCCTCGGCCGCCGTGGTCAAGGCCGATGGCTACGGCCTTGGCATCGGCCCGGTCGGCCGCACCCTTTGGGACGCGGGCGCGCGGACGTTTTTCGTCGCCCATCCGGTCGAGGGCATCGCCCTTCGCGGGCACCTGCCCGATGCCGAAATCGTCATCCTGGGCGGCGCACTGTCGGGCATGGAAGGCGACTTTCGGGTGCATCGCCTGATCCCGGCGCTGAATGACCTGGGCGGCGTCGACCGCTGGCGAACCTATTGCGGCAAGACCGGCGAAAATCTTCCCGCCGTCCTGCATGTGGACACGGGCATGTGCCGCCTCGGCCTAGACCGGGCGGAGTTCGCGAAGGTTCAGGCCGACCCGTCGTTGCTTGGCGGTATCGACATTACGATCGTCATGAGCCACCTAGCCTCCGCCGACGAGCCCGCGAGCCTGCAAAGCGCCGCGCAGTTGGCCTACTTCAAACAAATCCGGCAGGCGCTTGCCCCGCATTTACTGGATACGTGCCGGGCGTCGTTCGCGGCATCGTCGGCGATCTTCCTCGGGCCCGATTATCACTTCGATCTGGGCCGCCCGGGGGTCGCGCTTTACGGCGTCAACCCGACGCCAGGCAAACCCAATCCGATGACGCAAGTCATTCGCCTGCAAGCAAAAATCCTGCAAGTGCGCGCCGTTGACACCCCCGAGACCGTTGGCTACGGTGCGACCCATCGTGTCGGGCGGCCCAGCCGCATCGCCACACTTCCCGTGGGCTATGCGGACGGCTATTTGCGGAGCCTGTCCAACCGGGCAAAGGCCTATATCGGGGATAGGGAAGTGCCGCTTGTGGGACGGGTTTCAATGGATCTCATCACGCTCGACGTGACCGGCGTGCCGGCGGCGGAATGCCGCCCAGGCGCGCTCGTCGACCTGATCAGCCCCAACCGCGACGTCGACGCCGTCGCCGCCGACGCCGGCACCATCGGATACGAACTCCTGACCTCCCTCGGCCGTCGCTACCATCGCCATTACATCGGCGGCGGATCGTAGAGCATGCGAAATCGATGGGATTTTTTCAGCATGCTCTCCGGTTTACAATTTACGCAAATGCGTCGTCGCAATCCGTCCCGGATTGCTCGGGATTTGCGGTAGCCCCATGAACCTGCTTGCCGCCATCGGCCGGGTGTTTCTGGCCTTCCTCGGCACCACTGGGCGGTTGACGGTGTTCGCGATCACGTCCGTCACCCACTGCTTTATCCCGCCCTACTACCCGCGGATCATGATCCGCCAAATGGTCGAGATCGGGTATTTCTCCCTGCCCGTTGCTGGTCTGACCGCGATTTTCGCGGGGATGGTTCTGGCGCTGCAGAGCTATACCGGCTTCGCGCGTTTTTCCGCCGAGGGCGCGATCGCCAACGTGGTAGTTCTGTCCGTCACCCGCGAACTGGCGCCGGTCCTGGGCGGGTTGATGATCGCGGGCCGCGTCGGCGCCTCCATGGCCGCCGAAATCGGCACCATGCGGGTCACCGAACAGATCGACGCGCTTACCACGCTTTCGACCAACGCCATTAAGTACCTGGTGGTGCCGCGCATCATCGCCGGCGTGGTGATGCTGCCGATTTTGATTTTTGTCGCGGACATCATCGGCGTGTTCGGCGGCTTTCTGGTTTCCGTCTACAAACTGGGTTTCAACCCGTCGATCTACTTGCAGAACACCTGGAACTTTCTTGAACCGCTCGACGTCATCTCGGGCCTGGTGAAGGCGTCGGTGTTCGGCTTCCTGGTCGCCTTGATGGGCTGTTATCACGGCTACTATTCCCGTGGCGGCGCCCAAGGCGTGGGTGCGGCGACGACCAACTCCGTCGTCTCGGCCTCGATCCTGATCCTCTGTTTCAACTACATCCTGACCGAAGCCTTCTTCGGGCTTTAAGGACGGTCTCCATGGACCAGCCCAAAATCCAATTGCGCGGCGTCGAAAAGGCCTTCGGGCCAAAACGGGTACTGACGGGTGTCGACCTGGACGTGGAAAAAGGCGAAAGCGTCGTCATCATCGGCGGGTCTGGCACCGGCAAGTCGGTGACGTTGAAATGCATCCTAGGCTTACTAAAACCCGACGCCGGGTCGATCAAGATCGACGGCAACGAAGTCACCCGACTGTCGACCGCCGAACGCGATAAGGTCAATCGCCAGGTCGGCATGTTGTTTCAGAGCGGCGCGTTGTTTGATTCAGTGCCGGTGTGGGAAAACGTCGCCTTCGGGCTTTTATCGCGCAAACAGTGCGGGCGCGACGAAGCGCGGGAAATCGCCACCAGAAAACTCGCCATGGTCGGGCTGAAACCCGCAATCGGCGATGCGTGGCCGGCGGACTTGTCCATCGGCATGCAAAAACGCGTCAGCCTGGCCCGCGCCATTGCGACGGATCCGGACATTATTTTTTTCGACGAGCCGACAACGGGCCTGGACCCGATCATGGCCGACATGATCAACGAATTGATCGTCCATGTAAACCGCGAGGTCGGCGCGACGGCGCTTTCCATCAGCCACGACATGGAAAGTGCGCGCAAGACCGGCGACCGCATCGCCATGCTATATCAGGGAGAGATTATATGGGCCGGCGATCCGGACGCCGTCGACGGGTCCGGCGTCAATCCCGTAGTCGACCAGTTCGTCCACGGCCGCGTCGACGGGCCGATCAAAATGGCGGTCCGGGCCTGAATCCTCGCACCCGGCCAATTTACCTATTGAAAACCGGTTCGTTTTTTTCGGGGATCCCGGCCAATTATCCTCGTTACACAGGATCGGCCATTGGGTGAGACAACCAAACCGGCCTTTCCGCAAACACCCGACGGTGTCACGGATTGGGAAAAAGTATTCCAGGAACCCGCCCGGGGCCTGATCCCGGCTATTCAGCGCGCCACCAACGAAGCCCAGATTAAACAGATTATGCTGGTCATCATCCGCCAGCTTTTCACCCGCAAAAACGACGAACTGCAGGTCGCCCAACTGACGCGTCAGCTCGACGATCTATTGGCCGGCACGGGCGGCGCCGTCCCGACGGATGCCGCGGTCGGCATGCTTTGGCAGATCAAGGAAGAACGCCAGGCCAAGGCCGCCGAATATCTTGCCGGCAAGGGAGAGAAAAAGGGCAAGAAAAACCGCCGCGGCCCGGGCGGTAAATCGAAGGTCCTTTATTTTTTCAACGTCATTTTCAAGAACCCGAAATACCTGATCCTGACGGCGGTCGGCCTGCTGCTGCTTTTGATCGCGGTCATCGGCGGGATCGCCGTCACGTCCCTGAAACCGCCGCCGGAAACAGCCGAAAACGCGGCCAAGAACGAACATGCCACCGACGCCAAGGCGCAGGATGCGAAAAGCCCGACGCCAAACCAAAAGTCGACATGACCCTGCCCGAATTCAAACAGCAAAAACCGATTCATGCGGAAGCCATTGTCCTTCGCCATGTGTCGCTGCCCCGCAGCTTCGGCAAATGGACGAGCGGGCCGAGCCACGTTATGCCATTCATCGTCATCCGAGATCGTGATTTCTTCAACAACGTCTGCCGTCAACTGCCCTATCTGCTGAGCACCCTGAACGTGGAACTGAGCGATGCATTCAAGGAAGTCGAAAAATTCGACGAAAAAGTTTTGGCCGACGTCGACCACCGGGTGGCTCGCGTGCTAAATTACAAGCTAGAGAAATCGCCGGTCGTGCGGGTGCATCTGGCAATCCCGCAAAACAACCGAGACGCGCCGCCGGGGAGATGCTCCCTGGTGCCTGAAAATCTGAAGAAATATCTGAAATAAGCCGCCGCCGCGCGCCGGCGCATGACTTGGCGCCTGCGGCGCGTCAGCCAGACAATTCCGACCAGACGTCGTCGATCAGGCGCCTGACGGCGCGGTCCTCGGGTACGGCGTGGAACTGCGTGTCCTTGATCTGCCCGTTATAAGCGGCGCGGCCGCCGGCCCGGAAGAGCGCCGCCCAGAGGCTCCGGGGATTATCCACCCGGTCAAGAAACGCCAGGCAGTGGGCCTTGTTGCCTTCGACAAATCGGCGATAGGCGGGATCGGCCTGCACGGCGAGCGCCTGTTCGAACCGGGCCTGCGCTTTTTTGACCCCCCTAAGGAACTGCCGCCGGGTTTCGTTGTCCGGGTCCGGCGCCGTGCCTCGCAGTTCCTTCGCGTCCATGAACTCGATAAACCCGAGGCCGTTTAACGCCCGCGTCCATTGCACCCTGGTCGCCGGATCGGCGGCAAATCGCACCGCCGGTTGGATGCCCGCCAAAATCCCCAACGAGCCGTCGAAATCGCTTGCGCCGATCAGCGACATGGCCCGGTCGACCCGCGGCGTCGGGCGTCACCCGCGATTCCGACCCGGTGGTTTTTCGACGGTGCCTCTTCTGTCATGGCAGGCCTTCCCCTCTCTTGTGCCCGAAGCCGCGCCGGCCCGCTACATTCGGCCTCGCCGCGCCTCATTAAGGCCGGTTTGCCTTGCCCTTGGCCCCGCCGCCAGGATATGAGAGAGGTCTTCCCGCCATCCCCCCCGCCGCACGGCGCAGAGACCAAGGCGAAGGAAATGGCCAAGCGACCGGCAAGCCAGTACGTGTGTCAGGAATGCGGCGCCGTCCACCCCAAGTGGACGGGCAAGTGCGATGCCTGCGACGCGTGGAATTCCTTGGTCGAGGAACAAATGGCGGAAAGCGCGCCCAAGGGCCTTTCCGGCGGCAAAAAAGGCCGCAAGGTTGAATTCGTCGGGCTTAAGGGCGACGCCCCCTCGCCGCCGCGCTGGCAGGCGGGCCTGGCGGAATTCGACCGGGTGACCGGCGGCGGACTGGTTCAGGGATCGGCGGTCCTGGTCGGCGGCGATCCCGGCATCGGCAAATCGACGCTTCTGATCCAGGTTGCGGCGAAGCTCGCTATAGCCCGCCGCACGGCCTATATCTCCGGCGAGGAAGCGGTCGAACAGTTGCGGCTTCGCGCGGAACGGCTGGACCTGACCGACTCTCCGGTCGAGCTGACCACCGCTACCAATGTCCGCGATATCGTGGCGACGCTGGATGCGCCGGATGCGCCGGATCTGGTGATCATCGATTCCATCCAGACCATTTTCGTGGACAGCCTTGAATCCGCGCCCGGCACGGTGGCGCAGGTGCGGTCGTCGGCGCAGGAACTGATCCGTTTGGCGAAACGGCGCGGCTTTGCGCTGATCCTGGTCGGCCACGTTACCAAGGAAGGCACCATCGCCGGGCCCCGGGTGCTGGAACACATGGTCGACACCGTGCTGTATTTCGAGGGCGAGCGGGGGCATCAATTCCGCATCCTCCGCGCCGTCAAAAACCGCTTCGGGCCGGCCGACGAAATCGGCGTTTTCGAAATGACCGGGCGGGGGCTGGAGGAAGTCACCAATCCTTCCGCCCTTTTCCTGTCCGACCACAACGATCAGGCGGCGGGCGCAGCCGTGTTCGCGGGCGTCGAGGGATCGCGCCCCATTTTGGTGGAAATCCAGGCGCTGATTGCGCCGTCGTCTCTGGGCACGCCCCGGCGCGCCGCGGTCGGCTGGGATTCCGGCAGGCTGGCGATGATCCTGGCGGTGCTGGAGGCCCGGTGCGGCCTTGCGTTGGGGGCATCCGACGTGTACCTAAACGTCGCGGGCGGGATGCGGATCGGCGAACCGGCGGCGGACTTGGCGGTTGCCGCCGCTCTGGTGTCATCGTTGACGGGTATACCGCTTCCGGCGGGCACCGTGGTGTTCGGCGAAATCGGGCTTTCCGGTGAAATCCGGCCCGTGAGCCGACAGGACCTGCGGCTTAAGGAAGCGGGTAAACTTGGATTCAAACGCGCCTTCGCACCGCGGGTAAGGAACCAAAGGGGCGACCCCGGCATGCAGGAAAAAGGTGAAGTTTCGATCCGCACCATGGAACGACTCGACGATCTTGTTGCGCGCTTCGAAGGCGCGGGGCTTCGGCCCGTGAGATCTGCGGGCTCCGGGTCCTGATATCGGCAGGGGATTGGAATGCGCAATATGGAAGCCCTTTCGGACCTGCCCGTAAACGTCGTCGACCTGGTGGTTCTGACGGTCCTGCTGATTTCGGCGATTTTCGCCTACGCGCGCGGTTTCATCCACGAAGTCTTGTCCATCGGCGGCTGGATCGGCGCAATCTTCGCCACGCTGCACGGTTTCCGCTATGCGCAGCCCTATGCTCGCGACCTGATTCCGATTCAGTTGGCGGCCGACCTAGCGGCGGGTGTCGCGATTTTCATTTTCACGCTGCTTTCGCTGTCCATCATCATCCGCTGGATCTCCCGGCATATTCAGCAAAGCTCGCTGAACGTGCTTGACCGCTCACTCGGGTTTTTGTTCGGGCTTTTGCGGGGCGCGATCATCATCTGCGTCGCCTACCTGGGCCTCGAATTCCTGATGAGCCCTGCAGAACAGCCGAAATGGGTCAAGGAAGCGAAATCCATGCCTCTAGTCATTCAGGGGGCGGACGCCATCCGAGCGCTTATCCCTGACGACCTGGGCGGGAAGATCAAGGCGGCGACGCCCAAGGGCCTGCCGTCGGTGCCGCTCAGCAAGGACGAGGCCCTGAAAAAGATGCTGGCGCCGAAACCGGCCACGCCCGAGCGGGCGAATCCGGACGGCGCCTACAGCGACAAGGAACGCACGGACATCAACCGCGCCATCGAAAACGCGGCGGAACCGAAGAATTAAACGGGATCGCCGACTTTTTCGGATTTTAACGGTGAATTTCCCGGCCAACCGGAGTAAACAGCGGGCATGAATTCCTCTGTCGATCAATCGGAACTGAACCGGCTTCTGCAGGACCCGCAAAATCCCTGGTCGCCGCACTGGAACACGGGCGCTCACGGTGACCGGCGGCGGGAGGAATGCGGCCTTTTCGGCATCTACGGGCACGAGGATGCGGCCGCGCACACGGCGCTGGGCCTGCACGCGTTGCAGCACCGGGGCCAGGAATCGGCCGGGATCGTCGCCTTCGACGGCGGCCAATTCCATAGTCACCGGGCCTTGGGCCTGGTCGGCGACAACTTCAACGAACCGGCGCTGATGGGCCGCCTCAAGGGTGATGTGGCCATGGGCCACGTGCGGTATTCGACGTCGGGCGACACCATTGCGCGGAATATCCAGCCGCTGTTCGCTGAATTCATCTTCGGCGGCCTGGCGGTCGCCCACAATGGCAACCTGACCAACGCTTATAAACTGCGCCAGGCGTTGGTCGAACGCGGCAACATCTTTCAGTCGACTAGCGACACGGAAGTCATCATTCACCTGATGGCGACCATCCACGCCGGCCGCGTCGTCGACCGGTTGATTGACGCGCTCCGGCAAATCGAAGGCGCCTATTCCCTGGTCGCCATGACCCAGAAAAAGCTGATCGGCGTGCGCGACCCCATGGGCGTCAGGCCGCTGGTGCTAGGGCGGCTCGGCGGTGCGCACATCCTGGCGTCGGAAACCTGCGCGCTCGACATCATCGGCGCCGATTTCATCCGCGATGTCGACCCGGGCGAAATCATCGTCATCGACCCCGACGGCGTTCAGAGCTTCCGCCCTTTCGGCGACAGCCGGGCCCGACGGCTCTGCATCTTCGAACACATTTATTTCGCCCGCCCGGACAGCGTTATCGAAGGCCTGAATGTCTATGACGTGCGCAAAAAGATCGGCGAAGAACTGGCCAATGAAGCCGGCGTCGACGCCGACCTGGTGGTGCCGGTGCCGGATTCCGGCGTGCCGTCGGCGATCGGCTTCGCACAGGCGGCAAACATTCCGTTCGAGTTGGGCATCATCCGCAACCACTACGTCGGCCGCACGTTCATCGAACCGACCGACAACATCCGCCACCTGGGCGTCCGCTTGAAACACAACGCCAACATCGCGCGGCTGCGAGGCAAGCGCGTGGTGCTGGTCGACGATTCCATCGTTCGCGGCACAACGTCGGTCAAAATCGTCGAAATGGTGCGCGACGCCGGCGCGACCGAGGTCCACATGCGTATCTCAAGCCCGCCGACCGCATATTCCTGTTACTACGGCATCGACACGCCCGAACGCGATCAGTTGCTGGCCGCGCGCTACGACGTTCAGGGCATGGCCAATCACATCGGCGTCGACAGCCTGGCGTTTATTTCCTGGGACGGCCTTTACCGCGCCGTCGGCGAAACCGGCCGCAACATCGACCCACCGAAATTCTGCGATGCGTGCTTCACCGGCGACTATCCGATCCCACTGACCGACCGGATGAACGCCTCCGGCCCGCGCCAATTGTCGTTGCTCGAAGAAGGCTGAGCCTTGCCGGGCGCGCAAACCCAAGGCCATTTGACCGACCGCATCGCGCTTGTCACCGGCGCCACCCGCGGCATTGGCCGGGCGGTGGCGCTGCGCTTCGCCGACGAAGGCGCGCAATTGATCCTGACCGGGCGCACCACCGGCGCCCTTGAAGAAGTCGATGACGAAATCCAGAAGCGCTCCGGCCAGCCGGCAACGCTGGTGCCCATGGACCTGACGGACTTTGACGCCATCGACCGGCTGGGCGCCGGCATTTTCGAACGGTTCGGTAAACTGGATATCCTGATCGGCAACGCCGGCATGCTGGGCACGCTGTCGCCGCTCGGCCATACGGATCCGAGGGTCTGGGACCACGTGATGGCCGTAAACCTGACCGCAAACTGGCGACTGATCCGCTCCATGGATCCGCTGTTGCGTCAATCGGACGCCGGGCGCGCGGTGTTCGTCACCTCGACCGTCGGGCACACACCCCGTGCTTATTGGTCCGCCTACGCGGTCAGCAAGGCGGCGCTGGAAATGGCGGTGAAGATTTACGCCGAGGAAACGGCGGAAACGCCAATCCGGGTCAACCTGTACAATCCGGGGGCGACCCGCACCAGCATGCGGGCCCGCGCCTTTCCGGGGGAACCACCGGAGAGCGTCAAGCCACCGGAGAGCGTAACCGAAGATTTTGTCAGGTTGAGCGAGCCCGCCTGCGGCCTGCACGGGGAAACAGTCACCGCCGACCCGAAGCCGGAGGGCGGCTGACATGGCGTTCGCAGCACTCGCCATCACCTGGCCGCCGTCGGCGGTGCACGGTTGGGGAGTGTTCGGCGCCAACCTGATCCGCGACCTGATCCGCCGCGGCGGACCGAAACCGATCCTTCTTGCGCCGGTTAACGAAACCCATCTGGATGCGGGCGACCGGACGTTGTTTCAGCCGCTGATCGCGGAACAGGCGCAGATCGAGGCACAATTTGCAAACGCGGGCGGCATGGCGACCGCCCGCAACGTGGCGGTTATCCATTCGCTCGGCAACGGCATGGCCGTGGGCCCCATTAGCGCCCGGTTCCGGGGGAAGCCGAATGTCGGTTTCACCTTTTTCGAACAAACCGACCTGCCGCCGGACATCGTTCAACAATGCGCCTATCTGGACATCATGATGGCGGGATCGACCTGGAACGCGGAAGTGCTCCGCGATCTCGGCTTTCCGAAGGTTGGCTGCGTGTTTCAAGGGGTCGATCTCGACGCCTTCCGGCCGGGGCCGGGCGCCGGGCGTTGGAAAGACCGGTTCGTGGTTTTCTCGGGCGGTAAGCTTGAACTGCGCAAAGGACAGGACCTTGTTCTTGCGGCTTTCAAACGGTTTCATGAAACGCATCCGGATGCGCTTCTCGTCACCGCCTGGATGAACCCCTGGCCGGACCTGATGGCGCCCGTCGCGGAAAGCCCGCACGTTTCCGGCGCGCCCGACGGCGCGCTTGGGTTCCCCGCCGCAATCAACGCCTGGGCCCGCGCCGAAGGCTTGCCCGAAGGTGCCCACGAAGACATCAGTCCCGTATTGAACGGCGCAATGCCGAACATCCTGCGCGATTGCGACTTGGGGTTGTTCGCCAACCGCTGCGAAGGCGGCACCAACCTAGTCGCCATGGAAGCCATGGCGACGGGCCTGCCCTGCATCCTGTCGGCGAATTCAGGCCACATGGATTTGATCCGGAACGGCAACTGCTATGCCCTGACGCGGCAGACGGAAACCCCGTTCGCACCGGCCGGCAGCGACCATTGGCGGGAATCGGACGTGGATGAAATGGTGGCGACGCTCGAAGCGGCATACGACGACCGGGAAGCCGCCAAGCGAAAAGGCGATGCCGCCCGGGCATTCATGGAGGATTGGAGCTGGCAAAACCAGATCAGCCGGCTGTTGAGGTCCTTGAAAGAACTGTCCGCCTGATCCGCCAGGACGGATTATGAGAGCGTCTCAGCGCTGCGGCGGATTGTCGAGCCGATGCAGCAACCGCTCGGCGCCCTGATGCCCCGGATCCAACTCCAAAACCCGCACGGAATCTTCGCGCGCCCGGTTCAGGTCGTCGGCCCCCACCGCCGCCACGGCGCGGGCATAGATGGCGGCGACGTAATCGGGTTTCATTTCAATCGCCCGGTTGTAGTCGAGCCACGCCTTTGTGTGGTCGCCGAGCGCACCGTGAATCAGCCCCCTGTAATAAAAATGATCGGGCCCGACCGATCCCATGCCGGCGGCGTGATCCATGTCGGCAAGGGCGTCGCGGTATTTTTCCATATAGGCGAGCGTCAACCCGCGCTCCGCGTAGTAGGACGGGTCGGACCCCTTTAATTGGATAGCGGCGGAAAAATCCTCGACCGCGCGAAAATACCGGCCTTGCTTTCTGAAATATTTACCGCGAAGCGCCAATGCTTTGTCATGACGGAGCTGCAGGCGAAGAACCTCGTTGATGTCGTCAATCGCGGTGTCCAGCCGGTTGCGATCGGCGCGCATCTTGGCGCGGTCGATGAAGATCGAAATTTCCTGCGGCTTTTCACGAAGCGCCAGGGCGTAGTCCTCTTCCGCGCCTTCCCATTTACCCTTTTTGCCATACGCCTCCGCCCGGTTAACCAGGGCCTGGAAGTATTTGGGCTTTAACTTGATCGCCCGAGTAAAATCGCTGATCGCGAGGTCGAGCTTCTGCATGCGGACATAGGTCGCACCCCGGCTGTTGTAAACCCGGGCCAGGTCTTCCTTGCCGAGCGTGCCGACCTCGATCGCCTGGGTGAAAAGCTGGATCGCGTGGTCCAGCTTGCCGGCTTTCGCCGCCGTCACCCCGGCCTGGAAATCCTTGTTCGCCTGGGCAAATACCACGGCCGGCGTCACTGCCAGCAACACGGCGATCAGCAGTCCCCGCCAAACGTGTTTTCCCAATGCAGGCGTCATGCCGGGTTTCCAATTCCTGGTTTCCATCGGCGGTGTGGATACGCCGCCGGTGGGAAGGACTTAACAGATCGGAACGGCCTGATGCAATCGTATGAACCGTGATCGGCGGCGTACCATCAGATTTTGTAGGCGGGTCGAAGCCCGCCCCAATGCCGCCCTTTGACCATGATCGGCGCGGACAGATCCTTCATCAGCACGAAATTGCCGCCGCCCATGTCTCGGCGGTAGGTCTGGAGGAAAAACGGTCGCGTGTTCTGCCCGGCGCGAAGGCCCGTGCGGTCATTGAAAATCCGACGATTGCGGCAGTTGGCGTTGTTCCAGATCGGATCGTCGCCCTGCGGTTTCGCGAATTTCAGGTTGTGCGTCGGCAAATACCCGTTACGGTCGACGGTGCGGGCGGCTTCGATGGTCGCGTTCAGCACCAGCAAATTGGTCTGTTTCGATACCGCCGCGATGTCTTTCGTGATGGCGGCGACGCCGGAAAGCGATTGGTCCAAAGTGCCGAGCGACTGTTCGATCCGGGTAACCGAGTCGACCAAACCCGCGATCCGCGACACCGCACTGGTTACATTTTCGCGCGACGTGCCCATGACGCTGCCGGCTTCCTGCGCCGCGCGGCCGGTTTCGCCGCCAAGCGCGTCGATGCGGTTGAACGCATCGATCAAGGCTTCGGCTTTTTCCTGTATCTCGTCGGTCGCTCTTGCCTGTCCCGCAACCTCGCGCGTGATGGCTTCGACGACACCCGCCACGTCCGCCAGTTCAAGGCTCAGCCCTTCGACCCGGCCAGAGATATCATCGGCAGATTTTTGCAGCTTGGTGGTGTCGCTCTCATCAAAGAGCGAAGAATTCTGATCGGCCATTTCAACCTCCTCAGGCTGGTCCAGGGGCCTGTGATGCCCCTTTTCCGGATATTAAAGTCTCACAATTCAAGGCCCGGGCCAATATTGTGATGGATATAATTTGCCCCAAATTTCCGGGCCGGTGCGGATCGGTCTTGGGCGGCCTAACGCAACCGATGGCGGCGGATATGGGCCGCCACATCGTCCATGGCCGAGGCCCAGTCGCCCGGCGCGGGTTGCCGGAACAGGCGCATGGCCGGATACCAGGGCGTATCGTTGCGCCCGGCCATCCAGCGCCATTCGGCGACATGCGGCAGAACCAATGCAACCGGCCGCCCAAGCGCCCCCGCCAGGTGTGCCACCGCCGTGTCGCAGGTCACCACCAGATCAAGCCCCGCAATCAGCGCCGCCGCCGCCGCCAGGTCGGGAAGGTCCGGCGTTGGATCGAACAACCGGCCGGCGACACCTCGCGCTTTCAAATCCGCCTCGCCGCCCTGTTTCTGCAGTGACACCAGCGACGCGCCCGGCAGGTTAAACAACGGCAGAAACGCCGCAAGGCCGGGACTGCGCACGCGGTCGCGCGGGTGGTCGGGGCTGCCTTTCCAGCAAATGCCGATTTTCGTCCCCTTCAGTTCGGAAAGCGCGGTGCGCCAACGGTCAACGTCGGGTCGCGGCGCGGTCAGATAGGGCACGTCGCCGGGAATGGTCGCGGATGTCGTCTTGAAGGCGCCGGGCAGGCTCATGACCGGAATATGGAAATCGTGGGACGGCAGGGGATCGCCTTTTTCCACAACCTGCATGACCGACGGCATGGCCGCGATCAGACGCACCAGCGGGCGCGGGCATTCGACGGCGACGTGAAACCCCAGATCGCGCAACCGGTGCGCATAGCGAATGAACTGCACCATATCGCCCAGGCCCTGTTCGGCGTGGATCAGCACCGTATTGTCGGGATCGGTTGCGAGCTGGTCAGCCGTCCATTGCGGTTTTTTCCATTTCCGGCGTTCGGCCTGGAAGCGGGCGGTTTTCCACCGCCATTCAAATTCCGGCCAGGCGTCTTCGAAACGGCCGAGAAGCAACAAGGTCATAGCGCGGTTGCGGCGGATTTCGGGGTCGTTCGGCGCGATCGCGAGCGCCCGGGCATAGGCCTCGAGCGCATCTTCGAACCGGCTCTTTTCATGCAACGCCACGGCTTGGTTGGCATGCACGGCGGCAATTTCGGGATCGTATTCAAGCGCCGCCGCGTATTGCACAAGCGCCGCGTCCAGGTCCATCCGTTCGCGGAGGATATTGCCGAGGTTGCAATGCGCTTCGACCATGCCGGGCCGGGCATGGATGGCGCGGCGGTAACAATCAAGCGCGCCATCTTCGTCGCCCGTCGCCTGCAGTGCTTCGCCCAGTGCCTGCTGCGCGTCGGCAAGGCCGGGGTCGATCTCCGCCGCCCGGCGGAAACATGCCGCCGCGCCGCGCGCCGACGGCCCGCCGAGCCCGCGTAGCGCCAAGCCCAGGTTCAGGTGCGCCTGCGCCAGGTTGGGGTCCAGATCGATGGCGAGCCGGGCCCGCGACCGCGCACCGTCGAAATCCTCGTAGGTCACCAGCGCCGCCGCCAGGTCGGAATGCAGCGCCGCGTCGTCCGGCGTCAGACCGATGGCTTCACGGTAGGGTACTATCGCCGCCTCGGCCCGCCCCTGGGCCATGCGAATGCGGCCCAGGTTGGCGTGGTAGATGGCGACCTTGCCGTCAATGGCGATGGCGCCCGTGACCAGGGCCTCCGCCTCGGTCAATCGGCCCCGTTGAAAATCGATCACGCCCAGCAAATGGATGGCGTCGGCGTATCCCGGCTGCCGGTCTAGGACCTGACGGTAAATCTTTTCGGCGGCGTCCAGGTCGCCGGCCTGATGGCGGGTGATGCCTTCGCCCAAAAGGGTGACGACCTCGTTCACCGGCCCGCTGCCCCGCCGTTGAGCGCGTCGGCCAGCCGGCGCCATTCGTCCTCGGGGCCTGGCAGACCGAAGCGCAGGTAGTCGGGCCGGTCGATGAACCGTCGGACCAGGATGTCCGACCGGGCTAGCGCCTCCCACACGAGGGGTGCCCGGGAGCCTGCACCGAGCACAAACAAGTCCGTGCTGCCCGCGATGTCCAGCCCGGCACCGGCGATCATGCTTTCCAGCTGCGCCCTGTCCCCGGCAAGGCGGCGCCGGGCTTCCGCCGCCCACGCCGCGTCGGCGAACGCCGCCCGCCGGACGGCCAGCGCTGGGCCGGACACTGCCCAGGGGCCGAGGCGCGCTTCGAGGTCTCGGATCAGCCGATCGCCGCCAAGCGCGAAGCCCAGGCGCAGCCCGGCGAGGCAGTAGAATTTTCCGAACGACCGAAGAACAACGACGTTCGGCAGCGGCAGATGGGGCGCGAGGCTAACCTCCGGCGTGACATCGGCGAAGGCTTCGTCGACGATCAGGACATGCCCGGCGCGGGCGGCGCGGCCCGCCCAGTCAGCCAGCCGTTCGGGGGAGACGATACGGCCATCCGGATTGTTCGGATTGTCGACAACCACGGAGCGGTCCAGCGGCGGCAGATCGGCCGATGCTTCGACCGGTACCCCCGCACCGCGCCAGCATTTTTCGTGTTCGAAATAGGTCGGGCCCAGGATCGTCACGCGGGCGGGGCGGTTCAGCGCCGGCGGCGCCTGGATGATCGCCTGCGTGCCGGGTGCGGCAACTACCGCGGTCCCCGCGCCGGCGCCGTAAACATCGGCGGCGGCGGCGCATAGACCTTCGAGCGCGCCCTTCGCTGGCAGTTCCCGCCACGCCGCGTCGGGCACGGGCGGAACGGTATAAGCCAGCCAGTTGATGCCGGTCGAAAGATCAAGCCAATCGGACACGTGGCGGCGATAGGCATCAGCCGCCCAACCGAGATCGCCGCCGTGCAGGTCTTCCAGCGGATCGTTGGGATCAAGGCCCGCCCATGGGGCGGGGTCGGTCATGGTCCGGGCCATCGGCGCTTTCCTTGGACAATGGTCATCCATCTTATCCCAGAAAGGTTTCGCCGGGGGCAACAGCGGTTATAGAATTACCCCAACAGCATTTCCGCCGACGCCGAGGCCCCCTCATGTCCGAAGACCTGTCCCGCCTGACCGCCCAATGGCCGTTTCCGACCGACGTTCGGTTCGGCATTGGACAAATTGCCAACCTGGGCAAGATTTGCGGGCGCGCCGGCATGTCCCGCCTGTTGCTGGTGACCGATGCGGGCCTGGCCGAAAACGCCATCGTGACCAACGCCATGGACATTTTGGGCGACGCCAAACTGACGCCGGCGAAGTTTTCCGACGTCAAATCCAACCCGACGGCGGCGAACGTAGCCGCCGGTGTCGCCGCCTATCGCGCGGGCGATCACGACGGCATCGTCGCCATGGGCGGCGGATCGGCCATGGACGCGGCCAAGGGCATCGCCTTTCAGTTGGGGCAATCGGGTGATCTACTCGACTATGCAGTCGGCGGGCCCAAGTACCGGGAAATGTCGGCGGCCGGCATCGCGCCGATCATCGCCATCCCGACCACATCGGGCACGGGATCGGAAGTCGGCCGCGCGGCGGTGATTTCCGACGAAGGCGCGGCGGTCAAACGAATCCTCTACCACCCGGCGCTGATGGCGAAGACGGTGATTTGCGATCCCGAACTGGTCGTCGGCCTGCCGGGGAACCTGACGGCGTGGACCGGGCTCGACGCCGCGGTTCATTGCCTCGAAGCCTATTCCGCCACCCTGTACAACCCCATGTGTGACGGCATAGCCGCCGAGGGATTAAGGTTGATCCAGAAGTGGCTGCCGGAAGCCGTGCGCTACGGCGGAAATATCGAAGCCCGCGCCCACATGATGGCCGCCGCCGCCATGGCGGCCGCCGCCTTCGCCAAGGGGCTGGGCGCGGTCCACGCCATCAGTCACGCCATCGGCGCGCGGTATGACACGCACCACGGGCTGACCAACGCGGCGGTCCTGCCCTATGTGCTGGAATTCAACCGGCCGGCGATCGAGGACAAGGTCGGCCCCCTTGCCGGGTACATGGGCCTGCCGCACGGCCATTATGACGGGCTGATGATCTGGGTCTTGGGTGTGCGCCGCGCGTTTGAGGTGCCACACACGCTGGCCGAACTGGGCGTCCAGGAAAACGACCTCGACGCCCTGGCCGAAACCGCGGCCCAGGACATCACTGCGCGGGAAAATCCGGTGCCGGTGGACGCCGCTGCCCTCCGCGGCATCCTGGAAAAAGCCATGGCCGGCCAGGTCGAAAAATCGTGACCAACTAGGATTGAACCGCCATGCCGCCGACCCCCGGCCTAATGGAATTGATCGGCCAGTGCAAGCACATGGCCCGCGCCTACGAACGGGCGGGAGCACCCCTGCCCCGCAACCAGCCCGACGGCTTCGCCGCCGTGGTCTCCAGCATCATCGGCCAGCAGGTGTCCACGCATGCGGGTGCTGCGATCCGCAAGAAAGTTGAAAAGGGACTGGGCCGGGTGACGGCGGCGCGCGTGCTGGCGACATCAGACGACGCGCTTCGGTCTCTCGGGCTGTCGCGGCCCAAGGTCGCCTACATCCGGGGCGTCGCCGAAGCGGTGCAAAACAAGCAGATCAATTTCAGGGCGCTTCGCAGCATGCCCGATGACGAGGTGCTGGCGAAGCTGACGGCGCTCAAGGGCATCGGCCAGTGGACCGCGGAAATTTATTTGATGTTCGCCTTGGGGCGGCCAGACATCATGCCGTCGGGCGACCTGGCGCTGCAGGAAGCCGCCGCCCGGATGATGAAGCTGAAAGCCCGGCCGACGGCCAAGGAACTGGCGAAGATCGCCGAAAAACGGTGGAAGCCCTATCGCTCCACCGCCGCGCTGATGCTTTGGTATTATTATCGGCATACCGGCGGGCCCGGCGCGCCGGCGTGATTTAGTCCGCGCGGCCCCGGCAGAAAGCTAACCAGTTGGCGATTTCCCGCCGTCGTTCGCGCGGGTCGGCGACCACTTCATCGGCGCTGAGGCGCGCTTTCGCGTCGTCAGCGGCACTGCCGTCGCCCGCCGCCAGTTCCGACAGGTCGCGGCAATACCGGTTCATCGCCGCATCGTCGGCAAATATTTTCTGCGTCACCATATCGGACCCGTAACTTCGGATCAGCCCCGCCATGTGCGGGAAATCGAATTCGGGATGGTACTGCACGCCCCAGAACACGCCGCCGCCCCATTCAAAGGTCGCCGCTTGAACCGGGCTGTGGTCGTTGGCGGCCAGAACCTTAGCGCCCGGCGGCAATTGCGTGACTTCGTCATAATGGATGGCGAGGGACTGATAGACCGGTGGCTTGCCGGCAAGGAACGGATCGGCGGGGTCACCGCCTGCGCGGACGATGTCCCGGCAGATGCCGACTTCGCGCCCATTGGGGCTGCGTCCGACGTCGCCGCCCGCCGCGATCACCGCAACCTGCAACCCCCAGCAACTGCCGAGCACGGGCAGGCCGGCTTCAAGCGCCGAACGGACGAGATCGACCTGACGGGCGACATCGGGCGCGTTGCCGTCCCGGCGAACGAACAGCCCCGACCCGCCGATCACCAGCCCGTCGAAATCGCCGAGAGCCGCGCCGGGCGGCAGCGCCACCGCCGCATCCGCCGGATGAACCCGAAAGATATCCGCCCTCGGTTCGAACAGACGGATCGCCGCGACGTACTGATCGGCATTGGTGCCCATGCCGGCGGCGGCAAGACGGTCGTTGGCATCCGTGCCGTTACCTTCGGCCAGCACCAATTTCAATTCCCCGCCCATGGCGCTTTGGTCCTATCGTTTCGAAACTTTTGCGGCCGCATCCTCGGCCATCCTTATCTGGGTGCGGTTCAGTTTCACCAGCACCTTTACTTTTTCCGCCGCCGGATCGAACGCCGCGTTGTACCGTTTGACGGCATCCGCTTGGCGGCTGGCCAGCAAAAGCCATTTATAGGCTTCGACCAGATCGCGCTTAACGCCCCAGCCTTCGACATGCATCACCCCCATCAGGTGTTGGGCGATCGGATGGCCCTGTAGCGCCGCCGCGCGGTAATACCGGATCGCCTGGTCATAATCGTGAACCACGCCGCGGCCATTGAAATAGAGTTCTCCCAACGCGAACTGGGCATCGCGTTGATTGCCCGCCGCCGCCGCGACCCGGTACCATTCGGCCGCCTTGCCGTAATCGATCTGCGCGCCGCGCCCGTTGGCGTAGGCCCAGCCGACCGCATACTGGGCGTTTGCGTTCCCGGACTGGGCCGCCTGCCGGAACAAGCTCAGGGCGCGTTCGGGATCGGACAGGCTCGATTCCGGTTTGGCCAAAATCCAGCCCAGTTCGATCATAGCGCCGACGTCGCGCTTTTCAATACGGGTTTCCAGTTGCGCGACCTGGCGTTTCAGCGCTTTCAGGACCGGGTCTTCGTCGATGCCGTGCTCGCCGAAAATCTGCCACGCCGCCCAGCCGGACCCGCCGAGGCAGCAAAGGAGAAACAGATAAAACAGGATGCGCATGGGGGCACATTGAACGACGGCGCGCCGTCCGGGACAAGCGATTCGATCAAAGGGAAAAGTTAAATACGCGAACAGGCGGGCGCGCCGCCCACGCGGTTACGCGATTATTTCGGGATTTCGCCGCCTTGGCCGACGCGTTCCTGCTGCCCGTCGCGGACCGGCTTGTCGTAACAGGTGACTTCGCCCAGCGTGCGGTAGCAGTAGACGTTCATTTTCGGCTTTTTCTCGTCCTCGACACAGTAGGACAGCCCACGTTCCCGCCGGATGGTCGAGCAGTTTTTGCCGCTGCCCACGGAAACCGCGTGATCCAACAGGGTTTTCTGCGTCGCCATGACGGTAACGCCGTCGGCGGCGATAACCTCACAGCCGGCAAGCGCGATTAGAAGGAGAGACACAAAAGCCCGTTTCACGGCGAAATACCTCAATCGGCGTCCCAATGGGGCGGCTTCCAGTCAAAGCCTTACGCCGATTTTGGCCAAATATCGTTAAAGACCTGTAAACCCCCGCCCCGGGTCGTCCGCGGTCGGTTGCTATCCCCGCAAAACCGCACTATTTTCCGCCCACGTCTACCCCAGGACCCATGGGAGCAATGCATTGGCTGACCATTCAGACGACGCCCTGATCCGAGAAATCGACGACGAAATCCGCCAGGAACAGTTCCAGAAGGCCTGGAATCGCTATGGCAAGATCGTCATCGCCGCAGCCGTTTTGATCGTCGTCGGGGTGGCGGGGTATCAGATTTGGCGAAATTACGATCTCAGCACCCGGCGTCAACTGGGCGACCAGTTCGCCCGGGCGCAGCACCAGCTGATCGCCGGCAACGGGGATGCCGCCACCCAGACGTTCAAGTCCCTGGCCGCAGGCGGCGGCGGATACGGTCTTTTGGCGCGGTTTCAGGCCGCCCGCCTGATGGCCGACCGGGGCGATGCCGCCGGCGCGCTGCAGGCCTATCGGGCGATCCGCGTCGACGGCGGCGCGCCCGACCTTTACAAGGATCTGGCCGACCTCCTGGCGGTCAGCCTGGAACTTAACGCGGGCGACGCCGACACGGCGGCGCTGGAAACGCGGCTCGCCCGGCTAGCCGTCGCCGGTAACCCTTGGCGGTTGACGGCCCTGGAACTGCAGGCCGCCCTGGCCCTTAAAAAGGGCGATAAAACCGCGGCCCGGGCGGTCTACGAAGCCTTATCGAAAGACGCCGGCGCGCCAACGCAAATGAAGCAGCGGGCGGCGGAAATGTTAACGATATTGCGTTAATCAGGCCCCTGAACTATCAGAAGACGGTTGGCGCCCGCCGCCGGCCACGGGAACCGGACCGCCGGACGCCCGCCGGCCCTGGGGCGCAAAGGAGCACGAACGGAATGCGCGCGCGACAAAATCATGGCCCGGCCCGCCCTGCGGGGATCGGAATTCCTACATCCCGCGCCGCATCGGCAGCGGTGCTGCTTGCCGCCGTTCTGTCGCTGGGCGGTTGCGACACCGTCAAAGGATGGTTTTCGAAGGATAAACCGCCGCTGCCCGGCGCACGGGTCTCGATCCTAGCCAATCAGCGCTCGCTTGCCGCCAACGACGATCTGAAGGGCAAACAGATCATTCTGCCGGCGCCGCTGCCGAACGACGCCTGGCCCCAGGCTGGGGGATATCCCAATCACGCCATGCACCATATGGCGCTGTCGGAGAGTATTACGCAGGCGTGGCGGACCGGCATCGGCGAAGGAGCCGACAAGGAACTCCGCATCCTCGGTTCTCCCGTCGTCGCCAAAAACCACGTTTACGCCATGGACTCCGAAAGCCGGGTGGTCGCGCTCGACCTCAAGGACGGGCGACGCCTGTGGCGGACCAAACTCGCCCCCAAAACCGAAGAAGACGACGGCCATATTTCCGGCGGCCTTGCCTACTACCGCGGGCGGCTTTACGCCGGCACCGGGTTTGGCCAGGTCATCGCGATCGATGCAGAAACCGGCAAGGTCCTGTGGCGGGCGCCGGTGCCGGGTGCCGTGCGCGCCGCGCCGACGGCCTGGCGCGGCCAGGTCTATGCGGTGACGCTGGATAATCGCACTTTCGCGATCAACGCCGATACGGGCCAGCCCGTGTGGGATCATTCGGGCATTACAGAATCCGCCGCCCTTCTGGGCAGCGCCAGCCCAGCCGTCGATGGCGACGTCATCGTCGTTCCCTACTCTTCCGGCGAACTGGTGGCGCTTCGGACGGAAAACGGCCGGCTGTTGTGGTCTGACTCGCTAGCGTCCGTGAAGCGCACCGATATCGTTTCAGCGCTGTCGCATATTCGCGGACGCCCAATCATCGACCGCGGCCTGGTGATCGCGGTCAGTCATTCGGGGATCATGGCGGCCTATGACCTCAGATCCGGCCGCCGCGTATGGGAAAAAGACGTGGGCAGCGTCGAAAGCCCCTGGGTCGCGGGCAATTACATTTATGTCCTGACCACCGATTCAGAAGCTGCCGCCATCAATCGTGACACGGGGCAGGTTTATTGGGTGACGCCGCTGCCCAGGTTCGTCGATCCCGACGACCGGGAAAAGCCGATCGTCTGGACCGGGCCTTTGCTGGCGAGCGACCGGCTGATCATCGCGGGCTCCCACGGCAAGGCCTGGGCGCTGTCGCCTTATTCCGGGAAATTCATCGGCGAAGTCAAACTGCCCGACGGCGTTTCGGTGCCGCCGGTCATCGCCGACGGCCAGGTCGTGTTCCTGACCGACGACGCGGACATCATCACCTACCGCTGATCCCACCAGGGACCTCTGCTTTATCGGGCCATTACCATGTCGTTCACCGTCGCCATCATCGGCCGCCCCAACGTCGGCAAGTCGACCATGTTCAACCGGTTGGTCGGCCGGCGCGAAGCCATCGTCGACGACACACCGGGCGTCACCCGCGACCGGCGCGAAGGCGATGCCGAATTGGGCGACCTGTGCTTCACGGTGATCGATACGGCGGGCCTGGAAGACGCCAACGACAACAGCCTGGAAGCCCGCATGCGGGCGCAGACCGAGCGCGCGCTGGACGACGCCGATGTGGCCTTGATGGTGATCGACGCGCGGGCCGGTGTGTCGCCAATGGACGAATATTTCGCGGGATGGCTGCGCACCCGGGGAACGCCCTGCATCTTGATCGCCAACAAATGCGAAGGCCGCGCCGCGGAAGGCGGCATGCTGGAAGCCTACGGCCTGGGGCTTGGCGATCCGCTGCCGTTTTCCGCCGAACACGGGCTCGGCACGGCGGATCTTTGCGATCTGCTGCGCCCCTTCGCCGACGCCGCCGAAGCCGGCAGCGACCCAGATATCGAGGACCTCGACGACGGCGACCGGACCATTCAACTGGCCATCGTCGGGCGCCCCAATGTCGGCAAGTCGACGCTAGTCAACCGGCTGATCGGCAAAGACCGGATGCTGACCGGGCCCGAAGCCGGGATCACCCGCGATGCGATTTCCGTCTCCTGGTCGGCCGAAGGGCGCGAATACCGGCTGGTCGATACCGCCGGGCTCCGGCGCAAGGCGCGGATCGCGGAAAAGCTCGAAACGCTTAGCGCCAAGGACACGCTTGAGGCCGTGCGCTTCGCCCATGTCGTGTTGCTGGTGCTGGACGCGGACGCGGTGCTCGACCGCCAGGACCTGAACATCGCCCGCCACGCGGTCGACGAAGGGCGAGCCCTGGTCATCGCCGTCAACAAATGGGACGCGGCCCAGGACCGGCGGGCGGCGATCGGCCGGCTGAACGACCGGCTGCAGACCAGCCTGCCGCAGATCAGGGGCGTGCCGGTGCTGACCATTTCGGCGCTGACGGGCCGGGGGGTGGAAAAGCTACTGCCCACGGTCAACGACGCCTACGATCTGTGGAACGCCCGAATCTCGACCGGCGACATCAACCGTTGGCTCGACGCCATGCAGGAAGCCCATCCGCCGCCCATGGGCAAGGGCGGAAAGCGCATCCGGCTTCGTTATGCGACCCAGGCGAAATCCCGGCCGCCGACCTTTATCGTGTTCTGCAATCGGGCGGCGGAACTGCCGGACAGCTATACCCGATACCTTGTCAACGGGTTGCGCGACGATTTCGGCTTGGATGGCGTGCCGATCCGGTTAATCTATCGCAAGGGCGATAATCCGTACGCCTGAAGCCCAGAACCAAAGACCGACCGGAAAGGCCGCCCAACATGACCAATCCGCAGCCAGGCATATTCGCCAAAGACCCGCCGCATAACCTGTTTCTGGAATACGCGTTGAAACCGGACGCGTCGGACGTGGCGGTCAAGGCTGCGCTGAAGGATGCCCTCGCGCTGACCGAGGCACCGGGGCAATACAGCGTCTTCGGTTTCGGCAACGACCTGTGGCGCAGGATCGCCTCGGGCGCGCCGGATAAGCTGAAAAATTTCGAGGCGCTGGGTGATTCCAAGGGCTTTTACGCGCCGGCGCCCTAGGAAGATATTTGGGTCTGGCTGCAGGCCGACGCCCAGGATGCAAACTTCGACCTGGCGTATCAAACCAACCGGGCGCTCGCCCCGGTGGCGGCGCTCGCCCGCGAGGTTCCGTGTTTTAAATACCTCGGCAAGCGCGGCCTGATCGGCTTTAACGACGCCACGGCCAATCCGAAAACCGATGAACTCAAACGCAATGCGGCGCTGATCCTCGACGGTGGCCGCGCCAGTTACGCGTTCAGCCAGAAATGGGTGCACGACCTGGGAAAGTTCAATGCGGAGCCGGTCGCCCAACAGGAA
Source organism: Rhodospirillaceae bacterium (assembly GCA_038109305.1). Lineage (GTDB taxonomy): Bacteria > Pseudomonadota > Alphaproteobacteria > Rhodospirillales > Casp-alpha2 > UBA1479. The sequence goes on from JAYNIR010000001.1 coordinate 161,503, forward strand.
AAGATCGTCGGCCGGACGAAAGTGACGGACGAAGAACTGGAAGGCGACGCCATGCCGCCCGACAGCCACGTCAGCCGCATGGATTTAAAAGAAGACGGCGTTACCTTGAAAATTTACCGCCGGTCGGCGCCCTTCGGCGGAGTCGGCGAGCACGGGCTTTACTTCCTCGCCTTTGCCTGCGACCCGCGCCGCGTCGACCCGCAACTGGAAGACATTTATGGCCTTGCGGGCGACAGGCTGCACGACCGGTTGATCGAACATTCCCGAGCCGTCACCGGCGCCTATTGGCACATGCTGGGGCAGGATGAATTGAAATCGGTCATCGGCCGATAGATCAGCCGATTTCGCCCGGCACCTTCCGGTCTTCGATCCCGAGGAACTTTTCAATTTCCTTTTCGATGAAAATCGCCTGTTCCTCGCTGTCCAGGCCGCCCAGGACTTTCACGTTATCGCATTTGTCCAAGATCGCGTGCACAGCGTACCCGATGCGGTTGGAGCCACGGCCCAAGCGCGTCGTCCGCTTGGCGTAAAGCTGCTTCACGTCGGCCGCCTGCCGTGTCACGTTGCCCCGCCACGGAATCGGCCCATGCCGGACGGCGACATAGCCGGTGCCGGCGTAAATCAGCGCCTGGCTCAATCACCCCACCAGCGCGTAATAAACGAGCCCGAAGCCGATCGCCACATGAACGATCGGGAACAAGATCATCAGCAGGTGTCGGCGTTCCAGCGCGATGGAATACCAGAAGATGAGAAACGTGTTTCAGACGACGGCGAACACGGTGATCAGCACGATGTGCATGCTAAATCATTTGCGCACGATTTCGATATGACGCCACCGAAATGGCTTTCGAGATTATCCGGAAGACCAATGCTGATCGGTTTGTAGTTCATGATGTTGTCTATCGTTATCGCTGCTCGTTCACGCTTGGCTGAGCCGCGCGCGGATGTGCCCGGCGAGCGCGCCGATGGCTTCCTTGTCACCCGGATTAAGCGGCCAATTCAGGTGGAGGCTGTCGTCCATCGTGCGCGGCAGAATGTGAATGTGAAAATGCATCACCGATTGCTTCGCCGCCGGGCCGTTGGCCTGCACCAGGTTTAGGCCTTCCAGGTCCAGTTCCTCGGCGAGCGCGCCCGCCACCAGCCGCGCCGCGTTGGCGACCGCCGCGATGTCCGCTTCGGCGATATTGAATACGTCGGGCGCGTGGTTTTTCGGGATCGCCAGCGCATGGCCCTCGTTCGCTGGGTTGATGTCCATAAACGCGAAGGATTTGTCGTCCTCATATACCTTGAAGGACGGAATGTCGCCGGCGATGATTTTGCAGAAGATACAGTCGGGATCTCGGGTCATCAGCCGCCTCCTCTCTGAAACGCCCTATCGAAGGCGCCAAGCGCCGCCGCTCTCTCGGTTTCAGTATAACCTGTAAATGTCAGCGTCACATCGACGAATTCGACGACCATACGCGCGATGCACCGTTCGCGCTCCGGTCCTATGATGATTTCAAACCGTTTGCCCGCGCCTTCTAAAACGACGCTGTCATCCGTGCGCTGAAAGGCATCGGTGCCGAGCGCCTTGGCAATGCCGCGCCAGAACCCGGCGTGGGTCAGCGCCATTTCTTTTTTGATGGTGATGGCGTTACCCATTCTCATCTCCACCGTCACGCCCACGAACGTGAGAATCCATATTCCACCGTTCTGGACTCTCGCTTTCGCGGGAGTGACACTTTAGTTCCTATCCCCCCGCAACGGGCGGCCAGATGGCGAGCGCGTCGCCGTCCTGGAGTGCCTGGCTCGCCCGCGCCGAGGGCTCGCAAAACAAGCCGTTGACCAATACCAGATGGCACATGTCGCCGGGCAAGCCGAGCTTCGCAATCACGCCTGCGGGCGTCGCCCCATCGGCGACGTCCAGGTCGGACTCATTTTGCTTGGCTCCCGCCGGAAGGTAAGCGCCCAGGGACGCGTAAAGCTTGATGCGGATCTTCATCGCGCGGACTTACGCGTAGGCGTGCGCCACGTAGGCATCCATAATCTTGTGCGGGTCGGCCATCAGCCGGTCCTTCCACACGCCCAAGGGCGTCTTGTTCTGAATCAGCCCGCGCAGCACGCCCATGTGGTCCGTCCGGCCCAGGGACAGTGCGCCGACCAAAACGTCGGCCCGGAAATTGAGGCGCAGGTATTTGAACAGGTCTTCGTCCAGCGCCTCGGCGCTGACTGTTCCTTTGCCGCCTTCCCAGTCGCCGAAGGAGGTCGAAATCAGCCCGGCCGTGTCAAGCACGTTCATCTGCAGCGACCCGCGGTAGGGCGCGTCCTGCCCGGCCATGTTCAAGGCCGCAACGCGGCCGTGTTCGGTCGACGTCGGCTGAATGGCGTGGACGTTGAACCCGCCGCCGAAATCGGGCCCTTGTGCGCAGTCGCCGGCGGCATAAATGTCGGGGACGGTGGTTTCCAGGCGGTCGTTGACCAAAATGCCGTCCTTAATCTCGACGCCGGCACCTTCCAGAAACCCGATGTTGGATTTAACACCGGCGGCGACGACGACCAGATCGGCCGGAACGGTCTTGCCGTTGTCGAGCGAGACCGAAAGCTTGCCGCCTTTCTCCGTAACTTTCGTTACCTTGGTCGACGTGTGCACGGCCATGCCTTTGTTTTCGCACCACCGCTTGATCAGATTGCCCGCCGTTTCGTTCATCATCCGGGGCACCATGCGGTCCAGCGCCTCGACTACCGTCAGGTTGACGCCGCGTTCGGCCAGGGCCTCCAGAATGATGCAGCCGATGAACCCCGCACCCATGAGCACGACATCGGCGCCCTTTTTCGCGCGCTTTTCGATTTCGCGGCAGTCGGCCAATGTCCAGCAGTGATGCACGCCCGGCAGGTCGAGCCCTTCGACCGGCGGCTTGATCGGGCTGGCGCCCGTCGCGATCAACAGCTTGTCGTAGGACTGCGCCCCGCCGCCGTCGAGCGCCACGGTCTTTTTCTTAGGGTCGACGCCGGTCACCCGCGCCTGCTTGACGGTAATGCCCCGGTTTTCGAAATGCCCCGCGGTTTTGCGAAGGTGCGTGCCCGCGTGATCGATGCTGCCGGTCAGCACGTAGGGGATCGCCATCCGGGAATAAGGTTCCTCGGTCTCGGCCCCCAAAAGCACGATGTCGGCGCTCGGGTCCGTTTTCGAAAGCTTTTCGGCGGCGACCACGCCCGCAGGCCCGGCGCCGATTATCACATAAGTCATGGCACATAGGTCATATCGACCACTCCTGATTAGAGGCCGAAACTACAGACCCAGCCGGGCCACCGTCTCGTTGGTCGGCACCCCGTCCTTAGACCAGCCGCGAAGCGAGTAATACTCCGGCAGCATCTTATCCAGGCCGTTGGTCAGGCCCATGGCCGGGCCGGTTTTGGCCGCGTCCTTCACGAGTCGCTTAGGCAGGTTGTCGTCCTTGGCGGTCAGGCCGGCGGCGAGGTTGAACTGGCGTTCCAGGTTCCACACCCGTTCGCCGACCTCGAGCAAGGTTTCCGCCGTCCACTCGCCTTCGCAGGCGGCGTTCACCTGGGGCGCCACGTCTTCCAAAGTCCAGGCGAAGCTGGTGAAGATGCAGATGCCGGCGGAATCGAACGCCGCCGTGGCGTCCTGAAACGCCTTGACGAGCCCGGCCTTGCCGTCGGTCACCAGCGGATCGGTTTTTTCCGGGATGCCCAGGACTTCCGAGGCGACCGTATAGGACCGCAGGTGGCAGGCTCCCCGGTTGGAGGTCGCATAGGTCAACCCCATACCCTGGATGCCGCGGGAGTCGTAAGCTGGGAACTCCTGGCCCTTGACGGACATGGACAATTCCGGCTTGCCGTATTTTTCACACAGCAGTTTGGAGCCCAGGCCGATTTCGGCGCCGAAGCCCTCGCCCCGGCCGCACAGTTCGGCCAGCTGGGTCAGTGCCTGGGCGGAGCCGAACTTGACCTCGAGCCCGCCGGTTTCCGTGGTCGTGATGACGCCGTCTTCGAACAGCTCCATCGCCGCGCCCACGGTCGCACCAAAGGAAATCGGGTCAAGCCCCTGTTCGTTGCAGACGAAGTTGGCGAAGGTCAGCGCGTCCAGGTCATCGACGCCGGTGGCGGCGCCCAAGGCCCAGGCGGCTTCGTATTCCAACCCGCCCGACGCGATCTGATACTGCGGCCGGTCGGCGACGGTGTAGTGCGTGCGGTCGATGGTCGACACCCGCCCGCAGGCGATGGTGCAGCCGAAGCATGCGGCGTTGCGCACCAAATTCGGCTTGCCGTCCGATTCACGCGGTTCCGCCATGGCCTCGGCGGAAATCTTGTGCGCGCCTTCGAACTGGATATCCCGGTGGTTACGGGTCGGCAGCGCGCCGGTTTCGTTGATGACGTTCATCAGGACCTGGGTGCCGTAGGTCGGCAGCCCCTGGCCGGTGACCGCGTTTTCCGCCAGCACCGCCTTGCCCGCCGCCGTCGCCGCCATGAATTCCTTCCAGTCGTCGACCTTGACGCCCAGGGTGCCGCGAATGGCGACGGCCTTGAGGTTTTTCGAGCCCATGACCGTGCCGACGCCGGACCGCCCGGCGGCGCGGTGCATGTCGTTCACCACACAGGCGAACTTGACGCCCTTTTCACCGGAAACGCCAATACTGGCGACGCGGATCTGCGGATCGCCGTGATTGTGCTTGATGCCTTCCTCGGTGTCCCAAACGGACTTGCCCCAGTATTCGGACGCGTCCAAAAGCCGGCAGTCGTCGTTGTCGATGAACAGATAGACCGGCTTTTTTGACGCCCCTTCGAAGATGATCATATCGAGGCCGGCGTTCTTCATCTCGTTGCCGAAAAAGCCGCCGGAGTTGGAGCACGCGATGGCGCCGGTCAACGCCCCCTTGGTGATGACCGAATAGCGGCCCGCCGTCGACGCGCAGGTGCCGGTGAGCGGCCCCGTCGCCATGATAATTATGTTGTCGGGAGACAGGGGATCGACCTTGGGGTCCATTTCCTCCATCAGATATTTCGTCGCGAGACCCCGCTGGCCCAAATACATTTTGGCCCATTCCATGTTGAGGGGTTCGTGCGCGCAGGTGCCCTTGGTCAGGTTGACCCGGAGAATCCTTCTAGCCCATGCCATGACATATCCTCCCCTATCCTAGCGCGCAGCCTGCTGGCCGGCGTCGGTCTTGGCCGCCCATTGGCGCATTTTGTCCAGGCCCGTCCAATCGGCATCGACATAGGTAATGGCCGCCGTCGGGCACGCCTTGGCGCATTCCGGATCGCCGCCGCACAGGTCGCATTTGATGACCTTGCCGCTGGCGGAATTGTAATTCACCGTGCCGAACGGGCAGGCGATAGTGCAGACCTTGCACCCGACGCACAGGTTTTCGTCCACTTCCTTGGCGCCCGTGGCCTTGTTCAGCTTGATCGCATCGACCGGGCAGGCATGCATGCACCAGGCTTCGTCGCATTGGGTGCAGGTGTAGGGTACGAAACGGCCCTGATCGTGGAAATTGAAGACCTTGATGCGCGACTTGGCCGGGTTGAAAACGCCTTCGTTTTCGTACGAGCAGGCCAGCTCGCATTGCAGGCACCCGGTGCATTTCCCCGGGTCGATGTTCAAGGCTTTCAGCATTTGGTATCTCCCTGTCCGCAGTTTTGGCTTTGTTCGCGGGCCGAATTCCGGCCGACCCTGCTTTTGATGGCCAGACTCTAGCATTCTGGCACAGGGCCGTTGGACTCTTTTTTCGGTGAATTTCCCGTGACCAAGGGCCTTTACAACCGCCCCAGACCGCGCCAAACCTGTGCCATGAACGCAAATGATTACCTGTCCGACCTGGCGGCCTTCCGCCGCCTGCCCCATGCGATCACGCTTTTGGGCATGTCCGGCGTCGGCAAAACCATGCTGTCCACGGGGCTCCGGCGGACGGACAACTGGTTCCACTATTCGGCTGACTACCGCATCGGCACCCGCTATCTGGCCGAACACATCCTGGACAACATCAAATACAAGATCATGCGGATGGAGGACCCGTTCGTCGCCAACCTGTTGCGGTCGGATTCCATCTATATCAACCACAACATTTCGGTCGATAACCTTGACCCGGTGTCGACGTTCCTTGGCATGTACGGCGACCCGGCCGAAGGCGGGCTTGATCGGGAGACCTTCCTGGCGCGCCAGGACCTGTACCGGTGGGGCGAGCGGGAATCTATGCAGGATGCAGGGCATTTTATCGCCAAGGCTTGGAACATCTACGGCTGCAAGGACTTCATGAACGATGCGTCGGGCTCGCTCTGCGAAATCGTCGACATCGACAATCCGGAAGACCCGGTGATCAAGGCGCTTCGGGCGGAGACGCTGATCCTTTATATCCGCGCCGGCCAGGCGGACGAAGACGCGCTGAAGGAACGGGCGGAAACGGACCCCAAGCCGCTGTTTTACCATCCCGCCTTCATTGAAACGCATTTGAAGGGCCAGCCCGCCGACGGCGCCGGGGTCGGGCCCAAGGACTTTGCCCGCAAGCTGTTCCCGGGGCTGCTCAAGGACCGCAAACCGCGCTACGCGGCCATCGCCGAAAAATACGGCTTCGCCGTCAATGCGGCGGACCTGTTCGCCGCCGCCGACGGTGATGCCGTGCCCGGGGCGGATGCGTTCCTCGCCCGTATCTTCGAGGTCATCGCGGCCCAGGCAGGGGAAAACAAGGTTGCGGCCGGTAACGCAAACGCCTATGTCACGTCATGCCTGGCCCGCGCCCAAGCGCGCGGGATGGACATCTGATCCCCGTCATTATTTGACCCCAACGCAACGGCGCGCCAAATGCCCATCAAAATTCCGACCGATCTGCCGGCCCGTGAAGTCCTTGAAAGCGAGGGCGTGCCGGTCATCGACGCCGATCACGCGATCCGCCAGGACATCCGCCCGCTGAAGGTCGCGGTCTTGAACCTGATGCCGTTGAAGGAAAAGACCGAGACGCAAATCGCCCGCGTGCTGGGCGCGACGCCGTTGCAGATCGAAATGCATCTTCTGGCGCTGGCTACCCACAAGCCGAAAAACGTCGACGAACGGCACATGATCGCTTTTTACCATCCGTGGACGCAGATCACGGATCAGAAGTTCGACGGGCTGATCGTCACCGGCGCGCCGATCGAACAATTGCCGTTCGAAGACGTCGACTATTGGGATGAACTTTGCCAAATCCTCGACTGGTCGCGCACCAATGTGCACGGGCTGTTCAACCTGTGCTGGGGCGCGCAGGCGGCGCTTAATCATTTCTACAAAATTCCAAAATACGATCTGCCGCAAAAAGCCTTCGGCGTGTTCGAACATAATGTCCTGAACACGGCGTCGGTTCTGTGCCGGGGGCTTAATGACACGCTGCGTATTCCGGTATCCCGCCACACGGAAAACCGCCGTGTTGATTTTACCAAACACCCGAACCTGGAAATCCTGATGGAAGGTCCGGAAACGGGCATCGCCCTGGTGCATGACCATGCGCTGAACCATGTGCACATGTTCAACCACCTGGAATACGATTCCGACACGCTGGCCGCTGAATACCAGCGCGACGTGGCGCGCGGCGACGCGATCCAGATGCCGGCGCATTATTATCCTGACGACGACCCGGCGAAGACGCCGGTCAACCGCTGGCGCGCCTACGCGCACATCCTGTTCGGCAACTGGATCAACATGATCTACCAGTCAACTCCGTTTGACCTGCACCAGATCGGGGAAAGCCACTAGCGGCCCTTGGGGGGAGGCATCCGCAATGATCGCCATCCGTAACATCGAACGCAGCGAAGCCGCGAACCACGCCGACGAACTGGCCGACATCTGGAAAAAGACGTTCCAGGACGCCTACGGCGACGTTTTTACGCCGGAAGCGATCAAGGCCTACGGCGACGAGCACCACACGCTCGAAGAAGCCGAGCGCTGGCTCACCATGCCGGGCACCCGCGCCGCAATGGCAGAACGGGACGGCGAGGTCGTCGGGTTTTACATCGTCCGCTACGTCGAATGTCCGGTGTTCCTTCCCGCCGCGTCGGCGGAACTGAAACAGATTTACGTCCGCGCATCGGAATTCGGCCAAGGCACCGCGCATGAACTGTTCGAACACGCCCGCGCCCGCATCAAAGGCACCGGGCGCGGCTGGATGTGGCTGTTCGTCGCCGATTTCAACAACCGGGCCAAGCGGTTTTATGAAAAGCTGGATTTCGCCCGCATCGGCCCCGGCCCGGCGCATACGGTCGGCGCGGAAAAGCTGCCGTGTTCCCTGCTGGCGAGATGTCTGTAACCCAGGCCCGCCTAGCGCTATAGTGTCGCCCGCAGGAGGAACCCCACCCATGAACAAGATGACCGCCAACGACGCCAAAGCGCTGCTGGACCGCGTAGCCGAACGGATCGCCGCGTTCGACCCTGGCGCGATTTCTGACCGTGGCCGGCGTACGGCGCTGTGGGGCATTATTGACACCATCGCTGTGACGCTCGCGGGCTATCCCGAGGACTGCACCCGCATCGCGCTTGAAACGCCCGGCGTCGCCGACGCCGCCGGGCCGTGCCTGATTTTCGGATCAAGCAAACGGACCAGCGCGCTCGACGCGACCTTCATCAACGGCATCGCCTCCCACGCGCTTGATTACGACGATTTTTCGGCTGTCTTCGGCGGGCACCAGTCCGTGCCGCTGGTGACGCCACTGTTTGCACTGGCCGAGGAACGCGGGCTTTCGGGTAAGGCGGTGTTCGATGCTTACTTGCTCGGGATCGAGGCGGAAATGCGCTTCGCCCGCTGCGTCCACCCGCATCACTACGATAAAGGCTGGCACCCGACGGCGACGCTCGGCATTTTCGGCACCGCCGCCGCCTGCGCGCGGCTGATCGGGCTCGATCGGGAAAAGACCGCCTATGCGCTCGCGATCTCGGCGTCGCTGGCAAGCGGGCTCAAGGCCAATTTCGGCACCATGACCAAACCGTTGCACGTGGGGCAGTCGGCGCGCAACGGCTTGTTGGCCGTGCTGCTGGCCGAACGCGGGTTCGACGCCAACCCGGCGGCCATGGAGCATCACCAGGGATTCCTTACCGTGTTCAACGGCGAAGGCACGTTCTGCGCGGACCAGCTGACCGCCGATTGGGACGGCGGCCCGTGGGAGAACGAGTCCGCGACCTTGGCGATCAAGCAGTTCCCTTGTTGCGGCTCGACCCATCAATGCATCACCGCAACCCAGCGCCTGATGGCGCGGGAGACCATTCCGCCGGAAACGATTGCCGGCATCGAAATCCTACCGCACATGCGCCGCCTTCGGCACACCAACACCCCCCGCCCGACGACGGAACTGGAAGCCAAGTTCTCGGTCCAATACACGGTCGCTCGCACGCTGTTGGACGGTACGGTGAAATTGAAGGATTTCGAAAATGCGGCGTGGGAAGAAGATGCGGTGCAGAACCTTCTGTCGGTGACCGACGCCCGCCCGCACCCGGAATTGGACGGCGATCAGGCCGACCAATGGGCGGCGGAAATCATCGTCAAAACAAAGGACGGTCGGACCGTTTCCGAAAAAGTCCAGGCGCTGGTCGGCCGGTCGGGCGACAATGCCATGACGGAAGGTGAACTTTGGGAAAAGCTCGAGGACTGCGCCGGGCGCATCATGCCGTCTGCTCAGGCCCGCCGGGCGTTCGACGGGCTGTTGACCCTCGCCGCCGCCTCGGACCTTTCGGGCGTTCTCCCGGCGCTAGAAGTCGGGCGTGGGTAAGCCGGCTACTCCGCGCCGACCATGATCTTGAAATCATCCATGGAGCCGGTCCAGAACCAGGCCATGCGCTCGTCCGCCGCGCGGATGCCGACGGTCCGGTAATTCAGCGCCACGCGGAAGGAAAAGATCGGCTGGTCCGGATGTATCTGCCGAAACCGCAGACTGGGGTGCTTCGGCTGTTCGCGCCATAGCCGATAGTTCTTTTCCGCAAGCTTGCGGATGTCTTCGGACAGTTCGTCGAAACTTTTCCAATACTCGGGCCCGAGCAGACGGGTCCTGCAGTTTTTAAAAAGCCAGTTTCACAAGATCGTCGGCCATGAAAAACCTCCTCCCCGGATCAATCAGAACCGCATGACCTGGGCGATCACCACGTGCTCAAGCCCCCGGATTTTCGCCAGGATTTCCGGCGGTGGCGCGCTGTCGACCTCGATCAGCGCAATGGCGTCGCCGCCCGGCGCGGCCCGGCCCAGATTGAAGGTCGCGATGTTGATGCCCGCATCCCCCATCAGCGTGCCGAGCGCGCCGATCAACCCCGGTTTGTCGTGGTTGGTAATATACAGCATGTTCGGGCCGAGCGTCGCGTCGATGGGAATGCCCTTGATTTCGACCAGCCGCGGCCGGTCGTGGAACAGCGTGCCGGCGACCGATCTTGTCTGCCGTTCGGTCGTGACCGTAACCTCGATCCGCGACTGAAACGCGCCGGCGTTGTCGGAGCGGACTTCGCGGACGATGATGTCCCGATCCTTGGCAATGGCGGGCGCGTTGACCATGTTGACACCGACCATGGACGGCGACAGCAAGCCCTGCAGGACGATGGCGGTCAGCGGCTTGCAATTTAGTTCGCCACAGACGCCTTCGTAGGAAATCGTCACCTCGCGCACCGCCGACTGGGTCGCCTGGCCGGCAAAACTGCCGAGTTGCTGCGCCAAGGCCATGTAGGGGCGAAGGCGCGGGGCTTCCTCCGCCGAAACGGAGGGCATGTTCAGCGCGTTGGCCACCGCCCCGTCCAACAAGTAATCCGCCATCTGTTCGGCGATCTGAACGGCGACTTTTTCCTGCGCTTCCGTGGTCGCGGCACCCAGGTGCGGGGTGACGATGACGTTCGGCATATTGAAGAGCGCATTGTCGGTCGCCGGTTCTTCCGCGAACACGTCGATGGCGGCACCCGCCACATGGCGACTTTCGAGCGCCGCCTTCAACGCCGCTTCGTCGATCAGCCCGCCGCGCGCACAATTGATAATGCGCACGCCCTTGCGGGTCTTTGCAATCGCCGCCGCGTCGATGATGTTTTTCGTCGCGTCGGTCAACGGTGTGTGCAAGCTGATAAAGTCGGCGCGGTTCAACAGGCCGTCCAGGTCGACCTTTTCGACGCCGATTTCCGTAGCGCGCTCCTCCGACAGGTACGGATCGAAGCCGATCACCCGCATCTTCAGACCCTGCGCCCGGTCGGCGACGACCGACCCGATGTTGCCGCAGCCGATGATGCCGAGCGTCTTGCCGGTAATCTCGACCCCCATGAAGCGGGATTTTTCCCACTTGCCAGCGTGGGTCGAAGCATTGGCTTCCGGGATGTCCCGGGCCAGCGCCATCAACATGGCGATGGCGTGTTCCGCCGTGGTGATGGAATTGCCGAAGGGCGTATTCATCACCACGATGCCGCGGGCCGTCGCCGCGTTCACGTCGACGTTATCGACGCCGATTCCGGCGCGGCCGATAACTCTCAGATTTTCCGCCGCGTCGATGATAGGGCGGCGCACCTTGGTCGCCGAGCGCATGGCCAAGCCGTCGTACCCGCCGATGCGGGCGGCCAGGTCTTTCGGGGTCATGCCCGGCTTCACGTCGACCTCGATCCCCCGGCGCTGAAACACTTCGGCGGCCAAGGGCGACATCTTGTCTGAAATAAGGACTTTCACCATGGGTCGGTCCGGCCGTCAGGCCGCCTCCCCGGCCAGTTCGTCGCGAACCTGATGAAACGCCCATTCGATCCACGGGAAAAGGGCCTCGAGGTCCGACGTTTCAACCGTCGACCCGCACCAGATGCGGAACCCCGGAGGCGCCGCCTTGTGTTCGGAAAAATCGTATCCGGCGCCTTCGGCCTCGACCATTTTCGGGATGCGGCGAAGCTGTTTGCGCAATTCCTCCGTCTCCATTCCGTCGAAAGCCGGATCAACGACCTTCAGGCACACGGACGTTTTCGAACGGTACGTCGGATCCTGGGCCACGAAATCGATCCACGGCGTGCGGTCGACCCAGCGTTCGACCGCCTTGAAATTCGACTGCACCCGGCCCTGCAGGGCGGCGACGCCGCCGATGTCCTCGGCCCACTTGAGGCCGTCGAGCGCGTCTTCGACACACAGCAGCGACGGCGTGTTGACGGTGGCGCCCTCGAACGGTTCCGGGTTCAGCTTGCCGCCCTTCTTGATGCGGAAGACCTTGGGGATGGCGCGGTCGGGGGTATAGGATTCCAGCCGCTCGACGGCGCGGGGGCTCATCACCATCATGCCGTGGGCGGCCTCGCCCCCCATCACTTTCTGCCAGGACCAGGTGACGACGTCGAGCTTGTCCCACGCAAGATCGAGCCCGAACACCGCCGACGTCGCGTCGCAGAGCGTCAACCCCTCGCGGTCGGCCGGGATCCAATCGCCGTTCGGCACCATGACGCCGGATGTCGTGCCATTCCAGGTAAATACAACGTCGCGGGCGAAATCGATCTGCGACAAATCCGGCAGTTCGCCGAAGGGTGCGGTGATGGTCCGATGATCGGTGAGTTTTAGTTCGCTGACCCCGTCCTTCAGCCATTCGTTGCCGAAGTTTTCCCAGGCGACCAGGTCGACGCCGCGGGCACCCAGCAGGTTCCACATGGCGCATTCAAATGCGCCCGTGTCGGAACCGGGCAGGATGCCGAGGATATGATCATCCGGCAGGCCCAACAGCCGTTTGGACCGGACGATCACGTCGTTCAGCTTGCCTTTGCCGATGGCATGGCGGTGCGAACGGCCGAGGAAGGCATCTTTCAGATTTTCAAGGGACCATCCGGGGCGCTTGGCGCACGGGCCGGATGAGAAGCACGGATTGACCGGGCGCACGCCCGGCTTTTGCGGAACAGTCATCGTTTTTTACTCCCATCGTTCCAGATGGGTCCGGCGCCGTTGGGGGCGCCTGGCCCACGGGGGATATACGCCTTGGCGCGGGCCCGGTCAACATTGTGCGGGGCACACCCGGGCGATAAGGTAGCCGCCGGTTGACGAAAGCGGGCGCAGATCGGCGGCATGGCGGAGGAAAAGGCGGAGCAAATCAAGGTGATGGTCGTCGGCGCCTCCGTCGTGGTTGCGGAACCGGTGACGGCCGTCCTTGCCCGGACGCCCGGGATCGCGCCGGCGACCCAGGCGGCGGACGGCGTCGACGCCGTGTCGCGGCTGCGCCAGACGCCGTTCGACGTGATCTTCGTCGACATCGGCGACCCCAAGGTCAAACTGGCGACCGACCTGTCGCGGATTTTAAGGGTCGACCCGGACGCGCAGATCGTTCTGGTGGCGACGCTAACCTTCGCCAATGTCAAAAACGCAATGGCCGCCAAGGTCAAGGGGGCGACGGAATTCATTCAGGCACCGGCGCGCCACACCCACCACATCAGTCCCGAGTACTTCAGCCGCCGGATCGCCGACCTGGCCGGGAGCCTGGGGCGCGCCCGCAAACAGAGAGGTACCCGCCCCGCCGCCTTACCGAAACCGAGCCACGATTATGCCGTCCCCAAATCCCTTCGGCCCCTCCCTCGCCGCCGGCCCAAGGCAATCGCCGTCGCCAGTTCGACCGTCGGTCCGCAGGCCCTGTTCGCGTTGTTTAGCAACCTGCCCCAACCGGTGGACCAGCCGATTTTTGTGACCCAGCACATGCCTCCCGGATTCACCCGGACACTCGCCGATCATCTTCAGCAATGGACGGAATGGCCGTGCAAAGAGGCGGAAGACGGCGACCTGGTGCAGCCGGGGCGGATCAGCCTGGCGCCCGGGGATTTCTATATGACCGTCGAACGGGGTGGTCGCGGGCCAACCGTCCGCATCAATCAAGGACCGCAGAAAAACTATTGTCGCCCGTCGGCGGAACCGATGCTGCGCTCGATCATCGATGTGTACAGCGCGTAAAACGTGTTGCTGGTCGTGTTGACCGGCATGGGTGCCGACGGCAAGGCCGGCTCGGTCACCATCGCCGACGGCGACGGAACGGTCGTGGTGCAGGACAAGGAAACCAGCGTCGTCTGGAAAATGCCCGGCGCCGTCGCAACCGCCGGCGCCTGCCATACGATCCTGCCGATCGGCGACATCGGCCCGTGTGTCGCCAAGATCGCCCGAGGCGGGTAAGGTTTGCAGGTAAGGTCAGCGGGGAAGGTTTGCCGGCAAGGCCAGCGAATAAGATCGGGGCACAATGACAAAATACGATCCTGAAATTCTTGCGTTCCTCCGCCGGGGCGGATTGGCCGGCACGGATGAAACGCCGCCGATGACGCCGCTTGCCGGCGGTGTGTCGTCGGACATCTGGCGGGTCGATCTTGCGGGCGGGCCCGTCTGCGTCAAACGCGCGTTTGCAAAACTGAAAGTCGAACAGGACTGGTTCGCGCCGGTCGAACGCAACGCCTTCGAAGTGGCGTGGATGGAAACCGCAAGCGGCATCTTGCCCGGCATCGCCCCCGGCATCTTGGCCCACGATCCGGGCCCGGGGTTGTTCGCCATGGCGTTCCTCGACCCCGGCGATCATCCGGTGTGGAAAGCGGAGCTTCGCGCCGGGCGCGCCGACCCAATGTTTGCCGAAAAGCTCGGCCGGGGGCTCGCGCAAATCCACGGCGCAACGCGGGACGACCCCGACATCGCCCGGCGCTTCAAAACCGATGAAACGTTCCGGTCGATCCGGTTGGAGCCCTATCTGATCGCGACGGGACGGCGGCATCCGGATCTGGCGGCAATGCTGCAAGGATTAGCGGAAACGACCGCTGAAAACCGGCATTGTCTGGTGCACGGCGACGTCAGCCCGAAAAACATTCTTTGCGGCCCCGACGGGCCCGTCATCATCGATGCGGAGTGCGCGTGGTACGGTGACCCGGCCTTCGATCTGGCCTTCTGCCTGAACCACCTGTTGCTGAAATGCCTGTGGACGCCCACGGCCGCCCCCCGCTTTATCGACTGTTGCGACGCCATGGTTTCCGGTTACGGACCCGTCGCCGAGGTGGAAAGACGCACGGCGGCGCTGCTGCCGGCCTTGATGCTGGCGCGGGTCGACGGTAAATCACCGGTCGAATATCTGACGGAAGAAAGCGATCGGGACCGGGTGCGCCGCGCCGCCGTGCCACTGATCAAAAACTCCCCCGCCGCGCTCGGCAATGTCCGAGACGCCTGGAAAAAGGAAATCGGCGTGTGACCAAAACCGCCCCGACCCGAATTGCAACAGTCCACGCCCGCCGGGTATGGGATTCCCGCGGCCGCCCGACGGTCGAGGCCGAAGTCGCCACCGAAGGCGGCGCCTTCGGCCGGGCCATCGCCCCGGCCGGCGCGTCGCGCGGCGCCAACGAGGCGATTGACCTGCGCGACGGTGGCAAACGGTTCGGCGGCTGGGACGTGACCCATGCGGTCAAGGCCGTCAACGGCGCGATTGCCGGAGCGCTGACCGGTGCGGACGTTTCCGATCAAGCGGCCATCGACCGGGCGCTCATTGATTTGGACGGCACCGCCAACAAATCCAACTTAGGCGGCAACGCGACCGTCGCCGTTTCCATGGCCTGCCTGCACGCAGCGGCGGCGGCGGCGGGCATGCCGCTATGGCAATACCTGTGGGCGGGGGAAACCAGGACGAGGACGGGGACCCCGACCCTGCCCTTGCCGGAAATCCAAATTTTCGGCGGCGGCGCGCATGCCGAGCGGCGCGTCGACGTGCAGGACTTCATGGTCATCGCGACGGGTGCGGACGATTACGAACAGGCGCTGGCGTGGACGGCGGAGGTCTACCTGGCCGCCGGGCGCATCATGGCCGACCAGGGTCTGCTCCAGGGCGTCGCCGACGAAGGTGGCTTCTGGCCCGCCTTCGACACCAACGAACAAGCGGTGGAAACGCTCGTCCGCGCCATCGAAGGCGCGGGGCTAACGCCGGGCGACCAGGTTTCTATCTCCCTCGACATTGCGGCGTCGGAGTTTGGTTCGGGCGGGAAATACCGTCTCGCCCGCGACGGCAGCGAACTGGACTCAAACGCGCTCGCCGACATGCTGCTCGGCTGGGTCCTGCGCTACCCAATCGTTTCCATCGAAGACCCCATGGGCGAAGACGATCCGGAAGGCTTCATCGCCTTCGGCAAGCGCGCGCCGGAGACCCTACAGATCGTCGGCGACGACCTTTTGGTGACCAACGCCGAGCGGGTCTGTGCCGCGCACCGGGACGGCGTCGTCAATACGGCGCTGATCAAACCCAATCAGGCGGGTACGATGACGGAAACCAAGGCCGCCTTCGACGCGGCGCGCACGAACGGCATGGGCGTCATCGTTTCCGCCCGGTCCGGCGAGACGGAGGACGCAACCATCGTCCACTTGGCCGTCGGCTGGAACAGCCTACAGTTGAAAGTGGGATCGTTCGCGCGGTCGGAACGGATGGTCAAATGGAACGAAGGGCTCCGCATCGGCGACGCCATTGGCACGTTCGCCCTGCCGCCGAAGTCGGTCTTTCCCTGGGGACGCTAGGCCGAAGCCGAACGGCGAATTCTATTCGTCAATACTTATTCGTCATTCGTTATTCGTCGTTTCGGGCGACGCCGCGAAGGCGGTTGACCAGCACGTCGACCAAACGGCTAAGGACTTTGTCCGACTGTTCCAGGCGCTGCAGCCGCGCCTTCAGGCTTTCCTTGGACAGCACGATCAGGTCGGTGTTTTCCACCGCGCGGGCCGATGCGACGCGCGGCTGATCATCAATCAGCGACAATTCGCCCAGCAGTTCACCAGGACCCAGCGTCGCCAAGCGCTGTTCGACCGCGCCCCGGCGGTAAATTTCGATGGTGCCAGACGACACCACGAAGGCTTCGGTGCCGGGGTCCCCTTCCTCGAACAAAATCTGCCCCTTCACAAGCTTGCGGTGTTCAGCGCCGCCGCGCTTTGCCGCCTGTGCCGGTTGCGCAGCGGGCACCGCTTGCGCCGGTTGCGCGGGCTGGGCCTGACCGGCCGGGGCGGGGCCGCTTTCCCAGCGTTTTTCCATGGCGGGCTGCGTCCTGTTGCCGTTGGGGACCTGCCCCGGCGCCGCCGGTTTTTGCGGCTGCGGCTGGGCGGAGCCGACCAGCAACGCCTTGGCCAGCGTCGCCGATGCGGTTTTCTGCAAATCAGGCGGCAGGCCCGACTTTTCGATCTTTTCGGTCAGCCCGAAGACCACCTGTTTCGCCATTTTTTCATCGTCGCCTCCGCCGGTCAGCGCGGCGCGGCTGTTCAACCCCCCCATCTCCTGCGCTAGCATGCGCACCAGGCTCGCCTGCTGCTTTTCGCCGGTCGGCGTTGACGACAGGTCGAGGATAAACCCGGCGCGCGTCGGCAGCGACGGCAGTAACGCCATGACTTTCGAAATGGCGATGTCGGTCGACAGGTCGCCGTCGGGGCCGCCCAAGGCCATCTTGGCGCGAAGCGTCAGGGCCTCGGCCATCTGCGGCCCGCCCATCAGGCCGGACATGCCCTCAAGCGACCGGATCAGGTTGACGACCGCGTTGCGTTCGCCCTCGGGCCCTTCGCGGGTCAGCGGCTTGATTCCGCCTATGCCGCGCGCGACCCGCGCCAAAAGCGCGTTCTTGGCGTTTCCCAGATCGTACTTGGCGAAGGTTTTGTTCAGCTCGTTGATGCAGGACAGCGCGTTTTTCACTTCCGGCAGGCGGCCCTGGCAAAGCTGAACGAGCATCCTCTGCGCCTGCGCCGCGTCGGCGACGCCGCCCAAAAGTTCGCCGACCGCCACAGCACCATCGAAAATTTCCGCCAGCGCCTCGTCCGCATAGGCCTGCGCGACGATCCCGGGCTCCTTAACCAGCAGGCCGATGATCGCGCCGGCCTTGGCGCTCCAATCGCCTTCTTCGCCCAAAAACGCAGCGAGCCCGGCCAGGATCGTGCGGTGACGTTCGGCTTCCGGGCTTTCGGCGTTGACCTTGGAAACCAGCGCGTCCAGACCGTCGATGCGGATGGTTTCCAACAGGTCCGATCGCTTCATCGCTGACTGCGCGCAATCCTTGATCTGATTGTAAAACCCTTCGATGGCGCCTTGGCGGTCGGCGGGTTTTTCACCGGTGACCTTGGCCTGAATCTGGCCGAGCCGCGACAGCGCGCCGATATAAAGTTTGTCGTCGCGCTCCAGCATGCTGAGCCGCCCGAAATCAAACGCGAGTTCCATCGCCGTCATGCCGGCGTCGTCCAGATACTGGCGGAGCAGCCGCCCGATCGTGAGCCGCGCCTCAAGCCGGTAACAATCGGCGATGTCGGCGCAGACCGGCGACTCCTCGATCGGCACGATGGTCAGGCCCTTGTCGGTGACTTCGGCCTTTTCCTCGAAGATGATTTCTTCGCCCTTGCGCGGACTTTCGGCGATCACCTTGACGCCGGAATACTTGTGGGAATCGAGCAGCGCCTGCGCCTGCTGAATGGCCTGGGATTTGACGTTGTGGCTCGCGTGCAAAGTCCATCTACCGTTTTGTTCGGTTTGAACTTCGTAGGTTTTGCCTGCTAGGTTGGTTTCCATGCTCAAGCCCCATGCGCCGATCCGCTGTCGGCGGCGGGTCAAGCCGCTGGCCGGCGCGTCGAAAACGCCTTAATTTTACCCTGCGACGATCCTATAATTTCCCCGGTGCGACGCCCTTTATGGCGGCAAGACTGCCCGAAGATGCAACGCGCTGGCAAGGTTTGGCGACCATTTCTTCGGTCCAGGTTGACTGCACCGCAAGATAGTTTCGGCGAAGGGAATTTACCTGGTAAAATATTTTAATCAAAGGATAATAGATAAAATTTAGATCCTTTTATTCTCTCACTTTCGTCACTGAACGAATATACGGAAGGAGGAGAGTCAAGCGTGAGCGGCATTTGGCTCACTGGGGGATATGTTCCCATATCATTACACAAAGACGGGCCAAAGGCCCGCGACAAAACTAGGAATGACAAAAGGTTGGCGCGGACCCGATGGTTGCAGTCGACGCACCGGGGGCAGCACGCGCTCTACAGCAGCGCGGGAACCCTGAGGCTGACTTGGGAGGTGATCCTGATCGCCGCCCAAGAGCATTGCGCTGGCCGAAACCTCAACGTGATGGATGTATGCGTTTCGGTCGGCGCGTCGAAATCGACGGTCCTTAAGCTGATCCAGCAACTGACCGGCGGTCAGATTCTGTCCCGGCGGATCAAGGAAAGCGACGGCCGCACCCAGCTGTTGCGCCTGCAAGACGGCTTCCGTCAGGAATTCGAAGCGTTTCTCGACGGCTTGGCCGGCTCGTTCAAAAAAAATCTGATCCGCCCGCGAGCGGCGCTGCGCTATGGCGCTATTTCGCGGACGGTTCTCCTTCCGCCGCCGGCGATTTTTTCTGATCGCCAGGCCACCCGGCCCCACCGGTAAATTCTGTCATCGCCCAGGTCATGGCGACGATGGCGGCCAGCGCCATGAGGATCGTCATCAGGGATTTTTTTTGGTTCATGACAATCCTGAACGGTGATCTCTGGGCCCTCCTTCGCCCTGGCTTCGGAGGGACGCCTTCGTCTAACGAGCGACCTCCCGACGGCGACCTGGCTGGCCTGCCACCCGAAGCGATGCCTTTCGAGCGACCACTCAACGGCGACTTGGCTGGCCAGCCACCCGAAGCGCGTAGCGCGTAGGGTGGTGCGGGCGGCCGGACTTGAACCGGCAAGGCTCTACGGCCGAGGGATTTTAAGTCCCTTGTGTTTACCAATTTCACCACGCCCGCGCGCGGCGGTTTCCGCTACGTTGATCGTTGGTAATCCGTTCTCTGCCGGCACACAAGCCCGAACGCGCCCGGTAGGCGCCCCGAACCCTGTTGCGGGGCCCGCCCGTGCGGGCTACACCAACCGGCATGAGCGATCCCGAAACCCCGCCCGTGTTCGATGCGGCTTTCCGTGACCGGCTGCACGACCTGTTTCGCTGGCGGCGGGACGTGCGTCGTTTTCACGCCGATGCGCTGCCGGAAGGCCTGATCGAACACCTGATATCGCAGGCGGCCCTGGCGCCGAGCGTCGGCAATTCCCAGCCCTGGCGGTTCGTGGTAGTCGAGGACACGGCCCGCCGCCTGGCCGTCCGCGACGATTTCGAGGCCGCAAATAGAGATGCCCTGCAGGGGTATTCCGGCGACCGGGCGAAAACCTATGCCGGGTTGAAGCTGGCGGGGCTGGACGCAGCGCCGGTGCAGTTGGCCGTCTATGCCGACATGGAAACCGAGCGCGGGCACGGGCTGGGCCAGAACACCATGCCGGAAATGCTGCCCTATTCCGTGGTCGCGGCAGTGAATACGTTCTGGCTGGCGGCGCGGGCGGCGGGCGTCGGCGTCGGCTGGGTATCGATCATTCATCCCGCGCGCATTGCCGGCATTTTGGACGTGCCCGCCTACTGGCGGCTGGTAGCGTATCTGTGCGTGGGCTACCCGGAAGAAGAGCACGTCGACCCGGAACTGGTCCGCGCCGGGTGGCAGGACCGGGAAGACGTGATCGAGTTTATTTTGAAGCGATGAAGTGTTAGGGCGATTACGTCACGTCGACGAACGGCTCGTTTCCTAAATCACGGACAATCCCGCGAAGTTTTTCACCGGCTTCGTTCAAGCGCGCCATGTCCGTCCCGCGAATGACCAGCGATGAGCCCGGCCGGCCGTCCCGGATGAAGGGATAGGATCCCATGTCCATGTCCGGGTATTCGTTCTGCAGCGCTTCGAGCCTTGCCGCGACTTTTCCCTCCTGGGTGAAGGACGCGACGGTCAGGGAATGCACGGTTTCGCCGCCGACCAACGTGTGTTTAAACCCGTCGAAGATCGCCTGCATGATGCGCGGCACGCCGGGCAGCACATAAACGTTTTCCACATTGAAGCCCGGGGCGCGGCTGACCGGATTGTCGAGCAGCGACGCGCCCTCGGGCACGTCGGCCATTTTCATGCGGGCGGGGGTGCGGTCCTCGGGCTTGTAGTGCGCGTGCAGCAGCCTTTCCGCATCCGGGTGGCGGTGAAGCTTCCGCCCGAACGCTTTGGCGACGGCAAGGGAGGTAATGTCGTCATGCGTTGGGCCGATGCCGCCCGTGGTGAACACGTAATCGAATCGCGGCCGCGCGTCGTTCACGGCCTCAATGATGCGACTTTCGATGTCGGGGATGACCAATGCCTCGGTCATGCGGATGCCGATGGCGTTGAGGTTTTCGGCGAGAAACACGAGGTTTGCGTCCTTGGTCCGCCCGGACAGGATTTCGCTGCCGATGATGATCAGGCAGGCGGCTACGGGTTGTTTGGGTGGGGTATCAGTCATATCGGGTTAGGTAGCCTGCCCTTCCCTGCTTGGCAACGTACAAAAAAGGGGCTGCCTTTCGAGCAGCCCGCGTTTTGAGGAGGAAGGACATGGCCCCAGGGTGAGGGAGGAGAGCGATGCCCAAGGGGGGATTTGAAAAATTCTTCGGCGCTTTTTCCTTAGCTTTGCAGCCGCCAGCTGCCGTCGGCTTCGCGGCAGGCGGTACCGTAGCCTTCTTCGACGCGGCCGCCGACGGTGATGGTGGTGCGGTATTCGCGGCAGACGGGGCCGTAGTTGCCCTGGCGCATGGTGCGGACCGGGGTGACGGAACCGCCGTGGCCGGTATCCGGGTTGGACCAGCTGACGGTCTGCCAGTCGGCGCTGTTCAAGGCGGCGTTCTGGGTGCGGGCGTGATAGGCCTGATCGGCGCGGTCGAGCGAGGCGCCCACTTCCGATCCGATCATGCTGCCGGCCAAGGCGCCGATGGCGACCATGGCGAGTTTGCCCCGGCCGGAGCCGAGCTGCGAGCCGACCAGCGCGCCGGTACCGGCGCCGAGAACCGTGCCCCAGCCCTGTTTTTGGCCGTAGCCGCCCTGCCCGTTGGTGACGCAGGCGCCGAGGGTCACGGCGGCCATCAGCATGGCGGCGACCGTGCCGGCGCGCTTGGCGAGCGAGCGTTTGGCGGAAGTCGATTGAGCGTTCTTCGAAATCGTCATCTGCGTGGTCATTTCAGTCCTCCTTAACGTGTCTGTCCGGTGGGGGTCCGGTCCTTTGTATCCCCTGGTTGGCGACATCGCTCTTGGTTTTCGGCTGATTTCGGTCTGTCCGGGGCTTGTTTCAGTTTCGATATCGTATGTATATTTTAATTCAAATTTGTGGTCTATAACTAAATTTAATTTTGCATCTAAAAATTTTTAAGCGTATAAGAGAGGCCTAGAGGGGACATCCGGGCACGTCCGGGAAGCATATGGACGGGCGTGGGAGAAAATCGGCGAGGGGGAACGGCCGGGCACAGAGGCCCGACGCCGCCAAAGACACGGGGTAACCGGCATGACCTTTAAGTATTCGAACGAACAGCACCGCGCCTACATGGGTTTTACCGAAAAAACCGGTCAGGACTGGGTTGGCGTGTTCAGCGGGGATACGGACTTTTACAGCGCCGCCTATTGGGACCTGCTGACCAAGATGTGGCAGGCGAAAAAGCCGGTGCGAAAAACCGACGCGCTGAGATACATGACCGGCATCAAAAGCGCGCATACGGCCGGCAAGTACCTGGACGTCGCGCTGGAAAAAGGCCTGATCGTCGAACAGGACAACCCGAAGGACGCGCGGTCAAAACTGCTGGCGCTGTCGGGTGACATGCGGACCAAGATGGACGGGTTCTTCGACGGCGTCGTGCAGCGCATGCAGGAAGCCGCGGAAAAGATCGACCGGATAGGGTAGAAATCCGGTTTGGCCGAAATATCGGGGGAGGTAATTTGGCCATAGGGCTTTTCATACCGACTTGGCCGATTTTTCGAGGGTCTTTTGGTACCTTGGCGAAAAACCAAAAGGCCTTTTGGCGCCTTTCGGCGTTGCTAATCGTATTGCTTTTCGTTTTGCGCCCGATAACCGACTCCGCCTTCTTCCTTGGCGTGTCCTCGTTTCTCGGCGCCCCACAGGGGCCTTCGGTCGTTTTCTGTAGAGCAACTAATTTGCTGCTTCATATCGCCGTAAATGCAGCGGTCCTCAGTCCACTCCTGTGCCACTGGACGCGATTGACCTTGCAGTCTGGCAAACTTCCGGCATCCTGGTCTACCAGCTAACGTTATAACAGGCCGGCGTGGGGCTTTTTTAAGTTCGGCATTCTCTTTTTTGGCATCATGGTGATTGTTCCGATGGTCGCCGCAGAAATTTTGTTGGGCTTGGCCTCTAACGCTCGCTTTATCCGCATGTCCTTTTGGGGCACACTTTCCTTGGCGGTGGAAGTATGCATGTCCGTTGGGCTACTCATAGTTTTCAGCCGATTGTTCACGGTGTTTCCCGAACTCGCGTCGGGACGTTTCTTATTGAACCAATATTTATCGTCATCAAAATTTCGGTGTTGGTGATCGGGGCAATCGCGCTGACGCTGTGTTTCCTGCAATCACCCGATGGCGACAGTTCGCTTTCACCTATGGCTTGAATTGATGGCACTCAGTCTTCTGAAACCGTCCCCTACCCACCTGTTCCTGCTGATCGCCTTGTTCTATCTTGGCTGGAGCAAGTTCCTGACCCAGGGCACGGACGTCTACCTGATCGATTACGCCCAGCGATTGGCGATCATTGTCATCGGCTGGGCCGCGCTGAAAGAAGCCTGCTCCCCCTACATTAAACCGGTTCCCCTGCCCGTTCTGCTGTTCACCATCCTTGGCGCTGCCACGATCATGACCATCGACAGTCTCAGCGCCGACATGCCTGTGCGGATGGTCTTCGACACGCTGCTTTACAAAGATATCGGCTTCCCGGAAATCCCCAACCCGACCTGGGTCAAACTCGATCTGGCATTCGGGCTGTTGCTGGTGGCGGTGTCGGAAGAACTGGTGTTCCGCAAGGTCTGGGCCGACTGGGCCGCGGAACGCGGGCAGACGGAATATGACCTTTACGCGGGGTCGGCGGTCGCCTTCGGCCTGCTACACCTGCCGCAAGGGCTGGCCGACACGGCGATGGCCTGCCTTTGGGGCGTGCTCTTGATGTGGGTATACCGGCGGAGCGCCTCGCTGCCTCTCGCCATCGCCGTCCACTACCTGGCCGATATCTGGTACTTCGCTTGAGAAGCAGAGCCTAGCCCAGGAAGTCCCGGATCAACGCGATCAGCGGCGCGTCCGCCGGCGGCATGGGAAGCTCACGAAGCTTCACCGGCTGTACCCATTTGATCGCCTGCCCGTCGAGGCCCCGAGGCTCGCCCTTCCATTGCCAGGCGACGTAGACCGGCATCAGCAGATGAAAGTCTTCATAAAGGTGGCTGGCGAACGTCAGCGGCGCCAGGCAGCTTTCCGTCAGGTCGATGCCGAGCTCTTCCTTGAGCTCGCGGACCAGCGCGGTTTCGGGCAGTTCGCCCGGCTCCAGCTTGCCGCCCGGAAATTCCCAAAGCCCCGCCATGGCCTTGCCTTCGGGCCTTTGCGCGACCAGCACCCGGCCGTCGAGATCGACCAGCACGGCGGCGACCACGATGACCGTTTTCACGTCGCCTTTGGCGCGGCGGAATTCTGCTTTCCAGCAGCCGCCGGTGGGTAAATCAGAGGTCATAAGAACGATACTTCCAACCACAACTGGGCTACATATTCTTCTTTTTTGGTAAGGGTCCCCGCGGAGCGTAAGCGCAGCCAAAGCCAAGCGAACGGAGTGAGCGCCCGGCGATCGAGGCGCATATCTAAGACCTATAATCGGCGTTGATCGCGATGTAACCATGGGTCAGGTCGCAGGTCCACACGGTCGCCCGGCCATTGCCGATGCCGACGTCGGCGCGGACATCGATGTTCTGGCCCTTCATGTGAGCGGCGACGGGAGCTTCGTCGTAACCTGTAACCGCCAAGCCGTTCCTCGCGATTTCGACCCCGCCCATGGAAATGCAGAGCCGATCGCGGTCGGCCTTTTCGCCGGCCTTGCCGACGGCCATGACGATGCGGCCCCAGTTGGCGTCCTCGCCGGTGATGGCCGTTTTGACCAGGGGTGAATTGGCGATCGACAGCGCGATGCGCTTGGCGGCGCGATCGTGTTCCGCGCCGGTCACGGTGATTTCGACGAATTTGGTGGCGCCTTCGCCGTCGCGGACGATCTGCTGCGCCAGATCGATCATCACGGCGTCAAGCTTTTCCCGGAAGTCGGCAAGCGCCGGATCATCGGCGTTTTTAAATCCTGCTTTGTTGCCGGCGCGGCCGGTGGCGAACAGCATGCAGGTGTCACTGGTCGAGGTATCTGAGTCGACAGTGATGGCGTTGAACGACTTGTCCGTCGCCGCTGCCAGCATGTCCTGCAGCACGGCCGCCGGGATTGCCGCGTCGGTAAAGACATAGGCCAGCATCGTCGCCATGTCCGGCGCGATCATCCCCGATCCCTTGGCGATGCCGGTGATCTTGACGGGCGTCCCGTTGATCCGGGCCTCGGTCCCTGCACCCTTGGGGAAGGTATCGGTCGTCATGATCGCGGCAGCAGCGGCGTCCCAGCCGCCGGGCGCCAGGCCCTCGACCAGGGCCGCCATGTTGTCGGTGATGGCGGTGAAGTTCAGCGGCTCGCCGATCACGCCGGTCGACGCGGCGAACACGCGGGACGGCCGGCAGCTTAAGTGATCGGCCACCGCCTCAACCACTTGTACCACCGCTTCCTCACCCAGCCGGCCGGTGAACGCGTTGGCGTTGCCCGAATTGACGACCAGTCCGTTGGCGACGCCGCCGGGCAGGCACTTGCGGCACCAGTCGACCGGCGCCGACGCGGTCAGCGATTTGGTGAACACGCCGGCGGCCTGGGTTTCGTCATCGAACGCGGCCAGCAGTACGTCGGTCCGCCCGACATACCGGATGCCGCACGAACGCGCCGATACCTTGACCCCGTCAATCACGGGCAGGTCGGGGAATTTTTCGGGCGCCAGGGGCGAAACGGGGGTTTTCGGCATCGGCTTCACCGGCCCCGGCGGGCCGGCCTTCTGGTCTGATTAGGATCGGGCCGCCTTATCGGGCGGCCCGTTTAAGATCCCTTACTTAACCGGAGTGCCGTCCAAATTGAAGCGCTGGATTTTCGCGCCCTTGCGTAGCTCTTCCGCATAGACCGCACCGGCTTCCTGCATCATCTGCTGGCGGATCTGGCCTTCCATCTCTTTATAAGCGGGCGGTTGCTGGCTGCGCTTGTCTTCGACCTTGATGACGTGCCAGCCGAACTGCGTTTTCACGGGCTTTTTCGTGACCTCGCCCCTCTTCAGCGCGAAGGCGGCCTTTTCAAACTCGGGCACCATCTGGCCTTTCCCGAAAAAGCCCAGATCGCCGCCGTTGGGGCCGGACGGGCCGGTCGATTTTTTCTTAGCGGTTTCGGCGAAATCGGCCCCGCCGGCGATGTCCTTGATGACGGCGACGGCTTCGTCCTCGGTCTTGACCAGGATGTGGCGGGCGTGGACTTCGCTTTGGTCGCCCATCTGTTTGATCATGTCGTCATAGCGCGACTTGATGCGGGCGTCGGTGATACCTTTTTCCACCGCCTGCTGCATCATCATGGCGCCCAGGAGCCGTTCTTGAAACGAAACCAGTTCGTCTTTGTATTCCTTCGTTTCATTAAGCATCGCCTCGCGCGCCGCCGCGGCCGCAAGCTTGGTGTTGATGACGTTGTCCAAAAGCGCCGGAAAAATCTGGTCGAACGGAACCTGCTGATACTGCGCCGGCAGTTTGCCGTGGGCGGCCTCGACGTCAGAGCGCATGATTTTCTCACCGTTGACCGTCGCCACGATGACGTCCTTATCGGCCAGCGCAGGTAGGGTGGCGAGGCTGAAAACGGCGGCGCAGAGACCCGCCCTGAGGACATTCGAATGCTTCATGACAATTCCTTTTCACTTTGAACGAAACGGCGACAAACTAGCGAAGGCCGCCGGAAAAAGACACTCATTTGACCGCGAGGCGCAAATTGGAACGAAATCGGGCGCAAAACTGCCCCGAACCTGGAAAATCGGGGCCTCCGCCGCATTGACAGGGTCAGGCGACCACTCTATCTCTTCCTCGGGTCATTGCCCGGCCCCTATCCGGGCCCCGCCCTGGGGATCGGGGCCGCCATACCAGGACCTTAAGGAATTCCGCTCGAATGTTTTCCGCCATCGCCAAGAGCCTCTTCGGCTCCGCCAACGAGCGGTACTTGAAAGGCCTGCAGAAAGAGGTCGACGCGATCAACGCGCTCGAACCGGAACTGGAGGCGCTTTCCGACGACTACCTGAAAGCACAGACTGAAAAATTCTGCGAACGGGTCGAAGCCGGCGAAACGCTGGACGACATTCTGGTCGAGGCCTTCGCCACTGTGCGCGAGGCCGCCAAGCGGACCTTGGGCCAGCGGCATTTCGATGTGCAGCTTCTGGGCGGCATGGTTTTGCACCGCGGGCAGATTTCGGAAATGAAAACTGGCGAAGGCAAGACGCTGGTCGCGACCCTGCCGGTTTACCTGAACGCGCTGTCGGGCGACGGCGCCCATGTGGTGACGGTCAACGACTACCTGGCCGAACGCGATGCCAACTGGATGGCGCCGATTTATAACGTGCTGGGGTTGACCGTCGGCGTGATCAGGCACGGGCTCGACGATGACGAACGCCGCGCCGCCTACGCCGCCGACATCACCTACGGCACCAATAACGAATTCGGCTTTGATTATCTGCGCGACAACATGAAGTTCTCGCCGGACGATATGGTGCAGCGGCCCTTCAACTACGCTATCGTCGACGAAGTGGATAGCATCCTGATCGACGAAGCGCGGACGCCACTGATCATCTCCGGCCCGACCGAGGACAATTCCGAACTTTATGTCGCCGTCGACAAATTGGTTAAGAACGTCACGCCGGACGATTTCGAAAAAGACGAAAAATCCCGCGCCGCGACCTTTACTGAAGACGGCATGGAGAAAATGGAACAGATGATGCGCGAAGCCGGGCTTTTGCAGGACGGCTCGCTTTACGACATCGACAACATCGCGCTGGTGCACCACGCCAACTCGGCGCTTCGGGCGCACATTTTGTTCCAGCGTGACACCGACTACATCGTCAAGGACAACAAGGTCGTCATCATCGACGAATTCACCGGCCGAATGATGGAAGGACGCCGCTATTCCGAAGGCCTGCATCAGGCCTTGGAAGCCAAGGAAGGCGTCGAAATCCAGAACGAGAACCAGACGCTGGCGTCCATCACCTTCCAGAACTATTTCCGGCTTTACCCGAAGCTGGCCGGCATGACCGGCACGGCGATGACCGAAGCCGGCGAGTTTCATCAGATTTACGGCCTGGAAGTCATCGACATCACGACCAACGTGCCCTGTGTGCGTGAAGACCACGACGACATCGTCTACCGCACCGGCACGGAAAAATACGACGCCATCGTCGACTTGATCGAGGACTGCCACAAACGGCAGCAGCCGGTTCTGGTCGGCACCGTGTCCATCGAAAAATCAGAAGACCTGTCGGCGTTCCTGAAAAAGCGCAAGATCAAGCACAACGTGCTGAACGCGCGGCACCACGAGCAGGAAGCCGCCATCATCGCCCAGGCCGGGCGCCCCGGCGGCGTCACTATCGCCACCAACATGGCCGGCCGCGGCACCGACATTCAGTTGGGCGGCAATCTGGAGATGCGCGCCCAGCAGGAAATTTCGGCCGAGCCCGGCACCCCTGCCTACGAACAGAAATTCGCTGAAATTCAGGCGGAAATCGACAAAGAAACGGTCATCGTCAAGGAAGCGGGCGGCCTTTACGTGATCGGCACGGAACGCCACGAAAGCCGGCGCATCGACAACCAGTTGCGCGGGCGATCGGGCCGCCAGGGCGACCCGGGCGCGTCGGCGTTCTTCCTGTCGCTGGAAGACGACCTGATGCGCATTTTCGGGTCCGAGCGCATCGACGGCATGTTGCAGAAACTCGGCCTGCAGGAAGGCGAAGCGATCATCCATCCGTGGGTCAATAAGGCGCTTGAGAAAGCGCAGCAGAAGGTCGAGGAGCGGAACTTCGAAATCCGCAAAAACCTTCTCAAGTTCGACGACGTGATGAACGATCAGCGCAAGGTCGTCTACGAACAGCGCAAGGACCTGATAAAGGCCAAAGACGTGTCCGAAGACGTCGCCGACATGCGCTATCAGGTGGTCGACGATCTGGTCTCCCTCACCATGCCGGAAAAGGGCTATGCCGAGCAGTGGGAAATGGACACCCTGCACGAAGAAGTGCTGCGCATCTTCGGGCTCGACCTGCCGGTCAGGGACTGGGCGAAGGAAGAAGGCATCGCCGACGCCGAGGTGCGCGAACGGCTGCTCCGCGCCGTCGACGAACAGGCCGCCGCCAAGGCCGCCAACGCCGGGCCGGAAATTTTCCGCTCCGTCGAAAAGGCCGTGCTATTGCAGCTGCTTGACCAGCTCTGGAAAGATCACCTGCTGACGCTGGATCACCTGCGCCATGGCATCGGGCTTCGCGCCTATGGCCAGCGCGACCCGTTGAACGAATACAAACAGGAAGCGTTTAGCCTGTTCGAGGAAATGCTGGTGAGCTTACGCGAGCGCACGTCGATGATGCTGGCGCACGTGGAATTATCCATGGACTTCTCGGAAGAAGAATACCTGGCTGCACAGGCTGGCTACGAAGGCGAAGCCTTCCACGAAAACCCGAAGTATTTCGGCGACGGGGACATGGCGGGCGAACGCTCTGCCTCGATGACCGTGGTATCGCGCGGCGGCGCCGCTGATGCCGACCCCAACGACGAAGGCACCTGGGGCCGCGTGCCGCGCAACAGCCCCTGCCCCTGCGGGTCCGGCAAGAAGTACAAGCATTGCCACGGGAAGGTCGCGTAAGTCGCCAAACCGGAAGCTGACGTAGTAAGCGGACGTGACTTCGCGCGACAACCAATAAAACTCGAAACCAGAAGCTGACGCATTAAGCGGACTTGGCTTCGCGCGACAACCAATGAATCGCAAAACCTACGGGCCCGTTGCGCCGACGGCCTCACCGGTGGTAACGGCCTTTATTTGCCGGACGCATCCGGGGCAACAGGGACGAATTTAAAAACGTGACTGTCGGCAAGCTGCAGATTTGCCGTCACAAAACCCCATGAGTCGTTGGTGCAAACGCGCCAACCCGTCGACCACACGCCACCGGGTTCGGCGTCACTCCTCTGAACCTGGACCGGGTTCAGATCGTCCGGATTTTGAGGGTCCAGCGTCGCGTGCGTCAGGCTTTTACAGTCCTTGGTCGCAACGTGCGGCACCGGATCCAGGGAGACGCCGCCGCCGCCGCTGCTGATCTGCACCGGAACGCCTTCGCGCTTCGCCGTCTGAAAATGGTGGCGGTCGGCGGAGATCAGCGCCTGAACGTTTTGACGCATCGTTGCCTTGGGACCTCTATCATTCGGCAGACCGTTCCAGGCCGCACGCCAGCCTGCAGTCGTTGGCGGAATGATCGGAATCAAAATGGGGTTTCCATTTTGATCTTTTTCATCCTGATTGTCGGCATTCTTTTTATTCATCATTTCGATGCCGTATAACGGCACGTAGGTCACAACCCAGGTGCGGCCTGTCTTGCGTGTCAGCCCGGCAATATCCACCCACAACGCCTATACATTCGCGCAGGATTTCCGATCAGATTCGGGAACGGGTTTCACATCACAGCGCGCCGTCAGCGTGAGCTTCGGCGCAAATGCCCGAACATACGACGTATCCGCGACGACGAGCCGCAATCCCCTCGCCACATCAAGCGCAAAAGTTGGCTGCGTCAGGTCGCCCTCGGTACAGTCGTAAGCCGTTTCGCCCAGGCCGAAAAACAGGCCGAACCCATAATGGCTGTGGCTAAAATTGTTACAGGCCTCGTGATTGCCGCGGACCATGACAATGGGCGCCAAACCAAGCACGCCCTTGTCCGGCTCGAAAAACCGTTGCCGCCAAGCGCCCCAGGTATCGAAGATGAATTTCTTATCCTTGTCACCCGCCTTTATCGTGACGGATTCCGGGTCTTCATCCGAATACAGATAATCGCCGAGATGAACGATTAGATCACGCGTCGCGCGCGGCGCCGAAGACGATCGGCACCGCGATCAGATAGGCCGTTTCGTCGGCGTACACCGCCGTGGCGGCGGCCAGCAGCAACGGTATGAACACCAGCGTCTGTTCAACCGTGTTGGCGAGCACCCGCTGATCCATGAGCCGCCAGCGGGGCGGGGCTGTATCCATCTGCGGATTGTTGGCACCGGTCACGAAGCGCGACAGGGCGATCACCTGAATAACAACAGCACGAACGCCGCCGGCAGCGCCGCCATTTTAAGCGCGAGTCCAATGCGTTCCCCCGGCTCCGGCATGGGGCCTGGATAGCCGTCAAGCCGCTGCACGGTGGCGAAAAATAGGGCCGCATGAGCGGCGAAGCCCAGATTGCCCCAGATCAGGATGTTTCTTTGTTGGGGGGTCGTGGCGCAGCTTTAGGCGCGGCTTGGCCGACCCTGCCAATCCCCAAGCCGCGCGTTCCCGCGTCAGGCAAGTCCATTTGCCCCCATCTTCAAAAACTTTTCCCGCCGGGCGGTGCGGAGCGCCTGACCGTCGATGGCGGCCAGCTCAGCCAGTTGCTTGTCGATGGCCTTGCCGACTTTCTTGATCGCTTCTTCAGGCTCCCGGTGGGCGCCGCCCAAGGGCTCCTTGACGATGCCGTCGATGACGCCCAGTTCCTTCAGGTCCTGCGCCGTCAGTTTGAGCGCGCCGGCGGCCGTTTCCGCCTGTTCGCTGTCGCGCCACAGGATCGAGGCGCAGCCTTCGGGCGAAATCACCGAATAAACCGAATGTTCCATCATCAGGACGACGTTGGCCGCAGCCAGCGCGATGGCCCCGCCGGACCCGCCCTCGCCGATCACCACGGAAACGAACGGCACGCGGACGCCGAAGCAGAGTTCAATCGACCGCGCAATGGCTTCGGCCTGGCCCCGGGCCTCGGCCTCGACCCCCGGATAGGCCCCCGGCGTGTCGACCAGCGTGATGACGGGCAGGCTGAACCGGTCGGCCATCTTCATCAGCCGCTGCGCCTTGCGGTAGCCTTCGGGCTTGGCCATGCCGAAGTTGTGGCGGACACGGGCTTCTGTATTGTCGCCTTTTTCGTTGCCGATGACGACCACGGACTGGCCTTTGAAACGGCCCAGGCCGCCGACCACCGCCGGGTCTTCGGCGAACTGCCGGTCGCCCGCCAAGGGCGTGAAATCGTCGATCAGTGCGTTGATGTAATCCAGCGCATGGGGCCGGTCGTGGTGGCGCGCAACCTGCGTCTTCTGCCAGGCGGTCAGCTTGCCATAGGTCTTGGTCAACAGCTTGTCGACCTTTGTCTGCAGCTTGCCGACTTCCTCGGCAATGTTCATTTCGCCATCGGACGCGAGGTGGCGGAGCTCTTCGATCTTGCCTTCGAGCTCCGCAATCGGCTTTTCGAAATCCAGGTAATTGTGCATGTGCGCTATTTAGCACAGGGCCCGAAAAATTCGTATGGGGAAAACCGCATAATGGCGAATGATCGGCGGCCGGTCGCGATGTCGCCGCAACGGGCGAAACCCTGGAATTCTGCGCCTTTTCTGCAGTCTCTTAGGCTTCGGAGCCAGTTTTGGAGGCCGCCGCCGCTTCGTTCAGGACATCATCCAGCGTGTACGACGGCTCAGGCTCGGGTTCGGGTCCCAGTGCAGGCGCCGGCGGCGGCGGCGGGCAGCGGTGCGGCCGGTCTGTCTTCGGGTTTTTTCGCCGGTTCTTTTGCCGGCATTTTGCCGGCGAGCCGGTCCTTCACGTCATTGAACTTTTCAAGTTCGAACTCGGGCGGACCGAACATAAAGCCCTGAATGAAATAGATGCCGCAATTGTGGCAGAATTTTACAGTCTCGGGCGTATAGACCATTTCGGCAATGGTTTCGACGCCTAGTTCGCGGCAGAACGACGCCAGCGCCGTCAGGAACGCGCGCCCGCGCTCAATCGCTTCGGCGTTCTTGACCACAGGCCCCTCGATCTTGACTATGTCGACGTCAATGGCGCTCAGGTACTGGAAGCTTGCGGCACCCACGCCGAAGTCGTCCAGGCACACCGGGTAGCCGCGTTCGCGCAGTTTCTGAATGAAGGCGTTGGCGCCTTCCAAATCCGTCACCCGCGAACTTTCGGTCAGTTCGAAAATCAAATTACCTTGGGTCTAGGGATTGGCGTCCAACCGTTCGATCAGCCCCTCAACATAGCGCTTGTCGACGATGGAGTTGCCGGAGATATTGACCGCGACAAACGCGAAGTGTTCGTGGTCCTTATTTTCATCCAGCCAGACGATGACTTTGTCGACGACGCTCAGGCCAAACGCGCCGATCAGCCCCACTTCCTCGGCAAAGGTAGTACTTCAACGGGCTTTCGCCGTGCTAGCCTTGGAACGGGGCCAGCGCCTCGTAATGGTGGATCTTGCCGCCCTCGGTCCCGACGATGGGATGCATGGCCATGCGGAAGTCCGACTTTTTGACGACGCGGTTGAAGGTCTCGGCGGTTTCCGTCGCGTCCTTGATCAGATCGTCCATGCTGCCGGAGAGCTTTTCGAGCGAAACCGCGCCGCCCTGGGATTTCGAAAATTCTCTGAGCGCATGGATCACGCCCTTGGTCAGGGTTCCCTCGTCCAGCGCGTCGGCATCGTCCGTATCGATGCTCGCCGATCCGACTTCGACCTTCGCTTCCGGCGCGATGTTGCCGATGATACCGGTGATCCGGGCCTTCATCGCGTCGATATTAAGCCCATTGCCGTGGACCACACCCTAATTGCCGTCGCCCAGTTTGGCCGCCGCGTCGCCGTTGATCGACGACATCTTCAGGACGGAACCGACCGCGCCCATCAGGTTGTCGCGCTGGGCTTCATCCAGATCGGCGCCCGCTTCGACAAGGCCGCCGACCTCGAGGAGGGTCATCTTGCCCTCGCCCTCGGCGTCTTCCAGCATCTTGGAGGCCATCTTGCCGAAGCTGTAGGCGTCTTAGAGGCCTTCCTTGCTTTCTTTCTTCAGCGATTTGTCCGTCGTCAGCCCACCCGCGATGTGGAACGCCAGAAAATACCGGTTTTCCAGTTCCGGGTTACGGTAGCCGGACGACACCAGCGACTGCGATGGACCGTTAGGCCCCTTGAACCGCAGGTGAATACTGTCGAACTGGCCGGCGCGTTCGACGGCGTCGAGCGTCTGTTCGGCCAGCACGCGGTCTTCGTCGGCTATCAAATTGAGCGCCGGTTTGTCGCGCATCGCTTTGGTCTCCTTGCCGGTCAGGATCGGCAGAATACCGCCGGCGAAGGTGATGTTGCGGTCTTTGTCGAGCTCGAGGATGGCTTCCGCCCAGCAGAACGAGAACGCGATTAAGCTCTCGCGATCCGTATAGGGGCGCGCTTTCTGTTACGCGGTGCCGTTGTTTTCCACCATCCCTGCCCTCTGGTGGGGCGTTTCCGCCGGCTTCTTAATGTCGTTGCTGCGGGATTATAAAAACATTCGGCATCGGGTAACCATCCCTACTTTGGGCATAGTCCGCTAATAATATACGCGGAGTCGCAAAAAAAGGCGGGCCGAAGCCCGCCGTTTCGCGTTTCATTTATATCATCAAACGCTAATCAGCCTTTGGCGGCCTTGATCTGCACCGCCTTCTTGACCATGACTTCCGCCTGCTTGATAGACGCGATGTCTATCAGACGACCGTCGAGCGCGACGGCACCCTTGCCTTCCTTCACCGCCTGTTCCATGGCGTCGAGGATCCGTTGGGCCTTGGTCACTTCGGCCTCGGTCGGGCTGAAGCAGTCATTGGCCAGATCGACCTGCGACGGGTGGATCGCCCATTTGCCTTCGCAGCCGAGGGTGGCGGCGCGAAGCGCCTGGGCGCGGAAGCCGTCGGGATCGGAGAAATCGCCGAACGGGCCGTCGATCGGGCGTAGCCCATGGGCGCGGGCGGCAACCACCATGCGGGCGATCGGATAATGCCACATGTCGCCCCAGTGGACTTCGCGGTTGCCCTTGTCGTCCGGATCGGTCAGCACGTGGTAATCCGCGTTCGGGCCGCCGATGACGGTGGTTTTGGCCTTGGTCGATGCCGCATAGTCGGCGACGCCGAAGTGCAGGCTTTCAAGCCGCTTGGACGCACCCGCCAATTCGTCGACGTTCATCATGCCGAGCGCCGTTTCGATGATCAGCTCGAACCCGATGCGCTTTTTGACCTTAGTCGCGTCTTCGATCTGCGTCACCAGCATGTCGAGCGCGTAAACGTCGGACGCCGTGCCGGCCTTGGGGATCATGATCAGTTCCAGCTTGCCTGGCGCCTGTTCCAGGATGTCGACCACGTCGCGATACATATAATGGGTGTCGAGGCCGTTGATCCGGATCGACATGGTCTTGCCCGACCAGTCAAGATCGTTCAGCGCCTGGATGATGTTTTTCCGGGCCTGCGGCTTGTCGTCCGGCGCGACGGCGTCTTCCAGGTCAAGGAACACGACATCCGCCTTGGACTGGGCGGCCTTTTCCAAAAACGTGGGGTTCGAGCCGGGAACGGCCAGTTCGCTGCGGTTGAGGCGCGCAGTGGCCTGTTCGACGATATGGAAGCTCATTTAGATCTCCTCAGGGTGCTCCGTGAAACCGAGCCCGGTTTCACCTGTTGCATTCGTTGTTTTCGCGGTCGCAACTTAGCCGCAGCCTCCGCCCGCCGCAAGGGGCCAAAAGGCCGGTATTCGATGGGCCTGAGCCGGGGTCAGGCGGCGACTTTGGGAAGCGCGTCCGATCCCCTGAGCAGCCGGATGAGCGCCGCCTTGTCTCCGGCGATTTCAGCGAGCCGGTCGAGCGACGCGTCAATGGCGGCGGCGAAGGCGTCCAGCCCGCCTATGGCTTCCAGCACGTCGGGGCGGACGAACTTGATCATCAGCGCCGCCGTCCCCGGCGGGATGCCGGCAAAATGCACGGTCAGAATCCCGTAATCGCGGAGCAGCAGCATGGCGAGCGCCGCCGTCGCTTCGT
Organism: Rhodospirillaceae bacterium; assembly: GCA_038109305.1. Classification (GTDB taxonomy): domain Bacteria; phylum Pseudomonadota; class Alphaproteobacteria; order Rhodospirillales; family Casp-alpha2; genus UBA1479. Next base: position 197,387 of record JAYNIR010000001.1, read on the forward strand.
AGGGCACACAGGGCGCTTCGTTAAGGCCCGACCGCGCCATAACCATTTCCAGGATGTCATCGGCCATCAGTTGCACCGTCACCGGCGTCACGTGGACACGGTCGGCACCGAGTTTATTGATCACCGCGTCGCGGACCAGCATGGTGCAGTCGACCAGATCGCGGACTTTTTCGTCGCTGTAATAATTGAGCGACCGGACGACCTGCGGGAACAGCATGGCGCGGGCTTCGATCCCCATTTCATATGCCCGGGCGCGCATGCGGGCGATGACATCCCGGTCGCCGCCAATCAGGCCCAGCCGGGGGCCGAGCGTGCCGTATTTATCCAGCCCCGTGCAGGCGACCGTCACCGGCAGTTCAAGCGTCCGCGGGTGGCCGAAGCACGCTGGTCCGACACGCGCGCCGCCGGCGTCATCAACGGCGACGGGGATGCCGCGTTCATGCGCCAGGTCGACCGCCTCGCGCAGCACGGCTTCGTCCAAAATTTGATAGCTGACCGCAAGGCGCGTTAAAAACAGCGCCCCCGGCTTGGGCTCGGTGGCGAGCGCCGCCTTAAGCTCGGCAAGATCGGATATATCGGTAAAGCTTGCCCGCGCGTGCTTGACCGCGCGCTGCACCGCCGGGTGGGAATAAGTCGGTGAAAAGCCGATGACGTGCGAGCCTTCGGGCACGATCACGTCCGCCGCCACCAGCAGGCCCGCGGTCAGCCGGTTAGTCATCATGACGTCGTGCTTGTCGTCCTGCCCGCCGAACATCTTCAGACCCAGCGCGCGGAGCTCGTCCGTCAGGATGGCGGCCGCCAGTTCGTCGTCCAGCAGTCGTTCCTCGCCCGGTTCCACCGACATCTGTCGCTCCAGCCCCGATGCGTTGACGGTCTTGTTGCCTTTCGCCTCCCAAGTGCGGACGTGTTCCCACGCGGCTTTCAACTTGGTCAGGTCGTCGGCGGTCGACGCCAGGATATCGCCGCGCGCATAGGGGAGGCCGGGCGCGTGGTCATTGCCGAAGCGGTCCTTGGTCATGTGCTTTCTCCGAAATCGATCAGGTCATCAACCCTCGACAGGCATGCCGGCCCTGGTGTACCCCACAGGCAAAGATTGAGGAGGAGACCCCATGGCCGACACAAAATCCGCAAAGCCGACCGTCCTTGTCACCCGCCGATTGTCGGATGCCGTTCACGCGCGGCTCGAGCGGTATTATGACGCCCGTTTGAACCCGGAAGACAAGCTTTATTCCAAGGAATCGATGATCAAGGCGGCCGAAGGCGCCGATGCCATTCTGCCCTGCCACACGGAGCATTTTTCCCGCGACGTGTTCGAGGCACTGCCGAAAAGTGTGCGGATCATCGCCAACTTTTCCGTCGGCTATGACCATTGCGATGTCAAGGCGGCCAGGGACCACGGCGTCGTCGTCACCAACACCCCCGACGTGTTGTCGGACGCAACGGCGGAAACGACGATCCTGTTGATGCTCGGCGCCGCCCGGCGCGCGTCCGAAGGCGAACGTCTGCTTCGCGCCGGCGGGTGGAAGGACTGGTCGCCGGCCTTCATGGTCGGCGTCGGCGTGACCGGCAAGCGGCTGGGCATTCTGGGTATGGGCCGGGTCGGCCAGGTCGTGGCCGACCGGGCGCGGGGCTTCGACATGAAAATCCATTACCACAACCGCTCCCGGCTGAGCCCGGAACTGGAGAAAGGCGCGGTGTTTCACGAAACCCTTGAAGGGCTGCTGCCGAATTGCGATTTCCTGGCCGTTCACTGCAACGTCACCGACGCCACCCGGGGCATCCTGAATGCCGAAAAGTTCGCCCTTCTGCCCGACGGCGCGGTGCTGGTGAACGCTGCCCGGGGGGCCGTCATCGACGACGACGCCCTGGTTGACGCGCTCAAGTCCGGCAAGCTTTACGCCGCCGGGATCGACACCTTCAATGACGAACCGAATGTCGATAAGAGATTGATTAAGTTGAATAATACTTTTCTATTGCCGCACATCGGCAGCGCCAACAAGGAAACCCGGGACGCCATGGGATTCCGGGCGCTCGACAACCTGGACGCGTTTTTCCAGGGCCGGGAACCGGGGGACAGGGTCGCCTGATAGCGCGCGATTCGGGAGCCCCGGGCCGTACGATCATTTATGAAATCTGTTCCTAATCGTGGAAAATACTGTATACCAGCGGCCGCAAACAGGTTGCTGTTAGGCTTTAGTATGTGTAGCTTAATGTTGTGATAACCGCTGCCTATGGCGGACTATTGCCCTTATCGCAGAGGGGGCGTCTTGGGAAGGAAGCGGGGGCAAGCCCCCCCTATAACGGCGGGTCTGCCGCGCTAGGAGCCCCTTTCCGTGACGTTGCGTGGGGAACTCCCCCTGCAGAATCTGAGCCTGTCGAGCCGGAGCCCGGCACGGGAGCCTCTGTCCAACGGGCCTAGGGTCGGCCAAACGGTCCGGCAACAAACCTGGGTCACAATGAAACGTACGATGTGTGCAACACCCTTCGGCGGAATTTGGTTATCCGCCGATAACCATAAGGGAGGAAATAGATGACAACCACAAAAACCGTAACCCGGCGTAAATTCCTGAAGGGCGGCGCGGTTGCCGCCGGCGCCACCGCGGCCACCTTGGCCATGCCGAACGTCTCCAGGGCGCAAACTACGTCTCTGAAGATGCAGGGCGCCTGGGGCGCCAAAAGCCCATTCGCAGAAATGGCGCGCCAGTACACCGGCCGCTGCGAAGCGATGGGCGGCGGACGTCTGAAAATCGCCTACCTGCCGTCGGGCGCCGTTGTCGGCTCGAAGCAGATCGCTGATGCCGTGTCGCGCCGCAACGTCGACGCCGGTCACTCGGTGACGGCCTACTGGTATTCCAAAAACCCGGTCGCGTCACTGTTCGGCACCGGCCCGGTTTATGGCTGCACCGCGGGTCAGATCATCGCCTGGATTCACTTCGGCGGCGGCAAGGAACTCTACGCCGAACTGCTGAAAGATCATCTGAAGCTCAACGTCGTCGGGTTCTGGGCCATGCCCATGCCCTGTCAGCCGCTCGGCTGGTTCAAGAAGCACGTCAAGTCGTCCGCCGACATGAAGGGCCTCAAGTACCGGACCGTCGGCCTGGCCGCGAACGTCATGAACGCCATGGGCCTGGGCGTTGCTCAGTTGCCTGGGCCGGAAATCGTTCCGAACTTCCAGACCGGCCGTATTGAAGCGTTCGAGTTCAACAACCCGACCGCCGACCGCCAGTTTGGCGCCCAGAACGTGTCCAAGCACTATCACATGAGCTCCTACCACCAGGCGTCGGAATTCTTCGAAATCACCTACAACAAGGACGTTTTCAACGGCCTTGCTAAGGAACATCAGGCGATTGTCGAATACGCGGCCGAAGCGGCGAACACGTCGAACTACGGCTGGGCCATGGACCAGTATTCCAAGGACCTGCAGACGCTCATCCACAAGGACAAGGTCAACGTGTACCGCACGGATGAATCGATCCTGAAAGATCAGCTGAAGGCGTGGGACACGGTCATGGTCGACCTGATGAAGGATCCGTTCTTCAAGAAAGTCGTGGACAGCCAAAAAGCGTGGTGCGAACGGGTTGCTTTCTATGACCTGCTGAACGCCGCCGACTACAAGCTGGCCTACCACCACTACTTCCCGGGCAAGCTGCCGTTCTAATTCGAACGGGGCGTTGCCGGATCGGACTTGATGCGGCAAGTCCGACACGGGTAATAGGGGCGGTGCAGTCGAAGGCACCGCCCCACCCTTATCAAAGATTTTTAGATTTATCTGATTTTCAAAATTCCGCTCACATAAAGCGCCCAAGGGAGAAACCAGGGGACCAGCGATGAGAGACTTTCTATTTTCAATCGACCGGATTAGCGCCTGGATGGGTAAGGCGTTCGGCTGGTGCATCATGATCGGCGCCGTCGGCTCCACCTGGGAAGTGATATCGACCAAGATGTTCCGCGCGCCGACGCCCTGGGCCTACGACCTGAGCTACATGATGTACGGCTGCCTTTTCATGATGGCGGGCGCCTATGCGCTGTCGCGCGACGCACACGTGCGCGGCGACGTGTTTTACCGGCTACTGAAGCCCAAATCCCAGGCGAGGATTGAACTGACCCTCTATTTCCTGTTTTTCTTCCCCGGCATTCTTGCGCTGATGTACGCCGGCACCGATTACGCCTGGGAATCCTGGACGCTCCGTGAACGCTCGGTCATGTCGATCGCCTGGTTCCCGATTTTCCACTTCAAGTTCATCATTCCCATTGCCGCCTTTTTCGTGTTCCTGCAGGGCATCGCCCAGGTCATCCGCTGCGTGATCTGCATGAAGGAAGGCGCTTGGCCGGCGCATCTGCACGACGTCGAAGAACTTGAGACGACGCTGGTTCACGCCCGCGAGGACGAACAAGAAACGGCCGACGACCTCGGCGTTAAGACGGGGAGCGCCGACTAATGACCGACCCACAAGTAGCCATCCTGATGCTCACGGCGTTTATCTTCGTGATCATGCTGGGATTCCCGATCTGCTTCACGCTGGTCGGCATGGGGATGGGCTTCGGCTATTACTATTATTTCAACGCCGCGACGTTCGGAACGCCGGGGCACGGCATCTTCGACAACCAGATTTTCGATCTGCTGGTCAACCGGACCTATTCGGTCATTTCCAATGACATTTTGACCGCCGTGCCCATGTTCCTGTTTATGGGATACATCCTTGAACGCGCGAATATCATCGACCGCTTGTTCTTTTCGCTGATGGCGGCGGCCCGACACTTGCCGGCGGCCATGGCCGTGGCAGCGCTCGCGACCTGCGCGATCTTTTCAACCGCGACGGGGATCATCGGCGCGGTCGTTACGCTGATGGGCCTCTTGGCCTTCCCGTCGATGTTGAAGGCCAACTACGACACCAGCTTTGCCGCCGGCGTCATTTGCGCGGGCGGGTGCCTCGGCATTCTGATTCCACCGTCGATCATGCTGCTGGTCTATTCGGTTTCGGCATCGGTCAGCCCAGTGCAGCTTTATGCTGGCGCGATTTTGCCGGGCTTCATGCTGGCGGGGCTTTATATGCTCTACGTCATCGGCCGGGCCACCATAAATCCCGCCCTAGCGCCCAAGGTCAACGCTGAGGAAGCCGCCGAAATTCTGGGCAGCAACGTGATCATTGCGCTGCTGACGTCGTTCTTCCCGCTGGCAATCCTCATCTTGTTCGTGCTGGGCGCCATTCTACTCGGCTGGGCAACGCCGACCGAGGCCGCCGCCACCGGCTGCATCGGATCGCTTGCCTTGGCTTACGGGTATAAAGCGCTAACCTGGGACCGACTCCGCGAAGCGGTTTACCTCTGCGCCCGGACGTCGGCCATGGTCTGCTGGTTGTTCGTAGGGTCCTGGACGTTTTCGTCCGTGTTCTCGCTGTTGGGTGGGCACAGCGTCGTCGAACACTTCGTGCTCGGCATGAACCTGGACCCTGTCGCCTTCCTTATTCTGGCCCAAGTCATCATCTTCCTGCTTGGCTGGCCGCTGGAATGGTCGGAAATCATCATCATCTTCGTGCCGATCTTCTTGCCCATGCTGCCGCATTTCGGCGTCGACCCACTGTTCTTCGGCATCCTGGTGGCGCTTAACCTGCAGACGTCGTTCCTGACGCCGCCGATGGCGATGGCTGCTTATTATTTGAAGGGCGTGTCACCACCGCATGTGCAGCTGGTCGAAATCTTCCGAGGCGTCATGCCGTATCTGGTGATGGTCTTTATCGCCATGACGATCCTGTACAACTTCCCGGAAATCGCCCTGTACCTGCCGAAGATCGTCTACGGCTAAGGGTCCCGAGAGGACGCCATGTCTCTGACCGAATTGGGCCTGATCGAAGCCGCGGCGAAAATCCGGGACGGGGAAATCCGTTCGGAAGAACTCGTCACCGCATGCCTCGACCACATCGACGGCATCGAGGGCCAGGTTAAAGCGTGGGTGTTCCTCGACCGGGATTACGCACTCGCGCAGGCCAAGGCCGCCGATGAACAGTGGGCGCGGCAGGAATCCTTGGGGCCGCTGCACGGCGTCCCCGTCGGGATCAAGGACATCATAGATGTCGACGGCCTGCCGTCGGGCCGCGGCACGCCCTTGAGCGCGGAAAACATGCCCAAGCGCGACGCCGCGCTGGTCAGCCTGCTGCGCCAAGCCGGCGCCGTCATCATGGGCAAGACCGTGACGACGGAACTGGCCGTCTACCACCCCGGCAAGACCCGCAATCCGCACAATGTGGACCACACGCCCGGAGGCTCGTCCATGGGCTCGGCCGCGTCGGTTGCATCCTTCATGGTGCCCGGCGCCGTCGGCACGCAGACCAACGGCTCGGTCATCCGCCCGGCCAGCTATTGCGGCATCGTCGGCTTCAAGCCCTCGCACGGACTTATCCCGCGCCCCGGCGTGCTCGACCTGTCACGCACGCTCGACACCATGGGCGCCATGGGCCGGTCGGTTGACGACGCGGCGATTTTGACCGAATGCATGATCGGTTGGGACGACGAAGATCCGGACACGCGGATACGCGCGCGCCCTAGGCTGCTGGATGCCGCCCGCGAGGAACCGCCCGTCGCGCCCGATTTCGTATTCATGAAAACCGCCGCCTGGGAAAAGGTCGAGGACGAATGCCGCGACGCCTTCGCCGAGCTGGCCGATTTCCTCGGTGACCGCTGCGACGCCGACGAACTGCCCGATTTTTTTGCCGCCGCCTGGGATTATCACCGTACGATCATGTGCGCCGACATGGCCCGGGGCCTCGCCGACTATTACGAAAACGGCAGGGATCAGCTGAGCAGCGTCATCGTCGGGATGATCGAGGAAGGCCAGAAATCCCTCGCGACCGATTATTTGAAGGCGCACGAATGGCGTCAGACCATGATCCAGGGCATGGACTCGGTGTTCGAGGAATACGACGCGATCCTGACCCCGGCCGCCACCGGCACCGCGCCCCGCGGGCTCGACGCGACGGGCGATCCGGTGTGTTCGACGCTTTGGACCTATCTGGGCCTACCGTGCATCACCCTGCCGTTGATGCAGGGGGAAAACGGTCTGCCCATCGGTGTGCAGTTGGTCGGCGCCCCGGGGCGGGATGGCCGGCTGCTCAGGACCGCCAACTGGCTCGCCCGCCAGGTGGCACAGCAAGGATGACGCAACCGACAACTCGGCAGACGCCGGGATAAAGAATTAGACCCAAATGACCGGGTCCCTTAAATTAACAGATACCTGGGCCCGCCGGGTCCCTTGGCAAGGATGGATGAGACCATGATTAACCGGATTTTCGCACCGCTTTCGATCATCATGCTGTTCGCCTTCATGGCGGTCATCTTGATTTACGTGCCGCGCGTCGATTTGGCGATCATTACTCTGTCGATATGCTGTCTCGCGGCCTATGACTTCTGGAGATGGTTCCGTGAAGGCGGAGAAGAAGAAGAAAACGCGTCCATCTCCCAGCCGAAGGATTAACCCGTCGGCCTAACGCCCCGGCCCCCGGACGAGGCAGTCTCTAACAGTTCACTCGATACAATTTAATCCAGGCGGACCCGCGCCAGCGGATGCGCCTGATCGACCAGCGCCTTCAGGCGTTCTTCCAGCACATGGGTATAGATTTGCGTCGTCGAGATATCGGCGTGGCCCAGCATCTGTTGCAGGGCACGCAGGTCGGCGCCATGCGCCAGCAGGTGGCTGGCAAAGGAATGCCGGAGTACGTGGGGCGACACCCGCCGGGTCGAAACGCCGGCGGCGGCGGCCAGTTCCTTCAACACCTGGCCGAACCGGGCGCGGGTCAGGTGCCCTTCGCGGCCGCGCGACGGAAATAGAAACCGGCCCGCTTCGTGCGACGGCGCCTCCTTGGGCAGAAAGCCATCACGGACCGCAAGATAGTCCGAAACCGCGTCACGGGCGGGGCCGCCGACGGGGACCATGCGTTCCTTGCCGCCCTTGCCGCGAACGACCAGAACCTGCCCATCCCGGCTGATCGCGGTGAGCGGCAGCCCGACCAGTTCCGACACGCGAAGCCCCGTCGCATAAAGAATTTCCAACAGCGCCACGGCGCGAAGTCCTCCGGCGCCCGGCCGTGCCCGCGCCGCCGATAACAGTGCCTCAACCTCGTCCTCGCTCAGATATTTCGGCAGCGACCGATCGAGCTTCGGCGCATCGACCGCCGCCGTCGGGTCGTCGTCGCGCATGCGCTCCGCCTGCAGAAACCGAAAAAACTGCCGAAGCGCCGACAGCTTCCGCGCCTGGGTCGACGGCGCCATCCCCGCGCCGGAAAGCCGTTTCAGAAATCCAGCAACGTCGTCCCGCTCGGCAGTTTCCGGCGGGACACCGCGCTTGCCGCAAAAGCCCTCGAAATCCGCAAGGTCACGGCCGTAGGAGTCTATGGTGTTAACCGCGGCGCCGCGCTCCGCCGCCAACATGTCGAGGAAAAGATCGATGGCGCGGAACACTCGATCCCCCCGCGCCTAAAGCCCCGCCGCGAGAGCTGCTTCGAGCGCCAGGCCGCGGGCGGCTTTTTCCTCGCCGATCACCCGCAGACTGGCGACCGTCTGGCGCAGGGTGAATGCCGACGCGCTCCCGGGCCCGCCGTTGCCAAGGGCGGCCAGGGCCATCAGCAGGATTTCGCCCCGGTTGGGCGGCGGGCCGGCGGCCGCGCCCGGCTGCGGTAGCGCCGGTTGATCGATGGCGGCGGCCGAAACCGTCCCGGGAACCGCGCCGCCCGACGCATCGGCGACCGGCGCCGACCCTTCAAGCGATTTGGTCTCGGCGTTTTCCAAGCTTGCCCGCCGCTCTTCAATCCAGGCCGTCACCGCATCGGTGACCGCGGCCAGACGAAACAGCAACGCCGGGTCGCCCGGTGTTGCGCCCGTCCCGGCCGGTGCCGGCGTTTCCGCGGGTTCAAGCGCCCGCCAGGCGGACAACGAAACGTCGTCGCCAAGGCCGCTTAGCAGCGCATAAAGCCGCGCCGCTTTTGCCGCCGCGCCGGCATCGCCTTTGATTGCCTGCCACCAAGCGTCCAGGTCGCGGGGTTCGTTCTCGAGTCCGATCGAGCCGACCAGCCGAGCCAGCGGCGTCAGGCGAACGAGTTCCGCCGCACTTTCTTTATGAAACAGCGCGCTTGCCTGCAGCAATTGCAGCCATGGGCGCGCCCCTTCCAGGTCCTGATTGGACAGCATCAACCTCACCGCCCCCGGCGCGAACCACAACATGGCCTGGGACGGTTCGATCTTGCGGACCAGGGGATGAAATACCCGGGCGGAGGCGCCGTATCGGCCTTCGGCGACGGCGGCGGATAATGCCTGCCCGATGATTTCCGCCTGCGCCGTCGGCACGGTCTGGGACAACGCCGCGTGATACAAAAGCGCGCGCGCGGGGGGCCCGCCGATTTCCTGGGCGCGGCTGAGCGGTTTGGACAAATCGCCTGGTTCGAACTGCACGCTGGAATAAAGTTGGCGCATGGATTCCGTATCGAGAGCGCCCGCCGCCTCCGCCCGTTCCGCCGCCTCAAGCCGGATATCGGCGGATACATTGGGGTTCACCGCGATGGCCCGAAGCACGCCCGGCCGGTCCGACTGCACGGCGTCCACCGGCAGCGGGGCTTCGGCCGCCCGCACCATGGCAAGGAGAAGCCCGTCGGCATTGGTGATCGACGCGACCTCGCCTTTCTGGCCGCCCAAAAGACGGTCCGCCAGAAGCATGAATTCCGGCGCGCGGGTGCCCAGTTCGCTCATCATGCTGAGACCCAGTTCCGCCTTCGCCGGGTCGCCGGCCAGGATTTGGCAGAAGATCATGGACTTCTGCCAATAGGGCCCGTCCTGCGCCAAAATCTGCTGCATCGCGATGCCGCAGGCCCGCGCGTTATCGTTGGCGAGGAACCGGGCGTCGGCTTCGACTTTCAAAAGTTCCGGGTCGGTCACGTTGCCGGGGATCGCCGCCAAAAGCTCGCTGACACCGATCACGTCGCCCATCCCGGCGAGCAGCCGGACGCGTTTGGCAATCAGGCTGGCGGGCTTTTTGGGCGCACCGTCGGCGCCCGCGGCCGCCATGGCGGCGCGTTTCGGCGGCTCGGCCGATGTCAGCAATATCCGGCGCATCAACCCGCGCATCACCGGCGACGGCGTCTTCACCGGCACCCGGTCGAACATGCGGTCGACAAAGCCCCAGCCCGCACCCTGCCAAAGGTTTTGTCCCAGGCCGCCGTTGCCGGGACCGAGGGTGCCGACGGTTTCCAGGTCCACCTGGCCCAAGGCGTCGACCTGGACCGCCGGACCGACGGCGCCGGTGCCCGGCGGCAGGGCCGCGGGCGCTTCCGGTTTCGGCGTTTCGGTCTGCAACGGACGTTGCGGTTTCAACATCGTCGGCGGCGCCAAGGCGGCGGGCGCATCGGCGGCGGGCTGGGCCGTGGCGGGCTTTGCCAGCGCGGCCGGTTGCGGCGCCTGGGCAGGCGCCTGCCCGGCCGTCCAGATCGCGAGCACCGCGCCAAGCGCGGCGATGGCCGGCCGGTTACTTCGGAAACCGGTCATCGGGCAGAACCTTTTCGACATTGTCGACGGGCGCCGGGAAATCCCAGGTCAGCAGAAACGTGCCGCCGCCGATGATAAGGGCCAAGGCAACGAGAAGAATGATTTTGGATAGGCTTCGCATAAGGTCCAATTCAGCAGTTGCCGGTGATCAAGGCCGTAGCCGACCACTAGGTGAACGGGAATTCGGGCGGCGGATCACCGTAATCGGACCTCCGCATCGGAACAGACTCCCCGGCGCCGATCCCGGTGTTTGGGGTTTCGGATAGGTCTGGAGTATGGCATTTTTCCGGCGGCGCCATCGCGGGCGGAGTGTATCGGCTCCGCCAGAGGCGATCAACGTCATCAGCGCATGGTCCGCGTCGATCAGGCACAGAATCCCGAAATGAGCAAGCAACCTACTGATAAAAAAAAAGAAATGATTGTCCTGGTCGGCCTGATGGGCGCCGGGAAAAGTTCCGTCGGCCGGGTGCTTTCGGGGCGGCTCGAGCTGCCGTTTGTCGACTCCGACGACGAGGTTGAACGCGCCGCCGGATGTTCGATCGAGGACATCTTCGAAATTTACGGCGAAGCCGCCTTCCGCGATGTCGAGGCCCGAGTGCTACGCCGCCTGCTGAGGGCGCCGGTCAAGATCATCGCCACCGGCGGCGGCGCCTACATGAACCCGAAAACCCGCGACCGGATCGCCCGCGCCGGCGTTTCGGTCTGGCTCCGGGCCGATCTGGATACGCTCGACCGCCGCACCCACCGCCGACAGGCGGGGCGTCCGCTCTTGAAACAGGGCGACGCGCGGGCGAAACTGAAAACCCTGATGGATGAACGCTACCCCGTCTACGCCGAAGCCGACATCATCGTCGACAGCGTCGACGAAGCGCCGGAGGCGACCGCGGATAAAATCCTGACCCAACTGGCCGAACGCACATGATCCGAGACGACCTCACCGAAACACTGACCGTCCATCTGGGCGACCGCAGTTACGACATTCTGATCGGCGACGGCCTGATCGAACGCGCCGGCAGCCTGATGAAGCCGCTGATGGCTTCGTCGCGGGCGGTCATCATCACCGACGAAAACGTCGCCGACGTCGCGCTTGCGCCGCTTAGGGCTTCGCTTGACGCGGCTGGGCTCAACCATGCCGCGGTCCTGCTGGAACCCGGCGAACAGGCCAAGGACTTCGCTCACCTGGAAGGCGTGACCAGCGAACTTCTGGACATGGGCGTCGACCGCAAGACGACGCTGATCGCGCTCGGCGGCGGGGTGATCGGCGACCTGGTCGGCGTCTGCGCGGCGCTGACCCTTCGCGGCCTCGATTTCATTCAGGTACCGACGACTCTGCTGGCCCAGGTCGACAGTTCCGTCGGCGGCAAGACAGCGATCAACACGTCACACGGCAAAAACCTGGTCGGTGCGTTTTATCAGCCGCGTCTGGTGCTGGCCGATACGGGCGTCCTCGACAGCCTGCCGCCCCGTGAACTTCGCGCCGGATATGCCGAGGTCGTGAAATACGGCTGCATCGACATGCCAGATTTCTTCACCTGGCTGGAGCAAAACGGCCCCGCCCTGCTGGCCGGCGACGGGGAAGCGCGCCGCCACGCCATCAAGACCTGCTGCGCCGCCAAGGCGCGGATCGTCAGCGCCGATGAAACCGAACAAGGTCAGCGTGCGTTGTTGAACCTGGGCCATACGTTCGGCCACGCGTTGGAGGCGGAAGTCGGGTTCAACGACACCCTGTTGCACGGGGAATCCGTCGCCATCGGCATGGTCATGGCGATGCGTCTGTCGGCCCGCCTCGGCCACTTGAAAGGCAACGACGCCGGCCGCCTGTCCGCCCACCTGGACGCCACCGGCCTGCCGTCGGGGCTTTCGGGACTTGCCGCCGAAGGCTGGTCCGCCGAACGCCTTGCCAGACACATGAAAAGCGACAAAAAAACCGAGAGCGGCCGGCTGACCTTTATCCTGTGCCACGCCATCGGCGAGGCGTTTATTGAAAAGAACGTGCCCGAAGACGCCGTGATCCCGGTGCTACAGGAATTCCTGAACGCCGCCCGATAAGCGGCGTTCAGGCGGATTAAGCAACTTCATCCCGAACTGCGAGCAATCCCATGTTGACGACCCTGACAATCATTCTGTTCCTGCTTGTTCTTTCCGGATTTTTCTCCGGTGCAGAAACCGCGCTGACGGCTTCGTCGCAGCCGCTTATGCACCGGCTCGAACTCGCTGGCGACAAGCGCGCGATCATCGTCAACAAGCTCTATGCGCAGAAAGAACGGCTGATCGGCGCCATCCTGTTGGGCAACAATCTGGTCAACATCCTGGCGTCGTCGATTGCCACCAGTCTGCTGATCACCGCGTTCGGCAAAGCGGGCGTTGCCTATGCGACGGTGGTGATGACGCTGTTGGTTTTGATCTTTTCCGAAGTCATGCCCAAGACGTATGCAATCAAGAACGCCAACACGATGGCGCTTTCCGTCGCGCCCGCCGTGCGGTTTGTCGTTGCGATCCTGTCGCCGATCACACATACGGTTGAAATCATAGTCACCGGACTGTTCCGGGTCATGGGCATCGACATCCGCGCCGCCGACGACGCCGAACACGAGCCCGAAGAAGAGCTGCGCGGCGCCATCGAACTGCACACCGGCGACGAGGAAACAGTGCTTGAGCGGGTCATGCTGCGGAGCGTTCTGGACCTTGCCGACGTTCAGGTCGGCGAAATCATGGTCCACCGGTCGGGCCTGCACACCCTGAACGCTGAACTGCCCGCCGACGAATTGATTTCGGGCGTGCTCGATAGCCCCTATACCCGCATCCCGATCTGGCGGGGCGAGCCCGACAACATCGTCGGCGTGATCCACGCCAAGGCGCTGTTCCGCGCCGTCCGCGCCGCCGACGGCGACACCGGCAAGATCGATGTCGTGGCGCTCGCGTCCGAGCCCTGGTTCATTCCGGAAACAACGCCGCTGTTGGATCAGTTGGAAGCCTTTCGCGCCCGGCGCGAGCACTTCGCCCTAGTCGTCGACGAATACGGCAGCCTGGAAGGCATCGTGACGCTGGAAGACATCTTGGAAGAAATCGTCGGCGAGATCGATGACGAGCACGACGAAACCGTCGCCGGCGTGGTTCAGCGCGAGGACGGCTCGTTCGAGGTCGAGGGCTCGGTCACCATCCGGGACCTGAACCGGCTTTATCAATTCGGTCTGCCCGATGAAGAAGCCTCCACCGTCGCCGGCCTGATCCTGCACGAAGCCCGGCGGATCCCGGACAGGGGCCAGTCTTTCATGTTTTTCAGGTTCCGGTTTGACATCCTGGAACGCCGCCGCCACCAGGTGACATTGGTCAGGATTACACCGCCGCCGGCGTCCTGAAACGGCCGGAAACCTAGGAATTCCCGACTTCGGCGGCGAATTCAAAGGCTTATCTTCAAAACCCTTTAGGGGTATACTGTCCGATTGCGGGCGGCCCGCGCGCCGGCCGGTGGATCAGCCTCCGGGCTCTCGACCCAAGGAAGACGCCATGCAGCGAAAGATCATTCCGGATATCGTGAAACCGCACGAAATGACCGCCACGACCGTGGACGCGACCGCGCTTGAGGCAGCGGACGCCATGGCCAAGGCGAACACGGCGGCGATCGTCGTGGTCGACGGCGGCGACAAGCTTATCGGCATCGTCACCGAACGGGACCTTGCCCGCCGCGTCGTGGCAAAGGACATTCAACCCAACGCGGCCAAGGTCGCCGACATCATGACGCCCAACCCGGATACGCTGAGCCCCGACGACCCGGCCGCCGACGCGCTTGAGCTGATGCTGACCAAACGCTATCGCCATCTGCCGGTGACCGACGACGGCGGCCGGTGCATCGCTATGGTTTCGATCCGCGACCTATACGCCGCGGTCAAGGAAAGCCTTGAGGAAAACATCCGGGAAACCGAGGCCTTCGTATTCGGCGACCGATACAGCGCCTGACGGCCGCCGCGCCGCCCGCCGCCGGGCGACCCCCTTTCAGCCGCACGAGGCTGGGATCGGCGCTTGCCCTTGGGCGGCGCCTGCCGATAATGTTCTGCCGCCGACACCAGCCACGCCAATCCGAACAGGGACCCGCCATGCACCTCAGCAAACCGGCACCGCGCAAACACATTCACACCCGTAGTATCGAATGCCAAGGCTATAAGCGGGACGACGGGCTGTGGGATATCGAAGGCCGCATCACTGACACCAAAACCTACAGCTTCGCCAACCGGGACCGGGACGGCATCCAAGCCGGCGAGCCGGTGCACGACATGCTGATCCGGGTCACGCTCGACGACGACATGGTCGTCAAGGCGGCGGAGGCCAAGACCGCGTCCGGCCCCTACACCATCTGCGGCGACATCAACGCGGCGTTCGCCGGGATTGCGGGCCTAAGGATCGGTCCGGGCTGGCGCAAGGCGGTTACGGCGGTGATGGGCGGTGCAAAGGGTTGCACCCACCTGCGTGATCTGTTGATGGGACCGGTCGCGGTAACGGCGTTCCAGACCATCTACCCCATGAAGGCGCACGAAAAGAACGAAAGCGCGACTGAGTCGGGCGTTCCCGTCCCCGGCAAAAAGCCGATGCTGCTGGATACCTGTTATGCGCTTCGCGCGTCGGGCCCCGTGGCCGAACGCCGTTGGCCCGAGTTCTTTACCCCCGAAAAAGACGACGACGCGGCCGCCAACTGATCCGGAGGCTGGTCCGGGTGCGCGTCGCGCCCGGCGAGACCTGTCAATTCATGGGATTGCCGCGGATCAGGCGAACACGCGCAGTGCGCGTTCCGCATTGCCTGCCTTCAGGGCGCCGCCATGGTTCGCCGCCATGCGGAAATAGGTCACGATAAACGCCCGGACCGTTCAGGTCCGGCTCGACCGCCCGCGCACGTCCTCGACCATCGTCACGACTTCGTGCGGGGTCATTTTCTCGCACACGCAAATCTCGTCGAATGCCTCCCAGGTCGCCGTTTCCAGGCGCAGGCTCGTCCGCCGCCCGTGTACGGTGACATTCCGGCTCACCAATTGATTTTGCATTTATTCCCTCTTTTTTTGCACCGCCACATTCCCGGGCCTGCCGAATACGTGCCGCCGGACTTGTTTCCCGGTCGCGCTCGCGCGAACCGGTTCCGTTCCTACATCCGCCCGACCGGCCCGAAATTCCGTGCCGGGCCGACCAGCTTTAACCGGGTCAAGAGTCGATAAATTTCAAATCTGTTTCAAGTTAGACAAAGGTTACAGGTCGCGACTTGCAACCAACCTGAACTTTGGCTGCTGGCATTTCCGAAATGCGCTGCCGCTTGCCACTTGGGCAGGCCGGGCGCATAGTGACATGTATGACGAATCTGACCAAAAACCGGGATAATCAAAGGCCTGACGGGGTTCGCGCGTGCGAATGGCCGGGTTGCCCCGGCGACGGTGAATTCAAAGCGCCGCGGTCCCGCGAAGCGCTGAACGATTACCGCTGGTTCTGCCTTGACCACGTGCGTGAATACAATCGTAACTGGAACTATTACCGCGGCATGAACGAGGACGAGGTAGAAGAAGACGTCCGCCGCGACACCACCTGGCACCGGCCGACCTGGAAGCTGGGTTCGGGCGATTCTTTCAAGGCCGCTCAGGCGAAATTCTGGGATCCGCTGGGCGTCGCAGACGCCGCCCGGGACGCCGATGCCCGCGCCCAAGGCGTAACCCAGACCCCGGCGCCGGACGCCAAAACGTCGCGGGCGCTGGCGGTATTCGACCTGGAAGTCCCGATTTCCGCCGAAACCGTCAAATCCCGGTACAAAGAACTTGTGAAACGCCACCACCCGGACGCCAACGGGGGCACCAAGGCGGCGGAGGAGAAATTCAAACAAGTTACCGAGGCCTATGAGACGATCGTGGCCTTCCTTAATCCCTGAATTGGGCCCGAACCGGCCCTATCTGCCCCCCGGCGCTCGACCCTTGACTGAGGGGCCCCAAACGCCTACGAAAACTCGCAAATCAGCCGCCGGCAGGGCCGCCGGCCCGCCCATCGGCTTACAATCTGGAAAGACCGGCATGACATCTCTTGCATCATCGACCAACCGCGGCATTGACGCCGCCCACCAAAAGCCTGACGTCACGGTTTCCGTTCGCCAGACCTTCGGCATCGACGTGGATATGGAAGTTCCCGCCTTTTCCGAGGCCGAGGAACATGTCCCCGACCGGGACGAGGCCTATCGCTTCGACCGCGAAACCACCATGGCCATCCTGGCCGGGTTCGCCCACAACCGGCGGGTGATGATCCAGGGCTATCACGGCACTGGCAAGTCGACCCATATTGAACAGGTCGCCTCGCGCCTTAACTGGCCGTGCATCCGGGTCAACCTGGACAGCCACATTTCACGTATCGATCTGGTCGGCAAGGACGCCATCGTGCTGCGCGACGGCAAACAGGTGACGGAATTCCGCGAAGGTATCCTGCCGTGGGCGCTGCGCAACCCGACGGCGCTGGTGTTCGACGAATACGACGCCGGCCGGCCTGACGTCATGTTCGTGATCCAGCGCGTGCTGGAAGTCGAGGGCAAACTGACGCTTCTCGACCAGAACTCGGTGATTAAGCCGCATCCGTTCTTCCGCCTGTTTTCGACCGCCAACACGGTCGGCCTGGGCGATACCACGGGGCTTTACCACGGCACGCAGCAGATCAACCAGGGCCAGATGGACCGGTGGAACATCGTCGCGACGCTGAACTACCTGGAACACGACGCCGAAGTGGACATGGTCATGGCCAAGGTGCCGGACTACACAGGCAAACAGGGCCGCGAACCCATCGATGCCATGGTCGAACTGGCCGCTCTGACCCGTTCGGGCTTCATGAACGGCGACATTTCCACCGTCATGTCGCCGCGCACGGTCATCACCTGGGCGGAAAACGTCCGCATCTTCAACGACACCGGCTATGCCTTCCGGGTGACGTTCCTCAACAAGTGCGACGAGGTCGAACGGCCCGTCGTCGCCGAGTACTACCAGCGCTGCATGGGTGAGGAACTGCCGGATTCGGCCATGCAGGTGGTCGTTCAGTAGGATTTTCCCTTGGACCGGGCCGGGCGAATAACCGCGCCGGCCCTTCCGGATCGACGTCATGGACCAATCGGAACGCCCGGCCGACCTTTTAAAGCGCGTCACCGCGGCGACGCTGAAGGCGGTCGCGAAAAAACCCGAGCTTGAAGTGAATTATCAGGCATCCGGCGCGTCGGTCAGCGACGGCGTGGTGAACCTGCCGTCGCCGTCGGGCCCGCCGAGCGCCGAAGGCATCACCAAGCTGCGGGGCGTTTCAGATTCCATGGCGCTCCGGCTGCGCCATCACGATCAGAAAATTCATCAGCGACTGGCGCCAGCCGGGCCGGAAAGCCACGCCGTGTTCGAGGCGTTGGAACAAGCGCGGTGCGAAAGCATCGGCGCCAACCGCATGTCGGGCGTCGCCGAAAACCTAGGCTTTCTGCTGCAGGAACGCTGCCGCGCGCGCGGTTATGGCCAGGTTTCGGAAAAAGACAGCGCCATGCTGCCGGAGGTTCTAGGCCTGCTGGCCCGTGAAAAACTGTCCGACCGGCCGCTGCCGGCGGACGCCCGGCACGTGGTTGACCTGTGGCGGGACGAACTGAACAAAAAAGTCGGCGGCCAGATGGCCGAATTGGGCAAGCACACAGCCGATCAGGAAACCTACGGCAATCTGGTCCGGGAAATGATTGTCGCACTCGACATGATGACCGATACGCCCGCCCCGGCCGAACCGGAAAACCAGCAGGATTCTGCCGACGAGGATCCGGAACAGGGTCAGGACGAAAACCAAAACCCGGATGCGGACATGGACGCCGACGGCGCCATGTCGAGCGAAGCCGGCGAGGCCGAGATGTCCGACGACATGGAGTTTTCCACCGAAGGGCTGGATGACGACATGATGGCCGGCGACGGCGAGGAAGAACCCGCCGGCCCCACCGACTGGGACGACAAGTGGCCGCGCAATTCGCCGGACGATCAGGCGCTTTATAAAGCGTTCACCCCGGCCTATGACGAAATCATCGTGGCGGAAGAGCTCTGCGACTCCGAAGAACTTACCCGCCTGCGCGCGCAGCTGGATCAGCAGTTATCGCACCTACAGGGCGTCGTCTCGAAGCTCGCCAACCGGCTGCAGCGCCGCCTCATGGCGAAGCAGATCCGATCCTGGGATTTCGATCTAGAAGAAGGATTGCTCGACGCCGCACGGCTGTCCCGCGTGGTCACCGACCCGTTACATCCGCTGTCGTTCAAGCAGGAAAAGGACACGGACTTCCGCGATACGGTCGTCAGTCTGCTGATCGACAATTCCGGTTCCATGCGCGGCAGGCCCATCACCGTCGCAGCCATGAGCGCCGATATTCTGGCCCGCACCCTGGAACGCTGCGGCGTGAAGGTCGAAATCCTGGGCTTCACCACCCGGTCGTGGAAGGGTGGGCAGTCGCGCGAGGACTGGGTCGAAAAGGGCAAACCTAAAAATCCGGGTCGGCTCAACGATCTGCGCCACATCGTCTACAAGGCCGCCGACATGCCGTGGCGCCGCGCACGGCGCAACCTGGGCCTGATGCTGCGCGAAGGGCTTTTAAAGGAAAATATCGACGGCGAGGCGCTGATGTGGGCGCACACCCGGCTGTTGGGCCGCACCGAACAGCGGCGCATCCTGATGGTGATTTCAGATGGCGCGCCGGTCGACGACGCGACTCTGTCGGCCAACCCGGGCAACTACCTGGAAAAGCACCTGCGCGACGTCATCGAATACATCGAAACCCGGTCCGACGTGGAACTGACCGCCATCGGCATCGGCCACGACGTGACGCGCTATTACCGCCGCGCGGTGACGATCGTCGACGCCGAAGAACTGGGCGGTACGATGATGGCGAAGCTGGCCGAACTGTTCGACGAAGACGTTTTGCAGAAAGTCGGCCGCGGCCGCAGCGCCGTCAACTGACGCCGCGGATCACCAAGTAACAGCCGAGCCCGTCCGCCGCATCGACGATCACCGGGCCGTCGGCGCCTTCCGATATTTTCACCCCCCGCGCTTTCATGAACGCCGTCGTCTTGACGATGTCGCGGCTCAGGAGTCCCCCCGCCGCCATGAACGGCAGATCCAGCGGCACAGCCCCCGGGATCAATGCGGCGAGGCCTTCGGGCGTGGCGTAATCGACCCGCCCGCGGTCAAATTCGACACGTCCGTCTGTTGCACGTCCGTCTGTTGATTGGCGGCGGGTCAGCCCGGCCAGCGCCCGGGCGGACGCCGCCGGGTCTTCGACGCAGATGACGACATCGGTCAGTCCTTCCACATGATTGTCGCAGGCGATGTAGCGCTCCTGCCACATGTGGTCCGGCGTGTGATGGGTCAGCACCTGAAGCCGGCCTTCGGGGAAGGTGCCGAACACGGGCCGGACGACGAAAAAAGCGACCTCGGCGGAACTGCCGTCGGCAGCTGGCGTTCGGGAAAAGCAATCGGGCTCTCGGACATCGGGAAAACCTCGTTATGATGGCGGGATGATGATTTCGCCTTCGACGATTTTAGCCACCCGCCTGCGGGTCGGCCTATTGTTTTCCGCACTGCTGGTTTGCAGCCTGATGCCGCGCCCGGTGTTGGCGCAGAACCTGATCGATACGGAATGGGACCTGCGCCCGGTCGAACAGGCCGCCGCCCGCGATACCCAGGGCCCAGCAACGATTTACGGCATGCCGCTGCCGCCGGCCGGAGATTTTGACATTCCGTTGGCCGACCCGGCGGCGACGGTCGCCAAGATCAAGACGGCGCTCGCTCATGTCTTTCAGCATTCCCAGGTCGCGGCGGCGGGGATTGAACGCCTGGCCCGTTACGGCACCATCAAGATCATCTATGACGCGGCGTTCCCCAAACCGTCGCTCAACCGGGTGGTCATCGCGGGCTTCATGCCGCAGGAATTTACACCGCAGCTCGGCAAAAAGGATTTCACCGTGCTGGTCGGCCGGTTCGGCGCCAACTGGGAGGTCGACGAACTGGCGGCGGCGCTGGTCCACGAACTGATCGGCCACGGTATCCAGCGGCTTGAAAACCGCTTCGGCCATGACCGCCCCATCGACCTGGAATGCGAGGCGCGGCTTTGGCAGCAGATGTATTTCACCGACGCCGACATGCCGCAGGACACGCGCTACATGGTCGATTTTCGGAACACCACGGACCGCCTCGTGTGCCACGATTTCCGCCGCTTCGTCGCCAAGGCGAAACCGAAGATGATGGCGGCATGGGACCGGGGCCGCCCGGACATGCCGGGCCTTTTAGGTGTGTTCCAGCAGTATTACGCGCTTTTACGGCAGCCCAGGAGACGGTCCCGCGAATGAGCCCGGCGCCGCAATCGCCGGCTGGTATTCGCTCCGGTCCGGCCCCATGTTAGGGGCTTAAAGGAGGAACCCTGATCATGCCGATGCCGCGCCCGACCAGGGGTCACATTCACCGCGTAACGATGGCGCTGATCGCCGGCGCCCTGCCCATCCTTTGTGCCAGGGATGTCCGGGCCGACGCCATCGATGTCACGGCAGTGCCCCTGCCCCTGCACATGGAAAAGCCAGAGCTGGAAAAGGTCGGCAAGCTGATCTACCGGGGCGGCGTCTCGCTTGAAAGTCCGTCCGACCGCTTCGGCGGGTTTTCCGCCCTCGGCCTGTCGCAGGACGGCCGGCGGATGGTCAGCCTGACCGACGAAGGTAACCGGCTGGACGCGCAGATCGTCTACGGCCCCGACGGCAAACTGGCCGGGCTGAAGAATGCCGAGATTTTCACCCTGCAGGGCCCGGGCGGCATCCCGCTGATGGACAAGTCCATGGCCGATGCGGAATCCATGGCTCCCGGCGTCAACGGGGAAATCATCGTCAGCTTCGAACAAGTCCACCGGCTGTGGGCCTATCCGCCGGGATCGAACGAACCGGTTCCCCTGCCGCTGCCCGAAGAAATGAAGGCCGCCAAACCCAACCGGGGGATCGAGGCGCTGACGCTTCTGAACGACGGCGCACTGTTCGCATTGTCGGAAGGGATCGGCCGCGGCGACGCGACGCTCGGATGGATTTCCGACACCAAGGGGTGGAGCGTACTTTTATATAAAGGAGGCGACGGATATCGCCCGACCGGCGCGGCGACCTTGCCCGGCGGCGACGTGGTGATCGTCGAACGCTATTTCACGCCCCGCGAAGGGGTGCGGGTGCGCGTCCGGCGGATCGACCACGAGACGATCAAGGCTGGCGCCTCGATCCGGGGCGAGCTTCTGGCCGACCTGCAACCGCCCTTCAACGTCGAAAATTTTGAAGGCATCGAAGCGGTCAAAGGCCCCCGTGGCGAAACCCTGATCTTTCTGATTTCCGATAACAATTTCAATCGCTTCGGGTCGCAACGTACATTGCTGATGATGTTTGAATTGGATGAAAAATAATCGATTGAATTTAAGAGGTTTTTTGGTCGCCTGCCGTTTTGCAACTTTCTGAGAAATGAATCGCCTACCTCGGCATGTAGCTTCTGTTGGGCTCTCAAGGGCCACTGATTAGGAGAGACCATGCCGGACCCAAAATATCTGTACAAGTATCGCGCAATCGATCTCGAAAACCCCCAATTCGCCCGGCGGATTTTCACCCACCGAGAGCTGTATTTTTCCCATGTAGACCAGTTCAACGACCCGTTCGATTGCAGATATAAGTTTGATTTCTTCTCTACTGAGAAAGAATTAAAAGACTATTTTGTACGGTCATTAAAATACTCAAAATCGAAAATGACCCGGGGCGACCGACGAAAATGGATAAAAGAAAAGGTATCCAGGAAAAAACTTGAAAGCGAACCGTTTGTGGAAGCGATTGAAAAGGCCACCAAGAATTATTCGACTCAATTGCGATCTGCTGCTTAACAGAAGTACCGGACAACATTCTGATGTGGTCACATTACGGAGACAGCCACCGGGGATTTTGCGCAGAGCTTCGGGATGATCCCGACGACTTTTACATCGGGCGGGCACAACCAATCACCTACTCGCAAGACTATCCAATCGTGAACCCGGTAAGGGAAACCAATGAAGTAAGAATGGAAAAGTCGTTCCTGACAAAAGCTGCATATTGGTCATACGAAAAAGAGTGGCGAACAATTGACCATACTTAGCAGGCGGGCGTTCAAGCATTCCCAGCAGAACTTTTGGAAGGTATCATATTTGGGTGCCGAACGCCGGAAGCCGGCAAACAAGTAGTTCGCGACTGGTGTAAGGCCTGAGGGTTAGACCTAAATTTCTGCCAAGCCCAAGAGAAGCCAGACCGGCATTTATTGGGTATCGACCAACTATGACGCCCATATACTCGAGCGCTAAACCACCCTCATTTTGCAACGATTTTGCAAAAGCCAAGGTGAGCATCAAAAATATGGTTGGCCCAAACTCGACACTTGTTCTGATGTTTGAGTTGGCGAAGTGATATAGGATTTCCAGCCGCCCCGGCGGCCGACATGGAAAGGACACGACCGATGACCGACACCGCGACACCAACGGTCTTCATCGACAACGACCGCACACGGGTGACCGAATGGCGCTTCGCCCCCGGCGCTGCCACCGGATGGCACCGGCACGAATACGATTACGTCGTCGTGCCGATGATGGACGGCAATTTGAAGCTGGTCAACGGTGACGGCGGGGAGACCAACGCGGAACTCAAGGCCGGCGTGCCCTATTTCCGGAACGTCGGCGTCGAACACGACGTCATCAACGCCAACGATTTCGAATTCGCGTTTACGGAAATCGAAATCAAATAATGCTGGCCTGCAATCCGCCGGTTAATTCGGATGTCTCGTCCGGTCGATGGGCAGGTGCTGATCGGCCAGCATATCATTGGCGATGACGCCGCGGACTTCGTCGGGGTCGAGGCCATAGGCCTCCGCGAGGTCCCGCGTTTCTGCCATGATCGCGTCCGCGGCCTGCATCAGTTTCAGTTCCTTGAACCGGTCATGGCGGGTGAGCCCCACGCTTTCGCCGATCAGGTCCATGTAATTGACGATACGGAACGGCCATTGGTTCTGATGCGCGATCAGTTCCCGGTGATCGGCGTGGAAAATGCCGGCCAAGGCCGGGACGCTCGCCGCTTCCGCCTGGCGGCAGGTGCCGGCGATGTGGCGCTGCTGCACATCCTTCAGACTGTTGAGGGACGTCATCCGATAGCCGACGCCGGGATGGTCCAAGTCGACGACTCCCAGTCCCGGCACGGCGCGAAGTAGCTTATTCACCGCGTCTACGACGCCGGGCTATCCCGGATATTCATGCAGCGCGATCCTTTCGTTGACGGGCGTGGTCATCATCGGTTTGAGCCGGTCCAGTCGCGCGGCGAGAAACACCGGCAGTATCAGAGTGCCGAACGGATGCGCCTGGCCATCGGCGGGCGGCGTCGTTTCCGCAATCTGCAACTGGCAGGTCGGGCACCAGGCGACGACCTCCTTCGCGCCGGTTTCGGCGAACCGTTCCATGGTGCGGACGATCTGACGTCCGGCGTTTTCTGTGTCGCCCGGGCGGAGTTGCAATATACCGCAGCAGTGGGACGGCCCGCCAATGGCCGCGTAGCTGAGCCCCAACCGATCAAATACGTCCAGGCACAAGAGCCCGATGTGCGGCGTCCGCAGCATGTTGCATACGGTGTAGAAGACAATGTCCGGCGCCTCGGCCCGTTCGGGGTGCGATGACGGATTAAGCCGCGCCAGCAGAACCTGCGGCAATTGCAGTCGGGACAGCACGCGCACCGCGCGGCTCATTTTCTGAAACGCGTCCTTGCCTTCATCGCGCCGCGCCGGAACAGGTTTGGCCTGCGTCAAAGCGCGCCTTGCCATCACCAGCATGAACCGCGGGTTAATGCCGTGTTCGCGAACAGTCAGGCAATTTCCGCTCTGGCAGCATTCCTGCGCCCAGGCGGTTGCGTTCGCCGAACCCTGCCAGTCTTTAGAGTATCCAATACGCCTTCGGCCACGGCGGCGGGATCGGAAACATCGGTCCCCGTGTGCGCCGGGGTCGGAGAGACGCGGACGCAATCGCCACACGCGGTGCAGGCGTCCAACATGTCCCGGACTCGCCGGTCCAGTCCTTCGATGAAATCTTCCGCTCGGGCGCTCATTCTTCCTTCGGCTTGGGTTTGACCTTCGCCATCACCGCGGCGGCCCGGTCGGGCAGGCCGCTTTGGCGCAGCAGTTTGGCATAATGTTCCGCCGTTTCGATCAACTGCGGATGATCGGCCGGCAGAGTTGTCAGCCGCACGTCAAGCGCGCGCTGGTACATGCTGGCGGCAAGCTCATACCGGCCCTGCCGACGATACAACTGCGCCAGGTTGAAATACCCGGCGGCCACGTCCGGATGTCTGGCGTCGACGCGCCGAAGCCGTTCGTTCAGGTCGCGTTTGTAGGCCACTTCCGTCGCCGCTAGGTGGCTGGCGAACTTTCCGGCGGCGGGCGGCTTCGCGGAGGCCGGGATGTTCATACGGGCGGCGACATCCGCCGGGATGGCGGCGCGGGCGGTTACCATCGGCTGCACGTCGTCGCGCACGGCCGGGCCAAGCGCGCGTGGCGCGCGTTTCTTTTCCGCATCGGGATCGGGCGCGGCCGGTACGACGATATAAGCTTCGGGCCCGCCGGGCGGCACGTCCTGAACCGGCTTTTCTATCTCCGCGACTTTCAGCTTGTCGTCAAGCGGCTGCGGCGCCGGCACCGGCGGCTGATCCAACGCGTTGTCTTCTTGCGGCACGGCAAGCCTGAGATCGGGCGGCGGCTCCGGCGAGGCCGGTTTCGTCGGGGGTGTCTCAGGCGGCAGGGGTTGATGTTCCGGCTCCGGCGCCGGTGCCGCCGCTGTGGCTGTTTCCGGCGCGCCCCGTGCGGGCACCATGGTGATTTGGGGCGCGGGTTGTGGCGCGGGCGGCGCGACGACCGCCGGTTTGGGCGCTGCCTCCGCCACAGGCGCGGGTGCGGGCGCGGGTGCGGGATCGGGCGCAGCTGGTGTTTCCGGTTCCAGCTGAACCACGACGGTTTCAACCGACTTCGGATCGGAAATGGACGCCGCCGTTTCCACCGTTGCGGGATTTGGCGGCGCAGAATTTGGCGTCGCGGGGCTTGGCGTCTCCGGGCTGTCCGCAATGCCCAGAACCCGGGCAATCCGTTGCAGCAAGCCCTGATCCGCTTTTTCCGATTCACGGGCCTCCATATCGGTGGGTGCCAGCGCCGTTTTTTCCGATGCCGCAGCGGCGGGCTCGGATGTCGCTTCGGACGTCGGATCCGCGGCCGGTTCGGATGGCGGCGGCGCCGGTTCCGCCAAGCCCGAATCTGTCTCGACCGCCGGTACGAGCGGTTCCGGCTGCGCCGGGGGTGCGGGCTCTTGGGCAGGCGGCGGCAATGAGGCTTCCGGCGCACCCCGCGCGGGCACCATCGTGGTTTCCGGCGCAGGCGGCGGCGGCGGAGCCTCGGCGGCCTTCGCGACCTCGGCCGGTGCGGAGCGCACGAACGGCTCGGGTGCGGCGACCGGCGACTGAGCGCCCGGACCGGCAGCGCGCAGGCGCGGAACCTGGGGTGGCGGCGACGTCTCGGCGACTTGTGTCGGCGCGATCGATTGTTCCGGCCGCGCCGGAGCGGGCGCAGGCGGCGCGGGTTGCGGCGGCGCCGGTGTCGCCTCCGCCTCAGACGCGGGTGTGGGCGTGGGCGCCGGTTCAGATGTCGGCTCGGGTGTCGGACTAAGCGCAGGGGGCGGCAACGATGTTTCCGGCGCGCCCCGTGCGGGCACCATGGTGATTTGGGGCGCGGGTTGTGGCGCGGGCGGCGCGACGACCGCCGGTTTGGGCGCTGCCTCCGCCACAGGCGCGGGTGCGGGCGCGGGTGCGGGATCGGGCGCAGCTGGTTTCGGCGGCGCGGCGTCCATCACAGGAGCGCGCATTTTCAGGGCCGCCGGGTCGAGGGGCTCGGGCGCCGTCACCGGCGCCTGTTGGAACGCGGCTGCCGCCGCGAGCCGGTCCGGTTCGGCGGCCACGGGCGGTTGCGCCGGGGCCGGCGCGGCCACCGGTGGCGGTGCTTGAAACGTCATTTGCGGCGATGCAGACGGGAGCGATGCCGCTTGTTGCGGCGGCGCCGGTTGATCCGGCTGCACCGCCGGTTGCGCCGCGCCACGGAGCGGTGGCAGGCCCGCCTCGCGCCGGGCGATGGCCAGGCCCTGGGCTTCGGATTCGGCCAGTAATTCCCGATACAGGTCCAGCGAGGTTTGATTCGGGTCGCCCGGATCGTAAAGCGCCTCGGCAATGGAAATCGCCTGACGGAAGCGCAGCGCCGCTTCGTCATACCGGCCTTCGGCGTAATAGACCCCGGCCAGGCCGGACAGCGACTGTTCCAGATAGCGGCCTTCCGTGTCCCGACGTTCGGCAAGGTCGAGCGCCGCGAGGTAATGCTTTTCGGCGGCCTTGAAATCGCCGGCCAGATGCGCGTCGCTGGCCGGGCGCATGTGCGCCTGCCATTCGCTTACCGGCACCTTACCCGCCGCCGGCCCGGCCCAAAGGGCCAGGCCGAGGGCGGCCAAGCGTAGCCATTTCGGAAGATGCGCCGTCAACTTCATACACTCTAAGACTGGTTAAGCCCGCGTATCGGGGCCTAGTTTCTCAGAATCCGCCTTGAATTACGAGGGCTTAGGCAAGCCGCTTCACCATCAGCAAAGCCTGCCCGCTGCAGCGGATGAAGGGGTGCGGCACAATGGCGCGGCTATCGACCACGCCGTAGCCCAGCCGTTCATAAAGCCGGACCGAGGCGGCGTTATCCTGGAAGGCGATCAACGACACCTTCGCGAGCCCACGGGTCATGGCGCGCAGTTCCGCCAACTTCAGCATCTTGGTGCCGATGCCGCGGTCCCGGAAGTCGGCATGCAGCGCAACGCCCGCGATGTAATAGCTCTGATCTTCTTCCAGTTCCGTATAGGGGCGAATCACCGGATCGACCGTCGCGGAGTCGAAATCCGGATCGGCCGCCATGGGATAGGCGTGCAGCAGACCGACTGTGCGGCCGCGGATTTCGGCCAAGGCACAGTTTTCGAAAGACACGTCCGTTCCTTCGCGGGCGAACCGGCGGGCGCCCGAGGAGACAATATCTTCGTCACCGATGCGGAGACCGTCCCAAATAACGTCGGCGACCCCGCCGGCAGCCATCTGATAAAGCCGGGCGATCTCGCGGGCATCCTCTTTGTGCGCGTCGCGAAACATGATTTGGGTCAGGGACATGTCGGTCATCGGTTGGGTCTCCTTCTACTGACCGGGTTGGGGTCCTGAAGATCGGGCTTGAGAAAAAAAAGGCCCGATCCGGTGAGGGACGCGGGCCTTTTGCTGCTATCAGCAGATTTTCGTTGGTCAGCCTACGCCGCTTGCTCTTGGGCTTTCTTTACAAGCTTTTTAATTTTGACGGCTGCGGGCGCCAGATCGGCATCGCGCGCGTCCAACAGATAAGCGTCCAGGCCGCCCTTGTGCTCAACCGAACGGATCGCGTTGGTCGACACGCGAAGCCGGATCATGCGGCTCAGGGAATCACTCCACAGGCTGGTTTTCTGCAGGTTTGGCAGGAACCGGCGGCGGGTCTTGTTCTGGGCGTGCGAGACGTTGTTACCCGTCATCGCCTTCTTGCCCGTCAGATCGCACACTCGCGACATAACTTTCAGTCCTCAATGAGCAGCCAATGCTGCTATAAGATACGTGATTCGGGCCAAAACCCGCAGCGGAGGCGGAGGTTTAAGCCAATCCTCCGCCCCAGTCAAGCACGGAGCCGCAATTTTTAAGGCCTTTTGGTAAAGGCTTGACCCGGCCCCGCCGAGCCCTTAACCCCCTTTGATCATGAACGAATTAAAGCCCTCATCGCCGCCCGAGACCCCCGCCCGGAAGCCGCAAAACCCGGATATCCGCCATAATTGGACGGGGGCCGAGGCCAGGAGCCTCTTCGACCTGCCATTCGCGGACCTGATTTTTCGGGCCCAGACGCTCCACCGCGCGTATTTCGACGCCAACCAGGTGCAGATGGCGTCCCTGTTGTCCGTCAAGACCGGCGGCTGCCCCGAGGATTGCGCCTATTGCCCGCAGTCGGCCAAATACGACACGGGGGTCGAGGCCGCCAAGTTGATGGAAGTCGACGCTGTCCTGGCCGAGGCCAAGCGGGCCCGCGACGCGGGCGCGACCCGGTATTGCGTGGGCGCTGCCTGGCGCAATCCGAAGGACAAGGACCTGGACGCCGTCTGCCGCATGATCGAAGGCGTCCGCGCCATGGGCATGGAAGCCTGCGCGACCTTGGGCATGCTGACGCCCGATCAGGCCGGGCGGCTGAAGTCGGCGGGGCTCGATTACTACAACCACAACCTGGACACGTCGGAAGCGTTCTATTCGAAAATCATCACTACCCGGACGTATGAAGACCGGTTGAAAACGCTGCAGGCCGTGCGCGACGCCGACATCAAAATCTGCTGCGGCGGCATTTTGGGCATGGGCGAAGGCACCGTTGACCGGGCCGATATGCTGGTGACGCTAGCCAATCTGCAACCGCATCCGGAAAGCGTGCCGATCAACATGCTGGTCGCGGTCGAGGGCACGCCGCTTGCCGATCATGCGGGCACGGGCGGCGACGCGCCCGAGCGGGTCCACCCCATCGATTTCGTCCGCACCATCGCCGTCGCCAAGATCATGATGCCGGCGTCGACCGTGCGCTTGTCCGCTGGGCGCGAGGACATGACCGATGAAATGCAGGCGCTGTGTTTCCTTGCCGGCGCGGGATCGATTTTCGTTGGGCCGAAACTGCTGACCACCGCCAACCCCGGACAGGACCGGGACCGGATGCTGTTTGACCGGCTCGGCATCACGCCGCAGGATATCGGCGCCATCGAGCCGGATAAATTAGACGCAGACCCGCGATGACCGGCGGGCCGGACTGGCTGCGGGACGGCTACGCCCACATCTGGATGCCCTATACCCAGATGCAGACGGCCCCCCTGCCCCAGGCCGCCGTGGCGACCGACGGCGCGCGCATCAAACTAGCCGACGGGCGCGAGTTGATCGACGGCTTGGCGAGTTGGTGGGCGGCGTGCCACGGGTACAACCACCCCCACATCATCGGCGCCATTCAAAGTCAGGTCGCCGCCATGCCGCACGTGATGCTGGCGGGCATGGCGAACGAACAGGCGTTTACCCTCGCCAAGCGCCTCGCCGCGCTCTGCCCGGGAAGCCTAAACCGCGTGTTCTTCTCCGAAAGCGGATCGGTCGCGGTCGAGGTCGCGCTGAAAATCGCCGCCCAGTTCTGGCACAACCAGGGCCAGACCAAGCGCACCAAGTATCTGTCGTTCCGGGGCGGCTACCACGGCGACACCTTCGCGACGATGGCATTGGGCGATCCGTCGGGCGGCTTTAACGCAGCCTTTCACGGTGGCGCGCCGGCGCAGTTCATCGCCGACCTGCCGGCGGACGACAAAACAGAAAAGCAATTGGACCAGCTTTTGGATCAGAACGGCCACTGCATCGCCGCCGTGGTGGTCGAACCATTGGTTCAGGGCGCGGGCGGCATGGTGTTTTACGACGGCGATGTCGTCAGGCGGCTTCGGAAGCTTTGCGACGCGCACGATTTGCTGTTGATCTTCGACGAAATCTTTTCCGGGCTCGGCCGGCTCGGCGGAATGCTGGCGGCCGACATCGCGGGCGTCGAACCCGATATCCTGACGCTGTCGAAAACACTGACCGGCGGCACCCTGCCCCTGGCCGCGACCGCCGCATCGGACCGCGTGTTCCAGGCGTTTCAGTCCGACAAACTTGAAGACTGCCTGATGCACGGGCCGACCTTCACCGGCAACGCCGCCGCCTGCGCCGCCGGTAACGCGTCCCTGGATTTGTTTGAACGGGAACCGCGGCTTGATCAGGTCAAGGCGCTTGAAGGCAAATTGGCGGCGGGGCTGGCCCCCTGCCACGCCATCCCGGGCGTCAAAGACGTGCGGGCCCGGGGTGCCATCGGCGTGGTGGAACTGGATATCCAGGCGTTTGACGAAATGGCCTGGCTGCGCGCACGCTTCGTCGATGAAGGCGTTTGGATCCGCCCGTTCGGCAACATTGTTTACCTGACGCCCGCCTATTGCATATCGGATGATGACCTCGGCCGCCTGACAGATGCTATAGTCCGGGTCCTGCCCCAATGGGCGGACACATTCGGGAAAGCGTGAATGACCCAGTCGCTTGACGATTTCGCCAGATCAAAGCTCGCACCGCTTGAGGCTGCGGGCCTCCGCCGCTACCTAACCGTCACCGGGCGGACCGGCGCGATTGAGGTCGACCGCGGCGGGCGCACGCTCATTTCCTTTTCCTGCAACGACTATCTGAACCTGACCCAGCACCCGGCGCTGAAAAAAGCCGCCATTGACGCAACCGAAAAATGGGGCGTCGGATCGGGCGCGTCACGCCTCGTCACCGGCAACCATCCGCTATTGCCGGAGCTGGAAGTGCGGCTCGCGCGGCTCAAGGGGACGGAAGACGCCTGCGTCATGGGCTCGGGCTTTCTCACCAACTTGGGCATCATTCCGGCGCTGATTTCGTCGGAAGATTTGGTATTGGCCGATGAATTGAGCCACGCCTGCATCATCGCCGGCGGGCGGCTGTCGCGGGGCGCCTTTCATCTGTTCCGCCACAACGACCTTGCGCACCTGGGAGCGCTGTTGACCAAACACCGGGGCAAACACCCCCGCTGCCTGATCGTCACCGACGGCGTGTTTTCCATGGACGGCGATCTGGCCCCTGTCGCGGAGATGGCGGACCTAGCCAAACGCCACGACGCGTGGCTGATGACCGACGACGCCCACGGCATCGGCGTGGTCGGCGCCGGCGGGCGGGGGTCCAGCTTCATCGGCGGCACCAAGGCCGACGTACCGTTGCAGATGGGGACGCTCTCGAAAGCCGTCGGCGGATACGGCGGGTACTTGTGCGCATCCAAGCCGGTGATCGACCTGATCAAGGCCCGGTGCCGCACACTGATCTATTCCACCGGCCTACCGCCCGGGGTCGCCGCCGCCGCCATCGCGGCCCTGGACATTATCGAAAACGATCCTGAATACGCGGCAAGGCCTTTGAAGAAAGCGCGCCGGTTCACCCGGCGGCTCGGCCTATCCGAGGCCGAAAGTCCCATCATCCCGGTCATCTTGGGCGCGGCCGAACGTACCATGGCGGCACAAAAGATGCTGGAAGACGAAGGCTACCTCGTCGTCGGCATTCGCCAGCCGACGGTGCCTGCGGGCACGGCGCGGCTGCGGCTCACCTTCACCGCCGAACATGCCGACGCGGACATCGACCGCTTGGCCGATCTGATTTCGGAAAAGGTTCTCGAAGGAGAAGAGCCATTGGCGCTTTCTTCGTAACCGGGTCCGGCACTGGCGTCGGCAAGACCTATGTCACCAAGCGTCTGATAGAAGACGCGCGGGCCAATGGCCAAACCGTCCGTGCGCTCAAACCCGTCATCACCGGCTGGTCCGGGCAGGGCTCGGAGCCATTTGATGAAACCGATACAGGACAAATATTGAACGCTCTCGGGCTGGAACCCACGCCCGAAGCCGTCGACGCCTGCTCCCCCTTCCGGTTTCGCGAACCGTTGTCGCCGGACATGGCGGCAACGCGCGAAAACCGGGGGATAAGTTTCGACCGGCTGGTCGGATTCTGCCTCGAACATATTGAAAAAACGAATCAAAACTCCGTTTTGTTCATCGAAGGCGTCGGCGGCGTCATGGTCCCGCTGACCGACGACAAGACCGTGCTCGACTGGACGGCGGCGCTGCAGATCCCGGCGATTTTGGTGGTCGGCAGCTACCTCGGCACGCTGTCCCACACCTTGACCGCCGCCCTGGCGCTGCGCTCGCGGAACATCGTAATCGACCGGGTGATCGTGAGTGAGTCCGAAGAAAGCCCGGTACCGTTGGCGGAAACCGCCGACGTCATCCGGCGGCATTTGGGGGGCGTTGTCGTCACCCGGGTCGGACGCGGCGAAGGCCTTTGACGCGGGCCGATTTAGCGCGACAGAATCTTGTGCAGTTGCTTGTCGTGGGCGACCTTGCCGACGATGTCGCTAATCTCCTTGATCAGTGCTTCGCGCGCGTTTTCGCCCGTCGCCAATTGGATATTGTCCACTACGCCGCCGCCTTTGTAGGGCCGCGAAAATATGATTGTACCGGTACTATCCAATATCGCCACATTGATCAGCCCGTCGGCCACGGCGTCACCGGCGAAAAATCCCATTTTGAAGCCGTTATAGAATCGGATCAGATCGACCCGGACGGTCTTGCCGCCTTCCCCGATCTTGAAACCGAGGTTCTCCAGTTCGAATTTAACCGCAACGGCAAACGTCCTCGCGATGTCGTTCGTCGGAACGATTGACGCCATTTCCATACCGTATCCGTTTTTCTTGGCGCCGACCCGGTCCTTGAAAACGGTATGCTTGTCCGCATGGGCGACGGTGACAAAGATCTTTTCGGCCCCGTCGACGACATTCAGGTTCGCTTTTCCTTCGTAGGGAACATGAATTTCGTCCACCGTCAGCGCGCAGCCTGAGACGAATACCCCAAGGACTATAATCAAAATGGCATTTTTCATTATTTGAACGTAATCCCTTCGGGCCGTTCAACCTCGGTCGGCAGATCTTTCGCCGGAAGCATCCGTTGGTATTCCCCGTTGATCTGTACGATTACCCGGTCGTTCAATTCGTGGATGATGTCTTTTTCGCCGATGTTCTGCGCCACCGTCAGGGTCTTTCGGTTCCTCAGGATAACCGTGTATTCGACGCCACCCCGATTGCGGATTGCTTGCTCCAGCGCCGAACCGTCGATGATCCCCGCCGTCACGCCCAAAATCGCGGCTGCGACCGCGCCGCCGCCGCTACCGACTTTGGCGCCGCCGATCCCGCCCAAGGCGCCGCCGGCGAGCCCGCCGAGACCCGAATTTTCACCGGCAATGTTAATGGCGCGCCTTGATCACGCGGCCGAACTTAACGACTTGAATCTTACCGACTTCGGAATAGTTGTAGCGTGTCAGGGTCGCATACTGGCAACCGGCCAAAAACACCAACGCAACGACGGCCAGGGAGAGCAGGCGCATCATTTCTCACCTTAATAATTGAAACGGCCTTTCCGGGGCCATTATTAGGACACCCGGCGTCCGCTTGACAGCCAACCATTGCATCACCGGGTCGATTGAGCGCGAGGGTTAAGCGGCCGCCTGCCGCTAAAAATGGCTGGTCAGAACCACATCGTCCGTATCCGGCGCGGCGGCGATGGCGTCGAAAACTTCCGCGGGCGTTTTGACCACGGTCCACAGATCCATGATCGCTTCGTGGGCATAGCCGCCGTCGACCGTGCGCCGCGCCAGATCGATGAACGGCTGCCAGTATCCGTTCACGTCCATGAGGATGATCGGCTGGTCGTGCTGGCGGAGCTGTTTCCACGTCGCGATTTCAAACGTTTCATCCAGTGTGCCGAGCCCGCCCGGCAGCGTGACGAACGCGTCCGAACGGTCGAACATCGCCCGCTTTCTCGTATGCATGCTGTCGGTGACGATCAGGTCGGTCAGGTCCTGATGACAGACTTCGTACTTCATCAGAAAATCGGGGATCACGCCGATCACTTCGCCGCCCGCCGCCAACACCGCGTCGGCGACGATGCCCATGAGCCCGATGCGCCCGCCGCCGTAGACCAGCCGAATGCCCCGTTC
This sequence comes from Rhodospirillaceae bacterium, assembly GCA_038109305.1. GTDB lineage: Bacteria > Pseudomonadota > Alphaproteobacteria > Rhodospirillales > Casp-alpha2 > UBA1479. The sequence goes on from JAYNIR010000001.1 coordinate 231,643, forward strand.
GGCCATCATCCGGCCGAGCGTCCGCGCGGCCTCTGCGTGCGCCGGGTCGGCGCCCGGTTTGGAGCCGCAGAACACGCAGACGGAGGAAACGTCGGACATGCTGTTCCTTAGAATGATTACAAGGACACGGGGTTTTCATACCCCGGTGGCCGCGCCGGGCGTTAAGATGCCATTATTCGGCCTCAAGCGGCCGAAAGTATACGGCATCGGCTGCCAAGGCCGGGATAATACTTTTATGACGACCAATCGGGAGAGAATTTTATGAGGATCGGGACCAAAATTTTTGCGGCGGCGCTGGGCGCCGTTGTTCTCGCCGGGCCGGCGCTGGCCGACGGCAAAGGTGAAATCGACTACCGCAAGAACCTGATGAAAGCCGTGGGCGGCCACATGAAGGCGCTGGTCGCCATCGCCAAGGGGCAGACGGCCAACAAGGGCGACATGAAGATTCACGCGGACGCCATGATCGGCCTGTCGAAGGCCGCCGCCAACGCATTCCCCGAAGGATCGGACAGCCTGGCCGCGCCGACGGAAACCTTGGACAAAGTCTGGTCGGACCCGGCCGGCTTCAAGAAAGTCGTCATGGCGTTCCAGATGGAATCCGCCAAAGTCGCCACGGCGGCGGCGTCGGGCGATACGAAGGTGTTGGCGGGCGCGCTCGGCGGGCTCGGCAAGAACGGCTGCAAGGCCTGCCACGACGGCTTCCGGGAAAAGAAAAAGTAACCGCGGTTTCCGCGAATTCACATCAACGCCGAAACCGGGGCGGGCCACTGCCCCGGTTTTTGCTTGGGGCCACCGTCAATTCCCCGTCACTCCCCCGTTACTCGGCCACGACGCCGAGGCTGAGAATCCAGTAAACCAGAGCCGCCGCGACGATTGCCGCCAGGGCCAGCGAGATCCAACGCGGCCCGCCGTCCGCCGTCGCTGGGTCGATCCCTGTCTTGCGGCCGTGCAGCATAGGCGGCACCAGGTTTTCACCACGCAGCCAGTGCGCGGCAATGGCGCTTAGGTGCAGGGCGATCAACCCCCACACGAGGTACTTCAACGAGAGGTGCCACGCGGTGAGGACGTCGCTCATGTCCTTGCCGACGAGGTCGGCCAACGGCCCCTTGATGAAAATGTCGTCGTTAGCGAACAGTCCCGTACCGGCCTGCGCGCCGACGGCCAGTAGGATCAGCACGACCGACCAGCCGCCCAGCGGATTGTGCCCGGTGGTGTGCGCATCGCAGCGGCGAATAAAATCGACGGCGTAGCGGATGACCGTCACCGGCCCCTTCAAGAAATTGACGAACCGCGCATGGCGGCCGCCGGCGACGCCCCAGATCAGCCGGAAGATGATCAACCCGACGATCAGGTAGCCCGAGCGCATGTGCCAATCCATCTGCCACAGGCCGCCGGTCAGCCCCGTCGCGATGGAAAACGTCACAGCGGCGACGAATAACCAGTGAAACAGACGCACCCCCACGTCCCACACGGGCACGCCCGGTGATTCGGTTTTTTCGCTGTTTGCGGGTTCGGTCTGCGCGGTCATCCCGATTACGGTCCTTTTCCACCGGTCGCCCGCCGGGGCGGCTGTCCCCCGGCCCAAGAGGCTTTGCGGTTCTTGCCGCGGCAGCCCCACCGGTCCGGGCGACATATGGATTGCGCCGTTGGACGGACAGGATTAGATCATAGATGGGAGAGCCTGAAACAAAAATGCTGCGTAATCCGCTCTTATTAATGGGTTTAGGCGTGGTCGCCGTATTGGCGGCCACCATCGTCAATCTGTTCACCGACGAAGACGATCTGATCGCCGAAAAGGCCGCCCAGCCGCATGTCCAACAGGCGCCATCGGCGGCGGGGCCGTCCTCGACGGGCAAGGACGGCGTGGCCCAGGGCATGACCGCCGGCAAAGGGTCGGGCGCGGCAACCGGCCATGACACTCCGGTCCCGCCCAGTTTCGACGTGGTCCGCGTCACCCCCACGGGCGATGCGGTCATCGCCGGGCGGGCTGGCCCTGGCGATACGGTGATCATCCGCGACGGCCAGACGGAAATCGGCCGCGTCGTCGCCGATAAAAAAGGCGAATGGGTTTATCTGCCGGGGACGCCGCTGGCGCCCGGCAACCGGACCCTCTCGCTCGAGAGCATTTCGGTATCGGGCAAACCGGTGAAGTCTGATGATGTCGTCGTCCTTGTCGTGCCGGAACGCAGCGATTTGCTGCCCGTCGTCGCCGGCGAACAGGCGACCGAACCACTTGCCATCATGGTCCCCCGCGAAGGCGCCGGTCCAAGCCGCCTGATCCAGGGCGACAGCCCGGAAAAAATCGTCTTCACCGTCGCCGTCATCGACTACGCGCCCGACGGCGCAATCATCTTCAGCGGCGTCGCACCGGCGGGTGGCAGTGTGCGCCTCGCCATCGACGGCAAACCCGTCGGCGATGCGGCCGCCGGGGACAAGGACCGGTGGTCGTTGACCGTCAAATCCCCCGTTCAGCCGGGCGTGCATCGGCTGACGGCGACGCGCCGGGGGCCGGACGGCAAAATCGTCGACACCATCGAACTGCCGTTCAAACATGAAAAACCGGATATAGTGCTGACCGACGGGCAACAGGTGATCGTCCAGCCCGGCAATTCGCTATGGCGCATCGCCCGGCGGGTGTACGGCGGCGGCATTCATTACACGATCATCTACAAAGCCAACCGGCCGATGATCAACAATCCGGACCTGATTTACCCCGGTCAGATCTTCGCGGTGCCACCCAACACCAACTGACCGGCCATGCGGGTCCGAATGCCCCCAAACGGCATCGACCGAAACAGGATTTTGACATTGCGGATGGATCAGGCGGCGTCGGCGCCGGTTGCTTCCGGCGGCGGCAGCAACGCATAGGTCGCCTGGGTCGCACGGGCGATCAGGCTAGGAAATTCAAGATACGGGTTCGCCGACAACAGGAACGCTACGGTCTTGGACAACAGCGCATTCGGTGTCAGCGTTTCGTCTTTTTGGCTAAATCTGTCGCCACGTTGCGGTCCTCGGTTAAAAACAACGACCTTTCGAGGGAATTATCCCCGCCCCGACCGCCCCTGGCAACATACCCGAAAGTCGTGGCGCGGGATAGATTTTCGGCGCCCGGAACAATATATGTGACAGACATTATATGTTATGAAGAGCGAACCGGCGGCCCGGACCGGAAAATCCTGCGGGGCCGCCATGTCAACCGACGGAACGAGAACGAGAAGAGACCGCCCGTGCTTGAAACAGTCATGGTTCCCATTCACCGCGCCGGATGGCCGTTCATCGCGCTGTTTGCGGCGGTGACGGTTATTTTATTCTTTGTCAGCGAGCAGATCGGCTGGCTCGGCGTCACTCTGACCGCGTGGTGCACCTATTTTTTTCGCGACCCGGACCGCATGACGCCGACGGACGACAGGCTTATCATCTCGCCGGCCGACGGGGTCGTCCAATTGATCGACCGTGCGCCGCCGCCCGAAGAACTGGACATGGGCGCCGAACCCCGCACCCGCATCGCTGTTTTCATGAACGTGTTCAACGTGCACGTGAACCGGTCGCCCGTGTCGGGCACGATCAAAAAACTGGCATACAAGCCCGGGGAGTTTTTGAATGCCGCCCTTGATAAGGCGAGCGAGGAAAACGAACGCCAGTCTATCCGCATTAAGCTCGACGGCATCAAAAGCCGGTCAGCAAAAAAATCGGAAATCGCGGTTGTGCAGATCGCAGGCCTGGTCGCCCGCCGCATTATTTGCGAGCTTCGCGAAGGCGATCAGGTGCAAGCCGGCGGCAGGTTCGGCTTGATCCGGTTCGGGTCGCGCGTCGACGTTTATCTGCCCGAAGGGGCCGAGCCCGCCGTATCCGTCGGGCAGCTTAGCATCGGTGGCGAAACTGTTTTGGCCAACCTGGGCGGCAAATCCGCCCGCACCGCTGTCCGTCGCTAACGGACAAGGACACGCCCGATGGCAGATCAGCAAAATCCCCAGGATACCGCCACGCACCCGCCCCGTCGGCGGGGGCTTCGGGTCATGCCTATCAACAAGATGATCCCCAACATGCTGACGTTGGGCGCGTTGGCCGCGGGCATGTCGGGCATTCAGTTTGCTTTGAACGAACGGTGGGAAGCCGCCGCGTTCTCCATCCTGGTCGCGGCGATTTTGGATACGCTCGACGGCCGCGTCGCGCGACTGCTGAAAGGCACCAGCAAGTTCGGCGCGGAACTAGACTCGCTGTCGGATTTCATCTGTTTCGGCGTCGCGCCCGCCATGATCCTTTACCTTTGGGCGTTGGAAAACGCGGGACGGTTCGGCTGGTTCCTTGCGGTGCTGTTCGCCATGTGCTGCGCCATGCGCTTGGCTCGATTTAACACCATGCTGGAAAACGACGAAAAACCCGTCTGGGCGGGCCGCTTCTTCACCGGCGTTCCGGCGCCCGCCGGCGCCGGACTGGTGTTGCTGCCGATGGTTCTGTCGTTTCAGGTGCCGGATCATTTCATCGTTTATCTGCAAAACCCTTATACGGTATCGTTCTTCCTGCTGACCTGCGGCGGGCTGTTCGTGTCGACCCTGCCGACGTTTTCATTCAAGAACATGAAAATGGCGAGGGCCTGGATGCTGCCGGCGATGATCGGCGTCGCCGTGCTGTCGGCATTCATCTTTTCCCACCCGTGGCTCGCCCTGACGGCGATCCTGGGGCTTTACCTGGCGAGCTTCCCGCTCTCGATCCGCAGCTACCTGTGGCATAAGAACCGGGCAACCGCGGAAAACACCAAATAATCGCTGAACGGCTGGCCCTCAAGGCGCTTTGCGCCGCCTGGGATTAAATACTTTTGTATGATGATGGCCGTCACTCGACTGCCCGCTGGGCTGTGCGATAATGCCGCCCTGTAAAACGGGCGAAAAAAGTCCGAACGGGTGAAAACGGTGATTAAGGGAAACGACTGTGTCGCGGCCCGTCGGGCGGCGGGATCATGCGCTCACGGGAGATCTTGCCGCTGGGTTTGCCTATTGGGATGACTGCCGCCGCGGGCGGCTCGGCCCGAAATGGTCCGATTCCAGTCTGATCAAACTTCCGCAACGGCTGATCCCTTGGTGCTCGGCCGTCGACGCTGAGAAGGGACATCACCGTATTCCGCTCAACGGATCGCATCGTCTGAATATGCGTGAGACAGGTTTTGATTTGGGCGTCGGTTAAAACCTTCGCTTGTTTCCCGAGAGCCATCGTGACCTCCACCGTTTCGATGTAAAATCACTCCTCTCGATACTATTATTGGGAATCCTCGACTAGCGGTAATTTACAGGCGTGAAAAAGTGACTCGAGTAGAGGGGCTTAGGCGGGTTTCACAATCTTAGTATAATTTTATTGCGAGTTGAGAAACGATGACGATTAGCAAGACACCTATTACCATAAGCACGATTTCAGATCTGGCGGCTTCTGGGATGACCCTGGGTCTATTTTGTGTCGAGTGTCATCGGTGGGGTGAGATCGTTCCCCAAGAGTGGTTAGATGAAGGGAAGCCGGACTTGAACTACGTGGAACAGAAGTTCAAGTGCGGTGAATGCGGGGGGCTTGCGCAAAAACAGGTTCGTGCGAATGCGGTAAGTCTGACAACTGAGACGGCGTATACCGGGACACAGAGATGAAACACGCACTCACAGCATTTTAATCCATTCGTTGATAACCTCAGATTTCTTGAAGGAAAGGACGTAAACCAGTTATGGCAATCAATCAAAAATCACTGACCAAGGGTCAGATCCGTAAACTCAACGCACTACGCAAGTCACTGGGTAACGAGATCGCCGACAAGGCGTTTACTCAGTGGTTGGCGGAACAACCGGCTAAGGGCTCGGCGACTAAGAACGATCCTGTTGCGGAGAAGTTAGTCAAAGCCATTGCAGGATTGGCGAAGGATAAGTCGTTCAACCTCGGTCGTAAGGGTTACGTCGTGACACGAAGCAAGGGTAAAGGCGCCAAAGGCTTTACGGCAAAGAAAGTCGAGTAACAACTATCGATTTCTGAAAATATAATGAAATCAATAGTTTATAGAATCACAAAAGGTTTTTGAGACCGCCCCGTTCGACCACTCCGGCACCTCTCCGCAGGTCATGGATCCCATGATCGGGGCAGGGGGCCGTCAGGCCCCCCCTGAAAGCGGGCGGAGACTAACGGAAACCCCTGGGGGGAGCAAGCGGAACAGGCCGGATTCCGCCGATTTCCGGCATGTCGCCGATTTCGCCCGGGGCGGCTATTTCGGTTGACTTCGCCGCCGCCCCGGCTATATTGACGTCCTCCAAAGCTGTAACCAAACAAGATCAACAATCAATAGGGTTAGATAGATATGTATGCGGTTATCAAAACCGGCGGTAAGCAGTATCGGGTCACGTCCGGCGACGTGATCGTCGTTGAAAAGATGCTGGGCGAGCCGGGCGACACCATCGAAGTCGGCGAAGTCGTGATGCTGGGCGAGCCCGGGCAGACCCCCACCGTGGGCACGCCCCTGGTCGACAAGGCCGCCGTGTTCGCCGAAGTGGTCGAACACAGCCGGGCCGCCAAGGTCCTGATCTTCAAGAAAAAGCGGCGTCATAATTACCGGCGGCTCAAAGGCCACCGCCAGGCGCAGACGGTGCTTCGCATCGTCGAAGTAAGCCCGACCGGCACCAAGCCGAAGGCAGCGCCGAAGAAGGCCGATGTCGCTCCGGCGCCCAAGACCGAAGACAAGAAAGCCGGCGACGCGGCGGATAAGAAGCCGGCGGCGAAAAAGACGGCGGCCAAGAAGTCGGCCGCCAAGAAACCCGCCAAAAAGGCAGCGGCCAAAAAGCCCGCCGCCAAAAAAGGCGAGTAGAAGGAGATTTGAGCGATGGCACATAAAAAATCAGGTGGTTCATCCCGCAACGGCCGCGACTCGGAAGGCCGGCGGCTCGGCGTCAAGAAGTTCGGCGGCGAAGCGGTCATCCCGGGCAACATCATCTGCCGTCAGCGCGGCACCAAATATCATCCGGGCGAAAACGTCGGCATGGGCAAGGATCACACGATCTTCGCCACCGTCGTCGGCCACGTGAAGTTCGAGACCAAGGCGAGCAACCGCACCTACATCTCGGTGGTCCCGTCGAGCTAGACGCAACCCGGCCATACGCGTAATGATGAGCGGGGGAATGGCCGAGGCTGTTCCCCCCTTTTTCATATGTGCGGTCAACAAGGACCCATGCTGTGAAATTTCTCGATGAAGCAAAGGTGTTTCTCAAAAGTGGCGACGGCGGCGACGGCTGCATGTCGTTCCGGCGCGAGAAATACATCGAGTTCGGCGGCCCCGACGGCGGTGACGGCGGTCGCGGCGGCGACGTCGTGATCGAATGCGCCAACGGGCTCAACACGCTGATCGATTACCGTTACCAGCAGCACTTCAAGGCGCAGCGCGGCATGCACGGCATGGGTAAAAACCGCACCGGCGCCGGCGGCAAGGCCATCGTTTTGCGCGTGCCGCAGGGCACGCAGATCCTGGATGACGACAAGGAAACCGTTCTGGCCGACATGACCGAGGTCGGCCAGCGCATCGTGCTGTTGAAGGGCGGGGACGGCGGGCTCGGCAATGCGCGGTTCAAGTCGTCGACCAATCAGGCGCCCCGCAAAACCATTCCCGGCTTCCCTGGCGAGGAACTGTGGGTGTGGCTGCGCTTGAAGTTGATCGCCGACGCCGGTGTGGTTGGCCTGCCCAATGCGGGCAAGTCGACGTTTTTGGCCGCGTGTTCCCGCGCCAAGCCCAAGATCGCCGATTACCCCTTCACCACCCTGCACCCCAACCTGGGCGTGGTCGACGCCGACGGGCGGACGTTCGTGTTGGCGGACATTCCCGGCCTGATTGAAGGCGCCAGCGAAGGGGCGGGCATCGGCACGCGGTTTTTGGGCCATATCGAACGCTGCCGGGTGCTGCTGCATCTGGTCGACGCGACGCAGGACGACGTCGCCGGCGCCTATAAACACGTGCGGGCGGAAATGCGGGCCTACGGCGCCGGCCTAGCCGACAAGCACGAGGTTGTCGCGCTGAACAAATGCGACGCGCTGGACAAGGGTGCGATTAAGAAAAAGCAGAAGGCCCTGGCTAAGGCATCCAAGGGCGACGTGCGGACCATTTCCGCCGTTGCCGGGACCGGCGTGAAGGAAGTAATCCGCGAACTGGCCGTGATCATCCGCGAAGCCCGGGGGGAGGAGGAAAGCGGCGCGCAAGACGAGGCATGGGCGCCATGACCGCTTTGCCGAAAATAACCGACGCCAAGCGGCTGATCGTCAAGATCGGCTCCGCCCTTTTGGTCGATCAGTCGCGGGGAGCGGTCAAACGCGCGTGGCTTGAAACGCTGGCCGCCGACATCGCCTCGCTGCGCGCGCGCGCGCAGGAAGTCATCATCGTGTCGTCCGGCGCCATCGCCGTCGGTCGCCGGCATCTGGGCCTGCCTGCGCGTGGCAAGCTGAAGCTGGAAGAAAGCCAGGCCGCCGCCGCCGCCGGCATGGTGCGCCTCGCGCACGCGTACCAGGAAGTTCTGTCGCCCCATGAGCTGACGGTCGCGCAGGTGTTGCTGACACTGGACGATTCCGAAAGCCGCCGCCGGTATCTGAACGCGCGGAACACCATCGATCAGATTGTACGCCTGGGGGCGATCCCGCTAATCAACGAAAACGACACGGTGGCGACGGACGAAATTCGCTTCGGCGACAACGACCGGCTGGCCGCCCGCGTCGCCGCCATGGTGTCGGCGGACACGCTTATATTTTTGTCTTCGTCGGACGGCCTTTATGACCGGGACCCAACGCAAAACCCCGACGCCGCCCACGTGCCGTTGGTGCGGGGCCAGATCGGGCCCGAGATCGAGGCCATGGCCGGTGCCAAGATGACCGACGACGGATCGGGCGGCATGGTGACCAAGCTGGTCGCCGCCCGCATGGCGATGAACGCGGGATGCCGCATGGTGATCGCCGACGGCCTTACCGACCATCCGTTGAAGCGGGTCGAAGACGGCGCCCGGGTCACCTGGTTCGTCCCCGACGCAACGCCCAAGGCGGCGCGCAAGCAATGGATTTCCGGGTCGTTGAAGGCGTCCGGCGCCATCGTCGTCGATGACGGCGCGGGCCGGGCGCTGAAATCCGGCAAAAGCCTGTTGCCCGCGGGCGTCACGGCGGTCGAAGGCCGATTTGAACGCGGCGATGCGGTGGTCATCAAGGCGCAGTCGGGCGACGTGCTGGGGCGCGGCCTTACGGCCTATGCGTCCGACGACGCCAAACGCATCGCCGGGTCGAAATCCAAGGAAATCGAGGCTATCTTAGGATATCGCGGCCGAGACGAGATCATCCACCGGGACGATCTGGTCATCGACTGACTTTGTTGTTGGTCAAATTGGCGGCAAAAAGGAACGAACGGCATGAGTGAAGACATCAAAAGCATGATGGCCGATATCGGCAAGCGGGCGAAGGCCGCGCAGGCCAAGCTCGCGACCGCATCCCGCGCCGCCAAGGACCGTGCGCTCACCGAAGTGGCGGGGAGCCTCCGCCGGCGTCAGAACGAAATTTTGTCGGAAAACGCCAAGGACATGGTGTTTGGTGAGGAAAATGGCTTGACCAAGGCGATGCTCGACCGGTTGCTTTTGAACGAAGACCGGGTCGAGGCCATGGCCCGTGGCGTGGAAGACATCGCCAAGCTAGATGACCCCGTCGGCACGACCTTGGCCGAATGGGACCGGCCCAATGGATTGCACATTGAACGCCGCCGGGTGCCCTTGGGCGTCATCGGGGTGATTTATGAATCGCGGCCGAACGTGACGGCCGACGCGGGCGGGCTTTGCCTGAAGGCCGGCAACGCGTCGATCCTCAGGGGCGGGTCGGAAAGTTTTCATTCGTCCGCCGCCATCCTGGAAAGTCTGCAGGAAGGATTGCGCCTGGCCGATTTGCCGGAAGACGCGATCCAGACCGTACCGACCCGCGACCGTGACGCCGTCGGTGAAATGCTGCGCATGAAGGATTACATCGACGTGATCGTGCCGCGCGGCGGCAAAAGCCTGATCCAGCGCGTGATCGATGAAAGCAAGGTTCCTTTGTTCCAGCACCTGGAAGGGCTCTGCCATTCATACGTCAACAAAGACGCCGATCCGGACATGGCGAAAAGCATCGTGGTCAACGCCAAGATGCGACGGACCGGCATTTGCGGCGCGACGGAAAACATTCTGGTCGACCGGGACGCGGCGGGGCGGTTGCTGCCGGGCATCCTGGACGGGCTGGTCGACGCCGGCTGCGAAGTGCGCGGCGACGCCGACGTGCAGGCCATGGACAAGCGCGTCATCGCCGCGACGGATGCGGATTGGGACACGGAATACCTTGACAGCATCGTCGCGGTGAAACTGGTCGACGGCATCGACGATGCCATCAAATTTATCGGCGAACACGGATCGGACCACACGGACGCGATCATCACGGGTAATGCCGAGGCCGCGGAAAAATTCATCAACGAAGTCGACAGCGCCATCGTGCTGGTTAATGCCTCGACCCAGTTTGCCGACGGCAGCGAATTCGGCATGGGCGCGGAAATCGGCATTTCCACCGGCAAGCTGCATGCGCGGGGGCCCGTCGGCGTCGAACAATTGACCAGCTTCAAATACATCGTCAGGGGCACGGGCCAATGCCGGCCGTAAGCGGGCAGGCCGTTACCGGCCCGGCCGCGGCCGCCCCCGGCATTGCGGGTTGATCCTTGCGGCCGCTGGGACGCCGCATCGGCCTGTTGGGCGGGTCCTTCAACCCGGCCCATAAAGGGCACCGCCAGATCAGTCTGGAAGCTTTGAAGCGGCTTAACCTGGACGCGGTGTGGTGGCTGGTCTCGCCGCAGAACCCGTTGAAGTCGACCGACGGCATGGCGCCCTTCGGTCAGCGAATCGAAAACGCGAAATCGCTGGCCCGCCACCCCCGCATCGTCGTGACGGGGATCGAAAGCGAACTCGGCACCACCTACACCGCCGAGACGCTGGCGAAACTGACGAAAAGATTCCGGGATCAACGGTTTATCTGGCTTATGGGCGCCGATAACATGGTCCAGATATCGCGCTGGAATCGTTGGATAAATATCTTCGAGACCGTTCCCGTTGCGGTTTTCAACCGGCCCTCATATTCTTTAAAGGCTTTGTCAAGCAGGGCGGCGCGGCGGTTCGTCGGGGGCCGGATCAAGGAAACCCAGGCGGGCCGGTTGGCCGATATGCGTCCTCCGGCGTGGGTCTTTCTGCACACGCCCCTGAACGCCATCTCGGCAACGGCGTTGCGGGCGCGGGGTGACGACACCCCCTGGGCCTAAAGCACATGACTAAAACGCGTGTAGCGAAAGGAAAGGAAAAGGCCATACCAAAGAAGAAAAAGATGCCTCTCGCCGGCGACGACATCTTAAAGCTGGTGACTGCATCCTTGGATGACGACAAGGCACAGGACCTGACCGTCATCGACCTTCACGGCAAAAGCGACATCGCCGATCACATGGTGATCGCAAGCGGCACATCGGATCGCCAAGTCAGCGCGATGGCCGATCACCTCTGGAAAAAATTAAAAGGCGAAGGGCTCAAAGGCTTGAATGTCGAAGGGCTCGGCAAATGCGAATGGGTCTTGATCGACGCCGGCGACGTCGTCGTTCACCTGTTCCGCCCGGAAGTGCGCGAGTTCTACGCGCTTGAAAAGCTCTGGGCCGACGGCCCGGCGGCGGAAGCGGCGAAAGCCGCAGGGGCGGCGCACACCCGCTAACGCCCGGGCGCGGTGCATCCATCAGGCGCCGGTACGGTTCCGTCGCCGAGACACCACGGTCAGTCCCGCGCATGCGGGAATCCACGGGTCCTTTGACTGCCTGCCTGAGAATGGGTCCCCATTTTCGCGGGGGTGACGAAATTCTCCGTGGCCTTTATCTTCCATCCATGCGCATTTCCATCATCGTCTGCGGCCGCCGCAAGGCTGGCCCCGAACAGGACCTGTTCGATCAATACAAATCCCGCCTGCCGTGGGACTTGGCGCTCAAGCTTGTCGAAGAGAAGCGTCCGCTTCAGGGGAATAAGTTGAAGGAAAGCGAAGCAACATTGCTTTTAGGCGCGGTGCCCGACGGCGCCGCCGTGGTCGTGCTGGACGAACGGGGGAAATCCCTTTCCAGCAGAGAATTTTCGAACCGGCTCAGCCGGTGGCGGGACGACGGTGTCCGCGACGTGGCGTTCCTGATCGGGGGGGCGAACGGGCTCGAGAAATCCGTGCGCCAGCGCGCCGATCTGGTGATGTCCTTCGGGCAACAGACCTTCCCGCATCAGTTGGTCCCGGCGCTGATCGCCGAACAGCTCTACCGCGCGCACGCGATTTTGACGGGGCATCCGTATCATCGGGAATAACTAAGGGCGTGGATTAATTGCGCGTTTCAGCGGTGAAACCCCTGAATTCCGACATTTTTCCGATGGCTCATCCCCAGCCCGGCGGCGTCGGATTCTTGGTATTCGGCGGCGAATTTTGCTAAAAGGGGCGTCAGAGCGGTAGGTCTTCCCATTTGGAGGGTGCGTCCCAATGTATAAAACCGCATACAAAAGCGCATACAAAGCCGCATAAATCATTCCTGAACAGCGAGCGATCACGCGCATGAGCGACACCTCGGACAAGACGGGCAGACCCAAACCCGTCGTTTTGTGCATTCTGGATGGCTGGGGCGATCGCGGGGCCGCCGATGACAACGCCATCCATCTGGCCGAAACGCCGACCTGGGACCGGATGCGCGAAGACATGCCCTATGCGCGGCTGGATGCGTCGGCGCAGGAAGTCGGCCTGCCGCAGGGCCAGATGGGCAATTCCGAGGTCGGTCACATGAACCTGGGCGCGGGCCGCATCGTCATGCAGGACCTGCCTAAGATCGACGCGGTGGTGAAGGACGGTTCCTTGGCCGAAAACCCGCACCTTAAAAAATTCATCAACGACCTGAAAACATCCGGCGGCGTCTGCCACCTTCTGGGGTTGTTGAGCCCTGGCGGCGTGCACAGCCATCAGGCCCACATGGCGGCGCTGGCCCGCGCCGTGACGGACGCCGGCGTGCCGGTGGTCCTGCATGCGTTTTTGGACGGCCGCGACACGCCGCCGGAAAGCGCCAAGGGATACATGCAGCGTTTTCTGAGAGACGTCGACGGGCTTGACGGTTTTTCCGTCGGCACGGTGACCGGGCGCTATTGGGCGATGGACCGGGACAAGCGCTGGGACCGGGTCGCCAAGGCGTATAAGGCGCTTGTTTCCGCCGACGCGCCGGACGACGCCGAAGACGCCGTCGGCGCGATCGAGCTCAGCTACGCCCAGGACAAGACCGACGAATTCATGGAGCCGCACATCATCGCAGGCTACGCCGGGATGAACGAGGGCGACGGCCTGTTGTGCGCCAACTTTCGCGCCGACCGGGCGCGAGAAATCCTGGCGGCCCTGGTCGAGCCCGCCTTCGACGGGTTCGCCCGGGATAAAACCGTAACCTTCGCCGGGCGCCTCGGCATGGTCGAATATTCCAAGGACCTGGACCGCTTCATGCTGGCCATGTTCCCGTCCGAATCGCTTACCAACATACTGGGCCAGATCACGGCCGAGGCCGGGTTGAAGCAGCTTCGCATCGCCGAGACGGAAAAGTACGCGCATGTCACGTTCTTTTTGAACGGCGGCCGGGAAGAGGTCTTTGAGGGCGAGGAGCGGATCCTGGTGCAGTCGCCCCGTGTCGCGACTTATGACCTGCAGCCGGAAATGTCGGCGCCCGAGGTCACGGATAATCTGGTCCGCGTCATCGGCGAGGGCGCGTTCGATCTGATCATCGTCAACTACGCCAACGGCGACATGGTTGGCCACACGGGCATTCTGAAGGCCGCCATCACGGCCGCGGAAACCATCGACGCCTGCCTGGCGCGGCTGGAAAAGGCCGTCACGCAGGCCGGCGGCGTCATGCTGGTGACGGCGGACCACGGCAACTGCGAGCAAATGTCCGACTCGAAATCTAAGGGCCCGCACACGGCGCATACGATGAATTTGGTGCCGGCGATCCTGGTCAATGCGCCCGGATGGGTCAGCGGCCTGCACGACGGGCGGCTGGCCGACGTGGCGCCGACGCTGCTGCAGCTTCTGGGCCTTGAACAGCCCGATGAAATGACCGGCCGTTCGCTGATCGACGGCGAAACTGACGCCGCCCAGGCGGCGGCGGAATAGGCGGGGCCTTGTTGAGGACCCGCGCCCTTCTCATCATTCTTTGCTTGCTCCTTGCCGCGCCTGGGGCACCCGCCCTGGCGCAGTCGAACGGCCCTGCGGCGCGCCAGAATCTCGACAAGGTGCAGCAGGAAATCGACCGCGAGCGGCAGGCGCAGGAACGCTTGAAGGGGCAGGCGCAAAGCCTGGAAACGGACCTTCAGAAACTGAAGAAAAGTTTGGTTTCCGCCGCGCAGATCATGCAGGATCGGGAGTTTCGGGTGATCACCCTGGAAGCCAAGATTGCCGATCTGGTTCGCCAGGAAAACGAACTGGCGGCGCGGCTGGACGCCAACCGGGTGCAGTTGGCGGGGGTGCTCCTGGCGCTGCAGCGGATGGTGCAGTTCCCGCCCGAAGCGTTGATGGCGTTGCCCGAAAGCCCGGATGACCTGGTCCGCAGCGCGATCCTGCTTCGCGCCGTGGTGCCGGAAATCGAACGCCGGGCCGACAGCATCCGATTCGACCTGCAGGCGCTGGCACAGGCCCGGCGTCGGACGGCCGACGAACGCCTGAACCTGACCACCGCAAGCCGCGACCTTGATCAGCAGCGAAATGAAATCCACCGGCTGATGGCGAACAAGCGCAAGATGCTGGAGCAGACCATCCAGGAAAGCCGCCGCGCCGCCGACAAGGCCAACCGGCTGGCGGCGCAGGCGAAAAGCCTGAAAGACCTAATGGCGCGGCTTGACGATCAGCGCCGCCAGGACGAAGAAGACGCCCGCCGGGAATCCCAGCGCCGAGAGGAAGCGAAGGCCGCCGCCGATGCCAAGGAAGCCAAACAGGCGGCGGAACGGAAAAAGCGGCTTGCTGCTGCCACAGTTTCGTCATCGGGACCTATACAATCCATGCGGGGCCGGCTGCCGTTGCCGGTGGTCGGCGATCTGGTCGGCCGGTACGGCGAAAACCTGCCCACCGGCCTGACCCGCAAAGGCATCGATATCGCCGCCCGGCGGGGCAGCCAGGTTGTCGCCACCTACGCCGGAAAAGTCGCCTTTGCCGGGAAATTCAGAGGATATGGCCAGTTGTTGATTATAGATCACGGCGGCGGATATCATACGTTGCTTGCCGGAATGGCCGAAATCGATGCGGCCGTGGGGCAGCGCGTCGCCACGGGCGAACCTGTGGGCCGGATGCAGTCGGGCGCGGACGGAGCGGATCGCCCAGTTCTTTACGTCGAACTCCGGCGCAAGGGACAACCCATCAATCCAATGCCGTGGCTCACGGCGCGTAACGATAAGGTAAGCGGATGAAACATTCTTTCCTGATGCGGCTGACCATGGTTACCGGCGCAATGCTGGTCGCCGCGCTTGCTTTCACGGGCGCGCCGCCGCCAGCCGCGGCCGAGGACAAGAAGGATGCCAAGCGGACCCAGAATTCGGAAGAAACCTATCGGCTGTTGAACCTGTTCGGCGACGTGTTCGAACGCATCCGCGCGCAGTATGTGGACGAACCGACCGATGAACAGATGGTCGAAGCCGCTATCGCCGGCATGCTGAAGGCGCTGGATCCGCATTCCAGCTACATGAACCAGCAGAGCTACAAGGAAATGCAGGTCAACACCCGGGGCGAATTCGGCGGGCTCGGGATTCAGGTGACCATGGATAACGGCGTCGTGAAGATTATTTCGCCGATCGACGACACGCCGGCGCACCGGGCGGGCGTTAAGTCGGGCGATTATATTACCCATCTCGACGGTGACCCGGTACAGGGCCTGACCCTCAGCCAGGCGGTTGAAAAAATGCGCGGCAAGGTCGGCAGCCCCATCAAGCTGACCATTTTCCGCGAAGGTAAGGAACCGTTCGACGTTTCGATCACCCGCGACGTCATCAAGATCACGTCGGTCCGCCACAAGATCGAAGGCAAAGTCGGGTATCTCCGGATCACGTCGTTCAGCGAACAGACCAGCATCGGCCTGGACAAGGCGGTGAAAGAAATCAAAAAAGAATTGGGCGATAAGCTTCTTGGCTATGTGCTCGACCTGCGCAACAACCCGGGCGGGCTTTTAGATCAGGCGGTTGCCGTGTCGGACGCATTTTTGGAAAAGGGCGAAATTGTCTCGACCCGTTCGCGCGATCCGAACGATACCCAGCGCTTCAACGCTACCAAGGGTGACATCACCGACGGCAAGCCGATTGTTGTTTTGATTAACGGCGGTTCCGCGTCGGCGTCGGAAATCGTCGCCGGCGCGCTGCAGGATCATCGCCGCGCGATCCTGATGGGCACGCGGTCATTCGGCAAGGGATCGGTGCAGACGATCATACCGTTGCAGGGCCGGCGCGCCATGCGGTTGACGACGGCGCGCTACTACACACCGTCCGGCGACAGCATCCAGGCGAAAGGCATCCACCCGGATATCGAGGTCAAACAGGCGCGAATCGAAGACGTCGACGGGGCGCCCAGCCGCCGGGAGGAAAATCTGCGCGGCGCCTTGGAAAACACCGATCCCGCGGGCGAGGCGAAGGAAGAAGCAAAGCCGAAACAGCCCGAGGCCAAGAAAACCGAGAAAAAAGAACAGGATGCAAAGAAAGAGTCGGCCGATTATCAGCTTATGCGGGCCATTGATCTGCTGCGCGGCGTCGCGTTGTTTTCCGGCTCGTTGACCTCGTCCACCAATTAGGTACCCTTTGCCGATTGGCCGGCGGATGGCCAGAGCAAGGCGCCAAGGCACGGTGCCAAGGTTCGGTGTTGGACCGGTATCCGCGTCTTAAGTTTCCAGCCCGGCGGCCCATCGGGCCGCGGGCCGTGAGTTGAGCGGGTGATCCCTTGAAACTGCCATTCAGTTTAAAGCGTAAGAAAAAAGGCGACGACGAGGACGAAGAAGGCCTCGACGAGGACGTCGACAACGAGGAAGAGGAAGAACCGGAAGGCGGCGACGGAGACGAAGAGGAAAAAGAGGGCAGCGCCAGGTCGCGTATGGGCCCTCAGCGCAAAGTCCTGATCATCGCGGGCGTCGCCGGCGGGCTTCTCCTGACCAGCATTATCAGCGGCGTCGCATGGTTCCTTCTGGGGGCCGACGAACCGCCGCCGAAAGTCGCACAACAGACCGTCAACCCCGACGGGTCCGTGGCGTTGCCGGCCGGCGCGGTGCCTGAGTCGCCCCCCGCCAAAGGCGAATCCGGCAAAGACGGCAAGGACGGGAAGAAAAAGCCGGGCGAAACCGGTGTGTTGCTGCAGCCGCCTTTGGTGGATGGTATGTCGGCCTCCCAGGTCGCAATCCAAGGCGTCGGCAAGGGCGCCTTAAGCGCCGCCGCAAATCCGCAAGACCCCAATCGCGAGCGGATCGTGCCGTTCGCCACCAATTCGTCGTTCGCCGGCATCCGCGAGCTGCCCGAAGCCGAACAGTTATCCCGCGTGCCCGACCCGGCGCTGATCGAAAAGATCGACGGCGGCCGCGACCTGCCGATCATCGCGCGGAACGGCACCCGGCCGATGGATGCCTACGCCAAGCCGGTCGCCGATGCCGATTCAGTGGTGCCGAAGATCGCCATTCTGATCCGCGGCATCGGGCTTAGTCGCAGCGCCAGCCTGACGGCCATCAAATCGCTGCCGCCCGAGGTCAGTTTCGTCATTGATCCTTACGCCCGCGACCCGGGGGATTGGGTCGTCCGGGCGCGGCTCGCTGGACATGAAGTGTTCCTCGGTCTGCCCATGGAAAGCAGTGAGTTTCCGTTCGAAGACGCGGGCCCGCTCGCGCTTAACTCGACCCTTCAAGTTGCGGAAAACATGACCCGGCTAACCAACCTGATGGCGCTGATCCCAGGCTATGTCGGGTTCGCCACCAAGTTCGGCAGTAAGTTCGGCCTCGCCGAAGGCCAGATGCGCCCTGTGTTCGAAGAGATCAAGTTGCGCGGCCTGATGTTGATCGACGCGGGCGAGTCCGGTTCGACGGCGATGCGCCGGATCGCGACGGAAATGGAAGTGCCGCGCGCCTGGGTTGACATCACGCTGGATTCCGACCCGACGGAAGATGAAATCGCCGGTAAACTGTTGCGCCTGGGCGCTCTGGCGCGCAGTCAGTCCGCCGCCGTAGCCATTGGCCGGCCCTATCCCAATACGATCCGTGAACTGCAGAACTGGCTTAAGGCGCAGGCGCCGACCAAGCTGCGCCTGGTGCCCGTCAGCGCCATGGCGAACCGCCAGGTGCTTCAAAAGTGAGTCCTTCCGACGCGCCTAAAATTGGTGATGACGACACTCGCCCGTACCGGCCGGGTGTCGGCGTCGTGTTGATGAACGGCGACGGGATGGTCTGGGTCGGTGAGCGCATTCGCCGGCTGGGTCGGCAAATGGCGTCTCCCTGGCAACTGCCGCAAGGCGGATTGGATGACGGCGAAGATCCACGGGCGGCGGCGTTCCGAGAGTTGGAGGAAGAAACCGGCGTGACCTCGGCGAATTATGTCGCCGAAACGGACGGCTGGCTGGCTTACGACCTTCCAGCCGACGTGCGCGACCAGGTCTGGAAGGGTCGGTTCCGCGGCCAGAAACAGAAATGGTTCGTTTTAAAATTTACCGGTGACGAAGCGGAGATTGACCTGAATACCCATCACAAGCCTGAATTTTCCGCATGGCGCTGGGCCGACCCGGCGGAACTGCCGGGTTTGGCGGTATCGTTCAAACGCGGCCTTTACGAAGACCTGTTGACCGCGTTTTCAGCCGTATTCACCGATCCAGCGGGCAAGCCGAAAAAATCATGAATTATCTTGAACTAGCGGTCGGCCTCGTTCTGCTTTTGGGCAGCGCCGAAGTGATGATCCGGGCGGCGGTGGCGCTGGCACGCTCACTTGGCCTGTCGCAGTTAATGATCGGCATGACGGTCGTCGCCTTCGGCACGTCGGCGCCGGAACTTCTGGTGGCGCTGGATGCGGCACTTAGCGGCGCGCCCGGAGTGGCGCTCGGCAATGTCGTCGGGTCGAACATCGCAAACGTGCTGTTGATTGCCGCCGCCGCCGCCCTAATTTATCCCATCGCCCGCGAGGCCGGCCGCGCGGCCTGGAACGGCTGGTCGCTGATTGTCTGCTCGGCAATATTCGTCGCTGTCTGCCTGACCGGCGAATTGGGCCGCCCGGCGGGGCTCGGCCTGTTGGCGGTGTTCGCGGTCTATATGTGGATGGCGCATCGGCGCGACCGTGCAGGAAATAACGGCAACGTCGCTGATGACCGGGCCGCCGGCGATGAAGACGGCCCGGTCGATACGGCCGCGCCGGCGAAAATCAAGGCCGCGGTGGTTTCCGTGCTGGGGCTCGCCGGCGTCGCCTGGGGCGCCGACCTGACCGTTCAAGGCGCCGTCGGGATTGCCACGGATTTCGGCCTGTCTGCGGAAATCATCGGCCTGACGGTGATCGCCATCGGCACGTCGCTACCCGAACTGGCGGCCTCTGCCGCCGCCGCCCGGCGCGGGCACCCGGACGTGGCGCTCGGCAACATCCTCGGCAGTAACATCTTTAATATGCTTCTGATCGGCGGCATCACGGCGGTTGTCGCACCGCTGCCGGTCAGCCAGTCCATGCGCGTGTTCGACCTGTGGGTCATGCTGGCGGCGGCGGTTGCCGTGGCACCGGTTTTGATGGGCCGTGCCGGCGTCGGACGGCTGACGGCGGCTTTGTTTCTGCTATCTTATGCCGGGTTCATGGCGGCGCTCGCCTGGAACGTGCTGGGACGGCTCGCCGGATAGGCGGGGCGCCACGGCGGGGATGACGGAACAAGGATCGAACCGATGACCGAACAGGGGCCGCAGACGGCGCTCGTTACTGGCGCGGGAAAACGCATCGGCCGGGAAATTGCGCTTGATCTGGGCCGCGCTGGCTGGCGCGTCGCGGTGCATTACGGGTCGTCGGCCGCTGGCGCCGAAGATGCCGCCGCCACCATCCGGGATGCCGGTGGCACCGCCGCCACCTTTGCCGCGGATCTGGCGGACGCAGCGGCGGTGGGCCTGCTGGTTGCCCGGGTTGCCCGGGACATGGGCCCGGTCACCTGTCTGATAAACAATGCCTCGATGTTCGAACGGGATAATCCCCGAACCCTGACGCCCGAAACATGGGACCGTCACATGGCGGTCAACCTGCGGGCCCCCATGCTGCTGGCGCAGGGGATTTTGGCGGAACTGCCCGTGCGCATGAAGGGCGCGGTCATCAACATCATCGATCAGCGGGTGTGGAACCTGACCGGCGACTTTACGTCCTACACCATCAGCAAATTCGGCCTGTGGGGGCTGACCCAGACTTTGGCGCGGGCGCTCGCGCCGGACATCCGGGTCAACGCCATCGGTCCCGGCCCGACCCTGCCGTCGGTCCGCCAAAACGATGATGACTTCGCCGGACAATGGCAAAGCACGCCCCTGAAACGCCCGGTGGACCCGGCCGAAATCTGCCACGGGGTGCGGTTCATCCTTGACGCGCCGGCCATGACAGGGCAGATGATCGCCCTTGACAGCGGCCAGCACCTGGGTCTCGGTTTTGTCGACGACGCGGTCGCCGGCTGATCCGGGCGGAAAAACGGACTGGAGACACCCTATGACGGTCGACAGCTACAAGGTATCGGATCCCAACCGCGCCGACGGGCCGGTGATTGCCGACGCCCGCGCCCAGATCCGGCACGTTTTTGTCCGCAACTTGGTGCTGATGGCCAACATCGGCATCCATCCGCACGAGCAGAAGCGCGCCCAGCGCGTCCGCATCAACGTGGACCTGGCGGTCCGCGAGGCCGACCGGCGGCCGACCGGCGACATTTCCCAGGTCGTCTGTTACGAGGAAATCTCCAACGGCATCCGCGCCATCGTCGGGCGTGGTCACGTCAATCTGTGTGAAATGCTGGCTGAGGATATCGCCGCCATGTGCCTGGAAGACCCCCGCGTCCGGTCCGCCCGTGTCCGGGTTGAAAAGCTCGATATCTTGGAAGCCGCCGAAAGCGTCGGCGTAGAAATCGAACGGTTTTCAAACCGCGCCTAGCGATTTTGAGAAGTCGCCGCTAAGTCATTGAAATCGCCCGTGAGCGGGCGGGAAATAACGAGTTGTACACAGGGGCTTTGTGGGGACGTTAACTGTTGCGGCAGCGTGACAGGGAAATAACAGTTTCGCACCCCATCGACTTGAACTCCATAAAATAATTTAATATCAATGGGTTAAGTTTTTGCTCAATTAATGAGCAAACCCCACGTTTCTTAAGGTTTTGTGGCGGCGACGGTTTTTCCTGAGGTTTTTCAACAAGATTATCCACAATAGTCGTGGATAGTTGGATTTTACGAAAATCCCCGGAGTCCTATATCGTTGGTCATAGTATTGAATCCGCTGAAAATTTCATGATGCACGGTCGAAGGAAGCGGCAAAGCCGATGATCGACGACGAACACGAACCCTCTGTGGACGGGCCGCCGGCCGCCGGCGAAGGCGCTGACGGCGACGGCGCGGCCGGTGAAGGGGGTGTCGCCCGGGGCGCCGGCGTCATCGCCCGGCACCTGCGGACGCTCCCGGGCAGTCCCGGGGTCTACAGGATGATAGCTGAGGACGGCGCGGTTCTATATGTGGGGAAGGCCAAGGACCTGAAAAAGCGGGTCGCGGCCTATACCCATCCGGACCGGCAGACGTACCGCATCCGCCGCATGATCGCGCTGACCACGGACATGGAATTCGTCACCACGGCGACCGAGGCCGAGGCGCTGTTGCTGGAATCCAACCTGATCAAGCGCTATGCCCCGCGTTACAACATCTTGCTGCGCGACGACAAATCCTTCCCCTACATCCTAGTGACCGGCGATCACGACTACCCCCAGGTAGTCAAATACCGGGGCGCTAAAAGCCGCAAGGGTGATTATTTCGGGCCGTTCGCATCCGTATGGGCGGTCAACGACGCGCTGAACATTCTGCAGAAGGCGTTTTTGCTGCGCTCTTGCTCCGACCATGTGTTTTCCGGGCGCATCAGGCCGTGCCTGCTCTACCAGATCAAGCGCTGTTCGGCGCCCTGCGTCGGCCGCATCGGGCAGGACGGGTACCGCGAACAGGTCGATCAGGCCCGCGCGTTCTTGACCGGCGACAGCCAGGCCGTGCAGCAGCAGTTTTCCGCCCGCATGCAGGCGGCGTCCGACGCGCTGGAGTTCGAGCAGGCCGCCCAGTACCGCGACCGCATCCAGGCCCTGACCCGCATCCAGGCGCATCAGGACATCAACATGCGATCGGTCGGCGACGCGGATGTCATCGCCGCCCACAGAAAGGGCGGGCACACCTGCGTGCAGGTGTTTTTTTTCCGCTCGGGCGCGAATTACGGCAACCGCGCCTATTTCCCGAGCCACGGCGCCGACGATGCCGTCGAAGACGTGCTGGAAGCCTTCATCGGGCAGTTCTACGCCCGCGCCCTGCCGCCGAATACGGTGATCGTCAGCGACAAACTGCCCAATCGGGCGCTGGTCGCCGAAGCCCTTTCCGTCCGCGCCGAACGCAAGGTCGCCGTCGAAGTGCCGAGCCGCGGCGAGCGGAAAAAGGTCGTCGACCACGCGGTTGCCAACGCCCGCGAGGCGCTCAGCCGGCGGCTTTCCGAGGGCGCCACGCAGCGGAAACTTCTGGACGGGCTGGCCGAGGTGCTGGGACTGGAAGCGCCGCTGGAACGGATCGAAGTCTATGACAACAGCCACGTCGGCGGGACCGAGGCGGTCGGCGGCATGATCGTCGCCGGGCCCGACGGGTTCATGAAAAACGCCTATCGCAAGTTCAATATTAGAAACGCCCGGTCTGCGAATGACGGTGGGGGCCACATAAAAGGCGGCGGCGCGGCCAGCGGTGGCAAGACCGGCGGCGGCAAGACCGGCGGCGGCAAGACCGGCGGGACGGCCGAATACCAGTCCGGCGACGACTACGCCATGATGCGCGAGGTGCTGACCCGGCGGTTTTCCCGCGCGCAAAAAGAAGACCCGGACCGCGCCCAAGGGCAATGGCCGGACTTGGTGTTGATCGACGGCGGTAAGGGCCAGTTGGGCGTGGCGCTCGAGGTGTTCGCCGATCTGGGCATCGACGACGTAGCGCTTGCCGCCATCGCCAAGGGGCCGGACCGCAACGCCGGGCGGGAACGCATCTTCATGGACGGCCGCGATGCGATCCTGCTGAAACCCCAGGATCCAGTGCTGTATTTCCTGCAGCGGCTACGCGACGAAGCCCACCGGTTCGCCATCGGCGCCCACCGGAACCGCCGGGCCAAGGCGATCCAGACGTCCAAGCTTGACGAGGTACCGGGCATCGGCGCGCACAGGAAACGGGCGCTCCTGCACCATTTCGGCCATGCCAAGGCCGTCGAGGAAGCGCGGCCCGAGGACTTGCGCGCGGTTGGCGGCATATCCAAATCCATGGCGCAGAAGATTTATGACTGGTTTCATCCTGAGGACTGATGTGGTTGAATGCATTCCGCCGGACCGGGGCGTCCCCCTCGGGGTGCTTTTTTCGGTGGCCGGGCGCCGCGGGAGAGACGCTTGCTGATCCAACTGCCCAATATTCTGACCATGTCGCGGATCGTCGCGATCCCGGTCGTGGTCTGCCTGATGTTGTTTGTCGAGGCGCCCATGGGCAACTGGCTGGCGTTTGCCGTTTATACGTATGCCGCGATCACCGATTTCTTAGACGGATACCTGGCCCGCGCGTGGGAACAGCAATCGTCGCTGGGCCAGTTCCTGGACCCCATCGCGGATAAGCTTCTGGTCGCGGCGCTTTTGCTGACACTGGTCGGGGTCGACCGGTTCGGCGGCCCGCATATCCTACCCGCGGCGGTTATCCTGTGCCGGGAAATCCTGGTGTCCGGGCTTCGCGAATACCTAGCGACGGCGCAGGTCCGCATGCCGGTCAGCGTCCTCGCCAAATGGAAGACGACGTTGCAGATCCTGGCCCTCGGGTTCCTGATCGTCGGCCCGGCGGGGCCGCAGTTCTGGGTGCTTTCGACGACCGAGGTCGGCCTTTGGGGGCTTTGGATCGCCGCCCTTTTGACCCTTGTCACAGGCCTGGATTACCTGCTGGCGGGGCTCCGCCACATCCGCCGCCGGGACAGCGCCCACGGGGCCGTCGTGCCGCCCGCACAAGGGGCGGAAAACCGTTGATATTTATGGTATTAAAACCAATGTCATCGGCCTTCGAATGAAACGGCGAACAACAGTATGACGGAACCGGCAATGAAGGTTTTCGGCCTGGTCGGGTGGAGCGGCAGCGGTAAGACGACGCTGCTGGTCCAGCTTATTCCGGAATTGATATCGCGCGGCATCACCGTTTCGACCATGAAGCACACCCATCACAATTTCGACATCGACAAGAAGGGCAAGGACTCGTACGAGCACCGCAACGCCGGTGCGACCGAGGTCATGTTGACGTCGGGCAAGCGCTGGGCCCTGCAGCAGGAGCTGCGCGACGCGCCGGAACCGGGCATGGACAAACTGATCGCCCGCATGGCGCCGGTGGACGTGATCCTGGTCGAAGGCTTCAAAAGCCACCGCCATCCGAAGATGGAAATTTTCCGCCCATCCGTCGGTAAGGACCTGATCGCCACCGGCGACGACACCATCGTCGCCGTTGCATCCGACGGTCCGGTGGATGCGGTCACCGTGCCGGTGCTGGATGTCGACGACATATCGGCGATCGCCGATTTCATCATGGACTTTTGCGGGTTGGAACGCCGCGCCGCCAGCGCCGGCCGAAACGGGGTTGCCGATGGCGCAGCTTAAGGACGACTGTTTCGCCTTTTCCGGTGGGCTGGTCCCGCTTGACAAGGCGCTGGCCCATCTGACCGATCAGGTGTCGTGCATTGCCGGGACGGAAAGCGTGCCGATCCGCCATGCCTTGGGCCGCATCCTGGCCGAGGACATCCCCGCCTCCCGAAACGTGCCGCCACTCGACAACAGCGCCGTCGACGGGTACGCCGTTTATCACGCCGACCTGAACCCGGATGGCGACACCCGCCTGCCCGTGGCGGGCCGCATCGCCGCCGGTCATCCGTTGGACGGCCGGGCAGATCACGGCACGGCTTATCGCATTTTTACCGGAGCACCCATGCCCGCGGGCGCCGACGGCGCCCAGGCGTCGGGTCCGGACACGGTTTTCATGGAGGAAGACGCGACGCTCGACGGCGATCACGTGATCCTGCCCAAGGGCTTGCGCAAGGGATCGAACCGGCGAAATGCGGGCGAAGATATCAAGGAAGGCACGGTCGTGCTTTTGACTGGCCAGCGGTTTCGCGCCCAGGATGTCGGCCTGGCGGCGTCGGTCGGACGGGGCGCTGTCACGGTGTTCAAGCGCATTCGTGTCGCCGTGTTTTCCACGGGCGATGAAGTCCGTGATCCCAGCGGCGACATCGCCGACGGCTGCATCTTCGACGCCAACAGGTTCACGGTGATGAGCCTGCTGGACGGGCTCAGCTGCGCGGTCACCGATCTGGGCATCCTGCCCGACAAGCGCGACGCCATCGCGGACGCATTGGGCCGGGCGGCGGCGGATCATGACCTGCTGATTACTTCGGGCGGCGTTTCGGCCGGCGAGGAAGACCACGTGAAGGCCGCGGTGGAAAGTCTGGGTTCGATCCATTTTTGGCGGCTCGCGATCAAGCCGGGGCGGCCCGTCGCCTTGGGCCAGGTCGGGGACACTGCCTTCGTCGGTCTGCCGGGCAACCCGGTCGCCGCCATGGTGACCTTCATGATGGTGGCGCGGCCGCTGATCTTGCTGCTTGGCGGCGCGACTGACATTTCGGCGCCGCGGTTTCCGGTCAAGGCCGGGTTCGCCTATAAAAAGAAAACCGGCCGGCGCGAATGGGCGCGGGTCAAACTGGCGGTCAACGGCGGCGGCCTGCCGGTCGCGGAAAAGCGCCATTCGTCGGGGGCGGGCATTCTGACCTCCATGGTCGACGCCGATGGTCTAGTCGAACTGGGCGAGGACATAACCCGGATCGAAGAAGGCGCCGTCGTCGATTTCCTGCCGTTTCGGGAGATCACATAAATGAAATTGCTGTATTTCGCCTGGCTTCGGGAAAAAACCGGCGTTTCGGAGGAAACGGCCGACCCGCCCGCCGACGTCGCCACCGTCGCCGGCCTGCTCGACTGGATCGAGGCTCGGGGCGGCGGCCATGCCGAGGCGTTTGCCGACCGGCGCGCCGTGCGCGTGGCGGTGAACCAGGAATATGTTAGTCTGGATCACCCAGTGGCGGCGGGCGACGAAATCGCTTTTTTCCCGCCGGTCACGGGCGGCTGACGGCAACAGCAGACCAACGGGCAGAGGCCTCGCGGATGATCAAGGTAAAACGGGAAGATTTCGATCTGGGCGCGGAACTGAAGGCGCTGATCGACGGCAATCATCAGATCGGTGGGCTGTGTTCCTTTGTCGGCCTTGTCCGCGACATGGCTGGTGACGAAGCCATCAGCGCCATGACGCTGGAACATTATCCGGGCATGACGGAAAAGGAATTGGAGCGGATCGAGGCCGAAGCCCGCGATCGCTGGCCCTTGGACGCGACGTTGATCATTCACCGCTACGGCCGGCTGGAACCGGGGGATCAGATAGTCCTGGTCGCCGCCGCGTCGGCCCACCGGGAGGCGGCGTTCGACGCTTGTCACTTTCTGATCGATTTTCTGAAGACCAAGGCGCCGTTCTGGAAACTGGAAGACACGCCCGACGGCGGCCAGTGGGTCGACACCCGCACGTCCGACGACGCCGCCACCGCGCGCTGGGTCAAACCCGACAAGGCCGCCGAGTGACCGGCGCGCCCGACCTTTCCGATTTGCTGGACGAAATCGAAGTCATCTTTTTCGACTTTGACGGGGTGATTCTTGAATCCAACGAAGTGAAGATCGATGCGTTCAAGCACATGTACGCGCCTTATGGCGAGGACGTGGTCAAACGGGTGTTGCAGGAACACGTGCGCCACGAAGGCGTTTCCCGCGTGGTCAAGCTTGAGCGGTTTCATAGGGAATTCCTCGGCATTAAATTGGACCCGGCCGGGCTCGACGGTCTGGCGCAGGAATACTCCAACCTGGTCGAAGACGTGGTGTGCGGGGTCGACCCCGTGCCGGGCGCGATGGACATGCTGGCCGCGTGGCTGGACCGCGCGCCGATGTATGTGGTGTCCGGCACGCCGCAGGATGAGCTGCGCCGCATCACCGACCGGCGGGGATTGAGCGGCTACTTCACCGCTGTCTTCGGCTCCCCCCGCGTCAAGACCGACATCGTCGGCACGGTGCTGGGTGAAATCGGCATCGCGCCCGCCCGCGCCCTTTTCGTCGGCGACAGCATGACCGATCATGACGCGGCCCGTGCGGTCGGCGCGCGGTTTTTGGGCCGGGTGCCGGGGTGGCGGAAAAACTGCTTTCCCGACGGCACGACGGTGGTCGAAGACATGCGGCCGATGATCCGGGCTGCCTAGGCAGCAAAGGGGTTCGGAGATGGCGGCGGACGACGACGGTTTCAAAAAGGGATACACGCCCGTCAAGGCGTATAAGAACACTCGGTTCCTGAATTCGCCGGGGGCGCGGGTGCTGCGCATATTATCGGAATACCTGGAACCGGACGCCCGATTCCGCGAATTCGACATCGCCGACACCATCGTGTTTTTCGGCTCCGCTCGGATCAAGCCCCAGGACTGGGCCGAGGCGGTGTTGGAAAAAGCCAGGGCCGACGGCGGCGACACGGCGGCGGCGGAACGGGACTTGATGATGTCCCGCTATTACGAAGCCGCGCGGGAGCTCTCCCGCCGGTTGACCGAGTGGTCCAAGAGCCTGGATTGCGAGGAATGCCGGTTCATCGTCTGCTCCGGCGGCGGGCCGGGGATCATGGAGGCTGCCAACCGCGGCGCCTCCGAAGCGAAAGGGATCAACATCGGGCTCGGCATTTCGCTGCCGCATGAACAGTTCAACAACCCGCACATCACGCGGGAACTGTCGTTCGAATTCCATTACTTCTTCATGCGGAAACTGTGGTTCGTCTACCTGGCCAAGGCGATCGTCGTTTTTCCCGGCGGCTTCGGCACGCTGGATGAAATGTTTGAAAGTCTGACCCTGGTGCAGACTGGCAAGATCAAGAAACACATGCCGATCGTTTTGTTCGGCAAGGATTTCTGGGAGGGGGCCCTGAATCTGGACGTGTTGGTCGACCACGGCACCGTTTCGCCTGAAGATTTGAAGCTGTTGACCGTGGTCGACGATGTCGACACTGCATACAATCTGATTACCGAAGAACTGGAACAAAGCCTCGCTGACGGCTTCGGGCCCCGGTTGTAGGGTTGGAGCGGCGGCGGGTATTTCGGATTTGAAAAAATCAAAGAGGAATAGCGTAGTCACCATGCCAACACCCACGCCGTGGCGGTCGACCTGAGGACCGAGACCTTGAGAGAGATCAAGGCGTCATCCGACCGCTCGGTCAGCGAAATTCAAAAACTTGCCGATGGTGCAGCGCTTGGCGGCGGCGCGGGATCGTCCCAGGCCGTCACCCAGATGACGGCGCAGCTGAACCAGTTGAAGGCTGACATTCAGGTCGTGCGGACGGAACAGAAAAAGCTGATGGTTGAGCTGTCCCACGGCAACACTGGCAACGGCCCCGTGGAACCCAGAGTCATCACCAAGATCGCCAAGCCGTTCACCAAAATCATCTATTTCCCGCTGAACAAGGTGATGGACCCGAACGTCGACATCCAGATCGGCGAGGTGGCGGACGCACTTAAAAAAGAGGCCGCCAGCCGCGCCTGCGACTATGCCGTCAACGGCTGTTTGAACACGCTGGGCGGTGATAAGTCGAATTTGGCACTGTCGCAAAAACGCGCCGACTATGTTGCGGGCAAGCTCAGGTTCCAGGACCTGAACGTCACGGACGCCAAGGCCTGGGGCGAACGGCGTTTGGATGCGGTGACGCTGGATGGCGTCGATCAGGTGCGCAACCGCCGGGTCGAGGTTGAAATAACGTTCGACGAAAAACCGGCGGAGATGAAAACACCTCTGCCGTAGAAAAAGGTCGATCCCGCCAAGCCAGCGGGATGATGTTCCGAATTAAGATTACCCAATGATCGAATTGAGCGTTTTGCTCGGCCGCATCACGGCGGCGAGCTTCGCCGGGTCGGGGCGGTAATAGCCGCCGATGTCCTGCTTGGCCCCTTGGGCTGCCGTCAGTTCCTCGATGATCTTGGCTTCGTTGTCGGCAAGCGCCTTGGCGATGGGCGCGAAGTGCGCCTTCAGGTCCTTGTCGTCGTCCTGCGCCGCCAGTGTCTCGGCCCAATATTTGGCGAGGTAATAGTGGCTGCCCCGGTTGTCCAGTTCACCGGTCTTGCGGCTGGGCGACTTGTCTTCATTCAGGAGCTTGCCCGTCGCCTTGTCGACCGTGTCCGCCAGAATCTGCGCCTTCTTGTTGCCGGTGGTCTGCGCCAGGTGTTCCAAGGACGCGCCCAGCGCGCAGAATTCACCCAGTGAATCCCACCGCAGGTGGCCTTCGTCGATCAGCTGTTCCACGTGCTTGGGCGCCGAGCCGCCGGCCCCCGTTTCGAACAGCCCGCCGCCCTGCATCAGAGGCACGACCGACAGCATCTTGGCCGATGTGCCGACTTCCAAAATCGGGAACAGGTCGGTCAGGTAGTCGCGGAGCACGTTGCCGGTCACCGAAATGGTGTTCTGGCCCTTCTTCATGCGCTCCATGGAAAATCGGCAGGCTTCCCTCGGCGCCATGATGTGCAGGTCCAGCCCCTTGGTGTTGTGGTCTTTCAGATAGGTCTCGACCTTTTTGATGATCTGCGCGTCGTGGGCGCGGTCTTTGTTGAGCCAAAACACCGCCGGCCAGCCGGAAATGCGGGCGCGGGTGACTGCCAGTTTGACCCAGTCGCGGATCGGCGCGTCCTTAGTCATGCACATGCGCCAGACGTCGCCGGCTTCGACACAGTGTTCGTGGATCACGGTGCCCGCCCCGTCGACGACCCGGAAGGCACCATCCGAAGGTGCGATGAAGGTCTGCGGGTGGGAGCCGTATTCTTCCGCCTTCTGAGCCATCAGGCCGACGTTGGGCACGGTGCCCATTTCCGACGGTTTGAAGGCGCCGTTTTCCTTGCAGAAGTTGATGGCTTCGTCATAGACCGGCGCATAGGACCGGTCGGGGATCACGCACTTGGTGTCGTGTTCTTTGTTGTCGGGGCCCCAGGCCTTGCCGCCGGCGCGGATTAGCGCCGGCATGGACGCGTCGATGATCACGTCGGACGGCACGTGCAGGTTGGTGATGCCGCGCCCGGCATTGACCATGTACAGATCCGGCCCGTTTTTCAGCGCGGCTTCGATGGCGGCTTTCACGTCAGGCAGGCCCGAAACCTTGTCTATCAGGTCGCCCAAGCCGTTGTTGGGATCGGCGCCGGCCTTGGCCAATGCATCCGCGTGTTTTGCAAACACGTCTGACAGCATGGCCTTGACCCCGTGGCCGAACAGCACCGGGTCCGACACCTTCATCATGGTGGCTTTCAGGTGGAGCGAGAACAGAACCCCCTGCCTCTTGGCGTCGGCGACTTGTTCCTTCAGGAACTTGGCGAGCGCCTTTGCGCTCATGTAGGTGGCGTCGATGACCTCGCCGTCCTGGAACGGGTGGGCGTCCTTCATAACCGTGGCTTTACTGGCGGCGTCGACGAATTCGATCCGACCTCGGCCGGCCTGTGCTGTGCTGAGCGTCACGGATTTTTCATTGGCAAAAAAGTCGCCCGCGGTCATGGACGCGACGTGGGTCTTCGACGATTTCAACCAGGCGCCCATGGAGTGCGGGTGTTTCTTGGCGTATTCCTTGACCGCGTTGGGCGCGCGGCGGTCCGAGTTGCCTTCGCGCAGCACCGGGTTGACGGCGGAGCCCAGAACCCGGCCGTAGGCTTCGCGGGCGGCTTTTTCCTCGGGCGTTTTCGGGTCTTCCGGATAATCCGGAATGTCGAAGCCCTTGTCCTGCAGTTCCTTGATGGCGGCGTTGAGCTGCGGCACCGACGCCGAAATGTTCGGCAGTTTGATGACGTTGGCTTCCGACGTGGTCACCATCATGCCCAGTTCGGCCAGGTCGTCGGACTGCTTTTGCGCCGCCGTCAGCCGGTCCGGGAACTGCGCCAGGATGCGGCCTGCCAGGGAAATGTCCCGGGTGCCGACGGTGATGCCCGCCGGTTTGGCGAAGGCCTTGATGATCGGCAGGAGCGACGCGCTGGCCAGTTCCGGGGCCTCGTCCACACGGGTGTAGATGATATCGGTTTTGTCGCTCATGCTCGGTCGCGCTCCTAAAGTTCCACGGGGCCTGGGCCCGGTGGCACGAAATCCTCCTTTGAAAGATACGCTGTTTTACGGCGGCGAAGGGCGATTGTGAAGGGGAGATCGGGGGCCGGCGGGCCTTATTCGGCGGCGGCACTTTCGGGCGCCTTGCCGACGGCTTTTTCGTAATCCGCGTTCAACTGATGGGTGATCTTGCCCGGCGTGAAGGTCAGAGCGTCGATCTGGCCGACGGGGGTCACCTCGGCGGCGGAGCCGGTGAGGAAAATCTCGACCGCGTTTTTAAGCTCTCCCGGCTTGATGTGGCGCTCGATGATCTCGACCCCCCGGGCCTTGGCAAGCTGGATTACCGTCTGCCGGGTGATGCCGTTCAGGAAGCAGTCGGGCGTCGGGGTATGTAGGGCGTTTTCCTCGCCCTTGAAGCGGATGAAGATGTTGGCGCCCGTGGCTTCGGCGACGTAGCCGCGGTAATCCAGCATCAGCGCGTCCTGGCATCCGCGGCCTTCGGCCGCGTGCTTGGACAACGTGCATATCATATAGAGGCCCGCCGCCTTGGCGTGAACCGGCGCGCATTCCGCCGCCGGGCGGCGCCATTTCGAGGTTTCGAGCTTGATGCCTTTTTCCCGGAGTTCCGGCGAAAAGTAGCTCGGCCAGTCCCAGGCGGCGACGGCGACGTTGATCCGGTTGTGCTGGGCCGAAACGCCCATCATTTCGGACCCGCGCCAGGCGACCGGGCGGATGTAGCCGTTGACTATGCTGTTCTTTTTGCAGGCGTCGATGCAGGCTTGATCGATTTCTTCCAGCGAATAGGGAATTTTGAAACCGAGCGTCTGGGCGGAATCGAACAGGCGCTGCGTATGCGCGCGCAGTTCGAAGATTTTGCCCGAATACATGCGCTCGCCCTCGAACACACAGGATGCATAGTGCAGGCCGTGGGTCAGGACGTGCAGCTTCGCGTCCTTCCAATCCACCCATTCGCCGTTGTACCAGATCTGTCCTTCCAGGCTGTCGAATGCCGGTCCACCCATAGTAATTTTCTTTCGTGCGTATGTTTTCCCTAATTAGGTTGTTGCGTTTTCTACCAGTCTCGGGCATATATGTCAATAACACTGACTTATATTTTCCGGTTTGGAAATGCCCCGAGACGACATGATCGAGCAGACCGTATGGACCGGCCGCACAGGCCAAGAATCGCCCGCCGGCAGCGCGCCCGCAGCGGCGGATACCGGTTTTCGCCGGGCCATGGAGCTGATGTTCTTCGCCTACCGGGACTTCACCGGCGAGGCCGACGCGATCCTGGCGGATTACGGGCTTGGCCGGGCGCACCACCGGGCGATTTACTTCATCGGCGCCAATGTGGGGATCAGCGTCAACGAACTTCTGGAAATCCTGAAAATCACCAAACAGTCCCTGAACCGGGTGCTGGGCGCGTTGATCGAAGACGGCTATGTCGTCCAGGAAACGGACGAGGACGACCGCCGCCGGCGTTTGATGCAATTGACGGACAAGGGCCGGGCGCTCGAACAGATGCTGACGCAGCGCCAGTCGGCGCGGATCGCGGCGGCGACCGAAGGAATGCCGGCCGACGTGGTCGATGCCTTTCAAAACGTGCTGGAACGTCTGATCAACGAAGACGACCGGCACCGGGTCCGCCCCGCGTGGGCGGCCGATACGCTCTAACGCGGGGATATCGCGGGCGTTCCGGGGATGCTGCCCGCTATGGTAAAAGACCTAAACCCGTCCGCTTTGTGGGAGGCGCTGTCCTGACCGCCGATCAGCCAAATCTACTTGTCGTCGACGATGATGCGCGGCTCCGCGATTTGCTGAGCCGGTTTCTCGGCGACAACGGATTTCTGGTGGTCACCGCCGGCGATGCCGGGGAGGCGCGGGTCAAGCTCAAGCACCTGGATTTCGACGCCATCGTTATGGATCTGATGATGCCGGGCGAAAGCGGGCTTGAATTCGCCCGTGACCTGCGCCGCCGGTCGGACATCCCAATCCTCATGCTGACGGCCATGGCCGAGACCGTCGACCGGATCAACGGGCTTGAAGGCGGCGCCGACGACTATCTGATCAAGCCGTTCGAGCCCCGGGAACTTCTGCTTCGTATCCGCAATATTTTGAAACGCCAGCCGCAAACGGGCGGCGGGCCGGGGCTAGCGCTCGGCGATTTCGTCTACCGGCGCGACCGGGATGAACTTTTGAAGGACGGCGAACCGGTGTGGCTGACCGATCTGGAAACCAGATTGCTGAGCGCGCTGGCGGCGCGCCCGGGCGATGTCCTGACCCGCGACGACCTGATCGGTCGCACCGGCGCCGCGGGCGGCGGGCGCGCGGTCGACGTGCAGGTCACCCGGCTGCGGCGCAAGATCGAGCCGGACCCGCGGCAGCCGCGTTACCTGCAGACGGTGCGCGGCAAGGGTTATGTTCTAAGGCCCGATTGATGACCATACGGACAGCGATCAAGGAATTCCTTCCGAAAAGCCTACTGGGGCGGGCTTTGCTGATCATCGTCATGCCGTTGATTTTGCTGCAGGTCGTCTCGGCGTTGATTTTTTATGAAACCCATTGGAACAAGGTTTCGTACCGGTTGGCCCGCAGTGTCGCCGGCGACCTTGCGGCGATTCTGCTTCTGGTTCAGAACGACCCCAGCGAAAATGGGCGCGAACGGGCATTTGACATCGCCTACCGCACCATGGACATGTCGATCGAATTTCGGCCGGGGGCGATCCTCTCCAACCGGCCGCACCGCATCGATAACGATGTCGAGGAAATGCTCGACCGGGCCCTGCAGACGTTCCTCGTCAAACCTTATCGGGTCGACGCCAATGCCTCTAAACCGACGGTTTCCGTCGATGTGCAGTTGGCCGACGGGGTTCTGCAGGTCAAGACGCTTCGCAAGCGGCTGTTTTCGACAACCATTTATGTCTTTGTCATCTGGATGGTCGGTACGTCGCTGATTTTGTTCGGCGTCGCGACCATCTTTATGCGCAATCAGGTCAAACCGATCCGGCGGCTGGCAAGGGCGGCGGACAACTTCGGCAAGGGGCGTGACGTCTCGAAGTTCAAGGCCGAGGGCGCGACGGAAGTCCGCCAGGCGGCGCAGGCGTTCATGGCCATGCGTGAGCGTATCCAGCGCCACCTAGCACAGCGGACGGACATGCTGTCCGGCGTTTCCCACGATCTGCGCACCCCCCTGACCCGCATGAAACTGCAATTGGCGATGGTCAAGGACACGGACAGCGTTCGCGACCTTGCGGAAGACATCGCCGAAATGGAACATATGCTCGAAGGCTATCTGGCGTTCGCCCGAGGCGAAGGCACCGAAAAGCCCAAGTACGCCGACTTAGGCGACCTGCTCGAGGGCGTGGTCGCCCAAATCAAACGCCGGGGCGCGCCGATCGACCTAAATATCGAAGACCGGCTTTCCGTCACACTTCGGCCGGATGCCTTCCGCCGCTGCCTGACGAACCTGGTGGAAAACGCGGTGCGCTATGGCGAACATGTATCCGTCCGGGCGGGCCGCCGGGGCGACGCCATCGAAATCAACATCGACGACGACGGGCCGGGTATTCCCGAGGACTTGCGGGAAGATGTTTTCCGGCCGTTTTTCCGCCTGGATGGGTCACGCAATCCCAGCACCGGCGGCATTGGCCTCGGCATGACCATCGCGCGCGACGTGGTGCGCGCGCACGGCGGTGAAATCAATCTGGCCGACGCGCCCGCGGGCGGGTTGCGGGTGCGCATCAGGCTGCCTTTGTAGTCTGGTACTTTCGCCCGGCACCGTCTCCGGCCCCATCTCCGGCCCCGTCTTAGGCCCTGCCGTCCGGCTTTTTAATCCGGCCCGATAATCCGGCGGCGCGCCACCATGCGGCTGATCCGAACTGACGTCGGACGTGGTTTACGCCTACAACCTGACGCCCAACGGCCGCGCCATGGACAACTGGCAGGTCGGCGGCATCGAGGGCCTGGCCGGCGCCCCCGGAACCATGTCCGCGCCGTTGGCGTGGCTGAACCAGATTCACCCCGACGACGTGCCGATCATCGAAAGCCGTGATCAGCGGCTCAGGCTCGGCGTGCCGTCAACGGACGAATTCAGGCTGTTGTCCGCCGATGGGCGGGTGCGCTGGCTTCGGGTTTACAGCCGGCCGGAACGGGACGGCGAGGGCGAGGTCGTCCGCGTCGTCGGCGCCGCGTCCGCGTCGAGGTCTGGGACACCGGCGTCGGCATTCCGCCGGATCAACTGGACCTGATTTTTGAGGAATTCCATCAGGTTGGCAATCCGGCCCGTGACCGGCGCGAAGGGTTGGGCCTCGGCCTTGCCATCGTTCAGCGCCTGGCGGTGCTGTTGGACCACGAAGTCGACGTCGTCTCCCGCGAAGACCATGGGTCGTGGGTCGCCGTCACGCTGCCCGTCGCCAAAACGCTGGATCGTCCGATCGTTCTGTCGCGGAACGCCTGTTCCGGCGACGTTGCCGGCGCGCTGGTGGTCGGGATCGGCGACGAAGAAGACATCCGCGACGCGCTCGGCATGTTGCTGGACGAATGGGGGTATCAGGGATTGTCGCCGGGTCGGCGATCGACGCCATCACCAAGTTGGTGGACTGCGGTCGGCGGCCCGATCTGGTGATTGCCGATTACCGGCTGAAAAAGGACCATACGGGCGCCGATGCGATCCTGGCGAACCGCCATGTCTGGGGCAGCGACGTTACCGGGTTTTTACTGACCGGCGATACCGGGCCGGATCGCCTGCGCGAGGCGACGGCAAGCGGCTTCTACGAGCTGCACAAACCGATCCAGCCGGGCCGCCTTCAAGAAATGGTGGCGGCGTCGGTCCGCGCGTCCCGCGGTTCCGAAGCCGCCGAGTAAAAGGAACGAACCTGCCCGCCGTGCCCCGGGTGGTCAGAAAAGCCGGCCGCCGTTGGGCACCGTCAGGTCGGGTTGGATCAGCACCACTTCGCCGTCGGCATCGGGAAATCCCAGCACCAGAACTTCGGATATGAACTTGCCGATCTGTTTCGCCGGGAAATTGACGACGCCGGCGACCTGCCGGCCGACGAGCGTTTCCGGCGTGTAGTGGCGGGTTATCTGGGCGGATGTCTTGCGTTCGCCGATGTCGGGGCCGAAATCGAGCCACAGCTTGATCGCCGGGCGGCGCGCCTCGGGGAACGGCTCGGCTCGGACGATCGTGCCGACCCGAACGTCGACGCGTAAAAAATCGTCGTATGCAATTTCCATGAGCGTCCTCCTTCGTCGCCACCGGCCCCGCGCCGGACAGGCGGGTTTGCCGGTCGGGCGTTCCGCCCCCGACCCCGGCTTATACCCGATCCCGGCGGCCAGGCAAAAACCGAGCATACAATACCCGGCAAAGAAAAAGGCCGCCCTGGGGCGGCCTTTTCCGAACAAACAACGGCGATGCCATTAGTTGGATTTCTGCACCTGGCCCTTCATTTCGTCGAAGGCTTCGGTTATCCGGGCGTTGATGGCTTTCTGGGCGGTTTCGTTCGCCTTGGTCACCATCTGCGTCACCTTCTGGGTATTGGTGACGGCGGTTTCGAACGCCTTTTTGCAGACGTCAGCGTGCTTCGCGATCATCGCTTCCGGTGTGTCGGTTTTGCCGAAGGATTCGACGGCGGCAGTCGTCTGATCGACGCCCTGCTTGGAGACTTCCACCTCTTTAGCGGCAATCTGCTGGGCGCCTTAGATGGCGGCCTGGCCGGCTTTGCTGAACGCTTCCATGTTCTTGCGTTGGGCTTCCAGCACGACGTTGAAGTCAAAGCCCTTAACAGGGGCGTCCTTCATCGCGGACACAAATTTTTCGATGGTCTTGGCCGGGTCGAAATCCGCATAAAACGTGGCGAACCCGCCGTTCAGCATCGGAAAGGCATTTTTGTCGAACTTCATAAAATCTGTATACATGTGTCGTCCCTCCATTGACGGATCACAATGTTTGCTATCGGTGGTCTTCGCACGCGCGCAATTAATGCTGCAATTCAGTAAAACGGATCGAACGGCTGTCCGGAAGGCAAGTCAACAATTATTTTGCACTAAAATATAAAATGTTGCGATTGCGAACCCCCGGCAAGATGGCGCCGGGTGGCCCCGTCGGCCCCTTTCCGGCCGTCGCCGGGAGACGGGGGACGGTCAGGCGCGCCGCGCGCCGTTGCCTTTTGTCGCCCGGCGACGGAGCGCGTCCAGGCGAACCGCCGCCGTTTCGGCCCGCCGGAGCCCCCGGTCGAGCGCGGCCATGGTTTTGGACTGGTCGGGCCGGTCGTCCTTGAGCCAGACCCGGAAGGCGTCGGCGTAGATCAGCACCAGCGCCTTGGCCTTGGCCAGGCCCATGAGCCCGCCCCCCGGCACGCCCGCGGCCTCGAGCGCGCGGGTCATGCTTCGGGCCATGCGCGGCACGAAGCACAGCGCGCCCGGATCGCGGAGCGACTCTTTGGCGATTTCGGCCATGGCGGGCTTGTAGGGCGCCAGCGCGTCCAGCCGTTCCATCAACAGATCGAACAGCCGGTCCCGCGTATCCCCGCCGCAGCCGCCCAGGCCCGCGACCCGCAGCATGCGGGCGTCGATCCGGTCCTGAAAGGCGTTGACGATGTGGTACTTAGTCGGGAACGGGATCAGCAGGTCGGCGAGCGCGACGCCCGACGCGTCAGCGACGCGGGCAAGCGTCAGGCCGCGCCACCCGCTCTCCGCGACCAGCGCCATGGCGGCCGCGATCACGCGGTCGTCCGTCGAACCGCCGGCGGCCGACTTGGCCGCCTTCGGTTTCGATTCCGTTTTCGCCTTCGGTTTTGCTTTCGAGTTTTCCCGGCGTTTCGCCATGACAGCCTCGACAATTTGATCCTGCATTTGACAATTTGATCCTACATTTAATGTAGGCGGAAATCCGGGGATTTCCAGGACGCGGCGGTCAGAAGTCGGCCAACTCGCGGGATCGACGGGTCGCGGCGGCGACGGTCCGCGTCATCAGATCCGTCAGCGCGTCGCCGCCCATCAGGGTTTCGAGCCCGGCCTGCGTCGTGCCGTTGGGGCTGGTCACGTTGCGGCGCAACTGCGCCGGCATTTCCGGCGATTGATGCAGCAGTTCGCCCGATCCTTCGACCGTCGCCCGCGCCAACTGGTCGGCCAGGTCGTCCGGGAGGCCGGCGGCGCGGCCAGCGGCGGCCATGGCCTCGACCAGATGAAAGACATAGGCCGGGCCGCTGCCCGATAGCCCCGTCACCGCGTGGATCAGATCTTCGTCGTCGACCCAGCTGACCATGCCGACGGCCGACAGGAGTTTCTGGCAGAGCATATGTTGCCCTTCGGTGACCCGGGCGTTGGCGCAAAGCACCGTCGCCCCCCGGCCGACGGCGGCGGGCGTGTTCGGCATGGCGCGGACGACGGCGGCGCTGTCGCCCAGGCAATGTTCGAAAAAGCCGATGGGCGTGCCAGCCGCGATGGACAGGAACACGGTGCCGGGGTTGTTGAAGGCGGCGTAGGCCGGGGCGACCGCGGCCATGACCTGCGGCTTGACGGCGAACATGACCATCGCGGGGTCAAGCCCGCCCGGCAGATCGCCCGCACCGGCGACGGCGTTGACGCCCAGGCGGCGGATCAGGTCTTCGGCCTGGTCGTTGTTGGGTTCGACCACGTGGACCGAGGCCGGATCAATGCCGTCGGCCAGCCAGCCGGACAGGAGCGCGCCGCCCATCTTGCCGCAGCCCACAAGCAGCAACGGTCCCGTCGCGGTCATTAGATCAGTCCTCGCATTCCAAAGGCGGGCATTTCAAAGGCGGGGTCGGCCGAGGATCAGGCCTCGCCGACCGTGTCGACCATGGCCGCCGACACCGCTTCGGTCGCTGTGCGCCCGCCCCAGATGACGTATTGGAAGGCCGGGTAGAATCGCTCGCATTCCAACAGCGCCGTTTCGACCACGTCTTCCATCTGGTTCATCGCTGGTCCGCTGGCGCCCCGCATGGGCAGCACATGGCGGTACATGGGAAGGCCTTCGTCTTCCCACATGCCGAAATGGCCCAACCAGAGTTTTTCGTTAACCCGCGCCAACAATTCGTATATCGGCTGATACCGGTCTTTCGGCACCCGCATGTCGAAGGCGCAGGTAAAATGCATCGCTTCGATTTCGTCGTTCCATGCAAAATACAGGCTGTAATCGCACCAGGTGCCGGGCACCTGGACCGCCAGTTCCTGATCCGAACGGCGGTCGAAGGTCCAGTCATTGCCCTCGACGATCTGTTCAATCAGGTCCAGCGGATTGTGTTTGGGGGTTTCGTAATTGAAATCCAAGGTCGGCACGGCCTTCCTCCTTCCTCGTTGGCCTCGCCCGCGGCCGGGTGCGGCGCGGCGGAGGCGGGGCCCAGAGGGTCCCCGTCCCACCGCCCCTAGATTTCGGTAGGGGCCAATATATGGTGGATGAGTCCCCCTCAGACACCATGAATAGCCTGCATCATCCGAGTCCCCGGTTCAAGCGCCGAATAGGGCGGGGATGTGAAAATTTTGTGGAAGAATCGTAAATTAGAAGGGGTTAGGAAGGGCCGTCCGGCCCGCCGGCAATAGCCGGCGCCGCGCATCAAGTCTGCAAGTTGTTGAAACGACTCTATATGTGGCGGCGGACGCAGTCGGGGCGCCGGGCGCTATTTTTTCCCAGGCTTGGTTTTGCCCGCGGGCTTATCCGCCGCCGATTTGGCCCGCCCCGCCGCCGGTTTGGCTTTCGCCGCCGCCGGTTTCATCTTCAGCGCCCTCTCCAGCGCCGCGACTCGGGCCTCAAGCTTCTCCTGTTCGGCCCGCGCATTGCGCGCGACCTCGGCCACGGCTTCGAATTCGTCCCGGTGGACCATGTCGGCCTCGTACATCAGGCGTTCCAACTGCTGGCGGATCATGGCATCCATTTCCTTTTTCAGGCCCGACGCCGTGGCGACGGCGCCGTTGGCGACCTTGGCAAGATCGTCGAGAAAGCGGTTGGAGGTCTGCATGGCCGGTCTCCTGACGGCGGATGAAGGGGCGCGGTCTTCTTTATATGACGGCTCGGGCCCCGGCCTGCAAGGCCGGACGTGCCCGCCAGAACGGTTCCCTCCGCCCGCCGGGCGCTTTATAAGCGGGGCTTATGTACGTGGTCACCGGCGGCGCCGGGTTCATCGGATCGAACATCGTGCACGGGCTCGAATCGGCGGGGCTCGGCCCCATCGCCGTGGCCGACCGGCTGGACGCCCCGGAAAAGCGCCTGAACATCTCGAAGCGCCGGGACGTGCAGGTGGTCCAGCCCGAAGATCTGTTGGATTTTCTGGCCGATGTCGGCAATGCGCTCAAGGCTGTCATCCACATGGGTGCGATTTCGGCGACGACGGAAACGCGGCTGGTCCGCATTATCAAACAGAACGTCATTTTATCCCGCAGGCTTTGGGCCCATTGCGCCGCCCTGGGCGTGCCGCTGATCTATGCGTCGTCCGCCGCCACTTACGGCGGCGGCGCCGAAGGCTTCGACGACGACAATGCAATCCCCGCCTTGACGGCGTTGAAACCCCTGAACCTCTATGGCTGGTCGAAAAAGACCTTCGATATCTGGGTCGCCGAACAGGCCGCGGTCGGCGCGCCCCTGCCGCCGCAATGGGTGGGGCTCAAGTTCTTCAACGTCTACGGCCCCAACGAATATCACAAGGGCCGCATGCAATCGGTCGCCCGTCAGGTTTTTGACAAAGCCAAGCGGGGGGACGCCTGCACCTTGTTCAAATCCCACAACCCCGATTATCCAGACGGCGGCCAGATGCGGGATTTCGTCTGGGTCGGCGATTGTACGGCGTTGGTCATGTGGCTGTTGGAAAATCCGGGGGTGTCCGGCATTTATAACTGCGGCGCGGGGAAGGCGCGGAGCTTCCGAGACCTGGCCGCCGCCGTTTACTGCGCGCTTGGCATGGAGCCCAAGATCGATTTCGTGCCAACGCCCGAAGACATCCGCGACAAGTACCAGTATTTCACCGAGGCCCCCATGGACCGCACCCGGGCCCAGGGCTTCACCCGGCCGACGACGGCGCTGGAAGACGGGGTCGGGACTTACGTCCGCGACTTCCTCGCGACCGACGATCCATATATATAAGAAGGCGCGCAGCCATGACTTTCGCCATCGCCTTTCCCGCCATCGACCCGGTGCTGATTCAGATCGGCCCGTTCGCGATCCGCTGGTACGCGCTGGCCTATATTGCGGGCCTGGTGTTGGGATGGCGTTATGCGCTCAAGCTGGCAGACGCGTCGCCCGCCGACATCACCCGGGAAGCGGTCGACGATTTTCTTGTCTGGGCGACGGTCGGGGTCATCCTGGGCGGTCGGCTGGGCTACGTCTTTTTCTATAAATTCGATTACTACCTGGCGAACCCGGTGAACATCCTGACTGTCTGGCAGGGAGGCATGTCGTTCCACGGCGGGCTTGTCGGCGTCTGCGCGGCGGCCATTCTGTTCTGCCGCAAACGCAGCATCGCGCTGTTTCATTTCGCCGACATCCTCGCCTGCGTCGCGCCCATCGGCCTGTTCTTCGGGCGCATCGCCAACTTCATCAACGGCGAACTGTTCGGCCGCGTGGCGGACGTGCCCTGGGCCATGGTGTTCCCGATGGGCGGGCCCGATCCGCGCCACCCGAGCCAGCTTTACGAAGCGGCGCTGGAAGGACTTGTTCTGTTCATCGTCGTGCAATTGGTCTGGCGGAACGCCGGTCTCAGGGCGCGGCCCGGGTTCACAGCGGGCACATTCTTCATCGGATATGGCGCGGCGCGCATCATCGCCGAATTTTTCCGCCAACCCGACGCGCACCTGGGCTTTTTCTATCAGGGCGCGACCATGGGGCAGCTTCTCTGCCTTCCCATGATCCTGATCGGGTTGTGGCTGATCGACCGGTCGCGGACCGGGGCGGGCGGCTAGGGGCGGGCCGTGGCCGGGCTCGCTGATCATCTTCGCCGCCGCATGGCCCTCGAAGGTCCCTTGACCGTCGCCCAATACATGGGGGAATGCCTCGGCAATCCGAACGCCGGGTATTACATGACCCGCGACCCGTTCGGGCAGGCCGGCGATTTCACCACGTCGCCGGAAATATCCCAGATGTTCGGCGAACTTCTGGGCGTCTGGGCCGCCGCCGGATGGCAGGCGCTGGGCGAACCGGACGACCTTCATCTGGTCGAAATGGGGCCGGGCCGGGGGACGCTGATGTCCGACGCGCTACGTACTGTGAAGACGTTGCCGAAAATGGCCGGGGCCGTCCGTGTCCACCTGGTGGAGATGAGCCCCGTCCTCCGCAACAAACAGCGTGACACGATCGCGGCGCATCACCCGGATATCACGCCGCAATGGTGGAACGATTTTTCACAGGTCCCACCGGGGCCGGTCATCGTTCTGGCCAACGAATTTTTCGACGTCCTGCCGGTCCGCCAGTTTCAGAAGACGGATGCCGGATGGTGTGAACGGCTGCTGAACCCGGCGGCCGAAGGCGACGGTTTCGCCTTCGGCCTGTCGCCCGCGCAGGCGGACACGCCGTTGATCCCGGGCGCCCTTAAGTCCCGCGCCAAGAAGGGCGACGTGGTGGAAATCTGCCCGGCCGGCCTGCGCAAGGCGCACACCGTCGCGGCGCGGCTGAAGTCGGTCTTGGGTTTAGCGCTGATTGTCGATTACGGCCACGGGGAAAGTGCCGTGGGCGAAACGCTCCAGGCGGTGAAGGATCACCGCTATCACGATCCGCTGGTTGATCCGGGCCTGGCCGACCTGACCGCGCATGTGGATTTTCAGGCGTTGGCCGAAACTGCGGCGGGTGCCGGTGCGGCCGTATTCGGCCCGGTGGACCAGGGCGTGTTTTTGACCCAAATGGGCATCGGCGAGCGGGCCGCGGCCCTAGCCGCCAAGGCCGACAACCGGCAGCGCCGGGAGATCGAGGCGGCGGCGGAACGGCTCACCGGCGGGGATCAGATGGGGCGGCTGTTCAAGGCGATGGCGTTTCAGCATCCGGACCTGCCGCCGCCGCCCGGGTTTGACCCCGCGTGAAGCCGCCCGTGATTTAGGGTAAAAGAACGAATGAGCGATACCGTGGACATCATCAAGGCATCCAACCTGTCGGCCGAGGGCGCGACGGCGCATGGCTTCTGCACTCGCTCGGGCGGGGTCAGCGACCGCATCTATGCGTCGCTCAACTGTGGGCGAGGGTCGGACGACGACCCCCGCTCCGTCGAAGACAACAAGGCGCGCGCCTTGGGCGCCTTGGGCATCCGGGGGCCGGGACTGGCGCTGGTCCATCAGGTTCATTCGCCGGTGGTGTGGATCGCCGACGGCCCCCGCGCCATGGAAAACCGAGCCAAGGCCGATGCCGTCGTCACCGACCGGCCGGGGCTGGCCGTCGGCGTGCTAACGGCGGATTGCGCGCCCGTGCTGTTCGCCGATGCGGACCGCGGCGTCGTCGCCGCCTCCCACGCGGGGTGGCGCGGCGCGCTCGCCGGCGTTTTGGAAAACACCGTCGTCGAAATGGAGCGCCTGGGCGCTCGGCGGGCAACCATCCGGGCGGCGCTCGGCCCTTGCATCCGCCAGGAAAGTTACGAAGTCGGCGACGACCTGCGCCGCGCGTTCCTGGCTGAACGGCCGGGCAGCGACCGGTATTTCGCCGACGGCGTCAGAGACGGACATTATCAGTTCGACCTGGGCGGGTTCGTCATGGACTGTCTGCGCGCCATGGAGCTTGGCAGCATCGAAGACACGGGCCACGACACCTATGCCGACGAGGCGCGGTTTTTCAGCTACCGCCGGGCGACGCACCGGAACGAGCCCGATTATGGCCGGCTGTTGTCGCTGATCGCGGTCAAGGGGGATTGACGGCCATGCCGCACTTGGCGGTCCTAACGATTGTGGCGCTGCTGGTGATTCTCGTCACCTGCGCCATCGTCTGACGGCGGGCGGAGGCGGACCTTTGCGGCGGTTTCGGCAAAATTCGGTTGCGGCGGTGCCGGTCCTGTTTGCGGCGTTGGTCATTTCCCTGGCGACCGCCTGCGCGCCGGTGCCTCGAGCCTTCACGCCCGGCGAAGACCCGAGCGTCCGCGAAACCCTGGTCAAGGGCACCTTTACCCAGGGCGTGCAGGTCAACCCGGTCGAGGGCACGGCGAAACTGATGTCGGATCTGTTGGCCCGGACGACGGCCGATTCGTTCGAACCCTATGGCGTGCCGGCGGGGGTGGCGCCGTTCGATCAGGCCGAATACGTGCTGCACGGCCGCGCCAAGCGGGACAAAAATCCCCGCGCCGTTCCCTACGTGACGATCCTGTGGACCCTGTCCGACCGGGAGGGCGTGCTGATCGCCGACCTGGAACAGCCGGTCGACGCCACCGGAGACGAGTGGGAATTCGGCACGCCCGAGGTCATCATCCGGGTGTCCGAAGACGT
This sequence comes from Rhodospirillaceae bacterium, assembly GCA_038109305.1. Classification (GTDB taxonomy): domain Bacteria; phylum Pseudomonadota; class Alphaproteobacteria; order Rhodospirillales; family Casp-alpha2; genus UBA1479. The sequence continues at coordinate 276,481 of JAYNIR010000001.1, forward strand.
AGCCCGCCGGGTCGCCCCCGTGATCGCCGCCATCGCCCCCGCGCAGGCCGAAGCCGCGACCACACGCGGCATCTTCGTCATGCCGGTGGAGGGCGCGCCGGGCGACGGCGATTTCGTTCTCACCCGCTCCATCGCCGCGGCGCTCAAAAAGCTCGGCACAAAACTGACCCGGTTTCAGAAACAGGCGAAATACGTGCTGATCGGATCCATGGCCGTGTCGCCGCCGGTGCAGGGCCGCCAAGGCGTGCGCGTCACCTGGCGGCTGCGCCTGCCCGACGGCAAGGAAGTCGGCAAGGCCGATCAGGAAAACACCGTGCCTGCCGGCACCTTCGATACGCAGTGGGCGCCGACGGCGAAGCTGATCGCCCAGGCGGCGGTCGACGGCATTCATGAGATCATCCGCGCCGCCGACGAACAACAGCGGGAAACCCTGCTTGCGGGCCGGCGGCTGGAAAACACCGATGCCGCCGACCTGCCGGCGCCCGGCGAAGGCGGGCGGGTGCTCGGCCGCATTCAAGATCACGTCGTGCCGCCGGGCGCGCCGATCAGCAAGGTCCCCGAAACGCCCAAGGATGAAATACAGAAACTTGCCGAAGCCGCCGTCGGTCAGCCCCGGCCCGACCTGGATGCGGCCCGGAAAAAAAGCGAACTGGGCCCCGGCGATGTGGGTGGCGAAGAGCCGAAAACCGAAACTTTCCAACCGCCGACCCTACAGGCGGCGAAGGACGCGGGCGGCAACAGCTTCTTGATTTCCGAGATTACCGGCGCGCCCGGCAACGGGGGCGAACTGTTGACCCAGGCGCTGCGCCGGGTGCTGCAGGTGAGAGATCAGAGCGTCACCGACGACCCGCGCCAGGCGCGGTTTCTCATCCGCGGCTTGGTCGTCATGTCGGCGCCCGAAAAGGGCAAACAAACGGTGCGCATCGTCTGGTCGGTCGCCGACCAAAACGGCACCCAGCTCGGCAGCGCCGAACAACGCAACGCCGTCGATGCCGGGTCCCTGGACAAAAACTGGGGGCCGGTGGCGCTTGATGTCGCCATGGGCGCCGTTGTCGGCATTCAGCGCGTTTTGGGCGCCGTGGCGCGACCGTTCGCCCGGGCGCTCCCCGGGGCCCAGCCGAAAAAGGCGGCGGCCGGGGCGACTCTGCCGTGGGAACCGGGAAAAGCCCAGCCGCCGTCCCCGAATTGACCACCTAACCGTCTGAAATAAAACGTTCATGAAAGAGCGTTTACACGCCGAATGGGCGTTGTTAGAGTCCGCCCGCCTAGCGCCGCCCTGACCGTGAATAGGCCTCTCCGGCAAGGGTGCCGCTTTGTCTTTTTGTCCTTTTGCGCTCATGTGAAGCGCGCTCTGGGGAACAGCGGGAGCACGCGACCATGAAGATTCTTGCCTGCAACTCCAATCGTCCGTTGGCGGAGGCCATATCCGCCTATCTGAACCTGCCGCTGACCAAGGCCAGCATCCGCCGGTTTTCGGATATGGAGGTGTTCGTCGAAATTCAGGAAAACGTGCGCGGCGAAGATGTGTTCGTTATCCAGTCCACGTCGTTTCCGGCGAATGACAACCTGATGGAATTGCTGGTGACGCTGGACGCGCTTCGGCGCGGGTCCGCCCGGCGCGTGACGGCGGTCATCCCCTATTTCGGCTATGCCCGGCAGGACCGCAAGTCGGGCCCCCGGACGCCGATTTCGGCTAAGCTGGTAGCCAACCTGATTACCGAATCCGGCGCCGACCGGGTGCTCACCATGGATCTGCACGCGGGGCAGATTCAGGGCTTTTTCGATATCCCGACCGACAACCTTTATGCCGAACCGGTGCTAGCTAAGGACATCCTTGACCGCGACAAAGGCAACGGCGGCATTGTCGTCGTATCGCCCGACGTGGGCGGCGTGGTGCGCGCGCGGGCGCTCGCCAAGCGGCTGGACGGCGATCTTGCAATCATCGACAAGCGGCGCGAACGGGCCGGCGTGTCGGAAGTCATGAACATCATCGGTGATGTCGACGGCCGCCGCTGCATCTTGGTCGACGACATCGTCGACAGCGCGGGCACGCTGTGCAACGCCGCCGTTGCGTTACGGGAAAAGGGCGCGGAAAGCGTCTTGGCCTATGTCACCCACGGTGTGTTGTCGGGCGGCGCCGTCGCCCGAGTGTCGAGCTCGCCGATCGAACGGCTGTGCGTCACCGATTCGATCATGGGGACCGAAGCCGTGCGCGTCGCGCACAATATCGAACAGTTGACAGTCGCCCCCTTGATCGCCGAGGCCATGCGCCGCATTTCCGAAGAAAGTTCAGTCTCTTCCCTGTTCAACTAAGCCTCGGTTTTTCATTTCTGCGTTTCGCCGCAGGGCGGGGCTTGTCCGATTGACAAGCCCGCCGATTAATCGGACTTTGTTTTTCTGACCCGATGGATCAGAAGGCGCACATCATGGAAAAACTCGCGGCACGACTGTGGCAGGCCCGGCAAACGGGCGAGGCGATTTCGCCGGACGAAGGCGCGGTCCTGACGGACGATTCCCAAGCCTACGACGTTCAGGCGAAGATCGTCGAACTCTCAGGTCAGGCCGTGATCGGCTACAAGGTCGGCTCGACCAGCCCCGAGGCGCAGAAAAAACTCGGCACCACCGAACCGGGCTCGAGCCCCGTGCTCGCCACGTATTATCACGAAAGCCCCGCCCAAATCCGTATTTCGCTGGACCAGTCACCGGGCGTCGAAGGCGAATTTCTGGTCAGGCTCGGTAAGGATCTGCCGCCCAGCGGCAACACTTACGGCATCGATGAGGTCATGGCGGCGGTCGACGCGGTTGCCGGCTGCGTCGAAGTTGTCGGCTGCCGGTTCGCCGGCGGGCTGGCCGGCAAAGGGCGGCTTTTGATCGCCGCCGACTGTTACGCCAACATGAACCTGGTGCATGGGCCGTTCACCTACGACTGGCGGGACCTGAACATGCCCGATCATCCGGTGCGCTTGGCGATCAACGGCCTGACCCGGCAGGAAGGCACCGGCGCCAAGGCCTTGGGCAATCCGCTGAATGTGCTGGTTTGGCTGGCGAACAAGCAGTCGGCCAGTGGGCTCGGCCTGAAGGCCGGGGACGTCATTGCGACCGGTACCTGCACCGGGATCGAGCCGGTGCAGCCGGGCGAAGACCTGACCTGTGATTTCGGGTCCCTGGGCACGGTCAAAATCGCCTTTTCCTAAGGCTTTGGCCCCGGTTTAGGCCCGGAAAACGAACCGTTGACCCCCGGGAGTCATAAGAGTATGTCTACGACGCCCCGTAAACCGGGGCGTTTTGTTTACCGCCGGCACCCCTGGAGGCCGGGGTTTTTCTAAACAAACGGAGTTATAGCCATGTCTGACAATACGATGATGGCGGAACCCCGCGATCGGGCAGGTAAGGGGGCAGCCCGCGCCATTCGCCGCAGCGGCCGTATCCCGGCCGTTGTTTACGGCGATCACAAGGATCCGATCCTGGTTTCCGTCGAACCCATTGACCTAATAAAGCGCCTGCGTGATCACGGGTTTTTCTCGCATCTGCTCGACCTCAAGGTCGGCAACGATACCGTCCGCGTCCTGCCGCGCGACGTTCAGTTCCATCCCGTCAATGACCGGCCGCTGCATGTCGATTTCATGCGGGTCGGCAAAGGCACGCGCATCACCGTCGACATTCCGGTCGAATTTAAGGGCGAAGAAAAGTGCCCGGGCCTGCGCCGCGGCGGTGTTCTGAATATCGTCCGCCACGAAGTCGAAGTGCGTTGCGATCCGGAACGCATTCCGGAAATGATCGTGCTGTCGCTCGAAGGCATGGACATCGGCGATGCGCTGCGTATTTCCGACGCCGGCCTGCCCGATGACGTCAAACCGACCATCGGCGGGCGCGACTTCATCCTGGCGACCATTGCCGCCCCGACTGCGGTAAGGGAGGAAGCCGTTGCCGCCCAGGCGGAGGCCAAAGCGGCCCATGCCGCGGAAGGCGAAGGCGAAGAAGGCGAAGGCGCCGGCGGCGAAGACAAGAAGGAAGGCGGGGAGGAATAACCCTCCCCCCGGCCTTCGGCCCGGCCCGCCGCGACCGGATCGTTCCGGCCCGACTGCGCCAGGGGAGCCAGGGGAGACCGTCCCATGCTGCTGCTGGTTGGGCTCGGCAATCCGGGCCCGCAGTACCGCAACCACCGCCACAACGTCGGCTTCATGGTGCTTGATGCGATCCATGACCGGCTTCGCTGTCAGCCGTTCCGGTCCAAGTTTAATGCCGAACTGGCGGAAGAGACGGCGGCGGGGGAAAAGCTTCTGTTGCTCAAGCCGCAGACCTTCATGAACGAATCCGGCCGCGCCGTGCAGGCGGCGATGACGTTTTATAAAATCCGGCCCGAGGACGTGGTCGTTTTTCATGACGAGCTTGATCTGGCGGCCGGCAAGGTGCGGGTCAAACGCGGCGGCGGACACGCCGGGCACAACGGGCTTCGCGACATCCAGGCGCACATCGGGCCGGACTTCGGCCGCGTGCGCATCGGCGTCGGCCATCCCGGCGACAAGGACCGGGTCGTCGGCCATGTGCTGAAGGATTTTTCGAGAGAAGACGCGGTGTGGCTGGAAAAACTGTTGCCGGCGATTGCCGATAACGTCGGCGATCTGATCGGCGGCAACGATGCGGACTTCATGAACCGAATTGCGCTGGCGGTGAACTCGCCCCGCCCGAGCATCGGCAAGGCGCCCCGGGGCAACGACCGCGGCCAAGAAAAAAAGGACCAAGACTGACATGGGTTTCAATTGCGGCATTGTCGGCCTGCCGAACGTGGGTAAGTCGACGCTGTTCAACGCGCTGACCGCGACCGCCAAGGCGGAAGCGGCGAACTTTCCCTTCTGCACCATCGAGCCCAACACAGGCCGCGTTTCCGTGCCTGACCCGCGGCTTGATAAAATCGCCTCGATCGTCAGTCCCAAAAGCGTCGTGCCGACGCAGATGGAATTCGTCGACATCGCGGGCCTTGTCCGGGGTGCGAGCAAGGGCGAAGGGCTCGGTAACCAGTTTCTTGCCAACATTCGCGAGGTCGAGGCGATCTGCCACGTGCTGCGCTGTTTCGAAGCCGGCAACGTGACCCACGTGGAAAACAGCGTAGATCCCGTGCGCGATGCCGAAACCGTCGAAACCGAATTGATGCTGGCGGATTTGGAAAGCCTGGAAAAACGCATCGATCCGCTGACCAAAAAGGTGCGCGGCCAGGACAAGGACGCGGCCAAGCAGCTGGAGCTGGTCAACCGGTGTCTGGCCGTGCTGCGCGAGGGGAAACCCGCGCGGACGGCCGAGGTCAAGGACGACGAATGGCGCTTGTTCCGCATGCTGCAGTTGTTGACGGCGAAGCCGGTCTTGTATGTGTGCAACGTCGACGAGGCGTCGGCCGCCGCCGGCAACGATTTTTCCCGCAAGGTCGAGGAAATGGCGGCGGCGCAGGGTGCGGGCTCGGTCATCATATCCGCCGCCATTGAGGCCGAAGTGGCGATGCTGGACGATCTGGCGGACAAGAAGGAATTTCTCGAAAGCCTGGGGCTTGAGGAAACGGGCCTCGCCCGCGTGATCCGCGCGGGGTATGAGCTTTTGGGCCTGATTACGTTCTTTACCGCAGGCCCCAAGGAAGTCCGCGCCTGGACGATTGCGGCGGGGACCAAGGCGCCCCGCGCGGCCGGCGCCATTCACGGCGATTTCGAACGCGGGTTCATCGCCGCCGAAACCATCGGCTACGATACGTACGTGACGCTGGGCGGCGAACAGGCTGCCAAGGACGCCGGTAAAATGCGCGCCGAGGGCCGCGACTACGTTGTCAAGGATGGCGACGTCATGTTGTTCCGCTTCAACGTGTGAGGCGTTCTGCGTAATCGGCATCCGCCGGCTTCAACGCCCGGTGGCCGCCGCGTGCGACGAGACCGCGCCGGACGCCGGACCGCTGGGTCGGAAACAGGACACGCGATAGGTCGATCCGGCGACGTGGTAGGCGTTGCAGTTCCAGGTCCTGGAAAAGCTGCTGTTGAAGGTGTTTTAGCGGTATTGCAGATTGTTGATCTGGTTTTTCATCTGAATTTGCTGCATCGAGGCGAGCGCCTCCCGGTGAAGGTTGTTGACCTGGTCTGCCAGTTACCGGAGCAGGGGCGCAAGCCGCGCCCGGTTCGGCGGCGCGGAGAAGAACGCCCATTCCTTGTCAACCAACGCCAGGGCGTCGTCGGGCGCGCGCCCGTCCGCCATCAGGTCGCGAGGGTGATCGCTCTGGTCATAAAACGCGGAATACTGCGGGTCGCCCGTCCCGGCCGCCGAACGCCGCGCCGTCGTCAGCCGCCGTTTCGACACGGGCGACGAAGCCGAGATCCTGAACGCCGTCGTCGCCCTGTTGCAGGACTTGGGCTTCAAATCGGATGAAACCGATGTCGGCGCCGGGGTTGTTTCCGGATCAAAAGGATCGGGCCGGGGCCGGGGGTGGTGGGTCGGAACGGACATCCGCGTGACGGTGACGACCAAACCGGCGTCAGAGCAAAGCACGGTCGTCCGCGCGACGTTCCAAAAAATCCACGCCGGCCACGATGGCCGCTTTACCTATACCGAACCCGTGATTGATCCGAAAATCTCTCAGGACTTCTACAACAAACTGTCGCAATCGCTGTTTCTGGAGGCTCGTCAGATATGATTCTTCGCCGTTGTCTCTCGGCCGTGTTTCTGTTGGCGGCGCTTTCCGTGTCCGTATGCCAGACCGATTCCCGTTAACAGGTTCTGCCGATGGACCAAAGCCAAGTATCGCTCCGGTCGACTCATGCGCGGGCGTTTGATATCGCCGACACGGCGCTGACGGTTCGCACGGTGATCGCAACCTTGCAAAACCTAGGGTTCACCGTCGACAAAGTAGAACAGTTATTGGGCCTGGTCAGCGCGACCAAGGCGGGGAACTATCTGCTTAAAATGACCGTCACCGCGCGCCGCCGGGGCGATGCCCTGACTGTCGTTCGCGCCAGCGACCAGCACAGCCTTACCGCGGTCAGCGACCCGCAGCCCTATCAGCAGTTTTTCAATAGTCTGTCGCAGGCGCTGTTTCTCAAAGCCCACGAAGTGAACTGATTTCATTACGGTATTTCGATATCACCGGCCTGTCGATCTGCGCTTTCGTGGTTTCGGCGGGTGCGCTAGGCTATGGCCACGCATCAAATCAAAGGATCAAGGGAGGGTCAGAAATTGGGAAAAGACATCAAACTTACAGCCGAGGACGGGTTCGAGCTCGGCGCCTACCGCGCCGATCCGGCGGGCAAGGCCCGTGGCGGCATCGTCGTCATTCAGGAAATTTTCGGCGTCAACGAACACATCCGCGACCTGTGCGACCGGTTTGCCGACCTGGGCTATCTGTCCGTGGCGCCGGCGGTCTACGACCGGTTCGAGCCGAACTTTCAATGCGGTTACACGCCGGACGAGATCGCCGTCGGCCGTGGCCTGAAGGACAAGGGCAATGCCGCGTTCGACAATGTGATTATGGACGTAGAGGCCGCCCGCAAAGTGGCGGCGGAGGCCGGCCGTGTCGGCATCACCGGCTTTTGCTGGGGCGGCGTCGTCACCTGGGCGTCGGCCTGCCGCTTGCATTTCCAGGCGGCCGCCTGTTATTACGGAGGCGGCATTCTGCCCTACGTGAAAGAGCAGCCCAACTGCCCGACGATCCTGCATTTCGGCGAACACGACAAGGGCATCCCTTTGGCCGATGTCGATCAGATCGCCGAGGCGCACCCCGAATGCCCGGTCTATATCTACGACGCTGACCACGGATTCCATTGCGACATGCGCGGGTCGTTCAAGCCGCACGCGGCGCAGGTCGCCTCCGTCAGGACCTTCCTCCTATTCGACGAACACGTCGCGGCATAAGGACCGACAATGGCGGATCAGACCAAGCCCGGCAACCCGCCGGGGACCCCCTGCGTCATCGGGGTCATCGGCGGCAGCGGTATCTACGAGATCGACGGAGTTGCCGACAAGGAATGGCGGCGCGTTGGGTCGTCCTTCGGCGACCCGTCGGATGAACTGCTGTTCGGCGAATTGGACGGCCAGCCTATGGTGTTTCTGCCCCGCCACGGGCGCGGCCACCGCATCCCGCCGTCGGAAGTCAACTACCGCGCCAACATCGACGCCATGAAGAGCGCGGGCGTGACGGAAATCCTGTCGGTCTCCGCCTGCGGGTCGTTGAAGGAATATTTGCCGCCCGGCACCTTCGTTCTGGCGGATCAGTACATCGACCGCACCTTCACCCGGGAAAAAAGCTTTTTTGGCTCGGGCCTGGTCGCGCACGTGGGCTTCGGCCATCCGACGTGCTCGCGCCTAGGCGACGCGCTCGAGGCGGCGCTGAAGGAACTCGACATCCCGCATCAGCGGGGCGGCACGTATCTGGCCATGGAAGGGCCGCAGTTTTCGACCCTGGCCGAAAGCGAGTTGTACCGGTCGTGGGGGTGCGACGTCATCGGCATGACCAACATGCCCGAGGCCAAGTTGGCCCGCGAGGCGGAAATCTGTTACGCCACCGTCGCCATGGTGACGGATTACGACTGCTGGCACCCGGACCACGACCATGTGACGGTCGATTCGATCATCAAGGTCTTGCTGGATAACGCCGACAAGGGGCGGGCGCTGGTTAAGGCCGTGGCGCCCAGGCTCGCCGAGCGGGCGGAAACCTGCCACGCCGGATGCCACACGGCCCTGGAATCGGCGATCATCACCGCGCCCGATGCCCGCGACCCGGCAATGGTCGAAAAATTGTCCGCCGTCGCCGGCCGGGTGCTGAACCAGTAACCCCGCCGCCATGGCCGACGATCAACCTCCCGGTTCCGCCGCATCTGAAAAACCGGACAGTCCGCGCCTGCTGCCGCCGGTTTATTTCTTGGGCACGCTCGCGGTGATGCTGGAACTGGCGTATTTCCTGCCGCTAACCATCGTCGTGACGCCGCCCGCCACATATGCGGGCTGGGCGCTGATCGCGACCGGGTTCGTCATCGTCATCACGGTGTGGTGGCGGTTCGAACAGGCGGAAACGACCATCAAGCCTTACGAGGTTTCGACCCGCCTGCTGACCGAAGGCCCCTTCCGGTTTTCGCGAAATCCGATTTATTCGGCCATGGTTCTCGGGTTGCTGGGCGCCGGCGTGGTGTTGGGCGCGGCGTCGGCTTTTCTCGTGATCCCCGTCTTTATCTGGCTGATTCGAAGGAAATTTATTGCGGTCGAGGAAGCCATGCTCGAAGACGCCTTCGGCGACGATTACCGGGCCTATAAATCCCGTGTTCGGCGGTGGCTATGATCTGGCCCGCGTGCTAAGACCGGGATAACAATAAATGCCCGTTGGAGGAGACTTTTACCATGCTCAAAGCCTATTGGTGTTCGCTGCGCAATCAGATCCACGACCCCGACAAAATGAAGGTTTATGCTGATCTGGCCGGACCGGCGATCAAGGCCGGCGGCGGCCGGTTCCTGGCCCGCGGCGGCAAAATCAAGTCGTTAGAAGGGTTCGAACAAGCCCGCGTGGTGATCATTGAATTTCCGTCCTTCGACGCGGCCTGCGACACCTATGCGTCGGCGGCGTATCAGGCCGCGTTGGAACCGGTGAAGGCCGGTGCCGTCACCCGCGACGTGTTCGCCGTCGAAGGGGTCGAGGACCTCGCCCCCCGGGGCGACACCAAGGGCCCCGTCGCGTTCTGGATCGGCGCGCACATGACCGTCCACGATCCGGACAAGATAGCGGCCTATGCCGCCAAGGCGACCGAGGCGATGAAGGTCGCGGGCGGGCGCTTTTTGGCCCGCGCCGGGCGGACGCATACGTTCGAAGGGTTCGAGCAGACCCGCGTCGCGCTCGCCGAACATCTTTCATGGGACACCGCCGCCGGGTTTTACGACAGCCCGGAATACGCCACCGCGCGAAAGGCCCTGGACGGCGGCGTCACCCGCGACATCTGCATCACCGAAGCGGCCGAAGGCGTCTAGGCGCAGGCCGGTTCATCGACATGAAAGTCAACGGCGCCCCTTACCGCACCATCTGGCTTGGCGATGACGGCTGGTCGGTTGAGATCATTGATCAGACCCGCCTGCCGTTCGCATTTGAAATCGTGCGGCTTGAAACCATGGCGGCCACGGCCGACGCCATCGCCCGCATGCTGGTCCGGGGCGCGCCGCTGATCGGCGTCACGGCGGCCTGGGGCATGGCGCTCGCCATGCACGAGGACCCGTCGGACGCCGGGCTCGTCCGCGCCTACGACCGGCTGATGGCGGCCAGGCCGACAGCGGTCAACCTGCGCTGGGCCTTGGATGAAATGAAGACGCTGCTGACGCCCTTGTCGGAAAACCAGCGCAAAGTTGCCGCCTACAAACGCGCTCAGGAAATCGCCGACGAGGATGTGGAGATTTGTTCCGCCATCGGCGAACACGGCAAGGACCTGATCGAGGCCGCCTGGAAAAAGAAGGGCGCTGGCAAAGCGCCGGTTAATGTCTTGACCCACTGCAACGCCGGCTGGCTCGCCACCATCGACTGGGGCACGGCGCTCGCCCCTATCTATAAAGCGCATGACGCGGGCATCCCGGTGCATGTGTGGGTCGACGAAACCCGGCCCCGGAACCAGGGTGCCAGCCTGAGCGCCTGGGAACTGGGTCAGCACGGGGTGCCGCACACGGTCATCGTCGACAACGTCGGCGGCCACCTGATGCAGCACGGCGAGGTCGACATGTGCATCGTCGGTACCGACCGCACGGCGGCCTCGGGCGATGTGTGCAACAAGGTCGGCACCTATTTAAAGGCCCTGGCGGCGCAAGACAACGGCGTGCCGTTTTACATTGCCTTGCCGGGCCCGACCATCGACTGGACCTTGACCGACGGCGTCCGGGACATCCCGATCGAACAGCGGTCATCGGACGAGGTCACCAAAATGACCGGCAAGACGGCCGACGGCGCGGTCGTGACCGTGCAGATCACGCCCGACGGCTCCGCCGCCGCCAACTACGCCTTCGACGTGACGCCGGCGCGGCTGGTCACCGGTCTGATCACCGAACGCGGCGTCGCCCCCGCATCAAGTAAAGGTCTCTCATCCCTCTATCCGGAGAAAACACCATGAAGTTCTATTACCGCTCCGGTTCCTGCGCCATGCTACCCTATATCGTGCTGGAGGACGCGGGCGCCGAGTTCGAGCCCGTCGCCGTCGACGACGCCATGCTGGCGTCCGAGGAATACCGCAAGATTAACCCGCGCAATCAGGTGCCGTCCCTGATCAACGACGACGGCGATCTGATGACCGAAAGCGTCGCCATCGCCATCTGGGCCGCCAACAAGTTCGGGTCGGATCTCATCCCGGCGGCGGACAGCTGGGATAACGGCAAGATGCTCATGTGCCTGAACTTCATGGCGTCGCAGCAGCACCCCATAGGGTTTGCTCTCTACCTGCGGCCGTTCCGCTGGCACGACGACGAAAAAGTTCAGGTCGACCTTAAGGAAAAGGGCCGGCAGAACTGGATCGCCGCGATGACGCGGACCAACGGCTGGGCCAAGGAAGGGTCGGGCTGGCTGGTCGGCGATAAGATGACCTGCGCCGACGCGCTTGCCTGGGTGCACGCGCGCTGGGGTCTTCGGGTCGAACCTAAAACGGACGAGGCGTTTCCCGAGTTGTGGGCGCTCGCCAAGCGGGTTGAGGAACGGCCAAGCGTCAAGCGCGTCATCGAAAAGTGCGGCCTGACGCCGCTGGCGTAATCGGCGGGCGGGAGAAGCAAGCGTGAAAGTTCTGATAACCGGCGGCTGCGGGTTTCTGGGCCAGATGATCGCTAAGGCGATCATTGGAAAGGGCACCATGGCTTGTTCCGGGGCCGGCCCCGGTGGCGGCCAGCAGAAAGTCGACGCGATCACGTTGTTCGACCACATGGTGCCGGACGCTCCCTTGCCGTGGGCCGACGACCGGGTTTCCGTCGTTTCCGGCGACATATCGGATCAAGACACGGTGACGGCGTTGGTCGACCGGGAAGACATCTCGATCTTCCATCTGGCCTCCGTCGTCTCGGCTGGCGGCGAAAAGGATTTCGACCTTGCCATCCAGGTCAACCTGATGGGCGGCCTGAACGTGCTGGAGGCCGCGCGGGCAACAGGCACGGCGCCCCGCGTGGTGTTTGCCTCAAGCCTCGCCGCGTTCGGCGGACCGGACCTGCCGCGCAATGTGGATGACCTGACCCGCCACACGCCGCAAACGACCTACGGCATGACCAAGGCATTCGGCGAATTGGCGATCAACGACTACACACGGAAGGGCTATATCGACGGGCGGACCGTGCGACTGCCGACCATCGTCATCCGCCCGGGCGCGCCCAACGCGGCAGCGTCGGGCTGGGCGTCGGGTATTTTTCGGGAGCCGTTACAGGGGCGGGAACACCTGCTGCCGGTTTCCGAAGACTTCCAGATGATGCTCCTGGGATACCGCAACGCCGTCCGGGGATTTATCGCCGCACACGAGGCAAAGGGCGCCGACATCGGCCCCGACCGGTCGGTTGCGCTGCCCAACAACGTCTATACGGTCAAGGAAATGATCGCCGCACTGGAACGCGTGGCGGGCGAGGACGGCATCCGGCTAGGTCCCATCAACCCGCGCCCCGACCCGTCCGTCGCGGCCATCTGCGGGTCGTGGCCGTTGTTCATGGACCCGACCCGCGCGTTCGCCATCGGTTGCCCGGCAGATGAAACTCTCGATCAAGTGATCCGGGATTTCCGGGAAGACTTCTTGAAATAAGCGTCGATGGAATTGACGACAGAGACTGTGAGCCAGTGAGAAAATCGCCGTCATCCCCGCAAACCCGGGAATCCAGGTGGCGTTGATTCTGGACCCTCGCTTTCGCCGGGGTGACAAGAACCGACAGGCCGCAAGTCTCAGTGCCTCATTGCCGCGGCGGTTCAAAACAAAAAAGGCCCCGCGTTTGCGGGGCCTTTTGTATTCGTCGCGGTCTCAGACGTTATTGCATTTTGTTCTCGCGCAAACACGTCGTCGCGGCTTCGCCGCTCGGGGTTTGCGGCTAGTGGATATCCGACCAGATCTTCCGTTTGAGAGCATACATCATGCCCGCCAGGATGATCAGGAACAGCATCACCTTGACGCCCAGGCGCTTGCGCGCCTCGAGCTCCGGTTCCGCCGTCCACACCAGGAACAGGGTCACGTCCCGCGCCATCTGGTCGACCGTCGCCTTGGTGCCGTCGGAATACTCGACGCCGCCGTCGGACAACGGGTTCGGCATGGCAATGACGCCGCCCGGGAAGTACTTGTTGTAATTCGCATTCTCGGGCACGCCGGCGGGCGGTTTGGTGTAGCCGGTCATCAGCGCGTAGATGTAATCCGCGCCGGTGGTGAACCCGCCCGGATGCTTCATTGAGAATTTAAGCAGGCTGTCCCCGCCCTGGGCCCGCGCCTTGGTGATCAAGGACAGGTCCGGCGGCGCCTTGCCGCTGTTGGCCGCCGCCGCCGCGTTGGCGTTGGCGAAGGGGGCCGGCATCGGGTCGCTGAGCGTACGCTTGCGCTTGAACATCTCGCCGTCGGCGTTGGGGCCGTCGGTGATTTCGGCCTGCGCCGCCAGCGCCTTGGCCTGGGCTTCGGAGAAGCCGATGTCTATTAGGTTGCGGTAGCGGATCAGGTTCAGCGAATGACACGCGGCGCACACTTCCTTGTACACCTTGTAGCCTCGCTGCACGGCGGCCCGGTCGAAGGTGCCGAACACGCCCTGGAACGACCAGCTTTGCGCCGGCGGCTTAGGGGCGTTGCCGGCGGCATTTGCCGGGGTTGCGCCCGTGGCTGACGCCAGAAGCCCAGCGGCGGCGATGCCCATAAAGGCGGATTTGATGGTTTTCATCATCATGATTCTTACTCCGCCGGCTGGGTGACGGACGCCGAGATGCTCTCCGGCGTCGGCAGGGGCCGCTCGATCAAGCCCAGAATGGGCAGGATGAGAAGCAGGTGGGCAAAATAGTACACGGTCGCGATCTGGCCGATCAGGACCCACGCACCTTCCGGCGGATGCGCGCCGACAAGGCCGAGGGCGACCCAGTCCAGCACGAACACCCAGAAGAAGAAGCGGTAGATGGGCCGGTAAGTGGCGCTGCGCACGCGCGAGGTGTCGAGCCACGGCACCAGGGCCAGCAGGATGATCGAGCCGAACATGGCGATAACGCCCGCCAGTTTCGCGGTGATCAGCCACGACACCGGCCAGTATAGGATGAACTCGTTTGTGAAGGCGCGGAGGATCGCGTAAGACGGCAAGAAGTACCATTCCGGCACGATGTGCGGCGGTGTCGCGAGCGAGTTGGCTGGGATGTAGTTGTCGGCCTCCCCGAAGTAGTTGGGCGCGTAGAACACGAAGAAGCAGAGGATCAGCAGGAAGACCACCATCCCGAACAGATCCTTGATGGTGAAGTACGGGTGGAAGCCGATGGTGTCCTGCGGGCCCTTCACGTCGACGCCGGTCGGGTTGTTGGACCCGAACATGTGCAACGCCCAGATGTGCACGCCTACGAGGCCTAAAATCACGAAGGGCATCAGGTAGTGCAGCGAGAAGAACCGGTTGAGTGTCGGGTTATCGACCACGAAGCCGCCCCACAAGAGCGTCACGATCATGTCGCCGACGACCGGCACGGCCGAGAAAAGGTTGGTGATGACCGTAGCGCCCCAATAGCTCATCTGGCCCCAGGGCAGAACGTAGCCCATGAACGCCGTCGCCATCATGGCGAGAAGGATCAGCACGCCGATGATCCACAAGAGTTCGCGCGGATACTTATAAGAGCCGAAGTAGAGGCCCCGGAAAATATGAATGTAGACGGCGATGAAGAAGAAGCTGGCGCCGTTCATGTGCAGGTAACGGATCAGCCAGCCGCCGTTGACGTCGCGCATGATGCGTTCGACCGAATTAAAGGCCAAATCGACATGCGGGGTGTAGTGCATGGCCAGCACGATGCCCGACACGATCATGATCACCAGGGCGATCCCGGCCAGCGAGCCGAAGTTCCACCAGTAATTCAGGTTTTTCGGCGTCGGGTACTGCGTGCCGAGGGAATGATCCAGGAAGCTGAACACCGGAAGCCGATGTTCGATCCATTTGACGACGCCGTTCTGCATCAGGCCGCCGGAGGTCTGTTGATGGTCGCTCATGTCGTCCTCCCTCACCCGATCTTCACTTGCGTGTCGGACGTGAATTCATATGCCGGCACCGTCAGGTTCTGCGGCGCGGGGCCTTTGCGGATCCGGCCCGAGGTGTCGTAGTGCGAGCCGTGGCAGGGGCAGAACCAGCCGCCGAATTCGCCTTTCGGTTCGCCTTCCTTCTGGCCCAGCGGAATGCAGCCCAGGTGGGTGCAAACGCCGACCATGATCAGCCATTCGGCCTTCTTGACCCGGTCTATGTCCTTGGCCGGATCGGGAAGCGCGGCCTCGTCGTCCTTTTTGGCCTGGTCGATTTCCGCCGCCGTGCGGTGGCGGATGAACACCGGCTTGCCCTGCCAGACGACGGTGATCGATTGGCCGGAAGCGATCGGCGAGAGGTTCACTTCCGTCGTCGCCAGGGCCAGCGTGTCCGCCGCCGGATTAAGGCTGTTGATGAAAGGCCACACGGACAGCGCGGTACCCACCGCGCCGACGGTCGCCGTTGAAACGAGAAGGAAATCGCGGCGTGTTTGCTCGTCGATTTCAGCAGTTGGCGGGGTGCTCGCCGTATCGCTCATCAGCACTTCCCCTTAAAATCTGTTGTTTTTGACCACGCCCTGCGGAACCGGACTATCCGGCCCAAGGCCCCAAACCCCCCGAAACTAAAAGACCGGGAGACAAGAGGCAACGCCGGGTTTCATTTTCCCGCTAGGGCATGCTCGCCCGCGCGGAATGCCCGGACGCCCGGCCCGGACAATATTGCCCCCCGGTGCCCCTGGCAAGGGCTTTGAACGTCAAGAATCTGTTGAAAAATCGCGATTTTTGGACCTTCATGGCCCGATCATGCCCGTACCCGTCGAAATCGCCCTGTTCGAACCCGATATCCCGCAAAACACAGGCGCGGTTCTGCGCACGGCGGCGTGCCTGGACGTCGCCGCGCACGTCATCGGGCCCTGCGGATTCGTCTTCAACGACGCTAAAATGCGCCGCGCCGGGATGGATTATCTGGAAAACCTTCGGCTTACCCTGCACGAGTCCTGGGCGGATTTCGCCGCCGCCCCCCGGGGCCGGCTGGTTCTGCTGACCACAAAGGGGGCGGCGCCGTTGACCGAGGTCAATTTCAATCCGGGTGACTTATTCTTATTCGGGCGGGAAAGCGCCGGCGTGCCCGACCATGTTCATGATGCGGCGGACCTGCGCGTCCGCATCCCCATGGCGGCGGGTGCGCGGTCCTTGAACCTGGCCGCGTCCGCGGCCATGGTGCTGGGACAGGCGCTGACGCAACTGGGGACCTGGCCCCCGCACAGGACCCAAGAGAAGACAAAGCCGACTTAGGATAGACGATGAGCAACGAAGCTTTCACGGACGCCCGGAAATCGAAGGTAAAGGCCTGGTTCGAACAGGTGCGCGACGATCTGTGCGCGGCGCTGGAAAAAATCGAGGACGATGTCACCGGTCCCAACGGAACCAGCGCGCGCAATGCCGGCCGGTTCGAACGCAAGGCCTGGGACCGGCCCTACAGCGACAAAAATAAAGCAGGCGAGGGCGGGCCGCTCGGCGGCGGCGGCGTCATGTCGGTGATGCGACTGGGGCGGGTGTTCGAAAAGGCCGGCGTCAACGTTTCCACCGTCATGGGCGAATTTTCGGAAGAATTCCGGGGCCGCATACCGGGCGCCGACAAGGACCCCCGGTTTTGGGCATCGGGCGTTTCCGTCGTCATTCATCCTAATTCGCCCGTGGTGCCCATCGCGCATATGAATACACGAATGATCGTCACCACGCAGGGTTGGTTCGGCGGCGGCGGCGATCTGACGCCGGTGTTTCCGGTCGATAAAGACACCGCCGATTTCCACGCGGCGTTCCAGGGTGCGTGCGACGCGCACGACGCGGCTTATTATTTGAAGTTCAAAAAATGGTGCGACGAATACTTCTACCTGAAGCACCGGGGCGAAGCCCGCGGCGTCGGCGGCATTTTTTACGACAACCTGACGACCGGCGATTGGGATGCCGACTTCGCCTTCACCCAGGACGTGGGCCGCGCCTTCGTGAAAATCTATCCGGAAATCGTCCGCCGCCACATGAACGACGATTGGAGCGACGATCAGCGCCAGGCCCAGCGGATCAAGCGCGGCCGGTATGTGGAGTTCAATCTGCTCTACGACCGCGGCACGATCTTCGGACTGCAGACCGGCGGCAATACGGAAGCTATCCTGATGAGCCTGCCGCCCGAAGTGGCGTGGCCGTAGAAATCGATCTTCGAAGTCTCAAGCCCGCAAGGGATGGCGTGGTCGGCTTGCGGGCGTCCGGTCGGCCCGGCGCGGCAGGCCGGCTTCAACGCCAAACAGCGGGTTCAGCCGTCTGCGCCGTTCTATGACTCGCTGCGGAAGAAAAAAGACTTCGACGTATCCATCGACTTCAACTGCCAGTCGGTCATCAACCCGATTGTCGACCTGACGAAGTTTCTGGGGTCTGCCGGCGACAACTACGGCAACTACAAGGACCAGAAGTTGGAAGACATGTACACCTCGTTGCTGCAGACCGGCGACGAGAAGAAACAGCGGGAAATGATCCGGGCCTTCGAACAGCGGGTCCTGTCCGACCAGGCGCATGAGCTGATTACGTTGTGGTGGTACAAGATCAACCCGCACCGTTCCTATGTGAAGGGCTGGAAGATCGCGCCGAGCCACTACCTGAACCAGCATCTGGATCAGGTCTGGCTAGATAAGTAACCGGCATCGAATGATCGGAACTTGAATAAACTCGGCGGCGGCCCGCATTCTGGGGCCGCCGCTGGCTTTTTGATCGAACGAAACGAACGAAGCGTCTCGTATATTCGGTTTTTTTAGGGCCGCCCGACCGGCCTTCTTAGGTGCCCGCGGTCCATTTGCCGCGGTTAGTATGCCGGAATGTTATGCCCCGGCTATGGTTTAAGTCCGGTTAACGGCTCGGGTTGGTCGCCATCATCTGGTCGGCCGTCTGGATTACCTTGGAATTCAGCTCGTACGCCCGCATGGCCTGGATCAGCGAGGTGATTTCCTCCACCGGGTTGACGTTGGAGGTCTCGATGAAGCCCTGCAGAACCGATCCGTATCCCGGCGTATCGGCGATGCCGGCGGCGGCCGGGCCCGAGGACGGGGTTTCCTGATAAAGGTTGTCGCCGATCGCTCTCAGCGCGCCTTCGTTGGGAAAGCGGACCAATTGTAGCTGGCCGATGTTGGCCGGCAGCGCCGTCCCCGGCAGGCTGGCCAAAACTTCGCCCGACCGGTTGACCGACACGTCGATGGCGTTGGCCGGCACGGCAATGCCGCCGACTGCGAGGCCGTCGGCGGTCACCAGTTGTCCGCCCTGATCCAACTGAAAGGCGCCGGCGCGGGTATAAGCCGTGCCGCCGTTTGGCAGGGTCACCTGAAAGTAGCCCCGGCCCTCGATCGCCAGATCAAGCGCATTGCCGGTTTGGCGCAGGCTGCCCTGTTCGGCGATCCGGTAGGCGTCCGCTATGCGGACCCCATGGCCGGCCTTGACGCCCGAGGGCACAATGCCCGACGCGCGCGATTTGGTGGAATTGGGCCGATTCTGATTTTGGTAAACCAGGTCGTGAAAACTGGCCCGACTTTTCTGATAGCCGGTGGTGTTCATGTTCGCCAGGTTGTTGGCGATCACGTCCACGCGGGTCTGCTGGGCCACCATACCGGTGGCTGCGATCATAAGAGGATTCATTTTTCCCGTTCCTTACATGGTGCCGTCGCCGGGGTTGATCCCGATCCAGGACTTGGCATTTACGGTTCACATCCTGTGCCAGGATTGATACCTTTTTTTTCAATAGGTTAGGTATTTTCCCGGAGGCCGGAATGGGCACTTTCCACCGCCGCGGCGGCAAATCTTGCCGGGTTCGGGGTGGGCGCGGGGGCCGAATGCCTCTTGTCTTGGGCGGGGATCGGGGCCACTTTGCCGCAACCTGATTTCCTTAAGATTGGAGCTCTCCATGCACGTGTTTTCCTATGACAAAGCCGGCCCGGCGGCCGACGTTCTGAAGCAGGCCGAATGGCCGGATCCGGAGCCGGGTCCCGGTGAGGTCCGGGTCCGCGTCGCCTACTCGGCGGTCAATCCGACGGATGTGAAGCGCCGGTCATCGGGGCGCGAACTCAGCCGATTTTCGCCGATCATCCCCAACAACGACGGATCCGGCGTCATCGACCGTGTCGGCGACGGCGTCAGCCAAAGCCGCGTCGGCCAGCGGGTCTGGATTTTCGGCGCGCAGCACGGCCGCCCGCACGGTACGGCGGCGGAATACGTGGTGCTGCCCCAGCGTCAGGCGGTCAACCTGCCGGGCGACGTTACGCTCAGCGACGGGGCCTGCGCCGGCGTGCCGGTGGTGACGGCCTGGAACGCGCTGTTTGCCGACGGCAATATTTCCGGAAAAACGATTTTGGTCACCGGCGGCACCGGGCGGGTCGGCGCCTATGCCGTGCAATTGGGCGCGTGGGCCGGGGCCACGATGATCGCCACCTGCGGGTCCGACGCCAATTGCGCGGAAGCCAAACAACTGGGCGCTGCCCATGCGCTCAATTACCGGGAGCCGGACTTGGCCAAGCGGATCGTCGAGGCGGCCGGCGGCCGGGTCGACCGCATCGTCGATGTCGCCTTCGGCGTCAACATCGGCGTGGCGACGGACATCCTGAAGGTCAACGGCGTCATCTCGACCTACGCGTCGGAGGGAGAAGCCATGCCGACCATCGACTTCTTCCAGCTTATGCAGCACAACTTGAATATCAGGATGTTCAGCATCTACGGACTGCCGACGACGACTCTTGACGAAATCTTTTTCGAAGTCAGCCCCGTCTTGTCCGAAGATACCCTGGTTCACCGGGTGGGCGAGCGCTTCGCCTTCGACGACATGGTCAAGTCGCATGAAGCGGTGGAGCAGGGCGCCGTCCATGGCGTCGCCCAGGTGCTGATCAACAAGGACCTGGAACATCAATAGTTCGGTTTTGTTTTCCCCTCAATCGCCGGGCGCGGCCGTCCGGCCGCTTGGCTCTCGCTCCGCTTGCGCGTTGCGGAACCTCATCGGGGGTTGCCGAGGGGATTCCCCCGGGCCCCCTTGGGGCCCAGTTGCTCAAGTTGGGAGGGATCTTTATGAACATGCGAACCTTACAGCCCGCGGCGGTTCACAAGCCGTTTTCGGCCTATGCGTTGGCGACCGAGTTGACGGACGCGACCCGATGGGTGCATGTCTCGGGCCAGGTGGGCGCCGACCGGGACGGCAACGTCGTTGACGGCATCGAAGGCCAGTTGGACGCGATCTTCGACAAACTGGGTGAAATCCTGAAAGAAGCGGACATGTCCGTCAAAAACCTCGTTCGCATCACCATCTACTTGGTCAATGCCGACGACATCGCCGCCATGCGGAAGGCGCGGGACGCGTTCATGGGCGGGCATCTGTGCGCGTCGACGCTGTTGATTGTTGCGGGCCTTGCCAATCCGAAGTTTCTGGCCGAGGTCGAGGCCGTCGCGGCGGCGTAGCCCCGCGATCGATCGTCCCGTGCTCAGTCGCCCGGCGCCGGCGCGGCGCCGGCCTCTTTCAACAGCCAGTCGCGGAACCGCGCCTTGGCCGGGGTCAGCACGTCGTCCGCCGGGCGCAGCAGATAAAACGCGTAATCGGATTTGAGCAAGGCATCCACCGGCCGCATAAGTTCGCCGTTTCGGATCATGTCGTCGGCGAGCCGCCGGCCGCAGAGCGCGATGCCTTCGCCGCGGATCGCCGCCTGGATCAACAACAGATAGTTGTCATATCGATGCACCCGCGTGTCCGGGCTGTCCTGATGGCCGAAGGCGGCGAACCAGTCGTGCCAGCGGGTCCAGTTGCGATGCGACTGGGACAGCTTCAACAACGTCGCGCGGCTCAGGTCCGGAACGCCCGCGAACGGCCCGTGGATATCTAAATAAGCGGGGGAGCAGACGGGAAAGATATCGTTTTCGAACATCAGATCCGCCGCCGTGTTTGGCCAGTTGCCGGAGCCGTAGCGGACGGCGAAGTCGATGCCGCTCAAGCCCAGGTCGCGGACCCGGGGCGACGCCACCATGCGCACGTCGACCTCGGGCTGTTCGGCGCGGAACTTGGCAATGCGCGACATCAGCCAGAACGACGCGAAGGTGACGCTCGATGAAACGGTGATGTCGGCCCGTTCCTCGCCCATGCGCATTTCCTCGCAGGTATGGGCGATGTGTTCGAGCCCCATGGACGCCGCGTTGAACAGCGCCGATCCCTGGCGGGTCAGTTCGATCTTGCGGTGGTGGCGGACGAACAGCTTAACCCCCAGCGAATCCTCGGCGATCTGAATCTGCCGGCTGACCGCCGCCTGGGAAACCAGAAGCTCCGCCGCTGCCTTGGTGAAGCTTTGATGACGGGCGACCGCCTCGAAGGCGATCAGGCTGTTTGCGGGGGGGAGCCTGTCTTTCAGCTTTCTCATAAGAAAAACTTATGCATCTATGATAATTTTGCTCGTTTACAAGCCTCGTATAATACTCGATATAACGTTTTAGTATAAAACAAAAAGTCGATTTGGTTTGCCGCCGATGGCCGCCGATGGAGATTGAGGAGTTAAACATGCGCACAGGTAATCAAGGTCTGTTTGTTCCCGGACCCACCAACATCCCGAACCGCCTGCGTCAAGCGATGGACCTGCCGCTCGAAGATCACCGGGCGCCGGACTTTCCGGACTTCACGCTCGGCCTGTTCGGGGACCTGAAGCGCATCTTCAAACTGAAAAACGGCCGGGTGTTTCTATTCCCCGGTTCCGGCACCGGCGGCTGGGAAGCGTCGATCACCAACACCCTCTCGCCGGGCGACACGGTGCTGACCGCCGTGTTCGGCCAATTCTCGCATCTTTGGGCCGAACTCTGCCGCCGTCATGGCCTGAACGTGCAGGTCATCGAGTGCGAATGGGGCGGCGCCATCCCAGTTGAAAAATACGCCGAAGCGCTCGCTGCCGACAAAGATCACAAGATCAAAGCCGTGCTCGCCTGCCACAACGAAACGGCGACCGGCGTGACCAGCGACATCGCCGCTGTGCGCAAGGCACTCGACGCCGCCGGCCATCCGGCGCTGCTGATGGTCGACGGCGTGTCGTCCGTCGCCAGCATGGATTTCCGGATGTCCGACTGGGGCGTCGACCTGGCGGTGTCGGGGACGCAAAAAGGGTTCATGCTGCCGACGGGGCTCGCCATCGTCGCCGCATCCGACAAGGCCATCGCCGCGTCGAAGACCGCCAATTGCCCGCGCTGCTTCTTCGACTTCGGCGACATGATCAAGAACAACGACGCGGGCTACTTCCCCTACACGCCGGCGACTACGCTGCTGCACGGGCTCAGCGCCTCCATCGCCATGCTTGAGGAGGAAGGCCTTGAAAACGTGTTCGCCCGCCATCATCGTCTGGCCGAAGGCGTGCGCCGGGCGGTCATCGACGGCTGGGGTTTGAAGCTCTGCGCGAAAGACCCGAGAACCTATTCCGACACGGTCAGCGCTATCTGCGTGCCCGACGGTTTCGACGCCGCCGAGGTCATTCAGATCGCCTATCACCGATACGGCCTGTCGCTCGGCGCCGGGCTGAACAAAGTCGCCGGTAAGGTGTTCCGCATCGGCCACCTGGGCTGGCTCAACGAACTGATGCTGATCCAGGCCATCGCCGGCGCGGAAATGGCCATGCGCGATCTCGGCATCCCTGTCGAAGCCGGATCCGGCGTCGCCGCCGCGGAAGAACATTACCGCCACACCGCATCTTTGGCCCCCTTGGCAGTCAGTGCCGCTGGCTGAAAAGGGGACTCCCTAGGGCGGCGGCCCTCCTCCCATCCCTGCGGGGCCGCCGCCGACTAGTTTCAGGATCCGACGCCATGAAACCCAAGGTTCTGATCACCCGGCGCTGGCCGGCCGATGTCGAAGCCCGGTTGACGGAACACTTCGACGTCACCTTCAATCTGGAAGACCGGCCGTTGGCGCCCGACGCCATGAAACGCGCGTTCCGCCAACATGACGCCGTGTTCACAGCGGTGACCGACCGGATCGACGCCGACGTGCTGTCGGGCGATTACATACGCGCCCGACTGATCGGCAACTTCGGCGTCGGTTTCAACAACATTGACGTCAAGGCCGCCGCCGCCCGCGGCATCGCCGTGACCAACACGCCGGACGTGCTGACCGACGCCACCGCCGACCTGGCGCTGGCGCTGATCCTCGCGGTCGCCCGCCGGGTGGGCGAGGGCGAACGCCACGTCCGCGAGAAGGCGTGGACTGGCTGGCGGCCGACCCACATGCTGGGCCGTCATGTCACCGGCGCGACCCTGGGCGTCATCGGGTACGGCCGCATCGGCCAGGCGACGGCGCGTCGCGCGCACCATGGCTTCGGCATGAAGATCAAGGTTTATTCCCGGTCCTCGGTGCCAGCGGACGTGTTGGCCGAAAACGCGGCCGAACAGGTGGCGGCGGTCGAAGACCTGTTGCCGCTTTGTGATTTCGTGTCGCTGCACTGCCCGGCGACGGCTGAAAATCATCACATGATCGACGCGGCCATGCTGAAGCGCATGAAGTCCGGCGGGATCCTCATCAACACCGGCCGGGGCGGGCTGGTGAACGAGGCCGACCTGGCGGCGGCGCTGGACGCGGGCGAGATCGCCGGCGCCGGGCTCGACGTGTTCGATGGCGAACCCGCCGTCCCGGATTTTCTCGTGGGCCGCGACGATGTCGTGCTGCTGCCGCACCTGGGCAGCGCGACGCTGGAAACCCGCAACGCCATGGGGTTCCGCGTCATGAAAAACGCTGTCGCGTTCTTCGCCGGCGAAAAACCGCTCGACCGGGTCGCCTAATCCTTCGCAAGGCGGGCGCCCCGATCGCGGCGCCGTTTACGGCACGTCGACGACAACGATTTCCGTTTCGTCTTCGGCCACGATGATCAGGCTGTCCACATCCCGCACCATGGCGCCCGACCGTTCCGGCGCAGGCCGGCCGTTGATCTCCGCCTTGCCCCGGGCGACGACCACATAGGCTTTCCGCCCGCCGGACAGGTCCAGCATCACCGTGGCGCCGGGCGCCAGCAAACCGCCCAAGACCGCCGCGTCCTGATGGATCAACAGCGCGTCGTTGCCCGCGTGGGCGTCCCGGCCCGAGGCTAGGACTGGCAGCGCCGCGCCGTCATCCAGCGGCGTTTTCGGAAACGCGCGGGTTTCCCAGCGGGGCGCGTGACCGGCGCGGTCGGGCTCGATCCAGATCTGGAACAGGGTCGTTTCCGTGTCTTCCCGATTGTATTCCGCGTGGACGATGCCAGTACCCGCGGACATCACCTGGACGTCGCCGGCCGCGGTTCGGCCTTCGTTGCCCAGGTTGTCGCTGTGGGTGATGGCGCCTTTCCGGACATAGGTGATGATTTCCATGTCGCGGTGACCGTGCGGGTCGAACCCGGTGCCGGGCTGAATGGTGTCGTCATTCCAGACCAGCAGCGGGCCAAGGCCCCGGCGGTCTGGGTTGCGGTATCCGGCGAAGCTGAAGTGATAGCGGGCTGCCAGCCAGTCGTTGTCGAGCCGGCCCAGCCCGCCCAGGGGGGTGATGTCGATCATTGTTTTGTTACGATGATGAGACGGTCATTGCCCTACACATGGGGTGCCCGGACCTGCTGCGCCACCCCGCGCCCGACGTCGTCGCGCCTTTCGGCGCTCGGGCCGGTCGGTTAGCGCCCCTCGCGCCACCACGCCATCATCAGGGCGGACAGGGTCAGCGCCACCAGGATCAGCCCGACCAGAAGCGGAATATCGCGGAGCCCCGTCACCACATAGGATTTGTGGGCGACCAGTCCGATCCAGGATCGGCCGGCGAGGTCGCGGTGCGGGTCGACCCGGCGCAGGTCTGGGATGCCGTCGGTCAGCCAGCGGATGGACCCGCCCGCGGTTTCGGTCAACGGTTTCAGAAGCCGGTCGGTCGCGCGCAGGTCGGACAGTTCCAGCGGGTTCAATTCGCCCGACGCGACCAGCGCCGTCCGTGTCCCGTCGGTTATCCGGTAAAGGCCGATTTCCGCCGCCGTCAGATCGGCTCTCCAGCGGCCGGGCCCGGCGGCCTCCAGGGTGATTTCCCGTTGGACGCCGGGAGGGCTCGTCACCGTCACCTTGTCCGCCTGATCGCCCAAGGTCCGTCGTTCAATCGTCAGCTTGCCGCCGCGGACCCGCGCTTGCAGGCGTTCTTCCTCCAGGTCCGGTTCACGCATCAGCCAGTGGGCCATGCGCCGCAATAGTTCGCCCTGCGGCCCGCCGCCATCGATGCCGCGCGCCCACAGCCAGATGTGATCGGACATCATCTGCGCGACCCGGCCTTTGCCGATGCGGCCGAGCAGCAACAGCGGCTTGTCCTGGGCGCCGGTCATGACCGTGACGCCGCTCTCGGCCTGGCCCGGCACTTGACGGAACCAGCGGCCCCACGCCGGCCGGTCCGTGGGCAGCGCGGGGCCTGCGTCGCCGGGCCGGCCGAGCCGGGTCAGGGGTGCTGTCACCGGGTGTTTTTCACCCGCGCCGGAAATCCGGGGCAGGAACGCGGACTCCACCATGTCGCCGGTGGGGGCGGCCGGCAGCACGTCGCGCAGCGCCGTGTTGTACAGGCTGTTACGGCCTGTGTATTCCGGGCCCACCGCCATCAGCAACGCGCCGCCGTCGCGCACCCGCTTGGCGATGTTGTCCAGGTGCTGGGCTTGCAGTACGCCGCGCTTGAGGTAGCGGTCGAACACGATCAGATCGAATTCGTCCAGCCGCTCGACGAACAGTTCGTGGGTTGGGAAGGCGATCAGCGCCAGTTCGTTCAACGGCGTGAAGTCGTCCTTGTCCGGCGGGCGCAGAATGGTGAAGTGGACAAGGTCCACCGACGGATCGGACTTAAGCAGGTTGCGCCATGTGCGTTCCGCCGCGTGGGGCTGCCCGGATATCAGCAGCACCCGCAGCCGGTCGCGCACGCCGTTGACGGAAACCAGCGCCCGGTTGTTGACCTCGGAAAGCTCGCCCTCGGCGGGCTCGACGGAAATTTCCGCAAGGCTCGGCCCCGCGTGTTCCAGCTTGAAGGTGAATTTCTGCGCTTGACCCACGGGCGCCAGGGCCTGTTCGCGTTCGACCCCGTCGACGCTCAGCCGGACCCTGGCGCTCGCCCGGCCGGTCACCGCGCCGCCGTCCATTTTGTGTTTCGCCTCGGCCTGCTTATCCTCGATGGTGTAGGTCACGGTCACGTCCTTGCCGACGATGCCGTAGCCGGGCGCGGCGTTGACCACCAGCCGGCGGTCCGACTCGCCGCGCTTGCCGGTCAGCAGCACATGCATCGGCCCGCGCAGGCGGGGGTCTTTCGGTTTGCCGTCCTGGCTCTGCGGAAGGTCATGGACCTGTCCGTCGGTGACGATGATGGCGCCGGCGAACCGGCTTTTCGGGATTTCCGCCATGGCGGCGGTCAGTGCCTCGGTCAGGCGCGATCCGGGGCGCGCGCTGGCGCCGGAATCCGAAACCTCGACAATCCGCGTGTCGAGCCCGGGGAACTGGTCAAGCGCTGCCAGGATCGCTTCTTCCGCCTCCGACGTCTGCTGCAACCGTTCGCCGGTGTTCTGGCTGGACGTGCGGTCGATGATGACGACGGTTTCGTCCGGCTGTGGCGTACGGTCTTCACGCACCGCCCGCGGGTCCAAAAGCGCCAGCACCATGGCTGCGAAAAACGCGAGCCTGAACAACGCGCCCGGCGCGCGTTTGATCAACGCGACGGCGACCAGCGCCAGCGCCGCGGCGGCCAGCGCCGCGATCAGCGGTATCGGCGCCAGCGGGAAAAACTGGATGGTCTGCGCCAAGCCCGACGTCATTGGCCGAGCCTCCGCATGATCGCCGGCAGGTGCACCTGATCGGCCTTGTAATTGCCGGTCAGCACGTACATCACCAGATTGACGCCAAACCGATACGCCAGTTCGCGTTGCCGTTCGCCGCCGGGCACGGCGGGGAGGATCGGTTGACTGGTTTCGTCGTCGATCGCCCAGGCGGCGGCCCAGTCGTTGCTGCCCGCGATCACCGGCGACACGCCGTCGTTGATCCGTTCGCCGGCGCGTTCAATCCACAACGCGCCGCCCCGCCACCGGCCGGGAAAATCGTTCAGCAGATAAAACGCCCGCGACAACACGTGGTTAGGCGCCGCCGGGACCAGCGGCGGGATGTCGAGCCGCCGCGCCAGTTCACGAAGTTCGCCTAGATCGGCGCCCTGACCCTGGCTGCGGGTGTCGAACAGAATGGTGCCGCCGTTCTGCAAATAGGCGTTCACGTCCTGGCGGGCGCGTTCGCTCAAATTCGCCACTCCCGCCGTCACCGGCCAATAGATCAGCGGGAAGAAGCCCAGGTCGTGACGGCCGAGTTCCACGCCCCGTGGTTCCGCCAGCTCAGCCGCCGTGCGTCGGCGGACAATCAAGCTCAGGCCCGAAAGCCCCATGCGGCTGACGCGGTCGACCTCGTCGTTGCCGGTGACCACGTAGGCGAGGCGCGTGTCGGTGCTGTTTTCAAGCGCGTAGGCATCGTCGACCTGCTGCGCCGATGTGGCGCCGGTCAGCATCATCAGCGCCATTGCTGCTGGTGCCGCCAGCCGGGGCAGGCGCAAAACGCCGCGGAGCCAAAGGCTGACCGCGTAGTCGATCAGCGCCAGAGCCAGCGCCAGCACCATCAGCGCCGGGCGGATGTCGACCGCCGGGTCGCCGCCGTAGGCGACGCGCGTTGCCGCCACCGGCAGATCGCCCATCGGCGCGGGCAAGGCGATGTCGCGGGACAGATTCAAAACCCGCCGGTTCGAGCCCTGGGCGTAAATGCCGGGCGGGTTGCGGGGCGACACGGCGGTGTCGGCGAATTTGTCCTGCGCGATGGAGTCGGCATCCGGCGGCGCGTCCTTCAAAACGCCGAAGGCGTCGAGCGTTTGGATCGGTTCCAGGGGCGGGCCCTTGCCGCCGCCGGTGACGCCCTGGCTCAGCCCGACCAGGCGCTGCATCATTTCGACCAGCAGGCCCGACAGCGCCAGGTTCGACCACTGGGTGTTGGCCGTCGTGTGGAACAGGATGAGCCAGCCCTTGCCGCGTTTTTCCGCGGTAACCAGCGGCGTGCCGTCGGCCAGCCGCGCCCACGTCTTGTTTTCGATGTCGATCGCCGGCCGCGCCAGAACCTGGCGGTTGACGACCACGTCGCCAGGAATTTTCAGGCCCTGGAACGGGCTGTCCGCCTCGAACGGCGCCAGCTTCGCGGGTTTGGTCCATGACATGGCGCCGCCGATCACCCGGTCGCCGGTGCGCAGCGGCACCGGCACCAAGGGGCCTTGCCCAGCCGCGTCGGCGCTCGTCGCCTGTGCCAACAGCGGCCCGGCGAAACGCACGGCGACACCGCCTTCGGATATCCACGCTTCAAGTTTTTCCCGAGCGTCGCTGCCGATGGTACCCGGATCGGGCAGGGCCATCATGGCGAGGCGCCGGTCCAACAGCCCGGCGATGGTGCCTTGGCGTACCTCGCTGAACGGCTCCATCGCCCGGTTCAGGTAATAGACCGACGACAACAACGGCAGGTCCGCCTTGCCATCGCCGGTGACGATGCCGATGGGCCGCCGCCGCCACCGTTCATCCAGCAGCGCCACAGCGGCAGCGCTGGCATGATCGCGGGCGTTGCCTTCGCCTTCGAACGACACGCGCCCCAGCCGGTTCAGCATTTCGCCGGGCAGATCCAGGCGCAGGTCGGCGGCGCCGTCGCCGGCCTTGAACGCCACCGCCTCGCGGACGATCAGCCGGCCGTCGTCGGCATAGGCGCGCAGCCAGCCGGATTCCGCATGGGTGGCGTCGGCGCGTTCGACGCGGGTGACCAGCACGCTGCCTTCCAAAACCGGCGGGCGCACGACCTTCGCCGTCGGGCGGGATGCGGGCGGCACAACGACGGTCATCGGGCCGAAGGCGGCCAGGCCCTCGGCGAACGTGGCCAGCCCGCCGTGGTCGAGCCCGTCAGACAGCCAGATCACTTGATTGCCGCGGTCTTTCTTAACCGGACCCGCCGCCAAGGCCTTGAGAGCGCCCGGCCGGTCCGACGGCCAGGGGCGCGGTTGCAGGCCGGCGGCAAGCTCCCGCGCATTGCGCCCGGAAAGCGACATCACCCGGTGCGGCGCCAAACTCGGCGACGGCGACGCCGTGGACAACAGATGCACCGGCCGGCCGTCGCGCCCGGCCTGATCGGTCAACTGCTGGATCAGGCGCTGACGATCCGGCCACCCGGGCGCGGCGGACCAGCCGTCGTCGACGACCAGCAGCATCGGACCCTTGCCCTGCCATTCGGTGGATTGATCCCACAGCGGTCCGGATGCCGCCAAGATCAGAATCGTGGCAATGGCAAGCCGCAGGATGATCAGCCACAAGGGCGTCGTCGACGACGGTTCCTCGCGCGTGACCAGGCCCAAAAGCAAGCGCAGCGGCGGGAACCGCACGCGGGTCGGCGCCGGCGGGGTCAGCCGCAACAGCCACCAGATGACCGGCAATGACGCCAGCGCGGCAAGCGCTGGCGGGGCGGTGAAGGTCAGCGCGCCAAGCTCCCACATGGGTTAGCGTCCCGGCTTTTCGGTCAAAAGAAGATACAGCGCCATCAACAGCGCTTCCGGCGGGCGGTGCGTCGAATGGCGGGATATGGTCCAGCTGAACGTGCCGACCACGGCGTCGAGCCCGGTCTGATGATGCGCCAGTTCCTCGCGGTAGGCCTGGCGCACGTTTTC
This sequence comes from Rhodospirillaceae bacterium, assembly GCA_038109305.1. Taxonomy (GTDB): domain Bacteria; phylum Pseudomonadota; class Alphaproteobacteria; order Rhodospirillales; family Casp-alpha2; genus UBA1479. The sequence continues at coordinate 306,391 of JAYNIR010000001.1, forward strand.
CACCCGGCCGATCAGGATGCGGCCTTCACCCTCGGGCCCTTCGAATTCGATGCGCCCGTCGAACGGCAGGGTTTCCTCCGCCGGGTCCAGAACCTGTACCAGATGCCCCTGCACGCCGTGGTCGGCGAACCGGGCGATGGCATCGCGGGTCGCGGTCAGCGGTTCGAGAAAATCGCCAAACAGCACGACCCGCCCGAACCGCGGCACCAGTTCCGGCCCCGGCAGGCCGGCGGCCTGGCCGGGCAGGGCGTCGCGTTCCAGCATATCCACCAGACGGATAAAAGTCCGCCGCCCCGATGCCGGGATCATGCCGCTGCCCATGAGCGACACCCGTTCGCCGGCGCGGACCAGAAGCGACGTCAGCGCCATCGACAGCACCTTGGCCCGCCATCCCTTGGGTGGCAGGTTTTCGTCGTACCGGAAATCCATGGAACCCGACCGATCGACCCAAAGCCAGACGCTTTGCGCGGCCTCCCATTCCGATTCGCGGACGAACACCCGGTCGGACTTGGCCGACTGCCGCCAGTCGATCAGTTGCGTCGAGTCGCCGGATTCATACCGCCGAAACTGCCAGAACGTCTCGCCCTGGCCGACGCGCCGCCGCCCGTGCACTCCCTGGCTGACCGTCGCCGCCACCCGTTCCGCCGCGACCAGCAATGGCGGCAGACCGGCGGCGGTAGATTCCGCTGCATGATGCAGGTCTTCGGTGCGCGCCGGCGTCAGCATCGGGGTCGGTTCCGGTTCCTTTCCCTCAGGCGACCGTCTGGCACAGACGGCCGATGACCTGGTCAACGGTGACGCCTTCGGCGCGGGCGCCGAAATTCAGCGCCATGCGGTGACGCAGGATCGGTTGCGCCAGCGCCAGCACGTCGTCGACAGACGGCGCCAGACGCCCCTGGATCAACGACCGCGCGCGGACGCCGAGCGTCAGCGCCTGGCTCGCCCGCGGGCCCGGGCCCCAGGATACATAACTGCGGATTTCCGGCAGGTCCGAGGTTTCGGGCCGGCCGGCGCGTACCAGGGTCAGGATCGCCGCCGTCACGCTTTCGCCCACCGGCACGTGGCGGACCAGGCTTTGCGCCCGCATCAGATCCTTGGGCGACATGACCTTCTTGGCGTCGGGCTGTTCCGCGCCGGTGGTCTTGACCAGGATTTCGCGTTCCGTGTCCAGATCCGGATGGGTCACGTTGACCTGCATGAAAAATCGGTCGAGCTGCGCCTCGGGCAGCGGATAGGTGCCTTCCTGTTCCAGCGGGTTCTGCGTTGCCAGAACGTGAAACGGCTTCGGCAGGTCGTAATACTGGCCTGCGACGGAAACCCGGTGTTCCTGCATCGCCTGCAACAATGCCGACTGGGTGCGTGGGCTGGCGCGGTTGATTTCGTCGGCCATCAGAAGCTGGCAGAACACCGGCCCCTTGATGAACCGGAAGCTGCGTGCGCCGGTTTCGCTCTCTTCCAGAACTTCCGATCCCAGAATGTCCGCCGGCATCAGGTCGGGCGTGAACTGGATGCGCCGTTCCGCCATGCCGAAAACCTTCGAAAGGGTTTCGACCAACAGCGTCTTGCCGAGCCCCGGCACGCCGACCAGGAGACAGTGCCCGCCGGCCAGAAGCGTGATCAGCGTTTCTTCAACCACTTGTTCCTGGCCGAAGATGACGCGGCCGACGCCGGCGCGGACCTTGGCCATCTGATCGACCAGATCGTCGATCTGGGCCACGGTTTCGTCGCTTTGCGGGTTGGCGCTATTGTCAGCGCCGGAGGTTGATTTATTCTTCGCCTTGTCGGTGGAAGGAGCTTTGGTCGCCACCTTTATGTCTCCCCTTGGATTGGCCGGATCGTTGCCTTATGCCCGGCGAAATGCGCTCATATGCGCCAGTATTGCTGAAAGTATCACTGAAATCATGGTGGAAAACACGCCGGATATTCGCTCTTTCCTTGGCTCCGGGCCGGTTTCCGGCCCCGCTTCGGCGGAAAACCCGCCGGGACCCGTGGGGTACGAGGTCGAGCCCAGGCAGACCGTCTGCGGCGATATCGACATGCGCATCGGCCTCGACGGCACCTGGTTTTACGGTGGGTCCCCCATCGGCCGGAAGGAATTGCTTAACCTGTTCTCCACTGTGTTGCGACGCGACGACGCGGGCGACCACTGGCTGATCACGCCCACCGAAATCTGCCGGATTCGCGTCGACGACGCGCCGTTTTTGGCGGTCGAAGCCCACGTTACCGGCGCCGGCGACGAGCAGAATATCACTTTGCGCACAAATATTGACCAAACCGTGGCAATGGGGGCGGATCATCCGCTCCGGGTCGAGGTCGATCCGAAAACCGGCGAGCCCCGGCCTTATGTAGCGCTCGACCATGGGCTTGAGGCGCGCCTGACGCGGGCGGTTTTCTACCAACTGGTGGATTTGGCGGTTGAAGAAATCGTCGCAGGCGAACACATTTACGGTATCTGGAGCGGCGGCCATCTGTTCCCCTGGGCGCCCCGGCCGCGACGTGATGACGATTGAAAGACCGCCCGTGGATGACGTAACGACACCAGACAGGTTTACCCCGGACTGGCTTGCGACCCGGTTTCGCGATCTGGAACGGGATCTGGACGTCTATCGCGGTGATCATGACCTCAACCCCGGCATGAAGATCGCTGACCGGCTGACCTCGGCGGCGGTTCTGGTGCCGCTGGTCGAACGTGACGGCGAAATCACGACGCTGTTCACGCAGCGCACTTCGCACCTGGCGAGCCACGCCGGGCAGATTAGTTTCCCCGGCGGGCGGGCGGAACCGGAAGACACCTCGCCCGAGGACACGGCCCTGCGCGAGACCGAAGAAGAAGTCGGCCTGACGCGCGACCGGATACACATCATCGGGCGACTTGACGAATACATCACCCGTACCGGGTATTCGGTGACGCCCGTGGTCGGGCTGGTGCAGCCGCCGTTCGATATCAAGCCCGATCCGTTCGAAGTCGAAAGCGTGTTCGAAGTGCCGTTGGCGTTTCTCATGGACCCGGCGAACCATCAGCGTCACCGCCGCGATATAGGCGGCGTGCGCCGGGATTTTTACGCCATGCCCTATTACGACTGGTTCATCTGGGGCGCCACCGCCGGGATGATCCGCAACATGTATGACATCCTGGCCGAAACCGGCGGCGATCCGGACTTTCAACGGGTGCCCATCCCGCCGGCGGGGTCCGGCGGATGATCCGCATTTTCCTGAGCTACGTTCTGCCGCTGATCCTGCCGACGGCGGGCTATATCGCGTGGGTCTGGTATTGCCGGAAGCGCGCTGCCAAGACGGGGGCGGAGGCGCCGGCCATCACCCGCGGCGGTCTGTTCTGGTCGATCATCGTCGGCGTAGTATTGGTCGGCGCCGGACTTGCCTGGGTCGCCATCACCCAGGGGGCCGGCCCCGGCGAAGGCGGCTACCAGTCGCCACGGATGGAAGACGGTCGTATTATACCCCCCCAGTTTAAGTAGTGTGTTTTGATCACGGCTTCGGGTGCCGCCGCCCGACCCAGGGGAGACAAGGGCCCGACCATGCCCGTCGAAAGCGATGAAGTCCTGGAAGTCCGGGGGATCAGCCCGACGCCGCTGGGCAAGGTACCGGTGGCGGACTGGCTCGCCTGGCCGGAAGTCCGTCGCCTCGTCGATGCCTTCGCCGCGGGCGGCCACGACATGCGGTTCGTCGGCGGCTGCGTTCGGGACGTTCTCGCCAAACGGCCGGTAAGCGATGTCGACTTGGCGACGCCGCTGCCACCGGACAAGGTCATGGCCATTTTGCAGGCTGCCGGGATCAAGACCGTGCCTACGGGCATCGACCACGGTACCGTCACCGCCGTCGTCGACGGCAAGGCGTTTCAGATCACGACGCTGCGGCGGGATGTTTCGACCGATGGCCGCCACGCGGAAGTCGCCTACACCGACGACTGGATCGAAGACGCAAAGCGCCGGGATTTCACCTTCAACGCCATGTCGTGCAATCCGTCGGGTGACATTTACGATCCGTTCGAAGGCATGCGCGATCTGGCTCACGGCATGGTCCGGTTCGTCGGCCGCGCCGACGACCGGATCAGGGAAGATTACCTCCGCATTCTCCGGTTCTTCCGGTTCTACGGATATTACGGCCGCCCGCCCGCAAACAAAAACGCGCTCGCCGCCTGCCGCGCCCGCGCGGCCAAGCTAACGGAGCTCTCCGGCGAGCGGGTGCGGGATGAGATTTTGAAAATTCTCGTCTGTCCGCTGCCGGCCGATGTGTTCGTGCTGATGCGGGGGTACGGCGTGCTTGAACAAATCCTGCCCGAAGCCGGCGATGTGAAAGATTTGCGTCTGGTTTCGTGGCTGGCGCGGCGCGGCCTCGGCATGGACCACGTCAAACCCGAACCGATCCGCCATCTGGCGGCGTTGCTGGATACGGACGCCGACGGCGCCGCCGGGGTCGCCGGACGGCTTCGCCTGTCCAACCGGCAGGCCGACCGGTTGATCGCGCTCGCCGCGCCGGCGTCGGCGGTGACGCCGGACGGCGGCGGGCTCGAAAACGAACGGCTGATCCGGCGGCTCGGCCGGGAAACGTTCACCGACCTCGTGCTGATCGGATGGGGCCGCGAACTGGGCGCCGCCGGGCGGCTCAAGGCCGACAGGTCGCGGGCGTGGTGGGCGCTTGCCGATTTCGCAGACGGGTGGGCGGGGCAGCCGGTCCCGTTGCAGGGGCGCGACCTTTTGGACATCGGCATGACGCCGGGCCCGCGCGTGGGCGAGGTATTGGGCGCCGTCGAGGCCTGGTGGGAAGAGGGCGGTTTTTCCGCCGACCGCGATGCCTGCCTTGCGCACGCGCGCGCATTGTTGGAGACTTGATCGTGGCCCGCATCCGCATCTGTTTCATCGGCGATAGCCTTGTCCTTGGCACCGGCGACGGCGCGCAGCTCGGCTGGCCCGGGCGGCTGGCCCGGCGCGAAGTGCAGGCCGGGCACGACGTCACCACCTATAACCTTGGCATCCGCGCCGACACGTCGGAAATGGTTCTCGCCCGCTGGCGGGCCGAAGCCGGGGCCCGACTGCCCGCCATCCATCCGGGGGCGCTGGTGTTTTCCTTCGGCATCAACGACACTGCCGTCGAAAACGGGAGAGCCACGCGGGTCGCCTTCGACCAGTCGCTGGAAAACGCGCGGGCGATGATCACGGACGCCAAATCATGGCTGCCGACTTTGTGGATCGGCCCGACCCCCGTCGACGAGACGCAGCAGCCGTTTCAGGCAGGCCCGGCCGCGCCGGAACATGATTTTCGCAATGCCCGCGTCGTCCAGATGTCCGACGCTTTCGCCGAAATCGCCGACGACCTCGGCGTGCCGTATCTCGATTTGTTCACGCCGCTTTCGGGCGATGCGGGCTGGGCCGACTGTTTCAAATCCGGCGACGGCGTTCACCCGACGGACAACGGATACGCCATGGAGGCCGAACGGATCGCCGGGTGGAGCGCTTGGCGCGGCTGGTTCGACGACTGATCCACGCGCCGGGCAACGCCCCTGCAGCCGCTGAGTCTCGCGGCATATCATCCATTTCTACTCTATGACCTCCTGCCAGATTGACCCTCCCGGCCTGCGTGGGAAAATACGCCCCGTGCCGCGCCGGCAGTCGGCGTTGCGCGAGGGATGGGGCCGGCTGCTCGCGGCCCAACAAAAGACCGATAAAAGGACTGCGTAGAAATGCATGAGATCGTGGACGGCGGCTTGTCGGTCGAACACCTGACGGATCCCGATTTTCGGCAGGCGCTTGCCTACTGGGACGTCCTGCGCGGTAACCGCGTCGAACCGTCCTGGGGCGAAGTCGAGCTGATGGATCTGCCGCCCCGCTTGGTGCCGTACCTGACTGCGGCGGAAATGCTGACAGGCTGATCCGATTTCGTCTGTCGCTTTTGGGTACCGGGCATATCAACGCCACCATGGCGGATTATTCCGGCCGTTCGGTTCGCGATGTCCGCCCGGCGCAGCTTGCTGAAATGCTTTACGATCAATTCCAGCGCGTCGTCGCGGGCGGCAGGCCCGCCGAGTTCGAGCGTACGATCCGCGGATTCCAGAACGGCAAGGACATGCGGCAAACCGTGCTTCGCATGCCGCTTTCCAGCGACGGGAAATCGGTGGACGGCGTGATGTCCGTTTCCGCGTGGCAGGGAACGGACAATATCCGCAGTTTCTTCCGCTTCCTCAGGAACGAAACCGCGCCGCGGCCCATCGCCCATGCGCAGTGGTATATCCGCAATCGTTCCCGCTTAACCGCCTGCAGCATCGGATCGCAATGAATATCACTGGCAATTCCGACAATCCCGACTGGGCGCATCCGGATTTTGATTCGGACAGCCGCATTGTCGACTTGGTCGCCGATGACGATGAAAATTTTTTGCCGTGCTCGATTATTGGAACGGCGTGGCCGGCGACCGGTTCGCGCCGTCCTGGCAAGCGTTCAATCTCGCCGCGTTGCCGCCCGATGCAATCCCGGGCGTGACCGTCGTTGACCTGATCCCTGGAGAGGTTGCGGATTTCCGCTACCGTTTCTGGGGAACCCGGCAGGCCGCCTATAAGGCGCGGGATTAAACCGGGCATAGCGTTCGGGATCTTCGGCCCAAGGCCGTCGCCGTCATTCAACAATACCAGGCCGTGGTCCGCGACCGCCGTCCGCTGACCTTTCGTCACAACATCCGGGCGGTGCGGACCGGTGTCCCGTGTCTAACGTCAGCACCGTTGGGACATATTGAGGTATTTGCATATCGGAGGATTTCTGGCTCATCGTAGTGAC
>JAYNIR010000002.1:0-256430 GCA_038109305.1 Rhodospirillaceae bacterium
GTTCTCGAGGCACCTACTGGGGATTTCTCTGAGTAAATCTCAGTGCCTGTGAAAACCATAAACAAACACCCTATCCCCCTGCCTACCCCACCTGCCGTTTTAAAAGGCCTCAGGCGCAAGAGTTTTGAGGCCGCCTTCCACAGCGCAAGACCTCTGAGATCGCGCTGAGAGAGCCTTAAAACAGCTCTGAAACGCCTCTTTGTGTCTACTAAACGCCTCTTTGTGTCTACTAAATGTCTACTTTCTCAAAATCAAAGGGTTAGGGAGATATTTAAATCTACCCTAACCCATTGATTTTATTGGTACGCGCTACAGGATTCGAACCTGTGACCTACTGATTAAAAGTCAGTTGCTCTACCAACTGAGCTAAGCGCGCCTAAAAGCGGCATGGCCCCCTAAATCCTTTATGGGGGCCGGGCCGGAAGTTACGTGAGACGGGACCGAGAGGTCAACGCCTTTGGCCCATTTTTTTAGGCCGATTTCCGGGATTTTCGCCTATTCGCCCGCGTCCCGCCGTTCCGCGTAGCGATCCATGACCGCGGCCTTGACGTTCTGCGACACAAAATGCCCGATATCGCCGCCCAAAGCCCCGATTTCCTTGACGAATCTGGATGAAATGAACTGGTGGCGCTCCGACGCCATGAGGAACACGGTTTCAACCTCGGGGTTGAGACGCCGGTTCATGGCCGCCATCTGAAATTCGTATTCGAAGTCCGACACGGCGCGGAGGCCCCGGATAATCACCGACGCGCCGACCTGGCCGACGAATTCCATCAACAGAGTGTCGAAGGGGCGGACGGAAACCCGTTCGGCCATCCCCTGGGGCTCGGCGGCGATTTCCCGGGTCAGCAGATCGACCCGTTCGTCCAGGCTGAACAACGGCCCCTTGCCGATGTTGACGGCAACGCCGACGACCAGTTCGTCGACCACCGCGGCCCCCCGGCGGATGATGTCCATGTGCCCGTTGGTGACCGGATCGAAGGTCCCCGGATAAACGCCCCGGCGGACCGACATCAGGTTTCCTCCTGCGGTTCCGGCTGGTCGTTCTCGGCGGCGGTTTCGTCCATGGCGGCTTCGCCCTCTTCTCCTTCCTCGCCGTCGTCGTTGACCTCGCGGAGCCGGAAGACGGAGACGACTTCCTCGCCCTCGGCCACGTGGAACACGCGGACACCGCGGGACGACCGCGAATAGATCGAGATGCCGTCGACCGGCACGCGAATGATCTGGCCGCCGTCGGAGACCATGATCAGCTGGTCTTCCTGGTTGACGCCAAAGGTCGCGATCACGCCGACGGCCTTGCCGTCACCCCGGTCGGTGTTGATGTTGGTGACGCCCTGCCCGCCGCGCCCGGAGATGCGGTATTCATACGCCGATGTGCGTTTACCGTAGCCGTCGGTGGTCATTGTCAGGATGAACTGTTCGTCCGCCGCCATTTCCTGAAATTTCAGGTCATCCAGCCGCGCCGCCAGTTCCTGATCCCGCGCCAGATCCTCGGCCCGGTCCGTATAGTCTCCGCCGCGCAACCGCCGGGCCGCGTTGACGGCCTGCAGATAGGCGTCCCGTTCCTCGACCTCGACCCTCACATGGCGGACCACGGACATGGCGATGACCCGGTCCTTCTTGCCGAGCTTCATGCCGCGCACCCCGTGGGATGAACGGCCGGAAAACACGCGCACGTCGGCGACCGGGAAGCGGATGCACTTGCCGCCTTCGGCCGACAGCAAAACGTCGTCGTCTTCGGTGCAGGTGCGGACGCGGACCAATCTGTCGTCGGCGTGCTGGCCTTCGAACTTCATGGCGATCTTGCCGTTGGCGCGAACGTCGACGAAGTCCGCCAGGGTGTTGCGCCGGATGTGGCCCGACGCAGTCGCGAACATGACGAATAGATTTTGCCAGGCGCTCTCGTCCTCAGGCAGCGGCATGACCGTGGTTATGGTTTCACCTTCGTCCAGCGGCAGCAGGTTGATGAATGCCTTTCCGCGGGCCTGCGGCGTGCCGATCGGCAGCTTGTAGACCTTCATCTTGTAGACCATACCGGCGGACGAGAAGAAAAGCACCGGCGTGTGGGTGTTGGCGACAAAGACCTCGGACACGAAATCCTCGTCCCGGGTCGCCATGCCCGAGCGGCCCTTGCCGCCCCGCCGTTGCGCCCGGTAGGTCGACAGCGGCACGCGCTTCACATAGCCCGCGTTGGTCACGGTGACGACCATGTCTTCGCGCTGGATCAGATCTTCGATGTCGTGTTCGAATTCATCGTCCTCGAGCGTCGTACGCCGCGGATTGGCGTATTTTTCCGACATGTCGACCAGTTCGTCGCGCAAGACCTTGTAGAGCAGTTCCTTGGAGCCCAGAAGTTCCAGGTAATAGGTGATCTGCTTGCCCAGTTCGGTCAGGTCGTCGCCGATCTTGTCGCGCTCGAGCCCGGTCAGCCGGTGCAGGCGCAGTTCCAGGATCGCCTTGGCCTGTTCCTCGGAAAGTTTGTATTTGCCGTCAACGACGCCGCGCCCCGGTTCGTCCAAAAGGGCGATCATCGGCGCCACGTCCTCGGCTGGCCAGTCGCGGGCCATCAGCTGTTCGCGGGCGGTATGCGGATCCTTGGCCTTGCGGATCAGGGCGATGATTTCGTCGATGTTGACGACCGCGACGGCCAAACCCGCCAACACGTGCGCGCGTTCCCGCGCCTTGGCGAGTTCGAAGATCGTGCGGCGGCGGATGACTTCTTCGCGGAAACTGACGAAGGCGACGATGATGTCCTTCAGGTTCATCATCTTGGGCCGGCCGCCGTCCAGCGCCAGCATGTTGACACCGAAGGACGTCTGCAGCGGCGTGAAGCGGTAAAGCTGCGCCAGCACGACCTCAGGTTCTGCGTCGCGCTTGATTTCGACGACGACGCGCACGCCGTCCCGGTCGGACTCGTCGCGCAGGTCGGAAATGCCCTCGATCTTCTTGTCGCGCACGGCCTCGGCCATGATTTCGATCATCCGGGCCTTGTTCACCTGATACGGCACTTCGTGGACGATGATGGCGAAGCGGTCCTTGCGGATTTCCTCGATCGAGGTCTTGCCGCGCATGACCACCGACCCGCGCCCGGTGTGATAGGCGCTGAGGATGCCCTGCTTGCCCAGAATCTGCGCGCCGGTCGGGAAATCCGGGCCCTGCACGTGGTCGGCGATCAGCTCGTCGATGGTGATGTCCGGATTGTCGATGTAGGCGCAGCATGCGGAGATCACCTCGCCCAAGTTATGGGGCGGGATGTTGGTCGCCATGCCGACCGCGATGCCGGCGGCGCCGTTGACCAGAAGATTGGGGAACCCGGCCGGCAGCACCACCGGTTCGTGGGACGATTCATCGTAGTTGGGGTGGAAGTCGACGGTGTCGCGGTCGATGTCTTCCAGCAGTGCATGGGCGGCGCGGGCCAAGCGGGCTTCGGTGTACCGCATGGCGGCGGCCTTGTCGCCGTCCATGGAGCCGTAGTTGCCCTGCCCGTCGATAAGCGGTAGGCGCATGGAAAAGTCCTGCGCCAACCGCACCATGGCGTCGTAAATCGCCTGGTCGCCGTGCGGGTGATATTTGCCCATGACGTCGCCGACGATGCGTGCCGATTTACGATACGGCTTGCCGGCTTCATAGCCGTTTTCCTTCATGGAAAACAGAATGCGCCGCTGCACCGGCTTGAGCCCATCACGCACATCGGGCAGCGCGCGGGAGACGATCACACTCATCGCGTAATCGAGATATGACGAACGCATTTCGTCTTCGATCGATACGCGCGTCACATCCGAATCGTCGGGCGGCGGCTCGGCCCCTTGGGGCGGCAGGTCATCAGGCGGCGTCAAGCGTTTTTCTCTGATATATCAATGGTTAATGAAAACATTCGGCGGCTGGGAGCAACCACCGTGACAGCCTCGTCATTCTAGCAGATCGGGCCCTTGGCGACAACTCGCGCAGCGCCGAATCAGGCCCCGGATCAGTGAAAGTTTTTTGTTTAAAATTAGATAATTACATCGGCTTCATGGGGCGACTGGCGGTTGGGGATGAAAACCGTCACGCGGGTGCCGTCGCCGGGCTTGTTTTCGAGTTTCAGATTCCCGCCGTGCATGCGCGCGAAACTGATCGCCAGCGGCAATCCGAGGCCCGCGCCCTCGCTCTGGTCGTATGGCTTTGGCGGGATCTGCCGAAGGGTTCGAGAACCCGGCTCAGATCTTCCGGCGGGATTCCGGTACCGGTGTCGGTGACGACGATTTCGATCCCGTCGTCATACGCGGGCCGGACTTTGAGGTCGATCTGGCCGCCTTCCGGTGTGAATTTGATGGCGTTGATCCGCAGGTTGAGGATGATCTGACGCAGCCGCGTCGCATCCGCCTCGATCATTGGCAGGCCGGGCGCGACATCGAAGTTGAGCCGCAGGCCACCCCGCGTCGCGCGGTCCGATACGATCGGCAGGCAGCAGCTTACGATGTCCTTGATGTCGACGTCGCCGTAATCCAGCGCCAGGGCACCGGCTTCGATCCGGGAGATGTCCAACAGGTCGTTGATCAGCTTCAACAGATGGCCGCCGCTTTCGCGGATGCAATGGGCATAGCGGCTGACCTGCGCGGCGTCCATGGCGTCAAGCGGGATGGTTTGGAGAATTTCCGCGAACCCGTTGATCGCGTTCAGCGGCGTACGCAGCTCGTGGCTCATGTGAGCCAGAAATTCGGTTTTCGCGCGGTTGGCGTATTCGACCTCGGCCTTGCTTTTCAGTAGTTCTTTTTCCGCCCGGTCGCGTTCCTGTTCGCGGGATTTTATCCGTGTCGCCATAGCGTTGAAGTTTTCCGCCAGCGACGCGACCTCCGACGGCTCCATGAAATACTTGTCGCCGACGCGGACCCCCAGGTCGCCGGCGGCCAGCCGATTGGAGGCTGCTTCGACCGCCGCGATGGGCGCCGTCAGCCGGCCGGCGAACCACCAGGCAAATCCGACGCCCGAGAGGAACGCCATCGCCAGAACGTATTTTGCACCCTTCTGCACCTCGTCGGCGTGGAACGCCAATACGCGTTCGGGCTGCGGCACCATGACTCCCCATCCCAACCGCGGGATCGCCGCATATCCGGCGATCATATCCAAGTTTGCGGCCGGAGAATAAAACGGGAAATGCCGGTTTTGCCCGCGATCATCATTTTCACCGGTTCGACCATGGCGAGGTTTTTGATCGCGGCTTCCCAATCGGCGCGGGGATGCGACACGATGTTTCCTTGGTGGTCGACAATCGCCGCGTGGCCTTTTTCGCCGAACGCAATGAAACGCCGAAGGTCGCGAAGTTTGTTGAGCGACAAGCCCGCGACCACCCGGGGCGCGTCGGCGCTAAGGTAAACAAGGAAAACCGCCGGCAGATCGTCCTCGCCGACCAAAACCCGCGACACCGTCACGGGATTGCTCTCCGTCCGTTTGCGAGCGTCCAGATCTTACCACATCGCATCCCGGTTTTTCGGCAGGCAGCCGCCACCGGCGCCGGTTCTGAGATGCTCCACCGGCCGGCCGCATCCAGGCGGCAAATTTCGGTAATCCCGAGATCGCCGCCCAGCGCGACCATGTCGGCGGAAACCTCGTCAAGCGTTGCGTGATCGGCGATCAAAGCGAACGCGCGTTAGGTTTCCGATAGGTGTTCGCTGATAAATCGCGACAGGGTTTTTGCCAAGAGAAGCGAGCGTTCCGAAACGTCGGCGATCTTCGCTTCGAGCGCCCGTAAATAAAGCCAATAGGCAAGCAGCACCTCCGGCGTCAACCCAACAGCAATAAACGCAACCGCAAGCACGAACCGAAGGCGGACACCCCTGCTCGGCCCGATATTGGCCTGAATGCCGTTCATTGAATGCCTTCTCCTGCGCGTCAATGTCCGATATGCGGAGTACGGCCAATGCGCCGACCCGGCGCGTTACCGGCGCCAAAACGCGGACTAGAAGGGAATTTCGTCGTCCAAGTCGGCACCGCCGCGGCCGCCGCCACGACCGCCACCGCCGCTGCCGCCGGAGGAAGGCCCGTCGTCCCATCCGCCGCCGCCGCTATCCGAACCGCCGTAGCCGCCGCCTCCGTCGTCACCGCGGCCGTCGAGCATTGTCATCACACCGTTGAAGCGTGGCAATACGACTTCAGTCGTATATCGTTCCTGGCCGTCGTTACCGGTCCACTTGCGGGTTTGCAGGGTGCCTTCAAGGTAAACCTTCGAACCTTTTTTCAGGTATTTCTCGCAGACGTCGGCTAGCCGTTCGTCAAACACCACGACGCGGTGCCACTCGGTCTTTTCCCGCTGTTCGCCCGATTGCCGGTCTTTCCACCGTTCGGACGTGGCGACCGACATGTTGACGATCTTCTGACCGGATTGGGAAAAGCGGACTTCGGGGTCGCGGCCCAGATTGCCCACCAGAATGACTTTGTTGACGCTGCCTGCCATGAAGTTCCTCTATCGTCTTATTTCTATTTCGTTCTCGGTTCACCCTCAACGGACGGTTTTCCGAGAATACCCGGAATAGTTCGCCAACCGCCAGTCATTAGCCGGGCCGCATGACTCGGACATGGCCCCGCCCGGCCCTGCTCAATTCTCCCGGGGCGCGGGTAGGGTTGGGACGCCCTGCCGGGCGCGGGCGGCAAAATCCCGCACTAGGTCTTGGATATCGGCATCCGGTTCGTCCAGACGGACCAGCGCCAGAACGCCGATTTCCAGAAGCGCCATGCCGTAGACCTCCTGGCTGACCCCGGCCTGCATGAATTCCTGAAGCGCCCGGGCCAGAATTTCATCCGCCTTGTCGAACTGTGCTTCGTTGCTTGGGGCCACTTGGCTTCTCCCGCTGTCCGCAATCGCACGCCCAACCGGGCAGGCGATCGTTTTTAAATCATGTGCAGCGGATAGGAAACCTCCGTGACAGGTTCCGACCCAACCGCTGAAAAACAGAGGCGCCGGTATTTGACGCCAGCGCCAGGTTCCCCATTTTTAGCTTTTCGTTGCGGCGGGGATAATCAAATCGGTGCCGTCATTGTCATCCAACCTGCCGCGTACGCCACGAACCACAGTGTCGCCGCCGTTAAGATGGCCCCGAGGGTCCATTTCATGGCGGACTTGTCGTCCTGTGTCATCTTTGCCTCCAGAACATGCGTCCGCGCGGCCATGTTGTGAAAGGAAGCACCTCCTGGCAGGAGGACCATAGCAGATATCAGGAAAATTTTCATTACGATTTCGAATGCCAACCACTGGAGTCCTGTTTACGTCGGACCGTCCAGCCTATATGACTGAGGGCTTAAACTCCCCCGCCAGCACGAAACCGGTCGACACAAAAAATATGGAAAAAATCCAGGTTCGCGGCGCCCGCGAACACAACCTGCAGAACGTCGATGTGGAGCTGCCGCGCGACAGCCTGACGGTGATCACCGGGCTGTCGGGGTCGGGCAAGTCGTCGCTTGCCTTCGACACCATCTATGCCGAGGGTCAGCGGCGGTACGTGGAAAGCCTGTCGGCTTATGCCCGCCAGTTTCTGGAACTGATGCAAAAGCCCGATGTTGACGCCATCGAGGGCCTGAGCCCGGCCATTTCCATAGAGCAGAAGACGACGTCCCGCAATCCCCGTTCAACCGTCGGCACGGTCACGGAAATCTACGATTACATGCGACTTTTGTTCGCGCGGGTCGGCGTGCCGCACTCGCCGGCCACGGGCCTGCCCATCGAAAGCCAGACCGTCAGCCAGATGGTCGACCGGGTCCTGGCCATGCCCGAGGGCACGCGGCTTTACCTGTTGGCGCCCATTGTCCGGGGCCGCAAAGGCGAATACAAAAAGGAAATCGCCGAACTGGCCGGCCGCGGGTTTCAACGTGTGCGCATCGACGGTGAATTGTACGACATCGAAGACGCGCCCGATCTGGACAAAAAATACAAACACGACATCGAGGTCGTGGTCGACCGGCTAGTCGTCCGCCCCGATATCGCCGCGCGCCTGGCCGACAGCCTAGAAACCGCACTGGCGCTCGCCGACGGCATCGCCTTTGCGGACGACGCCGACGCCAACAAGCACGCCGCGCCGAAATCGAAAAAGGGCAAGAAAGGTGCCAAATCGGGGGGTATGCAGGACCACGTGCCGGAAGGCCGCACGGTCTTTTCCGCCCGCTTCGCCTGCCCCGTTTCCGGCTTTACCATCGACGAGGTCGAACCGCGCCTGTTTTCCTTCAACAACCCGTTCGGGGCGTGTTCGGCCTGCGACGGGCTGGGCACGGAAATGTTCTTTGACCCGGAACTAGTCATCCCCGACGAAAACCGGACGCTCGGCCGCGGCGCGGTCGCGCCCTGGGCCAATTCGTCGTCGAAATATTATGACCAGACGCTGCAAAGCCTGGCCGATCATTTCAAGGTCGATCTGGGCGCGCCGTGGCGCAATCTGAACAAGAAAGTCCGCGACGCGATCCTGTTCGGCACCGGATCCGATACCGTCACCATGAAATACCACGACGGCAAGCGCGCCTACGACATCAAGAAACCGTTCGAAGGCGTGATTCCGAACATGGAGCGCCGGTGGCGCGAGACCGACAGTTCCTGGGTGCGGGACGAACTGTCGCGGTTTCAAACCGTCACATCGTGTTCCGCCTGTGGCGGTCAGCGGCTGAAGCCCGAAGCCCTCGCCGTGCTAATCGACAAACGGAACATTTCCCAGGTCGCCGACATGTCCATCGAGGCGGCGCATGCTTGGTTTGCGGGGCTTGAGAAAAAACTGACCGACAAGCAGAGCGAAATCGCGCGGCGGATTTTGCGCGAAATCAACGAACGGCTGGGGTTCCTGAAAAACGTCGGGCTTGAATACCTGACCCTGTCGCGGTCGTCGGGCACGCTTTCGGGCGGCGAAAGCCAGCGCATCCGCCTGGCGTCGCAGATCGGATCGGGCCTGACGGGCGTTTTGTATGTATTGGACGAACCCTCCATCGGCCTACACCAGCGGGATAACGCGCGGCTGTTGGCGACGTTGGAACGGCTCCGCGACATCGGCAACACCGTCATCGTGGTGGAACACGACGAAGACGCCATCCGATCCGCGGATTATCTGATTGACATGGGGCCGGGCGCCGGCATTCAAGGCGGCCGCGTGGTCGCCGCCGGCACCGCCCAGGACATCATGAAAACGCCGGAAAGCCTGACCGGACAATACCTGACCGGCATGATGCAGGTGCCGGTCCCGCCCGTGCGGCGCCCTGGCAAAACCAGCCAGTCGCTGAAACTGACGGGGGCGCGCGCCAACAACCTGGCGAACCTGGACGTCGCCTTTCCCCTGGGCACCCTCACCTGCATCACCGGCGTTTCCGGCGGCGGCAAATCGACGCTGGTCGTTGAAACGCTCTACAAGGCGCTGGCCCGGCGGCTGCACGGCGCGCGGGAACATCCGGGGGAACACGACGACCTGACGGGGTTGGAATTCATCGACAAAGTGGTCGACATCGACCAGTCACCTATCGGCCGCACGCCCCGGTCCAACCCGGCGACCTATACCGGCGCCTTCACGCCGATTCGCGATTGGTTCGCCAACCTGCCGGAAGCCAAGGCGCGCGGATATAAACCCGGGCGGTTTTCCTTCAACGTCAAGGGCGGGCGCTGCGAAGCCTGCCAGGGCGACGGCGTCATCAAGATCGAAATGCACTTCCTACCCGATGTGTACGTGACCTGCGATGTCTGTCACGGACAACGCTACAATCGGGAAACGCTCGACGTCAAATTCCGCGGCAAGTCCATCGCCGAAGTCCTGGACCTGACGGTCGACGAAGCGTCGGAGTTCTTCAAGGCCGTGCCGTCGATCCGCGACAAGATGCTGACGTTGCAGCGCGTCGGGCTCGGCTACATCCACCTGGGTCAGCAGGCGACGACGCTGTCGGGCGGCGAGGCACAGCGGGTCAAACTGGCCAAGGAACTGTCGCGCCGGGCCACGGGCAAGACGTTCTACATTCTGGATGAACCGACCACGGGCCTGCATTTCGAGGACGTGCGGAAACTGTTGGAAGTCCTGCACGCGCTGGTCGACCAGGGCAATACGGTCGTCGTCATCGAACACAATCTGGAAGTCATCAAGACCGCCGACTGGATCATCGACCTGGGCCCTGAAGGCGGCACCAAGGGCGGCAAGCTAGTCGCCAAAGGCACGCCCGAAGACGTGGCCGCGACAAAAGGCAGCTTCACCGGTGAATACCTGGCGCCGTACCTGAACCAGCGACCGCAGAAAAAGCGGGCATAACAAAGGGCATAACAAAGAAGGAACGATCCATGAAACTGATGATGTTTGATGCGGGTAAAGGCCCGAAACTCGGCGTTGTGGACGGCGGCGATGTCGTCGATGTCAGCGCGGCCTCGGCGACGCTGATGGACCTGATCGAAGGCGGCGGTAAGGCGCTTGACGCGGTTGGCAAAGCAGCGGCGAGCGGCCCGCGCCACGGACTTGATAAAATCACGCCGGCGCTGCCGATCCCGCGCCCGCCGAAATTCGTTTGCGTCGGGCTGAATTACGCCGCCCACGCCCGCGAAGGCGGCCACAACATTCCTGAATACCCGTCTCTGTTCGTGCGCTATCCGACGTCGCTGGTCGCCGCCGAGGCGCCGGTGATCCTGCCGAAAGTGTCCGAAACGCTGGACTATGAAGTCGAACTGACCTTCATCATCTGCCGTGGCGGCCGGGCGATCCCGGAAGACAAGGCGCTGGATCATGTCTTCGGCTACACCATTTTCAACGACGTGTCCGTCCGCAAGTATCAGCGCTTCACCAATCAGTGGACCCAGGGCAAAAACTTCGACGGCACCGGCCCCCTGGGCCCCGTGGTGGTAACGCCGGACGAATTGCCCGCGGGCGCGTCGGGCCTTCGCATCACGTCCCGGGTCAATGGTGAAACGCGGCAGGATTCAAACACCGCCGACATGATTTTCGGCACGGCGCGGCTGATCGCGATTTTGTCGGAGTTCATGACCCTGGAACCGGGCGACGTGGTCGCCACGGGGACGCCGTCCGGCGTGGCGCATGCCATGAAGCCGCCGGGCTGGATGAAGGCCGGCGACCGGGTCGATGCTGAGATTGAAGGCATCGGCATCCTCGGCAATCCCATCGTCGCCGAGGCGTGATCCGGAGACGCGCCGTCAGGTAAGGATGCGGCGGGTCGATTTTTTCAGGTAGAGGATCCAGTAGACCTGTGCGCCGATGGCGGCAGCCGGCAGCAGCAGCCAGTCCAGCCCCAGAAGCGCCAGCGTCAAGACGATCAGCCAGAAATCGGCCCGCGCAAGTCCCCTGAACGTAAAGATCAGGACGTCCGCCAGGCTTGATCCAGGATCCAGGTCGGACAGCCGGGCGATTTGCGTTTCGCCCGTCGGGACAGCGCCGAGAAACGCCGGCAGGGCCGCATTGATCAATCCGCCCGCCGCCGCCGCCGCGCCCAGCCATAGCCAGACTTCGTCGCCGCTTTCAACCGACCAGCCGTATCCAAGGCCGAGGAAAAACGCACAGTGCACCGCGCCGTCGACGATATCGTCGAACAGCGCGCCGAAGCGGGAAGACATGCCGCGCATCCGCGCCAGTTCGCCGTCGCAATAATCAAACAGGTACGCGAGCGTGAACAACAGCGCGCCGGCGCCGTGCCAGGCGATGCCGTTCCGCGTGAAACAGACGGCCGCACCCAGCCCCGCCAGCAGGCCCAAGGCCGTCACCTGATTGGGCGTCAGGCCGATCGCCGCCAACGACGGCGTCGTCGCGCGAGAAATCATGCGAATCAACGGCAAACACGCGGCGACACCGCGCCAAGGCGCAGCGGACGTCGGGCCGTTTTCAGTGGTGTTCGATCCCTCAGGCACGTATACGTGTCCTTGAAATATTACGGAACCATCTCTTGCACGTTTCATTTGTGTGTCGTCAAGGGGGGAATCCGCCCGGCATGCGGACGAAACCGGCAAACGCCTCATGTACCGCCAATTTGCGGCCGGATTACCGGAATGAGCGGAAGAGAGAGAAAAGCCCCCTGAACACCCGGCGGAACAGGTCTCCCGCCTTGGCGCCTTGGGCAAAGCCGCGGTCCAGCGCGTCGACGATCTTTTCCCGTTTCGCGCCGCGGACCTCCGCCTGGGCCTGTTCGACCTGGCTGAAATTGACGGCGCGCTTGCCGTTCCGGAGCTTCTTCGTGGAGAGATCGATCTCGTCCTCGACCACGCGGCCCTGACCGGTATCTGACGCACCCGGCAAGCTTTGGCGAGCCTCGCGAATAAGCCGTTCGCCCAGCGTCGTCGGCCGGTTCGCATACGGATTTGTGGGCTGGACTGTGTTCACCATGTTGTGAGCAGACCTTTCTGGCCACTTAATTGACATGTTTGACCGCATTCTGGGATCATTCTTTCCCGACGACGCGAGCCTGAGAAAATGAGGTATTTTAAATCTTTTGCCGCCGCCTTGACAGTGATTCCCGTCACTGGCGCGGGTGTCGCCCGCGCCGGCGAAAATCCTGTGGTCGTCGAGCTGTCTACCCCGCAAAGCTGCTATTCCTGCCCTCCAGCGGAACAATACCTGGGCGAATTATCGGCCCGGCCCGGCGTGGTTGCGCTGGAATGGCACGTGGACTACTGGGATACCCTTGTCTACGGCTTCCACGGCAAATGGAAAGACCCCTTTTCATCCCCCGAACACACCCGTCGCCAACCGGTCTATAACGTCTCGATCTGCAAGCGGTCCGGCGTTTACACCCCGCAGATGGCGATCGCCGGCCATATCGAGGAAACCGGCACCCGCGACACCGTCATCAACACCCACATCGGGCGGTTGAAATCGCAGCCGAAACTGACCGTCGCGATTTCCGGCGGCCCGCGCCCCAAGGTGACCGTTACCGGCAATGCAGGCGCCGGTTCGGAGGTACTGCTCGTCCAGTTTATCAACGAGGCGGTGACGCGCGTCCCATCCGGCGAGAACCACGGCAAGACGCTGAAAAGCCATCACATCGTCCAGGACATGAGCAAGCTTGCCGAATGGCGCGGCACCGACGCGGGATTCAACCTGCCGGCCGACGCCATCGGCGACAATCGCGGCTGCGCCGTCCTGGTGCAGGAACGCAATCAGGGCCGGATCATCGGCGCGGATCTGTGCCCCAACGGCGCGGGCATTTCTTGACCGTTCGCGCCGCCGTGCGCGCCTTCGCCTCAGCCGCCGCGGTCTGCGCCCATCCCGGCCCGGACCCGTCCTTCCAAGACATTCAGGTGCAATCGCAGGCGATCCAGCGCGCGTTGGATTCGGGCGAAACCGGCCGCGCGCTCCCCTGGATCGGGCCCGACGGATCAACCGGCACGGTCACCGTCACCGGCCGGGGACTGGAAGCCGGGTGCCTGACCGTCCGGGTCGACGGGCCGACCGGCGCCTCTGATGATGCCTACTGCCCGACCAATCACGGAGTTTGGGTTCATCCCGACGAAAAGTTCTATCGCCAGGCCACGGGCTGGGAAACATACGGCGGCACGGTGCGCACCAGTGCCGGCGGCGGCGCGCCCGAAACGCCCGAGGCCGTTGCCCGGGCGCTCCGCCGGGAATACCACGACTGCCTACGCGCGCGGTGATCGCCGAAGGACGCCGTCAGGCGTCTTGCTGAAACTTCGATGCGTAGGCCTCTGCTCGGTCCCGATCCCAGCCCAACACGGTGGTCAGCACCTCGACCGTATGCTGGCCCAGCGTCGGCGGGGCGGAGCGGATGGTCACCGGCGTTTCCGATAGCTTCAGGGGCGAGCCGACGATGCGTTCTCGCCCGATGGCGGCGTGATCGACCTCGACCACCATGTCCCGGGCCTTGATCTCGGGCGCTTCCAAAACTTCGTCGACTGTGCGGATGGCGCCCGCCGGCAGACCCGCCGCCAGGAGGTCTTTCAGCCACTCGTCGCGGGTCCGGGTTTTCAACACGGCCTCCAGAATTTCATACAGCGCCTCGCGGTTGTCGGCCCGCGCGCCGTTGGTTTTGAACCGGGGGTCGTCGGTCAACTCCGGTTGGCCCAGCACGGCGGCGAACTTGCGGAATTGCCGGTCGGCTCCGATTGCCAGCGCCAACGGCAGGTCGGCGGTATCGAACGGCCGGTAAGGCACGACGGACGGATGATCGTTGCCGCGCCGCTTGGGCCGGTTGCCGGTCATCAGATAATCCGAGCCCTGGTTGCCCAACAACGTCACCGCCGCGTCCAGCAGCGCCGCGTCAACGAACTGCCCCTGCCCTGTTTCCTTCCGGTGATAGAGCGCCGCCAAGACGCCGGTGACCGCGAATTGCCCGGCGATCAAATCGGTCACCGCCGCGCCGACCTTCATGGGCGGTTGGTCGGCATCGCCGATGATCGACATCAGGCCGCTTTCCGCCTGGATCAAAAAATCATACCCGGCCCGGTCGGCCATCGGCCCGGTGCGGCCGTAACCGGAAACGGCGCAATAGATCAGACCCGGGTTTTCGGATTTTAAATCGCCGTATCCGAGACCGTATTTTTCCATGGCGCCGCGGCGTAGATTCTCGATGACGACGTCGGACGTCATCGCCAAGCCGCGGGCGATCTCTCTGCCCTCTTCGGTTTTCAGATCGATGACGATGGAGCGTTTATTGCGGTTGGTGATCTGGAAATAAGCGCTTTCGCCTTCGAGCGACGGCGGCACGAAATGGCGCAGGTCATCGCCCTCGGGACTTTCGACCTTGATAACCTCGGCCCCCAAATCGCCAAGGATCATGCCGCACCACGGCCCCGCCAGAACGCGTGAAAAGTCTAAAACCCTGATGCCGTCGAGCGCGCCGGCCATGGCTGCCTCCGTCATAAAACCCGAGCGCCGTTGTGGCACAGGCGCGGCGACCGCGCCAAGCGCATTCCACGAATGATTAGACGGAGGTTGAAAACGAAAGAGCCCCCCGGGGTATCCCGGGGAGCTCAGCCGTGCCTTCAGAACGTCTCCTAGGGTTGAGACAAAATCATCCCTGAGGATGACACTGCTTTCGCCGCCCCCAGGGGGGAGGCCAGAGTGTTAGGCAATATCGTTGACGACATTGCCTCTGGCGGCGGTGGCGGAACCATCGCCGGTAGGCTGGTCTGCGGAGTTGCCTCCGCGGTCTTCACCAGAGGAGTTGCTGTCCTGAGACGGCTGAGTGGCCGCCGAGGGAGAGGTCGATTCTTCGAGTGATTGCCGTTCTTCAGAACGGAAACCACTCTCGACAGCATCCTCGACCTCTTCTCGAGTTTGCTGAAGCGAGTTTTCGGTGCTTTGAGCGACTTGCTTCGCAAGCGTCAATGGAAATGACGCAAGTGTAGAAGCTTGATCAATCATAGCGCTTCTCCGCTCTGTAGGTGACGTTCTGTCGGCATCTTATTATATGCCATTTTTCTAGAAAAACACAAGGGTTGAAGGCCCGCTCCGCGGGGCTCTCGTTAACCTTTATAACTACCGAATATTCAAGGGATTCCGGGTTGCGCGTCAGGGTTTTGTCAGGTTTGAAAATTTTTTCGGGCGGCGCGCTTTGACCGGTCGCGCTGGGACTCGGACGGCGCCGGTGCGCGGTCTGCATACGGTGGAATGATGTGAATTTTCGATTTTGCGGGGCGTATCGCCGTCGAGCAGTCAATCCGTGACGATCGGCAGGCCTTCCTTTTTTTCACGCCTTCAGCCCGCCGTCGAGCACCGCGATGCGGGTCAGTCCGTTCTTGCGAAGCACGCGGGCGATGCGGGATGACAATTGGTCGTTCTTGCAGACCACCAGCACGGGCGTATCGGCGAATTGCGAAAGTTCATTCTTGGCCTGTCGGACACGGTGCCAGACATCGGCGTGCGGCAGATTGAGCGCACCCTGAATATGCCCATCCTTACCGGTGAACTGATGCGCCATGCGGACATCAAGTACCAATGTGTCCGGATCGTTGTCGATCGCCTGTTTGGCTTCCGCCGGTTTGACGAGAGGAACGCCGGCCATCCACCGGGGGATCTGGCGGCCGAGAAAATAGGCGGCGATGATGATCAGCACGCTGAGGATCGTGCGCTCATCCCACTCGAACAGCGTCTTTTTTAAATTTTCCATGAATAGCACCCCGGCCCGGTCAGTCCCCGGGTTTCCAATCGCCGCCGCCGCCGTCATTGGGCAGACCGATGGCGCCGCGTTTGTCTATCTTGGACAGGATGGCGCCGCACAGGTCCGCCCCCGTCAGATCGGCATCGACAAGGCTCGCGCCGGACAGATCGGCATCGCGCAGATCGGCGCCCGACAGGTCGGCGTTTTCTAGGATCGTGTTGTGGAACGTGGTACCGTGAAAAATCGCGCCGGGCAGATTGCGGTAGCAGAACAGCGTGCCGGCGCTTTCGATGCGCGTCACATTGCGGCCTTTCAGGTCCAGATAGCTGAGGTCGTACATGGAAAGGGTCGCGCGCTCACCGCCCGTGCGGCCGATGGCGAACAAGGCATGCTTTTCAAGAACCGCGTCCACTTCCTGTTGCAAAATCTTCTTCCACCTCTGGCCTCCGAACTCGCGTGAGCCCCGAAGCGAAATATTCCGCTCCTCAGGCGGGGCTCCGCCCCCAGCTGCGTTGCGTCACACAACGGAAACAATCGCACACCAGCCGATTGCCCCAAACTAATTTTGTTGTGTATTTATGAAGCCCTATGGTCAAGGAAACGCAAATTTTGCCGGTTCACATCATCGGCGGCGGCCTCGCCGGGAGCGAGGCGGCATGGCAGCTGGCAAGGGCTGGCGTGCCCGTGGTGCTGCACGAGATGCGCCCGAAGCGCGCCACCGACGCGCACAAAACCGCCGATCTGGCGGAGCTCGTCTGTTCCAACTCGTTCCGCTCCGACGACCATGAAACCAACGCCGTCGGCCTGCTGCACGAGGAAATGCGCCGCCTCGATTCGCTAATCATGCGGGCGGCGGACAAACACCGGGTGCCGGCCGGCGCGGCACTTGCGGTCGACCGGGACGGCTTCGCGGCCGAGGTCACGGCGACCCTCGAGGCCGACCCGCTGATCTACATTGACCGAGCCGAGGTCGCGGGCCCGCCGCCCGAAGACTGGTCGAGCGTAATCATTGCGACCGGCCCCCTCACCTCGCCCGCCCTGTCACAGGCGATCTGCGATCTGACCGGGCAGGACCAGTTGGCGTTTTTCGACGCCATCGCGCCCATCGTGCACAAAGAGTCCATCGACTTCGACAAGGCGTGGTTTCAAAGCCGCTATGATAAGGGATACGGCAAGGACTACATCAACCTGCCGATGACGCGGGGCCAGTACGATGCCTTCATCGCCGAGCTGCTGGCCGCGGAAAAACACCAGTTCAAGGAATGGGAAAAGGACACGCCTTATTTCGAAGGCTGCCTACCCATCGAGGTGATGGCGGAACGCGGGCCGAAGACGTTGAGCTTCGGACCGATGAAACCGGTCGGCCTGACCAACCCGCACGATCCGCACGCGCGGCTCGCCGCCGTGGTGCAGCTACGCCAGGACAACAAGCTCGGCACGCTTTACAATATGGTCGGCTTTCAGACCAAGCTGACCTACGGCGAACAGGTGCGCGTGTTCCGCACCATTCCTGGACTGGAAAATGCCGAATTCGCGCGCCTCGGCGGCATCCACCGCAACACCTTCATAAATTCGCCGACGTTGTTGGACCAAACTTTGCGCTTAAACAAAGAGCCGAGGCTCCGATTCGCCGGGCAGATCACCGGCTGCGAAGGCTATGTCGAAAGCGCCGGCGTCGGGTTGATGGCGGGCCGCTTCGCGGCGGCGGAACGGTTGGGTCTGGCTCCTGACCTGCCGCCCGAGACGACGCCGCTTGGCGCGATCCTGAACCACATCACCGGCGGCGCGGAGGCCGATACCTTCCAGCCCATGAACGCCAACTTCGGGCTGTTCCCGCCGCTTGCGACCGACGACCTGCCGAAAAAACAACGTCCGCGCGGGCGTGACCGCAAGGTCGCACTGGCGAAACGGGCGCTGGAGGATCTGGACGCCTGGATCAAAGCCACGGGCGCCCGTCAGGCGGCGGAATAATTCATCACCTTCCGAACAGCTTGCCGATTAGACCCTTTTTCTTTTTCAGTGCGTCGCCGGCGGCTTTGTCAGGCCTCGGCACAGGATCGGGCGATTTCGGCGCGTCGGCTGCCAGCGCATCCCGGATGCGGTCGTTGACCGAGGCCCAGTCGCCCGGGTCGCGTTAACGGAACAGCCGCATGGTCGGGTACCAGGGGCTGTCGTCGCGGCCGAGGAACCAGCGCCAATCGGGCACCATGGGCGTCTACCTCCACACCGGCTTGGCCAGCGCACCTGCAAGGTGCGCGACCGCCGTGTCGACGGTGATCACCAGGTCCAGGCAATCGATGGCCGCCGACGTGTCAGCGAAATCGTTCAGATGCGTCGCCAGATCGTTAACGCCCGCGGGCACGCGCTTGACGGCGTACGGCATGTCGTCGCGCATTTTCTGCAGGGAATAAAGTTCGACCGCCGGCTCGTTCATCAGCCGCTCGAACAGGGTTGGATTGACGGTCTTTTTCCAGCTGATCGTGTTGGTCGGGCTGCCGGTCCAGGCGATGCCGATTTTCCAAGCGCCGGGTTTTGCGCCTCCGCGGATGATGCGGCGGAATTTTTCCACGTCCGCCGGAGCCGCCTTCAGGTGCGGCACGTCGCCCGGAATGGTCGACATGTCGGTGCCGAAAATCCGCATCGCCGACATGGCGGGGATGTATTGCTCGAACTCCTTGCGGCCGAACATTTCGTCGCGAACGTCGACATTATCGGCAAATGCCGTGACGCTCGCGATCAACCGTTTCACCGCCGGTTTGCACGGCACGATGACGCGGGCGCAGCGCTTCGCGATCATCGGGATGTAGCGGGCGAACTGAATGGCGTCGCCGAACCCCTGCTCGCCGAAAAACAAAATGCGGTCGCCGGGCGCGAAGGCGCCGTCCCAATAAGGTTTGTTGACCTGCGGCAGGCTGTTTTTGCCGGTCTTCCGGCGCCATTCGTAATCTTCCAGCCCCGACGCCAGGTCTCTCCGGAGCATTCGCACCATGGCGTAGGCAAGCCGCGTGTCGGCATAAGTCTCGCCCTAGGGCTACATGGCATCTAGGACTCGGGCGTAAAGGTTTTCGGCGTCGGCGTAATCGCCGGCCTCCCACCGGGTTTTGGCATAAGCGCCGATGAACGGCACGTCGTTGGGCTGCGATTCAACCGCGCGGCGGCGGGCGCCGACGGCTTAGTCCATCTTGAGCTGATATCGCAGCGTCAGGCCGAGCGAACCCCACGCTTGCGCGTCTTCGGGGTGGAGATCGATCAGTCCGCGCGCCGCCGCCTACGCCGCCTGCCAGTCGCCCTGTCCGGCGACGGCGGAGGCGTGACGAAACTCTGTTTTTTTCCTCGTCGGGGGCTGCCGGGCACCAATTCTGTGACCTGGGTCAGCGGCTTGAGCGCGTCTTCCGGCAGGCCGCAGTCAAGGTAAAACCGGCCCCGCTGATAAAGCCGCTGGGCTTCGGCTTCCGTCTCCGTATCCGTTTCGCTGGCCAAGATGCTCTCCGTGATACCCGGCCGGTTGCCGGTCCCCGTCAGACTTTGCCGCGAAGCGCCGCGCCGAGCAAGATTGCCGGGCGCATGCCGTCAATGCGAAGCACCCGGTGATCGAACGGATCATGCCCGGCGCGGGCGAGCCGCGCCAGATCGCGGGCCGCCAATCGGGCCGGCAGGAGAGCCGGCAGAAGCCGCCGGGGCGGCGTCATCCCGCGAAGCGGCTTGAGTTCGTCCCGCGCCCGCCCGGCGACCGACGCGACGGCGCGCCTGAGCGCGTCTTCCTGCCCTTCCGGCCCCCGGTCATAGAACTTTTCCGTATCGAACCCTTCCCGGCGGCAGACCGCATCGGGCAGCGGGACCCGCCCGCGGCGAAGCATAAACGGCACCGACATGACGGCGCCCGTCAGCGCCTGGACGCGGGCGGCGCATGTCACCGCCGCCAAGCCCGGAGCATCCAGACCGCCGGTCAGGATATCGCCCGCCAGCGCCATGACCGCCGCCGGTCCTTGGTCGGCACGGGCGATCAGGTCGTCGACATCGGCGGGCGGGCCGCCGGTCATTTCCGCCTCGCGCCCATCAATCATGTGCGCCAGGCGGTCGCGCTTAAGATCGTGTCGACGGATCGCCCGGTCGAGCGCCGCCAAAACCGGATGGCCCTTGGGCGGACCCGCGCCGGGCGCATCGGAATAGAGATCTTCCAGCCGGTCGCGCCACCACTGCAGGCGCATGCGGCCGATCAGGTCTTCGCTGACCGTGTCGGCAATGCGGGCCAGTTCCAGGTTGACACCGTAGACCGCGACCAGACCCGCGCGGGCGTCTCCCGGCGCGAAAAGCGTTGTCAGGTAGCGGTCGCGGTCGCCCCGGCGCAGATCGGTCATGACCCCGTCCAAATCGGAATCGGGGGCGGTATTTGTACGGATTTCGGTCACCTGCGCCTCGAAACGGCAAAAATCGGCGTCCCGGCAAAACCAAGATAAGTTCCCATAATGCCTGGATATATGGCGGTTTTCCCGGCGTTTAGCGAGGAATATCGTTGAAGCCCGCTTGTGAGACCCTATATTTGGCAACTAGTTCGGCGGCCCGTTTGGCCGCAAGCGTTCAGGGGTTGCAACAACACACTAAAAAGGAGAGATGGGCCATGGCCTCAATCCTATCGAATTTAAGAAGTACGGTGATCGCTGGCTTTATTCTCACAATCCTGATGGTCGTCGCCGTCGTCTCGATGACCGGCCAGGGACATCCGGGCGGCCACGCCTACTTCGCGTTCTTTTTCCGCTGGCTGCACGTTCTGTCCGGAGTGATGTGGATCGGTCTGCTTTGGTATTTCAACTTCGTTCAGATTCCGAACATGCCGAACATTCCGGACGAACAGAAACCGGCCATCGGCAAGGTCATCGCGCCGGCGGCGCTGTTCTGGTTCCGCTGGGGCGCCATGGCGACCATCGTCACCGGCCTGATCCTGGCGCAGATGAACGGCTATCTGGTCGACGCCATCATGCTGGGCAAGCAGTCCGGCGCGGCCAAGTCGACAGCCATCGGCATCGGCATGTGGCTCGGCACGATCATGTGGTTCAACGTGTGGTTCGTGATCTGGCCGAACCAGAAAATCGCGCTCGGCATGGTCGACGCACCGGCGGAGGCGAAGGCTGCCGCCGCCCGCAAGGCGATGCTGTTCTCCAGGACCAACACGCTGCTGTCCTTCCCCATGCTGTACGCCATGGTGTCGGCGCAGAACATCTTCTAAGCCGCACGGAGCTCAGGAACACGGAAACGGGGCGCCCCAGGGCGCCCCATTTTGTTTTGTCCGGTCCGTCGGCCGGATTGCGAGGCCGCGTTATCCGCTCATCCGGGCGAACTCCTGGCGCAGCCGGTCGATGCGTCCGGCAGCCCGGTCGCGGATGCCGTGCCATTCGTGATCGGGCTCGAGCACCTTGTCTTCCAGGTGCGCGTGGAGTTGCGCTTGTTTTTCCTCGATCGCCTTAAGCGCTTCGACATGGGATTCTTCGGATACCGTCTCCGTCGATTTCAGGTGCACCTCGTGATGGGCGATGGACGCCATCAGGTTTTGAATGTGGGCGGCGGCGGCTTATTCGAATGTGTCTTTGATCATGGTCTGCCTCCGTCAAGGATGGGATGGTTCTGAGTCTGTCCCCGCCTCCGCCGGGCCGCCTTGACCCAGGTCATCGGCCAATAACCGATAAGATCAGAGCGCTTCGAATTCCGCCTGCTGGTAGGCCCAGTTGGCGTTGACGCCGGCCAGCAACTCGAAATTCGCCAGCTTGGCAAACGCCGACTGGTCGAACGCCTTGACCGCGTCGTCGAGCCCGACCCCCGCCTTCACCGCGCGGATCATGTGGGTCCAGGTTTCGGCCAGATACCGGTAGGTGGGAAATTCGAAATCCCACAACGCCGCCGGGCGGCCATGGCCGGGGACGAAGGTATATCCCTTGTAGTCGCGAAGCTTGTCGAACACCTTGAGCCAATGGCCCGTGCGGCTGACGTCCAAGATCGCCAGCAACCGCCCGCTGTACAGCACATCACCGGCAAGGATAATCTTGTCCGCCGGAATTTCCGCGATCACCGAATTGGGCGTGTGGTTGCCGCCGACGGGGCGAAGCATCACCCGGACGCCGCCCAAATCAAGGGTGCGGGCGGCCGTCAACCCTGTGACCGGCGACAGCGGCGCCTTTACGCTACCGTCTGGCAGGCCTAGCGCCTGTGCGCCGAATTGAGCGAACATACCGCCCATGTCAGCCATGCGGGCGATTTCCTCAGGCGTCGAGATAAGTTCCGCCCCGGCGGCGTGAAATGCTTCGTTGCCGAAGTGCCGGTGCGGTTGGGAGTTGGAATTGACCGCATAGCGGATCGGCAGCGGCGTGAAATTCCGAATATGCGCGATCATTTCATCGGCCATCTCGCGGGTGTAGCCGGTATCGAAGACCAACACCGCCTGTGTCCCTACGACGAAAGATAGGTTCATGCGGTAGCCGCGGTTTTTCTTGTTGGGCCCGTCGAGCGGCCCGATCCAGGCGTAGACATGATCGGACACCTTTTCCGGCGCGGGCAGGATGCCCGCCGCGTCGGCACGGCCCCACGGCTGGGCCAGCAAAATCAGCGCAAGGACAAGACCCCTCGCCGCGCGGCCCACGGCGGCCGGTATGTTGGTCTTCGGCATGCTGATCGCCTTCGGTGATATCGTCGTCCGGCATGATGCGGGACACGTGCCAATTTTACAATCTATCTTTGTTGAATATTTGCCGGGTTGAATGTTTGCCTGGGCGACCTGTGGCCGGGGCGCAGACGCGTGACACCGCCCGCGCACATGAGGGCCGGTGTGCATCGGTCTATAGGAAAGGACCGGTCTTAAGCGCTCTGCGCCGCGCCGCCCAGGCTCGCCAAGGTAAACGATGGCCCCGACGCGCCCTGGCCGCGGTGGCGGCCGACGGCATCGGCGATGTCGTCGAACACGAGAGCGATGAATTCCACCCGTCCTTTGCGGAGTTCCTCCGCCGAGAACTGAGGAATATCGCGCCCCGCGCCCAGCACTGCGGTCAAGGCATTGGCCACGTCCGGGTCGTCGATGGCCCCGCCGTCGGCAAGATCGCCGGCGAGTACTTCCAACCGGTCGCGGGCGTCGGCGATCGAGCCTTCGGCCCGGCCGAGTTGATCGTCCAACGCCTTCAGACCGTCGGCATCGCCTTCAAGTTCGCCCCGCCGCGCCGCCAGGATGTGGTCCAGCACGGGAGCAGCGACCTTGATCTCGCTGAGAAGGTCTTCGAGCGCGCCGCCGTTGGCGGGCGGATTGCTGTCCAGGCCCGCGAAATGAGCGTTCAACGATTGCAGCACCGTCCTGAGCGCGTCCGCCGCGCTGGCCGGACCGGTGTGTCCGCTCGCAAGAGTTTCGGGCAGGCGGAACGCCGCCGACGCAGCTTTCGCGTCGCCAGATTTGTCGGCGTTATCGGTGGTTGCTGATTTCGATGGAGAAGCCGGACGGGAAACAGGCTGAGGGTTCGGGCCCCCCACTTTGGTCACGTCTGTCATGTCGTCATGTGGTTCCTACTGGAACCATCCTTCTGGATTGTTTTCCCGTTCTGGGACTCAATTATCCTTCTGGTTGAGGCATTTTACGGAAAATCGCGGTAAAATCAACGGAATCCGCCAGTTAGGTGCCGGGTCAGATTAATCGATGGCGATGATCGCGGCCGCCACCGGGCGGCCTTCGCCCATCAGCACGTTGAAAGTGCGGCAGGCGGCGCCCGTATCCATCCATTCGACGCCGTATCCCTTGGCCTTCATGGCGTCCCGGAAACCCGCCGGAGGTGCTGAAAATCGGGCGCCGCAGCCGATCACCAGGATCATCGTCGAGGTTTCGCCGCCGCCCGTGCCGGCCAAAGCGGCGATGTCAGCGGCCAGCCGATCGGCGTCGAGCCAGCCGGGACCGGATACCTCCCAGGCGCGGCAGGCCGTTGCGGTCAACAGGATGGAACTTTCGAAAATGTCGCCGGAAACCCGGAACCGGCCGCCGCCGTAGGACTGGACGGCCTTGCGGCCTTCGGGAACGACGGGTGTGACGTCGAGCCCCGGCACGATCAGCCGGCAGCGGTCTCGGCGCCGCCTTCATCCTCGCCGCCGGTGCGGGCACGGAACGCGATTTTGGTGTAGATCAGCAGCGGCACGGCGACGCAGATCGACGAATAGGTTCCAACGACGATGCCGAAGATCATTGCGAAGGCGAAGTCCTTGATGACCTCGCCGCCGAGGCCGTAGAGCGCGAACAACGCAATCAGCGTCGTGAACGACGTCATGGTTGTGCGCGCGAGCGTCGCGTTGATCGCGTTGTTGAGCAGTTCCTGGATCGGTAGTGACTTGTATTTGCGCAGGTCTTCCCGAACCCGGTCATAAACCACCACCGTATCGTTGATGGAATAGCCGGCGATGGTCAGCACTGCCGCCACGGTCGCCAGGTTGAATTCGTGTTCGATCAGCGCGAACACGCCGATGGTCAGGATCACGTCATGGGTCAATGCGACGACGGCGCCCAGGCCGAACTGCCATTCGAAGCGCAGCCAGATGTAGATCAACATGGCGATGATGGCCGCCACCACCGCTTCGACCCCTTGGATCAGCAGCTCTTCGGAGACCTGCGGGCCGACGAATTCCGTCCGCCGGTAATCGACGCCGGACCCGAGCGCCTGTTTCACCGCCGTGATCACCGCTTGTTGCGCTTCGGCGCCGCCGTCCTGCTTCTGCACGCGGATCAGCACGTCGGTCGGCTGCCCGAAAGTCTGGAGGCTCACGTCGCCCAGGTTCAGGGCGCCAAGCTGGCTCCGCATTTTCGCGAGGTCGGCGGGCTTTTCGGTCCGAACTTCGAGCAAAAGGCCGCCCGCGAAATCAATCCCGAAGGTAAGGCCTTTAACCGCGATCAGCAGGATCGCCCCTGCGACCGCAATCGACGACACCGCCAGAAACAACTTCTGGAACGGAATGAACTTGATGTTCACGTCATCGGGGACAAGTTTAAAGCCAAGCATATTCGAGTCCCCTAAATCTTCAGTTCCTGCGGCCGGGCTCGGCGCAACCACGTCACGACCATCAGGCGCGTCACCATGATCGCCGTGAACATGGAGGTACCAATGCCGATGGCCAGCGTCACGGCAAAGCCGCGGACGGGCCCGGAGCCGAAAGCGTAAAGCAGCACCGCGGCAATCAGCGTCGTCACGTTGGCGTCGACGATGGTCGTCAGGGCGCGGCTGTAACCGGCGTCGACGGCGCTGATCGGTGTCCGTCCGGCGCGGACTTCCTCACGCATGCGTTCGAAGATCAGCACGTTGGCGTCCACCGCCATGCCGATGGTCAAGACGATCCCGGCGATGCCGGGCAGCGTCAGGGTCGCCTGAATGACCGACAGCGTGCCCAAGATCAACAGCATGTTGAACAGCAGCGCAATGTCTGCCATCACCCCGAACCGGCCGTAATAGAGCGCCATGAACACGATGACGGCGATCAGGCCAATGATGCTGGCGATCTTACCGGACTCGATGGAGTCGGCCCCCAGGCTCGCACCGACGGTGCGTTCCTCCAAGATCTTGATCGGCGCGGGCAACGCGCCGGCGCGCAGCAGCAACGCCAGGTCCTGCGCAGTCTGCACCGTGAAACTGCCGGAGATCTGGCCGTTGCCGGTGATGATCGGTTCGCGAATCACCGGCGCGGAAATGACTTTTTTATCGAGGACGATGGCAAACGGCTTTTCGACGTTCTTGGTCGTCACGTCGCTGAACTTTTTGGCGCCCCGCGCGTTCAGGCGGAACGTCACGACCGGCTGGTTGGACCGCTGATCGAAACTTTGGTGCGCGTCGACCAGGTCTTCACCGGAAACCAGCGCCCGCCGCTTCACCAGGTAATGGGTCGCCCGGCCGACGGCGGCGTCTTCCTTCGTCGCCTCGAGCAGCAGGGTTCCCGGCGGCACCCGGCCCCGCTCCTTCGCCTCCATCGCCGAATGTTCAAGATCGACCAGATGGAAGGTCAGTTTCGCGGTTTCGCCCAACAGCCGCTTGATCCGTTCCGGATCATCCAGGCCCGGCAACTGCACCAGAACACGTTTGTCACCCTGACGTTGAATGGTCGGCTCCCGCGTGCCGGTCTGGTCAACGCGGCGGCGGATGATTTCGATGGACTGCTGCAGGGCTGAATTGCGGCGTTCGACCAACGTCTGGTCCAGCGGCGTCAAAGTGATCTTGGTCCCCTCGACGGAGACCCGGGCACCCGGTTCGATCCGCGAAATCAGGCCTTTGGTGCGCTCTACGTCCTCGGCCTTGGAGAGAGTGACAGACACCGTGTTGCCCTGCACGCCGATATTTCGCCCACGAATCTGCGCGCGGCGCAGTTCAGTGCGAATACCGTCGGCGATGCCTTCAAGATATTCGGCGATGACCTGTTCGATTTCGACCTCAAGCAACAAGTGAGAACCGCCCTGCAAGTCCAAGCCGAGATTCACTTTTTGGCTGGGCAGCCATGCGGGCAGGCCATCCAGCTGCTTGCCCAGGAAATTCGGCAGCGAATAGGCCGCGCCAAACAGGCAAACCAGCGCCACCAGAACGATTTTCCATTTGGGGAAATAGATCATGGAGGGTCCTGAATTCTTCGCCGCGCCGCCGGGGGCGGCTTTCAGTTGTCTTTTTTGCCGCCCAACAGGCCGCGCAGACCGCCGGCCTTTTTGCCGCCGCCGGATCCGCCATCGTCATTGGCCGCGCCGGCGTCGCCGGACGTGTCGTCCTTGTTGGCGTCTTTCTTGTCGTCTTTTTGCGGTTCGGTCTTGTTGACCACGGTCGTCAGGGTGCTGGTCCGCACTTTGACCTTCACGTCCTCGGCGATTTCGACGATCACTTCGTCGTTTTCGTTGACCTTGACCACCTTGCCGATTATGCCGCCGCCGGTAACCACCGTGTCGCCGCGCCGCACGCCTTCGAGCATGGCCTTGTGTTCGCGCATTTTCTTCTGCTGCGGGCGGATCAGCAGGAAATAGAAGATCACAAAGATCAGGATCAGTGGGATGAACGCCTGAATGCTGCTGCCGGCGCCGCCGGGGGCCTGGGCAAAAGCGGGGGAAATTAACATGCCGGAATACTCCTCAAACCCGCCTTCTATCAAGCTGGACCCCTTGGATTTCGGGGCGCCGGGCGGACCTTTAAATTGGGTTGGCCGGACTATACCCGCAAGTCCCGGGAATGCAATGGGGGATCGGCGGCGCCGTATCCAAGGCGCCACGCCGCCGAGGCCCCTGGGCGACCGCCCCCAAAGACCGCCCGGGGCCGGTCGACGATCATTGACGCGGCCGCCCGGGGAGCCTAGTTTCCGCCGCCATGACCGACACCGACGAGCTCAAAACCCTGACCCGGATCGCCGACGCGCTGGACCGCTTGGCCCCGCCCGGGCCGCCGGCCAACGACCTGGACGTCGCCGACGCCTATGTCTGGCATGCCGACGGCTCGTGGCTTGAACCGATCACGGACGTCAACCGGGTCGAAATGAAGCTGTTGCGCGGCATCGACCACCAGGTTGAACAGCTGATGGACAACACCAAGCGTTTCGCCGAAAACCTGCCGGCCAACAACGCGCTTTTGTGGGGGGCCCGTGGCACCGGCAAAAGCTCGGTCGTCAAGGCGCTGCATGCGGAAATCAACGGCGAAAATCCGGGCTCTCTGGTGCTCGTCGAAATCCACCGGGAGGACATCCCCTCCCTGCCCGCTCTTTTGGCCGAATTGCGTAAGACCGACCGTCGGTGCCTGCTGTTCTGCGACGACTTGTCGTTCGATGCCGAAGACGCGTCCTATAAATCGCTGAAGGCGGTGCTTGAGGGCGGGATCGAAGGCCGTCCCGAAAACGTCCTGTTCTATGCCACGTCGAACCGCCGCCACCTGATTTCCCGGGACATGATCGAAAACGAACGCTCCACGGCCATCAACCCGGGCGAAGCGGTCGAGGAAAAGGTCTCCCTGTCGGATCGATTCGGGCTTTGGCTCGGGTTTCACAACGTCGACCAGGAAACCTTTTTCCAGATCATCGAAGGGTATGTCTCGCGCTACGGCCTGCAGTCCGACGACGTCGATCTGCGACGCGAAGCCAACGAATGGGCCGTCACCCGCGGTTCGCGCTCCGGCCGGGTCGCCTGGCAGTTCATTCAAAACCTTGCCGGTAGGCTCGGTAAACGCCTGGAATAGCTCAAAATCCGATTTCCTGCTTGAATTCAAACTCTGCCTTTTGGCAAGGGTGCCCGGCCGGACGGAATTTGCTACGGTTCCCCCGATTGTCCCAACGCTTCGGTAAAAAGACCATGGCGTCAACCCAACCGAACCTTCAGGCCAGCTTGTCCGACCTCAAGGACATGGCAGAGAACTGCAACGCCCTTTAAGACGACATCAAATCGCTGATCGAACAGGCGTGCTTCGCCGCGCAACAAGGGCAAACGGAGATTGCCCGCGAACTGTTGCGTCAAACACGCGAACAGATCCTGGCTTAGGAGTTCGGCGATTAGCCGCGCAACCGCGCGCGGCCCACTCTCAGATTTATCCAGTTGACCGGCTCAGATGCTTTCTCGGGTCGACGGGGCGTTTGTTGCGCCGAAGCTCGAAATGCAATTGCGGGCGGGCGACGTTACCGGTTGCCCCGATCTGGGCGATCATCTGCCCGGTCGCGACCCTGTCGCCCCGCCGCACGCGAAGCTTGTCCGTGTGCGCGTAGGCGGAAATCCAGCCGCCGTCGTGTTTGATCAGCACCAGATTGCCGAACCCCCGGATTTCGTTCCCGACATAGGCGACGACGCCGCCTTGTGTCGCGCGCACCGGCGCGCCCTCGGCGGCCTCGATGTTGATGCCGTCGTTGCGGAACCCGTTGGCCTTGACCCCAAAACCGGAAATCACCCGGCCGTCCGCCGGCCAGACGAATACGCCGGGTGGCGCCGTGGGTTTGATTTGCCGCGGGGCAGTCACGGTCCGTGCCGGTTCGGGTGCTGTTCGGGCGGTCTTTTGGATCGGCGGCGCAGTCGCCCGTGCCGGGCGCGTCGGGGATGCGGGCGCTGCTGCGGTCAACGGCGCTTTGTCGGCTTCCGGCACGACCAGGTATTCCCCGGCATTGATCCGGTAAGGCGGGCGGACGCCGTTCAGCCGCGCCGTTTCGTATTGATTGACGTTGTAGCGCTGGGCGATTGAATAGAGTGTCTCGCCGGGCTGCACCCGGTGGCGGCGGCCCTGCGGCAGGTCCACCCGCTGCCCGACCTTCAGGTCATATGGCGGTTCCAAATTGTTGGCGTCGATGACCGACCGCAGCGACACTCGGTGCCGCCGGGCGATGGCATAGACCGTATCGCCCGAGCCGACGCGGACCGCCGTCGCGCCGACGAAGGTCAGGTCGCTGTCCCGGTTTTCAGCGGCACGCGTTTGCGGGCGCGGCTGCGCCCGAATGGCCACGGCCGCCCTGCCTTGGGTCGCCGCGGGCCGGGGGGGGCCTTCTTCTCGGGGCGGCCATTCGGCGTAGCCGCACCCGGCGATCAGCAGGCACAGGACAGCGCAGACCGAACCATGCGGGCGCATCACGCCGCGCCCTCGGCGACGCCGGCAACCAGCGGCACGAACCGGACTTCGCCCATATCCTCGATCTCAAGCCCTAGCGGCCCTTTATCGACCCGGTAAAGCCGTTGTTCGTGGTCGCCGTGGCCGACCGGCACGATCATGATACCGCCGTCCGCAAGCTGATCGAGCAGCACCGGCGGAATGTCGTCTGCGGCGGCGGTGACGATGATCCTTTCGAACGGCGCCTGCTCGGGCCAGCCCAGGGACCCGTCGCCCAGTTTCGCCGTGATGTTGGTGAGGCCGTAGGTCTTGAACCGTCGTAGCGCTTCGTCCATCAGGCCCTTGTGCCGTTCGACGGTGTAAAGCCGGCGGCAGAGCAGCGACAGGATGACGGACTGGTAGCCGCAGCCGGTGCCGATCTCCAGCACCTTGGAACGGTCGGTCAATTCCAGCGCCTCGGTCATGCGGGCCACGACCCAGGGCTGGCTGATGGTCTGCTGGTGACCGATGGGCAGCGCCAGGTTGCGATAGGCCCGGTCCTGAAACGCTTCGGCCAGAAAATGCTGTCGCGGTACCCGTTCGATGGCGGCCAAGACGCGTTCATCCCCGATGCCGAGCCGCCGGAGGCTCGCCATCAGTTCCTCCCGCTCCAAATCGAGGGTCATTTGAACACCTTGGCCAGCGCCGCCATTTCGCCGTCGGCTGTCAGGTCCATGGACAGCGGCGTCACCGAAATCACGTTGCGGATACAGGCTTCCAGGTCCGTGCCCTTCTGAAACCGTTCTTCATCCCGCTGCGCGCCGACCCAGTAATAATCCTCGCCCCGGGGGTCCGTGCCCTTGCGGATTTCGCCGCCGATCTTGCGTTTGCCCTGGCGGGTGATCTCGGTGCCTTGAACGTCCTCCGGCCGGCAGTTGGGCAGGTTGACGTTCACCAGCGCGGCCGGCGGAAAGTCATGTTCGAACAGTTTTTCCAGGATGCGCGGCACCCAATGTTCCGACGTTTCCCAGATGACGTTGCGCCGGTCGTCGTATTCCTGCGACAGGGCGATGGACGGAATGCCCAGTAGCGCGCCTTCCATGGCCGCCGCGACGGTGCCCGAATAGTGCACGTCTTCCCCCAGATTGCCGCCCCGGTTGACGCCCGACATGACGACGTCGGGCCGTTTGCCGGCGATCACCTCGAGCACCCCCAAAAGCACGCTGTCCGTCGGCGTGCCGTCCACGGCGTAGCGGCCTTCGGAAACATTGCGAATTCGCAACGGGCGGCGTAGCGTCAGCGAATGGCTGGTCGCCGACTGTTCCGTCTCGGGGGCGACGACCCACACTTCACGGGCAAGCTTGCGGACGGCCTGTTCCAGGATGCGAAGCCCGGGCGCGTGGATGCCGTCGTCGTTGGAAATCAGCACCCGGGCCTGGCGCAGATCGATCCGCCGGCGCTCAGCCATCCTTTTTGATGACCTCAAGCCCGCCCATATAGGGCCGCAATGCCTCCGGCACGACGACGGAACCGTCGGCCTGCTGGTAATTTTCCAGAACTCCGATCATCGCCCGACCGACGGCGACGCCCGACCCGTTCAGCGTGTGGACGAAGCGCGTGCCCTTCTCGCCACGCACCCGGCAGCGCGCCTTCATACGCCGGGCCTGGAAGTCGCCGCAGTTGGAACAGCTTGAAATTTCACGGTATTTGCCCTGGCCGGGCAGCCAGATTTCGATGTCATAGGTCTTGCGCGCGCCGAACCCCGTGTCGCCCGTCGACAGCACGACAATGCGGTACGGCAGGCCCAGGCGCTGCAACACCGCCTCGGCGCAGCCGGTCATGCGTTCGAGCTCATCGTCCGACGTCTCGGGCGCGGAGATCGTCACCATTTCAACCTTCTTGAACAGGTGCTGTCGGATCATGCCGCGGGTGTCCTTGCCCGCCGCCCCGGCTTCGGACCGGTAACAGTCGGTCAGCGCCGCATAGCGGTACGGCAGGTTGTCGTCGTCGACGATCTCACCGGCGACCAAGTTGGTCAGCGGCACTTCGGCGGTCGGGATCAGCCAATAGCCGTTTTCAGTATGAAACAGGTCTTCGGCGAACTTGGGCAGCTGGCCGGTGCCGTACATGGTGGCGTCGTTGACCAGGGTCGGCGGCGCGACCTCGGTCAGGCCGTGTTCGTTGACGTGCATGTCCAGCATGAAATTGGCGATGGCCCGTTCAAGCCGCGCCAAGGGCCCGCTTAGCACCACGAAGCGCGATCCCGCGACCTTGGCGGCGCGCTCGAAGTCCATCATGCCGAGGCCTTCGCCGATGTCGACATGGTCCTTGGCCTCGAAGCCGAGCGCCTTCGGCTCACCCCAGGTGCGGATTTCCACGTTGGCTGTTTCGTCATGGCCGTCGGGCACGTCGGCGGCGAGCATGTTGGGGTAGCCCGCAAGGGCGTGTTCCAGCGCCGTTTCGGCCTCTTTCGCCTCGGCGTCAGCGGCGGCCTGAGCGTTTTTCGACTGGGACACCTTGGCAAGTATTTCCGTGGCGTCCTCGCCCTTCGATTTGGCGATGCCGATCTGTTTGGACAGCGCGTTGCGTTCGGTCTGGATTTCCTGGGCCCGGGTTTCCAGCGCCCGGCGCTTTTTGTCCAGGTCGACCAGCCCGGCGGCGGCCGGCGGCAGGCCCCGCCGCGCCAGCCCGGCGTCAAAGGCATCGGGGTTTTCTCGTATCCACTTAATGTCGAACATGGGTAAATTCCGGATGATTGGCGGGCGCGCATCCCCGCTCCTAAGAAAGCCGCGGTTTAAATCGCTCTTATAGGCGGGCGGTCCCGGGCCGTCCAGGGCCCGGCGCAAATCCGCCGAAATCGCCCTGCTATCATGGTTTTGGTGGTTTTTCCGGGGCTACCGCGCGGCCCCGATTCTCATGCACCCGGCGGGTCCGTGCTATCGAGACGGCTCCCGGTCCGGGTCGTCGTCGAATTCGGCCTCCGCCAGGTCGGGCGCGTCGTCGTCGAATTCTTCGTCTTCCTCGTGCGGATCGATGCCCTTTTTACGCTCGATCATTTTGACGCAGTAAATCGATATCTCGTAGAGCAGGATCGTTGGCACGGCGAGGCCGATCTGGCTGATCACGTCGGGCGGGGTCAGGACGGCGGCGGCGACGAACGCCAGGACGATGGCGTACTTGCGCTTTTCCCGCATGCCCTTGGAAGACACGATGCCGATGCGGGCCAGCAGGGTCATCACCACCGGCAGTTCGAAGCAGATGCCGAAGGCGAAAATCAGCTGCATCACCAGCGACAGGTACTGGTCGACCTTGGCTTCCAATTGGATCGGCAGGGCGCCGTCGACGCCGGCGCTTTCGAAGCCCAAGAAGAACTTCCAGGCGACCGGGAAGATGTAATAGTAGACCAACGCCCCGCCCATGAAGAACAGGACCGGCGTGGCGACCAGAAACGGCAGCAACGCGCGTTTTTCATGCTTATAAAGTCCCGGCGCAACAAATGCCCAGAACTGCATGGAAATAAACGGAAAACTTACGAACAGCGCTGCGAAGAACGAGACCTTGATGTAAGTGAAGAACGCCTCGTGGAGCGCCGTGTAAATCAGCCGCCGTTGCCCGCCCATTTGATCCATCACGTCGGCCAGCGGCCGGACGAGAAACGCATAAATGTGTTCGTGAACGCCGTAGGCGCAGAAGAACAGTATGATCAGCGCGACGAAGCACCAGATCAGCCGCTGGCGCAGTTCCAGCAAATGCTCCAACAGCGGCATCTTGACCTCGTCGAGGCCTTGGCCAAACTGACCGTGGTCGTCGGGTTCGGTGCGTGCGTCATCGGCCATGGCGCCCTACGCCCTGGCCTTTTCCGCCGCATCGTCGCCCGAAGGCGAAGCCGCCACAGTCATATTTTCGGCGGGCGCCGGCAGGTCCTCGGCAAAGGCCGTATCGGCGCCCGAATCGGTCGCATGGACGGTCGCATCCTTGGCTTCGGTCATGGTCTTTCGGACCGTGTCGTCAATGTTGGCGGCGGCTTCGATGTCACCGTCCGGGTCCAGTTCGTCACGGATTTCCTTGGTCACGTCGTAGTTGGCGATTTTGTTGGCTTCGCGCCGGATTTCATCCAGCTCTGCCTCGCGCGCGACTTCATCCAGGCTTGATTGAAATTCGCCGGCCATTGAGCGCAGCTTGCGGATCGCCTGGGTCACCGTGCGAACGGTGCGCGGCAAATCCTTGGGCCCGATCACAATGATCGCCAGGATTGCCACAACAAACAGTTCCTGCCAGCCGATATCGAACATGGCGGTCCGTTACTCCGTTCGCGTGTGGTGAGCGGGAACGCCCAATTCCAAGGGTCCGGTCCCGCGGTAGTTTATCAGCCCGCCGCCTTGTCTTTTTCGGCGGCCGGGGCCGTTTTCGCACTGTCCTTGCCGTCGCCGTCGATCGCCTTGCGGTCGGCGCCGCCGGCATCGGCGGTATCGTCGTCCTCTTTCATACTTTTCTTGAATGATTTCAGTCCTTTGCCGAAATCCCCCATGAGCCGCGAAATTTTGCCGCCACCCCCGAACAGGACGAGGACGACGACCAGGACAACCAGCCAGTGCCAGATGCTGAATGTACCCATTTTACTTTCTCTTTATGCTCTTTCAGATATGCCGGACGGATGATGGCAGAATCCAAGATAGGCCGCAACGCCGCCGTCTCTGCCCAACCGGCCTTAGATGTAAGGAAAAGTGCTGGCAATGCAAGGCTTTTCGGCCCGGTGACGCGCCGCGGGAGGGACCATTAACACTGATACTTAACGGGGGCCTCGGTAACCTATCCTTGTTCGCGTTCCAGCTCTTCTTCTAAGCTGTCTTCGTCGTCCTCGAAGTCGCCGTCGGCTTGTTCCGGTTCCGGGTCGTGGGCGTGCTCGATACCGTCATCCGGGTCCAGTTCCTCGACATTGTAGTCGTCGGCCTGATCGGCGGCGCCGGCGGGGGGCGCGTCTTCTTCCGTATCGACCGCATCGGCCTTGTCGACCAAGTCGCCGTGGGTCCGGTAGACGTTCAAGGCCGGGCCTGATTCCAAAAGGCCCATGGCCCTCAGTTCCTTGATGCCCGGCAGGTCCTTCAGGCTTTCGAGCCCAAAATGATCGAGGAACGCATCCGTGGTGCCCCAGTTGAGCGGCCGGCCCGGCACGTCCTTGCGTCCGCGCGGCTTGATCCAGCCTTCCTCGAGCAGAATGTCGATGGTGCCTTTGCTTAAACTGACGCCGCGCACTTCCTCGATCTCGCCCCGCGTGATCGGCTGGTGATAGGCGATAATCGCGAGCGTCTCGATCGCCGCGCGGGACAGTTTGCGCGACGCCTCGATGTTTTTGGTCAGCATCTGCGCCATGTCGGGCGCCGTGCGGAAGGCCCAGGAACCCCCGGCCTGCATCAAGTTGACGCCGCGGGCGGCGTACTGCCCCTGCAGTTCGGTCAACAGCGCCTTAAGGTCCGCGCCGTCGGGCAGACGGTTGGCGAGCACGCGCTCGGTCAGCGGTTCGGACGCCGCGAACAGCGTTGCTTCCAGCAGACGGACGAGATTGTTTTTTTCTTCTTCGTTCATTACTCACCCTTGATCTAAGAGACGTCGCCGGGCGCCTCGGGCAGGCCGCCCGGCGGCACCGCCTCGGGCCCGTCGGAGCCAAGGCGCGTGCGCAGAAAAATTGGGCCGAATGTTTCGCTCTGGCGGATGTGAACCTTGCCTTCCTTGGCCAATTCCAGACTGGCGGCGAAGGTCGAGGCCACGGCCGAGCGTCCGAACAGGCCGCCCCGGATTTCCTGGGGCAGGTACCGCCACAGCGACTGCCAGTCCGGTGTCCGGCCCATCAGGCGGCGAAGGCGCTGCAAGGCGTCTTCGACCGTATAGACCTCGAACGGTTCGATGTGCAGCGTCCGGTCGCTGCCGCCCCGGTTTTGCTGCCGGCCATAGGCCTGCAGCAGTTCGTACAGGCTGGCATCGATCACGTATTTGGTGTTGACGGCAAAGCGTTCGGGCTTGCCGCGGGCGAAGAAATCGACGCCCAGCTTGGGCCGCGCCATCAGTTCGGCGCCCGCGTTCTGCATGGATTCCAAGCGGCGGATCTGGAACGCCAGGGCGGCGGCCATTTCCTCGCCGGTCGGTTCGTCCGCGCCGCCCAGATCGGGCAGCAGCAGCCGTGATTTCAAATAAGCTAGCCACGCCGCCATGACCAGGTAGTCGGCGGCGATTTCCAGGT
The DNA here is from genome assembly GCA_038109305.1 of Rhodospirillaceae bacterium. Taxonomy (GTDB): domain Bacteria; phylum Pseudomonadota; class Alphaproteobacteria; order Rhodospirillales; family Casp-alpha2; genus UBA1479. Next base: position 35,797 of record JAYNIR010000002.1, read on the forward strand.
TCCGCTTCTGCGCCTCGGCGATGAATTTCAGATACTGGTCGGCCAGTGCCAGAATAGAAATCTGCGTCAGGTCGAGTTTGTGGTCGCGCGCCAGCGTCAGCAGCACGTCCAGCGGCCCTTCATAGCCGTCCAGATCGACCACGAAGATGGCTTTTTCGTGCGCAGTCGGCGTTTCTGGAGTTTCGAAATCTTCTTCAAACATGGCCCCTCTTATACCCGCAGGATCATGAGAGTCCCAGGGCCGTAAATAGGAAATTCATCAACAGGCTGGCGGGCTCCCCGACCAGCCACCAAAACACGTTCAGATCGACGCCGATCTGGTCGCCGATGTAAGGCAATACAAAAATTCCCAATAAAATCATCAACATACCGGCCCGCTCCATTCGGGCCATCGGGATTGCCAAAACGTTCGGCAGGATGCCGACGGCCACCCGGCCACCGTCCAAGGGCGGCACTGGCAGCATGTTGAAAACCGCCAGGATCAGATTGAGCCAGATTCCGTTGACCAGATTCCGGGCCGACCATTCCACCGTATCGGGCGACATGTGTGTCCCCGCCCCGGCCTTGATCGCCAAAAGGCCCAGCCCGAACAGGACGGCGAGGACGATATTCGCCCCCGGCCCAGCGAGCGCGACCAGGACCATGTCGCGCCGGGGTTTGTGCAAGCGCCCAAAATTGACCGGCACCGGCTTGGCGTAGCCAAACATCATCTTGCCGCCAGACGCTAACAGCAGCATGACCGGCAAAATCACCGTGCCCACCGGGTCCACGTGCTTCAACGGGTCGAAGGTGACGCGCCCGAGGCGTTTGGCCGTGTCGTCGCCGAGCTTCCAGGCAACGAAGCCGTGCGCGGCCTCGTGAAACGTTACGGCCAGCAGCACCGGCAGCACCCAAATTGATGCCGTGAAGGCCAGTTGTTCGAAGTTCAGGTGCGTCATGCAGGGCGATCCCTTCGCGAATGACCGGTGCGCGCCGCCTCGGCCCGTTCGAAACGCGCCAGCGCGGCGTCTGTCATCACTGGCAGGGCCCGGGCGATTGCCGCCATCTCCGACATCTCGCCGTTGCAGTGCAGGACCACGTCGCATCCGGCGAGAAGCGCCCGCTCAGTGCGCTCCTGATAATTACCGCACAGCGCACCCATTGTAAGATCGTCAGTGATCAGCAGGCCGTCAAAACCTATATAATCGCGGATGATCTCGTCAACAATCCTGACGGAAAAAGTCGCGGGATTGTCGGGGTCAATGGCGGAATAAACGACATGCGCGGTCATCGCCCAAGGCGCATCGCGCAACCGGCGGAACGGGTTGAAATCCGTCCGCTTGAGGGTTTTGATATCCGTATCAACGACGGGCAGGCTTTTGTGGCTGTCGACGGACGCCCGGCCATGGCCCGGAATGTGTTTGATCACCGGCGATATGCCGCCCGCCTGTAAGAATTCGATAACTGCCGCACCGAGAGCGAAAATGACGTCGGGATCGCGGCTGAACGCCCGATCGCCAATGATCGGGTCGGCGCCGGGCTGCGGAATATCGAGAACCGGCCAGCAGTCGACGGTAATGCCAAGGTCCGCGAGGTCGCGGGCGATGGCACCGACGTTTTCTGCAAGTACGCCGGCCGCGCCGCCTGGGTCTTCGGCAAACATTTCGGCGAACGTCGATGCCGCCGGACGGTCCGGCCAATGCGGTGGGCCCAGGCGCTGCACCCGCCCGCCTTCCTGATCGATCAGCACCGGCGCGGCGGCGTCCTCGACCGTTGCCCGCAATTCTTTGACCAGCGAGCGGACCTGATCGGGCGTGTTGATATTGCGCGCGAACAGGATGAAGCTGAAGGGGTTGGTTTCGGCGAAGAAGCGCTTTTCGGCGTCCGTCAGGGTCAGCCCGGAACAGCCGAAGATCGCGGCCCGGGGCGGGCCTTTCGGGCGGGACATGCGTGCGCCGGTCATTTACCGGGGGCGACCACCAGGCACCCCTGCCCGCGCGCCGACAGCTTGGCGCAGACGGCGCGGGCCTGGTCCTTGTCCGCCGCGGGTCCAAGGCGGATGCGATAGAACACGCCCTTGGCGCCCAGGTCGGCGCGGACCACGGCGACCCGGTATTTACCCAGCACGTCTTCGAATTTCTTCTTCAGCCGCTCGCCTTCCGCCGACGCCGCGGCCGCCGCGCGGGATGCCGCCAGCTGCACCTGCCAGCCTTTTTGCACGGCCGACTTTTGGGTTGCCGTCGTCTGGGTTGCCGGCGTTTGGGGCGACGGGGCCGCCGGCGCAACTCCCAGGTTTTTCGGCGCGCCAGTGGTGCGGACGGGCGGACTGACCGGTTCCAGCGGCTTCGGCGGCGCGGGTGGCGCGATCACGGCCGCCGGTTCGGGCGCTTTGACGGCCTTGGGGTCGAGCCGTACCGGCCCGCCCGCGGTCGTCGGCGGCGACGGGACGGGCAAGGATTTCGGCGCCGACGCGACATTGACCTCCGGCACGGATTTGCCCTTGGGTTTTGGTTCGACCGGTTTGGGGGCCGGCGGCGGCGCCAACGGCAAAAGCGATTCCGCCGACTGTACCGGGGCGGTTTTGGGCGGCTCGGTCTTGGGTTCGGGTTTGAGCTCGGGTTTGGCTGGGGTCTGCGGCGCAGGCTGAGCCACAGGCGCCGGCTTGGCCATGGGCTGTTCCGGCGCGGGCAGCAGTTTTTCGACCCGCGCAGGCGAGCCCTCGCCGGCCGCCCGCTGGTTGATTTCGTAACCCCGGAAGGGAATTTGCTCGCCGCCCGGGTTTTTCGGCCGTTCCTTGATCGGCCCCTGCTCCGCATGCACGACCGGCACGTCATTTGGGCCGTCGGCGCCCACGCTCGCCAGGCGGTCTCCGAACAAAAAGCCGCCCAGGCCTGCGATGGTGATCAGCACCAAGGACAGGCCCATCCAAAAGGTCGTCGGAATCCGGCGCTTCGGCGCGGGTTCGGGTTCGAACTCGAGTGCATCCTCGGCGGAAACGCGAATGGCTCTGCCGCGCCGGGCCATCAGCGGACCTCAACCAAGTAGTGCACGGAACCAGTCGGAAGCATGTTCATAGAGCGCGCGTTTACGACGTTCGCGAATGAAGGTCAAACAATCGGCGATGTTCCTCGCCCGCATAACGGTCGGTCATGCCGGCGATATAATCGCAAAGCTGTTCCGCCGTGGCTTCGGAATTGGCGGCTCCGGCCCGCGCCCGCCATTCCGTCGGCAGGCATTCGGGTTCGCGGATCAACAGGTCAAACAGGTCGCGGACAACCCGCCGGGCCTTCGATGTCATGCGGTTCAGCTTGTAATGCCGGTACATGTTGTCGAACAGGAACTTCTTAAGCGCCGCATCGGCCTCGCGCATGACGTCGGAAAAACCGACCACGGGGCGTTGCAGGCGGCGGACGGCGTCGGGGCTGTCGGGTGCGGCATCAGCCAAGCGGCGGCGGGTTTCATCCAGCACGTCCGTGACCATTTCGCCGATCATCCGGCGCACGGCCTCGTGGATGAGGCGCGAATCGTCCAGGTCCGGGTGATCCCTACGGGCCTCGAAGAAGATCCGCCCGACTATGGGAACGTCGGTCAGATCGCTGATGGTGAAGAGCTCCGCCCGAAGCCCGTCGTCGATGTCGTGGTTGTTGTAGGCGATATCGTCGGAAATGGCGGCGACCTGGGCCTCGGCCGAGGCATAGGTATCGAGGTCCAGATCCTGCAGCGCCTGATATTCGGCAATCGCGCGGGGCAACGGTTTCTTGCTGCCGGGATTAACCAAAGGTCCGTTATGTTTGACCACGCCCTCCAATGTTTCCCAGGTCAGGTTCAGTCCGTCGAAGTCGGGATAGCGGGCTTCCAGCTTGGTGACGACGCGCAAGGACTGGGCATTGTGGTCGAACCCGCCGAAGGGTTTCATGACGTCTTTCAGCGCATCCTCCCCGGCGTGGCCGAACGGCGGATGGCCCAGGTCGTGGGCAAGCGCGAGGGCTTCGCCCAAGTCTTCGTTTATACGCAGAAAGCGGCAGATGGAGCGGGCGATCTGGCTGACTTCCAGCGAATGGGTCAGCCGCGTGCGGAAAAAATCGCCCTCGTGGTTGACGAACACCTGGGTTTTGTAGGCCAAGCGCCGGAACGCCAGCGAATGAATGATGCGGTCTCGGTCGCGCTGAAAACAGCCGCGGGTTTTACTTTCCGGCTCCGGGTGCAACCGCCCGCGGGATGCGTCCGACCGGCAGGCGAAGCGCGCCAGCGGGAACGCGGCGTCTAGCGAGCGAGCGTCTTCCCGGGTATCGCCATCCTGGGCGTCACCGGCTTGCGTGTCCTCTGGCAGATGGGTGTCGATGGCCTCCTCCTCCGGCGGCTGCCGCCGGACAATACGCCGGGAAACGCTTTGACCCGGGCGGACAGCCCATTATAACCGGGATCAGGGAGGGCAACATGCTCCAAATAAAACCCCTGGATTTGGCGGACGCGCGCCAGTTGATCCGCGGCGCAGAGCGCAAATCAACCGCACTGGGCGTGCCTATATGCATCGCCGTCACCGACGAATCGGGCATCCTGATCGCGTTCGAGCGCATGGATGGCGCAAAAATCCTGAGCGTCACCCTGGCCGCAGACAAGGCCATGACGGCGGCGATATCCAAACGCGGCACCCACGAATACAACGAGGCGTCCAAACCCGGAAACCTGACCTTCGGCATCTACACCGCGCTCGGCGGGCGATTCTGCATTGTCGGCGGCGGGCTGCCGGTGGTGATCCGGGCACAGATCGTCGGCGGCATCGGGGTTTCCGGCGGCGCGCCCGAACAGGACATGCAGGCAGCCCAAGCGGGGATTGACCATTTCCTCAAAGAATTGGGCAAAAAACCGAAAAAATAACGCGGCACCTTTGAATTTTGCCCAATAAGGCTTAGACTCCAGGCTACAGGCCCAATTTCGACGGAGACACGGTCCCATGCCCGACAGTACCCAACTGGCCCCGGAAGAAGGCATCTTGATCAGCGAAAGCGCCGCCAAACGCATCGGCGAGCTGCGCCAACAGGACGGCAACACCAACCTGATGCTTCGCATCGCCGTGACGGCGGGGGGATGCTCGGGCTTTTCCTATGGCTTCGACCTGGACGACACGGTCAAAGACGACGACCTGAAGTTCGAAAGGGACGGCATCACCGTCGTCGTCGACGAAACGTCTCTGGAACTGCTCAAGGGCTCGGAACTGGATTACAGGCAGGACCTGATCGGGTCCTACTTCCAGATGTCCAACCCCAACGCCAACGTGACCTGCGGCTGCGGTTCATCTTTCGGCGTTTAAGGTCACCCGCAATTCATGGTACGACGAAGGCCCGCGCCCAAGCGGGCCTTTTTCTTGCCCGACGCCCGACCCTCAGTGACAACACCCGAGCCATGAAAATAGCGACCTGGCCATGAGAATAGCCACTTGGAACGTCAATTCGATCAAGGCCCGCCTGCCCCGAGTGCAGGAATGGCTAACCGACGCCAAGCCCGACGTCGTCTGCCTGCAGGAACTGAAATGCGTCGACGATGCGTTCCCGAGGCTCGAGATCAAAGACCTGGGCTACAACGTCGCCGTATCCGGGCAGAAGACCTATAACGGCGTCGCCATCCTGTCCAAGCACCCAATAAAGGTCGAAATGACCGCCCTGCCCGGCGACGACGGGGACAAGCAGGCGCGCTATGTGGAAGCCATCATCGAGGCCACAGACTCGCGCCCCGTGCGTGTCGCCTCCATCTACCTGCCCAACGGAAACCCGACCCGCAACGACGACGGATCGGATCATGAGAAATTCGCCTACAAGCTCGGCTGGATGGACCGGCTGATCGCCCACGCGACGGATCTCCTCAAGACCGAAGGCGCCTTCGTGCTGGCCGGCGATTACAACGTCTGCCCGACGAATCTGGACGTTTACGACCCGGAACGTTTCGCCGACGACGCCCTTTGCCACCCGGAAAGCCGCGCCCGGTTCCGTATGCTGTTGAACCTGGGCCTGACGGAGGCGTTTCGCGCCCTCACCCCGGGCGGGCATCAGTACAGTTATTGGGATTACACGGCAGGAGCGTGGCAGAGAGACAACGGCCTTCGCATCGATCATTTGCTCTTGTCGCCGCAGGCGGCGGACCGGCTGACCGCGACCGGCATCGACAAGGCCCCGCGCGGCAAGGAAAAAGCGTCCGACCACACGCCGGTGTGGATCGACATGACCGCGTAACGACGGAGGAGGAAACAGCGCCCATGCCCATCATCGAAAACGGATCCGTCAAAATCTATTACGAGGAAGCCGGGTCGGGCTTTCCCCTGCTCGTCCTGCCGGGCGGCGGGCTGAATTCGACCATCGCCGGGCTCAAGACCCACGCCTTCAACCCGCTTGAGGAATTTTCTGATACCTACCGCGTCATCGCGCTGGACCTGCGTAACGCCAACACCGGCCAGACGGTCGGACCGCTTGAGGTCGAACGCACTTGGGACGGTTTAGTCGACGACCAATTGGCGCTTTTAAAGCACCTTGGCATCGACCGGTTCCTGGTCATGGGCTTCTGCATCGCCGGGCCGATGATATGGAATTTGCTGAAACACGTGGGCGACCGGGTCGTCGCCGCGACGCTGGTCCATCCGTCGGGCTTTACCTCGAGCCACCCGAACATCTACGTGAAAAACGCACTGGAAAACTGGGCGCCAGAATTTTTGAAACAACACCCGGACGTGACGCCAGCCATGGTCGATCAGTTCCTCGACACCATGTACACGCAGCGCGCCGATTTCGTCTTTACCGTCGACCGCGACTTCGTGCGGGGATGCCAAACGCCCGTGCTGGTCCTGCCCGACGACATTCCGGCGCATCCCTATTCGGTCGCCATGGAGACGGCGTTGCTCGCGCCCAACGCGCAGGTGAGCCTCTACCCGTGGAAGGAAAACGACCGCAAGATCGAATTGGCGGTTCGCCATATAAGAAGCTTCCTCGCGATCAACGCGCCCGCCGCCAAAAGGGCGGCAGCCGAATAGCATCGCGCAGCAGGCGGCGGCGGAATAGACGCGTCCAGGTCTGGGCTGACGGCGGCACCGCCGATTTCCAGCGCTTCCGGCCGCCAGAGCGGCCGGTTGTAGGTAAACTCCAGGCGCCGGAGCTGGTCGTCGGTCAGCGCGATGCGTTCGCCCCGGCTTTCGGGCCAGTCGATCACCGCCTTCACCGCCTTGTAAGCCTCGGCCAGCGCCGTGAACCGCTCGGGCTCGTGGCCCGCTGCCGCCAGGTATTCGAACTGTTCGATGTCGTGGGTCAGTTTCGCCTCGTGGGTCAGTCGGAACGAGCTTTCCCATCGTTGTTCCGCCCCCGGCCCGCGCTTAATCCGGAATCCGGTTTCGAAGTGGTCCAGCGCCTCCGCCAGCGCGCCCAGCATGTTGAGCGTCAGCGCCAGGTTGCTGTTCGCCTCGAACAGGTTGGGGCTTAGGGCCAGCGCCCGGCGGTAACTGGCGGCGGCTTCTTCCAGGCGCCCCAGGCCTTGCAGCGCATTGCCCAGGTTGCTGTGAGCTTCGGCGACGTCGGGGTTGAGGTCCAGCACCCGCTGGAAACAACCGGCGGAGTCCTCCAATCGGCCCCGGGCTTTCACCACGTTGCCCAGGTTGAAATGCGCCACCGGCTCTCCGACATTGATCTCAAGCGCCCGCAGGTAGCTCGTTTCGGCGCCGGCCAGATCGCCCGCCTCTTCAAGCACGCTGCCCAGGTTGACGTGGATTTCAAAAATCCCGTCGTTGACCGCAAGGGCATCTCGGAACGCTGCTTCGGACGCCGTCAGATCGTCCCGTTCGCGGTACAGATTGCCGAGGTAGAACAATGCTTCGATTTGGTCCGGCCGGACCGCCAGAACCTGCCGATACAAGGCCTCGGCCGCCGCCAGGTCGGCGGCCTCGTGCCGGGAGATCGCGGCCTGCAGGCCGATCGGCGGTTCTGGGTGTCGGCGCTATTCATCTTACGCGTCCGGTTATTTCGGGCCGTTGGGTGACCGGCCTCAACATAGAGCCCGGCGGGCAATTTGGAAGGAATTTTCGGCAATCGGCGGGCCGGCCGGCGGCGCCGTCATAGGGCCGCCACGTCCCGGTAGCGGAAGCAGTCTCTCACATGGTCGTTCACCAACCCGGCGGCCTGCATGAAGGCATAAACAATGGTCGAGCCGACAAAAGTGAACTCGCGTTTTTTCAGGTCCTTCGATAGGGCATCCGATTCCGGCGTCGTCGCCGGCACGTCCTTGATTGTCTTGCGCTTGCCGTTGATCGGTTTACCGCCGACGAAAGTCCAGACATAGGCGTCGAACGATCCGAACTCTTTCTGGATTTTCAGGAACGCCAGCGCGTTCTTGCGGACGCCGAAAACCTTCAGCCGGTTGCGGATGATCCCGGGGTTTTCGAGCCGCTTTTCAAGCTCGGCGTCGGTTAATTTTGCGCATTTGACTGGATCAAATTCTTTAAATAATTTCAGATAATTGTTGCGCTTTTTTAAAATGGTTTCCCAGCTCAAGCCCGCCTGCGCGCCTTCCAGGCAGATCATTTCGAAATGCTTCCGGTCGTCATGCACGGGCACGCCCCATTCGGCGTCATGATAGGCCTCGTAAAAGTCCTTTCCCCGGCCGACCCAGGAACACCTTTTCACGCCATCATCACCGGTTACCGTCATGTCTAACGCCCCGTTAAATTCGTTGTTTCGCGCGCAGCCGCTTTCGCGTCCCCCATTTACTGAATTGGCAGACGCTAAGGTTTCACGACTTTGTTGCCACTTTGTTCTTGACTCGTCAATGCCTTGATTTTGACCCACTTCGCTTTGATATGTTTTTCGTGGGACAACAATGTGTGCCAATCTCGGCGCATCAATTCATCAGGAAGGATTTCACCACCATGAACAAGTTTCTGAGCAGTGTCGCCGCCGGGATGTTTGCCGCCGGCGTCGCCCTCGCCGTTGTTCCGGCGGACGCGGCCAGCGTGAAATGGTACGGCCACGCAGCGTTCAAAATCACCACGCCGGGCGGTAAGGTCATCGTGATCGACCCGTTCATCACCAAGAACCCAAAAACGCCGGCCGGTGACAAAGACCTGGCGAAAATCGGCAAGGTCGACCTGATCCTGGTCACCCACGGCCACGGCGACCATTTGGGCGATACGGCGGAACTGGCCGCAATGACCGGCGCCAAGGTCGGCGTGAACGCCGACATGGGCCACACGCTTCGCATCCTCGGTATGGTCGACGGCAAGCGACTGATCCGGTTCAACAAGTCGGGCCCGATCACGCCGGTCGGCAAGGACATCTCCGTGACCATGACCCACGCCGAACACTCGTCTGAAATCGTCCACAAGAAAGACGGCGTCGAAGGCATCTATCCGGGCGGCGAGCCCGCGGGCTACGTGATCAAGCTGGAAGACGGCTACACCATCTATCACACGGGCGATTCCGGCGTGTTCAAGGACATGGAACTGATCCACGACCTTTACAAGCCCGACCTGGTGCTGATCTGCATCGGTGGCTGGTTCACCATGGATCCCATGCACGCGGCCTACGCCGTCAGCAAGTTCCTGAAACCCAATACCGTCATCCCCATGCACTACGGCACGTTCAAACCGCTGAAAGGTACGCCCGATCAGTTTAAGGAACACCTGGGCAAGATGGGCTCCACCGCCGACGTCGTCGTCATGCAGCCGGGCGACGAGAAAAAGTTCGGGAAATGAGCCTGAGGCTCGCCTGAATTTCGCATGAAACGCGGTCCGGTTTATCACCGAGCCCCTTTTCTTTTCGGGACGCTTATCCGGCGGTGAACGTCGCCGCGTAGGCCCGCCAGCCGCCGAAATCGGAAATGTCCTTGTGCTTTCCTTCCGCCATCCCACGCGGATAGAGAATACCGTCGAGCACCCGGCTGTCATCGAGTTCCACCGGTCCGTTTTAAAGCCCCGGCGGCTCCCCCGCCTCGACCCGGGCCCACACGTCGTCCGGCATTTTGTAGATTTCGCCGGGGACGGAAATGCCGCCCTCTTCGCCCTCGTCCAGCCGGAACATGCCGGGATGGGCATCGCCTATGGAATGCAGCCGAAACCGCGGCACCGTCCGCGCCTCGTCCAAAAACGTCGCGCCGTCCAGGTTCTTGTGCAGGCCCAAACCCCGCATCAGCGTGCCGTTGACGAAAAGAATCTTGGTCATTGCTTCATTTGGCGCAAAGCCACTTTCGCGCCCTCCAGCCGCTCAGGTTTTGCGACTATGCGGCGATTTCGCCCCGCCGGCCGTCGGCGCAGCCGACGATCATGCGCAGCATTTTGCGGGGTTCGGTATAGTCGTCGATGGCGCAGTGCATGGAAGACCGGTTGTCGATGCCGACCAGCGAATGTAGCGACCATTTGTGGCGGTACTGGAAGTCGGGCTTCAGCGCGTGGTCGAACAATTCGGCCAAAAGGTCGTCGCTCTCATCCTGTTCCAGTTCCACGATCCGCATGGTGTATCCGGGACTGACGTAGAGGATCGGCACGCCTGTTTTCGGGTGTGGGCGCACCACCGGGTGGATGACGTCCGGGTGGGATTCCCGCTGTTTCGCCGTCAGTTGCGGCGTGGCGCCGCCGGAATTCCAACCCCAGCGGTGGACCGCGGTTTTGCCCTCAAGCCGCGTTTTGGTCTTGTCGGGCAACGTCCGGTAGGCTTCGCGCATGTTAGCAACGACCGTATCGCCGCCTTTCGACGGCACCTGCGCGGCGTACAGAAATATCGCGTCGGACGGGGCGACTTCGTAGGACAGGTCCGAATGCCAGAAGGCCCCTGCGGGCTTCGCCGTGTCGCGCGACTCCTTGGTCCCGGTGTTGCGGGCGATGATCGAAACCTCGAACCCGTCCGGGTGGTGGTACTGATCCAGGATATGCGGCACCAGAGGCCCGAACCGGCGGCCGAAATCGCGCAGCCATGGCACGTTTTCCTCCAGATCTGGGATGACGAAGGCGATGTGGTCGAGCATCGCTTTTTCGACCACGGCAAAATCCGAATCCGTCAGGGGTTTCCGGGAATCCAATCCGTGAATGACCGCCCCCATGGGGCCGTCGACCGGTTCAATCTTGATCGCCATGACTGTCTCCGGGTTTTCCCGCGCCAATTGGCCGGCATGTTACACCCGCGCCGTAAACCCGGTCTACCCGCCCTTCCGTCTAATTGCCACATTACTGGTTAACTTCCCCACCGGGGCGGCAAAATTGTGGTCCAGAAGTATTGAATTTATTTCGGATAAAAGATTGCCCACTATTTTACATATTTGACGGATGCCGAATTCAGCCTGGTATACGTTCGGCCAATAGAGAGCCAGGAGAGCGGCGTGTCGGAAGCCAGGCTCGGTCAAAAGGCGCGGGAGGGACCGTTCGTCGAACAGACCTGGGAATTCAAGGACCCGCAACTCTGGGAACTTCTCGAATATTGGCAGGCAAATCGCAGCGGCCGTCCCCGGCCGAAATGGCGCAACATCAAACTTCCAGACCTCTACCGTCTGGCCCCTCAGATGACGATTAAGGACGCCATCGATGGCGGCCGCGACTTCATGAACCGATTTTGGGGCACGGCAATGACCGACTAGCTTCGCTTCGATGGCACCGGCCGGCACTTGTCTGTGTATTTCCCGGAAACCGGTTTGACGAGCATGCTGGCGGCCCACCAATTGGCGTTATCCGGAGACATTCCGGTCCGGCGTTGGGGCACCAGCCAATACCCCGAGCGCGACCACGTAAGCTTCGACACCATCCTGCTGCCGCTGGACAATGACGACGGCGAACCCGCGCATGTCATGTCCATGGCCGTGTTCCGCATCACCGAACGGTCCCTGAAAAAGGGTTAACAGGCGTCTGTGCCGGCTGAAACAAGGTCGAACTCGTCATCCTGTTCGCGCCGGAGCCGCCAAAGCACCGATCCGAACGGTTCCTCGACCATGTCGCCCATCAGCAGTTGCCCCGGTATGATGTCCCGCGTCAGCGTCAGGTCGGCGCCCAGATAAAAAGGCATGGGTGTCGAGGGCCCGATAGCCATGGCCGGGCGGACGATGGGTTCCATGCCCTCGATCTTGTGATGATGGCCGCCCATGGTCAGGACCTCCCCGGCCTTGAACGCACGCGTCGCCCGCGCGCATAGATCATAGCGCGGTTTCGGCGCGCGGCCGCTGGTCGGCTGCCCCAGCACGACGGCCGCCAAGATCGACGCGGCAGCTTCGATCCCCAAAAGATGCACCGGATTGTGCAACAAGCCGTAGGCGCCGCAGCGGCTGACCGGGATGCCCTTGGCCTTGATCACGCCCCAGGTTTCCTGATCGGCGCAGCGGACAATGGCGAATACGCCCCCGGCGAGGCTCAACTCATCGGGCCGGCGCAGGCAATTCATGATGTCGACGGTGCCGGTTTCGAGCAGGATGCCGCCCGCATTCTCGGGCCGGAAAATATCCGGCAGTTCGAGCGTCCGGGCGAGCGGCGCGTGGAACGTATCGAAATCCGGCTTCAACCCGGTGGCGTTGCAGACCAGCGTCATTTCACACAGGTCCGGCGGCGATTTCAGCGGCGTCGGGCCTAGGGGCGCGGCGCGGTCGGCCAACGTCTCGGCGACATCATCGCCCAGGTCCCACGATCCGGCGAAATCGGGCGCGGCGAAATCCCGGCCGTGAAATTCCAGCCGCCCCGCGTCCGCCTGCCAAACCACATCGTATTCCGATGCCTTGCCGGCCATGACGACTTCAAGCCCCAACAGTTCGGCGCGGGAAATCAACCCAATCAGCAAGCTCGGCTGATCACCGTCGGGTAGCGTGAAGACGACGCCCTTGTCCGCCGCCTTTTTCGCCAGGATGGGCCCGCAGACCGACGCCATTTCCTTGGTCGCGACAACCAGGTGATGGCCCGCCAAGACAGCGGCTTCGCTGACCGCCGCCGCGGGCTCGGGACTTCCCGTGGCTTCGACCAGAACGTGAATGTCGGATCCGACGAGGAAATTGCCGTCCGGCGCGACCGCGACCCGCCCCTGGGCCCGCGCCGCCCGGACCGCCGCCGCATCCCGGCAGATATCGATCGCGTCGCCCGCGACGCCGCAGCGGAGCAGTACATTGACCGCCCGGTCCGTATCGATATCGGCGACGGCGACCACATCCATGCGCGGATGGGTCAGCGACTGGGTGATCAGGCTCGCGCCGAATTCCCCCGCGCCGACTAGCGCGACGCGGACCGGCGCATCGGCTTTTCCGGCGTACAGTTCCCGGAAATCGACCAAAAGCTAAAACTCGATGACCTGGCGGACCGTGTGGCCTTCGTCCAGGTGGTCAAACGCTTCGTTGATCTGTTCAAGCGGAATGCGTTCGCAGATCAGCTTGTCGACCGGCAAGGCGCCCCGTTTGTACAAGTCGATGTAATGCGGAATGTCGCGCTCGGGCACGCAGCTGCCGAGGTAACTTCCTTTGATCGTGCGTTCTTCGGTTACCAGGTTCACGTGCTGCACGGAAAAATTCGTCGCCGGATGCGACAGGCCCGACGAAGTGGTCGTGCCGCCGCGCTTGGTGACGCGGTAGGCAAGTTCCATCGCCTCGACCTTGCCAACGCATTCGAACATGTACTCAAGCCCGCCGCCGGTGGCGTCGCGGACTTTTTCAACCACGTTGTTGTCGAGCGCGTTGAACACCTCATCGCAGCCGAGCTTTTTGCCCCAGTCGAGCTTGTCATCCAGCGCATCGATACCGACGATGTGCCGTGCCCCCGCCATTTTGGCGCCCATGACGGCGGCCAATCCAGTGCCGCCCAGGCCGACGACGCCGACCGATGATCCCGGCGGCACCTTGGCCGTGTTCAGGATCGCGCCGACGCCGGTGATGACGGCGCAGGAAAACGTGCATGCAACGTCGAGTGGCAGGTTCTTGTCGATCTTTATGACGGACGACCGGTGCGACACCGCGTACTCGGCAAAGCAGCTAACGCCCGCCTGATGATAGAGTTTCTGGCCGTTTTTCGAGAGCCGCATGCCGCCGCCGAGCAAGGACCCGGCGCCGTTCGCCGCCGCCCCGGGCTCGCACAGGCTCGGGCGGCCTTCGCGGCACGGCTGGCACTTGCCGCAGCTCGGCAGAAAGGCGAAGACGATGTGGTCGCCCGGCGCCAGATCGGTGACGCCCGGCCCGACTTCCTCCACCACGCCCGACGCCTCGTGCCCCAAAACGATGGGCAGCGGCCGTTCGCGCACGCCGGCGACGACGCTCAGATCCGAGTGGCAGACCCCGGCCGCCGCCATTTTGACCAGAACCTCGTTTTCGCGAGGGCCGTCCAAATCCACTTCCTCGACCTTCACCGGCCTGGAATTGGCATAGGGCTTGGCGGCCCCAAGTTCATAAATGACGGCTGCTTTGGTTTTCATAAGTTCGCGGGCTCCCTGGATGGATGGTCGATTTTGCCGACACCTTAAAGTGAACGGTGGGCGCGGGAAAGACCCCCGTGGCATTCGCAGTGAAACCCGCTATAACCAAGGCAACAACCAAGCAAAGTCGAATTGGGGAGAAAACGATCATGCTGAAAACCACCGTCGCCGGCAGCCTGCCGAAACCGTCGTGGCTGGCCGAGCCGGAAAAGCTCTGGGCGCCCTGGAAGCTTGAGGGCGACGAACTGTGGGAAGGTCAGTGCGACGCCGCGCTCAGCTGGATTAAAGTCCAGGAAGACGCCGGCATAGACATCGTTTCCGACGGCGAGCAGTTCCGGAAGCACTTCGTCCACGGATTTCTTGGATACGTCGACGGCATCGACTGGCAGAAAATGACCACCATGGGCATTCGCGACAACCGCTATGATGCCCAGGTGCCGACGGTGACCTCGAAGATCAAGCGGCGCGAACCGGCCCATTCAAAATCCGTCGCCTTCTGCCGGGAACATACCGACCGCGGCCTTAAGATCACTATGCCGGGGCCGATGACCATCTGCGACACCATCGCAGACGAGGTCTACGGCAACCGCGCCGACATGGCCATGGCGTTTGCCGAGCTGTTGAACGACGAAGCAAAGGAATTGCAGACCTTGGGCGTCGACACCATTCAGTTCGACGAACCGGCCTTCAACGTCTTCATGAAGGACGTGGTCGGCTGGGGCGTTGCCGCACTCAACCGGGCGCTCGAGGGCATTACCGTCAAGAAAGCCGTTCACATATGCTACGGATACGGGATCGAGGCCAACAATGAGTGGAAAAAGACGCTCGGGTCCGAATGGCGGCAGTACGAAGAAACCTTCCCGGCGCTGAATGGCAGCGCCGTCGATCAGGTGTCCCTGGAATGCGCGGGCTCGCACGTGCCCATGTCGCTGATGAAGCTTCTGGACAAAAAGGAAGTCCTGGTCGGTTGCATCGACATCGCCAACTACGACGTGGAAACCCCGGATCAAGTCGCGGCGACGATCCGCGAGGCCATGAATTACGTCGACGCCGAGCGCATCTATCCCTGCACCAACTGCGGGCTCGCCCCCTTCCCCCGCAAAACAGCGGAAGGCAAGCTGAAGTCGCTTGCCGCCGGGACGGCGATCGTCCGGAAGGAACTGGGCGCATAACCGCCCGCCCTTTCGGCATTTCGGCAATCTCACAGTGAAGCGACCCGGACTCGGACCCACGACCATGCGCTTTATCGTCGATTTCAAACAGGCAGAAAACGATAAGGTTGAAATTTTTTATCGTTCGGTCGCCCGCGTTTTTGAAGTCATCCGCATGTTCATGGCGACCTTCGACCAGAACGACGACTGCGTGCCGGAAATCCGCGCTGAAGACCGCGCCTTTGAAACCTACACCTTGTTGGGCGCATTCAAGGAATGCGTGGCGCAGGAACGGCAGCTCTAGGGATCGACGGCCAAAGTGGACATCGTCGCCGCAACGGGTGCAACCGCTTTTTCGGACGGCGACCTATCCATTGATCCCGACCAGGCCCACACCACGGACGACCTGTTCCGCATGTATCGAGGCGCGCAAGCGCGTCTGGCGACAGCCTATGAACAGGAACGCGTCACCGACAATTACGACGCCGACATCGTCGCGCTCGCCTTTTCCAATGCGGAAAAGGTCGGGTCCAGCGATCCGGACACGGACCGCGAACAGATCGCTTTCATTTCTTCCGAAGGCAATGAGGTCGTCAGCGTCCTCGACGTCGGATGCAGCGCCGGTATTTTGTATGACCAATTACGCCGCCATTGCCTTTTGACGGGGCGGCCCTTGCCGCATTATACGGGCGTCGATTTTTCGCGCAGCCAGATCGAGCGCGCCCGGCGCAAATACCCCCACGCGTTTTTCCGCACCGGTGACGCCGCAGACCTTCGCTTTCCCGACAACGCCTTCGACATCGTCGTCAGCTACAGCGTTTTGTCGTTTCTGCCGCAGGATCGAGTCGTGCCGGCGCTTGGCGAACTGCTTCGCGTCGGGCGCAAGGGCGCGATCACGTCGCTGATCTGCCGGGACGACACCATGCCTTTTCCGGGCGAGCCGGAAGTTTCGTTGACTTACTGGGGCGAAGATTACCCGATTACGACCTATGCGCCGGAATTCGCCGAAGTCCAGCCGGTGGCCGCCGCATCCGGCAATATCGAGGTGATCGCGGAAGATACGATGCAGGTGATTCTGCCCAACGGGCGGGAGGCGACGGTCGATGTGACCGATGCGCGGTTGCCGTGGCTGCGCGCGTATCTGGATCAGATCCCGGCACTTTTGGCGCCGGAACACGGCGGGGTTGAAAACGTCCCACGCGACCGCGTTGTCGAAACCATGAAACCGGGCGGCGCGATCAAGGCCGGACCGAACGCGGAATTCCGGATGGAGCCGAGACACGTCTGGTATCCATACAAGAACGTCAAGATCGCGCCCAAGGGATGGCAATGGGCGCCGGACGGCCCCCTGCCCGACGCCTACCGGACCGTTCAGGTCGCCCCGAACCCTTAGAGCCCCCGGGCTTTCTTGTCCTGTCCGGAACAGGTTTTGTCCCGGACGGACCGCTTGCGTCCGGCGCGGTCAGGTCGTAAACCATCCATCCAGCATTCATTTGTTCCAGGGAGCCTTTGTCATGGCCAAGAAGTTTGACAAATCTAAGATGCCGTCCCGCTACACCAGCCAGGGGCCGAAATCCGCGCCGCACCGGTCTTACTACTACGCCATGGGCATGACGGAGGAAGAGATCGACCAGCCCTTCGTCGGCGTCGCCACCTGCTGGAACGAGGCCGCCCCCTGCAACATCGCGCTGTCGCGCCAGGCTCAGGCGGTCAAAAAAGGCGTCAAGGCGGCGTCGGGCACGCCCCGCGAATTCACCACCATCACCGTGACGGACGGCATCGCCATGGGCCACCAGGGCATGAAGTCGTCCCTGGCGAGCCGCGAGGTGATCGCGGATTCCGTCGAACTGACCATGCGCGGCCATTGCTACGACGCCATGGTGACGCTCGCGGGATGCGACAAGTCGCTCCCCGGCATGATGATGGTCATGCTGCGGTTGAACGTGCCCAGCGTGTTCATGTACGGCGGATCGATCCTGCCCGGTAAATTCAAAGGCAAGGACGTGACCGTCATCGACGTGTTCGAAGCCGTCGGCGCCAACGCGTCGGGCGCCATGTCTGATGACGACCTGCACGAATTGGAATGCGTCGCTTGCCCGTCCGCAGGCTCCTGCGGTGGCCAGTTCACGGCCAACACCATGGCCTGCGTGTCGGAGGCCATCGGCCTGGCGCTGCCCGGCTCCGCCGGCGCCCCGGCTCCTTATGAAACGCGGGACGAATACGCCGAGGCGTCGGGCCGCGCGGTCATGGACCTGATCGCGAAAGACCTGCGCCCCCGCGACATCGTCACCAAAAAATCGTTCGAAAACGCCGCCCGCATCGTCGCGGCATCCGGCGGGTCGACCAACGCCGGCCTGCACCTGCCGGCCATGGCGCACGAATGCGGCATCGATTTCTCGCTGGCCGACGTGTGCGACATCTTCAAATCCACCCCCTACATCGCCGACCTGAAGCCGGGCGGCAAATACGTCGCCAAGGACATGTACGACGTCGGCGGCGTGCCGGTGCTGATGAAGGCGCTGCTGGACAGCGGCTACCTTCACGGCGACTGCATGACCGTCACCGGCAAGACCATCGAAGAAAACCTGAAAGACGTGAAGTTCCCGACCGATCAGGACGTGATCTATCCGGTCTCCAAGGCCATCACGCCCACCGGCGGGGTTGTTGGCCTTAAGGGCTCCCTCGCCCCCGAGGGCGCCATCGTCAAGGTCGCGGGCTTGCACAGCCTGCAATTCACCGGCACCGCTAAGTGTTTTGATTGCGAGGAAGACGCGCTCGAAGCCGTCCTTAAACAAAAAATCCGTGAAGGCGACGTGGTGATCATCCGCTATGAAGGCCCGAAAGGCGGCCCCGGCATGCGGGAGATGCTATCGACCACCTCCGCAATTTACGGTCAGGGGCTGGGCGAAAAGGTCGCGCTCATCACCGATGGCCGATTTTCCGGCGCGACCCGCGGTTTCTGCATCGGCCATGTCGGGCCGGAAGCGGCCGTCGGCGGGCCCATCGGCCTGCTGAAAGACGGCGACGTGATCAAGATCGACGCCGACAAGGGAACGTTGGATGTGGACCTCTCTGCATCCGAACTGGAAGCCCGCAAAAAGGCGTGGAAGCCCCGCAAACACGATTATCAGTCGGGCGTGTTGTGGAAATACGCGCAGACCGTGGGCCCCGCCTGCGACGGCGCTGTCACCCATCCGGGCGCCAAGGCGGAAACGCACGTTTACGCCGACATTTAGGTCAAAATTGCTGACAAAGTGAGCAATTGAACCAATCCCTTGTTCGGATGTAAAAGATTCATGGTCCTCCGGTCACCCAGCGGGCCTTCAACCGACGAGAGGATCGGCCATGTCCGACGCCAAGGCTTTTGATCTGAACCGCCGCGAACACGTGCGGAAGGATTCCGGCGTGACCGCCACGGTCATGGTCGGCGACGCCGTCTGCAAGTGCAAGGTCGAGGCCAAACTCGCGGCCATCCTGCGTGACATCGAGGACCTGCGGGAAACGCCGTTTCCGAGCGCGGCATAACGTCGGAAAAAACGCCTGACAGCCGGTCTTCTCTGGCGCCCGAAAGTCGGGCGGGCGCATCCGCGCCCTTGGCTCTGGGCCAGCCCTGCGGTTTGGAGTTCCGCCAAGACACCCGCAGGCCGACCAAGTCAGCCGCTGCGGGCTATACTCAGGCTTCAAACGGTTTCGGCGGGCCCGCCATCGGCCCGCGCGGGGTCGCGCCCAGGTAGGCCTTGTCGACGGCGTCGCGGGTTTTCTTCAGTTTCTTTTCGAGGAGCTTTTCCTCTTTCTCGAGCGCGCGTTCCAAGCCCTTGATCCGCTTGTTCAGGTTTTCAATGTTGGCGAGGCGCTCCGTGCGCAGTTCCGCATCCTTCTTGCGCCGCCATTTCTTGAACCGCCATTCCCCCGCGATTAACAACAGCATAATCCCCGCCCCGCCGCAGACAATGGCGCCGATAAGGTAGGTGGTCTTGTGGAGGCTGACCGCCGTACCCCAGAAGCCGATCGTCGTCAGACACGCCGCCGACATAAACAGCAGCCGCCGGGTCACCGGATCGTCTTTCTGGATTTCGTTCTGGGCGGCGGCAATGGCGATGGCGATTTCCGATTTCGCCATGGCCTGCCATTTCTTGAACGACATGCCTTCGTCGATGGTGCGGCCGTCGCGGATGAATTGCTCCAGCCGCATAATGATGTATTCCGCGCGCTCTTCCGGCGTCAGGTTGTAGGGCATCCTGGAGTGGATGTCGTCGTCCAGGCCCGGCTTTTCCGACCGGGCGTTGTCGGTGATGTTGCTCATGTCGGCCATATCGGTCTCAGGGGTGAAACTGTCCCAAGACCAGCCTAGTTTACCACGGTTAACGGGTGGTTACCCGGTCAGCGTCGCCCCTGCCCAACCGTACCTTTCCAGCTTAGCCGGCCTGGTGCACGTGGACGTCCTGCTGCGGGAACGGAATGGTGAAGCCTGCGGCCTCAAGCCCCAGTTTGACGGCCTTGTTGGTGTCGAACAAGACGTGCCAGTAATCGCCGCCATTGACCCAAAAGCGCATGTTGATGTCGATGGAGCTGGCCGCCATGGCCATGACCATTGTGGCCGGGGCCGGGTCTTTCAGCACCCGAGCGTCGGCTTCCATGATGCCCTGCAAGACCTTTTGCGCTCCCGAAACATCGTCGCTGTAGGAAATGGACGCCGGAATGTCTATGCGCCGCGTCGCGTTGCGGGAAAAGTTGGTGATGGCCGAACCCCAGACGGACGAGTTGGGCAGCGCCTTGAAAATACCGTCGCTGGTTTTGAGTTCCGTCGTGAACAGGCCGATTTCCTGGACCGTGCCCGCCTGCCCGGCGGCGTCGATGAAATCGCCGATCTTGAACGGACGCAGCGCCAGCAACATGACGCCGGCGGCGACGTTCTGCAACGTCCCCTGCAAGGCCAGGCCGATGGCCAGGCCGGCGGCGCCCACAACCGCGATGATGGAGGCCGTCTGCACCCCGAACTGGTTCAGCACCGCGATTAGGACAAAGGCGAGAACGACGTATTTGACGATATTGGACAGGAACGGCACTAGGGTCGCGTCGATCGCCTTGACCCGGCCTAGCGCCTTGACCGTCGCCGCCCTGGCCCATCCGGCGATCCGCGAGCCGACGATCAGGATAACGACGGCACCGATGACGCTTAAGCCGTATTCCGTGCCGATGTCGACCACCGCCTGAATGACGGCCTCGATGGTCTTTTGCGCCTGGGTAATCTGGTCTGCTGTTTTGTCCATGACCGTATCCTCGTCAAGGGGTTGGCGGGCGGATTATGGAAAGGAAAACCCCGGCGCTCAAGCCTTCATTGCCGTTGCGAGATGCGGCGAAGGGGGGCCCATGGGGCGGGACCATTTTAAACTAATAGTAATGTGACTTTACAATTTTATCGGCCCTATATTTTTTATATGATTTTGGCCTGAGGGAGGACAACAAATCATCATAGGGAACTGAAACATGAATAGATTCAAATTGCTGATCATCCTACCGGCTGCCTTAGGTGCGGCCGCGCTTTCGGGCCCACCGGCCGCCGCTGACATGGCGTCCTCGGCCGTCCTTGCCCACACCTGCTTTTCCTGCCACGGCCCGGGCGGCCGCAGCGCCGGCGCCATGCCGTCCATCGATGGCAAGCCCGCGAAGCTGATCGAACTGAACCTCAAGGACTTCCGCGACGGGAAGAGAGAGTCCACCGTCATGCAGCGCATCGCCAAGGGGTTTACGGACGTCGAGATCAAGGCGATTTCCGAATACCTGGCCAAGACCGCGAAATAAGGGAGGCGACATGAGCACGATTTCAAGAAGGACCTTTAACCGCCTCGTCGCGGCATCCGGTGCGGTCGCGGCGGCGAGCCTGGCCGCGCCCGGCATCGTCCGCGCCGCGGGCTCGCGCGTCGTCGTAATCGGTGGCGGTTTCGGCGGCGCCACGGCGGCCCGGTACCTGAAAAAGTTTGATCCGTCCATCAACGTGACGCTGGTAGAACCGAGCACCACTTACCTCACCTGCCCGTTTTCGAACACGATCCTGGGCGGCCTGCACCCGATGTCGTTCCTGCAGCAGAACTTCAATAGCCACAAGGCATTGGGCGTCACGATGATCCACGATCTGGCGGTCAAGGTCGACGCCGCCAAAAAACAGGTAACCCTGGCATCGGGCAAGACCCTCGCGTTCGATCGCTGCGTCGTTTCACCCGGCATCGACTTCAAGTGGGGTGCCGTTAAGGGTGCGGATCAGGCGATCATCGAGAAAATCCCGCATGCCTGGAAGGCCGGGCCGCAGACGTCGCTTCTGCGAAAGCAGTTGGAAGCCATGAAGGACGGCGGCACGTTCCTCATATCGCCGCCGCCGAACCCGTTTCGCTGCCCGCCGGGCCCGGGCGAACGGATCAGTATGGTCGCCCACTACCTGAAACAGCACAAACCCAAGTCGAAGATCGTCGTCCTCGACCCGAAAAAGAGCTTCTCCAAACAGGGCCTGTTCCTGGAAGGATGGAAAAAGCTTTATCCGGGGATGATCGAGTACCGCAACATCGACAAAGACGGCACGGTCCGCGAAGTGCTTGCCGACAAGAAGACGCTGATCACCGACTTCGGCGAAGTCAAAGGCGACGTCATCAACTTCATCCCGCCGCAGAAAGCGGGCGCCATCGCCCATCAGGCGGGGCTGGCCGACGCATCCGGCTGGTGCCCGGTGGATCACCGGACTTTTGAATCGACGATCCACGAGAGCGTTCACGTCATCGGCGATGCCTCGATCGCCTCGCCTATGCCGAAGTCGGGCTTTTCCGCCTCGACCCAGGCCAAAGTCTGCGCCGCGGCCATCGCCGAAATGCTTAGAGGCAACGCGCCCGGCACGCCGAAGTTCGTCAACACCTGCTACAGCCTCGTCGGGCCGGACTACGGCATTTCCGTCGCGGCTGTTTACGGGTTCGACGGACAGAAGATCGTTTCGATCAAGGGCGCGGGGGGGCTGAGCCCGTCGGGCTCGGCCGACGACTTCCACCAGCGCGAGGCGCTTTACGCCGACGGCTGGTACCGGTCCATCACCAAGGACATCTGGGGTTAAGGTTTCTTCCGACCCAGGTTTCCGTCGGGCGGCGACACCGCTGCCCGGCGGTTTTTTTTGGCCCCGCGAAGCGAAAGCGGAGTGAGCCAAGACCACGGATGTGGCCGCCCGGCGCTTGAGGGCTTTTCATTTCATCCGCGCGAAGCCCCGTCGGCCCTGCGGGCCTCGGGTTTCGCGACAAACGTAAAAGCCCCGCCGGTTTTACGGGCGGGGCTTTCCTGATTGTGTCGGGCCGGCGCCGCGCGCTCGCGCCCGTCCGGCGATCGCCGGAGAATTGTCAAGGGGTCGATATGTGCGTTTCCTGCGTCGGCGGCTCCAACTTTGTAACCTCCTCACGTCTGACGGAGGATAAGGCTACGCCCGCTGCCGCCGGTCACACCAGACGATCCATATTACTTAAATGCGCGCCCGGATAGGAAGATATGGTCAGCGGAGGAAAACCCGAAATTACGCCGCCGCCGTCAGGCGTCTCAGCGCATCTTTGAGCTTAGCCCGGACAGCCTGCGCGTCGGCGAGCTTTTCACGTTCGGTTTCGACCACGTCCTCGGGCGCATTGGCGACGAATTTGTCATTGCCAAGCTTTTTCTCGAAGCGGGTTATTTCCGCGTCCTGTTTGGCGATTTCCTTTTCAAGCCGGGATTTCTCCGCGCCTAGATCGATGGCGCCGGCGATCGGCAGGATCAGCGTCGCCTCGTCCAGCACGTCCTGCACGGCGCCCTGCGGCATCGTGCCCGCGAGCAATTCGGCGCTGTCGAGCCGAGCAAGGCGCACGATCAGGTCCTTGTGGGTTTCAAGCGCCGCGCGCGCGCCCTCGCCCGCGTCTTTCAATAGCAGCGGGATTTTCGCCGCCGGCGGCACGTTCATTTCGGCGCGGACGGCGCGGACCTGGGAAATCAGCCGCACGACCCAGTCCATTTCCTGGTTGGCGGCGGCGTTGGCCAGCCCAGCCCCGTATTCCGGCCAGCGGGTGGTGATCAGCGGCCCCGCCCGGTTCCCCCGCGTCTGCCACAGTTCCTCGGTGATGAACGGCATGATCGGATGCAGCAGGATCACGATCTGGTCCAGCACCCAGGCGGCGGTGGCGCGGGTTTCCGCCTTCGCGGCCTCGTCCGATCCTGAGAACACTGGCTTGGCGAATTCCAGATACCAATCGCAGAAGGTATTCCAGGTGAAGCTGTAAAGCGCGCCAGCGGCGCCGTTGAAGCGATAGGCCTCGAGCGCGCCTCGCATAGCGGCCTCGACATCGGCGGTTTTGCAGACGATCCAGCGGTTCAGCGTCGAGTTGACCGCCGCCGGATCGAACCCGCCCACCGGCCGGCATTCGTTCATGTCGCAGAACCGGGCGGCGTTCCAAATCTTGGTGCAGAAGTTGCGATACCCTTCGACCCGGCTTTCCGACATCTTCACGTCGCGGCCCTGGGCGGCGGAGGCGGTGAGGGTGAAGCGCAGCGCGTCGGCGCCGAATTTTTCGACGAGGTCCAGTGGGTCCATGACGTTTCCCTTGGACTTGGACATTTTCTGCCCCTTCTCGTCCCGCACTAGTGCGTGGATGTAGACCTTATGGAACGGCACCTCGCCCATGAAATGTAGGCCCATCATCATCATCCGCGCGACCCAGAAAAAGATGATGTCGAAGCCGGTGATCAGAACGTCCGTCGGATAATGTTTCGCAAGCTCCGGCGTTTTGTCCGGCCAGCCGAGGGTTGAAAACGGCCACAGCGCCGAAGAGAACCAGGTGTCGAGCACGTCCGGGTCGCGGGTAAGCGCAACGTCCTTGCCATAGTGCGCCTTCGCCGCGGCTTGCGCCTCTTCCTCCGACAGCTCGACGAACACCGCGCCGTCGGGGCCGAACCAGGCGGGAATCTGATGCCCCCACCACAATTGCCGCGAAACGCACCAAGGCTGGATATTGCGCATCCATTCGAAATAAGTGTTTTCCCAGTTTTTCGGTACGAACTTGGTCTTGCCGCTTTCCACCGCCTCGATCGCCGGTTTGGCCAATGTCGCCGCGTCGACGAACCACTGATCCATCAGCCACGGTTCGATCACCACGCCTGACCGGTCGCCGTGCGGCACGGTCATGTCGTTGTCTTCAACACGGTCGAGGAGCCCGAGTTCCTCCATTTCGGCCAGCACGACCTCCCGCGCCTTGAACCGCTCCATGCCCTGGTATTTTTCAGGCGCGTTTTCGTTCAGATGCGCGTTGGCGTCGAAAATGTTGATGATGTCGAGGCCCGCCCGCTTGCCGACCTCGAAGTCGTTGAAATCGTGCCCCGGCGTGATTTTGACGGCGCCCGAGCCCTTTTCCGGGTCAGCGTAGGCGTCGGCGAAGATGGGAATGCGCCGGCCGACGATGGGCAGAACCACAAATTGGCCGATCAGCCCCTGATAGCGTTCGTCATCGGGGTGCACCGCGACGCCCGTATCGCCCAGCATGGTTTCCGGCCGGGTCGTGCCGACGGTGATGAATTGCCCGTCTTGGCCGTCGATGGGGTACTTGAAGTACCACATCTTGCCACGGATCTCGCGCTGTTCGACTTCCAGGTCCGAAATTGCCGTGAGCAGCTTGGGATCCCAATTAACCAGGCGCTTGTCGCGATAAATCAGCCCCTGTTTGTACAGGTCGACAAAGACCTTGAGAACCGCTTTCGACAGCCCTTCGTCCATGGTGAAGCGTTCGCGCGACCAGTCGCAGGACGCGCCGAGACGACGAAGCTGCGCGGTGATGGTGCCGCCCGAATGTTCCTTCCATTCCCAAACCCGCTCGACGAATTTATCCCGGCCCAGGTCGGTGCGCTTGGCCCCTTCAGCCTCGAGCATCCGTTCGACCACCATCTGCGTCGCGATGCCCGCGTGGTCGGTGCCGGTCTGCCACAACGCGGCGGCGCCCCGCATGCGGTGATAGCGGGTCAGGATGTCCTGCAACGTGTTGTTCAGCGCATGGCCCATGTGCAACGAGCCGGTGACGTTGGGCGGCGGAATGACGATGGTGAACGCATCGGCGTTATCGTTGCCGGTGGGCTTGAACGCGCCGGAGGCTTCCCATTCCTCGTAACGGCGG
This sequence comes from Rhodospirillaceae bacterium, assembly GCA_038109305.1. Lineage (GTDB taxonomy): Bacteria > Pseudomonadota > Alphaproteobacteria > Rhodospirillales > Casp-alpha2 > UBA1479. The sequence goes on from JAYNIR010000002.1 coordinate 61,471, forward strand.
GTCTCGACGTTTTCCGGGTGGTAGGTTTTTTCCAGTTCGGCCATCGGGTCAGGGTCCTGGGCGGGCATGTATCGGGGCTGGGGAATTTCGGGGTATACAACGAAAAATCCCGGGGGACAAAGCCCCCGGGGCTGATTTCGTAAACTTATTTTTGCCCCTCATTCGCCGGGCGCCCACGTTCGTGGCCTTGGCTCGCCTCGCTTACGCTCCGCGGGACCTGAACGGCCCAGTTAGCTCCAATTGTCCAGGCCTTCCGCCCGGTTGACCATGGTGTCGATTTCCTTCTTCACCAGGCGTTCGATCAGGTACGGCAGGTTGCGGTCGAGCCATTCGCGCAGGATCGGCTTCAACATCTCGCGGACGATGCCTTCAAGCGTCGCGTCACCCGACGTCATCACGGGCAGGTCGCGTCGGTCGAGAATCGCCTTGGCTAGTTCCGCCAGCACGTCCGAGCCGTGCAGGCTTGTCGGCTGTGACATAATTGGGCTGGGTGCGACCATGTCAGGGGTTAGCTCCATGATATCCGCCATCGGCGCCGGTTCCGGCATCCGGGGGGCTGGCGCCGGTTCGGGCGCCGGCAAAGGATCTGGTTCGGGTTCCGGTTCCGGTTCCGGTTCCGGATCATCGAACATCGCGTCGATGTCGTCGACGGCCATATCGTCGTCATCGGAATCGGCCATCGCGATTTCCGGCGCGGGCTCCGGTCCCGGTGCGGGCACAGGCGCGGCCTTGGCCTCAGACGCCGGTTCCGGGGCCGCTTCGGCGCCAACACCGTCCTCGTCTTCTTCCTCCGTGAGAATTTTGCGGATCGAAGACAGGACATCTTCCATCGAGGGTTCGCCGCCTTCAGCGGCTTTAGCTTCTTCGCTCATAATCCCGCAAGCCCATCAATTTTTGTTCCGGCTTCCCGAATCCCACTCCCACGTGGACCCGGGAAAACGCAACTTTCCCATAAGTATCTGTGCCATTAACCATCGGCGACAGTTAATATTTAGTATACCGCAAGGAAAAAGATTTGCAGCATTACCTGCAAATTCAACGGCCTGACGCCGGGAATGCCCGAAACCGTTCTTTCTCGGGACCTGATCGGGGACTTATTTCCCTTCGCCGGTGCTGCTGCCGCCGAACAGTTTGCCGCGGACTTCATTGTAGTGATCGCGAGGATCGTAAAGGTCGACCTTCAGTTTCAGCGCTTCCGCCGTCAACCGGCCGACAGACGCCGCCAGTTCATAGGCGGCGACCAGTTCGTCCCGCTGCGCTTGGGTGTGGCCGACGCGAGAATCCAGGAGTTCCTGTTCCGCGTCCAGCACGTCCAGCACCGTCCGCGAGCCGACGGCGGCTTCCCGCTCGACCCCGTCCAAGGCCACCACGTTGGCTTCGATCTGGGCCTGGAAGGATTGCACCCTCGCCCGCGCGGTCAGCAGGCTTTCCCAGGCGCTGGTCGCGTCTTCGATCACGTCGCGGCGCGCCTGATCAATGTCGCGGACGCGCTGCGCCAGGGTCTGCTTGGCGGCGCGCAGGCGTGAATAAACGGCGCCCTGCTGATAAATCGGCACAGTCAGGCTCAACAAGACTTCGCCAACGTCCGACCGGCCCGAGGCGGCGGAATCTTCGTACCTGCGGTCATAGGACGCAGTGACGTCGACTTCCGGCAGCAACTCGCCCTTCACTTGACGGATGCTGTCCTGCGCCGCCTTTCGGTCGAATTCCGCCGCGATGACGGTGGGGTTGGACGTCGCCGCGGATTTCACCGCGTCGCGCCGGTCCTTGGGCAATTCGGCCGGGACCGACGGCAGGCTCAGGTTCGACGGCGCCGGCAGGCCGACTACGTTTTCGTAATTGGCGCGGGAGTTTTCAAGATCGCCCAAGGCGCGGATGCGGTCCGCCGTGGCGCGGGCCAGACGGGCTTCGGCCTGATGCACGTCGGTGCGGGTAATTTCACCGACCTCGAACCGGTCGCGCGTCGCTTCCAGCTGCCGCTTCAGGACTTTTTCGTTGTTGTTGTTGAGCTTCAACACCGCTTCGTCGCGGAACACGTTCAAATACGCCCGCGCGGCGGACAGCAGCACATCCCGTTCCGACGCCAACAAGAGGGCGCGCGCGGCGCGGACGTTGTTTTCGGCGCCGCTGGTGGCGGCCATGGTGCGCCCGCCGCGATACAGCGGCTGCGTGACTTCCAGACCGACGGAGGACGGCTTGCGGATTTGCGTCCGGTTCGTGCGGGTGGTGTTCTTGTTGTATTCTTTGCCCGCACTGCCGGTGATTTCGACGGTCGGCCGCCAGTTGGCGAGGGCCTGAGGCACCTGTTCGTCCGTTGACCGAACCCGCGCACGCTGCGCGGCCAGCGAAGGATTGGTCATGTAAGCGGCGGCGAGCGCGTCTTCCAGCGTCTGCGCCGTCGCCGGGCCGCCGAACGCGGAAAGTACGCAGATTACCGCGACCGTCGCGGTCAGACGGGAGAATTTGATCTTGGACTTCAAGTGAACCTCAACTGGACTGGCCGGGCGACATTCATATTATCTTTAGCGTGGCCTGTCGAATTATCTTTAGCGTGGCCTATCGAAACGGAATTTGAATATTTCACAACTAATTGATTTGACTGAATTTATCATCAGACCGCCGATCCGGCGCATGACCGAGTACCGAACGGGTCCGCAATTTTAGGGGAGGGTGATTCGGGTCAGCGCCAAGAACGCCTGACATCGGTCAAAAGGTGAAGGCTTCCTCCCGCTCGAACCCCGGCATGTCGGGGGTGCCGGCGTCGAACAGGTCGCGGCGGGAAATATTGCCGTTTAAGTTGGCGACCAGCACCGCCGATCCGACCTTGGAATCGGGCCGCGACTGCACCGCGACCAGGCGCCCGCCGTCGGCAAGCTGTTTTTGGATTTTTTCCGGAATTTCCGGCACCGCGCCGTCGAAGAAGATCACGTCGTAGGGCGCCTGCTTGGGATAGCCGTTGGCCATTTTGCCGTCGATCACGGCAACGGTGTCGATACCCAATTTGGACATCGTCGCCTCCGCCTGCTGGGCCAGGTCCTTGTCACTTTCGACGACGACGACGGTGTTCGCCAGTTTCGACAGCAGGGCCGCCGCATATCCAGCGCCGCAGCCGATCGCCAGCACGACGTCGTCCGGGCTGATCCTGGCCGCTTGCAAAAGGCGCGCGATGATCATCGGTTCCATAAGGCACCGGCCGAAGCCGACATCAAGCGCTTCGTCGATGTAGGCCAGAGACCGCTTCCCCTCCGGCACGAAGGCTTCCCTCGGCAGCGCCGACATGGCGTCGATCAGGCGCGCGTCGGTCACCCGGTTGGGCAACACTTGGCAGTCGATCATGTTCCGGCGGGCAGCGGCAAAATCCATCGGTCGGACCTTTCCGGATAAATCCGTCGGGGCGGCTGTTGTCCGTCGCCGGGCACCCCTTGCCCCGGCCATTCCTGTATAATCCCTGTAACCGCCAAAGACAACGGTCGGAGGCGATTCCGAAGGTCCTTCCGGCGGGCCGGAGTCCGGCCCGAAAAGCCGAGATCAGCGGCTTGACCCACGGGGGGGCAGTATGTAATGTCCGCCCCTCTGTGGGCCGAAGCCGGTCAGCCAACGCCTAAGGGTAAGCCTTCTGGGGTCATCCCTTGGGACTGTCCCGGCACAACAAAAGTGCCTTCATGGGGCGCGGTGGCGGAGTGGCTACGCAGCGGCCTGCAAAGCCGTGTACACCGGTTCGATTCCGGTCCGCGCCTCCACGCCTGATCCGGCGTAGCTCAGTTGGTAGAGCAGACGGCTGTTAACCGTCGGGTCGCAAGTTCGAGTCTTGCCGCCGGAGCCAATCAAAACAAGGGGTTAGCCTGTAACGGGCTAGCCCCTTGTCATTTTAGGTGCCATATAGGTGTCAAGAGCGCATGATTTCGCGTCTTTTTCGGCCCCTCTCCAGCTTCTCGGATGCGGGATATTTCATTCCTCGTCGCCCCCATCCCCGATCATGCTTTTTTTGAGCAGGCGGTTCTCCAAGGACAGTTCGGCGACCAGTTCCTTCATGTCGCGCGCATCTCGCCCCTCAATCAGCTTGAAGTAATATGCGATACCGCCGATCTCCGGACGTTGTCGGCGAAAGGGTAGCCGAGCCCCGGACTTGTCCCCCGTATGCCTAAGGGTATAAGGAAAATCCCATGAAAGGTTCAACTTGGATCGGCTTTGCATGGCTTTGGGCCGCCGGGATCGCGGGCGCGGCGCTGTTTCTCAGCCCGCCGACCGCCGCCGCTGATTGCACCATGCCGGAATTGCGCCCAACCGTCGAATTGACGGAAAAAAAGGGCCGCCAACGATTTTCCAACGGATATTCGGGCAGTCAGCTTGAAGACAAGCGCCGCCAGGGCAGCCCGGCAAGCGCCGCCGCCCAAGGGCCCGAATGGCACCTGGTCGGGCTTATGGGCCGGGACCTTTCGTGGGAAATCAAAATCGTCGTCCAGGGGCGCGACCTGGGGCACGGTTATTGTGTCGGGCTGAAGGATGTGGAAATGATCCTGGGATATGGCCGGATCACGGTTTACGTCGACCGCCGCTACCGCCCCGGCAGTTGTGAATACGCGGTTATTCTGGAACACGAACAGCAGCACGTGCAGAATTTCAAATCCAAACTCGCCAACTACATCCCGCAAATTCGCAGCCGGCTGGAAGACGAAGTCCGCCGCCTGACACCCAGGACCGCCGGATCGGTCAAATCCGGCGCCGACCGGTTCGTCCGTGAATTGCGGCAACGCATGGCGCCGCTCCTGAACCAGATGCAGTCGGACATGAGCCGCGGCGACCGGTTAATCGATACGCCGGAGAGCTACCGCGCTTCCCAAGCGCGGTGCAGTAACTGGTAAACGGCGGCCCGCGCGCGCCCTTCCCCGCCCGCTCAATCAAGTTTCAACGACCGGCCCTTTTTGATCGCCGCCTCGCCGAACCGGCCGCGGACACGGTCGATCGCCGCTTCGACCTTGGCGCCCCGCGCGCCCGGATCGCCCAAAAGGTCCGGCCCCCAGCCGTCCGGGTCGTGGACCGTCATGTTCTGGACCCCCGCCCCCAACAGCCTGTAGAGCCGCCCATCGGCTTCCTTTTCCAGCAACGGCAGGCAGGCGCGGTAAATGGTTTCTGCCGACTGGGTCGGGTTCTCAAGCTGCCGAGATCTTGTAAGTATTTGAAATTTATTTGTTTTAAGTTTCAAAACTACGCCGCCGCCAGCAATGCCCTTGCGTTTCAACCGGGCCGAAACCTTTTCCGCCATCCGCCATAAAACCCGCATCAGGTACTCGGGACTCCCGACGTCGGTTTCGAACGTGGTTTCCGATGAGACGCTTCTCGCCTCGCCCCCCGGCGTCACCCGGCGGTCGTCCTCCGCCCGGGCGAAATGAAAAAGCCGCGACCCCATGGCGCCGTAGCGGGCAATCAAGTCCCGTTCCGAAATGCCCCGCAGGTCGCCGACCGTGGTCACGCCGTCTTTTTCCAGCCGGCGGGCGAGGCTTTGCCCGACCCCCCAGATGATCCGCACCGGTTTTTTTTCAAGGAACGTCTCAGCCTCGGCCCGGCCGATGGCGGCGAGTCCGCGGGGCTTATCCAGGTCCGAAGCGACCTTGGCCAAGAATTTGTTGAAGCTGAGCCCGATGGAGGCCGTGACTCCGATTTCCGCCTCGATCCGCTTGACCAGCCGCGCCAGGGTCCGGGCCGGCGGGCCGCCATGCAGCGCCGCCGTACCGGTCAGGTCCAAAAACGCCTCGTCGATGGACAGCGGCTCCACCAGCGGCGTCAGATCCAGCATTATCGCCCGCACCTGTTCACCGACGAGCCGGTATTTGTCCATGTCGGGGCGGATGACGACCGCGTCCGGGCACGCGGCCAAGGCCTTGAACATCGGCATGGCGGAGCGCACGCCTTTGATTCGGGCGATGTAGCAGCAGGCGGCGACGACGCCCCGCCGGCCGCCGCCGACGATCACCGGACGCCCCGCAATAGCCGGATTGTCGCGTTTTTCGACGCTGGCGTAAAACGCATCGCAGTCGATATGGGCGATGGTGAGGGCCGACAGTTCCGGATGGCTGAAAAACCGCCCGCCGCCGCAGTCCGGGCAGCGTTTCGGCGGCGCGTCAAACATACGGGCGCAATCGCGGCAGAGGGTTATCGGGGCTGCCATGCCGGGCGAACCTTTGTCCGGTTAAGGGTCTAATGCACAAGCAATCTTGACGCCTGCCCCCCAAGGGCGCGATTATGGTACTTGCAGTCGATAAACACCGCCAGAGGCGGAAAGGTGTTCGAAAATGAAAGAAGCCGACGAGCCCGCCGCCGGGGAAAATTCCCTGCGAGCGGCGCAGCTGGAGATTCGGCAGCTACGGGAGACCATCGCGGCGCTCCGGGAAGAGCTTGAAAACAAGGTCTTCGACATGCAGCGCGCGGAACAGACTGCGCGTGCCGAAGGCGTGGATGAAATCAAGCAGTTGAAGGATACCGCGTCCGCCCTTCGCGACGAGATGGAAAACCTGAACTTCACTCGACAAAAGGAAGTTCAGGAAGAACGCGCCGCCAGCAAAGACGAGATCACCCAGCTGAAAAACGCGGTCCAGGCGCTCCGCGACCAGATGGAAGCGTTGAAGCTCGAGAAAGAGCGGGAAATGAACGAAGCCATTTCAACCAACCGGGATGAAATTCAGCAGCTGAAGGCTACGGCGGAAAAGCTCCGTGACGGGATGGAAGCCCTCAAGTTAGAAAAAGAAAAGGAACTGAACGAGGCCGTTTCCACCAACCGCGATGAAATCCAGCAGCTGAAAGCCACCATTCAGTCGCTGCGCGAAGAGTTGGAGGACATCAACTTCAATCACCAGAAGGAAGTTCAGGAACTGGCCCGTAACAAGCGGGACGAAGTCGGCGAACTGCAGCAGGCGATCGTCACCCTGCGCCGGACGCTTGAGGTCAAATCCACCCGGCAGCCGTCGGGGATCGTGCAATGAGCAGCAACATGGCCGCCCCGGATACGGTCGAACGCGAACCCGCGGACGCGACCATGGAAACCGCGTCGTCATCGGTCAGCCAGGCGTTGACGGAAAAGGAATTGCAGCAAAAGATTCGCATGGCCGACCGGCAGCTCAAGCAGGCGGAGATGCTGTTGAACGTGTCGCGCCGGGTCGCCGGGATGGAAACGCTTGACGAAGTGCTGGAAACACTCGTCGAAGTCATCGTTTACGAATTGAATGCCGAACGCGGCGCGCTGTTCCTGAATGACGCATCGACGGGGGAACTTTATTCGCGGGTCGCCCAGGGCAACTTCCAACGAGAAATTCGCATCCTCAACAACACCGGGATCGCGGGCGCCGTGTTTTCCACCGGCGACGGCGAAATCATCAACGACACCTATTCCGACAAGCGCTTCAACCAGTCGGTCGACGAACAGACCGGGTTTAAGACCGAAAGCATCTGCTGCGCGCCGATAAAGACCGTCAAAAATGAGATCATCGGCGTCGTCGAGTGTCTGAACAAAAAGGACCGATCGGACTACGACGAAGACGACCTGGCGCTGTTGGAAGCGATCGCGACCCAGGCCGCCGTGGCGCTGCAATCGAAGCAGTTCGTCGAAAGCATGAAAAAAAGCCGGGAACAGGAAATGAAGTTCCTGGACATGGTGTCGGACGTGACCTCGAACCTGGAACTGGGCTCACTGTTGTCGCGGGTCATGTCGGAAGCGACGCGGATGCTGTCCGCCGACCGGTCGACCCTGTTCCTGAACGACGAAAAAACCAACGAGCTATTTTCCCGCGTCGCCATGGGCGACAGCCTGGGCGAAATCCGCCTGCCCAACCACCTTGGCATCGCCGGCGCGGTGTTCGTTTCGGGCGAAACGATCAACATCCCCTATGCCTACGCGGACCTGCGGTTCAACCCGGCGTTCGACAAGAAAACCGGATATTTCACGCGATCAATCCTGTGCGCTCCCGTCGCCAACAAGGCGGGCAAGGTGATTGGCGTAACCCAGGTTCTGAACAAGCGCGGCGGCCCGTTCACGGAAGAGGACGAAACGCGGCTTAAGGCGTTCACGGCGCAGGTGTCCATCGCGCTTGAAAACGCCAAGCTGTTCGAAGACGTCCAGAATATGAAGAACTACAACGAAAGCATGCTGGAAAGTATGACCAACGGCGTCATCACGTTCGATGAGGACGGCAAGGTCGTGACGTGCAACGCCGCCGGCGTGCGGATCATGGAGCTCGGCGCCGAAAAGAACGTCATCAATAAGGAAGCCGCCGAGCTGTTTGCCCAGTTCAACCCGTGGATCATCGACCGCCTGGAAAAGCTTGAAGAAACCCAGGAAGCCGACATCACCATGGATCAGGAATTCACCTGCGTGGACGGCGACGGCGACCAGGAAAAGAAATCGGTTAACGTCACCTTCCTGCCGCTGATGGCCGAAGGAGGCAAGAAGCTCGGCTCGATGATCATGGTCGAAGACATTTCATCCGAAAAACGCATGAAGTCGACCATGTCGCGCTACATGGACCCGGGCCTTGCCGACCAGTTGATGGAAGGCGGCGAGGACATCCTGGGCGGCAAGAGCTTGGAAGCGACCATTCTGTTTTCCGACGTGCGCAGCTTTACGACGCTGACCGAAAGCCTCGGCCCTCAGGGCACGGTGCAGATGCTGAACGAATATTTCACCATCATGGTCGACTGCATCACCCGCGAAGGCGGCATGTTGGACAAGTTTATCGGCGACGCGATCATGGCCGGCTTCGGCGTGCCGCTGCCGCTTGAAAATCAGGAAGACCGCGCGCTTCGCGCCGCCATTTCCATGCTGACGGAACTCGACGCCTGGAACGTCATCCGGGAAAAGAAAGGCGACATGCGGATCGACATGGGCATCGGACTCAACACCGACAACGTCGTCTCAGGCAACATCGGATCGCCCAAGCGCATGGACTTCACCATGATTGGCGACGGGGTGAACCTGGCGGCGCGGCTTGAAAGCGCCTGCAAGCAGTATTCGGCGAAGCTGCTGATTTCCGAATTCACCAAGAAAAAGCTCAAGGGCACGTATCGGCTCCGCGATGTCGACCTGGTGGTCGTCAAGGGCAAGACCAAGCCGGTCGGCGTCTATGAAGTGCTGGACTACCACACGGACGAGACCTACCCGAACCTGATGGACAACGTGAATTACTTTAACGAAGGCGTGAAACAGTACCGCGCCGGCGCTTGGGACAAGAGCATCGCCAAGTTCAAAGAAGCCATCAACGCCAACCCCAACGACAAACTGGCGCAGACCTACATCGAACGCTGCGAACACCTGAAGGCCGAACCGCCGACGGATTGGAACGGCGTCTGGGTGATGACCAGCAAGTAATCGCGCCAATCCGCACTGAAACTGGCCCAGATGCTGCAGGTTCCGGACATCACGCATAGCATTCGGTTCTTCGTCATGACCAGCAAGTCAGACGATGAGGTCGCCACCTAGAAATACCGTACCGCACGTCCGTCATTCACCAGGGCGGCTCGTTTTTCGAATAGATGATGGATTGTCTGGTCGGCTTGGGCTTGTTAGGCGACGGAGCGAAGTCGGCCTAAAGCCAAGTGACAAATGAAACCACCATCAAAAGTAAAAATAAAAAAAATATCAAAATATTCTGAAATACAAGGCGCTCTCGAATTTTTCTAATTTCTTCATATTTTACGTCGGCACATATGAAGTATAAATAAAAGTTTTTCCTTTATCTTCGTCAGATTGATTTGGGAATTGATTCAATATTTTTATTTGCGTTCAGGTTATATTGCCAAAATGAAGGGCAATGAACAAAACACCAAAATAGGGAAAAGTCATAACCCCCTCATTAAAGCCAAGAGAATTTTAATGTAGAGCCAGCCCTGGTCGTAGGGCCTACTTTGACCCTGGCGAGCAGCAGAAAAATAAGACTTCACACTCTCGATTTGATCTACTTCGTCGTGGCGACGAACACGCCGTCCCAATCGGCCGGCGGCGGGGAAACACGGTATTCGGCGATTCGTTCTTCGTAAACCTCGCACAGCACGTCGAGGTTGGCTTCCAGGTCCCAGCACTTGTGTTCGTCCGAGCCGCGGCGGCGGATTTCGGCGAAGATTTTTTCTGCCTCGTCCCACTTCTGATGACGGTAGGCTTCCTGCGCCAGATATATCATTTCGTGAAGTTCCTTGAACTCCGGTTTTTGCGCCACCGTTTCGTCGCCCAGCAGGCCGTAGATGTAAACGCCTTCAAGCTTGCCCTTCACCCGGATGAAATCCAGGTCGATGCAGGCGAGCGTGTCCTTGACCGCGTTATAGGTCGTCGGGCCGAGAACGACGTTCATGCCGTAGCTCTTTGACTGGCCTTCGAGGCGCGCGGCCAGGTTGACCGTGTCGCCGAGGACCGAATAGTCGAACCGCTGGTCCGACCCCATGTTGCCGACAACCGCCGGGCCGGAGTTGAGACCGAGGCCGACTTTGAGCGGCACATGCAGACGGCCCTCTTCCTTCGCTTCCTGTTCAAGGCGCGTGTTGAGTGGGTCCATTTCGGCCAGCATGGCGAGCGCCGACCGGCAGCCGTCGATGGCGTGGTTTTCGTTGTCCAATGGTGCGTTCCAGAACGCCATGATGCAGTCGCCCATGTATTTGTCGATGGTGCCGCGACGGTCGAGAATGGCGTTGGTCAAAGGCGTCAAAAGCTTGTTGATCAGCGACGTCAGGCCGACCGGATCGAACTGTTCAGAAATCGTCGTGAAGCCGCGGACGTCACAGAACAGCAGTGTCATTTCGCGCATTTCGCCGCCGAGTTTCAGGCTGTCCGGATTGTTGGCCAGCTGTTCGACCATGTCCGGCGACAGGTAGTGGGCGAACGCGCCGCGCACCTGTTTCTTGGACGCTTCTTCGCGGACGTAGTTAAGATACGTCAGGGTCGAATACAGAAGGAAAATCGACACCAGGGTATAGGCTGCGTCGATCAGCATACGTTCTTCTGAAAATGCGTACCAGCTGCCGTAGGCGACGCTGGCGCTGGTCACGCCAAACACCATGAACGTCCACAGCGCACCGACCCACGGCACCAGGATGATCATCAAAAGCCCGCCGAACAGGATAACCGACAGTTCAAGCCCGGGCGCCCAGTTGGGGCGTTTCAGGTAGGCTTTGTTGAGCACGGCTTCGATGATCTGCACGTGGACTTCAACCCCCGGCAGGTTGTTTTCTGTCGGGATGGACCGAATATCCTTGAGGCCGATGGCGCTGGTTCCCAGGATCGTCAACTTGCCCTTGATCAGCGCCGGGTCGGCGGTGCCGTTCAGAATGTCGACGGCGGGGACGTATTTGGCCTTGTCCGACTTGGAGAAGTGAGGCCATACCCGGCCGTTCTGGTCTGTCGGAACCTCGATCCCCCTGGCGATGCCGACGCCTTGGACACCGGCCTGATCGACCTTGAGCAGGATCGTCGGCCGCCCGGTCGCGAGGCGCAGCATTTCGACGCTGAGTGACGGGTACATGAACCCATCATTGACGAAAAGCGTCGGAATTCGGCGGATGATGCCGTCCTGTTCCGGAATGATCGAGAAAATCCCGTGCCCGCCGAACTGCCCGGCAGCCGCCTGTTCGATCACCGGCACGTTGCGCACCATGGCCGGGAAGCTCGGCAGGATGGCCAGCGGATCCGGCGTATTGGGCGACACTTTGCGGACGGCGATGGATTTCTTGACCGGCGGCACCTTGGCGCCCGCGAGCTGGGCTTCCTTGGTCGAATAGCCCAGCACGACACGGGATCGCTTGATCGTCTCGGCGAAAATATCGTCGTTGGACTTGAAATTTTTCAGCTTCGCCTTGGTTTCATCGTCCAATCCCTTGAGCGCATCGGCGATGGAGGACGGATTCATCCTGTCCGGTTCGGCGAACACGATGTCGAAGGCCACCAACACGGCGCCCATCTTCATCAGGTTCTGGGTCAACTGCGCGATGACGTCGCGCGGCCACGGCCACTGCCCAACTTCGGCGAGGCTTTTTTCGTCCAGGTCGATGATGGTGACGGGTTTTTTCGCCGGCGGCGGAATTTCGCGGGGTTTGATCTGCTGATAGAAGTCAAACGCCTTCAACTTGAAGAATTCGACCGGTGGGGGATTCCAGTTGTAGACGAACAGAAAACCGATCAGCAGCGCGTAGCCGACAACGCGCTCAAGCTTGACGGTGCCCTTACCGAAGCGGACGAATCCGCGGCCGATGGCGGCGAACATCCTGCCGGCCAGCCCAGGTTTTTTGGGCGGCGGCGCCGACGGCCCAGCCGTTTCGGTGGTTAAGACGTCTGATTTTGCCTCGTCAGGCACTTACAAGACCCCCTAAATGCGCCCCGTATCGGCCAAAACCCTAGCCGACGGCGCATTATCACAGGTTCCTGGCCGCCCCGCCAGAGGGAATGCGGAGAGCGCCGGAATTTGTCGCCGCTCCCTTAAATGTAGGCCGGCCTTCTGTTCATTCCCCCGTAACCACCCTAGATTGGGTTAATCGCGGGGCACTTCTCTATAATCGCCCTGCAAGACCTGGGCGTGGGGCGTAGGACTTGGGACTGAGTATTTGAAGTAGCGCGGGCGACCATGGCGGAACCCGGCAATGAGGGCTGGCTCAAGGAATTCATCAAGCCGCTAATCCCGACATTCCGGGAAGCCGTGGTGATGTCCGCGTTCATCAACCTGGTGGCGCTGGCGACGCCCGTGTTTTCCATACAGGTTTTCGACCGGGTCGTGTTTCATGCGGGGATTCCCGCGCTTTGGGGCCTGGTCATCGGCATGATCTCGGTCATAATCTTCGACATGGTGTTGAAACTGACGCGGTCCGGAGTCATGCAGTCGTTGGCGCTGCGCGTCGACGTGCTGGTCGGGCGCAAACGGTTCGGCAAGCTGATGGCGCTGCCGCTTGCGGAGCTGGAATCTCGGCCCGCCGGCCTCTGGCAGGGCTTGTTCCGCAACATTGACGTGGTCCGCAACACGCTGTCCGGCGGATCGGCCGTGCTGCTGACCGACCTACCCTTCGTCTTCTTGTTTTTGATTTTGATCCTGGTTGTGGCGCCGCCGGTGGCGCCGGTGCTGCTGGTCATTCTGCCGCTTTTTGCCTTCGTCGCGTGGAAGGCCGGCAACGTGATGTCGAAAGTCAACAAGGAAGAACGACAGTCCTCGATCTTCCGCGACCAGTTGATCATCGAAATTATCCAGGGCCGGACGACGATCAAGGCGCTAGCTCTGGTTCAGGCCATGCGCCAGCATTGGGAGCAGAGCCACGCCGACAACATCGAAAAATCCGCCGTGCGCGGCGCCAAGACCGATTTCTATTCCAACCTGGCGGCTCGCTGTCGATGTCGGCGACGCTGCTGATGACCACCGTCGGCGCGCTTGCGATCCTCGACCAGAAACTGACGATGGGCTCGCTGATCGCCGCCAACATGCTGTCGGGCCGGCTTCTCGGGCCGCTGAACCAGCTGGTCAACCAGTGGCGGTCGTTCAACTCGTTCAAGCAGGCGGCGGATCGCCCCGGCGAAGCGTTCAACACGGTTTCCGAACGCCAGGAGGCCGAGGTCGAAGACCTGGACGGCCAGATCAAAGGGCTGATCCCGTCCATTCCCCGCGCCCAGGCCGCCGTCGAGGAAGCCAGGAAGCGGGTCAAGGAATCGGAGAAAAGTTTCCGGTGCGGCGCCCGCGACGACCTGAGCAAAGCCGAACAATCGATCGCGCGGATCGAAGAGCTGATCGCCGAGGCCAAAAAACAAGGGTCGCGGTCAGAGATCAAAAGCCCGATCAACGGCATAGAGCAGAAAATGGTGGTCTCGACCGTCGGCGGCGGCGTCAAGCCGGGCGACCCCATCCTGGAAATCGTCCCGACCGGCGACAAGCTGGTCGTCGAAGCCAAGCTGAACCCGACGGAACGGGGCTTTATCGTCGAAGGCCAGCGGGCGGTGGTCAAGATTTCGACATACGATTTCGTGCGTTACGGCGGGCTTGACGGTAAGGTCATCCATGTCGCGCCCGACGCCAGCAAGGACGAAAATGGCGCACCGTTTTTCCGGGTCGCAGTGCAGACCGATAAAACCTATCTGGGCAACAAAGAAGGCCTGCTGCCGATCACGCTGGGCATGGAAGCGACCGTCAACATCCACAACGGCCGCAAATCAGTCATGGATTACCTTGTCAAACCGGTCCTGAAACTGAAGGACGAAGCGTTCCGCGAGCGTTGATTCGCCGAATTTCCTGGGCGCGCGCCTGTTCGCGCCGCCTTGGCCTCCGAAAAAAACTTAGGAATTTCAGCCGCCTAATTTCGGAACGGCAAGCTAACCATTTGTTATTTTTGCGAATCTAATATAAACGAAGGAAGATTTGGGGAATCTTGCGGCCCGGCAACGCCGCCCAAGGCGGGCGCCGGGTCCTATTGAAGGGTCTGGGAAAAGATGTCGTTTGCCACCATAATCGGGCTTGTGGGCGCCATTGGGTTGTTCCTCAGCGCAATCCTAATAAGCACCGATAACTATATCATCTTCGTCAGTGTTTCGAGCTTCATCATGGTGGTCGGCGGCACCGCCGCCGCGATGTTCATTTCATATGAACCGCGCTATGTGATACTGTCCGTGAAATTGATCTGGCGGATCCTGTTTTCGCCCAAGGTCGGGCGCAACGTCCTGAAATCCGAAGTCGGCCGCATCATCCGCTGGGCCTACGCGGTCCAGAAAAGCGGTCCGCCCGCGCTTGAAGCCGAAGCCCAAAGCGCCGTCCGCGGCGACAAATTCCTGAAATTTGGCGTCGAGATGGTGATCTCCGGCTACACCGGCGAGGAAGTGCGCGAGATCCTGACGAATACCATTGAAACCACCTTCGGGCGCAACACGGTCCAGGTCGACATCCTTCGCGCCATGGCTGGCGCGGCGCCGGCCTTCGGCATGATCGGGACCCTGGTGGGCCTGATCATCATGCTCGACAACCTGGGCGGCGATCCGACGCAGCTGGGTGCCGGCCTTGCGGTGGCGCTTCTGACCACGCTCTACGGCGTCATGTTCGCGCAGATGTTGTTCAAACCGGCCGCGACCAAGTGTCAGCAGCGCGAGGAAATCGTCCGGTTCCGCAATTACCTGATCGCCGAAGGCCTGTCGCTTCTGGCGGACAAGAAAAACCCCCGCTACATCGCCGACCGCATGAACAGCTTCCTCGACCCGGCCATTCACTTCAACATCGAAGAGATGAAGCGATAATCCGCGGCCGCGGGCAGATTGCAAAGAGATTGATGGCATGGGCGCACCCGTAAAAGGCAAACCGGTCGAAGAGGCCGAAGATTGGATGACGACTTACGCCGACGCTATCACGCTGTTGATGTGCTTCTTCGTCATGATGCTGACCTTCGCCGAATACAACATGCCCGCCTTCGAAGAAGCAGCCGCCGCGATCAAGGACAAGATCGGAGGGTCCGACACCGCCAGCCCGACGGAAAAACTGAAGATCGACGTCGAGGACGTGGTTTTCCAGATGCAGGCGGACCAGGCAGTCAAGGTCACCAAGGATTCGAAAGGCGTCGTTATCGAACTGGCGTCGAATGCGTTTTACAAGCCCGGCACCGCGGAATTAAATGAAGCGGCAATTCCGGCGCTTGAAAAAATCGCCAAGACCATCGCCGCACCCCGCTACGCCACCTATAACATTACGATCGAAGGCCACACCGACGACGAGCCGATCAAGACCCAGATGTTCCCGTCGAACTGGGAACTGTCGACGGCGCGCGCGGCGCGGGTTGTCCGGTTTTTCGCCGAAGGCGACTTCGTCGCCCCCTTGAAGTTGAGCGCGGCCGGGTTCGCCGACCAGAAACCGAAGGTGCCGAACCGCGACGCCGAGGGCAATCCAATCCCGGAAAACCGCGCGACGAACCGGCGAACGACGCTCCGCATCAACTCCATGTCGCTCAAGGAACGGGAAGTCTGGTTCCAGTACCTGGCGGAAAAACGCGCCAAGGAAGAAGAAATGAACCGCGCCCAGGCGGCCACGGGCGTTGGACAGCCCGCCCAACAGCCGCAAGGCCAGGCGGGCACCCCGGCGGGCCAGGGTCAACCGGCGCAGGCGCCCGCTGACGGGCAGGCCGCTGCAGGCGGCGGTATCCCGAAAGGCGGCTCTGTCGAGGTTCAGGGGCAAACTGGTGGCGGCATTCCGCAGGGCGGCCCAGTCAACGTCCAGCCGGCAGCCCCGGCGCAATAATCCTCTCTGCTGAAAAACAGCCAAGCGCCCGGCCGATACCCGGTGCTTGCCATTTGATCCGATGGTAAAGAAAATATCGCGGCGGAGCCGCCCAATAGGATGGGGCCGCGCCCTACCCGATCGTCAGGACCATGCCTTCGCGGCAGACGAAGTTGCCGCTCCAGGCTTTTTCGGCTTCGACCGCCAGCTTGTCCATAAACGCATCGTCATGTTCGGGGTCGTGATGGAAAATCGCGTGGCGCTTGACGCCCGCTTCCAGGCACAGGCGCATGCCTTCGTTCCAGGTGGAATGCCCCCAGCCGACCTTCGAGGGGAATTCGTCCTCGGTGTAGGTGCTGTCGTAAATCACCAGGTCGGCGCCTTCGATCAACTTGAGGATGTTTTGGTCCAACTTGCCGGGAACGTGTTCCGTGTCGGTGATGTAACAGATTGACGCGCCGCCGTGTTCCACCCGGTAACCGGTCGCCCCGTTCGGGTGATTGAGCGCCGCCGTTTTGATGGTTATGTTGTCCTTCAGCGTGAAGGTATCGCCGGCGTTGAAATCCTCGAATCGCAATTTTGCCTGCATCGCCTCAAGCGGGAGTGGGAACGTCGGCTCGTGCATCTGATGCGACAGGATGTCCTGGATGCCCTCGTCGCCCCGGCTTTTTAGGTGGCCGGCCATGATGTGAATGGCGCAATTGGGGTTGTAGGCAGGCACGAAAAAGGGGAACCCATTGATGTGGTCCCAATGGGTGTGGGTCAGCAACAGATGCGAGTTGGAAAGTCCCGCCTTCATGAATTCGGCGCCAAATGACCGAATCCCCGTTCCCGCATCCATGACAAAGCGATAATCACCGCACTGAACCTCAATGCAGCTTGTGTTACCGCCATATTTCATGTGCTGCGGCGTTGCGCAGGCGATACTTCCTCGAACTCCCCAGAACTTAACTCGGATCGACATCGGTTTTTAACTCTGATGGACCGGCGCACCACGACTTAAACGCGCCGGTTCCTCCTTTTCCCTATAGACGAACCGCTTGGACTTACTTTATCAGGCTGCTCATCCGTACTTCTGTATAGTCTATCGTCACCTGTATAGTCTATCGTCACCCTGCTGTCACAGGTTGATTTGCCAACGTCTTAATCACCGTGCCGACCTCGAGATTGAGGCGATTCACTGCCCGCCCCTTGTTACAAGCGATTTCGACCAATCCGTGTGAATTCACGTACCAGAACAAGGCCTGATCCGGGACATCCGAAAAGGTCATTTCACCTTGTATATCAAATTTTTGAACCAAAACAGCGTCCTTTGGCGAGAGGTTTTCGCCCCTAATTCCCGAAATCGCGTTGCCGTACCGGTCGATATAGATCACTTCACTCAAATCGTCCGGCCAATCCTCGCGAAGCACCTTTTTCAGGGGAATTTCCGCCAACTTCCCCGCCCCTGGTCCCATCCCGCGCGCCGGCGATGCGGCGACCGGCGCAAACAGATCACGGCCGTGGACGGTGCTGGAAAGATTTTCCGGCCGCCACACGATTTCGTATGCGCGCCATTCGGCGGCCCGACGGGCAACAATTACAAGCAACCCTTTGTCCGGCCCGACGAACCAGCGCCCATCCGCCTCAAGCGCAACAGCCTCCCGCACAGAGCCGACCCCCGGATCAACCACCGCGAGCACGACCGCACCGGACGGAATACGGTCCGACAACGCCGACAGCGGTATGCGGCGGCGCGGGTCGAAAACCGGGGCGTCGTGCATCAAATCAAGGACGGGAACGTCTCGAGCCTCGGCCAGCAACACCGTTTTCAGCTGACCCAAATTCGGGCCTTCCCAGCCGAAATCGGTGAACAGCAAAATCATCGGGCACCCACGGGCTTTTCAGTCGCTGCCGTGCGTATCACAGGGCGCTTTGCGGCGGCAAGGCGGACGGGCCCGCCGCTTGGCAAGGGCAACGGCTAGTGAACGGCGGTGGACTCGCTCAGCCGATTGCCGATGAATTTTTGGACCTTTTCAAAGGCTCGGTTCTCCAGCTGACGCACCCGTTCCCGGCTGATGCCGTACACCGCGCCGAGATCCTCAAGGGTCGCCGGGTTGTCGCTCAACCGTCGTTCGACGAAAATTTCCCGCTCCCGCTTGGGCAGCGTGGCCATGGCTTCGTGCAGCAGTCCACGCCTGAAATCCGCCTCTTCGCCCTCGCCAAGCAGACGTTCGGGGTTGGGGCGGTCGTCGACTAAGGTGTCCTGAACCTCTATCGCGCCGTCGTCGTTGGATACGGGCGCGTTTAGCGAAAGATCGCGGGACGCAAGACGCCGGTTCATGTAGGCCACGTCATCGCTGGAGACGCCGACTTCTTCGGAAATCCGCTGGGCGTCCTCAGGGTTCAATTCACCCGAATCGGCAATCTTGAGCCGGCTTTTCAGATTACGCAGGCTGAAGAACAGTTTTTTCTGGGAAGCAACTGTGCCCATTTTCACAAGCGACCAGGACTTAAGGACGTATTCGGTGATCGCCGCCTTGATCCACCACATGGCGTACGTCGACAGCCGGAAACCGCGCTCCGGCTCGAACTTCTTGACCGCTTTCATCAGGCCGATATTGCCTTCCGAAATCAGATCGGCGACCGGCAGGCCGTAGCCCCGATAGCCGACGGCAATTTTTGCGACAAGGCGCAGGTGCGACGTTACCAGCTTGTGGGCGGCATCGATATCGCCATGCTCCTTCCAGCGGGTCGCGAGCATCGCTTCTTCGTCTTTTTCAAGTAGCGGAAACGTCCAGATTTCACGGAAATACTGGCTCAGGCCGCCTTCCGCCGGGACCGCAGGTAATGTGATCGAGCTCATTGTTTTTCCTTTGTCTTTCGCTTGTGCCCGCGCCCCGGTGCAGGGCTGCAGACCTCTCAGTATTGGCTAATGGTTTAGCGTGGGAATGAGGCAGCTATATGGCGTATCGCCGAACACAGCCGCCGCTCCGGGCTTACGCCCGAATGGCCACATCCACCGGCACATCCAATGACAAGGGAATTCGATACGTTCTCATGCCAAATCCTCCATCCGAAGCAAAAAGGCGGTGTTTTCCGGGCCGCGCCGTCCGCCGCAAGGGCCGGACGTGGCCGTTCAACCCCAAATGGGCGTCGAACTACGACAAGATAAATATATTCGGATGATTTTTCAAGACCTTGTCGAAGTAACGGCGGGTCCCGCCGATTACCGGCCGCCGTAGAGGATGAGGCCTGCGACGGGCTCTTGCCGGCGCCTGGGCGCCGGCAATTCACCCCGGAATTCCGGCGAAATATCCGGAATAGGCGGCAAATCTAGCGACTGCCCGTTGGCGATTTCAGCCTTGCGCTTCTGCCGATAAAGCGAGCGGATTGCGGCGTAATAGTCGACCGAAGTCTTCCTAATCTGTTCCAGATCGTCGATCACGTCGGCGAAATCAAGCACCCCGTCGACGGCGTCGATAGCAAGGTCGACCTCGTCCATGTCGATGTTGTCAAGGTAGATGCCCAAGGGATCAAAGTAGGCGTCGATCAGGAAACGGCCGATCGCGTCCCGCGGGTTTGACGGACCGAGGAACGGAAGCATCAGGTAGCCCCCCTCACCCATGCCCCACACCGCCAGCGTCTGGCCGAAGTCTTCTTTATGGCTTTCGAGGCCCATGTCCTGCGCCAAGTTCATGGCGCCGCCGAAGCCGAAGACCGTGTTGACGAACGCCCGGACAAGCGTGTTCATCGCCCGGTGAAACTCAAACTGCAGCAGGTCGTTGGCAAGGGTGATGGGCTCGGACAGATTCTCGAAAATACCCTTGATCGCCTTGCGGCCGTTCGTCGGCACGACGTTGTTGTAGGTGTCGACGACCGGACGGAGCAAATTTTCCTGGAAACCGTCGTTGAATAAGAAGATTGCCCGGTTGAGGGATTCCAAAGGGTCGTTGAAGTCCTCGCCCGACTGCGCGGTTTGCGCAATGGCGGCGTCGTAAAAAGAAGTCTGCCCACCCGAGGCCGGGGCAGACTGATCCGCCGCGCCGGCCGGACCACACCAGAGCAGCGACACCGTCAACGCAAACAAAATCGGAAGTCTTAGGCGACGCAGCAAATCCCAGTCCTCGTCAATTCCCGCTTAGGCCGCAACATCGCGGATAAACCAATCCATTCCCAAAAACGGCGGCCCAAGCAGCCAGCCTCCATAAACGTCGGGATCGCGTCCGTGCCCTGCGGTCCCGGCACTGAATTAATAGGTCAAGTTATCGATTACCGCAACCGGTTCAAAGGATTTTCTTTACTTTCCCATTATACTTTAAAATCGAATAATCAGTCGATTAGGTCGATTTGAATACGGCCCGATGGTAGGGTGTTCGTGGTCTGAATGTAGACGCATTTAGTGGGGGTCTAATGAAATATCGGTTGTTGGCACTGGTCGCCGTATTCCTGATTTTAATGCATCCCGGGCCCCGGGAGGCATCGGCGAAAACGCTACCTGAATCATTGGTCAAGGCCTTCCACGCGGATTTGCTGGGCGTCATGAAGGACGGGAAAAATCTCAAAATTACAGGGCGTTATGAGAAATTCCTCGTGTATATTGATAAATATTTCCACATGCCTCTCATGGTTCAGTTTGTCAGCGGCAAACACTGGAACGGGGCCAGCAAGGACGCCCGCATCAGCCTCGTCGACGCGGCGCGGCGGCTCAGCGCTGCCGAGATGGCAGTACTGTTCAATGGATACGGCGGGGAGAGCTTTCGCACCGACGGCACACGGTCGGTTCAAGACGGTTCGGTGCTGGTAAAAACGTCCCTGGTGCGGCCAGATAACGGTAATGTGAAGGTCATATACCGGACGAAAAAATTCGGCGAATCCTGGCGGATTATCGATGTGATTCTGGACGGCAGCATTTCCCAGCTTCTGAAACGGCGGGGTGAATACAATCGCACCCTGCAAGACAGCGGGATCAACGGTCTTTACGCGCTTATGACGAACAAGACCGACGAAATCCTCAAATCCGAAAACAAATGACCAGCCCGCAAAATTTTTCGGCATGCAACCCGGCAAACCGCCTGGCAATCTGTTTGTTCCTTCCATAGCTGAAGGCCATGACCCGACAGCCCGCCCGACTTGTCCTTTTCCTCGCCGCAGCCTGTGTTGCAGGCGCCGCAATCGTCGCCGTTGCCCGACCCGCGTTCGCAAAAGACGCAACCGCCGAGGCCGGCCCCCTATCCGTCGTCGACGCCTTCCATGACCGATTAATCGGGGCCATGAAGCGGTCGAACGAATTGTCAGCCCGCGCGCGTTACGACCGGCTTTCCGACGACATCCGCAAGGCCTTTTGCACCGGCCTGACCGCCAAACAGGCCGCCGGGCGGACGGCCTGGAAAGCCGCGTCGGAGGCCGAACGCAACAGCTATCTTGAGACATTCACGCGGTGGACCGTTGCGTCGTATGCCAGCCAGTTCAAGGGATACAGCGGCCACGCATTTTCCCCGGGCGCGGAAAAACCGGGACCGCGCGCCGGCTCAGCCTTGGTCGAGTCAGAATTAACCGCCCCCGGCGATCCGCCCGTCAACTTCACCTACCTTCTGATACGCGATCAGGGTTCCTGGGGGATTTACGACGTCATAGTCCGGCGCGGCACGACCGCGATCAGCCAGCTGGCGAAATACATTTCGGAATTCAAAAGCATGGCGCGCGACGGCCTGCCCGCCTTGACTAGGGTTTTGACGGAAAAGACCAACGCGCTTCTGACCGAATAACCGCCGGCTAGTCTTGCGGCGGTGCCTCGCCCTCGCCCGCCTTCGCCTCGTCGATCAGGCCGCGCATGGAATAGATCGATCCCAGCGCGAACCCCCAGAGAACGAAGATCAGTTCGCGCACCCGTCTCACGCCCGCGACGGCGAGGCCGATATCCGGAGCGCCGGTCAGGATGCCGCACAGCAGGACGAACACGCCGTCCTGCGTGCCCAGGTTGGCGGGAATGAAAAACGTCACCGCCCTGACCATCTGGACCACGGCCTCAATCATCCAGGCGTCTGCAAAATCGACCGGTGAGCCCAGCAACCGCAAGGCCACGTAGGTTTCGGCGGCGCCGATCATCCAGTTGAGAAACGCCAAACCGAGCGCGGGAACGAACCGGCCCGGCCGGCGCGCGTAAAATTCGCCGAGCCGGTCTTCAACATCTTGGATGTGAACCAGGACACGGCCAACGGCGGCGCCGATCCGCATCCCGGCCAGCGACGATCCGGTTTTCGAAAAACCTTTGAAATGCTGCACGGCGAACAAGACGCCGACCCCGAAGGTCAAAAACGTAAACCCGCCGGACGCCAGCCACCCGACGTTTTCCGGCACGCGGTCATGGATCGACATGATGACCAGACCGATCACCAGAAACATCACGAGACCGATCAGGTTTACCGTCCGGGCCAGGATGATTGACACCGTCGCCTCCCGGTAGCCGACCGCGTGATGCCGGTTTAACAGCACCGCCTTGACCGGCTCGCCGCCGAACCCGCCCGCAGGAACGACCATGTTGAAAGCCTCGCCAACCATGCGGATGCGCCAGACGAGATAGCTCCAGCGGAGAGTCAACGGCAGATCGCGGATCGCCAGGTGCCAGGACAGGCTGTCGACGTAAAAGGCAACCAGATAAATCCCGGAAACAGCGGCCAATCCCCACCCGCCGACGGACAGGATATTCGCCCAAGCGGCAGCCAGGTCGGCCTCCGTCAGCAGCCATCCGAGAAGGACAAGGCCGAGCAGGAAATACAGTAGGCTGATCCGGTTCATGAACTATCCAGTTTTCGTCATTTTCATGTCCCGGCTCAGTCACCCGCGGCCGGTCCGGAACGAAGCGCCAGCAGCGCCGGCAGCACCGTCATCGTACAGACCATTGTGAGGATAATCGCCGCCGTCAGCAAAACCCCCATGCTGGCCGTGCCCGGATGGCTCGACAGCGCGATCGATCCGAACGAGCCGATTGTCGTCAGCGCGCTGAACATGACCGCGCGGGGAGTCGAGGTTTCGAAGGCGCCGCCATCCGCGCCCGATCCTCGTTCACGGAGCACCAGATGAATGCCGCTGGCAACGCCAAGCCCGAATAACAACGGCAGCACGATGATGTTTGCGAAGTTGAAAGGAACCCCGGCAAGCACCGAAAATCCCGCCGTCAGCACCGCCGCCAACGTCAACGGCGCAAACACGGCCGTCACGTCGAACGGGCGGCGCAGAATGATCCCCAGAAGCGCCAGGATCGCCGCGACCGCGATAAAGCCCGCAATTTGAAAGGCGCCGACCACCGCGCGCCCGGCTTCGAAGATCGTCACCGGCGGGCCCGAGGCGTCTCGATCAATTCCCCGGACCGCGGCGACGAACCGGTTGAGATTTTCCGGCCGCCGGAGGTCTTCGGCCGGAAACGCCATCAGCCGCGCTTCGCCGGTCGCCGCGATAAACCGGTCGTGAAGGTCGCGCGGCAACGTGTCCACGGAGACCGGACCGGGATCCAGGATCCGGCGGAGCCTTAGCGCGGTCGCCGGGAATGTTGCAAGGTAAACCTGTTCCAGCGCCGCCAAATCGCCGGGCGGCAAAGCGGTCAACGCTATGTTCAGGCGGCCGGCCGCCGCCGCGAGCAGCCCGCCGGCGCCGGCCGTTTCCACCAACGCATCCGTCAGCCCCTTGACGGACGCTTCCCGGGCCTCGGGCGCTGACGAAATCTTCGGCCCGTCTCCCGGCAGCGACGGCAGCAGAAACAGCGCGAGTTCCTGAACGATGGCGATTTTTTCCTGCTGTTCCGCGGGCAGGAACGTGCCAATGGAGACCACCTTTCGGACTTCGGGCAAGGCTTCCAGCCGGCCGGTCAGCGGCTGGGCCGCATCCGCCGATTTGGCCAGCGTCGTGGCGGCATAGGTCGATGCGTCACGCAGGGACGCTAACTCGTGGATGACGGAAACGGATTCGAGGCTGCCGTCCTGCAGGTTCAGGGGGTCAAAATCGAATCGTACCCGCGGCAGTAAAGCCAATCCGGCGCAGGCCACGACGGCGGTGGCCCATAAGACTTTTCGCGCGTTACGGCGGAGCCCGCCGACAATGGCGCCGCCTCTCGGCGCATGATCTTTTTTCACCGTCCAACCGCCGGGCAGCAGCATCAAAAGTGCGGGCAGCAAGGTAAGGTTGGCGGCGAAGGCAATGAACATGCCGGTGCCGGCGATCATGCCGAGCTGCGCCAGGCCTACATAATCCGTCGGCAGGAAGGAATAGAACGCGATGGCGGCGGCCACGGCGCAGAGCAAAAGCCCGCCGCCGCCCGCCGCCGCCGCGTCGGCAAGGGCGCGGGGTTTGTCCGCGCCGCCGTCGCGGAATTCGCCATAGCGAAGCGTGAAGTGAATGCCGAAATCGACACTGAGGCCGATGAACAGAACGGCAAAAGCGACCGAGATCAAATTCAGCGCGCCAAGCGCCCAAATCGCAAACCCGGCGGTCCAGAGAAGCCCGGCGGCAAGCGTCATAAGAACAGCCACGACCGCCCCGGCCCGGCGCAGCCCGATCACCAGCAGCACCATGACCAAGGCAAGCGACAACACCCCTGCAAGCCCCATGCCGCGTTTGACGCTGACCAGCTCATCATGGCGGAGCGCGACCGATCCTGATATACGCAGGCGGATGCCGTCCCCGCTGGTCAGTCCAAGGTCACGGCGCAGACCGTCCAACCGGGTGAGGACCATCGCCGCCGGCTGCAGCTTGGAAAAATCCAGCGGCGGGCGGAGCGTGATCGCGCGGCGGGCGGGTTCGGGTGCGGCGCCCTTGCCGTCCCCTTCGTCACCCGACAACAATCGCTGCCACGAAATCGGTTGCAGTTCGCCGGCGCGGAGGCGCTCGGCCGCGAGCGCCAGACGGTTCATCACACGCGCCAGATCACCGCGCGGCCTGCCGGCCGCAGTGCCCTCGGTCAGGCCGTCCTTCAGAAGCCCGAACAGCGTCGGCAAGCCGGGTGCCGCCCACAAGCTCGCTAGAAACGGCTGCGCGTCGGCCAATTTTCCTACAAGTTTCTCCAACTCGGGCACCGTCAAAAACATCAGACCGTTTTTTTCGAGGAACGGGTCGCCTTCCGGGTCGAACACGTCGCCGAAGATATGCGGTTCGGCCTTGAGGCGCGCGGTCAAGCGGCGGGCCGCCGCGTCCACACTCTCTGGCGCCTCACCATCAAGAAGCAACAGCAGGTTGTCGCTCAGCTGCGGAAACAGCGTGTCGATCTTTCGGTTGTTCTGGCGGAACGGCAAGTCCGACGACAGCATGTCGGTGGTATCCGTATTGACGGCGATGTTGTTCTTTAAATAGACGCCGGTCAGGACGGCGAGCACGGCGCACAACGCCGCGACGATCCGGGCGTGGCGGCACACGGCCGCGACCCAGGCCGCAAACAACCGATCGGCCTGTGATCCGCCGCCGTTCAAGGGTTCGGCTCCTCCCCGCCTTGCTGGGCGGCGACGCGTTTCAGCTTTCCGCGCAACCAGATGAAATACCCGCAGGCGAACAGCGGCGCACCGACGGCGGCGGCGATCAACAGACCTTCCTGAACCCCGAGAAGGATCAGGATCGGCACTGACAGGATCGCGTCGTCGGCGTCGAAGCCGTAAAACGACTGTAATTCGCCCGTACGCTCGCCGGCCAGGCTTTCCGCCCGCATGACCATGGCTAGGATCGCCGTGACCGATACCCCGGCGAGCACGCCCAGCGGGATCGCCATCAGACCGTTGTCGCCGGCGCGCAGCCCGATGCCGAGCCCGACGAATGCCGCCGCATTGCAGATCGAATCCGCCCAAAGGTCGAACTTGTGGCCCCAGGCACTGGTCTGGCCGGTCATCCGGGCAAGGTCCCCGTCGCCCCTGTCGAGAACCATGGAAACGATGAATGCCACCGCGCCATAGGCCCACCACGGGTCGGCGCCGACGGCGAAACAGCCCGCGGCGCTTAAGCCCACGGACAGCCGCACCGCCGTCACTTGCGAGGGCGTTACCGACGTGCGGGCGAGCGGCCGGGAAACGGCGATCCGCGCCACCTTGTGTATCCAGGTATTGTGAGAGATTGTCTTGCCTCCTTTTGATGTCCGGCGCTAAACGATAGCCCGCGAAGATCATGAAATTCACCGCAAAACGCAACCGCCATCACGATTGCCCATTGGAAACGAAATGAAACTTACCAATCCCAACCTGACGCCCGACCAGATCGACCAATTCGCCGCTGACGGCTACCTGGTGGCCAGGGGCGCCCTTTCCAAGGCCGACATGGCGGCGATTTCCGGCTGGACCGATGATGTGCTGGCGCTGCCCGAAGTATCAGGCGGCCACTGGGTTTATCACGAAGACAGCCGGACGGAGCCGGGCAAGCGGCTGGTCAGCCGGATTGAGCGCCTGGCCCCGTTCCATGATGGCTTCAAGGACCTGGGCGACGCGCTGGCCGGCCCGGTCGGCCAGCTGATGGGCGAGAAAGCGGTCCTGTTCAAGGAAAAGATAAATTTCAAAATGCCCGGCGGCGACGGCTTCAAACCGCATCAGGATTCACAGGCCGGGTGGGACGCATACGCGGACTTTTTCATTTCGGCGCTGGTTTCCATCGACCGGGCGACGGAAGAAAACGGCTGCATTCAAATGGTTGGCGGCCATCACAAACGCGGCCTGTTCAAATCGTGGGAACCCCTGACCGACGAAGACATGGCGGGGATGGACCTGATTTCGTTGCCGACGGAACCGGGCGACTTGGTGTTTTTCGATTGTTACGCGCCGCACGCGTCGGAGCCCAATAATTCGGGCAATATCCGCCGAATCTATTACGCGACCTACAACCGCGCGTCGGCGGGCCACCACATGGACCGCTACTACGCCGACAAGCACAAAAAGTACCCGCCGGATATCGACCGGCAGGCGGGCAAGGAATACGTGTTCAGAGTTTAATCAAGCGCGCGGTAAATCAGTCACCAGCAGGATTATAGGCGGTGATTTTACGGATAATTTCGTTGGTCGCGCGTTCCAGGTCTTCCGGAAAATCGATTTCGATCCACGGTATGCCCGTGATGTCTTCGTATCCGAAGGTTCCGGGCGGCGACGCCTTCAGCACAAAGCACATGGCTTCTTCGTAGGTGTAGTCGGGCGGGTCGTGGGCCACCATTTGGTCCGCCCGTTCGGCGATGCGGCCCGCGATATCGGGCGACATCAGCATGAAGCCGGGCCATTCGCCGACGGTGTCGTGGGTTTCGGTGATTTTCTTGCCGAAATCGACTAGAACGCCGTCACGGACACAAACCTTTACCGGCTCCGCCCCCGGTTCGAAATCCCTGTCCATGAGAATGCAGGTATCGCCGGCCCTGGCAATCAGGCATTCCATCAGGTCGTCGTGGTA
This sequence comes from Rhodospirillaceae bacterium, assembly GCA_038109305.1. GTDB lineage: Bacteria > Pseudomonadota > Alphaproteobacteria > Rhodospirillales > Casp-alpha2 > UBA1479. Next base: position 89,046 of record JAYNIR010000002.1, read on the forward strand.
GAGCACGTCGGCGTCCATGAAAAGCACCGGTTCGCCCGACCGCATGGTGTCCCGCCCTGTGGCGAGGGAAATGATCGGCGTTTCCCGGTAAAGCGGATTGAACACCGTTTTGGCGAAACCCTTGGGCGCAACCCGGGCCAATTCAGCCTCGATGATGTCGCGCTGGTGGCCGACGACGACGGTCAGCCCCGAGACGCCCAGGCGCGTCAGAACCTCGATATGCCGTTGCAGCAGCGTTTTGCCGTCAAACTGTAACAGCGCCTTGGGAAGCGTATCACCCTCACCGCCGTAAAGCCGCCGGGCGACGCCGGCGGCCAACATCAATGCCTGCATGGAACCCTATTCCAGGTGGTTGAAAATCGGCGATTACGTGCCCCGCCGGCGGGCCGCTGTCAACCGGCGCGCGAAAAATATTCAGCCGAGGTAGCCGTTGTCGCGGAACCAGGTTATCGCATCGGCAATCGCGGCTTCCGCCGGGCGGGGGGCATAGCCGAGCTCGCGGGCGGCTTTGTCCCACTTAAAGAACATTGTCTTGCGCGCCATGCGGACGGCGTCGGGCGCTACCATCGGCTCGGACCCGCCGGTCAGCCGGCACCAGGCTTCGGACAAATAGGCAATCGGCATCACTGCACCCGCCGGGATGCGGCCCAGTGGCGGCCGGCCGCCGGTCAGGCGCGCCACGGTGGTCAAGATTTCCTGCAGCGTCATGTCCTGGCCGCCCAGCACATAGCGTTCGCCGATGCGCCCCCGGTCCCTGGCCCGGATGTGCCCGTCCGCCACGTCGTCGACATGGGCGACGTTCAGCCCCGTATCGACGTAAAACGGCATCTTTCCGCGGGCCGCGTCGACGATGACCTTGCCGGTCGGCGTCGGCTTGACGTCGCGTGGGCCGATGGGCGTCGACGGATTGACCATAACGACAGGAAAGCCTCCGGCGGCGGCCTCTTCCCGCACCCGCTGCTCGGCCAAGTATTTCGACTGTTTGTAGGGTCCGATCATATCGGCATAGGTGACAGGCGTTTCCTCGTCTCCCTGCCCGCCTCCTGCTTCTTTCGGCGGAATGCCCAGCACCGCGACCGAGGACGTGTAGACGATGCGCGCCGCCCCGGCCTCCGACGCCGCCCGGACGATGGCGGCCGATCCGTCCACATTGGCCCGGAACATGGCGGCGGGATTGCGGGTCCAGATCCGGTAATCGGCGGCCACGTGGAAGACCGCCGAACACCCCCGGACGACGTGGGCGAGCGACTCGGGCCGCAGCAAATCGCCTTCCGCCACCTCGACTTCAAGCCCTTGGAAATTCCGCCGATCGCTCGACGGCCGGACCATGACCCGGACGGCCTCCCCCCGGGCCACCAACGCCCGAACCACCGCGGCGCCGACAAAACCGCTGGCGCCCGTTACCAAATTCGTCGAAGAGGCCACGGATTCCTCCCTTTCCCGCCCTCCTATAGCAGCCAAAAACCGGTTTCGCGAGCCGCCATCCCCTTTAAATTGCGCAAAAATCGCTTATGTCCCAGGCATTCGGGCCCAGCGCGCCCGGCTTTCAGCCTGGTTGCCGGTCCGGGACAGGGCCGCCATTTCCGCTTTGCGCCGGGCCGGGACAGGTTTAAAAGGACGCCATGTCAAAGAAACTCAACATTCTTTTGGCGAGCCCCCGGGGTTTTTGCGCCGGCGTGGAGCGTGCCATTGAAATCGTCGAACGGGCGCTAGAAATTCACGGGCCGCCGGTCTACGTACGCCACGAAATCGTCCACAACAAACACGTGGTCGAATCCCTCCGCGCCAAGGGTGCCGTGTTCGTCGAGGAAGTGCATGACGTGCCCGAAGGCGCGGTGACGATCTTTTCGGCCCACGGCGTCGCCGAAAAAGTTGAGATCGAAGCCAACGGCCGCGGCCTGCCGGTGATCGACGCGACCTGCCCGCTGGTGTCCAAGGTTCACAAGGAAGGCCAGAACCATGCCGGTAAGGGCCGCGAGGTGATCTTGATCGGCCATGCCGGGCATCCGGAAGTCGAAGGCACGCAGGGCCGCATCCCGGGTGGCGTGCTGTTGGTGCAGACGCCGGATGACGTGGCGAAGCTTGACGTGAAGGATCCGGACGCGTTGGCCTACGTGACGCAGACTACGCTGTCGGTTGACGAAACCCGCGACACCATCAACGCATTGAAAAAACGGTTCCCCGCCATTGTCGGCCCGGACGTGAAGGACATCTGCTACGCGACGCAAAATCGTCAGCAGGCCGTCCGCGACATGTGCGACAAGATCGACCTGCTGTTGGTCGTCGGCGCCAAGAATTCGTCCAATTCCAACCGGCTGCGCGAAATCGGCGCGGAAATCGGCGTGCCGTCATACCTCATCGACGACGCCAGTATGCTGAACCCGGTGTGGCTCGACGGCGTCGGGACTGTCGGCATCACCGCCGGTGCGTCGGCGCCCGAGGAGCTGGTGCAGGAACTGATCTGGCGTTTGGGCGATTTCGGCGAAACGCGGGTTCAGGCGCTTGCTGGCGTCCAGGAAAACATCGTCTTCAAGCTGCCTAAGGAATTGAAAGCGGGTGGCCAGGCGGCGGCGGGCGACTGATCCATGGCCGTTCCCGTTATTCAGCAGATCCGTGTCGGCGCATATATTCTCGGCAAAAAGTTCCGGGGCCAGGGCCGCTATCCGCTCGTCCTGATGCTGGAACCCCTGTTCCGCTGCAACCTGGCGTGCCCCGGTTGCGGCAAGATCGATTACGAAGACGACATTTTGAACAAGCGGCTCAGCGTCGAAGACTGCCTTCAGGCGGTGGATGAATGCGGTGCTCCGGTGGTCTCCATCCCCGGCGGCGAACCCCTGATCCACAAACAGATCAAGGAAGTCGTCGACGGCATCATAGCCCGCAAGAAATTCGTCTACCTGTGCACCAACGCGCTGCTGCTGGAAAAGAAACTCGATCTGTTCAAGCCGACGCCGTATTTAACCTTCTCCGTCCACCTGGACGGGCTGGAGGCCCATCACGACACGGCCGTCGCCCAGCCGGGCACGTTCAAGCGCGCGGTTTCCGCCATTCGCGAAGCCAGGCGCCGGGGCTTCCGGGTCAACGTCAACTGCACGCTGTTCGATCAAATGTCGGCGGACGAAGCGGCGGAGTTTTTCGATTTCTGCACCCATGACCTGGGTGTCGAGGGCATTACCGTGTCCCCCGGATTTTCCTATGAACGCGCGCCGGACCAGGAACACTTCCTGTCCCGCCTGAAAACCAAACAGCTGTTCCGCAACCTGTTCTCGCGCCCGCAGGCGAAATCCTGGCGGTTCAGCCAATCGACGCTGTTCCTGGATTTCCTCGCCGGCAATCAGACCTATCACTGCACGCCCTGGGGCAACCCGACGCGCAACGTCTTCGGTTGGCAGCGCCCCTGCTACCTTTTAAGCGAAGGGTACGCCGACACTTTCAAGGCTTTGATGGATGAAACCGAGTGGGACAAGTACGGCACCGGCAATTATGAAAAGTGCGCGAACTGCATGGTTCATTGCGGGTACGAGCCGACGGCGGTGACGGATATGGTGTCGAACCCGTTGAAGGCGCTTCGCGTGTTCCTCAAAGGCATCGATACGGCCAGCGACATGGCGCCCGACATCAGCCTTGAAAACCAGCGCCCGGCGGAATTCGTCTTCGACGGCCTGGTCAAGACGCTGAGCCAGCAGATGGCCGAAAAAGAAGCCACTGAAAAAGCCGCTAAAGCGGAAAAGGCCGACGCGGCTTAAACCGCCCGCGTCCTGCTCTCCCCCAGCGTCTGCTCTCTCCCCGCCCCTACTTTCCCCCGCTCTTACTTTCCCAACGTCAGGGCAAAATCGGGGCCGAGGCTCTCCGCCGCCTGCCTGAGCGCGCCCAACGCCCGCGTGCCGCCGCGCCCGAGCGCGATCAGCTTTCCCAGATCGCCCGGATGAGCCGCGAGTTTCTTCAACAAAGTCAGCCCGTCCGTGCCGCCCGCGGAGTTGACCATTTCGTCGGTCCACTCGGGCAGCTTCGCGCTCGCCACGTCCGACACCGCGCGGATGACGGCAAAGGATTTGCCCCCGCGTTTGGCCGCAAGGCCCACGGCGAAGCTCTCCATATCGACCGCATCTGCGCCCGTGTTGGCGCGCAAGACCCGCTTGCGCTTCGGGTCCGTCACGATGGACGAGGAAAACGCCAGCGTTATATCGGCCCGTGTAACCTGATCGCCGAGCCGTTCGGCAATTGCACCGGTCCAGTCCGGATCGCAGGCAATCGCCTTGCCTTCGCTGGAAATCACCCGATTGGCCAGGATCAGATCGCCGGCTTCAAGCGCCGGGTCCAACGCGCCGCAAAGTCCGAAGCTGATGACGCCGTCGGCGCCGTTGGTCAGCACGTGCGCCGCCAGGTTGCCGGCCCGGAATGGATCAGCGCCGGCGATGCAAATCACGAGGTTGGATTTGTCAGGCAGGTGGTTCAGGCAATCGGCTTCGCGCCGGACGCCGGTGATGATGCCGACCCGCGTCACGCCCCCCAGCCCGATCAGATGCCGAAGGCCGGGCGCTTGGTGTTGGAGCGCTTGAGGTTTCGGTAGCGCGCCAAACTCCACAACGGGAAATAAGCGCTGTAGCCGTGATAGGTCAGGTAGAAAACCTTGGGGAAGCCGACGGCGTTGTAAAACGCTTCCGTCCACTTGCCGCCTTCGCGCGGATGGGTCAGCAGAAAGTCAACGCCGCGTTCGACCTCAGGCGCCTCCAACTCCCCAGCCGCCATCAGGCCCATGATCGCCCAGGCGGTCTGCGACGGCGTCGAATCCCTCACTTCAAAACGACGATGGTGCCAATAGGTGGAGCAATCCTCGCCCCAGCCGCCGTCGCCCAGCTGACGCGCCTTCAACCAATCGACGGCGTGGCGGATATACGACTGCTGCATGTCCTCGCCGACGGCGTTCAGCGCACTAAGGACCGACCAGGTTCCGTAGATGTAGTTGGTGCCCCAGCGCCCGAACCAAGACCCGTCTTCTTCCTGTTCGCGTTTCAAATATTCTATCGCGCGGCGGACGACGGCGTCGTCGCGGCCGTATCCCAGCTGCGCCAGCATGCCGAGGCACCGAGCGCTGACATCCGCCGACGGCGGGTCGAGCAGCGCGCCGTGATCGGCGAACGGAATATGGTTCAGATGGTAATGTTCGTTGTCGGCATCGAAGGCGCCCCAACCGCCGGATTCGGACTGCATGCCGATGATCCATTCGACGCCCCGGTCAATGGCGTTTTTGTAGCGCACCGGGTCCGCCCGGTGCAGCGCCATGACGACGACGGCCGTGTCGTCGACATCGGGATAATGATCGTTCCGGAATTGAAAAGCCCAGCCGCCCGGCCGGATATTCGGGCGGTGCGACCCCCAATCGCCGACGACGTCGGTGATCTGGCGTTCGATCAGCCACTCGGCGGCCTTGTCGAGAACGGCATTGTCTTTCTCAAGCCCGCTTTCCTGCAGCGCGTGCAAAGCAAGGCCCGTGTCCCACACCGGCGACAGGCACGGCTGGCAATAGGCTTCGTCGTCCCGTTCGATCAACAGCTTGTTAATGGAGGCGCGGGCGGTCGTGTAATCGGGGTGGTCCCGGTCATAGCCCAGCACCTCATACGCCATCACCGCGTTGGCCATGGCCGGGAAGATGCCGCCCAGGCCGTCGTCGCCGTTCAGGCGCACCTTCACGAAATCCATGCATTTGCCGATGGCTTTTTTCTCGAGCCATTCGGGGATCATCGGCTGCATCAGACGGGCGGCCTTGTCGATGGCAAGAAACACATTGCCTAGGACGCTACCGGTCGGGTTTTCGAGGAAATCCGTCTGCTCGAACGGATCGGTCGTAAACAACTCGCGGATATGGACGCCCCGAGGATTTTTCGCCTTGGGCTTCAACGCCGCCAACACGAACAGCGGGATCATCACCGTCCGCGACCAATAGGCAACCTTGCCGATATGAAACGGCGACCAGGACGGCAGGAACATCGCCTCGGGCCGGATCACCGGCGCGGCCCGCCACGGCACTTGCTCAAACAGCGCCAACGCGATTCGCGTGAACACGTTCGATTTGGCCGCCCCGCCGTGGGCCAGAACCGCCAATCGCGCCTTCGCCATATGCGGGGCGTCGGGGTCTTCACCGATCAGTTTAAGGGCGTAGTACGCCTTGACCGTGGCGCTCATATTGAAGTCGCCGCCGGGATACAGCGGCCAGCCGCCGTGATCTTCCTGAATGCGCCGGAGGTAATTGCCGATCTTGGTTTCCAGCGCGGCGTCGGGCGCGCCGAGAAAATGGTTCAGCATGACGAATTCGGCGGGGATGGTGGCGTCGGCTTCCAGCTCGAACAGCCAGGCGCCCTGACCGTCCTGGCGATTTTCAAGCCAGGCGCGGGCTTCCGCGATGGTCGCGTCAAGTACTCCGTCGTCAGCGGTGTCCTTGTCGTTTTGCGCTGTTACCGTCATACCCGTTCTGCAAACCTTCGTTGCTTGCTTGGCGCGATTTGGCGCCCGCAGCGTATACGCCAATCGCCGCCGGTAAACAAGGATCGGCCCAAGTGACCATCTTCTTACAGAAAAACCCGCCTAAATCAAGGCGTTGACAAGAAATCCAGGGTTTCCCGCGCGGCCCGGGCGCCGGACAGGACGGCCCCCTGGATGGTCGCGGGCAGACCCGTTTCCGTCCAGTCACCGGCCAGAAACAGGTTCGGCCACCGCGTCCGGGACGCGGGGCGGCGGCGCATTTCATCGGGTGTTTGGGATATCGTCGCCCGCTTTTCCTTGACGATTCGATGTGCCGGCAATGGCAGCGCCGGATCGAGGTCGAGCGCCGCCCGCACCTCCGGCCAGAGCAATTCCGCGATCCGGGCGTTGTCTTCATCGGTGAGCGGCCCAGCGGCGCTGACCGTCACCGACGCGATGTCGTTCCGTCCGAACACCCACTGGGCCGTGCCGCCGACAAGGCCGATCAACGAATGACCCGGGCGCGGTTCAGGTAGAACGAAATGGGCATTGACGATGGCTTCGGACGTATCCGGTCCTTGGAAGTCCGGCAGCAGACCGCGCGCAACCCAGGCGGACACGGCCAATACCACCGCCTCGCCCCGGTAGACCGGGACTTCGTCGTCGGCAAAGCGGAGAATGCCCGCCTTGCCCTCAACCCACTCGATCGAGCGGAGCCGCCGGTTGAAATGCTGGGCCGCGCCCCGGCTTTCTAGGTAGCGGAGCGCCGGATCGACCAGTGCCTCGCTGAGGCCCTCCCGCGCCATCAGCGGTCGGCAAGCGGCCGCGCCGCGGCCGAAGGTTTCCTTGACCACCTGCCAGAGTGGCCGGGCGGCGGCGCGATCGGCCGGCGTGTTCATGACGCCGACGGTCATGGGCTCCCAAAACCGTTCGTAGAGCTTGCCCGGCCCGGCGAGACACGCCGCGACCGTTGCGTCGGCGCCCGCCCACACCAATTTGCAGGCCCGCAAGTATTCGCCCAACCCGGCGCCCGGCACCCGGCCCGGCCCAAACAGGATAGACCAAGGAATAACCCCCCGGTCCGGGCGGACGGTCCACCGTTCGCCGGTGCGCAGGTCCATGAACGGAAACGCCGCGTCGTCCGGCCCGGTCAACCCGCCCGCGCCGCCAATGTCGGCGAGATATTCCTGAATGGCATGGTTGCCCGACAGCATCAGGTGATTGCCGTTATCGATCCGCCGGTTCAATTGCGGGTCCAGGTAGGACCGGCACCGCCCGCCCGCGTGCCCCGCGCTTTCGTGGAGTTCGACCTCGACCCCCCACTTGGCCAGCGCCACCGCCGCCGAAAGACCGGCCATGCCGGCGCCAACGATATGAACCTTGCCGCGTGCCAGCGCCGTTGCCCCTACAGCACGCCGAAGCGGAAGGCGACCCACAGCTTTTCCAGCCGCCCGAGCGACGCGCGCTCCACCACCCGGTCCCAGCCACGGGCGCGGATGCGGATCAGGATGCGCTCGTATGCTTCCATCATCATGATTGCGGGCTTGACCCTTGATCTGTCCATGGCCGCGATCCGTTGCCGCGCGAGCGCGAACTTGGCGGCTGCGAGCTCGCCAATTTCACGCGCCGCGTTCGGCAGATTGGGATGGCGAAGAACGGCGGCAGGGTCGTCCGTATCGATGCCGTGGCGCGCCAATAGGTCGCGGGGCAAATACAGCCGGTCGCGGGCCGCGTCTTCGGCCAGATCGCGAAGGATATTAGTCAGTTGCAACGCCAGGCCGAGCGACGCGGCAAGATCGTCGCCTCTGCGCTGTCCCACCCCGAACACGCCGCAGCAAAGCCGCCCGACGGCGCAGGCGACCCGGTCGCAATACATCAGAAGATCTTCCATGGATTCGAGGCGAAGCCGGTCTTGGGCGTCCGTTTCCATGCCGTCGATGACGGCGAGGAAATCTTCCCGCCGCAGGCCAAAATCACCAACCGGGCCGATCAACGCACGGGCGATGGGGTCCGACGCGCCTCCGCCGTAAAGACCGGCGATTTCATGCCGCCAGCGGGAAAGCTCGGTGCGCTTGGTCGCGATCGGGTTGGGTTCGTCGGCGATGTCATCGACGACGCGGCAGAAGGCATAGACCGCGTACATCGCCCGGCGTTTGCGTTCAGGCAGCACCCGCATGGCCCAAAAGAAGGTCGTGCCCGACGCGCGCACGACCGCTTCCGCCGCCGCGTCGGTAGCGGCCTGGGATGGCGCGGGGGAATTCACGGGTCCGGCGTCGTTCATGGCGGTCATGGATACACGAGTGGGGACAGTCCGTCACCAATCGACGAAATCGGCGGTCTTTCTGGGATCGGGCGGGCCCGGTGGGGTCTCGCCCGATGGCGGCCGGGTGGCCGTGAGCCCTGCATATGTCCGCCCTTTCCACGCCCCGCCCCGGCCGCGCCAGTGGTCGATGGCCGATCCAACCGTCATCAGGGTGTAGAGCCCGCCCGCAACTGGCAGCGTCAGGCCCCAAAGAACGCCGAAGCCGTAGCGCCTCAGGGTCGGAAAATATGCCAGCGTCATCAACGCCCAGGCGCCAGCGCCGAAACCCATGAGCCCCCAGTCACCCGTCCCCGCGCCGACCGCAAGCGCCAGCGGCGGCGTCAGGTACAAGACCGCCATGCCGATAACGGAGCCCGCCAGCAACACGGGCGACCGGCGAAGCTGCGCAAAGGCCGTGCGCGCCACCATGCGCCAGATTTCGGCAAGATCGTCATAGCGGCGGAGGCTGACCGTCCGGTCGCCGAGGCCGAGCCAGATCGTCCCACTGGCCTTCAGCAGCGCCGCCAATGCGCAGTCGTCGATGATGCGGTCGCGGATTATCGCGATGCCGCCCGCATCTTCAACCGCCTTTCGCCGAACCAGCATGCAGCCGCCGGCCGCGGCGGCCATGCGTTTGACCGGATCGTTGACCCACGGGAACGGATAAAGCTTTTGAAAAAAGAACACGAAGGCGGGGATCAACAATCGCTCCCACCCGGTTTCACAATTGAGCCGCACCATCAGCGACACCAGATCGCGGCCTTCCATTTCCGCCTTGGCGGCAAGGCGGCGCAGATTTCCCGGATCGTGAGCGATGTCCGCGTCGGTCATCAGGATATACGGTGCGTCGGGCCGTGCCTCCGCCGCTGCCGCGATGCCCTGATGGACGGCCCAGAGCTTCCCCGACCAACCACCCTTCAGGGGGTTGCCGTCGATCACCGTCAAGCGGTCTTCCTGGCCGATGCGAGCGGCGGCGTCCCGCGCCGCATCCTCCGTGCCGTCGTCGGAATTGTCATCGACCACTATGACTGAAAGGTCACCTGGGTAATCCTGGGTCAGCAGCGACCGGACGGTACGACCGATGGTCGGGGCTTCGTTCCGGGCCGGGATGACGGCGACGACCGCGGGCCAGCCGCGCGGCAGGTCGTTCGGTGCGTCGCCCGGCAGGTGCTGATCGGCCCACCAGAACCGGCCCCAGAACAGGACCAGCCCGAGCCACATCGCGAGCGACGCCACGGTGGCGTCGAACAGCACGTCCATATCAACGCCGCCCGATGCCGGTGACGGCGGCGACCGCACCCCGGATGCAGCACCAGAGGTATCCGACCTTGGAAAGCTTGACCCGCCCGGCGATGGGATCGCGGCGGCATAGGGCGCGGCATAGCCGCCAGGCGATTTCCAGGATCGCCGCCGATTCCATGGCGAGGCGGCGGCTCTTGACACCCGAGATCAACGGCGGCACATCGCGTAACAAGGCCTCCGTCGCGTCCAGGCAGCGATCGATGACGCGGCGCAGTTCCGGCGTCGCGGCGGCGCGATTCAGGTCTTCGACGGTGACGCCTTCCGCCGCCATCCAGTTGCCGGGCAGATAGACCCGGTCAAGCGTCCGGTAATCGTCTTTCAAATCCTGCAGGTGGTTGATGACCTGCAGCGCGTTGCAGAGCGCGTCCGCCGGGCCGTACCCGCCCCTCCCCTTCCCCGGCTTCATACCGCCGTGCAGATCGACCAGGTATCGCCCCACGGGCGCCGCCGATTTGATGCAGTACCCCATCAGGTCGTCCCAATCGGCGTAACGCAGCTTCACCGCGTCCTGCTTGAAGGCTGCGATCAGGTCCAGGCAGTGCTGCGGGGTGATGCCCGTTTCCGCAAGCGACAGGCGCATGCGCCGGGCGGTGTCGTAGGCCGGGTGATCGGGCCCGCGGCCGAGGACGCCCGATTCAAACCCGCTGAGCCGCGCGATCTTGGTTTCCGGATCAAGCCCGCGGTTATCGGCGATGTCGTCGATGGCGCGGGCGAAGCGGTAAAACGCCGCGATGTGCGGGCGAAGGGCGGCGGGCAGCATAAACGAGCCCACGGGAAAATTTTCGTAACCTGCGTCCTTGCCGGACGGGGTTTCGACGGTCTCGGATGTCGGTGCGGCGGTCTGGACCATGCCGGCCCCCTCGGGACTCAAGCGGCTTAACCGGCGGGCTTGGCGATTTCCCGCATTTTTTCAAGCAGCGCTTCGACCGAGTTGCCGTTGTTGTGGATCAAGGAATTGAATTCCTTTTGTTGGGTCTGCGCCATGGAAATGCCGTTGAGGAAAATATCGATGATCTTATAGACGGTCTGACCGTCCCGTCCACCCGTGGCAACGCGCCACGCCACGTCGATCGGTTGCGTGCCGCCGGGCTTTCTCAAAAGCGTATGAACGATGAAGTCGTTTTCCGCCCGCTTTTCGGCGCGGACAATATCCAGGGATTCGCCGGTATAGTCTTTGAACCCATCGACATAGCGTTCCAGCAGCATGGCCTCGAACAGGCTGAGGTATTCGCCCCGCTGTTCTTCGGTCGCCCGGCGCCAATGGCGGCCTAGCACCCACTTGGCGATGGACCGCACCGCGAAATAATCGTGGATCATCGTGCGGAAACGTTCCTTGCGGACGTTCCGTTCGATGTCCGGACCGGTCAGCGACTTGATCGCCGTATCGGCCATGCTGGAGACGAAAGCCCGCACGTCGTTTTCGGCCGCGGCCGCGCACGCGGGTCGATCCGCCGTCGAAAGCGTGACCAGAACCAAAAGTGCGGGAAGAAAGATCCCACGGATCATTCGAAAAAACGTCATAGATCCGTTAAATACACTGTTGGGACCTTGGGGTTCAATAGGAACTAATAGTCCACTATGGACGTGTACGGGCCGTTTTTGGGGGAAATCCGGCTAAAACCGTCCGGCGCGGAAAGGTGAAATATCGAAATTCGGCCGCCTGCCGGCAACCAGATCGGCGATCACCCGCCCTGTCTGCGGCCCGCAGACCAATCCCACGTGTTGATGGCCGAAGGCGTAATAGACGCCCGGTATGTTTTCCGACGGGCCAACGACCGGCATGCTGTCCGGCAGGCTCGGGCGGAACCCCATCCACTTCGACGTGACAGCGCCGGTCATTTTCGGAAACATGGCGCGGCCGTGCATGGCCACCAGATCGGCGCGCTTGAAATTGGGCGCGGCATCATGACCGGCCAGTTCGACCGTGCCGGCGAAGCGCAATCCCATTTCCATGGGCGTCGCGAAAAACGCCTTCGACTTCCACCCCACGGCGTGGCTGACCTTCACCCCCGGGTCGGCGACGATGGCGTGATAGCCGCGTTCCGTGCCGAGCGGGAAATGATCGCCGAGCCCCTGCGACAGGCGGTGCGAAAACGCCCCGGCGGCGACCACCAACCGGTCGGTCCTGATATAGTCGCCGTCGGTTTCGATCAGCACGCCGCCGCCTTGTAAGTGCCTGATATTTCTGACGTCCGCGCGGATGATTTTGCCTCCCCGGCGCTGGAAATCCTCGGCCAGCACCTTGACCAGCCGCCCCGGATTGGCCGCCGTGCCGCCGCCCAAGAGCGCATGCCCCCATTGGAAGCGATCGGCCAGCTCCGGTTCCAGATCGTGGAGTGCCTTGCGGTACAGCCGGTCGTACTTGATGCCGTAGGTCGCGCGGAACTGCAGATCCTTTTCGGCCTTCTGAAAATCCGTCTCGCTGTCGTAGACCTGCAGCACCGGATGATGGCGCACCAGCTCGGGCGCGCCGGCCTCGGCCGCCATCTTGGCGTAGTTGTCAGCGCACGCGGCGGTCAGGTGATGCATGGCGTCGGATGCGTATTTCAAATGCGCCGCGTTGGCCTTGGGCAGCATGCGCAGCAGCCAGGGCAGAATTTGCGGCAGGCGCGTCCACCGGATGGTCAGCGGCCCGGTCGGGTCGATCAGCCACTTGGGCACGCTTTTCAGCACGTCGGGGCCGAAAATCGGCACGAACGACCAGACGGAGAGAATCCCCGCGTTGCCGTGGGAACAGAATTCCCCCGGCGCCAGCCGGTCGACGATGGTGACGCGGAAGCCTTCCTTGACCAGCGCTAAGGCGCAGTTGACGCCAACGACGCCGGCGCCGATGACGGTGACGTCGGTTTCCCCAAGTTTCGCGGCGGGTGTCGCGGGCGCGGTCTGATCTGCGGGCATGGGTCCTCCGGCTTGCTGGCAGGGGCAGCTTCGTGGCAAATAAGGGTGAAATCAATATCGAATGGAGACCCCGATGGCCGACGGTCACGCTGGCGACATATCCCCTCTCCCCGACGATGCCGTACGGGCGTTGAAGGCCGCCGTGGGCGAAAAGGGCTGGCTGGACAAGCGGGAAGACCTGGAACGCTTTAACCACGAGGAGCGCAACTATTACCGCGGCGAAAGCCCGCTGGTTTTGCGCCCGGCCGATACAGCCGAGGTCGCCGCCGTGGTCAAGATCTGCGCCGAATACGGCATTCCAATCTGCCCGCAGGGCGGCAACACCGGGCTGGTCGGCGGCGCCGTGCCGGGCCGGGGCCATGTGGTGATTTCCTTGGGCCGCATGGACAAACTCCGCGCCTTCGACCCGGTGAATGCCACCATGACGGTCGAGGCCGGAATGATCCTGGTCGACGTGCAGAAGAACGCCGACGAAGCCGGGCTACTGTTCCCTCTGTCGCTGGCCGCCGAGGGCACCTGCCAGATCGGCGGCAACCTCGCGACCAACGCCGGCGGCATTCAGGTGCTGCGCTACGGCAACGCGCGGGATCTTGTGCTGGGGCTGGAAGTCGTCACCGCCGAGGGTCTGATTTGGGACGGACTCAAGGGCCTTCGCAAAAACAACACGGGCTATGACCTGAAACACTTATTTATGGGATCGGAAGGCACGCTCGGCATCATCACCGCGGCGGTCCTAAAACTGTTCCCGAAACCGCGCGAAACCGTCACCTGCATGGTCGCCGCCGAAAGCCCGGCGGACCTCTCGGCACTGTTGGGCCGGTTGAAGGAAGCGACAGGCAATCAAGTCAACAGCTTCGAATACATCTGCCGGGCAGCCATGCAGGCGGTGTTCGATCACATCGACGGATCGCAGGACCCCTTCACCGAACGGTACGAACACCACGCCCTGACCGAACTGGCGTCCGGCCAGGAAGGCACGTTGATGGAACTGGTCGAGGCGACGCTGGCCGACGCCTTCGAAGCCGGCGAAATCATCGACGCCGTCATTGCGCAGACCGGCGAACAGGCGGCCAAGCTCTGGCACATCCGCGAACACATCCCGGAAGCCCTCAAATACACCGGGCCCTCGGCCAAGCACGATATCTCCGTGCCGGTCTCGTCGATCCCCGACTTCCTCGCCAAGGCCAACGCGCACGCCGAAAAAGTCATCCCAGGCGTCACCATCATGGCCTTCGGCCATATGGGCGACGGCAACCTGCATTACAACCTCGTCATGCCCAAGGACATGCCATCGGCCGAGGCCGAACGCCTGCGCCACGCGGTGCCGCCCGGCGTGCACGACATCGCCGACAGCTTCGGCGGCTCATTCTCCGCCGAACACGGGATTGGGTTGATGAAAGTGCACGAGATGGACCGCTACAAGTCGGACGTGGAGAAGTCGCTTTTAAGGACGCTCAAACACGCGCTCGACCCTATGGGGATTCTAAACCCGGGGAAAGTGGTGCCTTGACGGCTGACGACATCTCCGACAACAAAGTTCCGGTAAATATCGATATCAAAGTTTAGGTTCCCAAAGATGTACAACCGAATGCCCTGCAATTCATCAAAAGAATAGGAGGGCCTATCGCAGAAGGCGCTGATTTCCTCTCAGAAAAAATTCGATTTCTGCGATGGAAGTTGGCAGTGAATACCCTTCACAAAGCTGAAGAATATTCCAAACTGATGCAAATTCAGCCTACCCAAGTTCCGGTAAAATTTCTGGTGCCGTTCCTTGAAGGGTGCTCGCTGGAAGATGAGGATTCACCGCTTTCCGACTTGTGGGCCGCGCTTCCCGCGCGCGCGTCTGGAGCATTCGACCCGTCCATAGCCGCCTACATTTCCATTCTTAAACAGTTAGGGCCGGACAAAGCGCATATACTTCAATCTCTATGGGGACATTTGAAGCCGCATATTAGTGATTCTTCATTATTAGAATCAAATGATTAGCCTTCGAATGGTTCACCTTCAGATGCTGCGATCTAAGCCGATCTATTGCGTGATGAGTTAGACAGCAATGATATTGACGCTGCTGGCCTGATGATCCTCCGTGTTTATTGAAAGGACAAAGCTAAAGGCATGTCCATCATTGAGCACTCTCGGCCAAAAAAAGAACAATCAGTTCGGCTATTGGAAGTTTTAGGCCTCGTATCACTATGCGGAGTTGGGCGCGCAGGCATCAAAGGAGGGTCACGGTTCATCTATTGGGCAACGCATACGAATTTTGGCATTTTATTTATTGCCGCTTGCAAGCCTCCAAAGAACTGAAATGCTCACCCCGCCCGCTCCTGCAACTCCTTTAACAGCGCGTCCGGGATGTCGACGCCGTCGGCCTCGGCCTTCGCCCGGTTGGCCCAGCGGTCGACGCCGGGGAGCCATGCGCCGTCCTGTTCGGTGATCGCTTCGACCAGCGTGCCGATGCGTTCGATAAAGGTGTTGTAGGCGGTTTCCTCGTCCTCGTGCGCAAACGCCGACGGATCAATCACCAAAAAGAACTGCCCGACCTTGGGCGGCGCACCGTCGGGGGAAAAGAAGGATGACGCTTCGAAACCGTGGTTAGACCCGGTGATGGTGGCGGCCAGGATTTCAACCATCAGCACCAGCGCCGCCCCTTTGGCGTCGCCCATGGGGATCATCATGCCGCCGTCGAGCGCTTCCTTCGCGTCGGTCGTCGATTGGCCGTGTTTGTCGGTGGCCCAGCCCTCGGGGATCGGCTCGCCTTTGTTCGCCGCCAGCATGATCTTGCCGCGGGCGACCTTGGAGAGCGCCAGGTCGACCAAAATCGGATCGCCCCACGCATCGCCGTCGGCGCTGGGCCGCGGGCAGGCGAATGAAATCGGGTTGGTGCCGTAAAGCGCCCGGTTGCCCATCCAGGGTGCGATGGCGGCGGGCGCGTTCAGAAAGCCGATGCCGATGAGCCCGTCCCGCGCCAGAGCCTCGACCGGATGGCCGCCGACACCGCCATGGTGCGAGTTCCCGATGGCGAGGCCGCAGATGCCAGTTTCCTGCGCCAGTTTGCGGGCCTGCCCGATACCCAAGTTGATCGCCGGATAGGCGAAGCCGCCCATGGCGTCGACGCGGATCGAGGCCTTCGCCGTCTGTTCCAAGCGCGACACCGCATGGCCGTCGACCTTGCCCGAGGCGGCCTGCCCGGCATAGCTGGGTACGCGCGACACGCCGTGGGACGGCACGCCGTCGGCGTCCGCCTGAACCAGCGCGCGGGCGACATCGTCGGCGACGCTTTCCGCCGTGTTCGCAGCCATCAGCGCCTTCATGGCGAGCAGGTGAAGATCGTCGAGCTTTACGCGGGCCATTAGTGCTTGCTCCCGTTTAGGTGTCTTGGATTTACTTTTCGCTCAGATGGCCCATGACTGCGTCCGCGATCATCGAGCACACCTTGGTTTCGCCCTCTTCCGTGCGCGGGCCGATATGCGGCGTCAGGTACAGGTTGGGCACGCCCTTGAAAATGTTCGGGGTCTTAACCGGTTCTTCGACAAACACGTCCGCATAGGCGCCGTCAAGCTTGCCGGATTTCAGCGCGTCGACCATCGCCTGTTCGTCGACGATGCCGCCGCGCGACAGGTTCAGAAGAACCGCCTTGTCCTTCATCTTGGCGATGGCCGCCGCGTCGATCAGGTTGCGAGTGTCGTCGGTCAGTGGCACGTGGATCGACACCGCATCGGAAACCGCCAGCAGATCATCCAGCGTTTCCGCCCGTTCGATGTTGTGTTTGGCCCAGATCGGATCGTTCGGGTCTTTGTACGGATCAAAGGCGATGCGCTTCATGCCGCAGCCCCGGACCCGCCACGCCAGCGCCGCGCCTGCCCAGCCGAGACCGATGATGCCCACGGTCTTGCCCTGGATTTCCCGGCCCATCATTTCGAGCCGGGGCCACTTGCCGTCGGCAACCAGATCCGAAGAGTGATAGGCCTTGCGGAACATGACGAAGATAGCGCCCAAGGCCAGTTCGGCGACCGAGTCCGAATTGGCGCCGGTCGCCGGATATACCGCGATGCCCCGGGCCTTGCAATCGTCCAGGTCGATGTTGTCGAGCCCGACGCCCAAGCGGCCGACGCATTCGAGATTGTCGGCGGCTTCGAGCACCGCACCCCGGACCTGCGTGGCATTGCGGACGATCAGGCCGCGCACGCCCTTCATCAGCGCCGGGATGTCGTCCTGGCGGGACACCAGATCGGGCACGTACTCGCAATCGAACGACTGCTTGATGCGCTCAACCTGCGCTTCCTGCATGAATTCGGTGATCAGAATGTCGGGCATGATGCTTTAATTCTCCGATGGCGACGGCGACCGAGCGGCCGCCGATGCGCCAAAGCAAGGCGCGGACGCGCCGCGCAGTCATCCAAAAACGCCAAGGGCATGGACATGCCCGCCGGCGCCTGAGGAAACTTAAGAGTTAGCGGCCGCCAGCGTCTTCATGAACCGGTCGCGTATGACGACCTGATCGATGGTGATGTTCGGCACCGGGATGTTGCCGCTTTTGCACTTGCTGACGATGATCGTCATTATGCCGGACGCCAGCGCCTTTTTAACAACGTCGGCGGTGTCTTCGGCCTTGCATTCGATGACGGTGTCGCAACCGCAGGCCTCGGCCACCTTGGTGAGCGAGGTCTTCTTGCCGGCGTAGGTCGGCTGGTCGCCGGTCGAACCGTAGCTGCCGTTATCGATGATCAGCAAGATGAAGTTGTCGGCCACGTTGTTGGCGATGGTCGGCAGCGTGCCCATGTTGGTCAGGATCGAGCCGTCGCCGTCGATGGCGATGATCTTCTGTTTCTGCACGAGCGCGCAGCCGAGACCGATGGAAGACGCCAGGCCCATGGTGCCGAGCATGTAAAAGTTGGTCGGCTGGTCGTCCATCATGTGGAGTTCCTGGCTCGGCAGGCCGATATTGCAGATCACGAAGTGGTCGGAAATGACCGGGATCAGGCTTTTCAGAACGTCGGAGCGATTCATCGTTCAGTTCCCCCAGAAGCTGGCGTCGGTGAGGATCGCCACCGGCTTGTTGCACATGAAGGTGTATTTCAGGATTTTGTCCAGTTCCTCGACATCGTCCGGCTTGTGGAAGTGGTAGGTTGGAATCAGCATCTGACTCAGCAGCGCCTTGGTGTGCAGCGCCATTTCGACCTGACAGGCGACCTTTTCGCCCAGTTCGCCGCGGTAGCTGATGAGCATCGGCAGCGGGATGTGGTAAAACTGGATCAACGTCGCGAGCGAGTTGAGCGTCACGCCCAAGGCCGTGTTCTGCATGATGATGCAGGGCCGCGTGCCGCCCAGAAAGGCGCCGGCGCAAAGACCCATGCCTTCGTCTTCCTTGTTTGACGGTACGTGCATGATTTTGTTGTGCTTTTCGACTTCCTCGATCACGCCGCCCAGTTGTTTGCAGGGCACGGTGGTGACGAAGCCGATGTCGTTCGCCGCCATATCGTCGACGATGCGTTTACTGATGGACAAAATCGATTCTCCCGTTTCCGGTTCGGTGGGGGCCAGTTGAATTCGTTCGATTAGGCGCGGGTCTCTCCCCAGGGCCCCGGCCAAGGTACCAAAGCGCATGATGGTTGCCGCCGTCAACAAAGTCATATAACTCTTATATAAATTCTGCAACATAAGCGCCGGGATGGCGCCTGCAGCGTGAGCACGCGGTTGCCCAAATATCCCGCCGCCCACAAAGCGCCGCCCGCCCATTGCACCGCCGCATTATACCTTCAGCCCTGAAAGAACCGCGAGACGCCCGATGGACCGGCTGAAACCTCATACGGGCGGCGCACCCCTTTATCGCCGGGTGAAAGAACACTTGGTCCGCGAAATCGCCCAAGGGCGTTATGCCGTGACCGATCCGATGCCGTCCGAACAGCGCCTGGCCGAACGGTTCGGCGTCGCCCAGGGCACGGTGCGCCGGGCGCTCGACGAACTGGCCCGCGAAAACCTGGTGATCCGCCACCAGGGGCGCGGCACCTTCGTGCATGCGCACGGGCCGGAGCGCGACCTGTTTCACTTTTTCCATCTGGTCGCGCCGGACGGCGAGCGGCGGTTGCCGACCAGCCGCGTGCTGTCCGTCGCAAGGCGGCGCCTGTCGGCGAATGAAGCGTTGGCCCTCAAAAGGCCGACGACCGAACACGCCGCCGAAATCCGCCGTGTCCGCGACCTCCGCGGCCGGCATTCAATCCTTGAAACCATCATCGTGCCCGATGCGCTGTTCCCGGGCCTGGGCAGCCTGCGGGCGGACCACGTCCCCAATACGCTCTATCAGCTTTACCACGAACGGTTCGGCGTGATCATTCACCGGGCGGTGGAAAAGATCTCCGCCGACGCGGCAGGCCCGGATGACGTGAAGCACCTGGGGCTCGACCGCAACACGCCGCTGTTGCGGATCGAACGCATCGCGCTGACGCTCGAAGGCCAGCCGGTCGAACTCCGGGTCAGCCGTTGCGATACCCGCCATCAGGCGTATCTGTCCGACCTGGTGTGATCGGCCGGGGGCCGGACGCGCCTAACCCTTCCAACTAACCAGCGTGGGCGCAGGCTCGTCCTCTTTCTCGCGTTGCAGGACGGCGCGAAGCCGCTTGACCGTGACGCCGTAAACGGCCTTCAGAAGCGGGTCCATGTCTTCAAGCCGGCCCTGAAATTCATCCCGCGTTAGAATGGAGACCTTTGTCTCGGCGATGGCGACGACGGTTGCCGGCGGCACATCGTCGTCCAGCATGGACAATTCGCCGATGACTCACCCTTGCCGAGCCGCGCCACGGTTTTCGGGTTCGACGACCGGGTGCCGGACCGGACTTCGACCTGGCCGTCTAAAATCAGGGATGCGACGCGGCCGCCGACCCCTTCGTGATCAACTCGTCGCCCATTTTTAAGGTTCTGTGCCTGCCGGTTCCCATGGCAAGGCTCGCGATGACGGCTGGCATCTTGGCGCAGCCTGTCCGAACCACAGGATACCAATGGGACGGGCGCCCTGCAAAATCACGTTTTAAGGGAGCCGGAGGTCCGGCCGGGCGGGCTTGTTCAGGCGCCCCTTGGGCCCAGCAGGATGATCGCCGCGCCGCCCAGGCAGACGACCGCGCCGATCAGGTCCCAGCGGTCGGGCCGGGCGCCCTCGACCAGCCACAGCCAGCCGAGCGACGCGGCGATGTACGCCCCGCCGTAGGCCGCAAAGGCGCGCCCGGCGAAGGCCGCGTCGACACGGGTCAGAATACAAGCGAAGGCAGCGAGCGCCAGAACGCCCGGCACGGTCCACAGCGCTGACTTGCCAAGCCGAAGCCACGCCCAGAAGGCGAAACAGCCTGCGATTTCAAGAATCGCGGCGGCGATATAATGAGCTAGCGGGGACACCGGAATCGCCAAGATCCGCGCGGGGGGGCCTACTCCGCCGCTTCCAGGTGTGCGTTGTAGCGTTCGAACAGCGCCATGTTCTTGGTCACGTCGTAGGGCTTTTCCTCGAGGCTTTCCGCGTCCCATTCAGACCGTTCGATTTCGAAGAAATTACCGCCGTAAACGTGCAGCGCGCCGGTCATGCGGTCGATCGGGTTGGTCACCGAATGCACGATGTCCTTGCCCAAGGGCGCGACGTCGCCCGAGCGCAAAGCCTTGGCGCCGGCGGCTTCGATACGGCTATGGCCGGGCTCGCCGTCGAACTTGCGCCAAAACACGTTGTCTTCGGCCCCAGTGTAGAGGCCGATCACCGCCCACATGTTATGATTATGCGGCAGCAGCGTCATGTACGGGCCCCAGACGAGATTGAGGATCGTCAGGTTGTCGGCCACGTAAATTTTGTCCGGTCCGGCCTTGGAAGGTTCGCCCAGTCCGCGCATCAGATCCGCCGGATCCGAACAGGCGCGTTCGAGCAGTTCCCTCACCGCCATGTGGCTGTCGGTTTCCTTGATGGCGTCCAGGCAGTCCTGGGTGAAACGGTCGCGGTCGAACACGGGAGCCTCCGAAAAATCTGTAATTTCCGATTGTATACAAACGCGGCCCCGGCGGCGCAACAGAAACGGGCCAGGAATCGCCTAGGGCTAAGCCGCCCCGTTCGGACATGGATCGCCGGGCGCTTTGGAAAGTTATGGAGGAAGCCATGTTCGAGATAATTTGGAAGCTGCGCGAAGATCATAAGAAATTGGCCCGGCTTCTCGATCTGATCGCTCGCGAGGTGCGACATTTCGGCGCCGGTGAGCGCGCTGACTACGAACTGGTCGAAATCATCCTGGAATACGTTCTCAATTACCCCGACCTGTTCCACCACCCGCTCGAGAACCAGGTTTATGCCAAGCTTGTTGAAATCGACCCGGCGGTCGCCGGTAGCATAGGCGAGCTGGACATGGAAAATGCGGAACTGGGCCAGTTGACGCGGCGCTTTGCGGCGGCCCTTCAAAACTTCATGCAGGATGAGGAACTGCACCGCGATTGGTTCGTCGAAGTGGCATCCGATTACCTGACCTATCAACGCCATCACATGCAGATGGAAGAATTTCTGTTCTTTCCGGCGGCGCTGCGCACGTTGTCACCCGGCGACTGGGATGAAATCGCCCGCGACTACGAAGCCCCCGACGATCCACTGTTTGAAGTCGGCACAGCGCGAGACAAATACGACCGCTTGCACCAAGAAGTCCTCAAATGAGGCAAGTTGGCCGACACGCACGCGATGTCGGCGCAGGGCTGATGGGGCTTTTCTATCTGCCGCCGGCGACGTTCAAAACCGTGCCGGTGACATAGGTGGCGGCGGCGGAGCACAGCCAGTGCACGGCCTCGGCGATTTCTTCCGTGGTGCCGATACGGGCCAGCGGAATTTCCGTTTTCAACGCGGTTTCGAAATTGTCGACATGCCCGCCTTCCCGCGCCATGTCGGTTTCGACAAACCCGGGCGCCACGGCGTTGACCCGGATGCCCTCCGCGCCAACCTCGCGGGCGAGCCCGTCGGTAAACACATCGATGGCGCCCTTGAGGCCCGCATAGTCCACCCACTGGCCGGGCGCGCCGCGCTTTGTCGACGTCGATGAAATGCTGACGATGGACCCGCCCCGTCCACCGTTGGCCGTCGACATGCGTTTCACCGCTTCGCGGCAAAACAGGATGACGCCCGCGTAATTGACCCGCCAGACATTTTCCAGGGTTTCCCAGGTCACGTCCTCAACCCGGCGGCGCGGGCCCGAAATGCCAGCGTTGTTGACCAGCGCGTCGATTTTAATGCCTTCGCCGTCCAGCGTTTCGAACAGCTTCAAGATTTCTTCTTCCGACCCGTTGTCGCAGCTAAGCGCCCGTGCATTGATGTTGCTCGCAATCGCGTGCGCTTTGGTGTCAGACGACACGAAGGTGAAGATCACGTCCCACCCGCGCTGCGCGAACAGGCCGACAATGGCGCGGCCGATGCCGCGCGTACCGCCGGTGACAAGGACGGTTTTTTTCTGTGTGTTCATGGTCTCACCCAAATTCTGGACAGCGCATTATTTTACCGCGCCCCGGTTCGGCCGCATGATGTGGCCAGAATGCCGCAAAAGCCAAGTAGGGACTATGAGACATCACGCTGACCTTCGACAATGGGCCCGAACCGGACGTGACGCCGGGTGTGCTCGACACCCTTGCGCGGCTGGACGTGCCGGCGACCTTTTTCGTGCTCGGCAAGAAAATCGCCGAACCGACGCGCCGGGTGCTGACCGAACGCGCCCATGCGGAAGGCCACTGGATCGCCAATCACACCTCTAATCACGACACGCCCTTGGGCCGGCTTTCGGGCGAGATGCTCACCGAAGACGAAATCGGCCGCGCGCAGGACCTGATCGGCCCCCTCGCCCATCCGGACAATTTCTTCCGACCGTTCGGCGGCCAGGGTGAGCTCGGCCCGCATTTGATGGGCCGCCAGGTCGCGGGTTTTCTGCAATCCGGCGGATATACCTGCGTGTTGTGGAACGTCATCCCGCGCGACTGGGACCGGGAAACCAACGCAACGTGGCCGGAAACGGCGATGGAGATCACGGCACCGCTTAGCCACGCGCTGATCGTCTTCTACGACCTGCCGACCGGCGCCATGGACCATCTGGAACAATCCATCAAAATGGTACGGGACGCCGGCAGGCATTCCGCCGGGACTTTCCGGCGGAATGCCTGCCGATTGTTCGAGGAAACGCCGGGCCGGATTCAGGTCAGTTCGGTACTGGGTAAAGTTATCTCATCACAAACGGGTTTGGCACCTCGGTCGCCATGGAAATCCAGACGGACTTTGTCTGCAGGTATTCCTCGATCGCTCGCTGGCCACTCTCGCGCCCCAGCCCCGACTGCTTGTAGCCGCCGAAAGGCGACATGTAGCTGACGGTGCGATACGTGTTGACCCATACGGTCCCGGCCTGCAGCTGTTCCGACATCACGAAGGCGCGGCGAATGCTCTCCGTCCATACGCCGGCGGCCAGGCCGTAAACCACGTCGTTACCGATGGTGATGGCTTCTTCTTCGTCCTCGAACGGGATGACGGACAGGACCGGGCCGAAGACTTCTTCCTGCGCGATCCGCATCTGGTTGTTGACGCCGGTGAAGATGGTTGGTTCGACGAACCAACCGTCGCCGCATTCGGGCCGGCTCGCCTTGCCACCGCCGATCGCGGCTTCCGCGCCCTCACCCTTCGCGATGTCCATGTAACCGAGGATTTTTTCGTACTGCGGCGGCGTGGTGACGGGGCCGACCTGCGTATCCGGGTCCATGGGATCGCCCATCTTGGCGGTCTTGGCAAGCGCCACCAGCTTGTCGACGAATTCGTTGTGGATGGATTTCTGCACCAACAGGCGCGACCCGGCGATGCAGGTTTGGCCCGTGGCGGCGAAAATACCGGATATGGCTCCCTTCACAGCGTTTTCCACGTTGCAGTCGTCGAACACGATGTTGGGTGATTTGCCGCCGAGTTCCAGCGACACCTTTTTGAACTGCTGCGCCGCCGTCGAATAAACGTGCTTGCCGGTGACCGACCCGCCGGTAAACGCGATTTTGGCGACGTCCGGGTGGCTGACAAGCGCTTCGCCGGCTTCTTTGCCGTATCCGGTGACGACGTTGACGACGCCGTCGGGAAAGCCCGCCAGTTTGATCAGCTCCATGAACTCTAGCGCCGAGGCGGAGGTAAATTCCGACGGCTTCAATACCGCCGTGTTGCCGGCCGCGAGCGCGGGCGCCAGCTTCCAAGCCGTCAGCATCAAGGGCGAATTCCACGGCGTGATCAGCCCGACGACGCCCAGGGGCTCCCGCCGGGTGAAGTTGAAGGTATCGGGCTTGTCGATGGGAATGACCGAGCCTTCGATCTTATCGGCCAGCCCGCCGAAGTAATAATACCACTGCGGCGCATACTTGGTTTGCAGGCCCATTTCGGCGATCAGCTTGCCGTTGTCGCGGACTTCCGTCGCGGCCAATGCCTCCGACCGTTCGGCCATCAGGTCGCCGAGCTTGCGCAGCAGGTGGCCGCGCCGTGTTGGCGTCGTTTTGCGCCATCCGGGCAGCGCCGCCTTGGCGGCCTGAACCGCACGGTCGATGTCGGCCGCGTTGCCGCGGGGTATTTCCGCCCAGGATTGGCCGGTATAGGGGTTGGCGCTTTCGAACCATTCACCCGAAAGCGGGTCGCACTTTTCGCCATTAATGGTCAGTTGATAGCGCGTCAGGTTTGTCACGTCGGGTTCCTCCGAGATGGGTTTGTCATTTGCGGCCATCTTAGCAAGGGAACGCCGAGCGCTAAATACCGCTGCCGGTCACGCGGGACAATTCGTGCCGCTCATGCACCCGGAACGCCGGAATGCGGAGGGTCACGCGGAAACACTCGCCCAGGGCGGACGCGATCTCGCACTTGCATTCATGCGCCTTGGCGATTTGATCGACGATCCAGAGCCCCAATCCGACGCCGTCCATCTTGACCTTGGGCAGGCTAGGCCCGCGTTTGAAGGGTTCTCGGAACCCCGGCAGCAAAGCAGGATTAACGCCGGGCCCGTCGTCTTCCACGCTCATGGATATGCCGCCCGACACTTCACGGTCGAACGACACGGTGACCTTCGCGTCCGGCCCGGCGTGCTTCGCCGCATTGGTTAAAAGATTGGTCATCAGGCGGCGGAACAGCGCCCGGTCGAACAACAGATGCGGTACCGCCCCGTCGGCGCGGATGTCGACGGCCTGCGCCGAGCCGGTCCAGCCGGTCACAAGACCTTGCGAAAATTCGACTTCTTCATAGGGTTCGATCAGATCGTCGGAAATGTTCAACAATTAGTCGGCGGCCAGCGCCGACACATCCAGAACCTGGGCGATGGTCATGTCCAGCATGGTCGCCGAGCGGTGAATATCCTCGACGTATTCCTGATACTTTTCGTTTTCCAATGGTCCGAAGGCGTCCGTCCGCATCAGATAGGTTAGGCCGGGAATACTGTTGACCGGGGCGCGGAAGTCATGGCTCATGGTAAAAAACCGTTCGTGGGCGATCAGCGCCTCGCTCAGGCGGCTTTGCGCCTCCTGCCAGACGGTGATCTCGTTTTCCAGTGTCCGCAAGATCTTCCGTTGCCGCACCAACGCCAGCCAAAGAAAAAACACCAGGTAGACGGAAACGAAAGCGAAAATAAACGGCGCTTCGTCAAGCTCCAGGTATTCATACTTGTCCGCGATGTAGTGCCAATGCTCCATGAAATCCGAGTGGGAAAACAGGATATACGACACCAGCCCGACCAAGATGCCGGCGGCGACGGTCTTAAGCAGGAACGGACCGACATCGCCATTGTCGGCGTCCGATGGTTTGATATTGTGGGCCGGTTCGGACTGCATACGGAATTTTCCGGGACTTTCAGGGTTAGAGCCTGATGAGCAAAATCCTTGCCAGTTTCGGACGGATCAGATCACCGGTGCATACCGGGGAATGATAATCACCCGTCCGCCGCCGCCTGGGCCTCTTCCTTGGTCGCGTATTCGTGGGTCACGCAGTAGGTTTTGGCGATGATCTTCCATTCCCCGCCGATGCGGATGCAGGCCAGAAGATCGGTGAAATCCCGTTTGCCGACCAGAACCTCGATCTTCACGTTGGCCGTATCCGGCCCGGCGAAATCGATGGAAATGATGCGTTTCTTCCGGGGGAATCTGGCTTTTTCCGGCGCACCCCGCTCTTCGACGATTTTCCCGAACTCCGTCATGTTCCAGTGAACGCGTACCCCCGCGACATCGGCGGCGTTCATCATCGCGTCCGGGTGGAACGCCTTTTTGAACAGAAGATCGGTGTCGCCTCTAAAAAGACCGTCCAGATAGGCCTGGGCGCATTAGGTCACGCCTTAGATGTCGTCGCTCATGGCTGCCTCATTCGTCACTGCCGTGAAAGCGGGGCTCCATCGTGGCTGGATTCCAGCTTTCGCGGTAATGACCAAACACGACATTTACAGCAAACTATCAGGCCCCAGCAATTTTTCCCGGAACCGGTTTTTCAGATGCACGCCGTCCTTGGTCGGCAGGATGAACGGCAGGTTTTCGGCCCGCACCTTGATGTCGACGAAGACCGGCCCCTTGGCTGCCTTGATAAGAGGCAGGGCGTCCTCTAACTCGGCCTCGGTCTTCACCTGGGCCGTCACCGGAAACCCGCATGACTTGGCGACGCCGACGAGGTCAACCGGCCCCGCCGTGTGGGTCGCCTGCATCCCCGTTTCACCGTAGCGTTCGTTATCGAACACAACGATGGCGAGGTTTTCCGAGGCCTGCGCGGCGATGGTCGCGAACGACCCCATTGCCATCAGCATTTCGCCGTCGCCGGTCATCACCATCACCCGCTTCGCCGGCTGCGCGATCGCGAGGCCAAGCCCCATGGTGGCAGCACCGCCCATGGCGCCCCACAGCGGGAAAGTCAGCGGATGGTCGCTAGCGGCGGTGGCGTCCCAATTGGGCGAGCCCAGTCCGGTGACGACCAAAAAATCGTCGTCACGGTCCGCCAGCAAAGTCTTCGCGACGTCGCGGCGTTTGAGTTCGTAATTGTCTGCGCGTTTCTTATCCATCTTGATGCCTTTTTATCCGCGAAGTGAGCCTAAGGGCGCCTTCGCTAATGCGTTCAAGCGCCACGCAGGCTGCGCTCCCACTTGGTCGCTAGTCCTCGAAAAGCTGGCCGCTTTTTTTCGTCCGCGCGCGCGCCGAATTTCATTCATCGCTCGCTTACCCCTTACCGAAGGTCTTCACCGGCATCAGGCTTTGATGCAGCAGCACCGCCATCATGTCCGGCCAACCGTATGCGTGCGACCCGGCGGAGAGGATTTCCGGCCCGATTTCGGCAGGGTCTGAAACTTCCGTCACCGTCACGCCCATGGCCTCCAGCGTCGGGCGCGTCGCCTGCCCCATGGGTTTCTGCCACGGGTTGAACTCCCGGTGCTGGGCCCGCATGGAAATAACCATCAGGATCGGAAACCGGCAGGTGTTGGCGAGCGATAGCATGTTGATGCAGTTGCCGACGCCGGACGATTGAATGAGCATCACCGTCCGTTCGCCGCCGAGCCAGGCGCCGGCGGAGAGGGAAATGCCCTCTTCTTCCGTCGTCAGGGCGACCGCGCGCATGGTGTTGTCGGCTTCGCACATTTTCAAAAGTTTGGCATGGCCCGCGTCGGGCACGTAGGCGACCTGCCGCACGTCCAATTGTTTCAAGACGTCATAGATGTCGGACGCCCAGGCATAAGGTTCGGTCATGGATGTCTCGTGGTTGGTCAACTGATGGGAATTAGAGTTCGTTCTCTTCTTTAAGGGCCTTGAGCGCCGCCCGCAAGGCTTCGCAGGTCCGGGCAATGTCGTCGTCGGAATGCACTGCGGATACGATCATCCCGGGCTTTCCCGAAACATCGACGCCGGTGTTCATCAGCGCAAGCCGGAACCGCCCGGCGGCCGGATGCCCGCCGCCTTCGGACATCTGTTTCCACGGCAGGGCGAATCGGTCGAAGTTTTCCGGATCGATGTCGTGCCCGCCCGGATTGGTGTGGACATAGCAGAGCGAGGCGTCGCCGTAGGCCGCCCAAGCAACCCCTGCTTCCGCGAAAACGCGGTTCATGCCGCGCCGGAGCTTTTCCCCCTGCGCCACCGCCCGTTCGCACACGCCGTCCGTCACCACGGCCTTGAGCGTTGCGACGCCCGCCGCCGCCGTTTCGCGCCGCACCGCCTCGACAAACTCTTTACTAACCGGCGCCTGGCCGGAGCTTGCGCCCGTCGGCTCCAGAATGACCGCCGCCACATCGCCGCGCCCCCTGAGCGTCTTTTCAAGCCCTTCAACATCGTCCGGATCCAGCAGGATGATGCTGTCTGCGATACCGGCGAGCACCCCCGGCGTCGGCGAACCGTCCTGATGGCCTTTGACGCGGAAAGCCACATGGTCCTGCCAGCCGTGGAAATGCCCGCGGAAACGGATGATCTTGTCCCGCCCGGTCGCCGCCCGGGCGAGCCGGAACGCCATCAGGTTCGCCTCCGTCCCCGAGGCGGTGAAGCGCACCCTCTCGGCGCAGGCGACCAGCCGCTTGATCAGCTTCGCCCATTCGACTTCCAGTTCGTGACACGCCGCCGGGTGGCTGCCCCGGTCGATCTGGGCGTGGACGGCCTGCATGATGTCGGGATGGCAGTGGCCGAGCAGCAACGAGCCGTGGCCGCCGTAGTAGTCGACGTATTCGTTGCCGTCGATGTCCCATTTGCGCGCGCCCGCCGCCCGGTCGACGTAAACCGGGTATGGGTCCAACTTGCGCGAGTCATGGACAATGCCCGACGGAAACAGGTCGAGGGCTTCCTGATGCCGCGCGAGGGATTTTGGCGTCCGTTCCCGATACGCGGTAACAATCCGGGAATTGGTGGCCGCGGTCTTGGACATGGTCGCTATCATTCGCCGATCGCGCGGCCTTCATAGGCCTCAAGCTTCCAGCCGCCTTGATGCCGTTTCCACAAGGTTTGAAGACCGAAGGCGAGGACGATCAGCGCGATCACGCCGCGCGAGATCGAATTGTTCTGCACCGCCATCATGCCGAGCGGCACCGTCACCGCAAAGCACGCCATGGGCATGTACCATAGGGCCCATTTCGCCTTGCCACGGGCCATCTGGAACCACGGGAACACGGCGGAGAACAGACCGACGATCAAAAAGAACAGCGACCACGGCCGGGTCAGGAACAGCGTCAGATCCGTCGAAATTGCCATGGCGCGGGCCAGGTTCAGTTCGGCGATGTTGCCCAGAACCACGCCCAAAATCATCGGCGCAAGCGGAAAGCCGAAATGCCGCATCACAAAGCCCAGGACGCCGAACCAAAGCAGCGTCCACAGGTCCAGGTCCACGTTGTTCAACGCTAACACGCCGATCCCGCAGAAGCCCAGGATCACGGCAGCCAGCATGTACATGCGCACCCGGGTGACCAGCACGAACACGCGGAGCATCCCAGACTGCAACGCCAGCATGAAGAACGTCGCTAGGAAGAACGCAATGAAAATGGAATAAGCCAACACCGGTTTTTCGGCGATGAAGGTCGGGCTCGGCACCACGTCGTGCATCAGCAGCGCCCCCAGCATTACCGCCGCCGTCACGTCGCCGGGAATGCCCAAGGCCATCATGGTGATAAGCGCCCCGCCCTCGACCGCGTTGTTGGAACTTTCCGGCGCCATGATGCCTTCGGGCGTGCCGGTGCCGAATTTTTCCGGGTTCTTTGACGCCTTTTTCGCCTGGTCATAGGCCAGGATGTTGGCGACCGACCCGCCGGCGCCGGGCAGAATGCCCGTGAACACGCCGATCAGGGACGACCGGATAATCACCACCCAGTGCTTGGCGATCACCTTGATCGCCGCCAGGTGTTCGATCTTGGCCTTGATCGCGCCCTTTTCCGACAGCGATGTGCGAGCGGCGTCGCGGTCGCGAACGTCGTTCAACAACTGTGAAAACGCAAACAGGCCGATCAGCACGGCGATGAAGTCGAACCCCTGCAGCAGCGTTTCCGTGCCGAAGTCGAACCGCGCCATGCCGACGGCCTCGTCCTCGCCGACGGTTCGGACCAAAAGGCCCAGCGCCCCCGCGATCAACCCTTTGACGATGTGACGGCCGGCCAAGCTCGCCGTGATGGTCAGCGCGAACATCACCAGCATGAAATAATCCCAAGGCTGGAATTCGAGCCCGACCCTGGCCAGTTGCGGCGCCAGGGTGACCAGCAGCACCGCCGAAATCATGCCGCCGAAAAACGACGACCAGACGCCGAGACCGAGCGCCAGGCCCGGCTGCCCCTTCCGCGCCATGGGGAACCCGTCAAACGTAGTCGCAACGGACGACGGCGTGCCCGGAATGCCGGTCAGAATGCCGGCCATCAGCCCGCCCGACAGCCCGCCGACCAGCACGGAAACCATGGTCGCGAGACCCTGTTCCGGCGGCATGGAAAACGTGAACGGAAGGGTCAGCACCACTGCCATGGCGATGGTAAAGCCCGGGATGGCGCCGGCGATCAGACCGCCGGCGACGCCGACCAGCATCAGAATGATCGTCTTGATGTGCAGTATGTGGCCGAAGGCGGCGATGACGTTATCCATGATCATTGGAACAACTGCGCCTCCGGAAGGATAACGTTCAGGCCGTAGGTAAAGAGGCTCCACATGCTGCCGACCGTTATTAGGGCGATGGCGCCGTGGATTGCCGCCTTGCGCGCGTCGAAACCTCCCAACATCGTCAGCAGTGCAAACACGAACAACACGCCGTCAATCAACATGCCGAGATACGGCAGCAGCAACAGAAAACCGAAGAAACAAATGAAACAGATGATCGGGTTGTGCCAGTACCTGACCCAGCCCATGACCGTGGTCGGCTCGTTCGCGAGCTTGCGGCTGGCGCCGTCCTGCCCCGCCTTAACCGACTGCACGAGATAAATGAACGTCAGCGCGGTAAACGCCCCCAGAATGACGCGCGGCCAGGTGCTCGGCGGCAGCACGCCGTAATCGGGCTGGCGGATGTCGAAACTGGCCCAGAACATCACGCCGCTGAACAGCAGCAAAAAAATAGCTACGTAGACGTCGCGGTTAAAGCGCTCCATCGGTGCCTCTCAGGCGGCCTGTATCGTATAAGTAAAGCGTCGGATAAGGAAAGCAGGCGTCGGGGCGGCCCGCATCGGACCGCCCCGGCAATCCCTGCAGGCGATTACTTGCCCTTGTACATGCCGATCTTGATGGCGACCTTCTTGTAGTCGGCGAAGGTCTTGTCCGCCCACTTGCGGTAATCGCCGGGGCCGACCCATTCGACATCGGTGCCCTTTGCGTCCATCTGCTTCAGCAGGCCCGGATCCTCGGCGGCTTTCTTAAACGCCTTGGACCAATGTTCGATGACCGCCTTCGGCGTGCCTTTCGGCGCAACGATGCCGCGTTTCAGCGCGAATTCCATGTCGACGCCCAGTTCCTTCAGCGTCGGCAGGTTCGGCATGTGCTTGGACCGCTTGTTGGCGGCGATGGCAAAGCCCTTCAGTTCGCCGCCTTCCATGTACTTGCGGCCCGACGCGATGTTGATGGTGCCGAGCTGAATGGCGCCCGACAGCAAGGCCGTCATACGCTCGCGCGTGCCGTCGAACGGCACGTATTTGAACTTCATGCCGGTCAGGTCTTCGAGCAGCAGCCACATAAACTGGCTGGTCGAACCGAAGGTCGCGCCCGTCGGCACGGTGCCCGGCGCCGCCATAACGGCCTTCTTGAAATCGGCGAAGTTCTTCCACGCGACCCTGCCCGACGCGCCGACGATGTCCGGCGTCGAGGTCAGAAGCGCAACGGTGTCAAACCCGTCAAAGTGGAAGTTAATGCGCCCGTTCAGATAGCTGGTGATGGCGCTCTGATGGATGGCGAACAGCGTGCAGCCGTCCGGCTTGGCCTTGGCCGCTTCCTTGGCGCCCTTGTTGCCGCCCTGGCCGGGAACGGTGACGACCTGGATGCGCGGCTTGACGCCCTGCTCGTTCATGACTTTTTCGAA
This sequence comes from Rhodospirillaceae bacterium, assembly GCA_038109305.1. Taxonomy (GTDB): domain Bacteria; phylum Pseudomonadota; class Alphaproteobacteria; order Rhodospirillales; family Casp-alpha2; genus UBA1479. Next base: position 120,980 of record JAYNIR010000002.1, read on the forward strand.
AATGTTGAAGATCACCGCCGTGCCGCCGCCCGGCTTCCACGGCACGATCAATTTGGCCGTATCGCATTTCATGCCGTGGCCCATGGCGTTCGCGGGCTGAGTTGCGGCCAGCCCGGCCGTAATGGCGACAGCGGTCACCGCCGCACCCGTCAAAATCCGTTTCATTGAAAAAATTCTCCCTGATTTTTGAGGTCTGTGGTCTATTTGTGCTTTCCAGCCCGCTTCGTCGGGACGAACGTTAAGCCTAGCCGAACAAATAGCCCGATGCCAGCGCCTAAACCCGCCCACGATGCGGAAACTCGGTCGCATTATGTTGCGGCTTGCCTGCATTACGGATAGGTAGTTACGCCATGCGCGACCCTTCGCGACCAACGGCCCGAACGGGTCCTCAAACCGGATTTTTCATGATGCCCGCGACACAACCCTTCACAACCCGCCCTGAAATTCTCGGCACCTTCGGTGTCGTCACGTCCACCCACTGGCTCGCCACCGCCGTCGGCATGGCGATCCTGGAAAAAGGCGGCAACGCCTTCGACGCCGGTGTGGCGACGGGCTTTGCGCTGCAGGTGGTGGAACCGCACCTGAACGGCCCCGGCGGCGATGCACCGATCATCGTTCACACGGCGCATGACGACACGACGAAAGTCATCTGCGGCCAGGGCGTTTCGGCGGCCGGCGCGACCATTGCCAAACTTAAGGCGCTGGGGCTGGAGATCATGCCCGGCACGGGCCATCTGGCCGCGGTCGTCCCCGGCGCATTTTCCGCGTGGCTGACGATGCTCCGCGATTTCGGCACGATGGAACTGAAGGACGTTTTGGAACCGGCGATCAATTTCGCGGCCAACGGTTATCCTCTGGTGCCCAACATCTGCAACACCATCATGACCATCAAGCCGATGTTCGAGGATGATTGGCACACGTCCCGCGATCTGTGGCTGAAAAACGGTCAGGTTCCGAAACCGGGATCGGTTTTCAAAAACGAAGTGATGGCCGACATGTATCGCCGCATCATCAAAGAAGCGGCGTCGGCCAAGGGCGGGCGCGTGGCGCGGATCAACGCGGCGCATGACGCCTGGTACAAAGGCTTCGTCGCAGAATCGATCGGCAAATTTATGCAAACGCCGGTTATGGATACTTCCGGCGAACGTCATCAGGGGTTCCTGACCGCCGATGACCTGGCGGCCTGGTCGGCCCCGGTCGAAGACCCGCTGACCATGGACTATATGAACTACACGATCTGCAAGACCGGCCCCTGGGGCCAGGGCCCGTCGATGTTGCAGTCGTTGGCGCTGCTAAAGGGCTTCGACCTGACGGCCATGGGCTACACCAGCGCCGATTTCGTCCATACGATTACGGAATGCTTCAAGCTCGCCTTTGCCGACCGGGAAAAATTCTACGGCGATCCCGACTTCATCGACATCCCCATGGATGTACTGCTGTCCGAAGCCTACAACGCCGAACGGCGCAAGCTGATCGATCCGGCGCATGCGTCGCTCGAACTGCGCCCGGGCAACGTGCCGGGATACGGCAGCGACCCGATCGTCCGCGAACCGACGCCTGAAGAACAGGCGCAGCCGTCGGCGTTGGGCATCGGCGAGCCGACGGTGGCGCGGTTCGACGACCTGGAGGTCGCCCACGATGGTCATTCCGCCGGCGACACCTGCCACTTCGATATCATCGACAAAGACGGCAACATGGTTTCGGCGACGCCGTCCGGCGGCTGGCTGCAGAGCAACCCGGCGGTGCCGGGACTCGGCTTTTGCCTGACCAACCGCGGCCAGATGTACTGGCTGGACGAGAAAAAACAGGACCGGCTTGAGCCCAAGAAACGCCCGCGCACGACCCTGAGCCCCTGCTTTGCGCTGCGTGACGGCAAGGCCTGGATGCCCTTCGGCACCCCCGGCGGCGACAGCCAGGATCAGTGGTCGACGGGCTATTTCGTTCGCAAAGTGCATTTCGATATGAACATGCAGCAGGCAATCGACGCGCCGGCGTTCCATACCAAGCACTTCCCGTCGTCGTTCTACCCGCGCCATTGGGACCCGGGCCATCTGGTCATCGAAGGCCGGTTTCCCAAGGAAACCCAGCAGGAATTGGTCAAACGCGGCCATAAGCTGGAAGTCGACGACGACTGGGCCATCGGGCGTCTGACCGCGGCCTGCAAGGAAGACGGCGTGCTTAAAGCCGCCGCCAACCCGCGCTTCATGCAGGGGTATGCGATCGGCCGGTGACGACGGCCCGCCATCACTGCCTTTTCGTCCCTATACCCGCCCCCACGCGGGTCGAGCCGCCGGCCGCACCGACGCCGGTTTTTGGCACGCGTGTTGCTACGACCGGGGCGGAGTGAGCGTAAAGAATAGGGGCTGGCGATGAAAGATGAGTCCGGGTTTCACCTGAGCGTTGTGGGGATGCCGTCGTTGCGCGCGCTGGCGCCCCAGGGGCGCATCCGTTTCGACAGTCAATTCCGGGCCACGACGTGGGAAGAAACGACCAACGATGCGGGCGACGACGCCGCGGAACATCGGGTCCACATTCTCGTCGCCGAGGACGATCCCACGACGCGGATGATCCTTCGCAATATGCTCGAAAAAGCCGAATTCGCCGTCACCACGGCGAACGACGGGACCGAAGCCGTCGCCGCCCTTCGCAACGGCGCATTCGATCTGGTTCTCCTCGATATCCAGATGCCGGGCATGAACGGTATTGATGTCGCGCGTCACGTTCGCCGCGCCGCCGGCGGCGCGAAAATTCCGGTCATCGCCGTGACCAGCGAGACCGAGGACGATCAAGTCGACGCGATGCTCGCCGTCGGTTTCGACGGCATCATGGGTAAACCCGTGCGGCGGGACGATCTGATCCGTGTCATACTGGCCGCCCTGGCACACGCGGCGGCTTGAGACGTGAATGGCGACCGGCAACGCTATGGAGACCATTGATCCGCAAATTCTGGCGGACCTGGAACGCGACACCAGCCGCGACCTGATCCCCGAACTCGTCCAGCTTTATCTTGATACCGCCGCCGCCCGCGCGGGCCGCATGACGGCGGCATTGCCGGATGCCGATCTGGCCGTCATCGCTTCCGAAGCCCATGCCCTGAAAAGCAGTTCGGCCACATTCGGTGCATTCGAGGTTCAGCGTTTGAGCCTGAAGATCGAAAACCACGCGCTCGAAGGCGATGCCGCTGCAGTTACAGCGCTGATGCCCGAACTTTCGCGCGCCATGGCGGCTGCGAATACGGCGCTCCGCGCCTATGTCGACGATTTGACGGAATAGATCGGCGTCCCGCACTTTATTCGGCGGCGTGGGTGCCATCCTTGGCTTTTTCCTCCGCCTCTTTTAGGCGGCGGTAGACGGTCGACGGGCTGAGTTCCAAAAGCGCCGCCGCGCGGGTGACGTTGCCGTCGCAATGATCGATGGCCGCGTTGATCATTTCCATCTCAACCTGCCACAACGGCCGGATCGTGACCGGCCCGGCGGCGGCACGGCCGCTGCCGTCCGCGGCGGGCGTCAGGGTCTGCGAACGGGACGCTCCGCCGGCGGCGGTCCCGACCGGTGGCGGAATCATGTCTGCCTCGACCGTATTACCCTGATGCAGGACGACGATGTTGCGGATGATGTTCTGCAATTGGCGGACGTTGCCGGGCCAGTCATAGGCGCGGATGCACGCCATGGCGGCGTCGTTGAACCCGGTGAACGATTTGCCTTCTTCGGCCGAGACCTCGGCGAGGAAGTGCCCCGCGAGGTCCGCCACGTCGTCGTCCCGGTCTTTCAACGGCGGCAGATGAACGGGAATGACGTGCAGCCGGTAATACAGGTCTTCGCGGAAATTGCCTTTCTCGACCTCGGCCCACGGGTCCTTGTTGGTGGCGCAGATGAAGCGCACATCGACGTTTTCAACCTTCGGCGATCCGACTTTCTGAAACCCGCCGGTCTGGATAAAACGCAGCATTTTGACCTGAAGCGCTGCGTCCATTTCGCAGATTTCATCAAGGAACAAGGTGCCGCCGTCCGCCAGCGTCGCGGCGCCGTCGCGGTTCGCGTGGGCGCCGGTGAAGGCGCCTTTGACGTGGCCGAATATCTCGCTTTCCATCAATTCGCGCGGGATCGCGCCGCAGTCCAGCGCGATGTACGGCTGTCCCGCCCGGGGGCTTTGCCGATGAATCGCTTCGGCGCAGACTTCCTTGCCGCTGCCCGACTGGCCGGTGATGAACACCGTCGCCTTCTACGACGCGGCGCTTTCGACCGTGCGGTAGACCGTCTGCATCGGCGCCGACTTGCCGATAAACCCGCAGTATTCGCCGGACCCGTAATCGCGCTGCAGACTTTTGACGATGCCTTTCAGGTCCCGCCGTTCCAGCGCGTTGCGCAGCGTGACGATCAACCGGTCTGCGTCGAACGGTTTCATCAAAAAGTCCGACGCCCCTTCGCGCATGGCTTCAACGGCCATGTTCAGCGATCCATGCGCGCTGACCACAATGACCGCCGCATCGCAGCCGTCGGCCATGACTTTTTTCAGAATGTCGAGGCCGCTCATGTTCGGCAACTGGACGTCCAGGATCAGCGCGCTGAATTTCTCCGCGGCAATGGCTTTCAGCGCCTTTTTGCCGGTGTCCGCATGGACGACCTCATAGGGCCCGCCCTTCAGGTATTCCTGATAGACGCGCGCAATCGGCGGGTCGTCCTCGACCAGCAGAATCTTTCGGATTTCAGCCTCGCTCATCCGGGCCCGTAACCTCCACGCCTCCAAGCCGGGTCATTATAGGCCGATCCCGCAAAGCCATGCCATATGCCCCTCGTTATAGTGCGGTATTTTGGCTACCCCTGGCCTCTGGCACCCCACCGGACGAGCGCCAGATACCCCGCGACCAGCAACACAAACACGCCGGCCGCAATGAACGGCATCCGGTAGCCGTCCTGCCAGTTGACGAGGACCGCAAACAGCGGCGGCAGCGCCGTGACGCCGCCGAACATCAGGAACTGCCCGCCGCCGGTCACGTCGCCGACCCGATTGTCGGGCGCCAGATCGGCAATTTCCGAGAGCCACACGCCGTTCCAACCGAAACTGCATGCACCCAGCGCCAGCGACACGCCGATCACCGCCCAATAGGGCCAATCGGAGGTCATCAGCGCGACGGCGACGAACAAGCCGCAGATGACGATGCTAACCCCGATCAGCACACCGACAGGTGTAAACACCTGCTTGGCGACCGCCCCCCACATGACGCGCCCGACGACCCCGCCGCCCTGCACGGCGGCGTAGATCAGCCCGGCATCGACTAGCGAATAGCCCTGCGCCTGAATTAGATAAAGAACGAAAAACGAGGCGACGCAAATCTGCGATCCGGCGAGCGCGAAACCGATGAACGCCGTCGCCCGAAGCGGTGGGTGTTTAAGGATCAGTTTCAACGGTTCGACGATGCGGAATTCCGGCCGGCCGCCATCCCGACGACGGGCGTGATCGAAAGTCTCGCGGAGCGGCTGCAACGCCACGGCAACGGCCAGCGACACGACCGCGAAAATACCGAACGCCCAACGCCACCCGAAAGCGACCGTCAACGCCGGCAACGCCGTGCCGACAATCACCCCCGCCACCGGCACGCCCGTCTGTTTGATGGAAAAGATCAGCGGCTGATACCGGTCGGAGCCGAGCCCGCGCAGGATTGCCGAACTAGTCGGGTTCAACGGGCCGTAACACGTTCCCATGGCCAGCGCCGCGAAAACCGCGAGCCATGGTGACGCCGGAAACAGCAGAAAAATCCCGGCCGCCGCCATGATGCAGGATACCTGCGACAATCGCAGCGCGCCGTACCGCTCGATGAAGCCGCCGGTCAGAAGCCCCGTGACCTGCCCGGTCAGATAGACCATCGAGACGTACAGTCCGACCAGCGTCGCATGGATCCCCATTTCCGGCGCAATCACCGGAGCCAGCACCGGCACGCCGAACACGGCGATGGTGCCCATGGTCTGCGCCGCCCACGTCGCCGCAAGGCCCGACGCCAGCGGGCGGGCCGGCGTACCGGAGGGCGATGGTTGGTCGGATGTGGTCATGTGCGGAATTGGGGCCTTTTAAATATGAAGTCATGCATAGACCATCGAGCCGCCCGGTGAAATCCGATTGTTGCAGGGAAAACCCCGATTGCAGGCGAAGGCCTCTGTGCTAACGTTCGGATACCTGAGAAAACACCGTTGGGGAGGATACCGGCATGTTGCGTGTTCTGGGGCGGGCAAGCTCCATCAACGTTCAAAAAGTCATGTGGCTGATCGACGAACTGGGCCTTGAGGCCGAACGCGTCGACATCGGCGGAAAATTCGGCGGCGACAAGGTGCCAGAATATCTGTCGAAGAATCCCAACGGACTGATCCCGACGCTTGAAGACGGCGATTTCATCCTGTGGGAAAGTCAGGCCATCGTCCGCTACATCGTCGAAAAGTACGGCGCCGATACGGACTGGCTACCTGACGATCTTGAAGTACGCGGCCACGCCAACCAGTGGATGGACTGGTACTTAACGGTCATGCACCCGCACATGACCACCATCTACTTCCAGAAAATCCGCGCGACCGACGCAAACCGAAATGTTGAGGCGCTGAACGCCGCCATCGAAAAGGCGGGCCAGCATTGGTCGACATTGGACGCGCATTTGGCCGACGGGCGCGAATACCTGACCGGCGGCACGCTGAACATGGGGGACATCCCCCTCGGCTGCGCCGCCTATCGCTGGCATACGCTGGTGCCGGACGGGCCGAAACTGAAACACCTGCGCGCTTGGTGGGACCGCCTGAACGTCCGCCCGCATTACAAAAAGAACGTCATGCTGCCGTTCGAATAACGGTCTGTTTTAAAACAAAAAAATAGACGAGGGACTTTAAATGGCGAACCAGCCGCTTTACCACGGGCTCGACCGCGCGGGCCTTGACTTCAACTACAACAACCGCGAACGGGTGCCCAATCACGCGGAGATTTACGCGGCATGGGCGCCCGCGTGCGAAGCCGTGCTGGCGGATTTCGAAACCAGGCTCGACATCGCCTACGGCGATCATCCGCGCGAACGGCTCGACATTTTCCTGCCCGATGCAGCCAAACACGGCGACGGCCCCCACCCTATCCGCATTTTTGTGCACGGCGGCTATTGGATGAGCCGCGATAAGGAAGACAGCCATTTCATCGTCCGCGGTCTGGTCGAGGCCGGCGCGATCGTCATTTCGGTCGAATACGCGCTGATCCCGTCCGTCGACATGGCGGAACTGGTCCGCCAGTGCCGCGCCGCCGTCAAATGGGCGCACGACAACGCGGCAAGTTTCGGCGGCGATGCGGACCGGCTTTATGTTTCGGGCCATTCGGCGGGCGGCCACGTGGCGGCCATGCTGCTCGCGACGGATTGGACCGAATGGGGCCTGCCTGCCGACGCCGTCCGTGGCGGTGCGGCCGTATCCGGCATCTTCGACCTGACGCCCATGCGGCTGTGTTACATCAACGACACGATCAATCTGAGCGGCACGGACGTCGCCGACTTCAGCCCGATCACGCTGGCCCCCACCGCAGGCGCCGAGACGATCGTATGCGTCGGCGCGGCGGAAACGGACGAATTCGTCCGCCAATCCCGCGCCTTCGCCAAGGCCTGGGGGGACGCGGAACACGCGGTCGAGCTGTTGGAATCGCCCGGCGCCAATCACTTCACGATACTTGACGCCTATGCCGGCGGCGACCTGTGCCACGCCATGATCCGCCAGATGGGCCTGGGCCTGTAATGACGCTGTCCGTCGACGTCTTCTGGTCGTTCCGCAGCCCCTATTGCTATCTGACGCTGGACCGGTTCGCCGCGTGGGCTAAGGACTACGACCTGGAAGTGGTCATCCGCGCGGTCTATCCCATGGCGGTGCGCGACCCAAGCTTCTTCGCCAACGTCAACCGCAAGTACCGGAAATATCACACCAACGACTATCACCGGGTCGCCGAAATGCTGGGCATGGCGGTCCGCCGGCCGGTCCCCGACCCCATCGTCATGGACAACGAAAAATACGAAATCGCCGCAGATCAGCCGCACATCTCGAAAATCACCCGCATCGGTGCGGCCGCGCAGGAGGCGGGCAAATCGTTCGAATTCACCAACCGCATGTCGCGCACGCTGTGGGACGGCAAAACGGACGATTGGAACACGGACGCGCATTTCACGGCGGCGCTGACCGGCGCCGGGCTGGACGCCGCCGCCGTCCTCGACCGGGTTGAAAACAAGCCGGACGAATTGGAAGCCATCATCGCCGAAAACCAGCGCGCGTTTGACGCCGCCGACCACTGGGGCGCGCCGTGCATGGTGTTCGACGGCGAAACGTTCTACGGCCAGGACCGGCTGGATGTGCTGCTGTGGCGCATGAAACAGAAAGGACTTTCAGCACGGGCCTAAAGCGGCCTAAGGGAGGGCGCATGATCTTCTACCTGACGCTGATTTTCTGCTGCCAATTGGCGGGGGAACTGGTCACCCAGTTTTTTGCCCTGCCCATTCCAGGCCCGGTCGCCGGCATGGCGATCCTTTTTACGGGGCTGATGATAAAGGGCGGCCTGCCCGAAGACTTGGGTAAAGTCGCCGACGCCATCATCGGCAATCTGTCGCTGTTGTTCGTTCCCGCCGGCGTCGGCGTGATGCTGCATCTGGGCCTGATCGCCACGGACGCCTTGCCGATCTCGGCTGCGCTGATAATCAGTACGGTCCTGACCGTCGCGGTGACGGGGCTCCTTATGTCTTGGCTCGGCCCCAAACCGGACGCCGCCGATTTAAAGACGGGCGCCAAGTCATGAACAGCAATCTGACCGAAATCTGGGTTTATCTCAGCGCCAGCCCGCTTTTGCATCTGACGATGACGTTGGTCGCTTATCAGATTGGCATGGCGGTCTACCGGCGGACAGGCATGAACCCGCTCGTCAATCCGGTGCTGATCGCCGTCGCAATTGTCGTTGGACTCCTGATCGCGACCGAAACCGACTACACCGATTATTTCGACGGCGCCCAGTTCGTGCATTTCCTTTTAGGCCCGGCGACGGTGGCGCTCGCCATTCCACTTTACCGCCAGATAGACAAAGTGCGCCGCGCGTCGGGCGCAATCCTGACCAGTATCGTCATGGGTTCCGCGGTCGGGTCCGCATCGGCCGTCGGCGTCGCCTGGATACTGGGTGGCAGCATGTCATCACTGCTGGCCATTGCGCCGAAATCGGTAACCGCCCCCGTCGCGATGGGCATCGCACAGAAATTGGGCGGCCTGCCGTCGTTGACCGCCGTGTTGGTCATCATCACCGGCATTTTGGGCGCGTCGTTGGGGCCCTACGTGCTGGACCTTATCCGCGTGCGCGATTGGACCGCCCGGGGCCTCGCCATCGGCACGGCAAGCCACGGCATCGGCACCGCCCGCGCCATCCAGGTTAACGCGGCGGCGGGCGCCTTTTCGGGCCTCGCCATGGGCATCAACGCACTGGCGACGGCGATCCTTCTGCCGCTCGTCTGGCGCTTATTTTTCTGATTTCCTGAATTGGCTCTATTCGCTGCCCGTCGGCGGCTCGCCCACAGGTTTTCTTGAAAGAAACGGATGATGTGCGCGCTGATACTGCGGCGCGAACGGCGCGTCGGCGCGGAGCGCATCCGCTGCGTGCCAAGGCCAGCGCGGGTCGTACAGCATGCCACGGGCGAGCGCGACCATGTCCGCCTGCCCCGTCGCGATGATGCTTTCCGCCTGATAGGGTTCGGTGATCATGCCGACGGCGATGGTTGTCATGCCAGTCGTCCGTTTGATTTCCGCCGCAAGGCCGGCCTGATACCCCGGCCCCGCCGGGATTTGCTGCTTCGACGAATTGCCGCCGGATGACACATCAATGAAGTCGCAGCCGCGATCCTTCAGCGCCTTGGCGTATTCGAGCGTATCTTCCAGGTCCCAGCCGCCCGCGACCCATTCCGTCGCCGACACGCGCACGCCCAAGGGCACGTTTTTCGGACATTGTTCGCGGAGCGCCTCGAACACCTCCAACGGATATCGCATGCGCCCTTCCCGGTCGCCGCCGTAGGCGTCGTTCCGGAGGTTCGACAGCGGCGAAAGAAACTGGTGCAGCAGATAGCCGTGCGCCGAGTGCAGCTCGACGGCGCCGAAGCCCAGGCGAATCGAACGGACGAGCGCCTGAAGGAACGCATCCTTGATCCGCTTGAGCCCGGCGGCATCAAGCGCCGTTGGAACCCGCCAATCGGTGTCGAACGGTTCCGCCGAGGGAGCGAACGTTTCCCATCCCCGGGGATCGTCGGCGTTGAGCGACCCGCCGCCCCGCCACGGCAGATCGCACGATCCTTTCCGCCCGGCGTGGGCCAACTGAATGCCGATTTTGGCCGATCCGTATTCGCGGAAGAACTTGATGACCCGCGCCATGGCGGCTTCGTTTTCGTCATTCCACAGCCCGACACAACCAGGGGTGATGCGGCCCGCGGGCTCCACCCCCGTCGCTTCGACAAACACCAGCCCGGCGCCAGACAGCGCGAACTGGCCCAAATGCACCATGTGCCAGTCGGTCATGGTCCCGCCGATGGCGCTGTACTGGCACATGGGGGCGACGACCACCCGGTTGGTGAGGTCGAGCGCGCCCAGCTTTGTAGGCTCAAACAGAAGTTTGGTCATTAATGCGTCCTTGTGATCCAGGCGTCGTCAGCGTAAATCGTCTTAAGTCGCGACCATCAGCTTGCCGGTGACGCCGTGCTTGTCGATCAGGCTCTGCACGAAGCCGTTGGCGACGCTTTCGGCAATAAAATCCTCGCAGAACTTTTTCAGGTTCTTGTTCGCGGGCTTGGTGCCGACGGACTGCGTCACCGCCGTGAAGCGGCCCGGCAGGATACGGTGACCGGGAAGTTCCTCGATGTTTTTCTTGAACGCCGGAACCAGACCCGCCAAGGCATCAAAGCCGCCGGACTTATATAATTCGACCGCGCCCACCAGGCCCGTTGCGCGCTCCAGCGTTGCGTGCTTCAAGGACCGGGTCAGGAACAGGTCATAGGCCGCACGGTTGGCGACGGCGATCTTGACGCCGTCACGGTCCACGTCTTCAGGCTTTTGGAACGGTGAATCGTTGGGGACGATATAGGTCGCCTCGATCTCCGTGTAATGCTTGCAGAAGCTGATGGTTTCCGCCCGCGCCGGTTCGGCCGCGATCAGGCAGATATCCCACGCGTCGTCGGCCAGCGCGTCGGCGACCTCGCCGGGCATGGGGAAGCATTTGTAGGCGACCTTGATGCCGAGCTTGCCGGCGATGGCCTTGGAAAAGTCGGGCGAAACGCCGACCGGCGTGCCGTCGTCTTTTTTATCGGTGACCAGCAGCATGTTGCCCATGTTCACGCCGACGCGCAGCGTCGTCGGGTCCGTCAGTTCGGCCAAAATCTCTTTAGACATCAGATAAATCCTCCTTGGAATGGTATCGTTACCCGGCGCTTTTGTCCTGGCCGGGATTTGAATCGGGAATAAACACAACCAGCAGGTTGGCGACCAAAATCGTCCCCGCCAGCATATAGAATACCGCGCCAAGCCCCCAATGGTCGGCGATCCAGCCGCCCATGGGCGGCACAGTGATGTTGAACAGCGCCTGCGTGCCGAACATCAGGCTCATGGCGCTGCCGCTCAGTTCGGGCGGCGTCACGTCCATCATCCAGGAATGCATCACCGGCCGGGCGGCGTATAGGGAGAAGCCCAAAAACGCCACGCTGCCGACCAGCGCCCAGTCGTTGTCGATAAAAGTCAATGCGGCCAGGATCACCGTCGTTCCGGTGAAGCCCGCGAGCACCACGCGCCGGCGCCCCGACCGGTCGGACCAGATGCCGGCGATGGGCGTCACCACAAGGCCGCCCAACTGCATCACCATCAGCGTCGCGCCGACGACGGTTGCACCCATGCCCATTTCGTCCGCCAGATAGAAGGGCAGAAACATCAACAGCCCCATCATGGTCATGGTGCGGAACCCGGCTGTGATGCAGAGCGCCGCGATCAGGCGGTTGGACATCATCACCTTCAGACCGTCGAAATAATCACGGCCCGACATTTTCTTGCCCTTGGCGTCGCCGTTGTCGGCCTTTTCCTTGGGGCCCAAGGCCATCAGCAGCAAGATCGCGATGACGATCACGGGTGCTGACGCCGCCGGTGCCGTGTCGCGCCAACCGTAATGGGCGATCAGAAAGCCCGCCGCGAAGGGGGCGATGGCATCGCCGACGCTGGCACCCAGGGCGTGCAACGACAGCGCATAGCCGCGTTTTTCGGGAAAGGTGCTCGACAGATAGGAAATCGCCGGCGGATGCCACAGATTGTTGGTCGCGCCAATCAGACCGACGGCCGGAACGACATACCAGAACCCATCCGCCCATTTGATCAGCGCCAGCGCCAAGGCGCCGAAAATCAGGGCAATGACCTGAAGAAAGACCCGCCGCCCGACGATGTCGACCGCGGCGCCGGAGCCGAAATTGGCGACGAAGCTGGCGACATGGAAGCAGGCGAACAAGAGACCGGCCTCGGCATAGCTGATGCCCAGCTCCTTGGTGAAATAAGGCGCCATGATCAGGTAGGTCGCCAGCACCCAATGGGTCCCGCCGTGGCCCAGGCCGACCATCCAGGCGGGCCATTGATCGCGCAGCGGAATACCGGTCAATCGTTCGATGGCGGCGCCCAAAACCGGCTCCTTTTTGGCTGAAATTTCGGGACGGAGATTGTATACAAAGACCAACCAATCTACCCTGCCTCGTGGCACCGAAACAACCAGATATCAAGCAAAGGGACACTCCATGGACGGAATGACGATGGATGGCGTGACGGAACAGCTGGTCGTCGAGAAAAAAGACGGCGTCGGCTATATCCTGCTCGACAACCAAGCCAAGCGGAACGCCATGACGTTTGAAATGTGGCGGGATTTGCCCAAGGTGCTGGACGATTTCATGGCCGACGACGCCGTGCGGGTCGTGGTGCTGTCCGGCCAGGGCGGCAAGGCATTCTGCGCCGGGGCCGATATTTCCCAGTTCGAGAAAAACCGGTCGACCGAAGAAGGCGTGAAGATCTACAACACCGCGACGGAGGAAGCGACCACGCGGCTCCGCGAATTCCTGAAACCGACCATCGCTAAGATCGAAGGCCCCTGCGTCGGCGGCGGCGTCGGCATCGCCACCTGCTGCGACATCCGCATCGCCGAGGAAGCGGCGATCTTCGCCATCCCGGCGGCTAAGCTGGGCCTGGGCTATCGCGTCGATGGGCTGAAGCCCTTCGTCGATCTGGTCGGCCCGAGCTTTGCCAGGGAAGTGTTTTATACCGCCCGCACATTCAGCGCCCAGGAAGCCAAGGACATGGGCCTGATCAACCGGGTGGTGCCGCGCCCCATGCTGGACCCCTACATCGCCGATTACACCAAGCGCATCGCCGAAAACGCGCCGCTGACGATCAAGGCGGTCAAGGTTATCGTCCATGAAAGCGTGAAGGGCGACAGCGTCCGCGACCTGGACCTGTGCGCCCGCGTCGTCAAGGACTGCTTCGATTCCGCCGACTACACCGAAGGCCGCACCGCCTTCATGGAAAAGCGCAAACCTCAATTCAAGGGAAAGTAAGGTGGGGGCACGTAAGGTGGGAGCAAACAACGTACGCATCGCCATCATGGCAACGGGCGGGGTCGGCGGGTATTTCGGCGCCCGCATGGCCGATGCCGGCGTCGACGTCCATTTCATCGCCCGGGGCAGGCACCTGGACGCGATCAAAAAAGACGGGCTTCGCATCGAAAGCCAGTTGGGCGACCTAACGCTCAAGGGCGTTTCCGTCACCGACGACCCGGCCGCCATCGGCCCGGTCGACTATGTCCTGTTCGCGGTGAAGCTGTGGGACACGGAAACCGCCGCCGATATGTGCAAGCCGATGATCGGGCCTGACACGGTCGTCGTGCCGTTCCAGAACGGCGTCAGCAGCACGGCGCGCCTGTCGGCCGTCCTGGGCGCCGACCACGTGGTCAGCGGCGTCGCCCACATCTCCGCCGTCATCGGCGGGCCCGGCGTTATCATGCACACCGGCACCATGGCGCGGCTGACCGTGGGCGAACCGAGGGAACAGACCGGGCGGCTGGATGCGCTGGTCGAGGCCTTTGCCAAGGGCGGGTTCGACCACGTCCACCACACCGATATCTCCCGCGCCATCTGGGAAAAATTCGTGCTGCTGTCGAGTTTAAGCGGTTTGACGTCCCTGTGCCGCCAGCCCATCGGCCCGATCCGCAGCACGCCTTCATCCCGCAAGATGCTGGAATCCGCTGTGCGCGAGACCGCCGCCGTCGGCCGGGCCGAAGGCGCCAACCTGCCCGATGGGGCAGAGGAAAAGACCATCGGCCATCTGGATAAGCTGCCGGACGTCATGAAGGCCTCCATGCTGCACGACCTGGAAGCCGGGCGGCGGATGGAACTGCCGTGGCTGTCGGGCGAGGTCGTGCGCCTTGGCGAGAAGCACGGCATCCCCACCCCGGTTCACAGCGCCGTTTTGGGCGTCCTCACCTTCTATGCGGAAGGAAGCTGACCATGACGAACGAAGACTCGGCCCTGTGGCCGTTCGCCCGATACGCCGCCAACCTTAAATCGGCGGACCTGCCGGCCGCGGTCGTACACATGGCGAAGCGATGCCTGCTCGACTGGTTCGCGGCGACGCTGCCGGGGACGGTCGTTCCGCCGGCGACGATGCTTCGGGCCGCGTTCAAGGAGTCGCTTGGCCGGGGCGGCGCGCGGCTTTATCCGGGCGGCGAACAGACCGACGCGCGGACCGCAGCCTTCATTCACGGGGCCGCGTCCCACACGGTTGAATTCGACGATATCTTCCGCGACGCAATCTATCACCCGGGCGTGCCCGTGATTTCGGCGGCCCTGGCCGCCGCCCAGTCGCGGGGCGCTTCGGGCGCGCAGCTGCTTTGCGGGATCGTTGCGGGGTACGAGGTGTCGAACCGCCTGGGGGCGGCCGTCAACCCGGCGCACTATGAGTTTTGGCACACCACCGGCACCATTGGCACCTTCGGCGCGGCGGCGGCGGCGGCGAACATCTACGGGCTTTCCGCCGAACAGGCGCTGCATGCCCTGGCCAACGCCGGCACCATGGCGGCGGGCCTGCAACAGGCGTTCCGCGCCGACGCAATGGCCAAGCCGCTGCACGGGTCGCACGCGGCGGAACGCGGCGTCACCGTGGCGCTGGCCGCCGAACAGGGCGTCACCGGCGCGCCGGATATCCTGGATGGCCCGCGCGGCTTCGGCACCGCCATGTGCCTAAACGGCTTGGCCGAAACGCAGCCCGACTGGGCGGCTGCGGCGGCGACGCTCGGCCGCGATTACCTGATTTTGCAGACGACGACCAAGAACCACGCCGCCTGCGGCCATACCCATGCGGCAATCGACGGGGTTTTGACGCTCGCCGCCGAAAATGGGCTCGCACCGGACGACGTGAAGGACATCCGCGTCGGCAGTTATCAAAAAGCGGAGGAACTGTGCGGCAACCGGGAGCCCAAGACTGCTTTCGAAGCCAAGTTCTCCCTCACCTACTGCTGCGCCGCCGCCATGTTGTGGGGGAGCGTCCGCATGGCCGCGTTCGACGACGACCATTTGGACGATCCCGCCGTCCGCGACCTGATGAAGCGGATCACGCTGGTCGTCGATCCGGAATGCCAAAGCAGGTTTCCGGGACTGCGCTCCGCCAAGGTGGAAATCGAAACCACGGACGGCAAGGTCTTCAAGCATTACGCGCCGACCCGCTGGGGCGACCCGGACGCGCCGTTGTCGGATCGGGAACTGGAACACAAGTTTCGCGAACTGGCATGGCCGGTGCTGGGCGATGCGGAGGTGGAGAGCCTTCTCGCCGCCATCTGGGCCGTTGACGCCATGCCCGATGCCCGCGACCTAGTGGCGCATCCGGCTCAGGCAGCGCAGTAACGACACCGACCGTGCCCGGCACACCGGCTCCGTCCATCCCTACCCCGCCGCCGCATAACGCTGCATCAGATCCTGGCTGAAGGGGTCGTTTTCGATGCCGAAATTAGCCGGCGCATGAATGCAGATAACAATCGCCGGGTGCGGTCCCGCGCCCTCGGGCTCGGATATCCAGATGTCCATCGGGCTGCCTTCGATGGTGACGGTCTGTTTGCTGATCGTTGCCATGGGCCGACCCCCCCTATTCTCTCCCTTGAGCCTATTCTTTAGGCCTGCCCGCCCGGGCCTATTCCCTGCCGCCGTCGATGGTCAGGATGGTGCCGGACGTATAGCTGGAGCGCGGGCTCGCCAAGAAAGCGACGGCATAGGCGACTTCCTCGGGCTTGCCGGCGCGGCCGAACGGCAGGCCCTTGTGCATGTCGCGCCATTTTTCGGAATCGCCGCACTGGTCCTGCGCCTTGGTCCGGGCGAGCATTTCCGCCCGTTCGGTCAAGATCGCACCGGGGTTGATGCCAACGACGCGGATATTGTCCGCGTGCGCCCCGTGGGCGAGGCCCCGGGTAAATCCCATGAGCGACGCATTGCCCGCTGCCCCCGCGATGTAGCCCGACGGGTGGCGTTCGCCGGCGGCGCCGATGATGTTGACGATCACGCCGCCGCCCCGCTTCGCCATGCCGGCGTAGATTTCGCGCGAGAGCGAGATATAGCCGAACACCTTTAGGTCCCAGGCGGCGCGCCAGGTGGCGTCGTCGACCTTGGAAATCGTCCCCGGCGGGATCGCACCCGCGTTGTTGACCAGGATATCGACATCGCCGGCTCGGGCGGCGATATCGCGCATGGCGGCGTCCGATGACAGATCGGCGGAAATAACCTCGACATTCACCTGAAATTTGCCGCGGATATCCTGCGCGGTTTTATCGAGCGCCGCCTGATCGCGGGCGGCCAGGACGACATCACACCCCTCTTCCGCCAGCACCAGGGCGACCGCCCGCCCGATACCCCTCGAGCCGCCGGTCACCAGCGCCCGTTTACCGCCAATCTGCAGATCCATGGTTTTGTCGTCCTATTCCGGCCCCGAGGTATCCTCGGCAGCGTCCGCCGATTCAGGCAACGGGTCGCGGGTGATCTGTTCGTTCCGCTTTGTCGTTTTGACCAACAACAGAACGATGAACGCCGCGCCGACCATAATCAGCATAATGAACGGGTTAAAATTGGTGACATGCAGTTTGTAACTGCCGACGACCCACATGCCGCAAAAAATGCCGACGACAATCAGCCAATGCCAGGGCTTGCCTAAAAAGAAATCACGCATCGGCCATGCCCTCCCGGCTGTTTCCCCGGGTCGCCAGGTGCCTGGGCAACAAATAGACCAAGGCGAGACCGACGCCTCCCAATTCAATCCAGATATCGGGAATGCCGAATACGGCGCCTTCGGGCGGCCAAAGGACCATGATCGCCGCGATCAACGTGATCACCCGGCCGACGGTATTCAACCGGCCGCGATACCAGCCTTCGATGGATGCCGACAAAACCCACAGCCCGATCATTGTCAGGACGGCGGAAATCAGCGTCTGAGATATCGGCCCGACAAACAGCAACGACGGATTATAGGCAAAGATCAGCGGCACCAGGAATTTGGCGATCCCGACACGCGTCGATTCCACCGCCGTCATCATCGGTGGGGTCTTGGCGATCCCCGCGGCGGCAAAGCTCGCCAGAGCCACCGGCGGCGTGATGCTGGACACCACGCCGAAGTAGAACGCGAACATATGCGCCGCAATGGGCTCAACCCCCGCTTTGATCACCGCAGGCACGATCAACGCCGCCACGGTGATATAGACCGCCGTCGTGGTGAGCCCCATGCCGAGGATGACCGCCGCAATACCGGTCAGCGACAGCAGGATAAAAAGATTGCCGCCGGAAAGGTCGATCACCGATTGCGTGAATTTGAGACCCAGGCCCGACACGAACACCGAGCCAATGATCAAGCCGGCGCAGGCGCAGGCGATCGTCACCGGCATGGTCGTGCGAATGCCGGTTTCCAAGGCGCCCATAATATCCGCCGGCGACATCCGGGTTTCCTTGTTGATGAAACTGAGGACGAATAGCGACGAAATGCCCCAGAACGCCGACTTCATGGGGGTGTATCCGGCCATCAGGAAATAGATGAGAATCGCCAGCGAAATCAGCAGGTGCCAACCGCGCTTCAACACCTCGCCCAACTGCGGCAAGTATTCCTTGGGGATGCGTTCGATGTTGTGCTTTTCGGCTTCCAGATGGACCATGAAATAGACGGTCGCGAAATAAAGGAAGGCCGGGATCGCCGCCGCGACGATTATGGTGACGTAGGGGACTTCCAGAAACTCCGCCATGATGAACGCAGCCGCGCCCATGATCGGCGGCGTAATCTGCCCGCCGGACGACGCGCAGGCCTCCACCGCCGCCGCAAACCGGGCGCGATAGCCGAGGTTTTTCATCAACGGAATGGTGAAGGCGCCGGTGGTCACCACGTTGGCAACGGCGGAGCCAGAAACCGTTCCCATAAAGCCCGACGCAACGGCCGATGCCTTGGCCGGGCCGCCGACGCGGTGACCGGTGAGCGCCACCGCCAAATCGATAAAGAATTTGCCGGCACCGGACCGGTTCAGCAACGCACCGAAAACAATGAACAAAACGATGTAGGTGGAACAGACATGGATGGGGATGCCGAAGATACCGCCTGTTTCCATGAACAACTGGTCGACGAATTTTCCGTAGCTGATGGGCGGCCCGTAAAAAATCCCAAAGAAATGGTTCGCATAAAGGGCATGGAACATAAAGAACGAGGTAATGATGACCATGGCCCAGCCGACGGCGCGCCGGGTCGCATCAAGCACCAATAAAATCAAAATGCCGCCGACGATCAGATCGTCCGGATCTTTTTCTCCAAACCGCAACTGGAACGCCGTGATGTCGTAGATCGTGTATAGCTGCACGAACAGGATCAACCCGACGGCGATCATATCCACGCCAAAACCCAGCCAACGTTTGCCGTTGCCGGGATCACCGGGAATTGAGATCGGGTCCCAAATCTTGCTTCGGAACATCGGGTGCATGAAGTAGGCCAGCACCAACATGCCCGTCAGGTGCACCGAGCGGAACGAGCGCCCTTCCGGCGTGCCGAAGGCGGAAACATATAAATGAAAAACGGCCAGCGTCAGACAGATGATCGCACTGACCATAAGGATCAGTTGCAGAATATCCGATCGCGGATCAACAATTAAGCGTTCGAGGAAGCCGAGTTCGTGCCTTTCCTCATAGCTGACTTGAGCTTTGGTAACGGCCATCGCAGAGATCGTGTCCGGAAGTTAGAAAGTCAGAGATGAACGGCAACAAAGAAAACAATGGCGGAAAGAGAATTTCCCTTTCCGCCGTTGTTTTCCAAAGCGCGATTACATCTTTTTCACGCCGAGTTCGTCGTAGCATTTCTGCGCACCCGGATGGACCGGAATGGCCGCGCCTTTCAGCGCGTCAGCCTGTTTGACATGTTTCCACACGCTTTTCACTTCGACGAATTTCGCGTGGTTTTTCCAGAGCGATTTGCACATCTGGTAGACGATGTTGTCCGGCACGTCTTTGTTGACGATCATTTCAACCGTGATGCCCAAGGTCGGAATATCACGATCGACGGATTTGTATACGCCCTTCGGCATCACGCCCGGCACGAAGCCCGGGTTGTCGGCCAGGATTTTATCATACTTTTTCTTGTCATCGATGCCGATGAAACGAATGCCGGGGCTTTGCTCAAGCTCCAGGAAAGACGCCTGCGGCATGTTGGTCGCCGCCATGAACACGTCGACGTGCTTGTCTTTCATCAGAGCGACGGATTCGGTGTAGCCCACATGGTGGACCGTGCCGCCGTTCTTTTTGATGCTGCCAAAGGTGATGCCGTATTCCTTCAGAATGGCTTCGGCGAACGCGGTGCCGGTCCATTTGGCTTTGCCCGGCGAAATGTTGGCGCCCTTCATGTCGTCAAAGGATTTGATTTTGCTGTCCGCGCGGACCGCGACCTGGAACATGGAGCCATAAAGCGTCGCCAGGTGCCGGACGTTCGGCTGTTTCTTGGTGAATTTACCCCGTCCGTTGGCGCCGTTGGCCGCCGTGTGGGCATAGGTAAAGCCGAATTCAGCATCGCCAGCGTTGACTGCCAGAACGTTGGAAATACCGCCGCCCGACGTGTTCGAGGTTGAGACCCCTTTGATATCTTCCTGGAAGACTTGTGCAATCTTCGCGCCCAGCGGGTACCAGGACCCCCCGGACGGACCGGTCACCAACCGCAAGAACTGATCCGCCGCCTGAGCCGACCCGGCACCGGCCATCAGGCCGACCGCCAAAACGGATACCGCAATCTTCGTTTTCATTGAATTCCTCCTAGTTCATACGTTTTGTTGTTTACCCGCGTTTAAAGTATCCCACTCCCAGGGTTTCGTCATCCCATTTGATTCACCGGGGAAATTCACCGTCAAGGCCAGGAATCCGGCGATTATACGGCGCCGGATGCGCCCGATGAGAAGCCGTCTTGACCCGTCGACCCGCGCCCTTGTGCGGCGGTAAAACGCAGGGCCGCTGGCGCGGCCGCAGGCCTGCGGATAAATTTGTACCGCGCCTGCGAAACGCCACTGACACACCCGAAGGTGTCACCCCTCGCTTCCCCGTGACTGCGGCGACGGTTGAAGGCACAAACAGAAAGAAAACCAAAAGGATGAATTGGGCACCTATAGTAGGGCACCTATAGCAAGAAAAAGCGCACCTAATTCGTAATAGCCTGTGTCTAGTAGATTGAAGCTATCAATTCATACGAATTATAGACTTTAAAAGGTGGCTAAATAGGTTCAGCGTAATTTTTAAGAAAAACAAAAAATGATATCAATGGCTCTGATCACTTTTCAGATCCGAGTAAAAAACAGGAGGAGGCCTGTCATTATGAGCCTAAGGATACCGACAAAATCCGAGTATTTCGCGCAAATCCGCGACGCTTTGTCCGGACCATCGCGCGAAGAAGCGCACGCGCTCTCGAAACAGAAGCCGTACAAGAAGGAAGAACGCCTGATGTCCGACTTGGCCGAAACCGGTCAGTCGTCGCGGCGTAATTTCCTGAAGGCTGCCGCTGCGGCGGCGGGCGGCGCGGTTGCCGCAAGCACCGTCGGCCCTAAAACCGCCAACGCGGAAAAGCTGACGGTCCCGGAATGGAGCAAATCCATGGGCCGTCCGCTTGACGCCAAAGTCTACGGTATGCCGTCGAAGTACGAAAAGCACGTGACCCGTAACCGAACGGACGTTCTGGTCAACAAACAGAATTTCTCCGACTGGAGCATGACGCCGATCCAGCACCAGGAAGGGATCATTACCCCGAACGGCCTGATCTACGAACGCCACCATGCGGGCATCGCCGACATCGATCCGGACAAGCACCGCCTGGTCGTTCACGGGATGGTCAAGAACCCCACGGTCTACACCATGGACGGCATCACCCGGTATCCTTCCCAGTCCGAGTTTCGCTTCATGGAATGTTCGGGCAACGGGCTGACCGACTGGCTGAAGCCGAAAGCGACCACCGTTCAGCAAACCCACGGTCTGCTGTCCTGCACTCAGTGGACGGGTATTCCCGTGTCCTGGCTGCTTGACGAAGCCGGCGTCGATCCCAAGGCCAAATGGGTCCTGTTCGAAGGCGCCGATGGTTCCGCCCACGCGCGGTCGATCCCCATCGACAAGGCGATGGGCGAAGCAATGCTGGTCTATGCGGCCGGCGGCGAAATGCTGCGTCCGGAAAACGGCTATCCGTTGCGTCTGTTCATCCCCGGCTGGGAAGGCAACGTGTCGGTCAAATGGCTGCGCCGCATCAAGGTTTCTGACAAACCGTGGCACCTGCGCAGTGAAACCGCCCGTTACACCGACCCCATGCCGAACGGGAAATGGCGTCAGTTCTCGATGACCATGGAGTGCAAGTCGGTCATCACCAACCCGTCGGGCGGCATGAAGATGAACGGCCCGGGGCTTTACGAGATCAAGGGTTTCGCTTGGTCCGGTAACGGCAAGATCACGTCCGTCGACGTCACCACCGACGGCGGCAAAACGTGGCGCACAGCCGATATCGAAGGCCCGGTCATGGACAAGTGCCTTACACGGTTCCGCTATCGCTGGAACTGGGACGGCGGCCCCGCGAAAATCGCGAGCCGTGCGGTCGACAGCACCGGTTACGTCCAGCCGACTGTGGCGGACTTGGTGAAAGCGCGTCTTATCGCCGGGTTCGTGCAACACCACAACGGGATCTTCCCGTGGGCCGTCAGCGAGAAAGGGGATGTGACCAATGCGATCGGTTAAGGATCTGACAAGTGTCGTCGCTGCGGCCGGTTTGGCTCTGGCGGCGTATTCCACCCCGGCTTTTGCCGGTTCCCCCAAACCTGGCGTAAGCTACGGCAAGTCCATCACCCAAAGCGATCTGTCGGCATGGGACATCGATATCTCGACGTCCGATGGCGCCGGCCTGCCGGCGGGTAAGGGCACCGTCGCCCAAGGCAAGAAGCTGTTTGCCGAAAAATGTGCGGCGTGTCATGGCGAAGGTGCCAATGGCGGCCCGCAGTTCGGCAAAATGTACGGCAGCCATGAGTCCATGAAGACCAGCAAGCGCAAGCTGAACCCGGGCAGCATGTACCCCTATGCCCCGATCTTGTTCGACTATGTGCGCCGCGCCATGCCCATGGATTGGCCGCAGTCGTTGTCGAACAACGAGGTCTATGCGTTGACGGCGTACATCTACAACCTGAGCGGTCTGGTTAAGGACGGCGATACGGTTGACGCCAACTACCTGAAGGGGATGAAAATGCCCAACCGTGACGCCTTCATCGTTGATAACAGGCCGGATGCGGCGGCAATTCGTTGCATGGAAAATTGCAAACCGCTTTAAGGACGAAAAAAAACGGGGACGGAACGGCTTTATCGCCGAAATCCGTCCCCAACGTCCTCGTCAACGAACAAAGACTGTTCCTCCTCCCATGAAAGCGGATCCGGTTCGCTGGACCCGTTTTTTTATGCGGCCGGCCGCAGGAGCGTGTCAGTTGCCGTAAAACGACTTGACCGTATCTGCGGCAACCTTCTTCAGGAATGCCGCATCTTCCTTGCCGACCTTGCCGTAGTAGTCATACGAATTGCCGACCGGCGAGACGCCGTAGATGCTGGCAAACACGACCGACGCCGCCAGATAGGTGCCCAGAAGGTTCGGGTGGGTTCCGTCGTAGTCCTTGTGGAACCGCCCGGTCGGGCGCTGGCGATAGGCTTCCTCGAACGCCAGCCCCACCGGAATGACCAGCGCGCCGGTTTCATTCCCTGCCGTCACGTAAAGCTTGCGGATCGCCTCGATCATTTTCGGATCGGCTTTCTTGTGCGGCTTGACGTAGGCGTGGGTCATATACAGCGCCGTCTCCCCGCCCGCCTTGGCGATCTTTTTGGAAAACTCGGCCACGGTTTCGCGGAACTTGACGTCCCGCCCCTTGGCGATCGGCGCCTGGCTGCCGCCCTGCAGGATCACCACCTGAAACGGTTCCTTGACCCGAAGTTTTCCCGGCTCCAGATAGCTGTCGATGTTGTGGTCGAATAGCGCGCCGCCGCTGATCGTCACGGACTTGTACTTGAGTTTCTTCGCATCGTGCATGCCGGCGGCGACGGCCATGCGGCGCACGTGATTGTGCAGGCTGTCGTTGTAATAAAGATAACTGTTGCCAACGAACAGCAGCCGCTCCGGCTTTTGAACCTTAAGCGCCTTGACCGCGGGTTGCAGGTCATCGGCGAGCGCGCCACCGGAAACCATCGGCGCGGCGAAAAAAGTGGCGGCCAAGGCCGCCGCCGCAGACGACTTACGCACACAAACCACAGAACCGAACATGAGTTTCGAGCTCCTAAACGTTGCAACGCGATTTGAAGATAGGCTTTACAAACTAGACAGGCACGTCGCCTTCAAGGCACACCCGGTGCATGATCCGTCCTTCGGCGAAGTCGTAATCCCGGTGCGCAACATGCAGCATTGCCCGATTATCCCAGATCACCAGATCGCCCAGCCGCCATTTGTGGCGGTAGGTCACTTCCGGGGTCAGCACACGCTCCAGCAGTTCGTTGACGTACTTCTTGCTCTTCATGGCGTCCCAACCGTCAAAGTGCGCCAGCTTGCCGGGATGGACATAAATCGCCTTTTTGCCGGTTTCCGGGTGGGTGCGGATGAAGGGGTGTTTCTGCGGGTCCGCGGTCAGGTGAGCGCGGGTTGTATCATCCACATAGCCCGTATCCTGTTCGATCACGTTGACGGTGATCAGCTTTGCCAGGTTCGCCTGTTCGCCAGCCGGCAGCCCGGCATAGGCCATCTGCATGTTGGCGAAGCCCGTGTCGCCGCCTTTCGACGGCAGCTTCACCGCGTAAAGCGCCGTCATTTTGGGCGGGCGTTTGTGATTGGTGTGGTCCGTGTGCCAGTCGCGGGACCCAATGGTCGCCACCTGGCCGTCGGCGAGTTTGGTCTGGGCAATGCGGCTGTCCAAAACCGCGATTTCCGGATGTTCCGGCATCAGCAGTTTCGTCAGGTGTTGCGGCATCAGATCGCCGAAGATTCTCATGGCGTCGACGTACTGGGCCGGCGTCAGTGTCTGATCGCGGATGATAAGAACCAGGTTTTCGCGGAGCGCCTCGCGAAGCGCGTCTGCATCCGCATCCGCCACCGGAGCAGCCAGATCGACGCCCGTGGCTTCCGCGCCGAAGGCGCCGTCAATGCAGGTAATGGTCAGGGACATGGCGTTTCTCCCGCATTCGCCGTTTGGTAAAGTGATATCCACTGCGTTCGGGACCGGTATCCCGTATTTTCCAGGCACGGCATCGGCAGCCCTTGGATGTCGTCGCTGAGGGCGACGCCCTTTTCGCGCTGTTCGACGAACACCCGGGCGGCCATGGCCTGGCCGACCTCGGGCTGGGCGCCGGCCTTTTGGAACAGCGCCGCCGTCGCTTGTATCAGGTCGTCCGCCTTAAAACGCTTGCTCACCGGTCAAATCCCCATGACCAAGTCCGGCGACGGTTCAGCCTCCTTGGCTTCGACCTTTTTTACCGCAAATACGATCGCCGCGTTGGCGGGAGTCGGGATGCCGTGCTTCTTACCGGCCTCAACGACCGTGCCGTTGATGTAATCGATTTCCGTCCGCATGCCCTTGCCGATATCCTGCGCCATGGAGGGTCGCTGCGCGTCCGACCGGCGTGCGATCCCGGCGATCATGATGTCCTCGCACTGTTTGAAAGCGTCGGCGTCCCCCTGCCCGGCCCTCAACAACAACTCGGGCGAAATCCCCGAAATCTTTTCCAGCGGATGGCCCTCGGCCGTGGCGACGGCAACCGCCTCCGCCGCGATACGGATGGCCAGCCCCCGGATGTGATCATTACGGTCGCAGTCATTGGTCGCAAGACCGGACGCCCCCGACACCGGGTTCCGCATGCAGTTGACGCAAAGCTTCGACCACCGTTCGCCCATGAGCGTTTCGGTAACCTTCGATGAGTCAATGTCCGACAGAATCTCTGACACATGTTTGACCCGGTCGGTCACCCGCCCGTCCAGTTCGCCGACGCGGAAGACCACGTGCTTGTCGCCGCCTAAGGCGACGTTGCGGCGGACGGCGCCCGGCTCCCACATGGAAACCGAAATCTGCGAGGCGATGCAGCCGATTGTCCGGGCTTCGCCGACCACGGAGGCGATCGTCGGCTCGTTGATGGAGTTTTGTAACGACACCATAAATCCATTCGGCTCCGCAATATAAGGCTTCATGGTCTTGGCCGCGTTTTCCGTATTGAAGGACTTGGTGCAGATGAAGATGATGTCGAAGGGTGCTCCGCCCTTCAGGTCGTCAACCAATATGGCGCGGGGCTTGACGGTAAAGTTTTCAGGCTCCGTCAGGCCCGATAACACGAGCCCTTCGGTGTTCATCTTTTCGACGTGGACTTTCCAGGGATCGATCAGGGTTACGTCCCGCCCGGCGTGGGTCAGGTAGCCCCCCACATAGGCGCCGACCGCCCCCGCGCCGAAAATCGCAATGCGTTCGCTCATGGTTTCCGGTTCTCCTCAGTCCAGGTCCAGCGCGTCGGTGACGGCGCCGCCGAATCCCGACGTCGTATTCTTGCCGCCCAGGTCGCCCGTGTGGTTTTTCGGTTCGGCCAGCGCCGTGTCGACGGCGGCGTAAATCTTGCCCGCTGCCTGCGCCAGATCATTACGGCTGGTCCGGCGGCCCAGTTCTTCCAGCAGCATGCCGACAGAAAGGATCAGCGCCGTCGGATTGGCCTTGCCCTGCCCGGCGATGTCGGGGGCGGAGCCGTGCTGCGCCTGGGCCATGATTTGCTTCGGCCCGACATTGATGGAGCCCGCGAGGCCCAATGAGCCCGACAGCTCCGAACAGAGGTCCGACAGAATATCGCCGAAGGCATTGGTGGTGACGATCACGTCGAAATCCTGCGGCCGGCGGACGACGTGCGCCGTCGCCGCGTCGATGATCAGTTCTTCCAACTCGATCCCCGGATAGTCCTTGGACACGGCCGTAACCGTATCGCGGAACAGGCCGTCGGTCAGTTTCAGCACGTTGGCTTTGTGCACCATCGTGACCTTTTTCCGCCGGTCCTTGGCCATGTCGAAGGCATACCGCGCAATGCGTTCAGACCCCTGGCGGGTGATCTTGCGGACGCTCAGCGCGCAATCCTCCGTCGGCATGAATTCGCCGGAGCCCATATACATGTTGCGGTCGGCGTAAAAGCCTTCGCGGTTTTCCCGGACAATCACCAGATCCATTTGCTTGATCACCGACGGCACGCCCGCCCGCGTTTTCGCCGGGCGCACGTTGGCGAACAGGTCGAAGTGGGTGCGCATGTACTTGTTGGGGTTGATCTGGTCCTTGGCCTCGGGCGGGTATTCATACGTGCCGACCGGCCCGACGATGACGCCGTCCGCCGCGTCGCACGCCACGCGGGTTTCCTCGGGCACGGTCATGCCCTTTTCCTGCCAGCCCTTTAGCCCGCCGATGCAGTGCTGATATTCGATGCCGAGACCCATGGCCTGGTTCAAGCGTTCCAGAACCGGCACGGTCGCGGCCATGATCTCATGCCCGATGCCGTCATTCTCGATGATGACGAATTTCATTCTATGGATGCTCCGTGGTTTCTTTGTTTTGGATTATTTCGGGAAGGCGCGAAACTCGGTGGTGCCGTCGCGTTCAAGCTGATTGATTAGATTGATCTCCCACGACAGGTATTGCTTCATGGCGCCTTCCTGGGCGTCATCCATATCATAGGGCCGGTACCATACGTCGTTGGTTTCGTCCGCCATGTTGGTGAAGCCCTGCTCCATGGGTTTGCCGGCTTTTTTCCAAGCGTGGTTGCCGCCCTCCAGCACCGCGACCTTCCGCCCCAATGTCGTCAGTTCGGGCGCGGCCAGCGTCGCCAGCACGCCATCGGGCGAGGTGACGACGGTCAACGGCACATCAGGGATTTTCTTGATGCTTTCCAGCAGCCGCGCGCGCACGGCGAACCAGGCGCCTGGAACATGCCCGTCGCGATAGGTCAGACTGTCGGCCAGGTCGATGACAACTGCGCCGTCGGGGATGTCGGAGACCGTATCGACCTTGATGTTGGCGAAGGCATGAAGGACAGGCTCGTGCTTGCCCTTAACCAGCGACTGGCCCTTGAACGCGTCTTTCAGCACAAAGACTTCTTTCCACCCCATCTGGAGCATCCAGCTTGCGGTCATGGTCGCGCGGACACCGTCGTCATCGACCAGCACGATGCGCGCACCCAGCACCGCCACATAGCGGTCCCACGCCTGCACCAACTGCCCGCCCGGTGCGTAACGGCAGCCGGGCAGATGCCCGGCTTCGTATTCAGACGGGTTGCGCACGTCGAGGACATAAGTCGTCCGGCCCTTTTCGGCCTGCCATGATTTTAGGTCGGCATGGCTGCACGTGAGCACACCGAAGCGCTTGGACACCCGCTGGGCGACTTCCTGCGCCTTGGCCTTGCCCGCATCGCTCAGGTCACTGAACTGCGCGGTCTTGCCATAATCCAGCTGAAAGCCCGCCAGATGCCAGCCCATGGTGCCGTTTTCCAGCGCCACGACTTTATTGGGGATGCCGGCGTTGATCAACGACTGCGCGCCGATGATCGACCGCGTCCGCCCGGCGCAGTTGACGATAACGGTGGTGTTGGGGTCCGGCGCCAGGTCGTGCACCCGGTAGGCCAGCTCCGCCCCTGGGCAGTCTATACCCATGGGGATGCTCATCTTGTGGTATTCCGACATCGGGCGGCTGTCGAGAACGACCATATTTTCGCCCCGGTCCATCATCGCCTTTACTTCGGCGGCGGGCATGCGCGGCGTGTCATAGGTGTGTTCGACGAATTCGCCGAACGCCTTGGACGGCACGTTGACGCCGGAAAACACTTCGAACCCGGCGGCTTCCCAACCCTTGAGCCCGCCGTCCAGCTTGTTGATGTCCGTGTAGCCCCAGGCGGCCAGACGCGCCGCGCCGGTTTCGACCAGATGCGCGTCGCCGTCGCCCGCGGCGCACAGGACGATCTTGGTGTCCTTGCGGGGGACAAAGTCATCCACCCGAGTTTCGAGATGGCTCAGCGGCAGGCTGACCGCGAACAACAGGTGTCCGTTGCCGAAAACCCCCCATTCCCGCAGGTCCAGGATCGCGATTTCGTCGCCCGAGGTGATCAGATCCCGGACTTGTGCCGCGCTTAAATTTTTCGCTGTCATGATTAATTCGCCAGTTTCTTTTTCAGGTGCGGCAAAAGGCCGCCGTCGGCGACCATCTGCATCAGGTGTTCGGGGACCGGGTCGCAGGCGTAGGTTTCGTCCTTGGTGATGTTCTTCACCTGACCCTTCAACGGGTCGACATCAAGGACGTCGCCGGTTTCGATCTTGTCCGTGTCGGCGCAGACCAGCGCCGGGAGGGCAAGGTTGAAGCTGTTGCGGTAGAAAATCCGCGCAAAGGATTTCGCCAGAGCGATCCGGATACCGCATTTATGCAGGTAGAACGGTGCCCATTCACGGCTTGAACCGATACCCAGGTTCGCGCCCGCAACGAAAATATCGCCGACCTGAACTTTCTTGTGAAAATCCGGGTCCTGGTTTTCCATGCAGTAGACATAGGCCGTTTCCGGGTCGGACCGGCGGTAGGCATGATTGGGGGCGATTTGGTCGGTATCGATGTTGTCGCCGAATTTCCAGGCGTTACCTTGGTGGGTCATGGTCCGCTCCCGTTATGCCAGAAATTCGCGGGGGTCGGTGATACGCCCGGCGATGGCCGACGCCGCCACGGTATAAGGAGACGCCAGATAAAGTTTGGACGATGGTGCCCCCGCCCGGCCGACGAAGTTTCGGTTGGTGGATGAAATGCCGACTTCGTTTTCGTTCAGGTGCGCGTCGCCGATGCCGATGCACCCACCGCAGCCGCTTTCCAAAATTACCGCGCCGGCATCGCGCAAGATCGCCAGCGTGCCGTCGGCCTCCGCCTGATCGCGCATACGGTAGGTCGAGGGCGCCACGTAAAACCGCGTGCCCTTCGCGGCCTTGTGGCCCTTCACGACCTCGGCCGCCATGTGCAGGTCTTCCAGCTTGGCACCGGTGCAGGCGCCGAGGTACGCCTGATCCAGTTTGACGTTACCGTAAGCCCTCACGTCATCGGCGTTTTCCGGGCTGGCCGGGGCCGCGACTTGCGGGGAGAGCGCACTGCCGTCGATGGTTAGGCGTTTGACATAGCGTGCGTCCGCGTCCGACTGCCAGGTCTGCAAGTCGACGTCCTTGCGACCCCATCCCTCCAGCAGGCTTTTGGTCTTGCCGTCCGGCGCGATGATGCCGGTCTTAGCGCCGATTTCGGCGGCCATGTTGGTCAGCGTCATGCGGTCCATGGCCGACATGGCCTCGACCGCCGAACCGCAGAATTCGACGCACTGATAACCGAACCCCATGATCCCCCATTGACCGCAGATTTTCAGGATCACGTCCTTGGCGGCGACTCCGGGGGCGAGCTTGCCGGTCACTTCCATGCGGACGCTTTCCGGCACCCGCACCCAGATCTCGCCGGTTGCCAGAACGCCGGTCATTTCCGTCGCGCCCACGCCGACCATGAAGGCGCCGAAAGCCCCCGCCGTGGTCGAATGACTGTCGGCGCCGACGCAGAATTTGCCCGGCGCCACATGGCCGAATTCCGGCAGCACGATGTGGCAGATGCCCTTATCGCGCAGGTAATGTTTCACTCCGTGGTCACGGCACCACACATCGCAATGGTCCTGGATGGCGCGGCTCGCGTCCGTACCTTCGTTGACGTAGTGGTCGGTGACGACGACCAGCTTGTCCGTGTCCCAGATCGGCGCGCCCAGCTCGTCCAGCTTTTTACCCGCCGCGCGGGGGCCCGATGAGTCGTGCATCATCGCCATATCGACCCGGCAGGTGACGATGTCACCCGGCTTGACTGTTTGATTTCCCGACGCGTGCGCCAGGATTTTTTCCGCTATTGTTTGTGCCAATTATATGACCCCCGCTTTTTTCAATTTATCCAGACCCGCGCGGTCGTACCCGAGCGCGCCGTAAACTTCCTTGTTGTGTTCGCCCAGGTCCGGCCCCGGCCGCGCCGGCGTCGGCGTTTTGGTGCGGACCGGCGTATCGATCAGCTGCGCCGTGCCGCCGTGGCGGGCCAGCGGCACGGACTGGACGATGTTCTGTTCGGCCACGAATGGATTTTTCAATGCCTGCTCCAAATCATAGACCGGGGCGGCGGGAACGACGCCGGAAAATTCCTCAAGCCAGGTTTCCGTCGGCTTTTCGCTCAACACTTCGTCCAGAAGCTCCTGCACAAGTTCCCGGTTCTGCAGCCGTTCGCGAAACGATTTGAAACGTGGGTCTTCCGCCCACTCCCCGTAGCCGATTGCCTCGCAGAGGGCCGGCCAAAAGCGTTCCTTATTGCACATGATGAACAGCCAGCCGTCCGCCGTGCGGTATAGCTGACAGGGCACCAGCGAGGCATGGCCCGACCGCGCCGTCCGGCCTTGCACATGACCAGCGTTCAAGTACCAGGTCGAGGTGTAGGTGTTCAGCATGTGCGCCATGTGGAACAACGACATGTCCAGGTCCTGCCCGTGGCCCGACGCCCGCGCGCCGATCACCCCGGCGGCGACGGCAAACGCCAGCGCCGTGCCCGTCGCCATATCAATGACCGAAACGCCCATGCGGGTCGGCGGGCTGCCCGGTTCGCCGGTCATGGAAAACTGCCCGGCTTCGGCCTGCATCAGGAAATCGAATCCCGGCCAGTTGGCGCGCGATCCCGTACGGCCATAGGCCGACAGGTGCGCGCAGACAATGCGCGGATTGACATCTTTCAATTGGTCATAGGTCAGGCCGATTTTTTCGGCGACGTCGCCGCGCGAGTTTGAGGCAATGGCGTCCGCCGTTTTCACAAGTTCGCGGAACAGCGCCTGCCCTTCCGGTTTTTGCAGGTCCAGGGTGATGCTTTTTTTATTGCGGTTGAAGGAATGATAAAACTGGCTGTCGCCGTTTTCGAAAAAATGCGGGCCGAGGCCGCGGGCGTAATCGCCGCCGGGTTTATTATCAGTTGGCGGCTCTTCGACCTTGATGACCTCCGCCCCCTGATCCGCCAGCATCTGCGTGCCGAACGGACCGGCGCCGTATTGTTCAACGGCCAACACCCGAACGCCTTCAAGCGGTAACATGCCCCATCCCTCTCCGCTTCCGTCACGTGTCAACCAACGGCGCGCTCGGCCAACTGCCGGGCGATGATGATGCGCTGCAGCTCGTTGGTGCCCTCGCCGATACAGAGTAGCGGCGCATCGCGAAAATACCGTTCTACATTGTATTCCTTGGAATAGCCGTAAGCGCCGTGAATGCGCATGGCCTCGATGGAATTTTCCAACGCCGCCTCGGTCGCGAACAGCTTGGCCATGCCGGCTTCCAGATCGCAGCGAACGCCGGTGTCGTACATGTTGGCCGCGCTTTCGACCAGAAGCCGCGAGGCCTCAACCCGCGTCGCCATGTCGGCGAGTTTTAACTGGATCGCCTGATGCTGTGCGATGGGCTTGCCGAAGGTTTTTCGCTCAAGGGCATAGGCGAGCGCGTCGTCCAGGCACGCGCGGGCGACGCCGACACCGCGCGCCGCGACGTTAATCCGCCCCAGTTCCAGCCCCGCCAGGATCTGCTGCAGCCCCCGGCCTTCGTCCGGGCCGATCAAATTCGTCGTCGGCACCCGGACGTTATCGAACTGGACCTCGCCGGTGTCGATGCCTTTGTAACCCAGCTTTTTCAGTTTCGACGCCTTATACCCCGCCTCCTTTTCGACTAGGATCAAGCTCATGCCCTTGTGCGGCGGATCGACCTCCGTATTCGTCCTCACCAGCGTCGCCAAAAAATTCCCGCTGACGGAATTGGTGATCCACATCTTGGACCCGTTGATAACGTATTCGTTGCCGTCCTTTTTGGCCGTAGTGCGCACACCCTGCAGGTCGGTGCCGCAGTCGGGCTCGGTCAGCGCGATGCCGCCCCGCATTTCACCCGACGCCATTTTCGGCAGCCAGGATTGTTTTTGTTCTTCCGTGCCGAAGCGTTCAACCGCCGCGGCCGCCACAAGGTGGGCATTGAAAATGCCGGACACGGACATCCAGCACGACGACACCCGTTCGACGATCTTGGTATAGGTCGATGCGCGCAGGCCCAGTCCGCCGTAATCCTGCCCGATGGTGGCGCCCATCATGCCCATGTCGGCGAGCTTATCGGCAATGTCCTGCGGGTATTCGTCGTCGGCTTCAAGCTTATGTGCGTAGGGGCGCACGTCCTGTTCGATGAACTTGTCAATTGAATCCAGTATCAGGCTTTCTTCCTCGGTCAAGTCCGAGGCCGATGCGTCGGGCACCATGATGCTTCTCCCTGTTCTTGTTTCGCCGGTTGGGCCGGCGTTGGGCTTGATGGATTAATAGTTTGCCTTGTCATCCACAGCGTGGCCACACTTCGGGATCAGCATGGTGCGTTCGTAACTCATAATGACCGTGCCGTCCTGCTTGTTCGCAGTGGTGCGGATGGTGACAATGCCCTGCGTCGGGCGGGATTTGCTTTCGCGGATCGAAAGAACTTCGCTTTCCGCATAGATCGTGTCGCCGACGAAAACCGGCGCCGGCATCTTGATGTCGTTCCAGCCCAGGTTGGCGATGGTCTTTTGCGACACATCGGAAACGCTCATCCCCGCGACGATAGAAAGCGTCAGACACGAATTGACCAGCGGTTGCTTGAATTCGGACGCCTTGGCGTATTCCTTGTCAAAGTGCAGCGGGTGCTGATTCATAGTCAGCAGCGTGAACCACGTGTTGTCGCTTTCGGTGATGGTGCGCCCGGGCCGGTGTTCGTACACGTCGCCCACCTTGAAGTCTTCAAGGTAGCGGCCAAAGGACTCGCGGTATCGGTTGGGGCCGACCTCTTTTGCTTCCGCGACCATCGCGCTCAGGCCCCGCCGCCGGAAAGCGCTAGGACCGAACGCACGCTTTTCGCGTTTTCCAAGCCCAGGATCGCGCCGGCGAACTTGTCCAGCCCGTCCTTCGTAAGGTACGGTGCGCACAACCCGTCGAACTTGGCGCGAAATTCGCCCAGCGACATGAAGTTGTCCGGCTCGCCTTTCGGCACTTCGATAAAAGCCGAATACGTTTCCCCGGATTTGGTTTTGACCGTCGCCTTGCCGGCCATTTTGGCGGGGAATGATGCCTCGGCGTCCTTGTCGACGACGCAGGTGACCTTTTTGACCAGCGCAAGGGTGTCGGCATCGGTCAGGTGGGTTTTGTAGTCGTCCCAAACCATGGTGCCGGTTTTCAGGACAACCGCGCCGCAGAACGGCATGGAAAACTGTCCGTCGACGACCGATCCGGGCGTTTGCTTGCCGGCACCTTCGCCGACGATCTTCCACCCCGTTTCCGGGACGCCGCATTCTAGGCTTTCGATGGTGTCCGCCGTGATGCCGTGATCGGCCTGCAGCTTGCGGATCGCATCCATGGCCGCGTGGGTGTAGCGGCAGCTGGGGAACGGCTTGACGCCCAATTCCATGGTCAGCCAATCCGTGCCCAGGCCTTCCGTCGCCTTATCGGGCCGCGGATTGGGCGAATAGGCATGCAGGAACCCCCACTTACCTTCGAGCGCCTGTTTCGGTCCTTTGAAGCCTTCCGCCGCCATGGTCGCGCAGATCAGGCCGTTCTGCGCCGCCTGCCCGACGTGGGAGCGTTTGGTCCAGGCGCCGTCGGCCAAAAATTGCATGGACCCGGCGGCCTGGGACAGCGCGATACCGAGGGCGCTCTCCACGCCATCGGCGTCGAGACCCAGGATTTTCCCGGCCGCCGCCGCCGCCGCCAGCGTCCCGCAGGTAGCCGTCGGGTGATAGCCCCGGTCGTAATGGTCTCTCGGCACCAGGGCCTCGGCGATCCTAATCTGGATTTCATAGCCGACGACGCAAGCGGTGATGACATCCCGGCCCGAGGCGTCGACCATTTCCGCCGCCGCCAGAACGGCCGGCACGATGGGCGCTGACGAATGCAGCGATGCTTCCGCATGGGTGTCATCGAAATCGAGCGAATGCGCCAACGCGCCGTTCAGCAACGCCGCCGCGGTCGGCGCGTAGCCCCGCGTATCGCCCAGGACGGAGCAGGCATCGTTCGAGCGCTCCCCCTTCACCAGGCCCAGGCGTTCGACCGCGCCGACAAGGCTATCGGTGCTTTCCGCGTCGTGGCGCGCCCGGACCATGATCCCGGATACGTCCAAAATCAGCAATTTGGTGCGTTCCGCGACTTCTTTCGGCAGGTCGCCGTAGGTCAAGGAAGCGGCAAATTCGGCCAGGTTGCGGGTGATGCCCTGCGGCGTCGCAGTCATGGGTGTTGCCTCCGGATTGTATACAAAATTGTTTTGTTAAAGTGTACTGGTCCCCACGCCGGGGGGCAAGCGACCGGCAGCAAAATTACGACGTTTAACGGAGATTGATTTTTTCGGCCTTTCGGCCTGTGAAACAACGTTTTACGTTGCGCTTTGATTGGTTTCAGGTCAAATTCCCGGCGACCCAAAGGCCCCGGCGGCCGGCGGGCCCCCAGCCCACCCCGGCCATCCGGGGATGCCGTGATGTTAACGTTCGTCATTCGTGGAGACGACCATGCGGTCAGCGTTGCGCGTCCTTGTTTTTTGCGGCCCTATTCTGTGCCTTTTGGCGTCCTTTTTCGCCGGTCCGGCGGCGGCGCAGAACACCCTGCAACCCGCCCCCCAGGACAAGCCCCTGCTGGAACGCTATCCCCAGCGCGTCTACGTGCCCAACACCAAGGCCAACACGCTGCAGGTCATCGACCCCAAAACCTTCGAGATCGTCGCCACCTACATCACCGGCAAGGAACCGCACCACGTCACGCCGTCGTGGGATTTGTCGAAGCTTTACGTCAACAACACGCAAGGAAACTCGTTGCTGGTAATTGACCCGATGACGGGCAAGTTCATCCGCGAGATCAAGGTGATCGATCCCTACAACCTGTATTTCACCCGCGACGGCAAATACGCCATCGTCGTGGCGGAACGGCTCCGGCGGCTCGACTTCCGCGATCCGAAAACCTGGAAACTGATCAAAAGCGTGCCGATCCCGCAGGCCGGTGCCAACCACATGGGATTTTCGCAGGACGGCAGCTATCTGGTCGTCTCGACGGAATTTTCCGGGTGGCTGGTGAAGGTTGACCTGAACAAGCTTGAGGTTGTCGCCAACCTGGAAGTCGGCGGCGAACCGGTCGATGTATTCCGCCCGCCGCACCAGAACATCATGTACGTGGCCAACGAAACGCTCGACGGCGTGCACGTCATCGACCCGGATCAGATGAAGCAGATCGACTTTATCCCGACGGGTAAGGAAGCGCACGGCATCCTGATGAGCCACGACAAGAAAAAGCTGTTCGTTTCGAACCGCACCGGCGGCAGCATTTCGGTGATTGATCTGGTGACGCGGAAAGTCACCGCCACCTGGCGGCTGAAAGACAGCCCGGACATGGGGCAGCTCTCGCCCGATGGGAAACAACTTTGGATTTCCGGCCGCTACCACAGCAACGTGATCGTTATCGACACGGACACCGGCAAAATCATCAAGCGGATCAGAACCGACCGCGGCCCGCACGGCCTAACGTTCTTCCCGAACAACAATTTCCAACATTCGACAGGGCACAACGGCGTCTACATTCAGGACTGACGCCGCCGCCCTGGCACGTCAGCAGACGGATTCTGCCGGCCATGAAAACAAGCTTTCACGCACGTGTAATCGGGTTCACCGTGCTTCGGGAAATCGAAGGTGCCAGGACGCCCGATCATTACCGGGCGATGCTCGACGCCATGGACTACGGCTACACCTCGGGCATGAGCGACACCGACTTGAAGGAGAAGTGCCTTCTGTCGCTGCAGGACCGCGAACCGGATGAAGCCGCATACGTGGTTCTCAAACAGGACCTTGGCGGCGTGCTCCGGGACGGGCAGTTGCAAAACATCACCCAGGAAATGATGGATGAAAAGATGTGGGAGGAATACGCCACCCCCGCCTTTCACGAGCGGTTGTTCATCGTCGGCTGCCTGCTGCACGAAGCCATGCCGAGCATCTTCCCGGAACCGGACGCCGTGCGCGTCCGCATCGAGGTGACGGCGAAGAACGCGGCGGCCGGGGCGCTGTTGACGGATATGCCCAAAGAATCGTTCCTGGTGCGGC
This sequence comes from Rhodospirillaceae bacterium, assembly GCA_038109305.1. GTDB lineage: Bacteria > Pseudomonadota > Alphaproteobacteria > Rhodospirillales > Casp-alpha2 > UBA1479. Next base: position 157,719 of record JAYNIR010000002.1, read on the forward strand.
TGTTGGCCCACGGCATGGAAAACGACATGGTCTTGCACCGGCTTTACGGTGACGAACTGGCGAGCACATCCTTTTCCAGCACCGATGAAGTCGTCTGGACCGTGCGCACCGAACCGGTGGCGGACGGCGTCACGGTGATCGACGTGATCGGATCGGATTACTGGCTCGGTCCGCTGCGCGGCACCAAATCCTATTCGTCCGCTGCCTACGCCGATCCGGCCTGATCGCCGGTTCCCCCGCGCCTTGTGGCCTCCAGCGCATGAAGGAGACGGTTTCGCCCAGGTCGTCCGGCGCCGTGACCGGAAGTGAACAGACGGTCCCCCGGCAGACATAGACGGTCGGTTTGCCGTCGATCTGCGTCTTGTGCCGGGCCGGATGGTATTCGGAAAGATCCGTGCCGGGCGCGACGACAGCCAGCACCTGCACCGGCAGGCTGCGGCCCGCAAGGGCGCCCAGCAATGACTTTGTCTGGGTTTCATCCCGGCCGCCAATCCACCAGGTCCGCCGCATGCAGGCGCAGATAGGGGCTAGCCTGACCAGCCAGGCGGGTCGCGGCGGCATCGGCTCGACCCGCCATCAAGGCGGCGAAGATGATCATTGCAGAAAGCGCCGAGAGACAGCGGAGGATAAGCATTTCCGGTTTCCGGTCTTGATCGTGGGGTGCGGTGACTGTAGCCGGTCACCGGGACCGGGGGCCAATAAAACGGCCGTGAGCGATCAGCCGAGCCCGAACGGTTTGGCCCAGGCGAGCGACGCCTTGGTGGCGCCCGGTTCGGTCTTGTTGTGCGGCGCGTATTCGCAGCCGATCCATCCATTGTAGTTCGACCGTTCGATCATCGCGAAGACGAAGGAATAATTGATTTCGCCTTCGCCCGGCGGGGTGCGGCCCGGATGACCCGCGATTTGAATGTGCGCGATGGACGGCAGGTGTTCCGTATAGTTGCGGGACAGATTGCCTTCCATGATCTGGCAGTTGTGGAAATCAAACTGGATGCCGATGTTGTCGAAACCGGCCTTGTTGACCGCGTCGACCACGCCCTGGGCTTCGTCCGTGGTCTGCACTAGGTACCCCGCGCGGGCAACGGTGTTGATGGGTTCGATCAGCGCGATGACGTTCGCTTCCTTCAATTGGCCGCAGGCCCAAGTGACGTTTTCGATGAACTTTTCGAACCCGGACTTGCGCCAGTCACCGGGCTGATGGCCGGCCAGGATGTGGACGTATTCGGCCTTCAGCGCCTTGGCGTAGTCGATGGCCCGTCCGATCGTATCCTGGAATTCCGCCTCGCGGCCTTTAAGTCCGGCAATCCCGTATTCGTCCTTGCCCGATCCCGGCGGCGAATTGAACATCAGAAAGTCGAGCCCCGCCGACAAATAGCCTTCGGCCAGATCGGCGGCCGGGTGGTTGTAGACATCAATGGGGCATTCGACGGCGGTAAAGCCCAGGTCGCGGACCAGTTGGAAGCGCTCCATAATGGGCACTTCCTGCGCCATCCAGCCGATGTTCGCCGCAAACTTAAGCATGTCGACCTTTCGCGGCAGACGCCGACTTAACTGAATTTACAGGGCGTCGTTGTCCGTTTCGCCAGTCCGGATGCGGACGGCCGAGTTCAGGTCGTAGACGAAAATTTTGCCGTCACCGATCTTGCCAGTGTTGGCGCCGGTCTTGATGGCTTCGACCACGTCCGCGACCTTGTCGTCGGGAACCGCCACTTCGATCTTCACCTTGGGCAGAAAGTGCACCTGGTATTCCGCGCCCCGGTAGATTTCGGTCTGGCCGCGCTGACGGCCGTACCCTTTGACTTCCGATGCGGTCATGCCTTCGACGCCGGCGGCGCCGAGGGCTTCGCGGACGCTGTCTAACTTATGCGGCTTGATGATTGCCATAACGAATTTCATATGCCGTCTCCCAAAAATTTTCCGGGGTCCGGCGGGGACCCACAAGGCCCCCGCCGCCCGATTGGTTTATCTTAGTCCAAACGGTAGGCCGTTTCACCATGCTGCGTTATGTCGAGGCCTTCCAGTTCTTCGTCCTCGTCAACCCGAAGACCGCCGGTAATCCCTCCGACGATCTTGACGATGACCAGCGTCGCGATGGCGGACCATGCCACGGTCGCGATCAGGCCCGTCGCCTGCACGCCCAGCGCTGACCCCACGGTGGCGCCTTCGGGTAGGCCAAAGCCGCCGAACGTCGGCGTGCACAGGAACGCGACCAGAATGGTGCCGAGGGACCCGCCGACGCCGTGGACGGCGAACACATCCAGGGAGTCGTCGAGCTTCCAGGCGGATTTTACGACCTGGACCATCTTGTAGCAGACGAAGCCTGCGGCGACGCCGATGATCAAGGCGCCCAGCGGTCCGACAAAGCCCGATGCAGGCGTGATGGTCGCCAGGCCGGCGATGGTGCCGGTGACGAGGCCGACCAGCGACGGCTTGCCATAGGCCCGCCATTCCAGCGCCATCCATACCAGCGACGCCGTTGCGGCGGCAATGTGGGTGACGGTCAGCGCCATGCCGGCGGAGCCGTTGGCTGCGAGAGCCGAGCCGCCGTTGAAGCCGAACCAGCCGACCCAAAGCATGCAGGCGCCGGTGGCGACCATGCCGGGGTTGTGCGGCGGCGACACATCATTGGGGAAACCGTGCCGGGAGCCCAGCGCCTTAACAATCACCAGCGAAGAAATCCCCGCGGTGGCGTGCACTACAAGGCCGCCCGCGAAGTCCATCACCCCCATTTTGAACAGCCAGCCGCCTTCGCTCCAGACCCAGTGGGTTACCGGGGCATAGACCACGACCAGCCAAAGCGCCGAAATCCACAAAACGGCGGAAAACTTGATGCGCTCCACATAGGCGCCGATCATCAGCGCCGGCGTGATCACGGCGAACGTCATCTGGAAGGAAAAGAACACCGCTTCGGGGATCGAGCCGGAAAGCGTTTCCTTGCCGATGCCGTGCAGCAGCATCTTGGAAAACCCGCCGACGTAGCTGTCTAATCCGCCGCCGTTGGAAAACGCCAGCGAATAGCCGACAATCAGCCAGAGAACGCTCATCAGGCAGGCGACGGCGATGCAATGCATCAGCACGCTAAGGACGTTCCGCGACTTCACCAGCCCGCCGTAAAACAGTGCCAGGCCTGGCAGCGTCATGAACAGAACCAGCGCCGTCGCGGTCACGATCCAGGCGGTATCGCCGGAATTATGCTTGTCCGCCGCGAAGGCGGCGTCAGGCGCCAGAAGAAAGATGGAAAGAGCCGCCAGAGCAAAAGCCGGCGCGGCTAACCGGCGAAGACACGTCGTCATCATTATCTCCCATTCGTGGGTTGCCCGATCGTTGGGTTTGGTCAGTACAAAATTGCGCGCGCCAAAACGGGCCGGTTGCGCAAGGCCCCAGGAACGGTTTTCCGTTTTCCGATGGGGTCCGGCTTCTCGTTTCGCCCCTGATAATGCCCGACGCGTCGGCGGATTCAAGTCAAAAGCAGGATGCAGCGCACAATGGGTGGGCTCTCCGGCCCCGGGTCACTCGGCGGCGTATTTCTTTTCAGCCGCGTAGTATTCAGGGAACCCGACGATGTCGCGCAAATTTTCAAAAGTCGCCTGAATTTCAACAGGTTGCCCGCTCTTCAGGTTTGCAAGGGCACGTTCCTGCGCCTCGATGGAGGCCAGGATCAACGCCAATGGATACAGCGCGATCTTGTAGCCCATATCGCCCAGTTCGCCGGCCATCAGATAGGGGGTGTCCCCCTGCTCCACCATATTTGCCATCTTGGGCCCGTCGACCTCGTCGCAATAGCGGCGCATCTGGTCCTTGTCGCGGGGGGCTTCCAAAAACGTGATGTCGGCGCCGATCTCGCGGAACGCGTTGCACCGGTCGATGGCCTCGTCGATGCCGTCAATCGCGTTGGCGTCGGTCCGCGCCATAATCAATATGTCCGCGCCGGCATTGCGGGCATCGACCGCCGACTGGATGCGGGCAAACGCCTCGTCCCGGGTGACCACCGCCTTGCCCCGGGTATGGCCGCAGCGCTTGGGGCTCACCTGGTCTTCGATCATCACACAGGCGAAGCCGGCGGCGGCGTATCCTTCGACCGTGCGCTTGACGTTGATCGCATTGCCGAACCCCGTGTCGCCATCGCCGATGATCGGCATGTCGACCGCAGCGCACATGTTGCGGCCCTGGTCGACCATTTCGGCGTAGGTGATCAGGCCCGTATCCGGCAGACCCAGCCGCGCCGCGGAAACGGCAAAGCCCGACATGAAGCCGACGTCGTATCCCGCCCGCGCCGCCAGCTTTGCCGACATGGCGTCGTAGATGCCGGGTGTCAGCAGACAGCCGGGCTTGGACAGGAGATCACTAAGCTTTTGCGCGGATGATTTGGCGGATGACATGGGTACCTCCGATTGGGCAATTGGTTTGGGGCAGTTTAGCGCGCGGCGGCGAACGCCGTCACCGCCCCTGAAATTTGGGTTTTTCCTTGGCAAGGAAGGCGCGGACGCCTTCCCGATAATCTTCGGAATCGCAGAGCGCATAGCCGGACTTGAGTTCGGCCTCGGTCAGCGGCGATGCATCCATCAATCGGCGCAGCGTCTTTTTCGACCCGCGCGCGGCTAACGGCGCGCCCTGGGCGATGCGCCACGCCGTCGCCTCGACATCATCTTCCAGCCCGTCATCGGGGACGACGCGGGTCAGCATGCCCTTGGCGTAGGCCTCGTCGGCGTCCAGCACCCGGCCTTCCAGCAACAATTCCAGCACCACCGGCGCCGGAATGGCCGACAGCGCCGCCGCCATTTCGGCGTGCGCGAAGGAATGGCCCAAGCGGTTTATGGGGATGCCGACCTTGGCGCTCCTCGCGGCGATCCGCATGTCGCAGCAGCACGCGATTTCGAGACCGCCGCCGGTACACGCCCCCCGGATCACTGCGATCGTCGGGTGTTTCAAATTGGCGAGCCGATCCATGGCTTCCGCCACCACGGCGCCGTAGACCTCGGCCTGCGCTGCACTCATGCGCTTTTCGGGAAATTCGGAAATGTCCGCCCCGGCGGCGAAGTGATCGCCCGCGCCGGTGACTAGGACGCAACGAAGTCCGTCGTCGGCCTCAAGCTCCTTCACCACCTCAAGCAGGCGCTCCCACGCGGCGAACGTCAGCGCGTTCCGCTTTTTCGGATTGTTAAGAACGACCGTGGCGACCGGGCCATTGTGTTCCAAAAGGACGATGTCGGCGCTCATCCGGGCCTAGCCCTCCCCGTTTAAAACCCGGACCGGTGCGCCGCCGAGCCAGCCTTTGATGCACTCGACCGCTTCCCGGAACATGAGTTCGTAATTTTCCTGCATCACATATCCGGTGTGGCCGGTCAGCACCGTGTTGTCGAGCGCGCGAAGCGGGTGTTTCGCCGGCAGCGGTTCTTCATCGTACACGTCGATGCCGGCACCCTTGATATGGTTCGCCTTCAGCGCCTGGATCAACGCTGCTTCGTCGACGACGGGCCCGCGCGACGTGTTGACCAGGTACGCAGAAGGCTTCATCAGCCCCAATTCCTTCGCCCCGACGATCCCCGTCGTGCGCTCGGACAGCAGGACATGGATGGTGATGAAATCCGACTGCTTGAATAGGTTTTCCTTGGTGACCAGCATCGCGCCGCATTCCGCCGCGCGGTCTTCCGTCAGGTTCTGCGACCAGGCGACGACCCTCATGCCAAGCGCCTGACCCAGCGCCGCCGACTGCGCGCCCAGCTTGCCGAGCCCGATGACGCCCAGCGTCTTGCCGCGAAGGCCGACCGGAAACGATTTTTGCCAGCCGCCCGATTTCATAGTCCGGTCTTCAAGCGGGATGCCTTTGGCCAGCGCGAAGATCAGCGCCCAGGCATGTTCGAACGCCGGATAAGGCAGGATCGCCGTGCCGCAGACGGTGATGCCAAGCTCGCGCGCCTTCGCCATGTCCCAGGCCAGATTGCGCATCCCGGTGGTTACCATCAGCTTGGCGTCCGGCAGTTTTTCCAGCTGCGAAGCCGGGAACCGGGTGCGCTCGCGCATGCCGACGATGACGTCGTATCCGGCCAGCGCATTGGCGACGCGGTCTTCGTCCGTCTGCAGAAATTCGTTGAAGGACGTGACCTCCGCATCCGGGCCCAAGCTATCCCAATCGGCAAGCTCAAGCGCCACGTTTTGATAGTCGTCCAAAATGGCGACGCGGGTCATGACCCTGTTCTCCTTCGTCGTTTCGGTACCGCGATTCGCGGTGTCAGGCAAGATGCCCCGAAGGTCACGCCCACCGCAAGCGTTTGTCTAGCCCCGCCCGGATTGAAATGAGGCATGGATCAAAATTTTATGCTTTGAGCGCGAGTGCTCAGTCGGAAGAGTGCCAGAAAACATCGATATCCGCCGAAAAAATTTCGTAAAACGGGGCTCAACAATGAAATTTGATACGGAATTTTCGTTTTCCGACATCGTCGCCAATGCGAACGACGCCGTCGTTGTGATCACCGCCGACCAGCTGGATGACCCCGGGCCAGTGATCGTTTATGTCAACGACGCCTGTATCCGCGTGACCGGCTACCAGCCGGACGAAGTCATCGGCAAGTCGCCCCGCATGATGCAGGGCGAAGAATCGGACCCGGAAACCAAACAAAAAATCCGCGATGCGCTGGCGGCCGGCCGCCCGGTCCTTGCCCGCTTGCTCAACTACGGCAAATACGGTCGCAAATTTTGGGTCGACATGAACATCATGCCCCCAACTGACGCGAACGGGTCGATCACCCACTTCGCCGCCATTCAGCGTGACATGACCGAAGACGTGCAGCGCGAGGAAGAGCTTTTGGCGCTCGCCCCCACCGATGATTTGACCGGCGCCACAAACCGCCGCCATTTCATGGAAAGGGCGGTATTGGAAATCCACCGCCTTCGCCGCCAGGGCGTGCCGTTTTCGGTGCAGTTGATGGACCTTGATTTTTTCAAAAAGGTCAATGACACCTAAGGCCATCAGGCCGGTGACGAAGTTTTGAAAGAAGCTATTGCGCGCTGGCGGCACGGCCGCCGGCCGTTCGACACGCTTGGGCGTTTGGGCGGCGAGTAATTTTCCCTGCTGCTGCCGGGCGCCGACGGTGAGTCCGCCGCGGTTGTCGCCGAACGCCTGCGCTCGGTGATTTCAGACACGCCGATCAAGACCATCGTCGGGCCGATCACCGTCACCGTTTCCATCGGCGTCGCCGAGGCCGATGTGGATGACGGCGTCATCGAAGGCACGCTGGGCCGTGCCGACGAAGCGCTCTACCGCGCCAAGAGGGAAGGCCGCGATCAGGTCTCCCGCGCACAACCGTTCATCCGCAAAGAAGCCAAAAAAGCCCGACAATCGGAGCCGCCCGCGTGGTGGCTGTCACGCCGCCTGCGTGTTCTTAAGCCGCATGGGTTCGCGGGGACCCATGTTGTAGCGGTCGGAAAATTCCGGTGCCAATTTGCGCCCATCCCGCAGGTTCACCCACAACCGCAGCAGAAGCCGCTTGCGCTCGGGCTCGGGCCAGTCCTCGTAAGGCGCGCGTGCATGCAGCGCGACGTAGTTGTTGAGGATCTGGATGTCTCCCGGGTTGAACGTTATATCGAAGCGGAACTTGTCCGTTGGGATCACATCCTGCATGTATTGCAACGCATCGGAGGCCAGCCCGGTCAGCGGCTCACCCTTGAACTCCTGGCCCTCGCGGATCGCCTTAGACAACAGGCGGCAGGAAAGCCGCCCGTCGAAATAACTGTAGACCGGCACCCGGTGGCGGGTCGTCGGTAGGGATTCACCGACCTCGCCCTCGCCCCGCAAGTTGAAATAAAATCCTTCGAACAACGGTGGCAGAAATTCCGGGTGATTGGCGAGGATGTCGTTAAACACCGCCATGGACGACGCGATGTAGCTTTCGCCGCCTTCCCTGGCCGTCCGCACACACAACAGCGACACGATGTCGAGCCCGTCGCAATGGAACCCCAGCTTGTCGCGGGTCAGATAACCTCGGTTGAGCGGAACGGAAAACTTGAAGCCTTTGTCCGTCACCTCGCCGATCAAGTCGCCTTGGGGGTTTTGATGGCGCGGCATACCCAAATGCACGCCCAGCACCCAGTAAAGGCAGTCGAGCGCCCGGCGGTCGTATTTGTCGACGTCAAGCCCCCGGATCAGCGCGATGCCCCGGCCGAATTCAAGTTCAGTAAGCGCCCAATCGGCCAGCGCCGCCATGGCGGGCGACGGCGCGTCGTCCCGCGCGAAGCGGGTGGCGGTCATGCCCTTCGACAACAGGGCTTCGACCGCGCGGTCGATATCCGCCGCCTCTGCCTCGGTGATATGGCGGATCCAGTTCGGATCGGCGGCCAGTTCCTCCGCCGTCCAGGCGGATTTATCCGTCACCGGCCGGGTGTAAATCTCGGTCATGGTTTAGCTAAATCCGCTTGGCCCCCAGCCGTCAAGCCGCCGCTTCGGCGTCTGCGCTTTTTGCCATTCCTCGAATGCGCGCAGGAAATCCACATCGACCGCGAGCCCATCGCCCAGCCACAGGGCGTTTTCCGTGTGATCGGCGACGGGATCGCCGGTTTCAGGGTGGACTAGAATGCTGAGCCCCCGCCGGTTCAGCATCAGGTAGGGCACCGCATCCGCGAAGCGTTCCGTCGGGATTTGGACCAGCAGATCCGATTTCGGGTGCGGGCCGCCGGGCTTTTCCCTGACGCCGCCGGCCGAGCCCTCGAAATCGGTCAACAGCCCCTCCCGCAGCGCGAAGGTATGGGCGCGGGCTTCCGGTCCCTTGAAGTAGATATGGGCGTGGAATTCCTCGATTTCCGACGAGATCGTCATGGCGGCGTGTCCTTGCCCTTGTCAGGTCGCCCCGTGGGCGATACTTCTATCCCTATATGGTGATGCACCCCGGATTTTGCACGCCCCTCTCCTGCACGAAAGGATCATTGCAATGACCTGGCTTGAAGGCGGTTCCCGCAACAAACGCCCCGCGGGCGAACGGCTCCGCGAACTTTTGGAAAAGGACGAAATCGTCCGCGCGCCCGGCACCCACAACGCCTTCGCCGGCATGATCGCCAAGGAAGCGGGATTCAACACCCTTTATATCTCGGGCGGCGCGGTGACGGCGTCCCTGGGCTTGCCGGACCTGGGCATCATGGCGCTTGAAGAACTCTGCGGCGTCGTCCGCTCCGTTTCGCGCACCACCGACTTGCCGTTGATCGTCGATGGCGACACCGGCTACGGCGGCGTTTTGAACGCCATGCGCGTTGTCCAGGAACTGGAAATGGCCGGTGCCGGGGCGGTCCATATCGAAGACCAGATGCTGCCGAAAAAATGCGGCCACCTGAACGACAAGCGCCTGGTCGAACCGGAAGAAGCCGCCATGAAGATCGCGGCTGCCAAAAAGGCGTCGAACCACCTGGTCGTCATCGCGCGGACGGACGCGGCGGGCGTCGAAGGGCTGGAAGGCGCGATCAAACGCGCCAACCTTTACCGCGAGGCAGGCGCCGACGTTACCTTCCCCGACGGCCTGCCGTCCGCCGAAGACCACATCGAATTCGCCAAGCGCGTGCCGGGCTGGAAAATGGCCAACATGACCGAGTACGGCCGCACGCCGTTTTTCACCGGGCAGCAGTTTCAGGACATGGGTTTCGACATCGTGATCTGGCCCGCGACGTCCATGCGGGCGGCCGCCGTCATGTTCAAACGGCTTTACGACCACATTCGCGACGAAGACGGCACTGAAGGCTTCATGGACCACGTCATGAGCCGCGCCGAGCAGTACGAAACCCTTCGGTATTTCGATTATGAAGCGCTGGACGAAAGCGTCGCCCGGACGGTGATCCCCGAATACGGAAAGTAACGACCGTGGGCGGGCCGCACGACGGCGGCGGATACGGCGACATGGGCGGCGGGGGCGGCGACTTCGGCAGGTTTTAACCGGGGGCGGTTTCTACCGGGGCCCGATTGTAACCGGTGGCGAGTTTTGACGCCTCAGCACCCCATGGCCTCGGCGACGCCGATCAGACCCGTCGCAACGACGTCCCAATCGCTTTCCGGCGCCTGGTCGGCGATCTGATCGGGGCCGTATTCCTTGCGCGGCAGAAAGGCCGTTTTCATGCCGTGGTCGCGGCCCGCCGCCAGGTCGTAATTGTGGCACGCGGTCAGCATGCAATCCCCCGGCGTATCGGCCATGCCCATCAATTTGATGGCGGTCAGGTAGCAATTCGGATGCGGTTTATAGACCTTCGCGTTTTCCGCCGTGACGACGGCGTCGAACGGCAACCGCCCGTGTTTGGCGATGGCGGTCAGCCACGCGAACGAGCCGTTCGACAACGTTACCAGCGTGTATTTCTTTGCCAGCCGCGTCAGCCCTTCGACCGCGTCGGGCCAGGGATCAATCCTGAGCCAAAGTTTCAGGATTTCCATCCGTTGGCTTTCCGTCAACCCGCCGAGCCCGAAATCGCCCGCGACCTGGCCCATGCGTTCCAGATACATGTCGTCCAGATTGATCCACGGGCGGGCGCCGGATATCACCGCGTCCATGGCAGGCCTGTAACCCGCCTTCCAGGCATCCAGAAAACCGTTCCAGTCGGCCTGGACCCCGTTGGCCTGCCCCCACTCGGCCAGGAGCCGCCGCAGGCTTGTGCGCCAATCGACGACCGTGCCGAACACGTCGAAAAAGATCACTTTTACATCGGGCGCAGGCACTTCAGACACGGGCATGGGCTTTGGTCCTTTCGTTGGTCGGCCTGGCCACTTTGGGCTAAGCTGGCGCGCAGCTTAGCAGAACCACGCCCCTGAAACGCATATCAAAGGAACCCCCGTGTCCAAACCGATTTCCGTCCGGCCCGTCGAGCGCGCTGATTTCGACGCGTGGTCCCGCCTATGGGCCGGGTACAACGACTTTTACGAACGCCGCGGCCCGACCGCCGTTTCCGACGACATGACAAAACTTACCTGGGAACGGTTTTTCGGCTCGGACGAGCCCATGTATTCGCTGGTGGCCGAATTTGACGGCAGGATCGTCGGCATTGCCAACTATCTGTTTCACCGCAACACGGTCATGGTGAACCCAGTGTGTTACCTGCAAGACCTATTCACTGACGCGTCGATGCGCGGCCAGGGCGTCGGCCGCGCCCTGATCGAAGGCGTCTACGAACGCGCCCGCGAAGCGGGCTCCTCCCGGCTTTACTGGCAAACCCACGAAACCAATAAAACGGCCATGCGGCTTTATGACGCGGTCGCCCTAAAATCCGGCTTTGTCGTCTACCGAAAGGACATTTAAAGTCGCGGGAAACCATTCCGTCGGAGGAACCCACCCATGATCACGTCCCCCAACGAGACGGTCCTGACCGACGTTTCGGACGGCATTTGCCGCGTCACCTTCAACCGGCCGAAGGCGTTGAACGCCATCAGCGCCGACGTGATGATCGCGCTCCGCGATATCACTGCGCAAATCCGCGACAGCCACGATGTCCGCGTCGTCATCATGCAGGGCCAGGGCGATCACTTCATGGCGGGCGGCGACGTCAAGGCGTTCAAGACCATGCTGGACGCCGAACCCGACCGGGACAAAACCGCCGAGATGTTCAACGAACGTCTGACCCGCGTGCACGCCACCATCGAAAACATGCGCGCCATGCCGCAGCCGATCATCGCCTCCGTCCGAGGGGCAGCCGCCGGCGCCGGGGTTAGCATAGTTCTGGCCTGCGATTTGGCGCTCGCGGCCGACGACGCGTTTTTTACCTTGGCCTATTGCCACATCGGGACCAGCCCCGACGGCGGATCGACCTATCACCTGCCCCGCGCCGTCGGCATGAAAAAAGCCATGGAAATCGCGTTGCTGGGCGACCGCTTCACCGTACAGGAAGCGTTGCAATGGGGACTGATCAACCGCATCGTGCCGGCGGCCGATCTGGCGGCGGAAACGGACAAGCTGGCATCCCGCCTCGCCCGCGCCGCCGGGCGCGCCAATGCGGAAGCCAAGGCGCTGTTGAACGCGGCGTCGCACGCAAGCCTCAAGGATCAGTTGGACACCGAAAAGGCCGCCTTCATCCGCAACACCCGGACCCGTGATTTCTTCGAAGGCATTACCGCCTTCACGGAAAAACGCAAACCCGGGTTCAAGGGGGAATAAGCCCAAGATGATCATCGATTGCCACGGCCACTACACCACTGCCCCCGCCCAGCACGAAGCCTGGCGCAAGGAACAGATCGACGCCAAGGGCGACCTATCCAAGATGTCGGCATCAGCACCCGCGATTTCTGACGACGAACTGCACGAAACCATCGAGGGCACGCAACTGCGGCTCCAGCAGGAACGCGGCACGGACCTGACCATCTTTTCCCCCCGGGCCGGCGGCATGGGCCACCACATCGGCGATGAAAAGATGTCCATGCAATGGTCGCGCGTCTGCAACGACCAGATCCACCGCATCTGCAACATCTTCCCGAACAACTTCGCGCCCGTGGGCCAGTTGCCGCAGTCGCCCGGCTGCTCACCTTCCAATTGCATCCCGGAACTGGAACGGCTGGTCAACGAACTGGGCTTCATCGGCGTCAACCTGAACCCGGATCCGTCAGGCGGCCATTGGACCGACCCGCCCCTGACCGATCCGTGGTGGTTCGAGTTGTTCGGCAAGCTGGAAGAGCTGGACGTGCCGGCGATGATACACGTCAGCCAGTCGTGCAATCCGAATTTTCACTTCACTGGGGCGCACTACATCAACGCCGATACGGCCGCCTTCATGCAGTTGCTGCAATCGGACCTGTTCGAACGGTTTCCCAAGCTGAAACTGATCATCCCCCACGGCGGCGGCGCGGTGCCGTACCATTGGGGGCGTTACCGGGGAATCGCCATCGGCATGAAAAAACCGGAGCCCGAGGAAATGATGGGCGACAACCTGTATTTCGACACCTGCGTCTACCATCAGCCGGGCATCAACCTGATGGCCGAGGTCGTGCCGGTGGACAACATCCTGTTCGCGTCCGAACTGCACGGTGCCGTCCGCTGCAAGGACCCGGACACGGGCGAGTGGTTTGACGACACCAAACTTTACATCGACCGGGCCACGCATCTAAGCGCCGAGGACAAGGAAAAAATCTTTTACAAGAACGCGCTGAAGGTCTTTAACCGTCTTAAGCCGCAGGCGGGCTAAAGCCCGGCCGCAACGACCTAAGGGAGCACCCAAATGACCGTCGGTTTCCGCATCAAAAAATCCTGGGACCGGATTTCCCCGGACCTCGTTGAAAAATTCAAACCCATCCCCGTGGCCAACATCGGCGACTGCATGTTCCGCATGTTCGCGGGATCAAACGCGCTCCGCCCCATGCACAAATCAGGCGTTCTGGCAGGCCCGGCGTTCACGGTTCTGTCCCGCCCGGGCGATAACCTAATGCTGCACAAGGCGATCGACATGGCCCAGCCCGGCGACGTCATTGTCTGCGACGCCGGCGGCGAGCTGACCAATTCCCTTTTCGGGGAACTGATGCTGTTGCAGGCGATCAACAAAGGCATCAGTGGATTGGTTTTAAACGGCGCGATCCGGGACCGGGACTCGTTCCTGGATCACAATCTGCCGGTCTTCGCGGCCGGCGTCAGCCATCGCGGCCCTTACAAGGACGGACCCGGAGAAATCGGCTTTCCTATCAGCCTTTACGGCACGGTCATCAATCCGGGTGATCTGATCATCGGCGACGGTGACGGCGTGCTGGCGATCGCCAAGGACGAAGCGCCGGAAATCCTGAAAGCCGCACTGGCCAAGAACGACGCCGAGGAAAAAACCATGATGCAGATCGCCGACGGCACCGTCGACCGCAGCTGGGTCGACAAGACGCTGAAAGAGCGCGGCTGCGAATCTATCGACTGAGCATTGGGGAGGAAAAACTATGGCCAAGAGCGCACTGGCGGGTAAGACCGCCGTTATCACGGGGTCGACCCGAAACATCGGCCGCGCGACAGCGCTGGATCTGGCGGGCGACGGCGTCAACATCGTCGTTAATGGGGTGCAGGACGAAGCCGCCGCCAAATCGGTCGCCGACGAGGTCGACGCCATCGGCAAGGAAACAGGCGCGAAAGCCATCCTCAAAATGGGCGACGTCTCGAAGAAAGCCGACTGCGACGCGTTGATCCAGGCGGCGGTCGATACGTTCGGCAGCGTCGATATCCTGGTGGTCAACGCCTCGACCCGGGGCAAATCGGCATTTTTGGAAATGAGCCACGAGGAATTCCGCCGCGTCGTCGACCTGACCCTCGACAGCGCTTTCTTCCTGTGTCAGACGGCGATCCCGCACATGCAAAAAACTGGGTTCGGGCGGATCGTCACGCTCGGCGGCGTGTCCTGCCACGTCGGCATGCCGAACCGCATTCACAACCTTGTCGGAAAGTCCGGCCTTGTCGGCTTCACCCGCGGCATCGCCAAGGAGTTCGCGACCCAGGGCATCGCCGCCTTTGTCGTTTCGCCGGGATATATCGAGACCGACCGGCCGGCGTCCGCCGGGCCGGCCATGGATCCGTCGATCATCAATTCGATCCCCATGGGTCGGCAGGGTGAGATGAAGGAAATTTCGGCAACCATCCGGTTTCTTTGTCAGCCGGAATCCGCGTTCCTTACCGGGCAGACCATCCACGCCAACGGCGGCGTGCATTTCGGCAGCTAAACGCCACGCGGGCCTAGGGGCGGCCCGGGCGAGTGGCCCGCGCCGTCAGCCTTCCTGGATACTGTTCCACCTGTCGAGCGTGCGCCGCGCCTGATCGACGATGGGATAGTCGATGAAATAGCCGTCAAGCTGGATGGAGGCGAGGCCCTCGGCCTCGGCCTTCTGGAAGGCGGCGACGACCTTTTTCGCGAAGTCGACCTGTTCCGCCGTCGGCGTGAACACGGCGTTGACCGGCCCGATCTGATCTGGATGGATGCAAAGCTTTCCCTGAAAGCCCATGTCGCGAACATGTTCGGCGCTGCGCTTGAGCCCGTCCAGGTCCTTGATGTGAATCCACACGGTATCGAGCGGCGCTTCGAGCCCTTCGGCGCGTGATGCCAGAACGACCTCGGCCCGGGCATGGTCGCATTCGGTCTCGCCTAGCGTCCAGCGCATGGCCATGTCCTTGGTGTAGTCACCGGCGCCGAAGGAAAGCAGCCTGACCCGCGTCGCGGCGCCCCGCCCGGCAATGGCGCGGACGTTCGCGACCCCCTTCCCCGTTTCGATGATCGGCAGCAGGTCGACCGAGCCCGCCGGCATGCCCCGTTCGCGTTCGAGGTTGGACATCAACCAGTCGATCCCGGCGATCTGCGCGGGGTCCTCGACCTTCGGCAGGACGATCCCGGTCAGCCACGGCCCCATAACGGCCTCGACATCACGGAAGCAGAAATCTGTATCCCACGCGTTGACCCGAACATAGCCGGGTTTGCCGGGGTTGGCCATGAGCGCTTCGACGACAACCGTCCGCGTCGCTTCCTTTTCCGCGATGGCGACGGCGTCTTCCAGATCGAGGATGACCGCGTCGCAGGCGAGCGTGAAAACCTTTTCGACCCGGCGCGGGTGGTTACCCGGCGCAAACATATAGGTGCGGTGGACGGCCATCGGTCGGTTTCTCCCACTTCGCCCCACCCGAAGGCGGGCCGCAAACAAAAAGCCCCGGCAAGGGGCGGGGCGCCTTGGCAATCTTCAATAAATCACGATGACGGCGGGTTCAAGATGCGGTCCAGATCTTCCTGGGTGATGCCGCTGCCGGCGTTGAGGCACGCATCCTTTTCGTACTTGTCGCCGATGCACGAGTGGCGGGCTTCGTCGTACGATTTGGTCAGGGCGTCGATGAATTCGCGGATTTCCTGGTCGCGCTGAAGCTGCGCCTGGGACTTACCCTCGGCAATGGCACCGGCCGGAAACGCCAGCAAAAAGGCGACAAACGCGAATACGGCAAACCGGGCCATCTTGGGCATTCTCCTCAACCCACCTGGGCGTCCATACACCAAATCGCCCGGAAAGTCACTCAGCCGCCATAAGCCCAGGCTGTATACTGATCCAGCGGAAAAACCGGCCGGGGCAGGCCCTTCCAGTTGAAATTGCTGAACACGGGCGAGGTGAGCCCCGGACAATCTGCCTCGAAGATGTTTTCCGGCGGGAAGAATTCGTCAAACCCGGCGCGAAAATGGCCCCGCGATTTGACGATCACCGTCCGCGCGGCGGCGATGTCGACTCCGAACATTTCCAGCATGGCCGGGTCGGCGCATTGCTTGCGGTGGGTGCCCACGGCGACGCGGATGCCGCCGATCTGCAACAACGCCGCCGGGCCGACCGAAAGCGACCGGCCCCGGAGAATGCCGCGCCGGCCGACGAACGACCCGTCGGTGAGTTTCAACACCCGGGCCTCGGCCTCGAACGGAAGCTCGAAATCGGTTTTGGCCGCGGTGTTGAACTTTGCCGTGAACGTTCCCCCCTCGCCCGCCTTGTGCGAGGCCGCCGCCACGGGGCCGTCGATGACCACGCCCATGACTACGCCGTCGGCCCCGGCCTTGACCAGTTCCCTCAAAAGATAAGACGTGGAGCCCGTGCCGCCGCCGCCCGGGTTGTCCGCGACGTCGGCGATGATCCGGGCCGGCAGCAATGCGTTCTTACCGCCTTCGACCGCCATGGCGACGCAATCGGCCAGCGGCGTCAGTCGCTTTTGATAGCGTTCGTGATCGTCCCAGAGCCGCCGGGCGAGCTTCTCGGCGAGCGCGTCGGCGGCGGCCTGGTCATCGCGCGCCGTCACGATCACCGACATGCCACACTTGGGGCTGTCGGAATAGATGAACCCGGCGAGGATCGAAACGTTCAGGATTTTCCCGCCGGATTCAGCCTGAAGGTCCTGACCTTCGTTTATGATATCCGCATAAGGCCCTTGCGCGGTCAGGAGGATGACCGAGGGCGCGGCGATCGGCACTTTCACATGCGCGGCCTTGGGCTTCATGCCGCCCCAGATTTCGTTCATGGCGCGGGCGGCTTCGGCGCCGCGTTCCGGCTGATCCACGTGCGGGTTGGTCAGGTAAGAAATCAGCACATCCGTCCGCTCGACCATAGCGTCGGAAATGTTGGCGTGCAGGTCGAGCGTCGCGATCAGCGGAATGTCATAGCCCACCACGTCCCTGATACGGCCATAGAGGTATCCGTCGGGGTCGTATTCGTGTTCCGCCCGCATGGCCCCGTGGCTGACGATGTAGACCCCGTCCAGGTCACCCGCCGCCTTCAACCGCGCGCAGATGTCATCGACCGTCGCCTGGAAAAAACTCTGCTCCACCGGGCCGCCGGGTTCCGAGTCCGCAACCAGGATCGGGATCATGTCCCAGGCGTCGGGCCGGAGTTTTTCCATCTGTTGGCAAAAGGCATTGACCTCGCGCGGCAGGTTGGGGTTCGGCTTCGCCAGTTCGTCGAAGATTTCCTGCCCCCTCTTGAGACAGCGTTGACGGTAGCTGGCCTCCGTCGTGATGGGAGAAAAGGCGTTGCTTTCAAGAAGAAAGCCCAGAATGGCGATGCGTTTGGTCATGTTGGCATCCGATCGTTTAGGCCTGAGCCAGAATCAACAGCACAAAAAGAAAAGGCGGCCGAAGCCACCTTTTCAAATAATTTAACGCATCCTTAGCGGGACCTCAGTTTCGGGTCTAGCGTATCGCGGACGGCGTCGCCGAACAGGTTAAAGCCGAACACCGACAGCGAAATCGCCACACCGGGATAGATCGCAAGCCACGGCGCGGCTTCGAAATATTCCGACGCGTTGGTCAGCATCAAGCCCCAGGCCGGGATCGGGTCCTGCACGCCGAGGCCGAGGAACGACAGCGACGCTTCGAGCAGGATCGCCTGACCGAGGAAGGTCGTCGCCATGATCAGATACGGCGCCATGACGTTCGGCACCATATGGCGCAGGATGATCCGCATGTGTGAAAAGCCGAGCGCGCGGGCCGCGTCCACATAGGGGATTTCGCGGATCGCAAGCGCGTTTGATCGCACCACGCGGGCGCACTGCGGGATTTTCGGCAGGATGATCGCGATCATCACGTTCTGGATGCCAGGCCCGAGCGTGGCGACCACGGCCAGCGCCAAAATGATCAGCGGGAAGGCCATGAAAACGTCCAGCACGCGTTGCAGGACCAGATCGAACGCGCCGCCGAAATAGGCCGAGGCAACGCCGATGATCAGGCCGGCGGTGGCGCCGGTGATGGCGCAGACGAAGCCGACCAGCAACGCCGTGCGGGAGCCGTAAATCAGGCGCGACAGAATGTCGCGGCCGAATTCGTCGGTTCCCATGAAATAGGTGTCCCCGCCGGGCGGTTGGAACATAACCTCGAAGTTTTCCCGCACCGGGTCATAGGGTGCCAGGACATCGGCGAACACCGCCATGAAGATCATGATCAGAACGATTGCAAGTCCGAAAGCGCCCAAAGGCTGTTTCCGTAGCCACTCTGACATGGATTCGGCGATCGGCTTTGACGGAGCAACCTCGTCACCGGCGTTTAGAGTAACTTCACTGTGGCTCACCATTTCTTTTCCTAAAGGAATTATCGTTAGGGTTCAATTCGTTCGAATTCTATTACCGGGACCGAAGTTTCGGGTCCAACGTGTCACGGACGGCGTCGCCGAACAGGTTAAAGCCGAACACCGACAGCGAAATTGCCACACCGGGATAGATCGCAAGCCACGGCGCGGCTTCGAAATATTCCGACGCGTTGGTCAGCATCAAGCCCCAGGCCGGGATCGGGTCCTGCACGCCGAGGCCGAGGAACGACAGCGACGCTTCGAGCAGGATCGCCTGACCGAGGAAGGTCGTCGCCATGATCAGATACGGCGCCATGACGTTCGGCACCATATGGCGCAGGATGATCCGCATGTGTGAAAAGCCGAGCGCGCGGGCCGCGTCCACATAGGGGATTTCGCGGATCGCAAGTGCATTTGACCGCACCACGCGGGCGCAGCGGGGCACAAACACCAGAATAATGGCGATCATCACGTTCTGAATGCCGGTGCCCAGGGTGGCGACCACGGCCAGCGCCAGGATGATCAGCGGGAACGCCATGAACACGTCCAGAATGCGCTGCAGGATCAGGTCGACCACGCCGCTGAAATAGGCGGAGGCGACACCGATGACGAGACCGATGCTGGACCCCACGAGGGCGCAGACGAAGCCGACCAACAGCGCCGTGCGGGAGCCGTAGATCAACCGGGTAAGGATATCGCGGCCGAATTCGTCGGTGCCGAACAGATGGCCGTCCGTGCCCGGCGGGGCGAACATGGCTGCGAAATTCTCCTGCACCGGGTTGTAGGGGGAGATGTATTCGGCGAGGACCGCCGTCACCAGCATCACCACGACAATCCCGAGACCGAACGTGCCGAGTGGCTGTTTTCGGACCAGGTCGACGGATTTTTGCGCCAGCGACTTCTTCGGCGCAACCTCGTCAAACTGCATGACTGCTGGGATCGTAATCACGTCGGGGCTCATGTCCGCGCCCTCCCATTAAAGGCCCTTACGAATAACGAATGCGTGGATCCAACCAAGCGTAGGCGACGTCGACGATCAAGTTGGTCAACGCAAAGATCAAGACCACCAGCATGACCAGGTTCTGGGTCATGTTGAAGTCCTGGTTGCCGACCGATTCGACGAACAGTTTGCCGAGCCCGTTCAGGTTGAACACCTGTTCGGTCACGACTAGCCCGCCCATCAGGAACGCGAACTCCAGCGCGATGATGGTCACCACCGGCAACAATGCGTTTTTGAGCGCATGCCGGTTGATCACGACTTTTTCGATCATGCCTTTGGCGCGGGCGGTCCGGACATAATCCTCGCGCAGCACTTCGAGCATGGCTGAGCGCGTCATCCGCGTGGCCACCGCCGAATAGCGGTAACCGGTGGCGATGGCGGGCCAGATAAGCTGCGACAGGTTGTACATCGGGTCGACCCAAATCGGCCTGTAATCGATCGGCGGCATCCAGGGCTCACCGGTGAAATGCTGGGTCAGGATCAACAGACCCAGAATGATCAGCAGGCCGAGCCAGAACGACGGGATCGCGATCCCGGCAATGGCGAAGCCGCGCACGGCATAGTCCAGGCCGGTGTTCTGCTTAACCGCCGAAATAATGCCCAACGGAATGGAAATCACCGTCGCGACGAAGGTCGCCATGATCGCAACCTGAAGCGAAAGTTCGAAGCGGATTTCGATTTCGTGCAGCACCGGCGCGCCGGTCCACATGGAAACGCCCAAATCCCAGGTGAAGAACCCTGACACGAACGTCCAAAACTGCACCATCATTGGATCGTTGAGACCCAGGTTCTCCCGGCAGATTTTGATGGCTTCCGGATCGGCATAAAGCCCGGCGCCGGCCAGACGGACTTCGCAAACGTCGCCCGGGACCAGTCGCAACAGGAAGAAAATCAGAATTGCCGCGCCGAACAGGGTCGGGAGCATAAGCAGAATACGTTTGAGGATGTATTTACCCATTTTCCGCCTCGAGAGTTTTCGTAAACAGTAAAGATTACAGAGAAAATTATCAAATTATCGAATTCACTCTAGGTTGCGCCCCGCTCGCCGCCTTGAGGCAACGAACGGGGTCACAAACCTCTATTAACCGCGCCTAGATTGCTCCAGGCACCTGGTGGATTACTTGTCGATCCAAACCTGATCCAGGTGCTGGTTCAGGTAGTGGCTCGGCGCGATCTTCCAGCCCTTCACATAGGAACGGTGCGGGTTGATCTTGTACCACCACAGCGTGATCATTTCGTGCGCTTGGTCGGACAGCGCCCGCTTTTCGTAAACGCGGATGATTTCGCGCTGCTTGGCCTCGCTCCCGGTCTGAAGCAGCGTGTTGTACAAGTCTTCCAATTCCTGGTCCTTGTAGTTGCCGTAGTTGTTGCCGGCGGAACCAAGGAATTTGGAGATGTCAGCGATCGGGTTAATGATCGACTGGCAGTTGAAGTCGATGGACACGTCGAAGTCTTTCTTCTTACGCAGGGTCGCGTAGAAGGGCGGCGACGGCTGAACGCGCTGTTTGACGTTCAGGCCAACCTGACGCCACTGGCCGATCAGCCAAGTGCCCACAACCTTATACGGCTGGTCGACGCCGCGGTTGTTGAATTCGAACGACATGCCCGATTTGCCGGCGGCCTTCAGAAGCTCCTTCGCCTTGGCGCGGTTGGCTTTGAGGTCGAGGCCATAGCCGTTCAGCTGCAGCAGTTCGGCTTTGGTCGCGGCCAGCGGGTGGTTAGGGAACACAACGCCGCCGACGGTTTTGACGATGGCGATGCGCGACAGGTGCTGCGAGCCGCCCCACCGGTCAATGGCCAAGGAAAGGGCCTGGCGGACACGCGGGTCCTGGAAGTCCTTCCGCTGCTGGTTCGGCGTCGCGAGAAGCACGCAGTTCCAGTCGGATTCCTGAACCGTGATGTCCTTGCCGAGCGCTTTGACGAGTTCGTCGCGCTGCGCCGGCGGGAAACCGCGGAATTCGATGGCCGCGCGGTCGCCGCGGATGGCCTGAACACGAACCGCCAGCTTCGGCGCGGAAATCGCTTTATAACCATCCAGATACGGTTTGCCTTTGTGGTGATACCCGTCGTAGCGGACGCCAGACACGTGCGAGCCCTTTACGTGCTCTTTAAACTTGAAGGCGCCGGAGCCGTTCACGTTTGTTTTGTGCCAGGTGTAGCCCTTTTCATCCAAGTCCTTCTTCGAATAGACGAAGTTGAAGGGCATGGCGAGCGCGGGGATGAACGAACCCGTCGGGAACTTAAGCGTGATGATCAACGTTTCCGCGTCCGGCGCTTCGATCGACTTGACGGCCTTGAAGAACGCCTTGCGCGCCGAGGGGATGCCCTTCGGCGGGAAAACGACCTTATCGAGCGTCGCCTTGACGTCGGCCGACGTTAGCGGCGTGCCGTCATGGAATTTTACGTCTTTGCGGATTTTGAATTTGAACACCGTACCGCCGTTTTCGCCCTTGGGCACGTCACCGACGCAAAGGTCGCAGACGAAGTCCGTGGCGGACGCCGGATTTTGGGGATTTTCGCGGATCAGCAGCGAATAGAACGGCCGGATCGGATGGATCATGCCGAACGTGCCTTCGATGTGCCCATCGTATGACGGAATCTTAGAGCCAACGACGAAGTTCAGAGTGCCACCCTTTTTGGGGGTCGCCATCTTCCCGTGCGCCGCAGCAAAGGCCGATCCGCTTGTGCTCATGGCAAGCCCAGCGCCCACCGCAAGAGCCAACGCGAAACGTGCGTATTTACTCATGTGAAGTCTCCTTACCCATGTTTGATTTTCGGGAGCAGTTAACGTCGCTCCCTGGTCTTTGTGTCCTCCCTTGGAAAGGGGGAGATCACACTTCTGTGCAGGCCACCCAGTGGCCAGGCCTCACTTCTCTAAAGTCTGGTACAGATTTACTGCAAGAGTCCACAGCTATTGGACATCTCGGGTGAAAAACGCAGCCCGACGGCGGGTTAATCGGGCTCGGGATTTCGCCCTTAATCGTTTGATGTTCCCGCGTTTTTTCCAAATCCGGGTCGGGAATTGGCACCGCGTTCAACAACGCCTGCGAATAGGGATGCAGCGGATGGTCGAACAGTTCGTCGCAATCCGCCAATTCCACCATATGCCCCAGGTACATGACCGCCACCCGGTGACAAATGTGGCGGACGACGGACAAGTCGTGGGAAATGAACAGATAGGTCAGTGAAAACTCATCACGCAGTTCTTCCAGTAGGTTGATGACCTGGGCCTGGATCGACACGTCGAGCGCCGAAACGGCCTCGTCGCAGATAATGAATTCCGGCTCCATCGCGAGCGCCCGGGCAATGCCGACGCGCTGACGCTGGCCACCCGACATTTCGTGCGGATAGCGGTCGGCAAAGTCCGGATGCAGGCCGCACCGGCCAAGCAGATAGGCGATCCGTTCACGGCGTTTCGCCGGATCCGTAATGATCCCGTGGACGGCGAGCGGTTCCCCGATGATTTCGCCGATCTTCATGCGCGGGTTCAACGAACTGTACGGATCCTGGAAAATCACCTGGATTTTCTTGCGGACGTCGACCAGTTGCGTGTTGTTCAACTGGACGATGTCTTTGCCGTCATAGATGATCTCGCCGGCCGTCGGGTCTTCAAGGCGCAGGATGCAGCGCCCGGTAGTCGTCTTGCCGCAGCCCGATTCTCCCACCAGACCCAGCGTCTCACCCTTGCGGATATAAAAGTCGACGCCGTCGACCGCTTTCACATCGGCGATCTTGCGCGGGACGATGACGCCCTCCGTAATCGGAAAGTGCATCTTCAATCCCTTGACCGTAATCAGAACCTCGTCGGAAACCGTCCCCCGGTGATGGGCGCCCGTCTCTTTCGCGGTAGTCGCTTGTCCTTCGCTCATAGTTCGATCTCCGCAAGGCTTTCCTTGGACCGGTAGCACGCACTGTAATGGTTCTTACCCATTTCCTGGAGCGGCGGGAAGGACTCGGCGCACTTGTCGACAGCGAACTTGCACCGCGGGCGGAACGAACATCCGCCGTCAAGCCTCGTCAAATCCGGCGGCTGTCCCTCGACCGGGTCAAGCTTCGCCTGCCGCGGACGGTCCATGCGCGGAACGGATTTAAGCAGCGCCAGCGTGTAGGGGTGGCGCGGCCGGTGATAAATATCGGAGGCATCGCCCGTTTCGACGATGCGGCCCGCGTACATGACGTTCACCCGGTCGGCATAACGCGCGACCACGCCCAGGTTGTGGGTGATGATGATCATCGCCACACCCATGTCGCGGGTCAGATTTTTCATCAGTTCCAGAATCTGCGCCTGGATGGTCACGTCGAGCGCCGTCGTAGGTTCGTCGGCGATGATCAACTTCGGCTCGCACGCCAAAGACATGGCGATCATCACGCGTTGACGCATGCCGCCCGAAAGATGGTGCGGAAACTGTTCGATCCGGCGCCGCGGTTCGTTGATCCCGACCATTTCCAGAAGCTTCACGGCCTTTTCCTTGGCCGCCTCTGCGGTCATGCCGGGAATGTGCGCCAGCATCGGCTCCGTCAACTGCATGCCGATGGACAGAACCGGGTTCAGCGACGTCATCGGTTCCTGGAAGATCATGGAAATTTCGCTGCCGCGGATCTCGCGGATTTCCTCTTCCGAACAGAAGGCGAGGTTCTTGCCCTGGAAGCGGATTTCGCCGCCGACGATTTCGCCGGGCGGGTTCGGAATAAGCCTGAGGATGCTGAGCGCCGTCACCGATTTGCCAGAGCCCGACTCGCCCACTACCGCAACGGTCTCGCCGGCATTCACATCATACGAAACGCCGTCGACAGCCTTAACCGTGCCCCCAGACGTGAAAAAATGCGTCTGGAGATTATCAATCTCGAGGAGTGCCCCCACTGGTTTGTTTCCTTCCCATTGTTCCGTGATGTAGCGGGCAACGTTTTTATTCTTATTATCCCTGGGTTACGCGTGAAACGTATTAGCCGCCCCTTACATTGTCAACGGATACTCAGTCGACCGATTGCATGCAATTGGGGGGGGGGGGGGGGGGAGGGGGGAGTGGTGCATAATCGCCAACCACGATCAAGGTCAATGTGGTAAAGCGGCCACAAAAAGGGCCAAAACCCCGAAAATCGGGACAACATTTTCATGGAGACAGCCGAAAAATGACCACCGACGCACAAGAATCCAAGATGTTCAAAATGGGCATGAAGTACCGCCGCGAAGTGCTGGGCGACGCCTATGTCGACGCCTCGATCGGTAGAGCCGACGACTTTAACCGCGAGTTCCAGGAATTTGTCACCGGATACTGCTGGGGCGGCAGCTGGGGGCGCGGCATTTTGTCCAAACGCGAACGGTCGATCCTGAATCTGGGCATGCTGGCGGCACTTAACCGGCCGCACGAATACAAGCTGCATTTCCGGGGCGCCATCAACAACGGGCTTTCCGTCGCCGACTTGCGTGAAGTCTGCACCCAGATCGCCATCTATTGCGGCATTCCGGCGGGGATCGAGGCATTTCGCCTGGCCCGCGAAGTCTTCAACGATCAAGGCATCGACGTGTCGACGATCGCCGAAAAACACGACCTTCAAAATTAAACACCCGGGGAAGGACGACTACGAAAATGTCAGACAAACGCACCTACGGTTTCATCGGGTTGGGCCAGATGGGCGGCCCCATGGCCGACAACATCGCCAAGGCCGGGCTGGAACTTCACGTCTTCGACGCCGCCGGCACTAAGGGCCGCGCCCATGAAAAAGCCATCGCCCACGACAGCCTGGCCGGCGTGCTGGGCAACGCCGACACGGTGTTTTTCTCACTCCCCGACGGCAACATCTGCACCACCGTCGCCAGGGAAATCGTCCAGATCAACGACCGCAAGACGTCTGTCGTGGTCGATCTGTCGACCATCGGCACGCAGGCCGCGCAGGACATCGATGTGATTTTGAAGGACGCGGGCATCAGCTATATCGACGCGCCCGTCTCCGGCGGGCGGCGGGGCGCCATCGCCGGGTCCATCGCGATCATGGCGGCGGGGCCGAAGGCGCTTTACGACGAACACGTGGACGCGTTCAAAACCTTCGCCAAAAACCCCTTCTATGTCGGCGAGGCGGCGGGCCAGGGCCAGGTAGTGAAGATGCTGAACAACTACCTTTCCGCCATGGCCATGACCGCGTCGACGGAGGCCGTATTGTTCGGTCTGTCGCAGGGGCTCGAAATGAAAACGATCCTGGATGTCGTCAACGTCTCGACCGGCCGCAATACGGCGACGGAAGACAAATTCCCCAACCGGGTGATGACCGAAACCTATGACGCCGGATTTTTCGCCAAACTGCTGGCCAAGGACGTGCGCCTGTTCAAGGAAAACTCCACCCGCGCCGGCACGCCCAACCAGCTAGGCGTTCTGCTGTCCGGCATCTGGGACAAGTTCGCCGCCGAACAGCCCGACGCCGACCTGACGCGGATTTACGAATTCGTGCGCGACGGCAAGGCCTGACCGCCGGACACGAAAGTGGGGGCGGTCCCGGCGGGCCGCCCCCTCTTCTTTTTTCGTTGGCCTCTTAATACCCTTCGTCAAGCAAGGGGAAGGCCGAGAATTGATGCGGCGGATAAGCCGGCGGTTCCTTGACGACGTATTCCGGGCCCAGTTCGTCATAACCGTT
The DNA here is from genome assembly GCA_038109305.1 of Rhodospirillaceae bacterium. Lineage (GTDB taxonomy): Bacteria > Pseudomonadota > Alphaproteobacteria > Rhodospirillales > Casp-alpha2 > UBA1479. Next base: position 183,827 of record JAYNIR010000002.1, read on the forward strand.
GACGCCGCAGAGCATCAGCGCGATCTGAACTTCCTTCTCCAGAATATCCAGCATCCGTACGAGGCCGTCTTCGCCCGCCGCCGCGAGCGCCAGCGCCTGCATGCGGCCCATGCCGACGATGTCGGCGCCCAGGCACATGGCCTTGACGATGTCGGTGCCGCGCATGAAGCCGCCGTCGACCCAGATGGACGCCTTGTCGCCGACCGCATCCTTGACTTCCGGCATCATGTTGAGGCACCCGCGCCCGTGGTCCAACTGCCGGCCGCCGTGGTTCGAGACATAAACAACTTCGACCCCGTGTTCGACGGCCATCTTGGCGTCTTCGGCGGTGGCGATGCCCTTGATGATGATCGGCAGGTCGGAAAACTTTTTGATCCTGTCGATGTCCTTCCAGGTGAATTGGGACTGGTTGACCTCACCTACTGCCGCGCGGCGGCCCGCCGTGATGAAGCGCTTGGACAAATCCCGTTCGCGCCGGGAATATGCATCCAGGTCGACGGTGAAGGCGAAGGCCTTATATCCGTTCGCTTCGGCCGCGCGTACCTTGTCGTCGACCCAGTTCTGATCACCGCGCACGTAAAGCTGAAAAATCCGGCAGGCGTCCGGCGCCTGTTTGGCGACTTCCTCAATCCCCGGCTCGCACACGCTGGACAGCATATGCGCGACGCCGAATCGGCCGGCCGCCTTCGCCGCCGTGGCGCCGCCGCCCTTGGCGATCTGCTGCAACGACCCGATGGGCGCCAGGCAGACCGGCAGTTTCAGCCGCATGCCGAACAAATCCGTGCCGGCATCCATCTTCGACACGTCGCGCATGACGCGCGGGCGCAGTGCATGGGTTTCGATCGCCATGCGGTTGCGCTTGACCGTGGTTTCGCTTTCCGCGCCGCCGAACACGTAGTCGTAGATATTTTTGTCGAGCTTTTCACGGGCCGCCTTGGCAAACTCATGCAACACCATGAATTCTTCGTTGATGTCGTCGGGCAGGTCGTAGGTCGTTTCCTTGGTCATGTCGTCCTCTTGGCGGGCCGCGTCAGGGGATTTCGGGACGGGCCGGGATTTGGGCTTGTCTAGCGGCGCGCATATTGTGAGATTGTACACAATCTGTCACCCGCCAAATGCGGCATGCGCGATAATTTTAGGGAGAAATAACATGGCCGGAACCAAATTCGCCATCTTCGTCACCGTCAAATGCAAACCCGGCACGGGCAAGGACTTCATGCCGATCATCATGGAAAACGCCGTGGCCGCCCGCCGTGACGAGCCCAACTGCCATGAATTCCGCGTGATGACAGCCGAAGGCGACCCAGACACCTTCCATTTCTTCGAAATCTATACGGATGCCAGCTGGCTTGACGTTCACCGCGAACAGCCGCATTTCAAAAAATATGTGGAAAAGGCGACGCCGATGATGGCGGAACGTGCGATCCAGCCGCTCACCGTACATATATAAGTGACGGGTTGAGCCGATGGGGCTACCGCCGGGATGGGTTGCAATCAGGCGCCTCGGCGGTCCTGAGACCGCTCCGCCTGAAACGGCGGGAAAAGCGCGTTCCCGATCATCTGTGCGCGGTCTTCGGCCACGAAGTCGCCCTCACCGCCTGTTTTGATCATCCGCATATCGTGCGGATGATCAAAACAGGCGGGTCCGGCCGATCCCTGGATGGCGCTTGAGCCGCACCCCGGCACGCTGGCAGAGGCGCTATGGGGCCGGAACGTGCCGAAGGATAGCCGAGCCCTGGCCCGCGCCGCGCATTGAGCAGCTGCTCCGCGACGTCTCATCGGCGTTTCAAGAAATCCACGCCCGGCAAATCGACCACCGGGACGTAAAGCCGCAGAATGTCTTGCTGGCCGATGACGGCCGCGCCGTCCTATGCGATTTCGGCCATGCCCTTGACCCTGCCTGGGCGGTGCGTCTGAACAAAGGGCGTTTCGGCACCATGCCCTACACCGCGCCGGAACAACGCAATGACCCCGACGCCGTCGCCCCCGCCGCCGATGTCTATTCGCTTGGCGCCATCGGGTATCTGCTGAGTACGGGCCGCCGGCCCGCATTCGACATCGAACCGCTTGCCGGTACAAATGGGGTCACGGCGTGGATCAACAGCGCGCTTGCCCGCAATCCCGCTGAGCGGACGCGTGCGTTTTCAACACCATTAACAAACATCACCAGAGTGCCGTCTAACCCTCTGGATTTTTGCGCTGGACGTATTCCAACCCCTCGAACAGATTCGGCAGCTGCTTCAGCGCATGGACGAGGTCATACACCATCGCGCCGTGTGATGCACGCCGATAACGAAGTCTTCGACGTCCTGTTCCAGGTCGTCGAGCATTTTGATCGCGCCGGTGACCAGAACAATCAGGCCAACGGCAACGTTGAGCCAGGGGTTATCGGTGATCCGCCTCAATACGCGTCCAAATTTATAAGCCATGCGGGCGTCTCCCCCATCAGATGATGGCACTGATGCTAAACCGAATTGCCGGATCAGACCAACGGCGGCGCGATTACCGGTTTTGCGTCCGGCCCGGCCCTGTCCTGACCAGGATAAACATCCCGGCGGTGCCGAGCGCCACCGCGCCCGCCGTCACCAACCAACCCGCGTCGAACCCGCCCCAGTGATCGACCGCATAGCCGAACATCAAGGGCGCCGCCGCGGCGCAGGCGTGGGTCCACAGCATGTTGTAACCGACGGCGGAACCCGCCAGATGTGGTGACACCATCTCCACCTGGATTGCCTGGGCGACCGGCGCGAAAGACGCAATGGTCAGACCTAGGCACAGCGCCAACCCGAAGCCGAGAACAAACCCCCAGGCGTCCGTCAACAGCGCCATCAGGGCGAGAAATACCGCCGCCGCGACGCACATGAAGGTCATTGTGATGATGCGCCGGCCGCCGAACGCCTTGTCGGAAATCACGCCCCAGCCGACGCGGCCGACGGCGCTGGCGGCTTGCGCGACGGCCATCGCGGTCGAAACGGTCTGCTGGCCCATGCGCGCAGCGTCGGCCAGAAACAGCGTCAGAAACCCGAAGAAATTCGTCTGCCCCATGTTGATGACGCCGCCGCCGACGGCGAACGCGGTGACCCGCCCGTCGGTCACCACGGCGGCGATGTTTTTGCGGGCGCCGCCGCCCCGGGTCGAAATCGGCACCAGGGTCAGACACAACAATCCGTTGACCGCGATGATCCCGCCGACCGCCAGCATCAAGGACTGCCAGTTCACGGTCGCCGCCAAAAAGCCGCACGCCGCGCCCATCAGCCCGCCGATGGGCACGCCGACCTGCTTAAGCCCCATGGCCGTGCCCCGCCGGTGCGCCGGGAACCATTCGAACACGCCCCGGGCCGTCGACGGGTTGAGCATGGAATACCCGACCCCCATGAAGAACGCGGCAATCTGGCAGGTGGTGAAGTCCGGCGCGAAGCTGATCAACAGCGCCGCCGCGGCCATGATCGCGTGGCCGATGACCAGCGCCCACCCAACGCCCAGCTTATCCGTCACGCCGCCCGCCGGCACGGACCACACCGCCTGCCCGCTGTAATAGAACGACACGAACAACCCGAACTGAACGGCGGACAGACTGAACGCTGCTGAAATCACCGGCGCCATCGACAGGATGGCGACTGAATTGGTCGTCCCCGCTGCGTGTGACGCGATCAACAGCGGCAGACGCGATTTCCAGGGATTGCCGCCGCCGGTATCGGGCGTGGATGCGGTGTTGTTTTTATTTTCCTGCGGGACGCCCGCCGGGTCTTCGGTCTTGGTCAATGCAAAGGCGCCCCGTCCATATCGTCATGGGGTTGCCCCAGATGTTTTAGGATCGTCGGGGCCAGGTCGACGGCCGAAGTCGGGTCAAGGCACTCGCTGCCCGCCCGGTGGCCGCCGCCGACGGCGAGCGCGAAGGGGTTCTGTTCGAACCGGCCCATGCCGCCGTGCTGGCCGCAGCCGTCGTTGATGGAAATCTTGAGCGTGCCCTGCACCGCGACGGAACACCCGGGCACGCCGAAGTCGTTTTCGTCTTCCGTCGACGCCCCCATGACGGCGATGCGGGGGCCTTCGTCCACCGGCATGCCGACGAGCGCCAGATCGGCGCCCGACACCACGCCGCCGAACCGCGGATCATTCCTGAGAAAGTCGACGATGGCCCCTTCGCGTTCCAGCGCGGCGTCAGACAGATATACCGTCGCCGACAGGCCCTGCGACGCGACGACGACGTCGCGGTTGCCGACGCCGTCCTTCAACCCCGCCGCGATCAGCATGGCGTCCAGGTCGACCGTTTCCGTCACCGTTTCGTGCCCGTGGTCGGACGCGCAGATCAGCAGAATGTTTTCACCACTCGGGTCAAGCTCGGCGATGCGGTCGGCAACGCGCCCGGCGTTCATGTCCGCGTTGGCGAGGACCTCCAGGTGCTCCGGCGATCCCAACGCCACCGCGTGCTGGGTGTGGTCCGGCTCGCACTGCCACAGGACCGCAAACACCGGCCCGCTGTCGGCCGGTCCCAATACGTCGGCGAGAAACTTATCCGTCAGCGCCGTGTCGCCCGCCGCGTCATGGCTCATCCCCGTCGGCGGCAGCGCCGCGCGGCCGGGCCCCTGGCTGAACGACCGGTGATAGATGTGTCCATGGCCGTCCGGGTCGTGGAACATGGCCGCGCCCGGCGACACGTTGGACCAGATTTCAACCCCGCCCTCGGCCTTCAGCCGTTCGGCCAGCGTCGGCGTCTTGAGCGTCCGGCCCCGCGCTTTTTCCAACTTTTCCCGGAACCCCGGCGGGCCGACGCTGAACACCTCGAGCCCCTCGCCCAGGTCCAGCGCGATGGCGTTGCCTTCGAGCCCATGGCGCGCCGGATGGCAGCCGGTGGCGATGGATGCCGCCGTGGTCCGCGTGGTCGACGGATAGACACTCCGATGATTGGCGTAAAACCGCCCGCGCTCCTTAATCCGCCACAGGTTCGGCGTCCAGTCGGGGCGGATCATGTCGGCGCGAAGCCCGTCGCAGATCACCAGGATGGCGCGTTTGGTGGGCATCGTGGTCTCGTTCCTTATATTCGCGCAGCGATTGCGACTAACGCGCCGCCGTCACCATGATCTCGACCTTGTATTCGGGTGCCGCGAGTTTTGATTCGACGCACGCGCGGGCGGGTTTGTGTTCCGGATGGACCCAGGCGTCATATACCTGATTCATTTCGGCGAACGTCGACATGTCGGTCAGCCAGATCGTGACCTGCAGGACTTTTGATTTATCCGATCCCATTTCGGCCAGATAGCCGTCGATGGCGGCGAGTATCGCCGTGGTCTGTTCGGCGACCGACGCGCCCTTGGCGACCTGTCCCGCCAGATAAACGGTGGTGTCGGTGGCGACGACCTGGCTCATGCGGGCGTTTGAATGTTTGCGTTCGATTGTCATTTTTATCGCTCCCTTATCGGATATCCTTGTGGTCGGATGTCGTTGTGGCGCCGAGGATACGCCGATCACGTCACGGTTCCTAGACGCATGAGCGCATCGACGGCGACGACGCCCTCGCCTTCGCCTCGCACCATCAGCGGATTGATCTCGGCCTCCAGGACTTTCGGCTGGACCAGCGCCAGCCGCGACAGCGCCGCCACGGCGCGGGCGAGTGCGGCCAGGTCGCCAGCCGGTTTACCGCGGAAGCCCCTGAGCGGCGTCAATCCTTTGACTTCATAAATCATCTCAAGCGCCTCATCCTCGGTCACCGGCGCGACGCGCACCGCCGCATCGTCATAAACCTCCGCCATGATGCCGCCCGGACCGACCAGGACGATGGGTCCGGCCTCCGTATCATGACGGTATCCGGCGATGACCTCGCCGATGATGGCGCCGCCCGCCATTTCCTGAACCAGCACGCCTTCCGCTTCCGGTGCGGCGGTAAGAAGGCTCTCGACCTCGCCCCATAGGGCGTCGGGCGTGTCGATGCCGAGCCGCACCAACCCTCGTTCCGTCTTGTGCTGAATGGCGCGGCCCAAAATTTTCGCGGCCACCGGATAAGCCAGGTCGACGGGCTCCCCCGGTCCTTTCACCACTTGCGCGCGGGCGATGGGCACACCCAAGGCTTCGAACACAAGGCTCGCCTCCCGCTCGTTCAAGACCGCGTGTTCGCATTTTTTCAACGCGGCATCGGCGGCGGACACGTCGGCGGCTTTCGTTTCGGCGCGCGGGCCCCGCCAGTTAAGGAACGCCATCACCGCGTCGGCGCAGGCCTCGGGCGTGCGGAAGTTTGCGATACCCGCCTGTTGCAGCAAGGCGAGCGACCGGTCGGCCTGCGGCGCGATGAAGGCGGCGACGGGTTTTTCGGCGACGGTGGCTTTCTCGACAATCGGGGCGACGGCCAATTCGGGCTTGAACTGGCCGGACGATCCGACGACGGCGACGACGGCGTCGATCCCGTCATCGATCAGCAGATTTTCTAACGCCGCGCCGTAGACGCCTTCGCGCGTGCCGGCCATGGTCAGGTCGACGATGGGGCCGCGGCCGATTTCAAGCCCGTGAGATCGGAGCGCATCGCGCACACGGTCCGGCGCCGGCACCAGCGTCGCACCCAGCGCACCCAGCCGGTCGGCGACGGACGCAGCCCCCCCGCCCGTCGTCGTTACCACGGCGACCCGTTTGCCCCGGGGCGGCGCGTGGTTCAAAAACAGCGGCGGCGCTTCGAGCAATCCTTCGAGCATGTCCACCCGGGCGATGCCGTGGGCCTGGAAAAACGCATCGGCGGCCTTGGCCGGGCCGGCAATGGCCCCGGAATGGCTCAAGGCCAGTTCGCGCCCGGCGTCCGACCGGCCGAGCTTGTAGGCCAGCACCGGCTTGCCCGCCGCGTGCGCCCGCCGTGCCGTGGCGGCCCATTGGCCGCTGTCGCGCACGGCTTCGACAAACAGCAGAATGGCCTGGGTCTTGTTGTCTTCGGCCAACAGGTCGATCAGTTCACCGACGCTGAGGTCGCATTCGTTGCCGACGCTGATCATCCGGGCGAAGCCGATGCCCCGGGCAGCACCTCTGGATAAAAGCGTGCCGAGGATCGTGCCGCTTTGCGAAATCAGGCTCAGGCCGCCCGGCTCGATCCCCGCCATTTCCAAGACCGCGTTGACCGACAGCGTGAGTCGCGAAGCCGGATGGATCACCCCCATGGAATTGGGGCCGATCAGACGGACACCCCATTCCCGGGCGGTTTCGACCAGCCTGGCTTGCAGCGCCCGCCCGCCGTCGCCGGTTTCAGCAAACCCGTCGGAATAGATGGTGGCGACGGGCACGCCCTTTTTTCCGCAGTCGATGATGGCGTCGATCACCGCCGGCGCGGGCACCATGACGAAGGCGTGGTCGACCGGGCTCGGCACATCGGAAACGGATTTGAATGCCTTGGCGCCCTGCACCTGATCGCGGGCCGGATTGATGGGATAGACCTCGCCCAGATAGCCGTGCGCATTCAAAAACCGCTGCGGCCGGCCCGAGTTCTTGCCCGGATCGCCCGACGCCCCGATGAGCGCCACGCCCCGGGGCTCGAACAGCGCCTTCGCAAGGGTTGTCCGGTCGGTCATCGGCCGGTCAGTCCTTATCGCCCGGCGGGCGCTGGGAGAAACGCCGTTCGAACACGCCTTCGGCGATGCGGTTTTTCAGGATCTCCAAGGACCCGCCGGCGATCATCCAGCCCCGCGTCCGGCGGAAGCAGTATTCGACCAGGCTTTCCTGGGAATATCCCGTGCCGCCCATGACCTGGAGCGCCTCCGACGCCACCCAGTGCCCCGCCTCGTTGCAGAAATGCTTGGCGATGGCCGTGTCCTGCGCCGACGGAAACCCGGCGTCGGCATTGACCGCCGCCCTGTATAAAAGCAACTGCGCGGCGTCGAGCCTGATCTTCATGTCCGCGAACTTCCACTGCAGGCCCTGAAATTCGGCCAGCGGGCGGCCGAATTGCTTGCGGGTCAGCGCATGGTCGCGGGCGATTTCGAAGGCCAGGCGGCCCAAAGCGAGGGAGCGCGAGGCATTGCCGATTCGCTCAACATTGAAGCCCGCGATCTGTTTTTTAAAGCCGCCTTCGCGCAAAAGGATGTTTTCCGGCGGCACGAAACAGTTGTCGAAAAACAACGGCGACCAGTCGTCGCCGCCCAGAAACGGCGTCGGTTTTCCGACTTCCAGACCCGGCGATCCTTTCGGGATAAGCACCGACCCGATGCCGTCGACCCCCGGCGCGTACCGCACATAAACCAGAAAAACATCCGCCTCGGGCGAATGACTGGTGAAACACTTTTGACCGTTGATGCGGACGCCGTCGCCATCGGGCGTCGCCGTCGTTCTAAGGTCGGTGACGGCAGACCCGGCGTCCGGTTCGGTCATGCCGACGGCGATCAGTGTTTCGCCGGCCAAAAGCGGCTTCAAAAACCGGTCTTTCTGATCGTCCGTCGCATAGGCCGCAAGCACGCGAATCGCGCCGAAACTGCCGGCTTGGATGACATCGGCCGACCGCGGGCAGTGCATGGCGACTTCCTGGATAGCGATGACGGCGTCCATCAGCGTGCCGCCCTGTCCGCCGTCTTCTTCCGCCATGGTGATGCCGAGCAATCCGTTTTCCGCCATCAGCCTCGCCACGTCGCGGGGGTATTCGCCGGCGTGCGCGCGGGCCAGCGCGCCGTCGGCCAGATTGTCCCGGGCGAAGGCGCGGACGGCGTCCTGAAACAGGCGCTGTTCTTCGGTAAGGTCAAAGTTCATTTCTGGATTGTATACAAAATGACCGGACCGTTGAAAGCCGGGATAACCGCTTGAAGGGCGTAAACTTTCGTCCACAAAAAAAATTGCCGCGGGGGGTCAAAATTTTCTTTGAAAAACCCGAAATCGGGTATACGAAGCCCTCCTTACGTTCCCGCGTCCAGCGGTGAACGGGGATTGTGATTTGCCAATGGTGTGGCCCCCTCCCGGACTTCGGTCCGGTGGGCCAGTATAGGAGGTTCCATGCGTTGGAAAACTTTCTCAGCTCCCCGGACGTAGTCCGCGTCAAACTGCCCCGAAATCCGGTTTTCTGCGTGCGCCCCGCCATGGCGGCCCGGGCGGGGGAATGGTTTTGCGCCAATTTTCCCGGCAAGACCTTTTTCGCCGTCAAGGCAAACCCATCGCCCTGGCTTTTAAGCGCCCTGATGTCCGGCGGGCTCAAAAAATTTGAAACCGCCTCGATCAAGGAAATCCGCCTTGTGCGATCATTGTCGCCCAAAGCGGAAATCGCCTTCATGCATCCGGTCAAGGCGCCGGAATCGATCGCCGAAGCATACTTCGAGCACGGCGTCCGCGCCTTCGCGCTGGATAGCGAGGCCGAGCTTCGCAAGATTCTGAAGGCGACCGAAAACGCCCGCGATCTGACGCTCTGTGTGCGTCTGTCGGTGCCGGGCGGGGCGGCGGAAATTCCGCTGTCCGCCAAATTCGGCGCCCGCGGCGGCGAGGCCGAGGCGCTGTTGCGGAAAACCCGCCAGGTTGCGGAACGGCTCGGTGCGTGTTTTCACGTCGGCAGCCAGACCGCCGATCCGCAGGCCTTCCCGACGGCGCTGCAGTCGGTCCAGCAGGCGGTCGTCCGCGCAGGCGTCATCCTCGACGTGCTCGACGTCGGCGGCGGCTTCCCCGCGACCTATCCCGGCATGACGCCGCCGCCCATGGGCGCGTTCGTCGACGCCATCGAGCAGTATATCGAGACCACCATGCTGGTGCCCGAGAACTGCGAGTTGTGGTGCGAACCCGGCCGGGCGCTTTCGGCCGAGGCCGCGTCGCTGATCGTTCGGGTGGAACACCGCTCCGGCACCGCGCTTTACATCAACGACGGCGTGTTCGGCGCATTGTTCGACGCGGGGCCGCTGGGTTGGCGCTATCCGGTCCGTCACCTGGGCAACCCGGACGGGACCGGACCGATGGGCGAATTCAGTTTCTTCGGTCCGACCTGCGACGACTTCGACATCATGCGCGGCCCGTTCCTGCTGCCCGAAACCACCGATGTGGGCGACTACATCGAAATCGGGATGCTGGGCGCCTATGGGTCGACCATGCGCAGCGACTTTAACGGCTTCGCCACCCATGAAGACGTTATTGTCGAGGACATGCCGTTCCAGACCCGTTTCGGCCAGGACCGTATCGCAGCTGCCTCACGCGGCTAACCGACGCAACCGAGAGACCATTGCCATGAGCAACAACCGCAAGGCCGCCTTGCTGGCGGACGAAGTAACCCATATTGACATCACGTCATTCGACGCCCGGCCGATCATTTCGGCCATGCAGGGGATGTCTTTTTCGTCCCGCGACCTGGCGCGCGCGGCGTCCATTTATAACGACATGCTGTCGGACCGTGATTGCACCATCATGCTGACGCTCGCGGGCTCCACATCCGCCGGCGGCTGCATGGACCTGTACGCCGACCTGTTGAAGAACAACATGATCGATTGCGTCGTCGCCACCGGGGCGTCCATCGTCGACATGGATTTCTTCGAAGGTATGGGCTTCAAGCACTATCAGGCGAAGGATTCCATCGCCGACGACACGCTCCGCGACCTGTTGATCGACCGCATCTACGACACCTACATCGACGAAGAAGACCTTCAGGCCTGCGACCACACCATCGGTGAGATTGCCGACAGCCTGCCCCCGGGCCCCTATTCTTCGCGCGCGTTCATCCGTGAAATGGGCCGCTATCTGTCGGAGCACGGCAAGAAGGAAAACAGCCTGGTGAAGCTCGCGTTCGAACGCGACGTGCCGATCTTCTGCCCGGCGTTTTCCGACTCGTCCGCCGGCTTCGGCCTGGTCAAGCATCAGGTCAACCGGATCGCCGAAAAGAAACCATACCTGTCGATCGATTCCGTCGCCGACTTCCGCGAACTGACGCAGATCAAGATCGAAGCCGGAACCACCGGTCTTTTGATGATCGGCGGCGGCGTACCCAAGAACTTCGCGCAAGACACGGTCGTCTGCGCCGAAATCCTGGGCCACGACGATGTCGAAATGCACAAGTACGCGGTGCAGATCACCGTCGCCGACGCGCGCGACGGGGCGTGCTCGTCCTCGACGCTCAAGGAAGCGTGCTCGTGGGGCAAGGTCTCCCTCGCGCAGGAACAGATGGTCTTTGCCGAAGCGACGACGGTGCTGCCGCTTTTGGCGTCCGACGCCTATCATCAGGGCAATTGGCAGGGCCGCAAGGAACGCCGGCTCGCCAAACTGTTCCAATGACCGCCATTGCGCCCGAAGACGGGTTTCTCGGCCTGACGCCGGAAAACGCCGCCGCCGCCGATACGCCCCTGGTCCGCATCATCCCGTTCGGGATTGAACAGACCGTGTCATGGGGTGCGGGCACGGCGGCCGGGCCGAAGGCGATCCTCGAGGCATCGCATCAGGTCGAACTGTTCGACGAAGAACTGTGGTGCGAACCGTGCCGGTCCTTCCGGGTCGAAACGCTGGCCGAACCCGACATGCCCAAGGACATCATGGACGCGCTGGACATGGTCGCCGGGCTGACCGGCCAGGCGCTTGACGACGGCGCTTTTCCGGTGGTGCTGGGCGGCGAACATTCGCTGACGCCGGGCGCCATCCGGCCGTTTCTGGAAAAGTATCCCGATCTGGCCCTGTTGCATTTCGACGCCCACGCCGACCTGCGCGACGGTTATGAGGGCGAGCCTTACAGCCACGCGGCGGCCCTCCGCCGCTGCCTGGACGCGCCGGACCTAGAGCTGGTTTCCATCGGCATCCGCAACATTTCGGCGGGCGAAGTGCCGTTTCTGGAAGCCAACCGCCACCGGGTCCGCATCCACTGGGGCAAGGACCGGGCGACTTGGAATGTCGAAGAGATCGTGAAACCTCTCAAAGGACGGCCGGTCTACGTCACCTTCGACCTGGACGGCTTCGACGCCAGCCTGATGGCGGCCACCGGCACGCCGGAGCCGGGCGGCTTTTTCTGGGCCGACGTCATGCCGATCCTCCGCCGCGCGGCGGAAACCGCCACCATCGTCGGCGCCGACATCGTCGAATTGGCGCCGCATCCGGCGCTGCATGCGTGCAACTTCCTGGCCGCCAAGCTGGCGTACAAAATCCTCGGCTACCGGTTTTGCCGCGCCGGCTGATTTGGCGCATGATGGCGGCATGCCGATCCCGCCGAACCCGTCCCGACACCGCCCCGCCCGCCCGGTCCCTGCCCGCTCCGAACCGCGGCTGATCGCCTTTTACGGCAGCCTACGGAAAGACCAGGCCGCCTTTCGCCGCCTCAGACTTGCGGGGGCGCTTCGGCACATCGGCCCCTGCCGCATCGAAGGCCGGTTGATGGATTTAGGCCGCTATCCGGGGCTTGTGCCCGGCGGCGGCGAAACCGCGGGCGATCTGTTCGATATCCGGGATGCATCGGCGCTCAAGCGCCTTGATGCCTATGAAGGGTTTGATCCCGATAACCGGCGGGGCAGTCTTTTCGTCCGCAACGCGGTCAAGTTAATCGAACCGGACACCGACGCCTGGATATACGTTTACAACCGGCCGGTGCGGGGTGCGGTCGAAATTCCGGGCGGTGATTGGGTGGCATACCGGCGGGCAAAGTCCGGCGGGCGCTAACGCCGGTCGACGGGATCAATTCTTGAACGCCAGCTTCGCCGGCGAAATCAGCACGCCGAACTGTTCGCACCAGATGACCACGTGTTTGTAGGTTTTGTGATCGATCCCGGCGGGGACGGAAAAGTTCTGCGACCCCTTGAACGCCTTGAGCCGCCCCAGGTCGACGAACATCGTCTTCGGCACCTCGGTCGACGGCGTCACGGCGTCCAGCGGCACCAGGTAAACGTGATATTTGGGGCCGGGCCCGACCTCGAAATCCGCCTCGATGTGAACCAGGTCGTCGAATACCTTCACCACGCCCTTTCCGTAATGGATCGGGTCCGACGGGTTGGCGTGGATGAACGTCCCAGCGGCGACGATTTTCTTTGCCGGATCGTCCGACGCCGTCGGTCGCGACGATGTCGGTCAGGAAGATGTAGGGATAGACGAATATCCCGATGACGACCCCGGCGAACAGGCCGAGGCAGCCGCCGGTTATGAAGATCAGAAACGCCCTTTTCATCGCTTACGCCTTTTCAACCCGCGCCGCCATTTTCCGCGGATCGGTCCCCGATGCCAACCACCCGCGCCGACCCACCCGAAACCGCGACCTCGACGATGCGGAACGGATGCGGCGCGGAGGTAAACGCCTTGGGCACGGAATAGTGCACGCCTTCCGGTGAAACCAGATGGCTTCCCGGATGATAGTGGCCGGACAGCACCGCCGCCACGCGGCCGGACGCATTGATCCGGTCCCGATAATCGGCCGCATCGACGTATTCGTATTTCCAGCCACTGGCGAAGGTCGGCGGATCGATCATGTAGTGCTGCACGTGGATTTGCGCCGGACTGTCCGCATCGTCGACCGCCGCAAGAAAACGCGCCCGGTTGGCATCGCCGCGGACCGGCGAGCGGTCGGCGGCGAGCCAATCCCGGAAACAAACGAAGCGCAGCCCCTCAATGTCCCGGACCGGTTGCCAATCCGTGAATGCCCGATCGAACAACGCCTCGTCATCGTGGTTACCTCGAATGACCACCGCGGGCAGGCCCAGGCCGCCGATTCAATCCTGCAAAAAGCCGGTAGTCGGCAAGCGCCTTCGCGGCCATATCGGCCCGCGCGGCGGGGTCGTTCAGCGACCCGTCGATGTATTCATCCGGCACGTCTAACAGGTCACCGGATATCACCGCAACGTCGACGCCCAGCGCCGGGACCATGGCCGCAAGCCGTTCGAGCACCGCTGGCATTTCCCGCGACAGGCGGTCGACCTTGTTGGCGCTGCCGTCCAGGTGGCGGCGCATGTGCAGGTCGGTCAGGTGCAGGATGCGGACGGGTGCGACCATGGCGGCGCAGCCCGCCTTACGCGGCGCCGACGAAGGTGTCGTAGCTCTCCGCGATTTCGCCAATGGCGGTGTTAAACAGCTTTTCTCCGACGTCGACCGACGCCTTCCGGGGGTCGGAGCCGATGCGCCCGTCCGGGAACCGGCGGCGGTAATCGTCGCTGTCGTAAATCTTGCCCTCGCCGGCGCGGCCCGGCGCCATCGCCGCGTGGCGCACGCGCTCCGCGTCTTTCTGGAAACCGTAATAGGTCAGCGACACCTCGCCGCAGGTGGCGTGGCTGCCGTCATCATCGCCAAACGCGTCTTTGCAGATTTCCATCACGCCGGGCAGCGTGAACCAGTTAACCAGTTGGCAGCGCACCGGCGGGCGATTGTCCCCGGCCCGGCCGAAGGAGTGTTCGGCGTAAATTTCCGAAAACGCCGCCGACACGGTCGCAATGTTGCCGCCGTGGCCGTTCAAGAAATAAAACCGGTCAAAGCCGTGCTTGGCCAGCGAATTGACCACGTCCTGCACTACGGCGATCAGAGTCGTCGGGCGGAGCGTCACCGATCCGGCAAAGCCCAGGTGGTGTTGCGCCATGCCGATCGAAAGGGTCGGCGCGATCATCACGTCGTTGCCTTCGGCCGCACGTTTTTCATCCAAACCATAGGCGAGGATTTCCGGGCAGAGGGCATCCGTGCCGATAAACCCCGTCGGCCCGTGCTGTTCCGTCGATCCGAGGGGAATGATGATGCCTGTGGATTTGGCGAGGTAGCTTTCGACCTCGGGCCAGGTGGCGAGTTGAAGCCGCATGGGTTCGCTTTACGCCGCCTTGCGAAGCTGCAGGCGCATCCAAACGTCCTTGAGCGCCGCCACCAGTTCGTCCATGACGCCGTCGTCATGGAACGGCGTCGGCGTGATGCGAAGCCGTTCCGTCTCCTTGGGCACGGTCGGGTAATTGATCGGTTGGATGTAGACGCCGTATTCGTCAAGCAGCATGTCCGTCGCCTGTTTGCAGCGTTCCGGATCGCCGACCAAAAGCGGCACGATATGCGTCACCGACGGCATAAGCGGCAGGCCGGCATCGGACAACAGGTCTTTCAAACGATTGGCGCGTTCCAAAAGACGCACGCGAAGCGCGTTTGTTTTGCGCACATGCTGGATCGAATTGAGAGCGCCCGCGACCAAGGGCGGCGGCAGGGTCGTGGTGAAGATGAACCCCGGGGCCGAACAGCGCACCGCGTCAATCAACGCTTCGGACGCCGTGATGTAGCCGCCCATGAGCCCAAATGCCTTGGCGAGCGTGCCTTCGATGACCGTAAACCGGTGGGCGACGCCGTCCCGTTCTGAAATGCCGCCGCCGCCTTCGCCGTAAAGGCCGACCGCATGCACTTCGTCCAAATAGGTCATGGCGCCGTATTTTTCCGCCAGGTCGCAGATGCGCGCCAGCGGCGCCACGTCGCCGTCCATGGAATAGACGCTTTCCGTCGCAATCAGCTTCGACCGATCCAACGGGACAGTTTTCAGCAGTTCTTCCAGATGATCGGGATCGTTGTGCTGATAGATCAACTTTTCACATCCCGAATGCCGGATGCCCGCGATCATCGAGGCGTGGTTCAATTCGTCGGAAAAAATTACGCAATCGGGCATCAGCCGCGCGATGGTCGAAATGCCCGCGTCGTTGGATACGTAGCCCGAGGTAAACAGCAGCGCCGCTTCCTTGCCGTGCAGATCGGCGAGTTCCTTTTCCAGCGCCACATGCAGATAGCTGGTGCCGGAAATGTTGCGCGTCCCGCCGGAGCCGACGCCCATGCGACCGGCGGCTTCGGTAAATGCGTTGAGCACGTCCTTGTTCTGCGCCTGACCCAGGTAATCGTTGGAGCACCAGACAACGACTGGGCTGGTCGATCCGTCATCGTGATGGCGGGTGGCGTGGGGGAAATTGCCGGATTGCCGTTCCAGGTGCGCGAAAACGCGGTAACGGCCCTCGCCCTTTACCTGGTCCACCGCATTCCTGAATACCTGATCGTAATCCATTGTGCCGCTCTGCTTTGTCCAGCCCTTGCCGATAAACGGTTGGTTGCCCGGGTTTCGGGGCGTTTCGCCTTGACGGGGGCAACAGTCTAGGCTCGTTGTCATACAAAGGTAATTGCCCTTAGCCCAGGATTTTTTTGCCTGGATTTCCCTAACGCGAGGGCCAAGAACCAGCTATATGAGGGGCCATGAGCAATCCACGCCCCCAAACCGCCGAAAAACCGGGAAATAAGCCAGCCCCGAAAGTGGGCTTGGTCAGCCTCGGCTGCCCCAAGGCGCTGGTCGATTCTGAACGGATCATTACCCGGCTCCGGGCCGAGGGTTATGACCTGGTGGACAGCTATGACGGCGCCGATCTGGTCATCGTCAACACCTGCGCCTTTCTGGAAAGCGCGCGGGACGAAAGCCTGGACGCCATCGGCGAGGCCATGAACGAAAACGGCCGCGTCGTGGTCACCGGGTGTCTCGGCGTGCACGAAGACCTGATCCGGGAAATCCATCCGGGCGTCCTCGCCGTCACCGGCCCGCATCAGTACGAAACAGTCATGCAGGCCGTGCATCAGGCCTTGCCGCCCCGCCACGACCCGTATCTCGACCTGGTGCCGCCACAGGGGCTCAAATTGACGCCCCGGCATTACGCGTATCTGAAGATTTCCGAGGGCTGTAACAACAAATGTTCGTTCTGCATCATCCCGTCGCTTCGGGGCGGACTGGCGAGCCGCCCGGTGGGCGACGTGCTGCGCGAGGCCGAAGACCTGGTGAAGGCCGGGGTCAAGGAACTGCTGGTCATTTCCCAGGACACGAGCGCCTACGGCGTGGACATCAAATACGCCGAAAGCGAATGGCGGGACCGCACCCGGCAGACCCGGTTTCTCGATCTGTGCGAAGGGCTGGCGGAACTTGGGGTGTGGACCCGCCTGCACTACGTCTACCCCTACCCGCACGTCGACCACGTCATTCCCTTGATGGCCGAAGGCAAGGCCCTGCCCTACCTGGACATTCCGTTTCAGCACGCGAGCCCCAAGGTGCTGAAAGCCATGCGCCGGCCCGGCAATCAGGAAAAGACGCTGGAGCGCATCGAGAAATGGCGGGCGGAGTGCCCCGACCTGGTCATCCGCTCGACCTTCATCGTCGGATTCCCCGGCGAAACGGAAGAAGATTTCGAATACCTGCTCGACTGGCTGGAAGAAGCGGAACTGGACCGGGTCGGTTGCTTCAAATACGAAAACGTGTCGGGCGCCCGCGCCAATAAACTCGACGGCCACCTGGACGAGGATGAAAAGCAGGACCGCTGGGAACAGTTGATGGAGGTTCAGCAGGCCGTCAGCGCCAAGCGGCTTGCACGGCTGGTCGGGCGGGAGCTTGACGTGCTGATTGACGAGGCGGCGGACGGCGACGCGGTCGGCCGGTCGTTCGCCGATGCGCCGGAAATCGACGGCGTCGTCCGGCTGTCCGGCGTGGGGACCGTCCGCGCGGGCGACATGATCCGGGCGAAGATCACGGGCTCGGACGACTACGATCTGACCGGCAAACCGGTCGTTTAAGAAAATTTAGGGATTGGGCGCCGGCGGTTCAGCCGTTGAACGCTCTCTTGGGCGCGGGCGGCGGCGGCCGATCGGCCTGCGCCCGGCGGCTTCGCCCATGAGGAGATCAGCGTTCCGCTACCCGGTTAACTGACTGCACCCTATCCTATGCCTTTCGTCCAGGTATGTGATGTATGTCACTAACTTGTGATGCAGTGCACGCTCTTATTGTAAGCCCCGATATTCAATTATTGTAAATAAACCGGAACGATTTTTATCGCCGATGGAGCAAGCACCGCCCCGGCCGATTCCGGCCGGCGAAATCGGAGCGCGATATTATGCTACCGATTAGTCCGCGGCAACGGCGAACGGCGACCCGCGGTCGAAACCGCCGGCGTCGGCCCACTTGGTAAAGCCGCGTTCTTCGTCCGTCGGAATGACCGCGCGGACGCCGCGCAATTCATCGATCAGCTGCTTCTGCCTCTCCAGAACGTTCTGCAGAACCTACATCTGTTCAGCTTGCGACTTGAACCGGGCCTCGATATCCTCAAGCGCCTCACCCAACACACGGGGTTGGCGTTTGAGTTTCGAAGACAATAGGCACCTTATGGTTTAAGAGTAATTGTACCGGATTGGCGTGGATGTGACAGCCTTCATCCTAGACTTCAACTATATATTGTTAAGTCATTGATGTAAAAGATTTTTCATGAAAGCCGCCGTCATTCCCGTCACGCCGCTGCAGCAGAACTGCTCGCTTGTCTGGTGCGAAGCGACCATGAAGGCGGCCTTTATCGATCCGGGCGGCGAGCCCGACCGGCTGAAACAGGCGGTGGCGGAAACCGGCGTGACGCTGGAAAAAATCCTGGTGACCCACGGCCATCTGGACCACGCGGGCGCAGTGGCCGACCTGGCCGATGAATTCGGCCTGCCCATCGAAGGCCCGCATCCGGACGACAAATTCTGGATCGATCAACTGCCGACCCAGGGGCGGCAATACGGGTTCGGCGAATTGCGGACGTTCGAGGCCGACCGCTGGCTCGGCGACGGCGACCTGTGCACGGTCGGCGAACAAACCTTCGAGGTCTATCACTGCCCCGGCCACACGCCGGGCCATCTGGTGTTTTTTCACAAGGACGAGCGGGTCGCCTTCGTCGGCGACGTGCTGTTCCAGGGTTCGGTCGGGCGGTCCGACTTTCCCCGGGGCGACGGCCCGACGCTGATCAAATCGATCCGCGAAAAGCTGTTCCCCTTGGGCGACGACATCACGTTTGTGCCGGGCCACGGGCCGCTGTCGACCTTCGGGCATGAGCGCGAAACCAATCCCTACGTCGCCGACCGCCTGTTCCAGCGGGCTGATTGACCGGAGACACCGCCCTTGAAAACCATTCTTCTACTGGCCGAAGCCGACGAACTGCCGGGTGTCACCAAACTGATCGAGGGCGCCAGGCCTGACGCGCAGGTGATCGGCGTGTCGACGCTGAGGGAATTGGATGCCGCGACGGCCGATCCCACGGGCCTGCGGCTGGTCGCATTCTGTACCGATGTGATCGTGCCGGCGGCGGTGCTGGCGCGGCTCGACGGCCCCGCCTACAACATCCACCCGGGCCCGCCGACGGTTCGGGGGATCTATCCTTCCGTGTTCGCGCTTTATCAGGGATTTGACCGGTACGGCGCGACGCTCCACGAAATCGCCGAAGAGGTCGATTTCGGCCCGATCACCGCCGTCAAATACGCGGATATCCGGGGCGGCACGGACCGGATCCGGCTTGAACTGATGGCGCGGGAGCTGGTCACCCGGCTGATATCCAGCCACGCGGCGGCATTGGTCGATCAGGACAGCCCCCTGCCCCACATCGCCGAAGCATGGTCCGGCCCGGCCTGGTCGAAACGGGATTTCGACGATCTATGCCGCCTGCCCGACAACATCACCGAAGACGAATACCAACGCCGTTATCGGGCCGTCGGAGAAGGCCCCGACCACGCGCTTTATTTCGAGAAATTCGGCCGCCGCTTTTCCCTGACGCCGCCGGCGTTCACCGGCCCCATCGTCAAGGGCGGCCGGCAGGTCGGCTGACCGGTTGCCCGCCACCGCCTCCGGCCCAAACGACAAAGGGCGGCGACCCCTACCTGGAAGCCCGGCCCTTCTTAATTTGCCCACCCTCTCCCGACTGTTACGTCGATCAGGCCAAAAGCTATTGTCAGGCGGTATCCTTGCCCCTGAACTTGTTTTCCATGTCGAGGCGAATTTTCACCGCTTCGAGCGTTTCGTCCGCATCCACATCCTGCCAGCGGACCGGCTGGCCTTCGGCGATATCGGATTTCAGCACCACGTTGTGGGCGAGGCCGATGGGCAACCCGCCAATCTGTAGCGATTTTTCCGCCGGCAGCAGCTTGCCCCACACCGTGAAGCCGCCTTCACCGTCGAGCTTTTCGCCAGCCTTCAACGGCCGCTTGGCGGTGGCGACAACGTCGCCCCGGAAGCCCAAGGTCGCCCCCGTCGGCTTGTTCAACAGCGCCGCCGAGAGGATCGAGATGTTGAGCTCAAGCCCGATCAAGTGGAACGGCTTGTACATGGCCGAATAGCGGCCGGTCGCGTCGGTGTTCATGCCGTACTGGCGGAAGCATGCGGCGGCGTAATCGTTGGGCGCTTCGATAACGACATAGACGCCCCAGCGCAGATCCCTGGCGACCGGGCGGCCGTCGCGTTCGATGGAGGTCACGACCTCGACCTGGCCCTTCCTTTCCAGCATCCCGCCGTCAGCGGTCGGGCGTAACACGTGGGCCAGGTCATCCATCCCGGCGGCCGGGAAGTTAAGCCCATTCGACGGCGGCGTCAGATCCGTCGCGTTGGCAATCGCCGCCATCTCGAGCGCCGATTTGGTGCCGTCGAGGAAGCTGTTGAACATCTGGCTGTTCATGCCAGCGGCGGCGGCCTGTTCCTTGGTTAAACCGTAGTGATCCCAGACCGTGTCCGGCGTCGAGGCGTGATACTTCGGCAGGTACTTGGTTCCCTTGCCGGCGGCAACGACCTCGAACCCGGTGGCCCGCGCCCATTCGACCATTTCACAGGTCAGCGCCGGCTGGTCGCCGTAGGCCATGGAATAGACGACGCCTGCGGCGCGCGCTTCCGCGGCCAAAAGCGGCCCGACGAGCACATCAGCCTCGACGTTCACCATGACGATGTGGATGCCGTTCCTGATCGCCTCGCGGGCGTGGCGGATGCCGACGATTGGGTTGCCCGTGGCTTCGACCATCACGTCGACGCCGCCCTTTTCCATCATTCGGGTGGCGTTGTCGGTGAATTCCGTGTTGTCGATCAGCTCATCCGCCCAGCCGACGTTGCGGCAGGCCGCCTTGGCGCGGTCGGGCGCCAGGTCGGCGATGCAGGCGACAGTCAGGCCCGGCGTCGTCGACACCTGCGACAGAAACATGCTGCCGAATTTGCCGGCGCCGATCAGGCCGACGCGCACGGGTTTGTCGGCGGCCGCGCGGGCCGCCAATTCTTGATAGATGTACATTCGAATTACTCCGCTGCGGCTTTGGTTTGGGCGACAAGTTCATCAAGACAATCGTCGGCCAGCGCCTCAATCGGCGCAAAGTCGCGGTGGGCGATCCATTCCGGCCGGTTGAAGGCACGGATGTGATTATCCACGCGGCAGAGTGACAGGTAGACGATGGTCCGCCCGAAAGGTGAGATGTTGGGCGGGCTCGCGTGAACCAGCAGCGATGAAAACACCAATATGCTGCCCGCCGCCCCGGTCGGCGCGACGCAGCCGCCTTCTTCGGCAAGCTTGACGACGGTCTCCCGGTCGAGCGTCCACAGCGGATAGGACGTTGTTCCCAAGTCGTGACCGGCGGCGACGACGCCTTTCTTGTGGCTGCCCGGAATGAACAGCAGCGGGCCATTGGCCGCCGTCACGTCATCCAGAAACACCGCGATGTTCATGGCGCTCGGTTCCGGCATTTCGTCGTCCCGGTGCCAGGTGCCGAAATCCTGATGCCACTGCCACACCTCGCCGTCGAAGGCCGCCTTGGCGTTGACCTTGTATTGATGCATGTACAGCTTGCCGTCGAGCAACTGTTCCACCGGCTCGATCAGGCGCGGATGGGCGCCGAGCCGCCGGAAGCCTTCGTTGTATGTGTGGGCGGCGAAGGCGGTGCGGGCGATACCGGAGCTTTCACGCCAGACCTCTTCCCGATCCATGGCGTAGACGTTATCCGCCTCGCGTTTCAGCATCGCGGCTTCGTCGGGCGTGAACCGGCCGGGGAAGAACAGATAGCCTTCCTCGTCGAAGCGTTTCAATTCTTCCTGCGTCAGTCTCATTGTTCGTCCCTCCATGAATTGGCAATTTTGTTCGTTCGCGTTTTCGTCAATTATCTTTAAGGCGCCGGTAGGTTGCTTCACCGGCTTTTTCCGCGTGCCGGGCGGCAAGGTCTCCCGCCTGCTTCACATCGCCTTCGGCGACAGCTAGGGCGATGGCTTCGTGTTCGGTCCAAATGCCGGGCCAGGCGGCCCGATCTTCCAGGACGACGCGCATGGACCGCGCCATGTGCGGCCAGAAGCCTGCCGCTGTAACCGAGATCTCCACGTTCCCGGAAAGGTCGTGGAGTGTTTTGTGAAAAGCGATGTCGGCATCGGCGATGGCGCCCAGGTCGCCCTTCGTCGCGACAACTTTGCCCTTTTCGACCAACGGCAACAGCCCGCGCTCGCGTTTTTCCGCCGCGAGCCGCGCGGCGAGCCGATCAAGCGCGCCGCGCACCTGATAGAGACCGAGCAGTTTTTCCGCATCGATGGGCGCCACCATCTGGCCCTTGCGGCCGCGGTCGACGACAAGACCTTCGCGCTTCAAAAGGACCAGCGCATGGCTGATTGGCTGGCGGCTGACGCCGAGCTGTTCCGCCAGTTCTTCCTGCGCCAGGGGGGCGCAGGGCGCCAAGTCGCCGGACATGATGGCGCTCCGAATGGCGTCATGGGTCTGGGCGACTAGGTCGGGTTTGGCGGCGAGCGGACGCATAGGGTTCCTTGGGTTTCCAATTGTTTTTAATTTGTGAATTCAGAATTCGGAATTCCTCGTACAAGCCACCTGGGCCCCTGTCAACCCACCAAGAGCGGGTGGTCGCAGAAAAGGCGGCGCCACGATCATGTGACGCCGCCTTTCGTTGAGGGCCCTTGGCCGGTCGGGGGGAACCGGCCGCGGGTGGGAGGAACTTATTGATCCGGGCGTTACGCCGCCGCCTCGCGTTTGACGGCATCCCACGTTTCGCACATCCATTCGACGCAGGCGACGGCCTGATCGAACAGGGAATATTTGCATCCCTCGCCATAATCCGTGCCGGGGATGAATTCGGTCGAAATCTGGCCCAGCTCGCCCTTCGGATCATTGGCGTGGTGGCGCATCAGCATGCGGATGCATTCCTTCCACGGCTCCAACAGCGCGCCGTCCCAATCCGCATGGTATTCGCCGGGCTTCGGCTGCACGAACGGATACTGAATGCCTCGGCCGACGGCGCCGTCCGGATGGCGGCCGGTTTCGTTCACCGGATTATTGGGAATGGCGGCACGGGCATGGCAGTGGCGGACCCATCCGGCATTGATCAATTCCTCGAGTACGTTGCCCGGCGTGTACGGATCAAAGATCACCTCCCCCGCCGCGATCTGTTTGTTCGTGTCGAAAATTTTCTGTTCCTTGGGATTATCGATTTTGAAAATCACATGGCTGTGGTTCAGGGTGATGTTGAATTCCACCCCCCGCGCTTCGACCATGCGGCCGACGCGGGCGACGCGGGCGACGCGGGCGAAATCCTCCGACCACATGTTCACATGCACTTCGAAGCACGGGATGACGCCGTATTTCCCGCCGAGTTCCGCTGCCCACAGATACGCGTTCAGGATTTCGTCTTCGGTGACCACATGGCCTTTCGCGTGATTGATCTTGATCTGCGTATTGAGGACGAGGGAGCCCAAGCGCCTGCCGGTTTCGAGATTTTTCTCGAGCAACGCTTCGTCCTGGCCCAACACGTAAAACCAGCCGCCCACCCACACCGGCAGGCCTTATTTGTCCCACGCACGCTCGAAGTCGTCGATCTGGTTCGGGTCCGGCATTTTGTCCAAGTAATCGAACACGCCCGCGTCCCGCACCATGCGGAAGCGCGTGTCCATATCGGCATGGGGTCCGTGTGGGTGTGTTTGATGCCGTTCGTTTGAATACCGAAAAGAAGCTCGCTGGCCATCATTCGTCCCCTGCTGATTGCCCCAGGCGAAAATATCCCGCGCATGGTAGCGCAACGGCGGCCCGAGGCAATGGCCGCCCGGTCACCACCCCATCATTTTTCTGATGGCTTCGGCCACGTCCTCGGCCGGGTTTAGGGGCGGGTGCGTCCAGTTTTCCCAGACTGTCCCGGCGCGAAGCGGCCGAGCGTACCCGTTATCGAACAGGAAATCGTGGAACCGTTTGTGCTTGGGTGTGATCAGCGGCGCCGGTTCATATAGATAGACCTGGCCCGGGCGTGCGCAGGCCTCCGTCGACATGGACACGCTGTCGCCAGTGACGATCACCGTTTCCGCATGGGCGAGGTATCCCATGTAGGGGTTTCCCGCCGGGTCTCCCCAGCGATAGATGTAGTACGGCACGCCCTGAAGCGCCGCCAGAAGCGACGGTATGGTGTTCCGGTCTTCCGATTCCTCAAGCCGGCGGCTAGTCGACACCAGCAGTGCGCCGCCCCGATCGTTCGCCATCTTGGCGGCGAGCCGCGCGCATTCGCCGGCCATGTCCGGCCCGAATTCACGGCGCCGGGTGCTTCCGCCGACCATCAGCGCGACCAGCGGCCGCGGCAGCGGCGCGAAGGCCTTCTCCCACTCCGATTTTGCGTCGGCCAGCACATCCGCCGTCACGCCGTGGGGTGCTGCCGGCACGACGATGGCGTTTTTGGCGACGGGGCCGCCATCGTGGGCGGGCTGCGCGATCAGGTCGAAATCCCGGCCCCCGGCGCCCGGATGCATGATGTGGGCAAGCTTCGTCCGGCCGACGGAAAGGCGTTTGATACGCCTGGCGGCGGAGGCGCTGCGCCGCCCGGCGGAAATCACCAGATCGGGCCACGGCGGCGTAAGATGCAGGCGGCTTTCCCGCGTCAACGCCCGGAAAGACCGCCCCAGCAGAAAATTCGGCAGGCCGACCAGCGAGCCGTAGGCGATGTCCTTGATCTCGTGCGGCAGGCCCAAAACCCGCGCCACGCCCAGGCATTGGCTGCGGTTGCCGGGCCGGTCGTCGGCCAGCACCCAGATCAGGGGACTGTGCGCAGTCGCGTTCATGGCCCGCTTATGGCACGGCACGGCGGCGGCAATCAACGCATCAAAGACCGGGCGCGAAAACTTTAAGGGAGGATGTGACGGATGACCTATCGGACCGGTCCTGAACCCGCTAGGGTCTGGTCATGAGCCAATCGAGCGCCAAATTCTCTCTGGGGCAGATCGTTCATCACACGCTGTTCGATTACCGCGGCGTCGTCACCGACCTGGACCCGTTCTTCGAGGGGTCGTCGGACTGGTACGACACCATGGCCTGGACCAACCCGCCCAAGGACCGGCCCTGGTATCATGTGCTGGTCGACGGCGGCGAACACCGGACCTATGTGGCTGAACGCAATTTGGAAGCCAGCGCCACCGGCACCCCCATCGATCACCCGGACATGCGCATGATGTTCTAGGAACTGACGAAAACCGGCTACGTGCCGCGCCAGCGCCCGAACTAGTCATTCCTTATTATTACGGCGTCTTGAACGTCAGCGACGCCCACAAGCTTTCCCACACCGGCGCGTCTTTCTTGCCCTTGGGGTCCATGGTCCGCATCACCACGGCGTCCAGCAGGTATTCCGTGCCCGGCTTCATGGGGATTGCGGCGCGCCCGTCGGAATCCGTGCGGTAGGTCCTGACGTCCACCGCATTGCTTGCGTCACTGGCGAACACTTCGACCTGTGCATCCGCGCGGGGTTTGCCCTGATAAAGCACGCGGATCGGCAGACCGCCCGAGATGTCATCCGTGTAAGGATTTTTCAGGGCGACGATTTCCGTCAACAGGCCGAACGCCCGGTCGGCCCCCTGGCCATGGCCGACTTTGATCAGGCTTTTGGCATAGCGGCTGAACGATTCCCGGAAATTCACCTCAGGCAGACCGCGCGCCTTGTGCGCTTCCAGCGTGCCTTTCAGGTCCTTGTGTTTGACGAACCCTACGAAAATTTCGAGTTTTTCATACAGCAGGATCGACGGCGTCGCTTCCTGAACCACCACGGCGAGCCCTTCAGCTGGAGCCGGCATGTCGAGCGCCGGTTCGTCCCCCATGCGGCCGGTGACTTTTATCAAACGCGGGCCCATGGCAACGTCGAAACGCACGTAGTCGCCGTCTATATAAGGAAATGCCGTGCCCAAGAAATTTTGGCCCACCCGAACGTCCGCCGCTAGCCGCCCGCCCGCCGATACGGCATAGTTCACCGGCGACAACCAATATTCGTGGGCGTGGGCCCACCCCGAAAGGCTCCACACCATCGCCAAAGTCAGACCGAACAGACGTTTCCGCATGCGACGAAATCCCGAATTCACGATGCCTATGAGGCTGGCACAGCGACGGCCAATGTCAACCCGCGCCCTGACATTGGGTGCGGTTTTGGTTTTTTTCATGGCGGTATTCGCCCTCCCGTCATCGGCCCACGAAGTCCGTCCCGCCGTCGCCGACGTGGACATCCAGGCGGACAAGGCCGTCATCGACATCCGCGTGACGCTGGAACCGCTGGCGCTCGGCATCAACCTGAACAATCTGAAAAACACCAACGACGCGCCCGAAGCCGCCGATTACGGCGCGCTCCGCGCAAAATCGGCGGAAGTTCTGGAAACCGCGTTCCGCGCCATGTGGCCGAAACTGCAATCCGGCATCCGCGTGACCGTCGCGGGAAAGGCCCAGGCACCGGACCTGACATGGGTGCAGATCGGCGACGCGCCGTCGTTGAACCTGCCGCGCGACAGCCGCATCCGCTTCATCGCGCCGCTGCCGCCGGGCTACGATCCCGTCACCTTCGGCTGGGCCGCGCAATTCGGCCCGATCATCGTGCGGCAGGTAAACGCGGGGAAAGACGCCTATACGGGATACCTTCGAAATGGCGAGGACTCCCAACCCCTGCCCCGCACCGGCAAGGTGACGGAAGGCATCGGCGAGGTCATCAAACGCTACATCGTCATCGGCTTCGAACACATCATCCCGAAGGGATTGGATCACATCCTGTTCGTGCTCGGCCTTTTCTTCCTGTCGCTTAAGATCAAACCGCTGCTGATCCAGGTGACGGCGTTTACAGTCGCCCACACGGTCACCTTGGCGCTGGCGTCGCTCGGCATTGTCACGGTCCCCGAATCCATTGTCGAACCGCTGATCGCCGCTTCCATCGTCTACGTCGCGGTGGAAAATCTGTTGACCCAGTCGATTAACATCCGGCGCACGGTTTTGGTATTCTGCTTCGGGCTGCTGCACGGGCTCGGCTTTGCCTGGGCCCTGGGCGACATCGGGCTGGAGCCCGGGCGCTTCGTCGCCGGGCTGATATCGTTCAACGTCGGGGTCGAATTGGGGCAGCTGGCCGTCATTGCCACGGCGTTTGTTCTGCTGGCGCTGCCGTTCGGCAAACGCGACTGGTACGCGGTACGCATCACCCGCCCGGCATCGGTCTTGATCGCCGCAGTCGGCGCTTATTGGTGTGTCGAGCGGGTGTTCTTTTAATTTTAAGCCCTACGGCAAGCGGTCGTATTTTTTCAAGAACGCCCGGTGGTCGCCCAAGTATCTGCGGTAGCGCAGGAACAGAAACAGGTTCCTGCCGAGCACCAGCACTGAAATGAATCCGAACACAAACGCCAGCTCGGTGATTGTCATGATCCATCCCCGCCAATCGGTCGGCTCCGCATCGCCTGGCAGGCACGGTCCACCCCCCTCGGCGGCGAACTTGGCGATCAGCTGGGCGCGGTTCGGGTCTTCGTCATGGACGATGAACCCCCCGCGTCGGCATGGGACGCCCAGGGATCGAATGTCACCGCTTGATACGCGATCCACCCGAAACACAGCACCGCGATAGCCAGCGCCAGCCATGATACCTCCCGCGCCAATTGAAGCCTGCTGATGATCCAGGCGTCGTGACCGGGCGACAGAACCAGCCGCAGGTTTTCGTCTTTGACTTCCGGTTTGATCTCGGGCGCCACAGCGGGCCGCCTATGCCCTGCCGCCCAGCAACTCGCCATAGGCGGCGGCCCGGCCGACCGATCCTTTGTAGATCGGTTTGCGCACCTGCCAGTTCGACGCCGTCAACACCGCACCACCGGATTGGTGGAAGTCCAGGCAGGCGTCCGACCACTCAAGGCCGAGGAAATCGATCAGCGCACGGCTCGCCGTTCCCTGGTCTTTGACAAAGTCTTCGTAGCGGACTTCCAGGACCGGTAGGGACAGCACGGATTTCCAATGATCCATGACCCGCGTTTGGGCCGACTGCACGGTGCGGATGTCGTCGATGGACGTCGACCAGGCATGGCCCTGGGCGAAATTGGTGAAATAACAGGAGAGCGCCGTATCGTCCGCATCGCGGACGCAATGAACGACCCGCGCTCCCGGCAGCAGAACCTGCACCAGCCCCAGGTAAAACAAATTGAACGGCGTCTTGTCAACGACCCGCGCCGCATCGCCGTGCGCCGCACCGAGGCGTTTCAAGAACCCGCCCGCCAGATCCCTCGCCCGGTCCGCTTCCAGGCCCGCAACGCCCTCCGGATAATCGGACATCATCCGCGTGAAAGCGTCCAGTTCGCCGGCGCCGGCACCCTCCGGATGACTGGCGACGATCTGCTCGACCAACGTCGTACCCGATCGCGGCATGCCGACCACGAACACCGGCCGCGCGTCGTCGGTGCCGTGGCTTGATAGCTTTTCCAACGCGCCGCGGTCCAATGCCGTCACGATGCGGTCCGCGAAGCCGTCGAACCGCGTACGGTCGAACCCCTGCCCGACGCCGGTCAGAAGTTTTCGCCGCATGGCGTTGCCGGTGGTGAAGGATTTGATCGCGGCGTCCGCGTCGCCGCGCTTGTCCGCCGCCGCCCCCGCCGCAAAGTGCATCTGCGCGATCTGGTCGTTTTCCGGCGCGCCCGCGATCAAATCTTTAAGGCGCTGTTCATCCTCCGCCGTGACCGCGCCGGCGGCGGCCAGGTTGACCCAGGCATCGCCCAGCGTCTCGTGATGCTTGACGGCCCAGCGGAAGGCCTCTTCCGCCTTTTTCAAATCGCCCCGCGCGAGCCGCACCATGCCGAGCCCGGACCACGCGCCGGCAAAGGCGTCATAGCGCTGGACCGTCTCTTCATAGGCCGCTTCGGCGTCTTCCAGCGCGCCGGACTTATACAGCGCCGCCGCCAGATTGGCGCGGGCCTCCAGATAATCGTCTCGAATGGACAGCGCATGACGAAACGCCTCCATCCCGCCCGGCAGGTCGCCCTGGGCGATCAGCACGTTGGCGAGCGCGTTGAACCCTTCGGCATAATCGGGCTTGAGCCGGACCGCCCGACGGCAGGCGTCTTCCGCGCCGCGCAGGTCGCCCATGCGGCGCAACACCACACCCAGGTTGCCGGCGGGCATGGGGTTGGTCGGATCGATATCCTCGGCCGCACGGCACTGTTCGGCGGCGGCCATCAGGTCGCCCTTGCGGAACAAAAGGTTCCCCAAGTTGATGCGGCCCTCGAAGTAACGCCCGTCGATTTCGATGGCCGATCGTGCGGCGATTTCGGCGTCTTCGATGCGACCCTGAAGTTCCAGCGCCACGGCCAGATTGTTGTAGGCTTCGGCGTTGCCGGGCTGCAAATCAAGCACGTGTCGGGACGCGGCCTCGGCCTCCGCCCCCCGGCCGCATAGGTTCAGCACCGCCGCGAGATTGCCATGGATCGCCGGGTCGGCGCCGTCGACCATCGATGCCGCGACCAGATGATCGGCGGCGTCATCCAGGCGCCCGGTCTGGTATTCGATCAATCCCAACAAATGAAGGGCGTCAACTTCCTTGGGCCGGACCTCGAGCACATCCTTGAAGGCAGCCTCGGCATCGGCAAATCGGCCGTCGCGGAAGGCGTCGATTCCCGCGGTCAGCCGTGCGCGCATGCGAGGCGAAGGTTTGTCCTCCGCCCGGCCAAGCTTTTTCTGACGGCGTCGTTCCTGGCGGTTCGCCACGGGTGCCTCCCCTGAAATCCGGTGCCTGGAACATAATGAGCCCGCCCGCCCATGCCAAGGACTGCCTTTTCCGCCCCCTACCCCTACCGATGGCGGGATATCCCCAGGAGGCCGCCTTGCGGGCGGGCTGCGAACCCATTAAACGGGATGAACGATCACCCTAACGAGGCTTCTTGAATGACCGCCATGACCCCGGCCGAGGAAACCGCCAAGCTGCTGCTCGACATCAAGGCCGTCAACTTCCGCCCGGAAGAGCCCTATATATTTACCTCGGGTTGGGCGAGCCCGGTTTATATCGACTGCCGGTGGGTGATTTCGTTCACAGAAGCGCGGCGGCGGATCATGGAATTGGGGGTCGAGATGCTCCGCCGCCATGCCGGGCTGGGCAGCGTCGACGCCGTCGCCGGCGGCGAAACCGCAGGCATCCCCTATGCGGCCTGGATTGCCGAGGCCGCCTCGAAACCCATGCTTTACGTCCGCAAAAAGCCCAAGGGGTTCGGCCGCGACGCGCAGATC
Organism: Rhodospirillaceae bacterium; assembly: GCA_038109305.1. Lineage (GTDB taxonomy): Bacteria > Pseudomonadota > Alphaproteobacteria > Rhodospirillales > Casp-alpha2 > UBA1479. The sequence continues at coordinate 213,982 of JAYNIR010000002.1, forward strand.
GAAGGTAATCTGGTCGAAGGCTCGAAAGTTCTGCTGGTCGAAGACCTGGCGTCCGACGGCGCGTCGAAAATGAATTTCGTCAACGCGCTGCGCACCGCCGGCGCGGAAGTGACCGACGCCTTCGTGGTGTTTTTCTACGGCGTGTTTCGCGGTGCGCTGGAAGGGCTTGAGAAAGAGGGCGTGACGCTGCGTTACCTCGCAACCTGGGCCGATGTGCTGAAGATGGCTGAACAGGGCGGATACTTTGGGCCCGATGCCATTAGAGAAGTCCGCGCGTTTCTGGACGATCCGGAAACCTGGTCCAAAGCCCACGGCGGGCGGGGGTACGACGGGTAACGCCATGATGATCCGACCGGCCCGTTTCGGCCTGGTTGCGCCGGTTCTGCTGACCGCCTTGGGATTGTCGTTCTTCACGCTTCCGGCAAAGGCCGCGCCGCGCGAGCAATTGACCATCGGCATCACGCAGTATCCCTCGACCTTCCATCCCAACATCGACAGCATGCTGGCGAAATCCTACATCCTGGGATTTACCCGACGGCCGTTCACGGTGTTCGATCAGGACTGGAAGCTGATCTGCATGCTGTGCACGACGCTGCCGACCATCGAAAACGGTCACGCCAAGCCGGAGGTCGCCCCCAACGGCAAGAAAGGCATCGCGGTTACGTATACGATCCGCCCCGATGCCGTGTGGGGCGACGGAAAACCGATCACCACCAAGGACGTGATGTTCACCTGGCGGGCCGGGCGTGAGGGCAAATCCGGGATCATCCCGGTGGAATTCTACCGCTCGGCTTACAAGGTCAAGGCCAAGGATGAAAAAACCTTCACCATCCACTTCGATAAGCTCGCGTTCGATTACAACGCGATCAATGCGTTTTCGCTGGTTCCGGCGCACGTGGACGAAGTTACCTTCGACGCCGACCCGGTCAATTACAAAAACAAGACAGCGTTCGACACGCAGACCACCAACGAAGCGCTGTACTTCGGGCCCTACGTCATCGCCGAAACGGAACGCGGCGCGCATGTGGTGCTGGTACGGAATCCGAAATGGTGGGGCAAGCCGGGCCCGTTCAAGCGCATCGTCATCAAGGTTATCCCCAACACGGCGGCTCTGGAAGCGAACCTGCTGTCGGGAAACATCGACATGATCGCGGGCGAACTGGGCTTCACCGTCGATCAGGCGCTGCGGTTCGAAAAACGCCACGGGCGGAAGTTCAACATCCATTACAAACCGGGCCTGATTTACGAACACATCGATGTGAACCTGGACAATCCGCTTTTGAAAAACCGGGATATCCGCCATGCGTTGATCTACGCCATCGACCGCGATGCCGTATCCAAGCAACTGTTCAGCGGCAAGCAGCCGGTGGCGGACACGGTCGTCAACCCGCTCGATTGGGTCCACGCCGATGATATCCCGAAATATAAGTACGATCCCAAGAAGGCTCTGGACCTGCTGGTCAAGAACGGTTTCACCAAGCTGGAAAAGGGCGTGCGCACCCACGCCAAAACCGGCGAGGCGCTGCGCTTTGACTTCATGACCACGGCCGGGTCGAAGGCGCGGGAACTGGTGCAGCAGGTGTTGCAAAGCCAGTGGAAGGCCGTCGGCATCGACGTCAAGATCAAGAACGAACAGGCTCGCGTTTATTTCGGCGAAACGGTGCGGCAGCGAAAGTATACCGGCCTTGCCATGTACGCGTGGCTGTCGGCGCCGGAAAGCGTGCCCCGGGGCCAAGTGCATTCCGCTCACATTCCGACGGCGGCCAACAACTGGGCCGGGCAGAATTATCCGGGCTTCCACAACGAGGAAATGGACGATCTCATTGAAAAAATTGAGGTCGAACTGGACAAGACCAAACGCAAAGCCATGTGGCGGCGGCTGCAGGAAATCTATGCGACGGAACTGCCGGTGATCCCGCTCTACTTCCGGGCGGAAGCCTACATCATGCCGAAATGGCTCACGAACATCCGCCCGACCGGCCATCAGTACACCACCGGGCTCTGGGTCGAGGAATGGCAGGTTAAGTGACCGCCAATTTGACCGCCCGATAAACCGACCGAATCCTATGGCGGACCCGGCCCTTGCGGCGCTAGGCTTGTTCTCATGCTCGCTTTTATCATCCAGCGCGTGGCCCAGGCCGCCCTTGTTCTGGCAGTGATGTCCTTCGTCATCTTCGGGCTGATCGGGCTGATGCCGGGCGACCCGGTGGACCTGCTGATTTCCGCCGACCCGCAGATGACCCAGGAAGACATTGCGAAGCTTCGGGAAATCTATGGCCTCGATAAGCCCATTGTCCTGCGCTACGCCAGCTGGCTGGCCGAAGTCCTGCAGGGCGATTTCGGATTTTCGCGGCTGTTCGCCCGGCCGGTGTTCGACGTGCTGCTGCCGGCATTGGGCAACACGCTGACGCTGTTGGGCATCAGCCTGTCCATGGCGCTCTTGATCGGCCTGCCGCTCGGCATCTGGGCGGCGGTGCGGCCCTATTCGACACGCGACTACGCGGTCAACCTGTTCGCCTTCGCGGGCATTTCCGTGCCGTCGTTCTGGCTCGGCCTGATCCTGATCATCATCTTCGCCGTGGTGCTGGGCTGGCTTCCGGCGGGCGGCTTCGGCACGCCGGGCGTCAAAGTCTGGGGCGACACGTTGATTTATCTGGTCCTGCCGGCGGCGAGCCTGACCCTTGCCAACGTCGGCGGCTACACGCGATACATGCGGGCCAGCATGCTGGAAACGCTGCGCCAGGATTATATCCGCACCGCCCGCGCCAAAGGTTTATCCAACCGTCAGGTCGTGCTTGGCCACGCGCTCCGCAACGCGCTGATCCCGGTGACCACGATCATCGCGCTGGATTTCGGGTCTCTGTTTTCCGGAGCGCTGATCACCGAAACGATTTTCGCCTATCCCGGCATGGGCAAGCTGACCTACGACGCCGTCATGGGTAACGACTTCAATCTTGCCTTGGTCGCGCTGCTGCTGGGCACGCTGGTAACGCTTACAGGCAACATTCTGGCAGACCTCGCCTACGCGTGGCTTGATCCGCGCATCGGGTTCGGGGGGCACAAGCAATGACTCTGCCGCAAAATAACGATAATGCTAGCAACAGCGCACCCGCAACGCGAAACGGCAACCAAGGCCGCACGCCGCTGCAACTGGTCGCCCGGCGGTTCCTCCGCCACCGGTTGGCGGTGGTCAGCCTTATTCTACTAGTAGTTCTCGCCGTTCTCGCCCTGTTCGCACCGCTGATCACCGATGTCCTAGGCGTCAGCCCGACGCGGGTGAACCTCCTCACCCGTCTGGCGCCGCCGGGCGGCGCGCACCTTCTCGGCACGGACGAGGCCGGGCGCGACATGCTGGCGCGGCTGCTGCACGGCGGGCGGGTGTCGTTGTTCGTCGGCATGGCGGCGGCGCTGACGGCGGCAATTTTCGGCACCACCGTCGGTCTGATTTCCGGCTACTTCGGCGGCCGCATTGATGCGCTATTCATGCGCTGCACCGACGGGGTGATTGCGTTGCCGTTGCTACCGCTGCTGATCGTGCTGGCGGCGTTAGACCTGGGCAAGCTGGGCGTTCCGCAGGATGTGGCGCAGTCGGGATCCATCAGCCTCTACCGCATCGTCATCATCGTCGCCATGGTCGGCTGGACCACCGTGGCGCGGCTGGTCCGGGCAACGGCGCTGTCCTTGCGCGAACGCCAGTTCGTCCTTGCCGCCCAGGCGCAAGGGGCGACAAGTCAGCGGATCATGCTGGTTCACATCCTGCCCAACCTGGCATCGCCGATCATTGTCGCGACGACGCTCAGCGTCGGGCACGTGATCTTGCTTGAATCGGTGTTGAGCTTCCTCGGCCTCGGCATTCAACCGCCATTGCCCAGTTGGGGCAATCTGCTGACCAACGCCCAGGAACTGATCTGGGACGCCCCGGCGCTCGCCGTCTATCCGGGGCTTTTGATCTTCGTCACCGTCATCGCCTTCAACTTCGTCGGCGACGGGCTGCAGGACGCGCTTGACCCCCGGGCGACGGAGCGGCAGGGTTGAATTTACGCAACCGGGCACGCAATTTGTAAAAATTGAACTCGCCCGGTGGCACCCTTAGTCTTTCCCCACCCGATTTAATTCATGGAGTTTCGCAATGCTGCGCCCCCTGTCCATCCTGTACGTGACCCTGGCCACCGCCCTATTGATCGGCGCGGCGGCCGCCGCCAAGGCCGAAGAAGTGAAGCTTAAACACGGCAGGCTGACGTTGAATGCCGAGCTCGACATGGCCGCCGGTAAGGCGCTCTCCCAGGGCGTGGTGATGATCATCCACGGTACCCTCGCCCACAACGCCATGGACACGCTTGCCAACCTTCGCAGCGTCCTGAAGGAACGGGGCTTCAACACGCTGGCCGTCAACCTGTCCCTCGCCGTCGATGATCGGCACGGCATGTATGACTGCAAGATCGCGCACAAACACAAGCATACGGATGCGCTGGACGAAATCGGCGTCTGGCTCGACTGGTTGAAGTCCAAGGGCGCGGGCCCGGTGATGCTGTTCGGCCATTCGCGCGGCGGCAATCAGGTGACCCGTTTTACGGTTGAACGCGGCCATCAGCTGATTAACCGGCTGGCGCTGCTGGCGCCGGCGACGGACGATCCGGCGCGGGCCGCTGCCGGGTTTGAACGGCAGCACAAACAACCACTCGCCGAAGTCCTGGGCAAGGCCGAGGCCATGGCCATGGCCGGCAAGGGTGCCGACATGATGGCCAAGACCGGGCTGCTATATTGCCCCGACGCGGTCGCGACCGCCGACAGCTTCATTTCCTATTACGCGCCGGACCCCCGCCGGGATACGCCGTCGCTCATCGGCAAGGTCGAGGTGCCGGTGCTGATCATGGCAGGGTCCGCCGACACGGTCGTCCCCGACCTGCCGCAAAAGATGAAAGGTAAGGCCGACGGCAAGCGGGTCTTGTTCAAGGTCGTCGACGGCGCTGACCACTTCTTCCTCGACCTGTTCGCCGAGGACGTGGGCGACGCCATGAAAAGCTTCCACGCCGCCGGGAGCTGACGGGCGAAAACCAACCGGCGAAAACCGGCCGGCCCGCCCGTCTTCGCCGCACCCGATTTAGTGGGACATCACCACCGGTACGGTCTGGTGGCCCAGGATGAGGTTGGTCACCCCGCCGAGGATCAATTCCGACCAACGGGCGTGGCCGCAGGCGCCCATGACGATCAAATCCGCCTGCATTTCCACCGCCCGGGACAACAGAATATCGGCGGCTTCCAGGTCCGCCGACGTGACGTGATCGGCCTCGACCTTGACGCCGTGACGCGCCAGGTGCGCGGCGACGTCCACCGCCGGGGCCGGCCAGTCGTGGGACAGTTCGCCCGGATTGACGACCAGGGCGCTGACCGCGCCGGCGTTTTGCAGGATCGGCAACGCATCGTGCACGGCGCCAGCGGCAACCGGGCCGCCGTCCCAAGCGATCAGAATGCAGCGGCAGGGAAAATCGCCCGCGTATCCGAACGGCAGAACCAGCACCAGCCGCGCGGCGGATAGGATCAGGCTGTTCGGCATGTCGCGGTCGCCCGGGAACAGGCGCATGTCCGGGTCCGACTGACTGACGACCACCAGGTCGGCATACCCGCCCTGGGCCGCCAACGCCTTTTGCCGCGTGCCTTTTTGTTCACGCCATTCGGCGCTAAGCGTCGAAAATTCCGCCTGCACCGTTTCGAAGATTTCCTTTCGCCCGCCTGGCGGCTTCCTTGGCGGCGCGGTACTGGGCGTCCAGCACCTCGGGACTATGGGTCGCCTCGGCATACATGGGGATCAGGTCCAGGTTGGGCTCGGCGAACAAGGCGGTCATATGCGCGCCATGGGCTTCGGCCAAGCGGCCGGCGGCGTGGATCCGCTGGATCGCATCGCCGTCGTTGTCGGCCTCTACAAGAATGTCCTTCAAGCTCATCGACTGTCTCCTTTAAGGGCCCGTTACCCTCATTCAACGCCGATCCGGGCATGGCCGCCATGGCGTGGGTCACCCGGGGGTCAACCGGGGCAAATTCTAGAAACCACCATTGCCTCGGGGCATAAGGCTGGCCCAAACTGCGCCCTCGTCCCACGCCTACCCAAGCGGCCACCCACGCCCAACCCGCCTTTAAGGATCACGACCATGTCCCAGTCATCGCCCGTCCCCGGCAATTCCCCCGCCAGCCGCGACATCGCCTATCACGTCCACGGCTATACCAATCTGAAAAAACACGAAGAAGTCGGCCCGCAGATCATCAGCCGCGGGCGTGGCGTTTACGTTTATGACGACGCGGGCAAGGAATACATCGAAGGGCTGGCGGGCCTGTGGGCGGTGTCGTTGGGATTTTCCGAAGACCGCCTGGTCGAAGCGGCCAGGAAGGAAATGACGAAGCTGCCCAATTACCACGGCTTCGCCCACAAAACGCCCGACGTGACCATCGACCTTGCGGAAAAAATTCTGGCGATCGCGCCGGTGCCGATGTCGAAGGTGCTGTTCGCCAATTCGGGGTCGGAAGCCATCGACCTGGCGGTTAAGCTGATCTGGTACGTCAACAACGCCCGCGGCCGGCCGCAAAAGAAAAAACTCATCTCGCGCATCAAGGGCTATCACGGCGTCACCGTCGCGGGGGCGAGCCTGACCGGCCTGCCTCACCTGCACGGCGATTTCGATCTGCCCATCGCTGGCATCCTGCACACGGATTGCCCGCATCATTACCGCTTCGCCGATGACGGCGAGGGCGAGGAAACCTTCGCCACGCGCTGCGCCGACAATCTGGAAAAACTGATTTTGGACGAAGGGCCGGAATCGGTCGCCGCGTTTTTCGCCGAACCGGTACTAGGCGCCGGCGGCGTCATCGTGCCGCCCAAGACCTATTACGAAAAAATCCAGCAGGTTTTGAAAAAATACGACGTCATGCTGCTGGCGGACGAAGTCATTTGCGGTTTCGGGCGCACGGGTAACATGTGGGGCACCACCACCATGGGAATGAAGCCCGACATGCTGACCATAGCGAAGGCGCTGACGTCCGGCTACATCCCCATGTCGGCGCTGATGATATCCGAGGAAATTTATCGGGACCTGGTAAAGCAGAGTAAGACCTGGGGCGTATTCGGCCACGGGTCGACCTATGCCGGGCATCCGGTGGCCGCTGCGGTCGGGCTGGAAACCCTCGCGATTTACGAAGAAACCGACATCGTCGGTCATGTGCGCGGCGTCGCGCCCACGCTGCAGGACGGGCTCCGAAAATTCAAAGATCATCCGCTGGTCGGCGAAGTGCGCGGCATCGGCCTGATCGGCGCGGTCGAACTGGTTCAGAATAAAAAAACCAAGGCGCCGTTCGACAAGAAGCTCGTCGTCGGCGGCAAGTGCCAGGCGTTCTGTAACGACGAAGGATTGATCCTTCGGGCACTCGGCGATTCGCTGGCTTTCTGCCCGCCGCTGATCGCGACAAACGCGGAAATCGAAGAAATTCTGGCCCGCTTCGGACGCGCGCTCGACCAGACGGAACGCTGGCTCGAGGCGCAGGCGGAATAACCCCACCGCGCCGTCCGGCTGGACAGGTTTACCGCTCCGTATATAGACTCGGTCGCCCGCGACGTTTGAACAACCGGACTTTGGAGCCGATCCCGTGTACGCCGACAACACATTGACCCCCCGCGAAGCCGTGCGCCTGTGCGCGCTGGGCACGCTTGCGGGCGGACCGATGAGTTACCGCGAACTGGCGGAAGACGTGCGTCATTTTACCAGCCATATCCTGGGGCCGTCGCTGGACGTCATGGGGACGTCGATCGAATTGTTGAAGGTCGAGGGACTGGTTTCCGCCGACGGCGACACGGGCCGCAACGCCGACGCCCGCCTAACCATCACCGACGACGGGCGGACGGAACTGCAAACCCTGCTGACCGCCCGCATCCGCGCGCAAAGCAACGACATGAACAAATTGATCATGGCGTTGAAGTTCCGTTTTCTGCACCTGCTCGACACCGACGACCAGTTGGACCAACTGGACCTGTTGCTTGAGGCGGCGGAAGGTGAAATCGCCCGGCTGGAAAGCCTGCAGACTCAGCACGGCCCCGATCCGTCGTTGTTGGGCGACTGGCTGGAACACGACATCGATGCGCTGACCCAACGCATCGGATGGCTTAAATACATGGCGGAAAAAATCGAAGCCGCGGGCGGCGATTAGTATCTCTAAAAATTTTGCGCGGACGGCGCAGTGACCGGAATTTACCGGCGTCCCTCGGGCAGCCTGTCCATCATCGGCGCGAGCACGGCCATGATCGCCAGGCCGTAGTCGCCGCCGTCGCCGTCGAGGCGGTTTTCGATCACTTGGGTCATCGCATCGAGGCATTGGCGCAAGGGGGCCATGTCGCCCTCGGCAAGGGTATCGATGTTTTCGATGCGGCGGCAAAGGATGCTCCCGATCTCGGACATCAGGCCGTATCCGAAACTGCCGCCTTGGCCCTTGATGTCATGAGACAAGCGGTAGAAGTCCTGAAGCTACGTGGAAGGCTCGCCCGCCGCTGGATCAAGGTTATCGATCAGACCCGCGAGACCCCGTAGATCGTTTTCGACCCATTCAAAGTAACTGGCCGTCATCTTGCAGACGACTTCTTCGGCGGGTTCGATCCGCTCCTGATCTTCGGCGTTCAGCCCGTCGTCCATACCGTTGTCTTCCCCATCCTCCCCGAACGCATTCGCGTAGTCTTCGGTATCGCTTTTGGGCCCCATGGGTGTTTAACATCCCGAGGCTGTAACGCCATACCCTCCCCCTCCCCAAGGGTCGGACGCGACAACTAGCCGGGCTTATCCGGTGAAGCAAGCATGCGTTCGCATAGCATCATATGATGGCCGCCGCGGCGGCAAGCCACCACCGTAGGGTCAGATCAGGCCGAGCCCACGAAGTTCGTCCGCCATGTCGGGCGGCAATTCGCCCAAATGCCGGTCCTGACCGCTGAGGTCGGCGGGGGCGTCGGCCACCTGGAAGTACCGCCATCCCTGAAACGGGCGAAACGCGCGCGGCTTGACCGGGACGATTTCCGGATCCAGCACCAGACCGCAGGCCGGCAGGCCCTGCCCGTTGACCGTTTCGACCAGATCAATCAGCCTTTGCCGGCAACGGATGGCCCGCTTGATCACCCAATAGATTGATCCGCCGTCCAGCAGTTCGTCTTTCCGCTTTGGCCACATCCGGGTGATGTGCATTAGGTCGGGCAACTGGCCCTGGCGGATCCGCCCGGCGATGCGATTTTGCTGGACTTCCGCCAAGTGCTCGATGGACTCGATGCCGACGGACAGCTTGATCAAATTCAACGTCATGGAAAATCAAAGGGTCGTTGCTCAAGGGCTTTTCATGCCGGGCGCGGCGCGCCCGATCCACCCACGAACCATATCAGGATTCAGCTGGCGAAAAACCCGAACCCAGCCAAAGTTACCCACAACTTGTGCCCAACCGTGCGGGGCCGCTTGCGGGACTGGTATCCCCTCACCTTGTCGGGAACCAGGCCGTCGCCGTAGTCGTGGAACTGCCTGCGCTGGTCCAGACCGGGGGGCGCATCTGGCGGCGGCGGTCGGGACCGTAAAATTTCTCGGTCTTCACGAACGCCTTAGGTTTTTCGATAATCGTGCGGTAACGCTGGGCGATCATCTGGGTCGATACGGGTTTCGCCAAAAATTCGTTGATGCCCCAATCGCGGGCGGCGGCGATCAGATCGTGCTCCAGCGCGCCGTAAACCATGATCACCAGCGTTTCCAGCGGAAGCGGCGTTTCGCCCGCGCGGACCATTCGGGTCAATTCAACTCCTACCACCGGCGACATCTTGTTGTCGAGGATCAGCAGGTCCAATTGTTTTTCTTGAAACAACGCTAGCGCTTCCTCGCCGTTGGAAACGGTGTCGAAATCGGCGGCGTTCAGTTCGTTCAGCATCGTCCCGATCAACTTGCGCATGGGCGCATAGTCTTCGGCAACGAGTACCGTCAAATCAGTCAAGTCAATGCTTTGCGCGGCCGCGGGCGCTCTCCTTCCCGTTGGCGCGGCCAGTCCGGTGACCGGACCCCACCGTCAACCCTGCCCTCAAGCCTTATTGTTATTTACTTGCGATGCCAGGATGGCTTGCGCTTTTCAAGAAACGCGGCAAGTCCTTCGCGACCTTCGTTGGACGCCCTGATACGGGCGATATGTCCGGCGGTCTGCGCCATCAGGGCTTCGTCCCGCGCGCGACCGTCGACATACCGAACCAGATTTTTAACCTCTGCCATGGCGCGGGGGCCATTTTCCAGCAGCATCGAGGCGAATTCCCGCGCCCGGTCCATCACGTCGTCGTTTTCCACGACTTCGGTGACCAGGCCGACCTCGAGCGCCCGCGCGGCGTCGATTTTTTCGCCAGTGATCATATACCGGCTGGCCTGCCGAGTGCCCATGGCGGCAAGCACATAGGGCCCGACCGCAGCCGGGATGATGCCGAGTTTGACTTCGGTCAAAGCGAATTTGGCGTTTGTTCCGGCGACCGCGATGTCGCAGGCCGCGACCAGCCCTACGCCGCCGCCGTATGCCGGACCGTTGACGGCAGCGATGGTCGGCTTGCGCAGATTGGCGAGCGTAAACATTAATCCGGCCAGAGATTTGGCGTCTTCCAGGTTGCCGTCGTGGTCCTTATCGGCCATGCGGCGCATCCATTTGACGTCTGCGCCGGCGCAAAACGACGCGCCCGCGCCGGTCAGGATGACCACGCGGACGACCTGATCCTGGCCTAAAACCTGGAGTTCGCGGGTAAGTCGGCTGATCACCTCGTCATCGAGGGCATTGTGCAGTTCGGGCCGGTTCAGGTTGACCGTGGCAACAGCCCCCTGGATGTCAGTGATGATCGCCGCGCTTGTGGTAATCATTCGTCTCTCTCCGGAACAGATGTAATATACCCCCCATTCGCGTACCCGTCATGTGCCGCGAGTCACATTCGATAAATTTTAATTATTTCAACGTGATGGACAGTTTTAGTCTTTCTTCGGCCGGTCGGCGGTCGGGTGCCCGGCGTTGCGCCACCCGGCGAAACCGCCGCGCAGGCTGGCAACTGGCTCAAGCCCCATATCCTGCAGCGCCTTGGTCGCGAGCACGGCGCGCCAATTCGATTGGCAATAGAACACGAACTTCTTGCCCGACGCGAAGACGTCCTTGTGATAGGGGCTTTCCGGATCGACCCAGAATTCAAGCATCCCGCGCGGCGCGTGAAAGGCGCCAGGGATCATGCCTTCGCGTTCCAGTTCGCGAACGTCGCGAATATCGATGAATTGAACGGTTTCGTCCTCAAGCAACTTGACGGCGTCGTCGGGGGAAATGGTTTCGATTTCCTGCTCCGCCTCGGCGATCAGCTGCTTGACATTTTTCTTAAGCTTCACGCCGATCCTCCCTTCTTTCCCAGGAACCGCTCGATTTGCCACATCCGGTCGGAACCGAAAAACGCCTCGCCCTCGATCAGGAAATAGGGCGAGCCGAACACGCCTTCGTCGAGCGCCTTTTGCGTCCAGTCGTTGACCCGCTGCTTAACATCGTCGCGAGTGATCGCTTCCTGCAGCCCCTTGCCGTCGATGCCCATTTCTTCCGCGATATAAACAATCTCCTGCACGTCGGTAATATCGCTGCCCTTGCCGAAGTAATGGTGATAGCAGGCCTTGGCAAACGGCACCGCCTTGGCCAGATCGTGATTTTCCAGCCAATAGAACGCGCGGGCGGCGGCCAGCGTCGAAATCGGAAACGGTTCGGGCCAGGTGAATGGCACGCCCATCATCTTAGCCGTCCGGGGCACGTCATAACGCATGTAATCGCCCTTAAGTTCGATAGATGCGTTGGGTACGTTGCCGGTTTCCTTGAAGATCACGCCCAGCATGATCGGATGCCAGTGGACCCGGCGTCCGTATTTTTCGCCGACCTGGTCAATCTTCTGCGCCGCCAGGTAACCGTAGGGTGATGAAAAATCGAAATAGAATTCGATGGTTCCGTCAGGGTCTCTGCTGTCCGTCATGACTTGCCTTACGAAAAATGAGGCAACGCCTCTACCAGGGAATTTCCCGCCCGTCGTATGAAAAGAGCCGTCCGCTCTCGGCCATGCCGGCGCCGCCCAGCACCTTGCGGATGCCGGTAACGCTGGTCTTGGCGTTGATCGCCGCCTGCGGCCCGCCCATGTCGGTCTGCACCCAGCCGGGATGCAGCAGGATCACCTTGACGCCTTGGTCGCGGACTTCTTCGGCGAACACGTGCATGGCCATGTTCACCGCCGCCTTCGACGTCCGATATGCATACGATGCCGAATTTGGCGACGATTGCTCGATCGACGATAACACTGAAGAAATGGTCGCGATCATTTTGCCGTTGCTTGCCGCCACATGCGGTAAAAACGCGACCGACACCTTTACCGGCGCCAACGTGTTGACGCGAAGTGCTTGTTCCCAGTCGGCATAGTCGACGTCTTGATGGCTCGGGTTTCGGTCGCCATAGACGCCCGCGTTGTTGATCAAAAGGTCGATGGCCGTGCCTTTCAGTTTACCGGCCAGCCGGTCGACCTGCCGATGATCGGTCACGTCGAGGCCGTACACCTGAATGTCCCCCTTCATGGTCGCGAGGTCGCCCGGCGACAGGGGATTGCGGCAGGTGGCGATCACGGCCCAGCCGTCCGCCACGTGCTGGCGGGTCAGTTCGAGCCCGATGCCTCGGTTTGCCCCGGTGATGAATATCGTCGGCATGTCAGGTCGCCCTCTCGATGGCGACGGCCGTCGCCTCGCCGCCACCGATGCAGAGGCTCGCGATCCCGCGCTTGAGATTGTATTTTTCCAACGCTGCCATGAGCGTCACCATGATCCGCGCGCCCGAAGCACCAATGGGATGGCCAAGCGCGCAGGCCCCGCCGTGCACGTTGACTTTATCATGCGGCAGGTCCAGATCACGCATCGCCGCCATGGTGACGACGGCGAAGGCCTCGTTGATTTCGAACAAATCGACGTCCGCCAAATCCCAGCCGGTTTTTTCCGAAAGCTTTTTCATGGCGCCGACCGGGGCGGTGGTGAACCAGCAGGGCTCGTGCGCGAAGGTCGCGTGGCCGTGGATGACAGCCTTGGGCGTCAGCCCCCGTTTTTCCGCTTTGGACCGGCGCATCAATACCATCGCCGCCGCACCGTCGGAAATCGACGACGAATTCGCCGGCGTCACCGTACCGTCCTTGGCGAAGGCAGGTTTAAGGGCGCGGATTTTTTCGATGTCGGCCTTGTGCGGCTGTTCGTCGCGGCCGACCGTCGCCTCGCCCTTCCGGGTTTTGACCGTGACGGGCACGACTTCGGAGGAAAAACTGCCGTCTTCGACCGCGCGCTTGCCACGGATCAGGCTTTCGATGGCAAAATCGTCCTGTGCGTCGCGGGTGAACTGATAATGCGTCGCCGTGTCTTCAGCGAAGGTGCCCATCAGGCGGCCACGGTCATAGGCGTCTTCCAGCCCGTCGAGAAACATATGATCCATCACCTGGCCGTGCCCCATTCGTAAGCCGCCGCGCGCCTTGTCCATCAGGTAAGGCGCGTTGGTCATGCTTTCCATCCCGCCCGCGACCATGACATCCCCCGCGCCGGCCAGGATGCCGTCATGCGCCAGCATCACCGCCTTCATGCCGGAGCCGCACATTTTGTTGATGGTCGTGCACGGCGTGCCGTCGGGCACCCCCGCGCCAAGGGACGCCTGGCGCGCCGGCGCCTGGCCCAGGCCCGCCGGCAGCACCACGCCCATGTAAACCTCCGACACCTGACCGGGCGCGACGCCGGCACGGTCCAGCGCGGCCTTAATCGCGGCGGCACCCAGTTCGGGCGCGCGGGCGTCCGTCAGGTCGCCTTGAAAGCCGCCCATGGGGGTACGGGCGCCTGACACGATGACGATGGGGTCCTTATCCATCCCGGAAGTTCCTTTGTTATGCTAAATGCTTGGCCAGATAATTATAGCCCGCTATGGCGATGCCGAGCCAAAAAACGATCACCCAGCCGCGGGTCAGCCGCCCCCACAGCGGATTGAAAGTATTGTGCGCACAGCGCCACAAGCTGACCGTCATCCAAATCACGTAGGGCACGGCGATGACCGCCGCCCCGGCCATGCCGATGACGGCGCCGATGATGCCGCCGCCGGTTTGCGCCGGATCGATCACCAGCCCGATCAGCGGCGCGATGAAAATCATCGCCAGGCCGACGCCGGTTACGAGGCCCGATCCGAATAGGCCGTAGGCCCAGAATACCACCCAAAGCCGTTCCCGTCCGTGCCAGCAGCGGGGGATAAGCGGCTCCGGCGGTTCGTCGCCCGGAAGTTTTCCGCCGCCGTGCAGATCGATGTAAACGGGGGTCTGGTCGTTGATCATCAAACGTCCGTCAATGGCTCAGCCGTGAAAGGGCAACCGTCGCCTGGGCGATCACCAGGATGACCACGACGGTCTTCGCCACCTGCGGCCACAGGAACAATCCTTCCCGGTCGGCGCAACGCCAGACCGATACGCACCACCAAATGAAGATGCCAAGCATCATCCATTCGGTCAAATGGAACAACCAACCCATGACACGGGAGATCTGCATCGGATAGGGCGACGTCGGCAAAAGGAACAAGCGGACGATGGCGCGTTCCGCCGCGACGCCCACGAACCACACCGCGCCGTTCCACCCGGCCAGCATCCAGCGGAGCATGGCAGCGGAGAGGATTTCCTGTCTGTCCGGCGGCGTATCGGCCACGGCGTCATGCTTCTGATTGCGGACGAGGGTCGGTCGCCTCACGTGCCGACCTTAAGCGGCTGCACCAGGCCCTTCAGGGCGGCGATGACACTCAAGGGCACGATCCGCCCGGTCGCGGGATTGGCCTCCGTCGGCAGGCCGCCGATCTTCATTTCGACCTGCAGAATATCGGATTCAACGGTGATCCAGTGAGTGTTGCGCTCGATCCACGGATCGGCCCAAATTTCGTATCGTGTGCTGGCCGGCCCGATGCCGGCAAGCCCAAGCGCCACGGCGACGTTGACGTTGGCCGGGAATTTGTCGGCGGCGTCCAGCACGCTGCCTTCGTAAAGCTTAACCGGTTCGGTCAGATTTTCCAGATCGATGCCCATGTCGGCGACGAACGCGACTTTCTTGAACCCCTTGGGCGGTTTGTGGGTGCGCATGATGACGGTGTGCAGGTTGCCTTCCGCCGCCGCGCGCACGGTGTCGAGCCCGACGATGGCGCCCGTCGGCACGATGATCTGGGCGCCGGTCTCCCGCGCCCGGTCGATCAGGTCCATGTGGTGCAGCAACTGCGTCACGGTAAGCGGCATGAGAATGCGCCCGGCATCGATCGCCGGACGAGCGACATCGACGAACACAGCGGGCGCGACGCATTCGACGATCACGTCGGCTGCGTCCGCCAGATCGCTCAGGCCCAATACCGGCGGCGGCGTTTTCAGATGCGCCAACCGGTCTTTCGCCCGGATTCTGTCATTGGCCGATACGGCGACAAGTTTCAGCCGCGGTTCGTTCCCCGCATCAAGCCATTCGGCGACCGGCAGACCGACGGCGCCGAGCCCGCCGAGCGCCACTTTCACGGGCGAAACAGCACTGGTTCCCAAGGAAGGCCTCCCAAATCCATTCCGGTCGCTAATATAGACGGATCGCCCTGTTCGGGGAAATCGTTCGCGACGCCGGTCAGCGGCCCTCGCGTTCCGCCAGAAGCTTCGACGACTGTTTTTCGAACCGGTCCAGTTCGGTAAGGGTTTCGGTGATATCCGCCTGCTGCTGGCGCAGTTGTTCGCGGCGGTCCCGCAGTTTGCCGATGAACAGCTTCAGTTGCGACACTTCGGAGGGATCGACGTCATAAAGGTCGATCATTTCGCGGATTTCAACGAGCGAAAAGCCCAACCGCTTGCCCCGCATGATTAGCCGCAGCCGGACGTGGTCGCGGGCGGAATAAATCCGCCGCTGGCCTTCCCGGGCCGGGCTGAGCATGCCCTTGTCTTCATAAAACCGAATGGCCCGGGGCGTGATGTCGAACGCGCGGGCCAATTCGGCGATGCCGAAATGGGTTTGTGTCTGATCCAATGCCATGGGCCGAGACTAGCTGACGTATACGTCAACGTAAAGTGCGGGCCGGGTGGCCGGCGCCCGGCGGCCCGGCCTAACCGACCTGCCCGATCAGGCGTCCGGGCGTCCCAACGCTTCCTTAAGCTGGCGAACTTCGTGTTCCAACCCGGCAATCCGCGCATCCCGGCGGGCCGCGGCCTATGCGACATCGGCGGCCTCAACCCGGCGCGGAATATGCTGCGGGCAATTGGCGTCCCAGGCGGTGACGGTGAACAGCACCGCTTGTTCGGGCCGGGCCTTGTACACAGGCGGCATCAGGCGCAAAATCAGATCGGGATCATCTTCGACGATCCGCGCCCGGCACCAGATTTTCACCCGGTTGCGGTTGGTATAATCCATGAGGAACAAGTACGCCCGATCATTGTCGGCAAGGTTGCCGCTGGTCACGTATTGGCGGTTTCCCGCGAAGTCTGCGAAACCGATGGTTTTTTCATCCAGGGCTTTGAGAACCCTGCCGCCCCGCCCCGGTGCTGAATGTAGGTCTGGCCCGCCGCATTGACGGCGCCGAGAAACACGCTTGTCTGATCGCCGATGAAGGCGGCAAGACCAGGATCAATGGAGTCCAACCAGCCGCCCTTAGCTTCCATTTCGGCGTAGACGTCGCGTGACCCTTTCCGGGTTTGGATCGCCTTCACGGTGGGGCTGAAGGCGACGTCGCTGGTATAGGTCATGATCCCTTCTTCGCGGACCGGCGGCAGCGGGATCGCGGCCCCTCCGGTGGGCGGGGCCGCATCACTCGATCAGGCGGCCTTATTATGGGCCTTTACCGCCAGAAAATCGATTTCCGTGTTGGCGATTTGATTGATGTAGTTGGTCCGGGTATTCAACGCGACGTACTGCACGATTTCGATGATCTGTTCGTCATCGTAACCGGCCTGACAGACGGCGTTCACGTCGTTGGCTCCGACCGCGCCGCGGCGGCGGACGATTTCGACCGCAGAGCGGACGGCCGCGTCGGCGACGGGGTCGGAACAGCCGCCCCCGCGGTTGGCGGCGATTTCCGCGTCATCCAGTTTCGCTAGGTTCTTGCCCAGATACGTGTGGGCCGATAGGCAGTAGTCGCAGCCATTGATTTCGGCAAAGGCGAGCGCGATGCGTTCGCGGGTCACCGCCGGAGGCTTGCCTTTGGCAAGCACGCCGGAGAGACCCAGATAGCCTTCGAGCGCGGCCGGGCTGTTCGCTACCAAACGGAACAGGTTCGGCACGACGCCGAGCTGTTTATTGACCGCCTGCAGCAACGGCCGCAAAGCGGCGGGGGCTTCGCCGATCGAAGCCGCCGTTCGCGGCTTCGGCATCACGCGGGTGCTGAGCTATCAGATCGCCGACCGCGTACGGGACGGAACCTTGGTGACGTTGCTGGAGGAATACGAGCCCGATCCCTAGCCGGTCAGCGTCGTTCACGCAGGACAAGGGTTGGCGCCGCTGAAAACACGAGCGTTTGTTGATTTCGCGACACAGCGGCTGCGCCGGTGGCTCGGCCGGAAGTAACCCGCAGACGGTTACAGCAGCATCAGCGCGGCAAGGCCCAGGAACGCGAAAAAGCCGAAAACGTCCGTCACCGTGGTCAGGAACACGCTGGACGCAATGGCCGGATCGACGCCGAAGCGGTCCAGCACCAGTGGGATCGACGCGCCGGCAAGCCCGGCGACGACCATGTTGACGGCCATGGCTAGCCCGATCACCAGACCGATCATCTGATCCTGGAACCAAGTCCAGGCAACGGCGCCGGTGATGACCGCGAACAAGATGCCGTTGATGCCGCCGACCAGCAGTTCCTTACCGATCACCCGGCCGGCGTTGGTCGCCGTCAACTCGCGGGTCGCCAACGCCCGAACCGCAACCGTCAGCGTCTGCGTGCCGGCATTGCCGCCCATGGAGGCAACGATGGGCATGAGGATGGCGAGCGCCACGATCTGTTGCAGTGTCGCTTCGAACAATCCGATCACCAGGGACGCCGCAACCGCGGTGAACAGGTTGACCAGCAGCCAGCGGAACCGCGCCTTGGTGGTGTCGACGGCGGCATCGTAAAAGTCGGCCTCGCCGACCCCGGCCAGCGCCAGCATGTCTTCTTCGTGTTCTTCGTGGATGACGTCGACGACGTCGTCGATGGTCACGGCGCCAACCAGACGCCCGGCATCATCGATCACCGGCGCGGAAACCAAGTCGCGCTGCCGGAACAGGAAGGCCACGTCTTCCTGATCCATGGTCACCGGGATGGGGTTCAGGTCGGTGTTCATGATCTTGTTGACGGCGACCGGGCGCTTTGTGCGCAATAGCGCGCTGAGATGGATCGCACCAATCGGCTTGTGCGACGGATCGACGACAAAGATATCGTAGAACGTGGGCGGCAGATCGTCTTCGGACTCGTCCACCGATTTGCGCATGAAGTCGATCGTGTCGCCGACGGACCAGTGTTCGGGTACGGTCACCACTTCGCGCTGCATCAGGCGGCCGGCGGAATCTTCGGGGAATGACAGGCTTTCTTCGATCAAGCGCCGGTCGGGCGCGGGCATGGCCTCCAGAACCTTGCGCTGTTCCGGCTCTTCCATTTCCTCGACGATGACGACCGCGTCGTCGGAATCCAGTTTCTGCACCGCCGCCGCGATCTGCTTGACGGACATAGCCTCCATCAGCTCTTCGCGGACGGTTTCATCCAGCTCGGCCAGGACCTCGGCGGGCATGTCCCGGCCGACGGCTTCGACCAGTTTGCCCCGGCGTTCCGTATCAAGGCGTTCGACGATGTCGGCTACGTCGGCGGGGTGCAGGCCGATGACCAGAACGCGAAGCCCGGCCTTGTCATTGGTATCGAGCGCCTCCGCCACCGCCGCATCGACGATGTCGTGGTCCGCCTCGGCGCTGTCCTGCGACGTGCCGTAGACGCCGGCCTCGTATTCAAACTGCTCGTTCACGGTATCCGACTCCCTTGGGCCGCCCGGAGAATACCTCAGGAGCCCCCGGAACTCAGGGGAAAATTTTGTAAAATCATGTAAAACTAGGGGGACTCCAACGAAAAACCCGCCTGAACAGGCGGGTTCTTGCTGTATACATAAAGGAATGGTGCGGTCGAGAAGACTCGAACTTCCACGGGATCACTCCCACAGCGACCTCAACGCTGCGCGTCTACCAGTTCCGCCACGACCGCATTTTTCCTTGCTGCGAAACGAAATCTCGCGATTACATGCGGGCAGATAGCAAATCGGCGCGTTCCGATCAAGCGGAAGCGCCCGTCAGCCCGGGAAACGAGCGATTTTCATGCCCCTGCCCCCCATCGAATGGCGGATTTCCGACGATCCGGTGCCCTACCCCGACGCCGTCCGAGCGATGGAGGAACGGGCCGCCGCGATCCATGCCGGGGACGCGCCGGAGCTCGTCTGGCTGTTGGAGCATCCGCCGCTCTATACCGCGGGCACCAGCGCCGACCCGTCGGAATTGAGGGATCCGGACCGGTTTCCCGTCTACAAAACGGGGCGCGGCGGGCGGTACACCTACCACGGCCCCGGCCAGCGCGTCGGCTATGTCATGCTGAACCTGAAAAACCGCGGCAACGACGTGCGCAAATTCGTCTGCGACCTGGAGGACTGGGTCATCCACGCCTTGGCCGAATTCAACGTCATCGGCGAGCGGCGGGACGGCCGAGTCGGCATCTGGGTGCCCCAGGGTGCGCCGGGATCGAAGCTCTACCGGGAGGATAAGATCGCCGCCATCGGCGTCCGGGTCCGCAAGTGGGTGACGTTCCACGGTATCTCGCTCAACATCGAGCCGGACCTGTCGCACTTCGACGGGATCATCCCCTGCGGCATCGAAGACCACGGCGTCACATCCCTCGTGGAACAGGGGATCACCTCGTCGACGCCGGAGGTCGACAGCGCGCTGAAAAGGACTTTCGCGGAAGTCTTCGGGGGCTGATATCGGGCCTGAGCCGCGCCACCGCTCAAATGGTGGGACGCGGTGAAAAACCGGAACAGCCAGGATCATCGGCCGACGCCGAACGTACATCGGTCACCTTCTCCGCAGGCGGTCCGTCATGGCAACGCCGGCATGTCATCGACGGCGTCCTGGGCGCCGCAGAACACCGCTTCGACGGTGCCGTCGCGCCGGTTTCGGACCCAGCCGGTCAGATGAAGCGCCCGCGCCTGTTTGCACGTCCAGCCGCGAAACCAGGCGCCCTGAACCCGGCCGGAAATCACGACATGGACGGAAATGCGACCCGTCACTCAAATTCCATGATGACCTGATCGACCATCAGGCTGTCGCCGGGCTTGGCGTTGACGGATTTGACCACCGCTTCCTTTTCGGCGCGCATGACGTTTTCCATCTTCATGGCTTCAAGCACGCACAATTCCTCCCCGGCCTTCACTTCCTGGCCGGCTTCGACCGCGATGGAAGCTAAAAGCCCTGGCATCGGCGACAAAAGAAGTTTCGACGTGTCAGGCGGCGGCTTGTCGGGAATATGCTTGTAAAGCGCCACGGCCCGCGGGCTCAGGACCAGAACGCGCGACGCCGTGCCGCCATAGCTGATGACGTAATGCACGTTGTCGCGGGCGATCTGAATGGCGCGCGGCAGACCGTCGACCGTCGCCTCCATCAGCGCATCGCCGAGCCGCCAACCGGTGCGAAGCTTATGCGTCGACCCTCCGATGACGACATCGTAGCCGCCATCCGCGTGTGTCACCGTCACCGCATGCTGTTCACCCCCCAGGACGACCACCCAATCGTCGGCGACGCGCCGCCAGTGGCCTGTGGTCTGGCCCGAAATCTTGGCCGCGCGGTCTTGATAGGCCCGGTGGACGGCCACCGCCGCCGTAACGGTCAGCCCCACGTCTTCGGTCAGGGCCTTGGACGGGTCGAAGCCGTCGGGGTATTCCTCGGCGATAAAGTTGGTCGTGAAGTCGCCGGCGCGGACCCGTTTGTGGCCCATCAGCGCCGACAGAAACGCGATATTGTTGGCGACACCCTTAATCCTGAACCGATCCAGCGCCGCCGCCATTTCGTCCATGGCCGCGTTTCGGTCTTTGCCGTAGGTCACCAGCTTGGCGAGCATCGGATCGTAGAACATGGAAATTTCGCCGCCTTCGTAGACGCCGGTATCGACGCGGACGGTCGCGTTTTCGGCCGGCGGGGTATAGCGTTCGAGCCGCCCCGTCGCCGGCAAAAAGTTGCGGAACGGGTCTTCGGCGTAAATCCGGCTTTCAATCGACCAGCCTTCGAGCTTCACGTCCTTCTGCGCCAGCGGCAGTTTTTCCCCGGCAGCGACACGGATCATCAGTTCGACCAGATCCAATCCGGTGATGAATTCGGTCACCGGGTGTTCGACCTGCAGCCGAGTGTTCATTTCAAGGAAGTAGAAGTTTTTGTTTTTGTCGACGATGAATTCGACCGTACCGGCGGAATGGTAGTCGACGGCCTCGGCGAGCTGCACCGCCTGTTCGCCCATGGCTTTGCGGGTTTTGGCGTCGAGAAACGGCGATGGCGCTTCTTCCAGCACCTTTTGATGGCGGCGCTGAATCGAACATTCGCGTTCGTTCAGGTAAACACAGGTGCCGTGCTTATCGCCCATCACCTGGATTTCGATGTGTCGCGGTTCGACGATGAATTTTTCGACAAACACCCGGTCGTCGCCGAAACTGGAAGCGGCTTCGGATTGCGCGCGCTCAAGCCCGTCTCGGCATTCGGCGTCGTTGCGTGCGATGCGCATGCCTTTGCCGCCGCCGCCGGCGGACGCCTTCAGCATCACCGGATAGCCGATCTTGTTGGCGATCTTCACCGCGTCATCGGGGTCGGTGATCGCCTCCGTATGGCCGGGGACGACGTTGACCTTAGCTTTTTCCGCAAGTTTTTTCGAAGCGATCTTGTCGCCCATGGCCTCGATCGCGCCGACCGGCGGGCCGATGAAGGCGACGCCCTTTTTCTCGAGCGCCGTGGCGAACCGGGCGTTTTCGGACAAAAACCCGTAGCCGGGATGGACCGCCTCGGCGCCGGTCTTTTCGATGGCGTCGAGGATTTTTTCGATCACCAGATAACTTTCGCCTGACGGCGGCGGGCCGATGTGGACGGCTTCGTCGGCCATATCCACGTGCAACGCCATCTTGTCGGCGTCGGAATAGACAGCAACAGTGCCGATGCCCATCCTCTTGGCGGTTTTGATAACGCGGCAGGCGATTTCACCGCGATTGGCGATCAGGATTTTTTTGAACATGGTGACCGAACCGAGTGCCCTTTTTGGTTTGGAACGTACGGTCCCCGAAGCGGATTAGCTTTCCCCGGCCATTGGTTTAGCCGAAAATCCGTTGCATTGCAGCGCAAAATTGGCCCGCCACGCGACGCCGGCGAATTGACGTTACGTTCCTAAGCGGTTGCGGTTAATTCTAGTAGTAGAATCAGCTGTTCATGTCGTGTTCCGGTCCTAAAGCTTCCAGTCGTGGGACGCCTGATAGGTGACGTCGACCGGCAGGACGCCCGCGCCGGCGCCGACGCCGACGGAGAAGCCCTGCAGTTCCTTAAAGTCTTCGGAAACCGCCAGACTGACCGCGCCGGAGACGATCTTGAACGGCCCGTCGGCCACGGTGAAGTTATGCCCCCAGCCGGAGAAACCATCGAGGTTGGTCTTCGGGAAGAAACCGATGTAGAACCCGCCAACCGCAGACACGTTACTTTGCAGCGACGGGCCGATGCCAATGAAGGCGCCGAAGTTTTCGACGTAGTCCGTTGCGATGGTGAACGAGAACGATTCTCCGATGACCGCGTTGGCGGAAACCGAAACGCTGTAGGTCATGTAGAAGCGGTTGGTGCTTGTCGAAGCATTGGCCTGCTTGATGAGCAGATTGTCGAAGTAGCCCGCCTTCTTGAAAACATTCTGCGGTTTCAGGTTGAGGCCCTGAACCATCTTCTTCCGCTCGGCGTCCGTCTTCGTGCAGAAACTTTCATCCGTGAACATGTTGGTGATTTTTTTGGCGAATTTCTGCGCCTTTTTCGCCGCACTCTCCAATTCCTTCATCGCGGAGGAAAACGGCTACAACTGCTTGTCCATGGATTTCAGGCAGTTGTTTTTAGCGGTATCGGTTTTGATCTGCTTCAACGCCTTACCGGCCAGGTCCGAAGCTCCTTTGGTCAGCTGCTTGACCGAACCACGCCGGGAATTTGGACTTTCCGGTTCCTCGTTTCCGAAAAGAATACCACCCCTTGCCTTAGCCAAACCATATGCCAATTGTCCAACCCCGCCGGCGCGGCAGCGCTTGTCGGACCGGTCCCTGATGGCTAAGTTGTTTTTCCGCCGCTTCTCGTCAAGACCGACACCGCAGGATCGAAACATGCCCCGTATCGTCCGCATCGCCGCCTGTCAGCAAGGCCCCAACCAGGAATCCGACAGCCGCCAGGTGATCGTCGCCCGCCTGCTCGAGATGATGAAACAGGCCAAGGCTGCCAGCGCCGACGTGGCGGTTTTTACCGAAACGGCTCTGACAACCTTTTTTCCCCGGTTTTATGCCGAAGACCGGGCCGCCATGGACGAATGGTTCGAACGCGACATGCCGAACAACGCGACCCGGCCGCTGTTCGACTTCGCCGCCGACAACAAGATCGGATTTTCGCTGGGATACGCGGAATTGACGCCGGACGGCCATCATTTCAATACGCAGATCCTGGTTGATAAGGACGCCAAGATCGTCGGCAAATACCGCAAGGTCCATCTGCCCGGCCACGCCGAATACGAGGAACGGCGCAAATTCCAGCACCTTGAAAAACGGTATTTCGAACCGGGGGACCTGGGCTTCCCCGTGTGGCGGACCATGGGCGGCGTCATGGGCATGTGCATCTGCAACGACCGGCGCTGGCCGGAAACCTACCGCGTCATGGGGCTGCAGGGGGTGGAACTGGTCATGCTCGGATACAACACGCCGTCGTGGAACGGGCTCGGCGGGACGGACACGCCGGAACTCCGCATGCACCATTCGCACCTCAGCATGCAGGCGGGGGCCTATCAGAATGCGACCTGGGTTGTCGGCGTCGCGAAGGCCGGCGAAGAAGCGCCGGGTTATCACCTGATGGGCGGCAGCTGCATCATCGACCCGGACGGACGGATCGTGGCGCTGGCGGAGACCGATGACGACGAAGTGATCGTCCACGATTGCGATCTGGATGCATGCAAGTTTTTGAAGGAAAGCACTTTCAACTTCGCGGTCCACCGGCGCACGGAACATTACGGCCTGATCGTCAAGCGCACGGGGGCGGAGCCGCCGGCGGAGGCTTAGCCTCTTTTTTTCAGGGCGGAGCCATCAAGCCCGCTGGAGAATGCCGTCCAGCCGCTCCTGGATAATCGCCTCAGCCTCCGCTATGATCCGGTCGATCAGTTCCTTGCACGTCGGCACGTCGTTGATCAGCCCCGCCACCATGCCGCAGGACCAGGGCGCGTCATAGACCTCCCCCCGCTGCATGACCTTGCCATAGACACCCGCCATTTCGTGCTGGATGTCCTGATAGGTCACGTCGGCGCCTTTTTCCCGCTCAATCGCCTGCACCCGTTCGACGGCGGCGTTGTTGAGGACCCGGACGGTGTTGCGGATCGGCCGCATCAACAACCGCGTGTCGCGCTCCGACGCATCGACAATTGCTTGCTTGACCGCCTCGTGCACGGGGGCTTCCTTCGTCGCGATAAACCGCGTGCCCATGTTCATGCCGTCGGCGCCCAGCGCTAACGCGGCGACCAGGGACCGCCCGTCGGCCATGCCGCCGGAGGCGACAATGGGGATGTCCAATTCATCCGCCGCGCGGGGCAGCAGGATCATGTTGGGGATGTCGTCTTCCCCCGGATGGCCGGCGCATTCAAAACCGTCGACGGAGACCGCATCGCAGCCCAGTTCCTGCGCCTTTAGGGCGTGGCGCACGGACGTGCATTTGTGGATGACCTTGATGCCGTTGTCACGGAACAGGCCCATCCATTTCTGCGGGTTGTTGCCCGCGGTTTCGACGACCTTGACCCCGCCACGGATGACCGCGTCGATATAGCCCGGATAGTCCGGTTCCTTCACCGACGGCAGAAAGGTCAGGTTGACGCCGAAAGGCTCCGCCGTCATGTTGCGGCAGCGGGCGATTTCGTTCACCAGGTCCTTGGGCGTAGGCTGGGTCAGCGCCGTGATGATGCCGAACCCGCCGGCATTGGAAACGGTCGCCGCCAGATCCGCATAGCCGACAAAATGCATGCCGCCCTGAACAATCGGATGCCGGATGCCCAAAAGGTCGGTCAATCTGGTGCGCATGGTTTTGTCCCGCTTGATTTCCTCATCCCGGGGGATTTCGTTTCTCCCGCCCAAATCTTTGTATACAATTCGGCCCATGAAATCACTGACCCAGCAGCAGGCGGATCATTTTCGGACCGAGGGATACCTCTGTCCCGTACCGATCCTGACGCCCGCCGAGGTTGACCAGGCGCTGGCCGATCTGGCGCGCTACGAATCCTGGCTCGGCTATCCGCTGCCCGAGGTCACCGACCGCAAGTGGAAGACCATGCCGTTCGCCCACCTGCCCTGGTGCGACAAGCTGATCCGCGACCCCAGGGTGCTCGACGTGGTCGAAGACCTGGTCGGGCCGGACATCCTGGTTTGGACGTCGACCTTCTGGATCAAGGAACCCGGGTCGCCCCACGTCGCCGCGTGGCATCAGGACACGGCCTATTTTGGGCTGGAGCCGCCGGAACAGATTTGCGTCTGGCTGGCGCTGACCGATGCAACGGTCGAAGCCGGGTGTATGAACGTGCTGCCGTGGCGTGGCAACCGGCCGGGCGTGCTACGCCACGTACCGGGCAAGGTCTTGATTTCCATCAACCGCGGCACCCAGGAAGTCGTCGAACCGTTTGATGAGGCCAAGGCCGTACCCATGCCGCTAAAGGCCGGGGAAATTTCCATCCACCACGGGCTGATGATGCACGCGTCCGCCCCCAACAACGCCAAACACCGCCGCGTCGGCATCGGCATGAATTACATCCCCGCGCACGTGCGGCACACGGCGCCGGTCAAAATGGGCGCCATGCTTGTGCGGGGCGAATACTCCGGCGACGCGTTCGAGTTAATGTCGCCGCCCACGGGCGAAAATACGCCGGAGGCGATCGCCTTCCACGACGACATCGTCGGCCGCTACGGCGTTAACTATTCCGAACAGATCACCCGTCACGAACGGCAGTTCGGCAAAGCATCCTGAGCCCAGCCCCCGACCATGGATTTCCTGCCCTTCGAGCCGACGACGTGGAACATTGTGCTTGTGGTTATCGCGTTTACCGCCGCGGGGCTATCGAAAGGGGTGCTTGGCATCGGTATTCCGCTGATATCCGTGCCGTTGTTGACCGGCATTATGCACCCGGCGCTGACGATATCCGTCCTCGCTATTCCGATCCTGTCGTCGAACGTGTGGCAGGCGCTCGAAGGCGGGCGGTCCTCCGTCGTCGCCAAGCGGTTCTGGAACATTCTGGTGGCGCTGGTGATCGGCGCCGGGTTGGGCGCGCAATTTCTGACATCGGCGGACCCGCTGACGGCGCAGATGGTGATTGGCGTGATCGTCATCCTGTTTTCCCTGACCCAGTTCAAGACGTTGACGATCCCCGACCCGGGCCTCAAGGAAAAGTGGCTGAGCCCGGTGATCGGGTTCATCGCCGGCGTCATCGGCGGGATCGCCACGTTCTTCGGCCCGGTGCTGATCCCCTATCTGATTTCCCTCCGGCTTTCGAAGGACATGTTCGTTTCGACCATCGCGGTGCTGTATCTGATGGGGACGCTGCCGCTGTTCGCCCTGCTCGCCTGGAAAGGCGTGCTGGGGCAGAAGGAACTGATCTTGTCGGCCATCGGCACGGTGTTCGTCATGGGCGGGGTTGTAGTCGGGCGCAAACTGCGCAACGTCATTTCGCAGGAAGTCTTTCGCCGGGGGCTTTTGATCCTTCTGGTCATCATGGCCTTCAACATGATCCGCCGGGCGGTTATGTAGCGGCACGGCCGACGGCCACGGGGGATAATCGACACCATGTTAGAACCGTTTTCCATCGCCGCAATCGCCGCCACCTTCCTGCTTGCGGGCATCGTCAAAGGCGTCATAGGGCTGGGCTTGCCGACCGTCTGCTTAGGTCTGATGACGGCGGTGTTCGACCTGCCAACGGCGATGGCGTGTTTGCTGGTGCCGTCTTTCGCGACGAACCTGTGGCAGGGCGTTGCAGGCGGCAACGGCGTCGCCATATTAAAACGCCTGTGGCCGTTTTTGGTCATGGCGACGGTCACGGTGTGGATCGGCGCGTTGGCAATGACACGACTTGATCCGAAGATTTTATCGACGCTGCTCGGCTGCCTGATCGTGTTCCACGCGGGACTGGGGCTGACCGGTTTTCGGCTCAGCATTTCACCCGGACGCGAAGTTTGGACCGGACCGTTGTTCGGCGCGGCCAACGGCATCCTGACCGGCATGACCGGGTCCTTCGTGGTGCCGGGGGTGATGTTCCTGCAGGCCATCGGGCTGAACAAGGACATCCTGGTCCAGGCCATGGGCATGTTGTTTACGGTTTCGACCATCGCCTTGGCCCTCGCGCTGCATAATAACCAGTTGCTGACCAACGAACTCGGCGCCGCGTCGGCGCTGGGTCTTATCCCGGCAATCCTGGGCATGGTCCTCGGCCAGAAAGTGCGCGGGCGGCTATCGGAAGAACGCTTCCGCCAAGTGTTCTTTATCTCGTTGCTGGCGCTCGGCGGCTATATCATCGCGGGCGCGCTAAAAATCCTTTGATCGTGTCTACCACCGCATCCGGCTGGCCAACCACGACAACATTATCGAATTTCAGAAAAAAGCCGACTACGGCCGAAGGCGGTCGTCAGATCACGCCGTCTTTCTTGAGCGCGGCGATGTCGTCCGGCGAAAGCCCAAGCTCGGCCCCCAGGATTTCATCGTTGTGCCTGCCTTTGCTGGGCCCGGCGTGGCGGATTTCCGCCGGGGTCGCCGACATTTTCGGGAACGCGCCGGTCATGCGGATCGTGCCCAGGTCCTCATCCTCGACCTCAATGATGTCTTCCCGCGCCCGGTATTGCGGGTCTTCGAAAATCTGATCGATGGTGTAAGCTGGGCCGATGGCGGCTTCGGCCTTTTCAAATTCATCGATCACGGTTTTCAGGTCGTGGTGGGCGATCCAATCGGCGACGCAGCCGTCGACTTCATCGATATGTTCGACCCGGCCGGCCGGCGTCTGAAAACGCGGGTCCTCCGCCATTTTCTTGCCGCCGCAAAGGGTCAGCACCCGCGTCACGATGGCCGGCGAATTGGTCGAAACGGCGACCCAGTGCCCGTCCTTGGTCTGGTAGGTGTTGCGGGGCGCGTTGTTTTTAGACCGGTTGCCCATGCGCTCCTGAATGAAGCCCAGCTGGTCGAATTGCAAAGGTTGCGGCCCGAGCACCTGAAACAACGGCTCGTAAATAGAAAGGTCGATGTACTGGCCCTCGCCGCTCTGCTTGGCGTCCCGGTGGTATAACGCGAACATCACCGCGAAGGTCCCGTAGGCGGCGGCGATGCCATCCGCCAACCCGAAGTTGGGCAGCGTCGGCGGCCCGTCCGGCCAGCCTGTGATGGAAGCGAAGCCCGAAAACGCCTCGGCGACGGTGCCGAACCCGGGGCGGTTCTTATATGGCCCCGTCTGCCCGAACCCGGTGACGCGGACCATGACGAGGCGCGGATTGATCGCTTTTAGGTCTTCCCAGCCGAGCCCCCATTTTTCCATGGTGCCGGTGCGGAAATTTTCGATCAGGACATCCGTCGACTTGATCAGTTCCTTGAAAAGTTCCTGCCCCCTGCCCGACGAAAAGTTCAGCGTGATGCACCGCTTGTTGCGGTTGGCCATCTTGAACCACAGGCCGTGGCCGTCTTTTATGGCGCCGGTCACGCGCAGGACGTCGCCCCGCGGGTGTTCGACCTTGATCACATCGGCGCCGAAATCTCCCATCATCATGCCGATGGTCGGCCCGGCGATCACCGTTGCCGCGTCGATCACGCGAAGCCCCTTTAAGGGCGGTTCCTTTTCTGCGGACACGTCGACGGATGGCCGGCGTTAAGCGGATTTGGCCTGCGCCGCCGCATAAAACAATTGCGGTTCCGGCACGGCGAAGTCAGCCGGGTTCAGGAAGATCGTCGTCCGCTTGGCAAGGCGCGGCAGGTTTTCGTCGAACGATCCCCGTTTGTGCCAGACGCGGGCGTTGTCCCAATGCAAAACGTCGCCGTTGCGCCATGAATGCGTATAGATGAACCGATCCTGCAGCATGTGCGTTTTAAAGTCTTCGAGGAACGCCTGCGTTTCGGCCTCGTCCATGCCGTCGATGGTGACGGTCTTGTTGGGATCCATGTAGAGCGTTTCGCGGCCTGTCACGGGGTCTGTCATGATCGTGTCATGCGGCTGTGGCGGCGTGCGGTCGTGCAGAACCTTGAGCCGGTCCTTGTCTTTCTCGAAATCTTTTTCGATGCCGTAGCCTTTTTTGTAACCATACTTGGCGACGGCTTTTTTGCCGGCGATCTTTTCACGCATGTCAGCGGGCATGCATTCCAGACCCAATTGTGTGTTGCAGTAGGACGTCAGGCCGTCGCCTTCCGGCATGTCGCAGCCGTAAAGGATCGAGCCCGAGGCCGGACGCTCGCGGTAAATCTGATCGTGGTGCCATAGCAGCTCATAGGCGCCCAAGCCGCCCAAGGGCCGGCCGTTCGGCTTCATCAGCGCGGTGACGTAAATGATTTCCGGGTGTTTCGGCGAATACATGTCGTCGCGCACCAGATGATCCAGAACGCCGAACCGGCGGCTGTAGGCGACCTGCTCACTTTCCGTCAGGCTCTGGCGGCAGAACAGAAGGATCGGTTCCTTCTGCCACAGCTTGTAGATGGCGTCGAAGGTGGCGTCGTCGAGATTGGCCAAGTCGACGCCCTGGATCTCGAGGCCAAAGGATTTGCACAGCGGGCGGGTCTTCAGTTCCATCACGGAGACAATCCTTGGGTTTCCAGGGGAGCGCGATTTTTGTTGCCAAATATTGTATACATTCGTGGTCCCCCGGCAATCGGGAAATTGCACGTTTCGTGGGATTCCTAGGGCCGGGCGGCGGCGAACAGCTGCTCGCGGACCCAGGCATGACCAGGGTCCTTGTCGACCCGCGGATGCTAGCATGCGCTGACCTCGACCCTGGGCAGGTCGAACAGCGAGTCGAACCGGCGGAGCGTCGCGCCCACGCAATCCGCGATGCGCTTCGGCACCAGGGCCAGTATGTCGCTCGCCCAAACTATTCCCAGCATCAGGTGAAACCCGGGAAGCGACACCGCCACCCGGCGGGAAACGCCCAACCCCGCTAGCGTGTCGTCAACCGGAGTGGCGAATTCGCCGCCGACGGGCGAAACAACCGCATGTTCCTGCCCGCAATAGGCGGCAAGGAACAACCGCCGCCCCCGGAAGGGATGATCCCTCCGGGCGACGCAGACATAGTCCTCCCGGAACAGCCGCCGTGACGGCAATCCCACGGCCCACGGTTCATCCGTCACCAAGGCAAGGTCGGCCGAACCCTGCGCTAGTCGCTCCGCAAGCGACTTGCCCGTTTCGGCCAGCACGGCAACCCTGATGCCCGGCGCCGCGTTGCGCACCCGCGCGACGAACGCGGGCAGAACGGCCTGCTGCACGCAGTTGTTGCCGGTGACGGTGACGGTCAGATCGAACCGGCCCGGCAAGAGCCAGGTTGCCGGACAGGCCTTCGGCGCGAATGCCCGCCGCTTCGGCACGACCGTCGGCGATGTCGATTTTCGCGTCCAGATCCAGCGCCGCTATCAGCGCCAGGACCGCGCTGATCCCGGCCGAACCCAGCGCATGCTCCGCCACGGCCTTCAACACCGGGACGGCAATCGCGCCGTCCGTGTCCGATCCGATTTCCGCGCGGTCCAGGCGAACCATCACCGGACCCTGCGGCGTCAGCACCCGGATCGTCGCATCGCTGAGAACAAATTTATCCGCCGGCGGCGAACCGCCCGCCGCTTCCGGTTTGCCGCCTGCGCCCAGCAGCGGCGTCAGCAGCCCGGCGTCGACAGCGCCGCCGGATATATCAACGGTCAGGCCAAGCCCCAACAGGCCGACCTCCACCACGCGGGGTTTCATGAACGCGGGCCACGACAGGTCGAGCGTCAGGCGTTTCAACCGTACCCGTTTGCCGCCCGCGCCGATTTCCAAATCGTTTGCGGCAGCGCGCGAGGGCGTCAGGTCCGAAATTGAAAGTTTCGCCTGCGTGACGCCCAGTCCGCCGAGCACCCGAAGCGCCGCCTTTTCCGCAAGCAGCAGCTGCGCCGCCCACAGCGCCCCCGCCCCGGCCAAAAGGACGACGGCAAGACCGGCCGAGATTTTCTGCCAGGCTTTCAAAGTCCGCACGCGGGCGATCCTCCCATATGGAAGATCATACCCGATCGGCGGCTAGAGCGGGATGTTGCCGTGTTTCTTCCAGGGATTTTCCAGCTGCTTATCCTTCAGCATGCGAAGGCTCTTACAGATGCGGAGCCGCGTGTTGTGCGGCATGATCACGTCGTCGATGAAACCCCGGTGCCCGGCGATGAACGGATTGGCGAAGCGGGTGCGGTATTCCTCCGTCCGTTTGGCGATTTTTTCGGCATCGCCCAGGTCCTGGCGAAAAATGATTTCAACCGCGCCCTTGGGGCCCATGACGGCGATTTCCGCCGTCGGCCACGCCAGGTTGACGTCGCCCCGCAGGTGTTTGGACGACATCACGTCATACGCCCCGCCGTAAGCCTTGCGGGTGATGATCGTGACCTTGGGCACAGTCGCCTCGGCATAGGCGTACAACAGTTTCGCGCCGTGCTTGATGATGCCGCCGTATTCCTGCGCCGTGCCGGGCAAGAACCCGGGCACGTCGACGAAAGTGACGATCGGGATGTTGAACGCGTCGCAGAATCGCACAAACCGCCCCGCCTTGATCGACGATGAAATATCCAAACACCCCGCCAGCACCATGGGCTGATTGGCGACGATGCCGACGGTCGAACCTTCCATGCGGCCGAACCCAGTGATTATGTTGCCCGCGTAATTGGGCTGCAGTTCGAAAAAATCGCCCTCGTCCAGAACCTTGGTGATCAGTTCCTTCATGTCATAGGGCTTATTGGGATTTTCCGGCACCAGGGTATCGAGCGATATCTCAACCCGGTCGTGGGGATCGGGCGTCGGCCGCGTCGGCGGTTTTTCTTTGTTATTGGCGGGCAGGTAGTCGACGAATCGGCGCAGGTACAACAGCGCCTCCATGTCGTCCTTGAATGCCTTGTCGGCGACGCCGGATTTCGACGTGTGGGTTGATGCGCCGCCCAGTTCTTCCTGAGTGACTTCTTCGTGCGTCACGGTCTTCACCACGTCGGGGCCGGTGACGAACATGTAGGATGAATCCTGGACCATGAAGATGAAGTCGGTCATCGCCGGCGAATAGACAGCACCCCCCGCGCACGGCCCCATGATGCACGAAATCTGCGGCACCACGCCGGACGCCATGACGTTCCGTTGAAACACCTCGGCATACCCGGCTAAGGAGTCGATGCCTTCCTGAATCCGCGCGCCGCCGGAATCGTTCAGCCCGATCACGGGCGCGCCCACCTTCATCGCGTGGTCCATGACCTTGCAGATTTTCTCCGCATGGGATTCAGACAGCGAACCGCCGAACACGGTGAAGTCCTGGCTGAACACGAAAACCAATCGCCCGTTTATGGTGCCATACCCGGTGACGACGCCGTCCGACGGGACTTTCTGGTCCTCCATGCCAAAATCGGTGCACCGGTGTTCGACGAACATGTCCCATTCTTCGAACGAGCCCGGATCGAGCAGCACGTCCAGCCGTTCGCGGGCCGTCAATTTGCCTTTCGCGTGCTGGGCGTCGATCCGCTTTTGGCCGCCGCCCAGGCGGGCGCGGTCGCGTTTTTCTTCCAACTGCCGGATGATGTCGAACATGGGTCTGCCTTCGCCTTTGCCTGCCTGTCCCCTTCGGCGGGCCAAGAATACTGCCCCTTTACATGGGATTCCAGGGCTACGCCTTTCCCCTACGTCACGCCGCCCCGGCCCGGGCAAGGGCCAGAAACCGCGCGGCCTCGCGGATTTCCCGCATCAGCGCGTCCAGCCGGTCCGTGGCCTCTTTGTCCGCGCCCCATTTTTCGACCTGATAGGCGTCGTCCACCTGCGACGCGGCGACGGCGGCGTCCGCATCAAGCCGCCCGTCCAAAAGGGCAAGGCCGATGACCAGCGAGCCCGTCGCCTGGACAACGACGGCGACCACCGCCAGGCCGAAATCGTCCAGCGCCGCGACCGCCCTGCCCAGGCGGCCGACGGCGTCCGCCGGCTGCGTCGCGGGCAACACGCCCAATGTCACCGCGAGCCGGGCGCCGAACGTCTCGTCCGCCCAGTCGAGCAGCGGGTCCCAGGCGCCGCGCTGGCGGGCGGCCAGGTCCGCCGGGGCGTCGGCCCGGTGACACAGCAAGTCCGTTTCCGCGTACTTGGCGATGTTTGCGGCGATCGCCGGGCGTTCCTTGCCGATGCGGTCGATGGTGGTGAAAGCAAGCTGCGTCATCGGCATGGACGCAGGCGCAATCTGGTCGGCCTGCGCCCGCCATTCGTCGGCAACCGCGTCGGCCAGCGCCGCGCCCGGCAGCTCAAGCGTCCCGCCCATGGGTGTGCGCAAGGGCCGCCCGTCGAGCAGCACCCGGATGCGCCCGGGCGCGTCGGGCGACGGGTCCGTCGAAACGGCTTTGTAAAACCGCGTGGCCCCGGGTTTCAGCATGACGGCCGACGGCTTACTTGCCGAACAGGTACTTGGGGCCGCCGCCGATGCCCTTGACGGATAAGGGCTCGCCGTTGATGTCGCCGGCCATGGCGAATTTAAGCGGCGCCGAGCCGGAGCCCGCCAATACAGCCTGAACGGACAGGATTTTGATCAAACGCTTCACGGAGCGATCTCCAACAAGTGATGAATTTGCGGCACGAGGTCGGCGAAATCGCCGATGACCGAGGCCGCGCCGGCGGCCGCGAGTTCGTCCAGACCATGATAGCCCCAGGCGACACCGATGGCGAGGGTGCCGGCGTTTCGCGACATTTCCATATCGAATGTCGTGTCGCCGACCATGACCGTGGATTCGGGCCGGGCGCCGGTATCAGCGATGGCGTTCAGGATCATCGACGGGTGCGGTTTTCCCGGGTTTCCGTCCGCTGTCTGCAGGGACAGGAAATAGTCGGACAATCCGTGTGTTTCGAGCGTCAACCTCAATCCCTGATTGCCTTTGCCCGTGGCGACGGCCATCAGCCACCCTGCCCGGGACAATTCGGCCAGCGCCTCACGCGTGCCGGGGTATAGCGGATCATGGATCTGGCCTGCTTGGCGCAGCCCGCGCAAGGCGTGGCGGTAGCCGTCCGCCAGGATTTCCGTCTGGGCCTCCGTGGCCTCCGGGCCGGCGAGCAGCCGGATGCCCATGACCAATGGCAGGCCGACGATCCGGCGCACCGCCTCCGCCGCCGGCGGGGTCATCCCCTGGCCCTCGAACGCAGCCCGCATGGACCGGACGATGCTGTCCTGGCTATCGACCAGGGTGCCGTCGCAATCGAATATTACCAGTCTCGACATGCAGTTGTATTCCCTAAGAAACCCGGGCCTTCCGGGGCCCTGGAAATACAGGGCATTAGTGAGGAATAGCGGTTTTGTCACAGATTGTTTGCATATAAACTACATTTGTTCGATCCTGCGGCCACAGTACAATGGTGCACGATTAATAAATTGCACAATGCCCGGAAGCACCGGGCACGTGTGTTCTGAGGAACTAGTGAAACAGAACCAGGTAGGATACAAGGGGACTAAACAATGAAAATCTTCGGCAGATTAACGGTTCTTGCGATGGCGGGGGCCCTGATTGCGGCGTGTTCCGCCAACGATTTGGACGCGACCAAAACAATGAAGCTGTCCGGTGACAAAGATAAAGCCATGAAAGCCCTGGGCGGCGCGAAGCCCGCGGCCAAGAAAGCGGCCAAGAAAGCGGCCAAGCCGCAGGAATTCGTCATCTTCTTCGCCCACAACAAGGCGACGTTGGATGATGAAGCCATTGGCACCGCCTACAACGTGATGGCCGCGTCCGATGCCGGCCGCCGCGTGGTCTTGCTGACCGGCCACGCCGATACGTCGGGCGACAAAGCGTACAACCGGAAGCTTTCCGAAAAACGGGCGAACGCCGTCGCCGCCGCGTTGCGTGAAATCGGCATAGAACCCGATAAAATCCTGACCCAGTTCTTCGGCGAAGACGAACCCGCCGTGAAAACCGGTGACGGAAAACGGAACGCCAACAACCGGCGAGTCCACGTTCTGGTCAAATAAGACCGAACCGGCAATTGAAGATAGGGCGGTGCGGAAACGCGCCGCCCTTTCTTTTTGTACGCGGGGGACTATGCCCGCACGTCGCGCTTCGCCGGGTGGGGCTTCACGAACGGCGCTACGCGGACAAAAAAAAGCCGCTCTAACGAGCGGCTTAGTTTCGAGGGTGAGCCGCCGCAAACCATTTGGCTTGCGACGGTACGGTGAATTCGATAAAGCGCCTCTCGCCACCGGCTAGCGTGTCATCGGTTGAATTGCCCCGGATCCGATAGCCATCAAAATCTACTTATATGATATTGATGAAGCTGACCACACCCTGACAGGATCGGTCGGAATTTTCCCCGGAAATTAACAATTAACGTTAGTTTTTCGCGTTTTTCAAAAAACGCTTCGACGGGTCTGACCGTCAGCGCATTGCCTTTGTTGTCTAACAGATCCATGATCGTTTCCGACAACCGGGCGCGCCCCTTGGTCGACTTTTCCCGCGCGAGTCTCAACAGAAACTCTTGATCGAAGGTCGGCGTGCTATCGTCTTTTCGGTCGCTCATCGTGCTTCCATTACTCCGTCGCGGCTTCTTGGGATAGCAGATAACCGACGCCACGCAGTGTATGTACGCTGATGTTCGCGCCGTTCTGGTTCAGCCGTTTGCGAAGCCGCAATACGTGAACTTCGACGGAATTCGACGACATTTCCTCGTCTAACCCGTAAATCTTGTCTTCCAACACCGTTTTGGGCACCACGCGGCCGTAAGGCCGCATCAACTATTCCAGAACGCCCATTTCCCGGCGGGAGGTCGAAATCGGTTCGTCATCGATGCGGACTTACCGCGCCGTCGTATCGAAGGATACGTTTCCCGCCGTCATCACCATGCCGAGCGCGCCGCCGCGCCGGCGCAACAGCGCGCGTATGCGGGCGACAAGCTCCGCCATCTCAAACGGCTTTAGTGTTCAGCCCGTCGACGCGGTCTTCGAGACCGCCCGCGCAGTCAGAATCAGCATCGGGACGAGAATGCCCCAGTCACGCCAGGTGCGCAGCAAGTTCAGCCCGTCTGTATCGGGCAAGCCGAGATCGAGAATGATCGCATCGTATTGGACGCTCGCCACGGCCGCATCGGCGGCGCTGCCGGTGTCTGCGATATCGTCGGCAAAGGATTCGTTCTCAAGGCCGAACTTAATTGACTCGGCGAACCGGGTATGACCCTCGAAGAGAAGAAGCCTCATGTCAACTGAGCTTCATTGTCTGCACGGCGATCCAGCTGATTGGTTTTCCAAAGTCAGGCGGAACCGATCGGTGTCGTTGACTTCCCTCAAGGCACTGTCTCGATTCAGGGCTCTGTTCGTGGCCGCGGAGGGATTACAGGTTCGGCCACCCCGCACGACATTATGAATTTTAACACCGAGCAGCCGCGGCCCAAAACGCCGCATTCCGGTTCCGATATTTCCCTCTTTTACCCCAAACGCCGGGCCATCCGGCAACCAAAAAAGGCATCTTGTCCAAAGCCGGCCGAGGTTCAAGGAAATTGGTCCGCATCGGTCGTAATAGTAAACCCGAACCGGTTCCAGGCCTCCTGCATATGATCCGGCAGGGGCGCCGAAACGTCGATCATGGGCGCGCCCGGCCGGGGGATCACCAACCGTCGGGCATGCAAATGCAAGCGCTTCGATACATTCAGCCCTCCGGGAAACGCCGACCGGCCGCCGTACTTGCCGTCGCCGAGGATCGGGCAGTCGAGCCCGCGGGCGGCATGGACACGAAGCTGATGGGTCCGCCCTGTTTCCGGCGACATGGCGAGCCACGCCGCCCGGCGGCCGAGAGTTTCGATCACCCAATAATGCGAAACCGCCCGCTGCCCCTCGTCGTCCGCGTCGCCTTCCGCCATCTTTTCCCGGCCGAAGGCATTCGATTTTTTTTCAAGCGCCATGCCGATGGTACCGGCAGGATGATCCGGCACGCCGGCAACGGCGGCCCAGTAAAGTTTGCGGATGCCTTTTTCCCGAAACCCGCGCGTCAGATCGGCGGCGGCCTTGCGGGTGCGCGCCAAGGCGATGACACCGCTGGTGTCCCGGTCGAGTCGATGCACCAGCCGGGGCCGTTCCGCCGTGCCGAAGCGCAGCCCGTCGAGCGCGCCATCCAGATGCCGACCGAGGCCGCTGCCGCCCTGTACCGCCAGGCCTGATGGCTTGTCGATCACCAAAATTTCGTCATCTCGGTAGAGCACCCGCCCAAGCAGGTCGCGGACCAAGGCATCGTCAGATGTCTTGGGCGATGTCTTCGCCCGCGCCGGCTGGGGCCCGTCATCGCTTTCGACCATACCGCCGGCGGACGTGACCTCCGGCGGCAGGCGTACCAGATCGCCGGCCTGCACCCGCTGGTTAGCCTTAGCGCGGCCGCCGCCGATCCGGATCTGTCCGGTCCTGAGAAGTTTCTGCAGCCGCGCGTGGGTAAGCTCCGGCGCATGAGCCTTGACCCAGCGGTCAAGCCGCATGCCGTCTTCGTCCTCGGAAACGGAAATTTCGCGGGCGCGGCTCAAGCAGCCACCTGCCGGATGATCGCCAGTCCCGCCCAGAAACCAAACAAGCACAGGACGACCGAACCGAGCGCATAACCCGCAGCAGCCGCCATCTGCCCCCTGTCCATCAAGGTATAGGCATCGAGCGAAAACGCCGAAAATGTGGTGAACGCGCCCAACGCGCCGACCACCAAAAACCCGCGGGCTTCCTGGCTGATCGTAGCAACCAGGGCGCTGTATTCGATAAGCCCGCCTAGGATGAACGAGCCGATCAGATTGACCGCGATCGTCCCCCAGGGAAATCCGTGGCCGAGCCAATGGCCGACGCCGCTCATCACCAAATAGCGCCCGACGGCGCCCATCGCCCCGCCCATCGCCACGGCAATCAACATCTTCATGGTTTCGATCCTCGCGCCTTTGCCGGGTCCGGCCTGATTCCGCCAAATTACTCGGGCAGTGTATTCGGGTAGTTTACTCGGGTTCGCCCGCGCCGTCAGGGGACTTTGCCCGCTCGTGCCGCAGCATCGCCCAATAGTCCAGCCGCTTGGCGACTTCGCGCTCGAACCCCCGCAGCTTCGGGCGGTAAAACGTCGGCCGCTTCATGCCGTCGGGGAAGTAGTCCTGGCCGGAAAACCCGTCGTCCGTGTTGTGGTCGTATTCATACCCGGCGCCGTAGTTCAGATCGGCCATCAGTTTGGTCGGCGCGTTCAGGATGTGTTTGGGCGGCATCAGCGATCCGGTTTCCCGGGCGGCGCGGTGCGCTGCCTTCTCCGCCTTGTAGATCGCATTCGATTTCGGCGCCGTCGCCAGATAGACGATCGCCTGCACCAGCGCCAGCTCGCCTTCCGGGCTACCGAGCCGGTGATAGGCGTCCCACGCCGCCAAGATCTGCGGCAGGGCGTTCGGATCGGCAAGGCCGACGTCTTCCGACGCGAACCGCACCAGCCGCCGGGCGACGTACAATGGGTCCTCCCCGCCTTCGATCATGCGGGCGAACCAATAGAGCGCCGCGTCCGCGTCCGACCCGCGCAGCGATTTGTGAAAGGCCGAAATCAGGTTGTAGTGGCTATCCTGGCCTTTGTCGTAAAGCGGCAGGCGTTTCTGTACCGCCGCCGCCAGCCCCGCCGGGTCCAGCGGCTTCGCCGGCGCCAAGCCGTAGAGTGCGTCGATAAGGTTCAACAAGTACCGCCCGTCGCCGTCGGCCATGGCGACCAGGGCGTCGCGGGCGTCTTCGGTCACCGGCACGGGGGTGCCGGTTTCGGCCGCCGCTCGGTTGACCAGCTCACTCAGCGCCGCCGCGTCCAGACGGTTCAGGAGCAACACCTGACAGCGCGACAACAAGGCCGGGTTCAATTCGAAAGACGGGTTTTCCGTCGTCGCGCCGATCAGAATCACCGTGCCGTCTTCGACATAGGGTAGAAAACCGTCCTGCTGCGCCCGATTAAATCTGTGAATCTCGTCGACGAACAGCAGTGTCCCCTGCCCTATCTTTCGCCGTTCCTTCGCCCGGTCAAACACCTTGCGCAGGTCGGCGACACCGGAAAACACCGCCGAGAGGGGCTCGAAATGCAGCGACACCTTATCCGCCAACAACCGCGCCAGGGTCGTCTTGCCGGTGCCCGGCGGACCCCAGAGGATCGCCGACGGCAACGTCCTGGACTTCACCGCCCGGCCCATGAACCCCTCGGGACCGGTCAGGTGACCCTGCCCGACGACCTGGTCTAACGCACGCGGGCGCAGACGGTCCGCAAGCGGCCGAGGCGACTGGCTTTCGAAAAGCGTGCTCACGAAATCTTCGGGCCGGGGCGGAACGCGGTCATCCTTCAAATACCTCGCGCAGTTCCCGGCCCTGACGTTCGATGGTGACGTCCCAGCGGCGGATCGACTTGTCGAAAATCGTGACCAAATCGCGGACGAGCCCGATGTCGGCCCCGTTGATCCGCTTGACCACATCGCCGGGCCGCACGCCGGCCCGGGCGGCGGGCGAACCCCGGCGAACCTGCAACACCATCACGCCACGGGCGAACGGATTGATCCCCAATTCGTCGGCCAAGGCCGGTGACAGGTTGACGACTACCGCGCCGGTGAACGGGCTGTTTCCTTTGACCTCGCGCTGATCGCGGGCGGGATGCTCCGGCGGGTTTTCGATTTCGAAGCGAAGCACCTGCGCCCGTCCGGCCCGCCAGATGCGGAGCGGCACGACGTCCCCCACCGGCGTAGTGGTGACGCGGAAATTCAACGCCGTCATGTCCCGGACTTCATGCCCCCCGATGCCGAGGATGATGTCACCCCGATTAAGCCCCGCGCGCTCGGCGGCGGAACCCGGGAAAATGTCTTCGATGATGACACCGCCCGGCCGGTCCAGCCCGAGCGACTGGGCGATGTCGTTATCGACGATCCGCCCGCCGACGCCGACCCAGGGCCGCACGACGCGCCCGCCCTTGGCGAGCCCGCCCACTACCGTGCGCACCATGTTCGACGGCACGGCGAAACCGATGCCCAACGATCCGCCGGATTTGGAAAAGATCGCGGTGTTGATGCCGATCAGACGGCCGTCGAGCCCGACCAATGCGCCACCGGAATTTCCTGGGTTGATGGCGGCATCGGTCTGAATAAAAAAGTTCAGGTCCGATTTGCCTTTTTGCGTGCGGGCCAGCGCCGAAACGATGCCGCTGGTCACCGTCTGGCCGACGCCGAACGGATTGCCGATGGCGAGCACTAGATCGCCGACCTGGAGCGTGTCTGAATCGGCAAGATCGAGCGTCGGCAGGTCATCGACCTTGGCCTTGATCCTGAGAACCGCCAAATCCGTTCGGTCATCGACGCCGGCGATTTCGGCCTCGAATTCGCGGCGGTCGGTCAGCACCACCTTGATTTCGTCGGCGCCTTCGATCACGTGGTTGTTGGTGACGATCAGCCCATCGGGCCGGACGATGACGCCGGAACCAAGGGCGTATTGCACCCTTTCTTCCGTCCGGC
Source organism: Rhodospirillaceae bacterium (assembly GCA_038109305.1). Lineage (GTDB taxonomy): Bacteria > Pseudomonadota > Alphaproteobacteria > Rhodospirillales > Casp-alpha2 > UBA1479. The sequence goes on from JAYNIR010000002.1 coordinate 254,962, forward strand.
CGCCGAATCCCTGGCCCAGGTCGCCGCCGAAAAACCGCTGGAAGAAGGGGTCGTCGAACAACGCCGGACCGCGCCGGCGGAGCACCTTCTTCGCGGTGAAGATGTTGACCACGGTGGGCGCGGCGCGCTGCACCACGGGCGCGTAGGATAATTTGATCTGTTCCCGGCTTTCGGGCACCTGGCGGTTTGCGGCAAGCGCGGAGAACGCGGCGGCCGTCATAATCGCAGCCAGCCCAATTGCGCCAAGGGACGACCGGGGATTGATCATTGCCTGCTTTACCTCGTATTGCCGGGCCTCGTGTAGCCGGATCTTCTTTAATTTAGCCCAAATCCGCCGTGGTCAAGCCCGTTTCCGGCGATCAACCAGCCCGACCTTAAGAAAAACGCGGCTGATAAGCCGCGTTCTCTCAAATTATTCCGATCCGGTCCGACGGGCAGTCATTCGATTTCCGCGGCTTCGGCCATTTCGGCTTCGTGGCGGGCCTTGTCTTCGGCGCCCTTGGCGTCCGAGTCCCGGTCGACCAGTTCGATCACCGCCATGGGGGCGGCATCGCCGTAGCGGAACCCGGCCTTAAGCACGCGGGTATAGCCGCCCGGGCGGTCCTTGTAGCGGCCAGCCAGACCGTCGAACAGCTTGGCCACGGCGGCATCGTCCCGCAGATAGGAATGCGCCTGCCGGCGATGATGCAACGTGCTCTTTTTGCCCAGGGTGATCATCCGGTCGGCAACGCGGCGGAGTTCCTTGGCCTTCGGCAAGGTCGTGGTGATTTGTTCGTGAATGATGAGCGCCACGGCCATGTTGGAGAACATGGCTTTGCGGTGTGAGGCGGTACGGTTAAGCTTACGGTAACTGTGACGGTGTCTCATGATCAGGCTCCTTTTTAAATCTTAGGCCCGAGCGTGCCATTTTACCCTCGGACTGCCCCCACGATCTTGATCGCTTTTTTTGGGCTGGTTCTTGGTTGCGGCAGTACCGCTTTACGTCAAATCATGCCCTTTTCAAAAAGGGTCTTCGAGTTTCTTCGCCAGTTCTTCGATGTTTTCGGGCGGCCAGGTCGGGATTTCCATGCCCAGGTGCAAACCCATGGACGCCAGCACTTCCTTGATCTCGTTCAGGGACTTACGGCCGAAGTTCGGGGTGCGGAGCATGTCGGCCTCGGTCTTCTGGACCAGGTCGCCGATGTAGATGATGTTGTCGTTCTTCAGGCAGTTGGCGGAACGGACGGACAGTTCCAGCTCGTCCACCTTGCGCAGCAGGTTCTTGTTGAACGGCAGGTCTTCATGTTCCTCGGCTTCGCGGGCCCTTTCCGGCTCTTCGAAGTTGATGAACAGCTGCAACTGGTCCTGCAGGATGCGGGCTGCGAGCGCCACCGCGTCTTCCGGCGTGACGGCGCCGTTGGTGGTGACGTTCAGAGACAGTTTGTCGTGGTCGGTGACCTGGCCGACGCGGGTGTTGTCGACCTTGTAGG
>JAYNIR010000003.1:0-206762 GCA_038109305.1 Rhodospirillaceae bacterium
GGATCTGAACTGGCGTTTTTCACGCTGAAGCTCAAGCTATTCAAGCTGGATGGCGAGTTGGTCGGCCAGTGGTCCGATGACCTGGCTCTTGGCCAGATCAAGTCGTAAGCGCTTTTTCAAATTTTAGGATCGGAGCCGCCCCATTTGGGGTGGTTCTTTTTCTTTAATGTCACGTTCCATATGCCCTCGGATGACATTTTTCTGCGGGTAAACACAAGGGCATGAACCGAGCTGCCGTAGATGCGGGCACATCACAGGTCGGACTGGTCGGCACAGGTCTATTTACATAGTACGCCCGGTCCAGCAGCTTCCCTCGGATGGAAGGGCTGGGGAGGATTGCGACGCGCCGGCGATCCGACGGATTTGAAGCTCGTTCTAGCCAGTCGTCACGCTCCGGGCTCTTGCAGACCCGGATGGCGGTCAGATGTTTTGTGTCAGTATAAAAATGACGAGGGACACCTCATGTCCTAATTTTAAATTGGTCAGTGCGTAATTTGCTCCGTCCGTGTTCAGCGGCGTAGGCGTAACAGACGAAGGATCCCATCGTGGCATCTGGGTCTGGGGCTTGTGATAAAGTGGCTATCGGTCGGCCGGGGAACCCTCTCTATTAAAGTACTGGTTCCCCTGATGTCGGCGGGGGCACATGACCCGCCCCCACGAACAATACCAGAGCTTATGTTAGAGCCCTGCTCGATGTGAAGTCCCGATCTGGCTGAAGCCTTTATGTAGCGAAGGCCGGATCGGGCCCTCTCGGCACCCTTGCCTCCGGCGCCGGCGGCCTGTAGCCGAGTGCGCTGTGCGGCCTGACGGTGTTATAGTGATGTCGCCCTTGTTCGATGAGCACTTTAGCCTTACTGAGCGTGTAGAAGATTTCCCCATTCAGAAGTTCATCCCGGAGCTTGCCGTTAAAGCTTTCGTTGTAGCCGTTCTCCTAGGGGCTGCCGGGCTCAATGTAGAGCGTTCTGACATTGAGCCGGTTGCCAGGTACGGACCGCATTGGCCGTAAATTCTAAACCGTTATCGGACCGAATATGATCCGGCGGACCGTGCTCTACGAACAGGCCGGTCAGGCAGTGCAGGACGTCATCTGACGTCAGCCGACTTTCTACATTCAAAGCCATGCACCGGCGGGTATATTCATCAATCTCCGTCAGAATTCGAAATGCCTTGCCGTCATGGGTTCGGGCATGGACTAAGTCATAGGACCAGACATGGTTCGGCCAGCAGGGCCGAAGTCGGATACGGGAGCCGTCATTAAGCCAAAAACGGCTCCGTTTCTTCTGTTTTACGGGAACCTCTAGCTCCTCACGCCGCCAGATGCGCTCAACCCGCTTGTGGTTGATCCGCCCGCGGACGCGACCAGCCGTTTCAGGGTTGGTCGTCCAAATTGGTTCAAGCACCTTCAGGACCAGATTGGTATCGACTGCCTGAACCGGCAGGGTGCCGATGACGGGGTAGGCATGGTGACCAGTGTCGAGGTCCACTGCGCCGCGTGCTTATAGTTGGTCCAGGCCCCCTCGTTATTGCGGATATAGGCCTCGGCGGCATCCTTGAAGCTGACTGCCTTAACCGTGTCGGCGAGTGCTTGAATCCTGGCACCTCGCCGGCTCTCTATCGAATCAAGGCCCTCGCGGACCAGCCTCCGGGTGTCGGCGGCCTTGTTTCGGGCTTCGTCCAGGGTGACGTGGCGGTCTCCGGCGGCACCGAGCCCCATGTGCCTGCGCTTGCCGCCCAGGCGAAACCGGAACACCCAGGTCTTCGCCCCGACCGGTGTGACCTGCAGGTATAGGCCGTCGCCGTCTGCGTAGAGCCCGGGCTTGGAGAGGTTGCGCACTGTTAGTGCCGTCAGGCGTTCCCGCGCGCGAACCATATCCCGACCCTTCAGGGCGGGCGGAGGGCTTTTATACCCAACCTTTTACCCATCTATCTTATGTCGATGCTAGTAGACTTCGGCGGACAAGTCCAAACGCGCCGTTCCGAAAAAAAGGTCAGTTTCACGTGTTTTTTTCAGATTTAGTTGAATAGGCAGTGATGCAAGCAGACGTCACGGTGGCGGATGGGGAGGGATTCGAACCCTCGAGACGGTTTCCCGCCTGCTGGTTTTCAAGACCAGTGCCTTCAACCACTCGGCCACCCATCCGAATGCGCCCGCGGGTGCTGTACTGTCTCTATGGTGCGCTCTCGCGTGTCAAGAGAGGACTGGCGCGGGTCAAAATGGTCCAGATGAAATCCGGTGCCGGGCGCCGACGGCGGGAAAACGCCGGAAGCGTGCGGCGAAGTGCGCGAAGGAATCGGGGGAGATAAGAACCCACTCTAGATCGGTGATAGGCGGCAAATCCAACGTCGCGGAGTGCATCTGCTCGCCTTGGCACTGTCGGGTGCAACGCTGGAAACGGCGCTTGGCCCGAAACAAACGTCTTGGGAGGCTCTTCAACCTAGAACAGCTTCAGCAGGCTGCTTTCGATCAGGTGGACGGCGCCGAAAACGGCGATCATGCCACCGGTCGCGAGGCCGACCGTATTGCCGAGAAATTTCGTGAATTTGTTGCTCATTTCTTGAGTTCCTGTCCCTTCTGCCGGGTATCCGGCGGCTCCAATGTCATTAATTGTTCGTTAAAACGAAAAATTCTCAGTGACCGGGGTCAAACTATGAGAATTTTTATAATATGCTGATAATAAATACAAATTTTACCGACCCGTGGATCGACATTTACCCACTTTCTTAAAAAGTGAGGCGGAGCACATGTTTTTTTTAAAAAGTCAACAGAAGGGGTTGAAAAAAGTTTTGCAGATTGCTAGGCTAAGCCTATAATTCGTGTTTAGTGGTTTAATGACGCGTATTGTTGGTTCAGAAGGGACCGCTCTAAATGGTTGGTTCGGCACAGAAAGCGCCGGTCGCGAGTGCAGCTCTCTCCGCCCTTAATCTGGCGGTAGTGCGTCAAGTCGTGTTCGAACGAGCCGCTGAACAAATCTCCGAAAAAAGCAAGCGGTCTACGGAAGCCGTCGTCCAGACGGCCGAAAAAACGCGGCGGCGCTCCGAGGCGGTTGATGTCGTGATCGAACAGAACGAAGGCCGGACAAGTAAGCACATCGACAACACCCACGAAGCGCAGGCTAAAGGCGAAACATCGACGCCGGATCCGGAGCAACACCGAGGGGGCGCCGTCGACATTCATGTCTGACCGCGCTGCATCTCTTAATCCCTTAATTTCAATGTATTAAACATCCAGAAACGCGGCCGTCTGCGCCACGGCGACCGAGAACCGATGCCTTGCGATTGTTTGGACGTCGACCCGGCCAAAGTCCGAGAAAAATGTGGATGCGCGGCGGGATGACCGATTTTTCAGGCGCGTCCACGCGGTGCGCGGAGTAGTCTGCGCCCATGTATTTCGCCGCTTCGAAAGTTTTTTGGTTTATCGCAAAGCCGTCGACGGTTTTGCTGCTCTCCCTGACCGTCGGCCTGGTCCTACGCCTGAGCAAGTTTAGAAAGTTGAGCACTTGCTTGGTGCTCATGGGCCTTACCGGGTTTTGGCTGGCCGCGGCATTGCCCGCCGGCCCGACCATGATGCGGGTACTTGAAACCCGGTTCCCGACACAATCCGATTTGCCCGAACGGATCGGAGGGATCATAGTTCTGGGGGGCGCTTTGTCGCCGGAACTGTCGCAGGCGACGGGCCGCTTGAACTTGAATGGAAATGTAGAAAGATACTTATATTTCAAAATATTATCTGACAAATACCCTGCAGCGCTGCTGATTTTCACCGGCGGATCGGGCAATCCACTCAGGCCGGACGCCCGGGAAGGGGATTATGTCGCCGAGATAGCGGCGGCCATGGGGCTCGATCCGCATCGCATCCTGATTGAGCGCGACTCGCGAAACACTTTTGAAAACGCCGAATTCAGCAAAAAGTTGGCCGGCCCTGCCGCGGACCAGCCGTGGATTTTAATCACGTCGGCGCGCCATATGCCGCGCGCAGTCGGGGTTTTCCGGCACCATGGCTGGAAAGTCATCGCTTACCCGGTTGACCATACTCTCGACCCCGTAGGCACCGCCGGCGGCGTGGGGTTCAATTTTCTCGGCGGCTTGGCGCAAGTCGATTCGGCGGTGCGGGAGTATATTGGCCTTGCGGCGGCCTATGTCCTAGGCCAATCAGATCGGTTGTTTCCTTCACCCGAGTAGGCTCAGAACAGGCTTCGTTGCTGCATTTCCGGGCATGTGGCAGAAGTCATTATCGTGTCAGCCAAAACGGTCAGACTGCAGTGCCCTTAAAGAAGTACCTTAATATCGCGCCGGCGATCGCGCTTTCCGGCCTGCTTTTCGCGACGGGCTGCGCGGCGGCATCCGACCTGCCGACTTTCGACCCCGCGGCGTTTCGCGCCTGGATTGCGGAGGTTCAGCGCAAGGCCGTCGCGAAAGGAATGCCCGAGGCGAAGGTGACTGAAGCGCTTCGGACGGCGGAGTACCTCCCGCGCGTCATCGAGTTGGACCGCCGCCAGCCCGAGTTCACCATGACGTTCTGGCAATACTTCGCCAAAGCCATTTCGGATACCCGCGTCAAACGCGGAAAAGAACTCTTAAACAAACACCATAACTTACTATCAAATATAGAAAAAACATACGGCGTGCAGCCGCGGTTTATAGTCGCGTTCTGGGGCTTGGAAAGCAATTTCGGCGATTACACCGGGAGCTTTCCGCTCATCAGCTCACTTGCCACATTGTCGTTCGATCAGCGCCGACGCCGGTTTTTCGCGGAACAATTGCTCGCCGCCCTCGAGGTCGTGACCGCTGGCGACATACCGACAACGGCGAAATCATCCTGGGCCGGCGCCATGGGAAATACGCAATTCATCCCGACAACGTATCGGGCACACGCCGTCGATTTCGATAAGGACGGCAAGCGGGATTTGTGGAACTCATTGCCTGACGTGTTCGCGTCCTCCGCCAAATTCCTTGCGTCTTCCGGCTGGGACAGACGCCATACCTGGGGTCGGGAAGTGGCGCTGCCGACAGGGTTCAATTTCGGTCTTTCCGGCCTTGAAACCCGCAAAAAGCTCAACGAATGGACCGCATTGGGCGTGACCCGGGCCGACGGTCGGCCGCTGCCCGACGCCGGCCTCGAAGCGTCGCTGATCATCCCCGCGGGCGCCTCGGGACCTGCGTTTCTGGTCTACAAGAACTTCCGGACGACCATGGTTTGGAACCGCTCGGTCCTCTATGCGCTCGCGGTCGGCCATTTGTCCGACCGGCTGGCCGGCGAAGGCCGGCTGAAGGCGACACCCCCCGCCGACGACAAAGCGATTTCAATGCGGGACGCGCAATGGCTGCAGCGAACGCTAACGGACATGGGGTTCGATACCGGTGGGGTCGACGGCATCATCGGACCCGCAACAAGAGCAGCGATCAGAGCTTATCAGAATAAAATCGGGACGCCTCAGGACGGGCACGCGGACCACGCCCTTATCCAATCCCTGAAATCCCGTCAGGGCCAAAAGTAGGTGGTCGATTCAATTGAACCCGTATATCCACTAAGGTATTGGCTCAGGAAACACAGTATGTGCGATTTTTCGGCGAAAAATGATGATAAATTTTAAGCGCAACGGATTAGCCGTAGTCGGTTTCGCCGTCATGCTGGGCGGTTGCGCCGAGACGCAGTTCCTCATCGGGTCGACCAAGCGTCTGCAGGATCGCCTTGGCGGCGCCGGGACGACCTACAAAGTCGGCAATCCCTACGAAATCAACGGCACCTGGTATTACCCGAAAGAGGAGTGGGATTATGACGAAACCGGGATCGCGTCCTGGTACGGCCCCAACTTCCACGGCAAAAAAACGGCCAACGGCGAACCCTATGACATGAACGAATTGACGGCGGCGCATCGGACTTTGCCGATGCCGTCGTTCGTCCGGGTGACCAACCTGGAAAACGGCCGGTCGATCGTGCTTAGGATCAACGACCGTGGTCCCTTCGCCAAGGGGCGGATCATTGACGTGTCCCGCCGAGGGGCGCAGTTGCTGGCCTTCGAAACCAACGGTACCGCGCGGGTGCGGGTGCAGGTCCTGGCGGATCAAAGTCAGGCGCAGAAGGCCGCCCTGGTGGGCGAACGCCAGATCGCCGAAGAGGGCTCGCCAATCAACGTCGCCAAGCTTCCCAAGGCCGAAGTCAGTTCGACCGAATTGCCACCGCCGCCGGGCGCCGCCAGAAGCCCCGCCACACCGGCAGCGCAACCGGCCCATCCCGCCGGTGCGGGACCGACCCAGCACGCGGCGTTGCCTTCGTCCGGCCCAAGCCAGCCAGAACCGGTTTCCCGGCTTTCGCCGCTGTCCGAGGAAGAAGTCAAAAACGTGCCGGTAACACCGACGCAGATCTACGTGCAGGCTGGTGCCTTCACAAATTACCAGAACGCTGTCAAAACCCAACTGAACATCGGGCGGTACATTAAAGCGGACGTTTCCCATGTGCTTGTCGGCAACCGGGACTTTTACCGCGTGCGCATTGGGCCGCTTACCGACGTTCAGGCCGCAGATGAAGCCTTGGCGACCGTGCAACGGATCGGGTTTACAGGGGCGCGGATCATCGTCGCCGAAACCGGCAAATGACCGGGCCGATGTCTCGCCGCGGAAAGGATGACGATTTCCGGTCACGAACAGGACTGCCGAAATTTCGCCGGAAACCCGGCGTTCGATGGGCGGTGTCGACGCGCCGTATCGTCATCGGTTGACGTGGAAAATCCAAAAGATCAAGGAAGTGTACTCGTGCATAATGTTTTTAAATCAATAGGCTATTTTGTCATTTTCATGACCGCCCTGAGCCAGGCGGCGCGCGCGGATACGATCTATACGGAGGCCCGCGAAGCCATCCTCGTCGACGCCGCGACGGGTGCGGTTCTGTTTTCCAAATCCGGCGATGAGCCTATGCCGCCTGCGTCCATGAGCAAGATGATGTCCGTCTACATGGTCTTTTCACGGCTCAAGGAAGGCAGCTTGTCTCTTGATGAGACCCTACCGGTGAGCGAAAACGCGTGGCGTAAGGGCGGCGCTAAAAGCGGCGGATCGACGATGTTTCTCAAACCCGGCAGCCGGGTGAAAGTCGAAGATCTGTTGAGGGGTATCATCGTCCAGTCCGGCAACGACGCCTGCATCGTCATCGCCGAGGCGCTTGCCGGCAGTGAAACCGCATTTGCCGAAGCCATGACGGCAAAGGCGCGGTCGATCGGCATGACCAATTCAACATTCGTCAATTCCACCGGCTGGCCGGATCCGAACCACCGGACGACGGCGAAAGACCTGGCGATCCTGGCGAACCGGACAATCCAAGATTTTCCGGAATTATACCATTTCTATTCAGAGCAGGCGTTCGAGTTCAACGGCATTCGCCAGTTCAACAGGAATCCCCTTTTAGGCCGAAGCCCCGGCGCCGACGGTCTCAAGACCGGCCATACCAAAGAAGCCGGTTTCGGGCTGACCGCATCGGCCAAACGCGGCGACCGCAGACTGACGCTTGTGATCAACGGCTTGCCGAGCAAGAAAGCACGGATGGAAGAGCCGCTCCGGTTGATCGATTGGGGCTTCCGGGAGTTCAACAATTACGCGCTGTTCAAGGCGGGTGAAGTGATCGACACGGTCAGCGTCTGGCTCGGCACCAATGCGACGGTCCCGCTGATCGTCAAGGACCCGCTGTTTCTGACGCTGTCGCGCAAGGATCGGGCCGGCATGAAGGTCACGGCCACCTATCAAAAACCGATCCCGGCGCCCATTGCGGCGGGACAGAAGGTCGGCACGGTGACTTTTACGTTTCCGAGGCGGGAGGCCATTGTCGTGCCGCTCATCGCCGGTGACGAAGTCTCGCAATTAGGCGCTTTTAGTAGGGTGATCAGCGCCGTCCGATATATCATTTTCGGTGAATCCTGACACTGTGATCGGTGTCTCGGTCTGCGCGGCCGGTCGGACAAGGCTGGAAAGCGGCAAAGGCCCGGCGAACCTGACTTGATCTCGATAATCGGAGTATTCCATGGCACGCGGTAAGTTCATCACCCTGGAAGGCGGCGAGGGCAGCGGCAAGTCGACGCAGGCGGCGATCCTTGCCCGGCTTCTCGAGGCCGCGTCCGTCGACGTGATGGTGACCCGCGAACCCGGCGGCACCGAAGGCGCGGAACAGATCCGCGACCTGCTGGTCAACGGGTCCGTCGATCGCTGGCAGCCGATGGCCGAAGCCTTGTTGCACACGGCGGCGCGAGTCGAACACGTGGAAACCGCCATCAGACCGGCATTGGCGCAAGGGACATGGGTGATCTGCGACCGTTTCGCCGATTCCACCTGCGCCTACCAGGGCGGCGGCCATGGATTGGGGTTGGAAGCGATCGATGCGATCACCCGCGATGCGTTGGGCTCGTTCATCCCCGACCTGACATTCGTTCTCGACATTCCGGTGAAAGAGGGGCTTGCCCGGGCCTTCGGACGGTCCGACGCGGAAGACCGGTACGAGCGAATGGACGTGGATTTTCACCACCGCATCCGCGACACGTTCATCACCATCGCCGAAAAAGAACCCGAGCGCTGCCGCGTCATAGACGCAAACCGCCCAGTTCAGGCCGTCGAGGCCGATATCAGGGCGGCGGTCATACAACGCTTCGACCTGACTTTGCCGGATCACAGCTGATGGCCGACGAAACCGTCGAGTTCGAGGATATCCCGCCGGCGAAAAACACCCGGTTGATCGGCCATGCGGGCGCGGCGGCGGCGCTTCAGGAAGCCGCCAATTCGGGAAAGCTCGCGCACGGGTGGATGTTTTGCGGCCCCAAGGGGATCGGCAAGGCGACGTTGGCGCACCGGTTCGCGCGCTACCTGCTGTGTGGCGGAAAGTCCGGCCCCACCGAAAACGGCGGGGCGGCGAACGCGCCGGGGTTGTTCGGCGATGCCTTGCCGCAAACCGATCCGGCGCCTTGCGCTGGGGGTACGGCCCCGCTCTACGTACCGGACGACGATCCGGCGTTTCACCGGATTACCGCGGGCGCGCATGCGGACCTCACGACCATCGAACGGCGGGTTGACCCGAAAACCGGCAAGCGCGCCAACCATATCGCCGTTGACGACGTCCGCGAAATTCAGTCGTTCCTGCACCACACGGCCGGGGAAGGCGGATGGCGTGTGGTGATCGTCGACAGCGCTTGCGAAATGAACCGGAACGCGGCAAACGCGCTGTTGAAGGCGTTGGAAGAGCCGCCGGTCCGGACGCTGATGCTGCTCGTCTGTCACAATCCAGGCGGCATCCTGCCGACGATCCGTTCGCGGTGCCGGAAAATGGTGCTACGTCCGCCTTCGCTCGCCGACGTCGGGGCATACTTGGTTGATCGCGCCCCCGGCCTGACGCAGGCGCAGGCCGACGCGCTGGCGACATTGACCGACTGCAGCATTGGACAGTCTCTTGACCTGATGGCCATCGGCGGTATGGATACGGTAGCGCGGATCATCCAGTTGATCGGATCCGTACCGGCGGGGCTGCCGATCGACCAGATGCACGAACTGGCCGGCAGCCTGGGCCAAAGCGGGAATGAAGCCCAGTTTGAAACGTTTTCCATGGTCATTCGCTGGGCGCTTGAAGAAACCATCCGGAAAAAGGCCGGTAAAAGCGCCGCAAACGGTGCCGAAACCTATGGGGAATTGGCCGGTCTGGCCGCCGCCGCCCCCCTTGATCGATGGTTGGAGGTATGGGAAAACGTCGGCCGTCTGCTTGACGATGTCGTTCACCTCAACCTGGATCGCAAACAGGTTGTTTTAAACGCGTTCCTTGAACTCGACCATGCAGTCGAACGGCCTGCATGACAACCTGCCAAATTGACCTCAGGAAACCCCTGTATGCCCGCGACGCCGTACTACCTGACCACGCCCATTTACTACGTGAACGACGTGCCGCACATCGGCCACGCTTACACGACGCTGGCGTGTGATGTGCTGGCGCGGTTCAAGCGCCTTGACAGGTTCGACGTCAAGTTTCTGACCGGCACCGACGAACACGGCCAAAAAGTCGAAAAATCCGCCGCCGCCGCCGGCACGGACCCACAGTCGTTCGCCGACCGGGTGTCGGAAAACTTCCGCCGGTTGGCAGATTTCATGGGCTATACCCACGACGATTTCATCCGCACCACCGAAGACCGGCACAAAGCCGCCTGCCAGGCCATGTGGCAGCGCATGACCGCAAGCGGCGATATCTACCTCGGCAGTTATTCCGGCTGGTACGCTGTCCGGGACGAGGCGTTTTACGGCGAGGGCGAACTGACTACCGATCCCGACGGCGTCAAGCGGGCACCCAGCGGCGCCGAAGTCGAATGGGTGGAGGAACCGAGCTATTTCTTCCGTCTGTCCGCATGGCAAGACCGGCTTTTGGCGTTTTACGACGCGCATCCGGACTTCATCCTGCCGCAAACCCGGCGCAACGAGGTCATCAGCTTCGTCAAGGGCGGGCTGGACGATTTGTCAATTTCCCGGACAACTTTTAACTGGGGCGTGCCGGTGCCGGGCGACGCGGACCATATATTCTACGTCTGGCTGGATGCGCTGACCAACTATATCTCGGCGCTCGGCTTTCCCGACGAAACCGGCGAATACGCCAAATACTGGCCGTGCGACCTGCACATGGTCGGCAAGGACATTCTCCGGTTCCACACGGTCTATTGGCCGGCATTTCTGATGTCGGCGGGGCTCGAGCCGCCGAAACGCGTGTTTGCCCATGGCTGGTGGACCAATGAAGGCCAGAAGATTTCAAAGTCCCTCGGCAACGTCATCGATCCCGCTGATCTGGTTGAGAAATATGGCCTTGATCAGGTACGGTTCTTTCTTTTGCGCGAAGTGCCGTTCGGCAACGACGGCGATTTTTCCCACGACGCCATGGTCGGGCGGATGAACAGCGAACTGGCCAACGACTACGGCAACCTCGTGCAGCGGGTGTTGTCGATGATCGCGAAAAACTGCGGCGGATCTGTGCCGACGCCGGGCGAATTGACGGCGGCGGATCGGGCGATGCTCGATCCCGCGGGCGCGCTTTTAGACCAGGTCCGCGATATGCTGGACAGGCAGGCGTTCCACGAAGCGCTGGAGACGATCTGGCGGGTGATTCGCCAAGCCAACGGCTACGTGGACCAGCAAGCCCCCTGGAAATTGCGCAAGGAAGATCCGGACCGCATGGCGACGGTGCTTTACGTACTGGCCGAAGCCATCCGGCGGCTCGCGATCCTGACGCAGCCGTTCATGCCGGACGCGTCCGGTCGGATTTTAGATCAACTGGCCGTGCCGGCGGATGCCCGGGATACGGCGGCGCTCGCCGACGGCCTGATGCTGACGCCCGGAACGCCGCTGCCGGCGCCTGCGGGCGTGTTTCCCCGATTTACCGGTGACGCCGCCGAGGCCGGGAAGGGCGCGCCCGCATGACCGGGCACCGGGCACTCCTTGTCGACAGCCACTGTCATCTGGATTTTCCCGATTTCGGCGACGAACTGGACGATGTGGTCGACCGCGCGGGGGCCGCGGGCATCGGCCATATGGTGACGATTTCGACGCATCTTAGCCGGTTCGAGCGCGTCCTTGGCGTGGCTGAGCGATTCAACAACATCTTTTGCACCGTCGGCATTCACCCGCATCAGGCCGCCAGCGAACCCGAGACCGATGCCGAAACCCTGGTCGCCATGGCAAAACACCCAAAAGTCGTTGGGATCGGTGAAACAGGGCTGGATTTCTATTACGAACGCAGCCCCCGGGACGTGCAGGAACGCCAGTTCCGCGCCCATATCGACGCCGCCCGGGAGAGTGGCCTGCCGCTAATCGTCCATACCCGGGACGCGGACGACGATACCATCCGCGTGATGCGCGAATCCCACGACCAGGACGGGCCGTTTCCGGGTTTGATCCACTGTTTCAGCGCCGGTCAGGAGGTCGCCGACGCGGCGCTTGATATGGGTCTCTACATTTCGATTTCCGGCATCGTGACGTTCAAAAATGCCGAAGCGCTCCGCGAAACGGTGAAACAAGTGGCGCTCGACCGGCTGCTGGTCGAAACCGACTCGCCGTTTCTGGCGCCGATCCCCAACCGCGGCAAACGGAACGAACCCGCCTTCACCGCCCATACGGCGGCAAAAGTGGCGGAAATCCGGGACATGGCGTTCGACGACCTGGCCCGGGCGACGACCGACAATTTCTTTTCGCTGTTTACAAAGGCGCGGGACTTCGTCGGCAGCCAAGGTGCCCAAGCGTGAAGATCAGGGTTCTCGGGTCCGGCGCGTCCAGCGGCACGCCCTCGGTCGAACACGGCTGGGGAAAGTGCGATCCCGCGGACCCCAAAAACCGCAGAACCCGGCCGTCGATAATGGTTTCGGACGGCGACACCCAGGTGCTGATCGATACGTCGCCGGACCTTCGCGAACAGTTGCTGGCCGCCGAGGTCACGCGGCTTGACGCGGTGATCCTGAGCCACGCTCACGCCGACCACCTACACGGCATCGACGATATCCGGGGGATCAACCGGCGAATGAATGCGGCCGTTGACCTGTGGGCCCAGGAATACGTACTGCAAACAGTAAAGGACCGATTTCCTTATGTCCTTACGCCGCTCCGCGGCGGCGCCACCACATATTACAAACCGACCCTGACGGCCAAGCAGTTCGAGCCGTTCCGTCCGTTCCGTGTCGGGCGCCTGGAATTCCTTCCGATCACCCAGGATCACGGGTTTTCCACCAGCTTCGGATTCCGCATGGGCGACACCGCCTATACGACGGATTTCGTGCGGCTGGATGACCGGGCGTTCGAAACGCTGAGGGGGGTGGGTACCTGGATCATCGGAACCTTCAGCTGGGATTCGCACCCGACGCATTTACACGTCGACGGTGCGCTGGCACTCCGCGACAAGGTAAAACCCAAGCGGATGATCCTGACGCACCTGAGCTCGGCGATTGATTTTAAGACGGTCGAAGACTACGTGCCGGAAGGCGTTTCCGCCGCATATGATGGCTTGGAAATCGATTGTTAATTCCTAATAATTTGTTTAAGGTGATCACCGTAACAAACAGTAAAAAATAATAAATTATGATTTTTCATAATATACATTATCACATTTTTTATTAAGGGCACGCTCTACCAAGAATTAGACTTTGTTGGAGATGTTATATTCGAGGTCGCGCCAGACCCAAATAACGTGGAGCTGTCGTCCCGTTGGAACGCGCTCCCTCCTGAAGTAAAGCTGTCGATCAGCGACGCAGTATCGAAGAGCGTCCTGCCTGCCGTCCTGCGGGCAGCGGGCGCTGAAGTTACGGCGAAATCGACGGTGCGGTCTGGGTCCAGAGGCCCGGCACCGACAAAAAACCGCTGTCGCGCGTTTCGGTCGAACTGGTCGACCAGTGCGGCAAAGTCGTGCGCACGAAAAAATCCGCCTATGACGGGTTCTTCCTGCTCGATTTCATCAAACCGGGCAAATACACGGTGCGCATCAGCGCGGCGGACCTGGAAAGCAAAAACGTGACTTCGTCTGAAACCCACGACGTCGAAGTCACCGGCAGCTGCACGGTCCTTAGCGGACTGGATTTCACACTGACGCCTGGGCCTGATAAAAACAACAGTCACAATAGCGGAACCATCGGGAACCCCGGTTTACACGCCCCCAAAGGAATAAACGGCATGAACAAACTGATCGACATCATGGCGCGCCTACGCGACCCCCGCTCCGGCTGCCCCTGGGACGTGGAGCAGACGTTCGCCACCATCGCGCCTTATACGATCGAGGAAGCCTACGAGGTCGCCGACGCCATCGACCGCGACGACATGCCGGGCCTGAGAGATGAATTGGGCGACCTGCTGCTGCAGGTGGTGTTTCACGCCCGCATGGCGGAAGAAGCCGGGCTGTTTGCGTTCGATCAAGTGGTCGACGCGATCTGCGATAAAATGATCCGCCGCCACCCGCATGTATTCGGCGACGACACGGTCGACAGCGCCGAAGCACAAACCGCCAATTGGGAGAACCTGAAGGCGGCCGAACGCGAACAGGCCGGCGGCGACGGCCGGCCGGCCAGCGTGCTGGACGGGGTCGCCGGCGCCCTACCCGCGCTGATGCGGGCGGAAAAGCTGCAAAAGCGGGCGTCCCGGGTCGGATTCGACTGGGACGATCCGGCGCGAGTACTGGACAAACTCACGGAAGAAATATCCGAAGTCCGAGAAGCCATTGCGATGCCCGAGAGCCCGGCGCGGGCGAACGCCTTGGAGGACGAAATCGGGGATTTGCTGTTTGTCGTCACCAACCTGGCCCGCCACTTGGCGATTGACCCGGAACAGGCGCTCCGCCGGGGAAACGGGAAGTTCGAGCGGCGGTTCCGCGCCATGGAACGCCATTACGCGGATGCCGGCGTGGATATAGCCGAAATTCCGCTGGATGACTTGGAGTCCCAATGGCAAGCCGTTAAACGCCGGTTGGACGGCGGGCCAGAAAACCGCTAACCCGGGTGGCGGAATTTAGTAAAACCAATCGGTAATCGGTTACGGAGCACCTGCCTATGATCCGGCGAATTCGCCTGCCCCTTCTGGCCCTGGCCCTGATGACGGTTTTGTCGAGCTGTTATCTGCCGGCCCGGTTCGACATGGAAATCGAATTCGACCGCCGGGGCTATTACAAAATGATCTTCGCCGGCTATATGGTCGACATGAGGCTCTACAACGACCTGAAAAGCGGCAAGGTGAAGGGTCCAGCCGAAGTCGAAGAGGTCAAAAAGCTGCAGGCGGACATCGAACGCGATCCGTCCGCATCGGATTTCAGCTATATCAAACAAGGGTATTTCCGCCTGAAATGGCAGCGCGAAGGCGATCTATTAAAGGCGAAATCGGTGACGTTCCTGCGCCGGAACGAGACCTTCTTTGCCCTGTCCTTTAACAAGAACACCTATGCCGTGAACATGGTCGGCCGGTCCCTGGCGGAATCGCAAAAACAACGGATTGTCGATGCCGGGCTGAACATGACCGGGGAACTCAGGGTCATTACCGATACCAAGGTGATCGGCCACAATGCCGATCAAGTGAAGGATTTTTCCGCCCGCGGCCTCGGCGCGAAAGTTTACGTATGGCGATTTCCAAACATTTTCCGGGCGACGCCGAGCATGCAGATAACGCTGCGCTGACGGGATATGGACGGCTGGCAGGACCGCCGATCAAGATTTCCTGAGTCTGCGGATCAGCGACGACGTATCCCATCGTCCGCCGCCCATTTCCTGAATTTCCGCATAAAACCGGTCGATCTCGCGGGTCGTCGGTAGCGTTGCGCCGTTCTGTTCGGCCTCGGCCATGCAGATGCCCAGGTCCTTGCGCATCCAGTCAACGGCAAAGCCGAAATCGAACTTGTCGTCGACCATCGTTTCGCCCCGGTTTTCCATCTGCCAGGACTGCGCCGCGCCCTTGGAAATGACGGCCAGCACTTTTTTCACGTCGAGCCCGGCGCGGAGCCCGAAATCGAGCCCCTCGGAAAGGCCCTGAACGACGCCAGCGACGGTGATCTGGTTGACCATCTTGCACAATTGTCCCGACCCGACGGGACCCAGCAGTGTGACCGCGCGGGCATAGCAGTCGATGACCGGCGCCGCCCGGTCGAAGGGCCCCTGTTCACCGCCGCACATCACGGTCAAAAAACCGTTTTCCGCCCCCGCCTGGCCGCCGGAAACCGGGCCGTCGAGGAATGCAACGCCGACGTCGGCGGCTTTTTCAGCGATTTCCCGGGCGACGATGGCCGACGCCGTGGTGTGGTCGACGAAAACCGATCCTTTCGCCATGCCGGCCAGGATGCCGTCGTCGCCGTAGACGACGCTTCGGAGGTCGTCATCGTTGCCGACGCAGGAAAACACGAATTCCGCCCCCTCGGCCGCGTCGGCGGGCGTCGCTGCGTGGCTGCCGCCATACTGGGCAGCCCAGGCCTCGGCCTTTTTCGCCGTCCGATTATATACCCGGACATCGTGCCCTTTTTGGGCCAGGTGTCCAGCCATGGGGTATCCCATGACGCCAAGTCCGATGAACGCACAGCGAGCCATATGCCAAAATCCTAAAGCAGTCTACCGATTGACGGGAAGCCCGGGAAAACGGGCGATGCGAAGCTATTTGAATACCTTCCGGCGGGGCCGGGCGCAAGGATTCAGGCCTGGCCCAGCATGTCCGCCAATTGGGTCCAGGAGGCCGGCGCCAGAAGCAGGTGATCGCCGGGGGGCGCGCCGGGCCGGTCCGTAGGGTCGTTCGCCGGGGCCCAGCGCCGCCCGCCCGCCGGCCTGCTGATAGAGCAGCACGCCCGCCGCGTGGTCCCACGGCATCAGTTTTCCCGCATAGCGCCCAAAATCCAACCGCCCCTGGGCCAAATCCATGTATTTTCTGATCAGGCCGACGCAGCTGCAGCGCAGCATCTGTTTGGAAACCACGCAGCCCCGGGCCGATGCTTCGCCGCGGATTTTGTCAGCAAGCCACGGGCCGACGAATCCGGTCATGACGCGGATCGGCTTCGCCGCCGGGACCAAAAGCTTTTTTACGTCAAGCAGTGCGCCGCCGCGTTTTTCCGCCAACGCCATGCGGCCGTTGACCAGATCGAAGATCCACTCCCGCACCGTTTCACCCCGGCGGCAGTAGGCGACGAGCGACGCAAACCGGTCGACCCCGTTGGCGAAATTCCGCGTTCCGTCAAGCGGATCAATGATCCAGGCGGCGTCCGCCGACCCAAGACTGGCAAGGTTATCCGGCGACGTTTCGTGAGATTCCTCACCAACGATGAGCGCCCCCGTCGAAATCTCGGAAAGCCGTTTTGCAAGTGCCGTTCCCGCCGCCCGGTCGGCGACGGTTACCAGATCACCTGGATTTTTTTCGTCGATGTCGGCGGCGGAGAGCTTTTTAAACCACGGCATAATTTCAAGCACCGCAACTTCGCGGATGATATCCGCGACCCCATCGGCGTGGTCAGCCATCGGCGCGGTCAGTTGGAATAAATGTCGCGGTCGCGGTGGAACGCTTCGGCGAGGTCCTGCAGAATCTGGGCAGTGTCCTTGCTGTAATCCGCCCGCTGAATAAGAGCGCGGGTAACGAAGGTCGCGAATGACACGGCCTCACCCTTGCCGCGAAGCCGGAATTCGTCGGCAAGCGTCTGCAGGTGATCGTGCACATGCGACTTGGCCATCACGTTAAGCTGACGTTTAACCAGCTTGTTTTTGGAGCGCCACTTGTTTTG
The DNA here is from genome assembly GCA_038109305.1 of Rhodospirillaceae bacterium. Lineage (GTDB taxonomy): Bacteria > Pseudomonadota > Alphaproteobacteria > Rhodospirillales > Casp-alpha2 > UBA1479. The sequence goes on from JAYNIR010000003.1 coordinate 17,216, forward strand.
GCTGCGATTGGTCGCCATCGGTTTATGTCCCGTCTTACCCCCTCGGACCGCCCAATCGCGGCCCCACGGCCCCTATCCAAGCGTAAAATCCTTACCAACCGGTTAGGGCCGCATCCGTCCGGGTCAGTTTAAGCGCGACCGCCCGTCCGTGTCGATACGGCGGCTTAATTGCGCGCGGGTGCGGGCATCCACGGATACTTTCAGATGAATGCCGTCGTCCGCGTCCTCGCGCGCGGTCACCCGGCCGTTGGCGTAAATCCAGGCGAGCGTCTTGCCGTCGGCGAAATCAAGTACCAGGTCGACCTCCGCCCGCTGATTGCCGAGCATCGCCTCGATCCGGGGCGGCAGGCCGTCGCATCCCTCCCCGGTCACGGCGGAAATCAGGATCGGCCGGTCATTGCCCCGGCGTTCGGCCTGATTTTCAAGTGCGGTCCTGATATAGGGCGGCAGCAGGTCGATCTTGTTCAGCGCTTCCAGGATCGGTTTGCCGCTTTCGGCGGTGATGCCGAGGCTCGCCAGCACATCCAGCACGTCGCGGCACTGGGCTTCGGTGTCTGGATCGGCGATGTCGCGCACGTGAAGCACGATGTCCGCCTCGACGACTTCTTCCAGCGTCGCATGAAACGCGTTGACCAGTTCGTGCGGCAGATCGGATATGAACCCGACCGTATCGGACAGAATAACCGTGCCGCCGGCCGGCAGGTCCATCCGCCGCATGGTCGGATCTAGCGTCGCAAACAACTGGTTCTTGGCGATCACCCCCGCGCCGGTCAGCCGGTTGAACAAGGTCGACTTACCCGCGTTGGTGTAGCCGACCAGCGCGACGATGGGGAACGGCACCCGTTTTCGGGCGCTTCGTTGCAGCGACCGCGTACGTTTCACGTCTTCAAGCTGGCGTTTCAGCCGGGCGATTTTCTGACGGATCATCCGCCGGTCCAGTTCGATCTGCCGTTCGCCCGGACCGCCCATGAACCCGGCGCCGCCGCGCTGGCGTTCCAGGTGGGTCCAGCTTCGAACCAGGCGGCCCAGTTGATAGTTAAGCGCCGCCAGATCGACCTGCAGGCGGCCTTCCCCGGTGCGGGCGCGGGCGCCGAAGATTTCGAGGATCAGCCCGGTCCGGTCGATGACCTTCCGGTCCCAGGCTTTTTCGAGGTTTCGTTGCTGCACCGGGGTCAATTGCGCGTTGACGATGACCAGCGGGCAGTCGTCCAATTCGGACAGCGCCTGGCCGATGATTTCGACCATGCCCTTGCCCAGCAGCGTCGACGGCCTGGGATTGGCCAGTCGAAAGCTTGTCGAGTGGACGACCTCAAGATCAATCGCGCCGGCGAGCGCCAGGGCCTCGATCAGATTGGCTTCGACCGAACGGCGATAGGCGCCCGCGGCATCCGCCTTCGGGACGTACATCTCGATTTCCGGGTGGATGACGGCGCAGCGATCCGTCATGTCGGGGATTGGTCCCTGCGCCGATGACCCGAAACTGGCGTCAACCTTCGTCCGCGCCTGCGGCCTCGGGCTCAAACAACTGTATCGGCGTCGACGGCATGACCGTCGAGATCGCGTGCTTGTAGACCAGCTGCGTATGGCCGTCCCGGCGGAGCAAGACCGAGAAGTTGTCGAACCAGGTGACAATTCCCTGCAGCTTGACACCATTGACCAAGAACACGGTTACAGCAGTTTTGTGCTTTCTGATGTGGTTCAGAAAGACGTCCTGCACATTTTGTGATTTTTCGGCAGACATATTTCCCCGCCCCATAGCAAACGAAGACGCAGCGGCCGCGACCGCCGGTTAAACGTCCTTTGCTTTGTTCTGGGCCCCCTGTGTCATCTATTTTGTTTACTTATGGCTGTTTGCCGCCAGAATCTTACAGAGTCTTGCAAAACTTGCAAAGACTATCGCAATCGTAAAAATGCGCCGCCGGCGGAAATTGGCTAAATTCACCCGTTTGCGGGGGGGGGTCGCGGACGAGAATGGGAATGCAGCCGGTCGCATGGGCGCATTCCATATCGATGTCTGAATCGCCGACAAACCAGGCCGAAGGGCCCGGCACGATCCGCGCGGGTAAAAGTGCCTTGGCGACCGGGTCGGGTGCCGGTTTGTCGCGGTCGACGTCCATGGCGCCGACGATCGCCCCGAAGTGGCCGGACCAGCCCAGGTGTTCGGCCTCCCGCCGCAGGTAAAAACCCTTCTTGTTGCTGACCACGGCCATATAAACCCCGGCCCCGTCAAGCGCGTCGATCAGCGCCTCTGCGCCCGGCGCGACCGCGAGCTTGATGGCGTGGATTTCTTCATACCGTTCGTAAAATACCTCTCCCGCGCGTTCCCATGCGTCGCCGAAGATCGCGGGAAAACTGTCGCGCATGGATTTGCGTACCTTCAGCCGCGTTTCCTCAAGGGTCCATTCCGGTTTGCCATAGGCGCGGAAGGTATGGTTCAGCGCGTCATGAATAATCGGCCAGGTGCTGACAAGCGTATTGTCCCAGTCGAACACAACAGCCCGTGGGCGTTCCTTGGGCAACGATGGTGCTGGAATGGTTGGGCCTGACATCGCGATGGGCGGGCGGCGGACTTAAAAGTATTCCAGCTGCACGGCGAACAGGCTTTCGACCTTTTGGATCGCCTCCGGCGACGAAAACAGGATGATACGGTCGCCGGCATGGATTTCCGTCGATCCCCGCGGATACAGCATGCCGCCGTCGCGGACGATGGCGCCCAGCACGACGCCCGCCGGCAGGTTGATGTCCTTGATCGGCTTGCCGACCAGTTCGGACGTTTCCAAGGCCTCGGCCTCGATCAGTTCGCCCAGGTCCTCGCGAACCGCATGGACGGAGTGGATGCGCCCGCGCCGGACGTGCTGCAGAATGCTCGAGACCGTGATGTTGCGCGGGCTGACTACCACATCGATACCGAGCGAGCCGATCAACTGTTCGTAAATCGAGGTGTTGACCAAGGTGACGGTCCGGTCGCAGCCGAATTTTTTCGCCAGCAACGAGGCCAGGATGTTGCTTTCGTCGTCGTTGGTCACGGCGACGACGGTGTCGGTGCCGCGGATGTTGGCTTCTTCCAGGATTTCTAGATCGCGGGCGTCGCCGTTCAAGACCACCGTACTTTCCAACTGGCCGGAAATTTCCTCCGCCCGCTCCTTGCGGCTTTCGATGATCTTGGCCTTGACCCAGGGGTATTCGCGCTCAAGCTCCTGCGCCAGAACCAAACCGATGTTGCCGCCGCCGATGATCAACAGCCGGCGGGCTTCGCGTTCTTCATAACCGAAAGTCGTCATGGCGCGGCTGATCTGGCCGGTATCGACGACGAAATAGGCTTCGTCGCCCGGCAGCATCTGATCGTCCGCCTTGGGCACGAGGGCGCTGCCGTCGCGGACAAGCCCGACGATCACGATGTTCAGATCGGGGAACAACTGCGTCAATTGTCGGAGCGGCGTGTTGACCAAGGGGCAGTCGCCGTTGCAGCGGACGGCAAGCAACGTGACGGCGCCGTCGGCAAGGGTGATCATGTCGATCGCACCCGGAATTTGCAGCCGCCGGGCAACCGCGCGGGCAACCTCGCGTTCGGGTGAAATGATCACATCGATGGGCAGGTGGTCGCGCGAAAACAACGGCGCCCACATGGGTTCCAGGTACGCCTGCTGGCGGATACGGGCGATTTTCGTCGGCACGTCAAACAGCGAATGCGCGACCTGACAGGCGACCATGTTGATTTCATCGGTCAAGGTCACGGCGATCAGCATGTCGGCATCGGCGATCCCCGCTTTTTCAAGCACGTCCGGATTAGACGCGTGGCCGACCACGGCTTGGGCGTCCAGCGTGTCGGAAACCCGGCGGACAAGGTCGGGCACCTGGTCGACGATGGTGACGTCGTGATTTTCCATCGTGAGCTGGCGGGCAATGTTCATGCCGACCTGCCCGGCGCCGCAGACGATAATCTTCATAAAATGCGATCCTTCATTGTTTCGCGGTTCCTACCTGGACGCTCGCCTGTCATCCGTCAACCCCAGGCTTTTCAGCTTTCGGTGCAAGGCTGATCGTTCCATGCCGACGAATTCGGCGGTTTTCGAAATATTGCCGCTGAACCGTTCCATTTGGGCCAATAGATACTGGCGTTCAAAATCCTCGCGCGCATCGCGTAGCGGCTTGCCGAGGAAATCCTGGCCGTCGCTTTGCCCGCCGCCGGAAAGGCCCAACCGCGCAAAATCCGTCGGCAGCATGTCGGCCGTGACCGGCCCTTCGGGACACAAGATCAACAGGCGTTCGATGATGTTTCGCAGCTCTCGCACGTTTCCCGGCCAGTTGTAAGACCTGAGCGCCGCCATCAACGACCCGCCGAGCGCGTGCGCCTGCCGGCCGGTGATGTCTGCTGCCTGGCGCATAAAATGCGCGGCGAGGATTTCTATATCCTCCCGCCGGTCGGCGAGCGCCGGAACGACCACCGGCACCACGTTCAACCGATAAAACAAATCTTCGCGGAACTTTCCGCGGGCGACTTCCTCCTGAAGGTCCCGCGTCGTCGTTGAGATCACCCGCACGTCGACCTGCACCCGGGTATCGCCGCCGACCCGCTCGAAATTCTGTTCCTGCAGCACGCGGGCAATCTTTCCCTGGGTTTCGATCGGCATGTCGGCGACTTCGTCCAGCATCAGCGTGCCGCCATGCGCGCGTTCAAATGTGCCGACGCGCCGGTCGGTGCCCGCCCCTTCGGTGCCGAACAGCTCCACCTCAACCCGGTCGGGCGCCATGGATGCGCAATTGACGACGATAAACGGGCCGTCCGCGCGGTTTGATTTGGCGTGGATGATGCGGGCGACGACTTCTTTGCCGCTGCCGCTCGGCCCGGTGATCAGGATACGGCTGCTAGACGGCGCCGCCCGTTCGATGATTTGCTGAATGTCGCGGACGGGTTTGGAGCGGCCGAGGAAATCCAAATTCGTGCCGGACCGAAGGCGCAGATCCTGATTTTCCCGCTGCAGACGCGCTGCCTCGATGGCGCGGCGGACGTTCAACAGCAGACGGTCGGCCTTAAACGGCTTTTCAATGAAATCGTAGGCACCGTCCTTGATCGCCGTGACCGCCGTTTCGACGGTGCCGTGGCCGCTCATCATCAATACCGGAATTTCCGGATGGTCCAGTTTCACGCGGCGGAGAATTTCCATGCCGTCCAGTTCGCTGCCCTGGAGCCAGATGTCGAGCAGCACCAGCGAGGGCCGGCGCTGGGCCAACGCGGAAAGGGCCTCCGTGCTGTCGGACGCCTCGCGGGCTTCGTAGCCTTCATCTTCCAGAATACCGGCCGTAAGGCTCCGAATATCGGCCTCGTCATCGACGATGAGTATGTCTTGAGCCATGCCTTAAACCGTTTTGATACCGATAGCCGTCGCCACTTTCATGGGATCGACCTCGTCTTCTTTTTTGCCCTCGCCACCGTGTTCGAATTCGTCAAGATCGCCGAACACAAGCGTGATCCGCGCGCCGCCGCCGGGCCTGTCTTCCAGGATCAGTTGGCCATCGTGATCTTCCATGATCTTGTGGACGATGGCGAGGCCCAAGCCTGTGCCTTTGGAACGCGTTGTGACATAGGGTTCGGTCAACCGTTCGCGGTCCTCCACCGGCAGGCCCTTGCCGTTGTCTTCAACGATCACGCGGATAGCGCCATTGGCCTCGTCCGTCGACCTGTCGTCTTCAACGGTGAGAACAACACGGCCCTCATTCGCGATTTCGGCGACGTGCGCCATCCGGCTTTCGACCGCTTCGATCGCGTTTTTCAAAATATTGGTCAGCGCGCGGGTGACCTGCCGCCGGTCGCACCGCAGCATCACGTCGTGGTCCGGATATTTGTCGGTCAGTTCGATGTTCGGATTGCGGATCTTTTCAAGGAACACGACGTCTTTGACCAGTTTGCCCAAATTTTCCGTTTCCATGGTCGCGCGCGGCATCCGGGCGAAGGATGAAAATTCGTCGACCATGCGCCCGATGTCTTCGACCTGACGGACGATCGTTTCCGTGCAAGTGGCGAAGGTTTCCGGGTCGGTTTTGATTTCTCCCTGATATTTGCGCTTCAGCCGCTCCGCCGAAAGCTGGATCGGAGTCAGCGGATTTTTGATTTCGTGGGCGATACGGCGCGCGACGTCGGCCCATGCGGCGGCCCGCTGCGCCGACAAAAGTTCGGTCAGGTTGTCGAACGTCACGACGAAGCCGATGATTTCACCGCCGAGGCGTTCCGCCGCGACCCGAAGCAGCAGCGTGCGGACGACCTCGCCCCGGTTCAGCGTCACTTCGCCAGAATGCTGGCGGTTCGGCCGGCGCATCGCCGCCTGAATCAAGAGCGCGAACTCAGGCACCACGTCGGCCAGCGCCTGTCCCTTGGCGTCTTTTATGTCCTGCCCCAAAAGGTCCGACGCGGATCGGTTCGGCAGGTTGACCCGGCCTTGGGCGTCTAGCCCGATAACCCCGGCGGAAACACCGGCCAGGACCGTTTCGGTGAAGCGGCGGCGTTCATCCAATTCCCGATTCGCGGAAATCAGGCCCTCCTGCTGGCCCCTGATCTGCGCAGTCATTTGATTGAAAGCGCGCGAAAGGGTCGCCAGTTCGTCCTCGGCGTCGGGGATGTCGACGGTGGTTGCAAGATCGCCGTCGCGCATCCGTTCAGCAGCCGAAATCAGATGTACGACCGGGTCGGTCAATTGCGTCGCCACCGTGAGCCCCGTCCATATGGCAGCGAGCAAAAGTAGCATCGAAACCACCGTAAAGATCAGAATGAAGCTGACCTGGAGGCCGCCCCTTTCCTTTTGCAGACGCCGATATTCGGTGACCGCATTCCGGATAAGATTGATGTGGCGCAGCACCACCGGATTGACGAAGCGTTCGACAACCAGATAGCGGTCGACAAAGCGGTTTAACTTGTAGATCGCCCGCGTCCGGTCGGCATCGTCGATCGGAATTTGGCCGATCTTTCCGTTCTTCGCCTGATCCACCACGTGCTGCGGTATAATTTCGGTGTCGCGGAAGGGGCCGAGTTCGGACTGACCGATGACCTTGCCGCTGCCGTCGACCATGACCGCCTCGGTGAACCCGCGGGACCGCGCATGGAAACTCAATACGCCCTCAAGCCGCCACGGTTCGCGGATCAGGACCTGCGCATTGAAATTAAGGTCGTCGGCTACAGCAACTATATCCGTGCCCAAATTTTCCCGGTGTTCCTTGAGATACGCCGTAGTCACGTCCATCGACCGTTCAAGCGCCGTCGAGACCCGGTTATTGAACCACGCCTGCACGCCGTAATGCAGGAACGTCGCCGACATCACGGCGACCAGGATGGCCGGCGCCGTCGCGACCAAGCTGAACAACAACACCATCCGGCCGTGCAGGCCGGAGCCCGCCTGCCCCCGGTGGCGGTCGCGCCAGATGCTGAACAACCGCTGACCGACCACCAATCCCAGCAGCAACAGCAACGCACCGTCGAGATAGATCATGGCGATGACCGTCTCGACATCGCGCGTGTCGACAGGTTCGGCAATTAGAATAAACGCCGTCGCCAGGCATGACAGGACCGCTGCGGCCGCAAGGCCATAAGCAAGCTTCCGCTTGGCGCTGGCCCCTCTGATCTTGAACGCTTCGGCGATCGACATCGGCAGGGGCGATTGCTGGTCCGCGGGTTTTGTCATCCACCGCCTCGGGTCACGGGAATTTCCAATTCACGAATTTTTTTTCTAAGCGTATTGCGGTTGAGCCCCAAAACCTCGGCCGCACGGACCTGGTTACCTTTCGTTGCGCGAAGCGTCAGCACGATCAGCGGGCGTTCGATTTCCCGCAGCACGCGGTCATACAGCCCGGTCGCCGGCAAGCCGCCGCCATGGGCGCTGAAATAGGCCTCAAGCCGGTCTTCGACGATCTGGCCCAGTCCTTTGTTGCCGGCGTCTTCGTTGGGATCGGGCTGATCGCCAAGTTCGCGGGCGATGGCCTTGGCGGTGATGGTTTCTTCCGAATAAAGCGCCGCCAGGCGATGCACCATATTTTCAAGTTCCCGCACGTTGCCCGGCCAGTGATAGGCCATCAGCCGGTTCATGGCCTTGCCGTCGATGATTTTCCAGGGCAGGCCCTCGCCCGCCGCCTTGGTCAGGAACGTATTGACCAATTCGGGGATGTCTTCGCGGCGCTCGCGCAACGGCGGCAATCGCAGCGGCACGACGTTCAGCCGGTAATACAGGTCTTCACGGAACTGTCCTTTCCGCGTCAGGCGCTGCAGGTCCTGATGCGTTGCGGCGATGATCCGCACATCGGTCTTTCGCGTCAGCCGGCCGCCGATGCTGGAATATTCGCCTTCCTGCAGCACGCGCAAAAGCCGTGTCTGCGCCTCAAGCGGCATGTCGCCGATTTCGTCCAAGAACAGCGTGCCGCCCTCGGCCTGCTCGAAGCGCCCGCTGGACCGCGAGGTCGCGCCGGTAAAGGCGCCTTTTTCATGACCGAACAGTTCGCTTTCAATCAGCTCGCGCGGAATGGCCGCCATGTTGACAGCGACGAAGGGGCCGTTCTTGCGCTTGCCGTAATCGTGCAGGACCCGCGCCGCCAGTTCCTTGCCGGTGCCGGACTCGCCGGAAATCAAAACCGTCAGGTCCGTCGAAATCAACCGGGCCAGGGTGCGGTAGGTATCCTGCATGACCTGCGACCGGCCGACGATGGGAAGCTTTTCAATGCCGGCGTCGCCCGAAAGCGTCGGCTGTCCCGGCGGCGTTTCAAGCCCGCGCCGGACAATCGCCACCAGTTCGTTGATGTCGAACGGCTTCGGCAGATATTCGAAGGCGCCGCTTTCGGCGGCCTTCACCGCGGTCAGAATTGTGTTCTGGGCGCTCATCACAATGATGCGCAGCTCCGGACGGATTTCACGGATACGGGGCACCAGATCCAACCCGTTTTCATCGGGCATGACGACGTCGGTGATGACGATGTCGCCCTCGCCGCCCGCAACCAATTCCCAGAGCGTCGCCGCCTCGCCTGTCGCCTTGACGTCAAAGCCCGCGCGTCCCAGCGCCTGGGCGATCACGGTGCGGATCGCGGCGTCGTCATCGGCGACAAGTACGGTTTGTTCTTTCATGAATTATCCTCATCGGCAGCATCGTCCGGCGACGCGTCACGGTAGAATGGCAGCATTACGCGAAACTCTGTCCGGCCCGGATCGCTCTCGCATTCGACGATGCCGCCATGATCGCCGACCAGCTTGGCAACCAAGGGCAACCCCAAGCCCGTCCCTCGCGGTTTCGACGTGACGAACGGGTCGAACAAATACGGCTGAATGTCCGCCGGAATGCCGGGGCCGTTGTCGACGATGCTGATTTTCATCGGCAGGGACACCCGTTCGCGGCGGCCGGGCAGCGCAAAGCGGACGCCGTGTTTATAGCCGGTCTTGATGGTGACCATGCCGCCAACCTCGGGCGCGGCTTCGCATGCATTTTTCACGAGGTTCAAAAACACCTGCACCAGCTGATCGTGATTGCCCGGCGCTGGCGGCAACGAAGGGTCGAAATCGACCCGGAACCGGGTGTTCCGGCCGAACCCGGTCTGTGCCAACCGCTGCACTCGATTTAGCACCTTGTGGATGTTCACAGGCTCGACGTCGATGGGGCCGTATTCGGTGAACACCTCCATCCGCGAAATCAGGCCCGATATGCGGTCGGCTTCCTGACGGATGAGTTCGGCCAGCGGGCGGTCTTCATCGCTGGCGTTCTGTTCCAGAAGCTGCGCCGCGCCGCGAATGCCCGACAGCGGATTACGCACCTCGTGGGCCAGCACCGCCGCCATCGAGGTCACCGACCGCGCCGCGCCCCGGTGGGTCATTTGCCGGTCAATCATTTCCGTGATGCCGCGTTCGTGCATGGACAGCAAGACGGTGCCCGCGGGCTCCGGCACGGGCACGCCGTGCACGGTCAGGAAGTGGCGGCCGAACCGCGGGTTATGAACTTCGATTTCGTGTTCCGACACATGCGATCCGGTGCGCCGCACCTGTTCGATCAAAAGAAAAAGCGGCGAATCCTGGACGATCAAATTGGCCAACTCACTCCCCTCGAGGGTGTGGGCGCTTGCCTGAAAAAGTTGTTCCGCTGCCACGTTGACCAAGCTGATCCGGTCGCCTTTGTCGATAAGGATGATCGGCGCCGGCATTAGGTCCAGCAGCGCCGCGGTCTCGACGCCGCCACCTGCATCGGTACGCGGCGCCTTGATCACCGCGCCGCTCATCACGCCGCCTGCCGGTCAAGTAGGGACAAATAAAATTCCCGCAACTTGCGGCAGACGATGTCCGGATCGTCCTGGCCCATGATGTCGGCGCGGAATTCCGCCGACCCGGGCAGCCCCTTGGAATACCAACCAATGTGTTTGCGCGCGATCTTGACGCCGGCGTGGACGCCGTAATGCGTCAGAATGTCGTCGTAGTGGCCGCGGACCGTGGCGTATTGCGCGTCCAATCCCGGATCGGCGAGCCGCTCGCCGGTCGCAAGAAAATGCGCGACCTGATTGGGGAACCAGGGCCGGCCGTACGTGCCCCGCCCGATCAGCACGCCGTTGGCGCCGGATGCAGAAAGACACCGTTCCGCATCGTCGACCGTCAGGATATCGCCGTTGGCGAATACGGGAATGGAAACCGCTTCCTTGACGTTTTGGATGAACTTCCAGTCCGCGGTGCCCTTGTAGAACTGGCAGCGGGTGCGGCCGTGGACGGAGACCGCTTGCACGCCGCAGTCCTGGGCCGCGCGGGCAAGTTCGGGCGCGTTCAGACTGTCGTGATCCCAGCCCATCCGCATTTTCAGGGTGACCGGAATGGCGACGGCCCTGACCACCGCATCAAGGATCACCGCCGCGTGACGGACGTCGCGCATGAGCGCCGACCCAGCATCGCCGTTGACGACCTTTTTCACCGGGCAGCCCATGTTGATGTCGATCAGCGCCGCACCCCGCGCTTCGTTCAAACGCGCGGCCTCGGCCACCACCTCGGGCTCGCAGCCCGCGAGCTGCACCGACATGGGGTGTTCCTCGGCACAGTGGGTCACCATCTTCATGGTCTTGCGGGCGGCGTGGATCATCGCCCGGCTGGCGACCATTTCCGACACCACCAGGCCGACGCCATGGCGTTTGACCAGACGCCGGAACGGCATGTCGGTGACGCCGGACATGGGCGCCAGGACGACCGGCGAAGCCAAATCGACTGGGCCGATTTTCAAAGACATGGTGTGTACTGCAATATCTGCCTAAATCCCAGGCAATTTATCGGACAATCCGCATAGAAAAGCAAACGTTTGCCGCAATTTTAGGCGAACCTAATAAGCCAGCAGAACGTCGGTGACGAATTTCACCCCGGGATAAGCCAGGGTCACGCAAAGGTAAGCCGCCAGCACCAGACGGGCGACCTGCCGGCCGCGGGCGCCGCTTAACCGATGGGCGGCAAGCAATCCGCCGATCACAGTGAGCGCAATCAAGGTAAAGACCGTCTTATGGTCGGCCGTCAGCGCGGCGGCGCCGCCGACCAGATTGATGCCGATCCCGGACGCCAGTCCGACGACCAGGACGATCAGCGATAACGTCAAATAACGGAGCACAAGAGCCTCGCATTCAAGCACCGCCGGCAGACCGTCCAGGCGCTTCAGAGGCGTTTTCCGCTTAAGCGCCCGTTCCTGGATCAGCGCCGCGAAGGCAGCGACGGCGGCGATGGTCAGAAACGCGTAGGTCAGGACCGATACGGCGATGTGGACCCAAAGCCAGGCGCTCAAATCCAAGCCGGTGTTCGCGCTTGAGGGGCGGAACAAAGACGCCGCCATGGCAAGAAACGCAAGCGCCGCCATGAGCGTCAAAAACAAGGGCGCCAAGCGCGGGACCATGGGGGAAACGGCGCCGGCGGCGGCGAACACGGCAAGCCCGCTCGCCACCGAAATCCAGAGCGAAAATGCAAAGTCCGTGTGCCAGCCTGGGTCGATCGCGAAAAACTGCAGGACAGTCCCGGCGACCGCCACGGCCAAAAGCGCACCATAAGCGCCGCTTTTGGCCCGGACACGGCCCGTCGCGGTCGCCAGCGCCGTCGGCAGCACCGCCATAAATCCTGCAATCGTGATCAAATTCGTCGCCGTCATGTTGATCCTCTGCCGACATCATCCCGGTCCCCTCGGGCCGAGCCCAGAACATCGCCCTCCCCGTTCCGGTTTACAAGTCCTTATGGCTTTCATTTCAAACATTAAGTAACGTGCGTCCCCCATGGAAACCCCGGGATAATTCCCAGTGCCACCGGCCGTCGGCAGCAGAATTGAGGACCGAAACCGCATGACCACATGCGCCATCATCGTCAGCGCCGGGCGCGGCCACCGGTTCGGGGCCGGGTTACCGAAACAATACCGGATGCTGGCCGGCGCACCGGTGGCGCGGCATACGCTGATGGTCTTCGCCGATCATCCGGCGATTGACCACATCTTCGCGGTGATCCACCCGGATGACGCGGGCCTGTTCGCCGAGGCAGCAAAAGGGATTGACGGCGTCATCGTCACTCATGGCGGGAAGGAACGGCAGGACTCGGTCCGCAACGGCCTAGCCCGCGCGCGGGACATCGCGCCCGGCAAGGTGCTGATCCATGACGCCGCCCGCCCGTTCATCAGCGCCGCGATGATTGACGCGGTTTTGACAGCGCTGGAAGACGCGCCGGGTGCGCTGCCGGCGCTGCCGGTGACGGATACTCTGAAACGCGGCGCCGACGGCCGCATCCAGGAAACCGTCGATCGCTCGGGTCTTTACCGGGTGCAGACGCCGCAGGGGTTTCGCTTCGCCGAGATCCTGGCCGCCCACGAGGCGGCCGCCGGACGGGCGTTGACCGACGACGCCGCGGTCGCCGAAGCGGCCGGAATGCGGGTCGTCATGGTGCCGGGCGACGAAAACAATTTCAAAATCACCACGCAGGAGGACCTGATGCGGGCCGAAAGCATGATGACCGGCCGGGCCGGCGGCGATATCCGGACCGGCATGGGCTTCGACGTTCACCGGTTTGAACCCGGCAACGGCGTGATCCTGTGCGGCGTGAGGATTCCCTTCGACCGGCGGCTCGCCGGTCATTCGGATGCGGACGTGGCATTGCACGCCATCACCGACGCCGTTTTGGGCGCCGTCGGCGCCGGCGACATCGGTCTGCACTTTCCGCCGAGCGATCCGCAATGGCGGGGGGCGGCGTCGGCGATCTTTCTGGAAAAAGCCGTCGAGTTCGTCATCGGCAAGGGCGGAGAGTTGGTCAACATTGATCTGACCGTCATCTGTGAAGCGCCCAAGGTCGGCCCGCACCGCGACGCCATGACGGCCAAGGTCGCCGCGATCACCGGCCTTGCCGCCGACCGGATCAACATCAAGGCGACGACGACCGAACAATTGGGCTTCACCGGGCGGGGCGAAGGGATCGCCGCCCAGTCCGTCGCTACGGTTCGCATTTGATTGCATGCCGGTCGCCAGTTTTCGGCACTTTTCCGGGGGTTTTCGGCCGAAGGCCGACGCCCCGGGTGAATAATATTTTTGTGGCCTAGTTCACATTTATGCACCTGGCGTTTTATAGTTATCGCTGAGAGCAATAAAAAAACGGCCCGAGGGCCGACGGGAATGAGTGACTTAAAGTTCGACAATGTCGAAATTTTTCTGGTCGACAGCGACCTGAGTTCAAGACAAGGCGTAAGCCATATTCTTTTCAACGCTGGATGCCTCAACATCCGCGCCAGGGACGACTGTAAGGAAATCAGAGAAGTCCTGGCCTAGCACGGACCGGACCTGATCATTTCCGAACTGCGGCTGACGGACGGCGATTTCGCCGAAATGACCCGGAGCATTCGGCAAGGCAATATGGGCCATAACCCGTTCGTGCCGCTGATCCTCATGGTGGCCCCGGACGAAGATACGAATGCCATCAAGGCAGCGTTGAATGCCGAAGTCGACGACGTCGTGCCGAAACCCATTTCGAGGGCACGCGCTACGAACACGTCGCCCGGCTTTGCAGTTCGCTGAGCGGCGTGTCGAAGCTGCTGCTGGGGGCGGCGGACGGAACGCCGGACGTTCGGCGGGGGATGCTGCTGCACCCGTTGAGCCAAGCCATGCAGGTGGGACTCGCGGGCGGCATTGAATCGGAAGAAGCCGCCAAGGCCATCGTCGAACAAATCTGTGTCGGCGTCTTGAACGCCTAGACCGGTCGGCCGTCCGGAATATCTACGCCGTCTCGTCACCGATCCAGGCAACGAACGGGGCATGGCCTCCGGTGATCGGCGTCGCTACCAGACACGGGCAATCGTAACTGTGTAGTTCCCGAACCCGGTCGGCGATGCGCGCGACCAGATCCTGACGGCTTTTCATCACGACGCTGACCTCGGCCCCGTTTTCGACCCTGCCCTGCCACTGATAAATGGACGTGACGGGTCCGAGAATATTCGCGCAGGCGACCAGCCGTTCGGAGACCAGCGTTTCGGCAATGGACCGCGCTTCGGCGTCGCTGCCGGCGGTCATATAAAGCAGAACCGGATCGCCCTTCATTCGCCCTTAACCTCCGTCGGTCAAACTTTCAATCCGACCATCGCGGGAACCGGTTGGCCGAAACCCGGCCGCCGTTTACTATATCCAACGTCCGCAACCCGCGCGCCCCCGACACCCGCATCGGAAGCCCGCATGATGTCGCAAGCCCCGGACAATGGCAACGAACCCACACCGGCCGCAGACGACCCGGACGCCCGGCCGAGCGCCTCGCAGCGCGCCTGGCTACGCCGGGGGCTGACCCAGGCGGGCGGCAAGTTACCGCTGTTCGATGACCAGGGCGCCCCGGAAACCCAGACCCCCGAGTAGACGATCATGATCTGCATCAACCGCCGTCTGCGGACCGATCTGGCGCAGTGCGCGGCCCTGCACAGCGAGGACCTGGCGGCGTAAATCGGGTCCGAAGTCCGCGAGCGCGGCCTGGGCATCCGCGTCGAACGCACGGTCTGCATGGGACGCTGTAATTTCGGCCCGACGGTGCGGATTGCGCCCGGCGGCGCGTTTCACCTGGGGATGGCGCCCGAGGAAATCCCGGGGTTTCTCGACCGGCTTGAGCAGAATTTGGACCTGACGAGAAACCCGATTATTCTCAATAAATTACCGACAATCGGCAGCTGATCGAAAAAAATCGATGTCCCGTGATGGTTATCACAGCGGGTGAATAGCGGAGGATGCGATATTCGGGGTGTTGGATGGATTTGTGACGAATCCTCCCTTCCCTCAAGAGCACAGACTGCCGGCCGGGCCTAGCGCCCGGCCTTTTTTGCCGGGTATTTGGGCGCGCATGATGGCGGCGGCGTGGCGGCGGCGGTCGGCTCATTTGATATTAGGAAAATTGGTCGGAGCGGCGGGATTCGAACCCACGACCCCTACACCCCCAGTGTAGTGCGCTACCAGGCTGCGCTACGCTCCGACCATGGCACCCGGCCGCGGGAATATTCCACGCCCGACCTGGCGGCGGGACTATACGCTCAGCCCCGGTGAAATGGCAACCGCGGAGCGCCGTCTATTTCGGGGTAATTGGTTCTGAGAAAAACCGCGCCGGAGCCGCGCGGTCCGCGCTGGTCAGGCGAGCTGTCCGCGCAGTTCGCGAAGCTCGTTGAGCACTTGACGAAGCGCCTCGACATCAACGCCCGGCTGCGTCGGCGCAACCGGCACCGCACTTTCCGCCGCGGCGTCCGCGCGCGGCGCCTCGGCCTCGCCTGAGCCATCCGGAGGCCCGCCGTCGCGTAGCAGTTTCTGCACGCCTCTGATGGTGTAACCGTCCTTGTAGAGGCAATCGCGAATTTGCCTGAGAAGGCGCACGTCTTCAGGACGGTAATAGCGCCGGCCGCCGCCGCGCTTCATGGGTTTGATTTGCGTGAATTTGGTTTCCCAAAATCTGAGCACGTGCTGAGGCAGATCAAGTTCCACCGCGACCTCACTGATCGTTCGGAACGCGCCCGCTGATTTTTTCACCTGGCTGTCCTGATCCATCGTTCATCACCCCGTGACGGGGCGGCCCCTTAGCCGTTCACCGGTCCGTTGATGCGGCTTTTCAAAACCTGGGACGGACGAAACACCAGAACCTTGCGCGGCAGGATCGGAACTTCCTGACCGGTTTTCGGATTGCGGCCGATGCGCTGACCTTTTTGGCGAACGGAAAAACTTCCGAACGATGAAATTTTCACGGCCTCGCCGCGCGCAAGCGCTTCCGTCATGTAATTCAGAACGCTCTCAAGCAACGTGGCTGACTCATTCCGAGAAAGCCCAACTTCCTGATACACGGCTTCGCCCAGCTGAGCGCGTGTGATGGTCTTGCCTGCCATGTTTTACGGTTCCCCTTCGTCCGCTACCGAGGCAAAGGGTATCCTCGACGCAGAATGCCGTCAACGTCAAAGGGTTATCTGTAACAACTTTAAATTATTCAGGAATTACCAGCGAACGAGGCACGAACCCCAGGTCAGGCCGCCGCCCATCGCTTCGAGAAGCAACAGATGACCGCGCTGGATGCGGCCGTCGCGGACCGCCTCGTCGAGCGCCAGCGGAATGGACGCCGCAGATGTGTTGGCATGACGATCCACCGTCGTAACGACCCGTTCCGGCGGCATATTCAACTTCCGGGCGGTGCTGTCCAAAATCCGCTTGTTCGCCTGATGCGGCACCAGCCAATCGATGTCGTCGCGGGCTATGCCGTTGGCTTCGAGTGCTTCGTCCACGACCGCCGCCAGATTGACCACGGCGTGGCGGAAAACCTCGCGCCCGACCATCCGCAAATGGCCGACGGTCTGCGTTGTCGACGGTCCGCCGTCGACGTAAAGCAGGTCGTTCAGCTTGCCGTCCGAATGCAGATGCGTCGATAGAATGCCGCGTTCCTGGTTGTGGCCGGAACCCGAGTCAGCCGGGTCGGCAGCGCCGTTGGCGGCGGCTTGAATGACCACCGCGCCGGCCCCGTCACCGAACAGAACGCAAGTCGACCGATCCTCCCAATCGAGGATACGGGAGAATGTTTCGGCACCGATTAGAAGCACCGTCTTCGCCTGCGACGATTTGACGAAGGCTTCGGCAACCGAAAGCCCGAACAAAAACCCGGAACAGACGGCCTGCACATCGAAGGCAGCGCCGTTGGACATGCCCAATTTCGCCTGCACGCGGGTCGCGGTGGACGGAAACGTCTGATCCGGTGTCGTCGTCGCGACGATCACCAGATCGATGTCGTCGACCTTGATGCCGGCATGATCGATCGCGCGCTCGGCCGCCTGCAGGGCAAGATCGGACGTGGCCTCGCCTTCACGGGCGATGTGGCGCTGATGAATGCCGGTGCGTTCGACGATCCATTCGTGGGTGGTGTCGATCCGCTTGGATAGTTCGTGATTGGTGACGATCTGTTCAGGCAGATAAGATCCGCATCCCAGAATGATCGGGCGTGGTGTCATTCGCCGGCAACGGCCTCCGGATTGTCGGGATCGAACGAAGCACGAAAGACCTCGTAGTCCTCTTTGATGCTGTCGTTGAAGTTGTTCGAGATTAGATCGTGCGCGACCTGGATGGCGTTAGCGAACCCAAACCCGTCGGTGCCGCCGTGGCTTTTGACGCAGATGCCGTTGAGCCCGACGAACATCGCGCCGTTATAGCGCCGGGGGTCGACCCGCATCTTGAACGTCGTCAGCGCCGATTTCGCAAGCATCGCGCCAAGCTTCGACAGCGGGCTGCTCATCAATGCGTCTTTTAGAAACGCGCCGAACAGTTTCGCCGTGCCCTCGGCAGTCTTGAGCGCGATGTTGCCGGTAAATCCATCCGTCACGATCACGTCGACCGTGCCGGCGCCGATGTCGTCGCCTTCGACGAAGCCGTGAAACTGGAGCGGCAGATTGGAATTCATCAACCCCTGGGACGCCAGCTTCACCGCTTGGTTGCCCTTCAAATCTTCCTGCCCGACGTTGAGGATGCCGACCGTCGGATTTTCAAGCCCCAGCACGTTGCGCGCGAAGACTTCGCCCATCACCGCGAACTGGATCAGGTTTTCGGCATCGCATTCGACGTTGGCGCCGAGGTCCAACATGACGCTCTCCCCGCGCTGGGTCGGGAAGTAGGTCGCGATCGCCGGGCGGTCGATGCCCGGCAAAGTCTTCAGCACGAATTTCGCCATCGCCATCAGCGCGCCCGTGTTGCCGGCGGAGATGATCCCCGCCGCTTCGCCGTCGCCGACCGCGTTGATGGCAAGCCGCATGCTGGAATTTCGCCCAGCGCGGAGCGCCTGCGCCGGTTTGGCGTCGTTGGTGACGACCTCTTCCGTATGGCGGACTTCACAGACCGACTTGGCCCGTGGGAAGCGGTCAAGCAAGGGAACCAGCAGGCGTTCGTCGCCGAACAGCAGGAACCGAACATTGTTAAGCCGATCCAGCACCGTATCTAGGCCTTCCACGACCATGTCAGGTGCGTTATCCCCGCCCATGGCGTCAATGGAGAGCGTTAAAATATCAGGCAACGCACGATCCTTTCCGACAGCCTCGGATCCCTGCTCAGGGTGACGCTTTGGACGTCATCGGACCGCGCCGGTATCCCCCGAAGACGAGCGAGCCCAGCCTAGGCCGCGTCGTTTGCCCCGACAACTTCGCGGTCGTCATAGTGACCGCAAGATTGGCACACGTGATGGGGGCGCTTCAACTCGCCACAGTTCTGGCAGGTGTTGTAAGCGTTGGCGGAAAGACGATGGTGAGCGCGGCGCATGTCCCGTTTGGATTTTGAAATTTTCTTCTTAGGTACGGCCATTTCCAGAATACCTCATTGGCAGCCCGCCCTCTGGCACGGATGGCCGAGGGACGCGAAGGCGCTTCTTTAACCAATCTGAAGCTCCCCTGCAAGGGATATCGGTATTTATTTTTCCCGGTTTTTCAACGCTTCCAGGGCCGCAAAGGGATGATCGGGGCGGGTCTCCCCGCCGTCCGGGCCGGCGTCAGCACTCAGGCCGTCAAATTCCGCCTCCGGGCGCCTGGGATAAGGGTCCATTTCGACGGCAATACCCTCGTAAAGCACCCGCATCAGGTCGATTTCGCCGTTTTCCAGGGCCTCCGGCTCGTCGCCCGTGAGCAGATCGTCCTCATCGTCCGCATCCCGGGCATCGATTTCGACCGGTTCGCGGAAAACAACTTCCACCGAGCAATCCAAATTTTCCGCCATTTCCTCTAGAGAAACGACGCAAATCCGAGTCAAATCCGCCTGTACCCGGCCGGTTACGCGGATCGACCCGCCGTCGACGATGACCAGGGAAAAAGCCGCCTTAGCGGCGGAAACCTTAGGGATTCCCAGCATTTCGGCCATGGCCGCACAATCGCCGGCGGTGGCGATCACATCCCGGGAGAAACCGCCCTCTTTGCGGACGGCCTCTGCTGACACTTTGTGCCCCTTGGACAACGACCGCCCGGTCATGGCGCCTGCCCTTCCCATGGGCGGGTGAAGGGCGCATCACCGGCCAGAAACGCGGACGCCTGACACTCCCGAAATTGGCTCAACTGATCCAGGACATAGGCGCTCATACGGGTGACGGCGGCGTCCGACGGCGTCCGGTTTCGATACAGATTGGTCCGCAGTGCCGCCGCCAGCGCGATTTCGGGCCGATGGTCCGCAGCCGCCTTTCGATACGCCGCCATGCGCCCATAAAAGGCCTCGACCATCTTCTGAATGCGAATCTTGACGCCGGTGTCGCCGATGGACTTCTCCCGAAGGGTGTTGTCCAGGTCCTCGAAAAACCGGTCGAACAACGCCTGAACGATCCGGTCGAAGGGCGGCGGCTCCGGCGTCAGGCGTTCAAGAACCAGAAACATGTGGACCAGAATCATGTCGAACCGGCCGTCTTCCGTATCCGCAACCTCAAGCGCCAAATAGAAATGCGGCTGGCGCGCCTGTCCGACGATGGCGCCATAGAGCGCCGCCGCCTGTGCCCGTTCCCTGCCCTTTCTGAATAAGTTCAACATCCCGGTCCTTTCGCCCCATAAATAAATCCGGCGCCGCCGCTGGACAAGCGGCGCCCGCTGCACAGATAATCAAGGACCGGGCCCGAGGGCCCCCGAACGCCGATGGGGTGCCCGCAAATGGGATACTCACCAATGGAATGCCGAACCATGCCGCGAACCCCTGTAACCCGGACCTTTCGACTTTTGGCCGCAGGCGCCTGCGCCCTGATGATTGCAGGGTGCGCGCCGCAGATCACGGTGCGCGGCAACCTGCCGAACAAAGAGCGCTTGGCGGGGGTCACCCCTGGCGACATGACACGGGAGGAAGTTGCGGAAATTCTCGGTTCGCCGTCCAGCATCACGCCGTTCGATTCGGACGTCTGGCTGTACATCAGTGAAAAAACGCAATCGATGGCGTTCCTTGAGCCCAAAATCCTTGAGCGCAAGATCGTCCTCGTTCGGTTCGATAAAAAGGGCGTCGTCAAGGAAACCAAGAACCTGGACCTGTCGAACGCCAAAGATGTCCTACATGTCCAGCGCGTCACACCGACCGCCGGCAACGAAATCACCGTCTGGGACCAGATCCTGACAAACTTCGGACGCTTCAACGCGCCGGGCGGTGGCGGCATCGATACCATCGGCCAGTAATTCGTACAATCGCTCCACCTCCCCTTTGCCGGTCCGGCCGGCCGTATACAAAGCAAAAAGCCCCGGGTGTTTCCCCCCGGGGCTTCGTGTTTCAGGCGTGGCGCCTGGATGGCGGATGTCCTAGGACAAAATCGCCAATAGCAGAATGGCCACGATGTTGATGATCTTGATCATCGGGTTGACGGCGGGACCGGCGGTGTCCTTGTAGGGGTCACCGATCGTGTCGCCGGTCACGGCCGCGTGGTGGGCGTCGGAGCCCTTGCCGCCGTGATGGCCGTCTTCGATGTACTTTTTGGCGTTGTCCCAGGCGCCGCCGCCGGACGTCATCGACAGGGCGACGAAAATCCCGGTGACGATGGTGCCGAGCAGCATCGCGCCCAAAGCGGTGAACGCCTTCGACTGGTCGGCCACGGCGTAGATCACGTAGTACATCACCACCGGCGCCAGTACCGGCAGCATGGACGGAATGATCATTTCCTTGATCGCGGCCTTAGTCAGAAGGTCGACGCATTTGCCGTATTCCGGCTTCGCGGTGCCTTCCATGATGCCGGCGATCTCGCGGAACTGACGGCGGACTTCAACGACCACCTGACCGCCGGCCCGGCCGACCGCCATCATGCCCATGGCGCCGAACAAGTACGGCAGCAGGCCACCGATGAACAGGCCGATGACGACGTAGGGATCGGACAGGGTGAAGGTCACTTTCACGTCCGGGAAGTAGTGCTTCAGGTCTTCGACATAAGCCGCGAACAGCACCAGCGCCGCCAGACCGGCGGAGCCGATGGCGTAACCCTTGGTCACCGCCTTGGTCGTGTTGCCCACGGCATCCAAAGCGTCGGTCGTGGTGCGGACGTCTTCCGGCAGATTGGCCATTTCGGCGATGCCGCCGGCGTTGTCCGTGACCGGGCCGAAGGCGTCGAGCGCAACCACGATCCCGGCCAGCGCCAGCATGGTCGTTGCGGCGATGGAAATGCCGAACAAGCCCGCATTCAGATAGGCGACGATGATGCCGGCGCAGATCACGATAACAGGCAGCGCCGTCGCTTCCATGGAAACGGCAAGGCCCTGGATCACGTTGGTCGCGTGGCCGGTTTCGCTGGCCGCCGCGACGCTTTTCACCGGGCGGTATTCGGTGCCGGTGTAATATTCGGTGATCCATACGATCAGGCCCGTCACGCCAAGGCCGGTCAGCGCGCAGATGTAAAGCTGCGTGCCGGTAACGGCGCGCGCGCCCATTTTAATTTCCTCGCCCCAGCCGATCTGGGACGAAATCACATAGGCGATCAGGCCCGCGGAAATCACCGCAGACGCGATGAAGCCGCGGTAGAGCGCGCCCATGATGGAATTGTTGGCCGGCAGTTTGACGAACCAGGTCGCGACCACCGAAGCGACGATGCAGACGCCGCCGATCAAGAGCGGGAACAGCATCATCTGTTCCTGCGCCGGGCCGGTGAAGAAGATCGCCGCCAGCAGCATGGTGGCGACCACGGTCACGGCGTAGGTTTCAAACAGGTCGGCCGCCATACCGGCGCAGTCGCCGACGTTGTCGCCCACGTTGTCGGCGATGACGCCCGCGTTACGGGGGTCGTCTTCCGGGATGCCGGCTTCGATCTTACCGACCAGGTCGGCGCCGACGTCCGCACCCTTGGTGAAGATGCCGCCGCCCAAGCGTGCGAAGATGGAAATCAGCGACGCACCGAAGCCGAGCGCAACCAGCGCTTCGAGCACGTGGCGCAGGCCTTCGGGGGAGCTCATGTCGATGGCGCCGCGCAGGAACACGTAGTAGCCGGCAACACCCAGTAGCGCCAGGCCGACAACCAGCATGCCGGTGATCGCGCCCGCCTTGAAGGCGATGTCGAGCCCGCCGGCCAAACCTTTTTGCTGTGCGGCTTCGGCCGTCCGCACGTTAGCGCGGACCGACACGTTCATGCCGACGTAGCCGGCGACGCCCGAGAGGATCGCGCCGATGAAATAGCCGACTGCGACGGTCATGCCGAGCTTAAGGCCGAGCAGCACGCCGATGACCACGCCGACGGCGGCGATGGTCGTATACTGGCGGTTCAGGTAGGCGGCGGCGCCTTCTTGAATGGCGGCCGAGATTTCCTGCATCCGTGCCGATCCGGCGGGGGCGGAAACGACGGAACGAATGGCATAGGCCCCGTAGAGCAGCGCCAGCGCACCGCAGATAAGGACCAACGTGTAGAGCGACATCCTCGAATACCCTTCATCTGAAAAAATGGCTGGACGCGGACACCCAGCACTCTCCTTGCCTGGGCGGCATCCGGGGCCGGCAATCCGCATCGTTGAAGCGATGCATGGTTTGGTTAAACGGCTGAAAGACGCGGGGAACATACGCAAAGCGGCCCGCGAACGCAACCGCCGATCAAGACCCGGCCAAGCCCCTTGAAAACACCGGAAAACGTCCGATTTCCGGGGAGTTGGGCATCCTCAGCCCAGCCGGGCCTTGGCCGCCGATTCTACCCGCGTCACTTCTTTGGCTATTTCGCGCCGTCCTGGGGGTTGTCGACGACCGACTGAATGAGGACGCTTTGAACGATGTCCTTGCCCATGACCCTCTCCGCAACCATTTGAAGGCGCTTTTGCAGCACGCCCAAATTCAACTGGTCCTGTTCCTTCAGCATCCGGGGAATGAACGAATGCAGATCCTTGATAAAGGCGTCCTTGATCATCGGCGTTTTTTTGCGGACCTGGGCAAAGTGATCGTCGCTCCACACTTCCATCTTCAATTCGAACTGAAAATTGCCGAGAACCTTGGCGTCCCCCAGCACGTTGATCAAAAGCGGGCTGATTTCGATGAATTTCGCGTTGCCTTCCGTCGGGCGCTTGGGCTTGTTCGCTTCCTTGTTCGGATTGGCGAAGGGCCCGAGTTCCATCCACTTCA
Source organism: Rhodospirillaceae bacterium (assembly GCA_038109305.1). Lineage (GTDB taxonomy): Bacteria > Pseudomonadota > Alphaproteobacteria > Rhodospirillales > Casp-alpha2 > UBA1479. Next base: position 40,730 of record JAYNIR010000003.1, read on the forward strand.
TGGCGCCGACGGCGCCGCCCATGATGCTGATGAGAACGAGAAATCCGGCGAGTATCTTTTTCACGGTGCTTGTCCGACTTCTGATCGCGCGTCCTCAAGGTCAGCCTTGGGCGCGCCCTGAAATTGCCGGTTGAAATGTAGGCCGCGGGCCCAAGGGAATGCAATGGCCGCGGCCCCGGCGCCTAGAAATGGCGAAACCCGGGCGCCGCGAACGCCAGTGGTTCTCCATCGCGGCCGATCACCGCGATCCCTTCGCCTTCCAGGATTCGCCCGATCCGGGTGACCGGCGTCGCCGCCGCCTTTGCCGCGGCCGCGACCTGGTTCCGATTAACCCTCGGCGCCGTGAACGCCAGTTCGTAGTCGTCGCCGCCGGTAAGCGCCGTCTCAAACAGCGTCTTGTCCGCCGTGACCACCTCGCGCCCGGCGGGCGACAGCGGCACCGCATCGGCCCGAATCTCAACGCGGACTTGGGACTGTTCGGCGATATGCCCGGCGTCGGCGACGAGCCCGTCAGAAACATCAAGGCAGGCGGACGCAGCGCCGATCAGCGTCTGGCCCAGGGCCGTGCGCGGTTCGGGCCGATGATAGCGCCCCGCGAGGTTTTCCCCGGCTTCGCCCCAATCGCGCCCGTCCCGCGCCGCCAGCAGGCCCAGCGCGCCGTCGCCGATGGTCCCCGATACATATAAATCGTCGCCGGGATTGGCCCCGCCGCGGCGTAGCGCCCTGCCCTCGGGCACGAACCCCATGGCGGTGATCGACAGCGTCAACGGCCCATCGCCCATGGAGACCGTATCGCCGCCCAACAGAAACAGGCCGTATTCCTTTTGCATCTCGCCGAGGCTGCCCGCGAACCGGGCGATCCAGTCGTCCGTTGCGGTTGACGGCAGCGCCAGCGCCAACGTGTAGCCGAAGGGCCTGGCCCCCATGGCCGCCAGATCGGACACGTTGACGGCCAGCGCCTTGTGCGCAAGGTCGCCGGGGTCGGTCCGGTTTAGGAAATGCCGGCCCGACACCAACGCATCGGTGGTGACGACCAGGCTTTCGCCCGCCGGCGGGGTGATGATCGCCGCGTCGTCGCGGAGGCCGAGTGCTTCCGGCCGGCCACCGGTCAGCGGCATGAAATACGTCTTGATCATGCGGAATTCGGTCATGCGGCCGGGCATGGTTCGGTCCTCAGTTAAGCGCCGTCGTCGAACCCGCCGTCCCCGCGGGTCAATTCGCCGCGAATTCGCCAGGCCGGAGGTTTCGCGCGATATGGTCGAGGAAGCCGTTGACCAACGCCGGTTCCCGCCCGTCGAAAAAGGCGTCGGCGACATCGACGTATTCCTTGATCACAACCACCGCCGGCACCTTCGTGCGGTGTTTCATTTCATAGGTCGCGGCGCGCAGCACGGCGCGCAGCAGCGCCTCTAGACCTTCGACCGTGTGGGGGTGGTTCAATCCCATTTTCAAAAACCGGTCGACGCCTTCGATATCGGCGGAAACGCCAGCTACCAGTTCACCCAGCAGGTCCTTGTCCGGTTCGGTGAAGTCGCCCGACCCTTCGTCATCCGGGTCGTGCGCCGCCCGCCACCGGTCGGCGGCGATTTCCTCAAGCACCTTGTCGGGCCCGCCGCCGGCCACGTCGATTTCGTAAAGCGCTTGCACGGCCGCCAGCCGCGCCGCGCTTAACGGCGCCGACCGCGACGCCCCGCCGCCCGCCGCCTCGGCCATCAGGCCGTACCGCCGCCGAGCTTGAGCGCCATCATGGCGACGCAGGCCTTGGCGGCCTCCGCACCCTTATTCTTCTGCTTGGGGTCGGCGCGGACGATGGCCTGCTGCACTGTTTCACACGTCAGCACCCCGAAACCGAGCGCCAGACCATCGACGACGGTCAGGTCCATGAGGGCCCGCGACGCCTCGCGGCAGATGTGGTCGTAATGGTCCGTTTCGCCCCGGATGACGCATCCGAAAGCGATAAACCCATCATATTTATCAGTCTGTTGCGACAACATCTTCACAGCCATTGGAAGTTCAAAAACGCCCGGTACGTCGATCCGGTGGTGGCCGACGCCGGCGGCGTCGAGGACCGGTTTGCTGCCTTCGATCATGGCGTTGACGATATCCGGATAATATGGCGCACAGACCAACAGCACCCGCTTCCCTTGAAGGCTCATGGTCAGGCCCCTTTGGCCGGATTTGTGATGGGCTTGTGGCCGGCGATGGTCAGGCCATGGCCTTCCAGCCCGACGACGGTCTTGGTCGTGTTGGACAGCAAGATCATGTCCGTAATACCCAGGTCGACCAGAATCTGCGCGCCGACGCCGTAATCGCGGAGCTGCCCGGTGGGCGGCGGCCCTGCGCCGAGCTTCGCCTTGACCCGGTCCGACAGGCTGGTCGCCATGGGCTCGCGGATCAGCACGACGACGCCGCGCCCCATTTCGCCGATGAGTTCCATGGACCGCTGCAAAAGCCCGTCGGCACCCCGCGCGTTGTCGCCCAAGACGTCTTCCAGCACGTTCAGCGCGTGCATGCGGACCGGCACCGGGCCGCCCTTGGTGATGTCGCCTTTGACCAGCGCGATGTGTTCGGCATAGGCGACGATGTTTTCATAAATCTTCAAGCGGAACCAGCCGCCGTGGCGGCTGGTGAAGTCCGTTTCCATGATGCAGCGGACTAGCCGGTCGTTCTTCCGGCGGTAGGCGATCAGGTCGGCGATGGTGCCCAATTTCAATCCGTGCCGCTGGGCGAAGCCGATCAGGTCGGGCATGCGCGCCATGGTGCCGTCATCGTTCATGATTTCGCAGATAACGCCGGACGGGTTGAGCCCCGCCAGCCGCGCGATATCGACGGCGGCTTCCGTATGCCCTGCGCGGACCAGCGTGCCGCCGTCCCGCGCTTCGAGCGGGAAGATATGCCCCGGCGTCGCGATGTCGGCGGGGCCCTTGCCGGCGTCGATGGCAACGGCGATGGTGCGCGCCCGGTCGGACGCCGAAATGCCGGTGGTGACGCCTTCCTTGGCTTCGATGGAGACGGTAAAGGCCGTCTGATGGCGGGACGAATTGGTCCGGCTCATACGCGGCAGGCTCAGCATTTCGATGCGGTCGCGGGTCATGGCGAGGCAGATCAGCCCGCGCCCGAACCGCGCCATGAAATTGATGGCGTCCGGCGTCGCCATCTGCGCCGGGATCACCAGATCGCCCTCGTTCTCCCGCTCCTCGTCATCGACCAAAATGAACATGCGGCCGTTGCGGGCGTCCTCGATGATTTCCTCGATCGACGACAGGACCGAATCATAGCTGTTAACGTTTTGTAATTTCACGATGTTCTGATGCCTTGTTCCAACAGTCGCGCAACATAGCGCGCCAGCATGTCGATTTCCAGATTCACCCATTGCCCGGGTTTGAGCGCGCCCAGCGTGGTCGCCGTTTGCGTATGGGGGATAATGTTGACCGAAAACACGATCCCGTCGACCGCGTTGACCGTCAGCGACACGCCGTCGACGGTGACCGACCCCTTGGCGGCGATGAACCGCGCCAAATCCGGGCCGGCGTCGAACATCAGCACCAGGGAGTCCGCCGCCGGCTCCACCCCCGTCAATCGGCCGACGCCGTCAACATGGCCCGAAACGATGTGGCCGCCCAGTTCGTCCCCGGCCTTCAGCGCGCGTTCCAGATTGACCCGCGTGCCTTCGGCCCAATCGCCCACGGTGGTCAGCCGCCGGGTTTCACCCGACGCTGCGAACGCAAGCCAGCCGGCGCCCTTTTCGATGACCGTCAGGCAGCAGCCCGAGCACGCGACGGACGCGCCGATGGCGACGTCTCCGGTATCGAAGCCGGTGGCGATTTCGATCCGGCCGTCGTCTCTCGGCTCAATGGCGCGCACGCTGCCGATGTCGGTGATGATACCTGTAAACATGGGTTCTCTTTACGCCCCGGGCCACCTAAGGGCCAGAAAGAAAGCGATCCGAACGCCCGAGGACCTTCGGGGCCGCCAGGATTTCCAGCCGGTCCGGGCCGATCTGCTCCGTGCTTTCGCTGATGAACCCGCCGGCGTCCAAAACCTGCCGCAGGTCCGCACCCGCAATTGCCGGGATGCCCACGCCCAAGTCATCCGGCGCCTGAAACCAGGCGACACGGTCAATCAGGCCTGCGTCGACAAACGACCGGGCGAGCGCCGATCCGCCTTCGATCAACAGCCGCGTGATGCCCTCGCCCGCCAGCTTTTGCAGGACTGGCTCGGGTACGGGGCGTCCGCCTGCATCGCCCGCGACGACGCGAATGTCGATGCCCGGCGGGCCCGGCAATCTGATGCGGGCGGCTGCGGCGACGCCTTCCGACGCCGTCACGACCCAGACCGGGTGTTTCGCCGACGCGGTCGCCGCCAGCTTCGTGCCGGCGATGACGCCCGGGTCGGACGCCACGATCACCCGGACGGGCGTGCGATCCGCCATGCCGGGCAGCCGACAGGTGAGCTCCGGGTCGTCGGCCCGGACGGTGCCGATGCCGATCATAATCGCGTCGTGTTGTGCCCGCAGAAGGTGCCCGCGGGCGCGCGCTGCCTCCCCCGTGATCCAAATCTGCCTGCCGTCCGGCTTGGCGATGAAGCCGTCGCGGCTGGTCGCGGTCTTAAGGGTCACCAGCGGCCGGCCTTCGGTCATCCGCAAAACGAAGCCCTGGTTGACCTTAAGCGCCGCCGCCGTCATGAGCCCCAGGTCCGTCTTGATCCCCGCCGCCTTTAACGCCGCCATGCCGCCGCCGGCAACGTCGGGATTGGGGTCTTCCATGGCGGCGACAACGCGGGCGACGCCGGCCTTTATGAGCGCCTCGGTGCACGGCCCGGTTTTGCCCTGATGACAGCACGGCTCGAGCGTGACGTAGGCCGTGGCGCCCCGGGCAAGGTCGCCCGCACGGCGGAGCGCCTCCGTTTCCGCGTGCGGTCTGCCGCCCGGCTGGGTCCAGCCGCGACCGACGACGCGGCCGCCCAAATCAGCGTCCAGATCGGGGCGCACGAGGACGCAGCCGACCGCCGGATTGGGCCAGGTCAGGCCAAGCCCGCGCCGAGCCAGGCCAAGGGCCACGGCCATGACGCGGCGGTCAAAAGGCGTGAACGTATCAGTCGTCGTCGCCACTGAGGTTTTCGACGAAAGCTTCGAAGTCCTTGGCTTCGCGGAAGTTCCGGTAAACGGACGCGAACCGCACGTAGGCGACCTGGTCCAGGTCGGCCAGATTTTCCATGACCATTTCGCCGATCACCTTGCTCGGGATTTCGCTTTCGCCCAGGGTTTCCAAACGCCGCTGGATGGAATTGACAATGCGCTCGATGCGGTCTTCGCCGACCGGGCGTTTCCTGAGCGCGATGTGCAGCGAGCGCGACAGCTTGTCTCGGTCGAACGGGGTTTTTTCACCGTCCTTTTTGACGACGACCAGTTCGCGGAGTTGCACCCGCTCGAACGTCGTCCAACGCGCGCCGCAGGCCGGACAGAAACGGCGGCGGCGGACGGCGGCGGAATCCTCCGTCGGGCGCGAGTCCTTCACCTGAGAGTCGTCATGTCCGCAAAATGGGCACCGCATGCTAGTTACTCCCCAATATTTGATGGCCGCATCGCTCGGTTATAGCGGCCTCACGCCTGATAACCGGTTACCGGCCGGAATAAACCGGAAACTGGCGGCAAAGTTCCGCCACGCGGGCGCCGGCCTTGGCTTCGGCGGCGCCGTTGTCGTTCCGGTTGGCGGCCAGGCCGTCGAGAACGTCGGCAATGAGATTGCCGATTTCCGTAAATTCCGCCTCGCCGAAACCGCGTGTCGTCCCCGCCGGGGTACCGAGCCGGATGCCCGACGTCACCGTCGGCTTTTCCGGATCGAACGGCACGCCGTTTTTGTTGCAGGTCATGCCCGCGTGCTCAAGCGCCGCCTCGGAAATATCGCCGGTCAGCCCTTTGGACCGCAGGTCGACCAGCATCAGGTGCGTGTCGGTGCCGCCGGAAACGATATCAAAGCCGCGCTCGATCAGCGTCGCCGCCAGCGCCCGCGCGTTGGCCGCAACGGCCGCCGCGTAGGCCTTGAACTCCGGCTTCAGCGCTTCGCCGAAGGCCACCGCCTTGGCGGCGATCACGTGCATCAGCGGCCCGCCCTGCAGCCCCGGAAACACCGCCGAGTTGATCTTTTTGGCGATGGCTTCATCGTTGGTCAGGATCATGCCGCCGCGCGGCCCGCGAAGGGTCTTGTGGGTCGTCGTGGTGACGATGTCGGCGTGCGGGAACGGGCTCGGGTGGACGCCCGCCGCGACCAGCCCGGCGAAGTGGGCCATGTCGACCATCAACAAAGCGCCGACGCTGTCGGCGATCTTTTTGAAGCGGGGAAAGTCGAGCGACCGGGGATAGGCCGAACCGCCGGCGATGATGATGCGGGGTTTGTGATCTCTCGCCAGGTGTTCGACCTCGTCAAAGTCAACCAAGGCGTCGTCCTTGCGGACCCCGTACTGCACGGCATGGAACCACTTGCCCGACATGGCTGGCGGCGCGCCGTGGGTTAGGTGTCCACCCGCCGCAAGCGATAGGCCCATGATCGTGTCACCCGGCTTGACCAGCGCCAGCATAACGGCGCCGTTGGCCTGACAGCCGGAATGCGGCTGCACGTTGACGAAGCCGCAGCCGAACAGCTTTTTGGCCCGTTCGATGGCGAGGCCTTCGGCGACGTCGACGAATTCGCACCCGCCGTAATAGCGCCGCCCCGGATAGCCCTCGGCGTACTTGTTGGTCATGATCCCGCCCTGGGCTTCGAGCACCGCGCGGGAGACGATGTTTTCCGATGCGATCAATTCGATCTTGTCGCGCTGACGGTTCAGTTCATGGCGTTCGGCGCCGAACAGTTCGGGGTCGATTTCCGAGAGCGGCGTATCGAAAAACCGGGCCAGATGGGCGGTGGCGTAAGCACCGGAGTTTGCGTCGGGCATGGGGTCGTTATCCTCTAACTCTCTATTCGCTTCGTTTCGTTTTTCAGTCTGGGTTATTCCGGGTTGCCGAGCTTGCCGACGCGGCGCGCGTGGCGCCCGCCTTCGAACTCGGTCGCAAGAAATTCCTTCAGGCAGTCCTTCGCGGTTTCGATGCCGATCATGCGCCCGCCGAAACAGATGACGTTGGCGTCATTGTGCTGGCGGCACATACGCGCGCCGAGCGCGTCGTGGATTAGCGCGGCGCGGACTTCCGGGTGGCGGTTGGCGGCGATGGAAATGCCGATGCCGGAACCGCAGACGAGCACGCCGGTATCGGCCTTGCCCTCGCGGATGGCCTTCGCCATGGCGTAGCCGAAATCCGGATAATCAACGGAGTCTTCCGAATTCGTGCCGAGGTCCAGGACCTCGCCCCCATCGGCCTTTAGTGTTTCAACCAATTCGCTTTTTAAGCCTAAGCCCGCGTGATCACAGGCGATGGCAATGGGTTTCCCGCTCACGTCCGTCCACCGTTCACATGGAATGCCGGCCAATCCTGCATACGTCCGATCGCGTGATACCACATGTCGCCCGGCTCCGCCAGCGTCACACCAGAGTTTGGGAGCGGTCTAAATGTTGATAAATTTGGCCGGAAATCCGGGCGGATCAGACCACGATGCCCCGCCGGCCACGCGGCGCATGCGGCCGGTTCAGGACCCCGCGTTTGCGCATTACGTACTTGAGCTTCCGCGCCGCCAGCCGCTTGACCATGGCCGGCGAATAGGTGGCGTCGCAGACGGCGACAATCTCGGTCGCCGATATGGGGTCGATGGCCGTCACCCTAAGAAACCGCCCCATAGACCGTATCTCGTACAGCACTTCCGGCAGGTAAACGTCGTCTTCCTTGCGGGTCATGCCAAACTCTAAGCGAAAAACGTCCGCCGGGGCACGGTTTTCGTCGCCCTGCCAATCCCGGCGGGGCGGAAATGCTGATGCCCGCGCCCGCCTTACACATTCCGCCGGTATTGCCCGCCGGCTTCGAACAGCGCATCGGTGATCTGACCCAGGGAACACACGCGGACCGCCGCCATCAGTTCGGCGAACAGATTGCCATCTTCCTGCGCAACCTGCTTGAGGCGTTGGAGCGCCGCCGGAGATTGCTCCGCGTGGCGCGCCTGGAAATCCGACAACCGCTTGATCTGGCTTTGTTTTTCATCTTCCGACGAGCGCTGCAGCGGCGGCGGCGCCAAGTTGTCGTCCTGATGCGGATTTAGGTACGTGTTGACGCCGACAATGGGCAGGCGGCCGTCGTGCTTGAGGGTTTCGTAGTAGAGCGACTCTTCCTGGATTTTGCCCCGCTGATACCCGGTTTCCATGGCGCCCAGAACGCCGCCGCGCTCGGATATGCGCTCGAACTCCATCAGCACCGCTTCCTCGACCAGATCAGTCAGTTCGTCGATGACGAAGGCCCCCTGATTCGGGTTTTCGTTTTTTGCCAGGCCCCATTCGCGGTTGATTATCAACTGAATGGCGATGGCGCGGCGCAGGCTGTCTTCCGTCGGCGTGGTAAAAGCCTCGTCAAAGGCATTCGTGTGCAGCGAATTGCAGTTGTCATAGACCGCAATCAGCGCCTGCAGGGTCGTCCGGATATCGTTGAAATCCATTTCCTGGGCGTGCAGCGACCGGCCCGAGGTCTGGATGTGGTACTTGAGCTTTTGCGAGCGGTCGTTGGCGCCGTAGCGCTCCCGCATGGCGACGGCCCAGATGCGCCGGGCGACGCGGCCCATGACCGTGTATTCCGGGTCCATGCCGTTCGAGAAAAAGAACGACAGGTTGGGCGCGAAGTCGTCGATCGACATGCCGCGCGCGAGATACGCCTCGACGAAGGTGAAGCCATTGGCCAGCGTGAAGGCGAGCTGCGAAATCGGGTTCGCGCCAGCCTCGGCGATGTGATAGCCGGAAATCGACACGGAATAGAAGTTTCGCACCCGGTGTTCGACGAAATAGGCCTGAATGTCAGCCATCATGCGGAGCGCGAATTCGGTCGAGAAAATGCAGGTGTTCTGGCCCTGGTCCTCTTTCAGGATATCCGCCTGAACGGTGCCGCGGACGGTGGCAAGCGTCCGGGCGCAGATCGCCGCCGCTTCGCCGCAGTCGGGCGCGCGGCCGTGCTCGGCCTCGAACGCCGCCGTTTGCTGATCGATGGCGGTGTTCATAAACATGGCCAGGATTGTCGGCGCCGGGCCGTTGATGGTCATGGAGACCGACGTATTGGGCGCGCACAAGTCGAACCCGTCATAAAGCACCTTCATGTCGTCCAGGGTCGCGATAGAGACGCCTGAGTTGCCGACCTTGCCATAGATATCCGGCCGCACGGCGGGGTCGAAGCCGTAGAGGGTCACGGAATCGAACGCGGTCGACAGCCGCTTGGCTTCGGAATCGCGTGACAGGTATTTGAACCGGGCGTTCGTCCGCTTGGGATCACCCTCGCCCGCGAACATCCGCGTGGGGTCTTCCTCCGTACGTTTGAAGGGGAAAACACCCGCCGTAAAGGGGAAGTAACCCGGCAGATTCTCCCGCATCAGCCATTTAAGCAATTCGCCGTGATCTTCATATTTCGGCACGGAAACGCGCCGGATTTCGTTTCCGGAAAGCGTCGTCCGAACAAGATCATTCGATATTTCCCTTTCCCGGACTGTGACCACAAGCTTAGGTCCAAGATAATTTTCCTTAATTTCCGGCCAACAGTCGAGAAGCTCCTTCGCCTCGCCCGTCAGTTTTTCATCTTGTTCTTTAATTAATAAAGATAACTCGCTGTTATCAAGATTTTTTTCCGCCATCAAATCGGCGGTCGCCGCGACCTGTTGGCGGCGCCGCGCGATGGCTGCCTGGTCATCCGCATGGGCCAAATAGGCACGAACGGTGTCGGCGATGTCGGCCAGATAGCGCTGGCGCTCCGGCGGTACGATGGCCTGACCGGGTTCGGACGACTTCGAGGCGATTTTCGACAACAAGTTGGGTCGGGCGGGGAATCCCTTGCCCACCAGTTGTGCCAGGATGTCATGTGCCACGGCGGTCACGCCGTCGTCGGCGAACCGGGACGCGATGGCCCCAAACACGGGCATGTCCTCGGGCTTTTTGCCGAACGCTTCGCGGTTGCGCTGCACCTGTTTGCGGACATCGCGGAGCGCGTCCTTTGCGCCCTTCCGGTCCATCTTGTTGATGACCACAATGTCGGCGAAATCCAGCATGTCGATCTTTTCAAGCTGGCTGGCGGCACCGAATTCCGGCGTCATAACATAGATCGATAGATCGCAGTGTTCGACGATGCCAGCGTCGCCCTGGCCGATGCCGGGGGTTTCGACGATGACGATGTCGAAGCCCGCCGCCTTCGCCGCCGCAACGATTCGGTCGAGCCCGGGCGGCACCTCGGCCTTGGCGTCCCGCGTTGCCAAGGACCGGAAGAACACGTCCGGCGAATTGTTGGCGTTCATGCGGATGCGGTCGCCCAGCAGCGCCCCGCCGGTCTTGCGCCGGGTCGGGTCGATGGCGAGGACCGCGATCCTGGGGTCGCCCGCGCCGAAGCGCAGCCGACGGACGATTTCGTCGGTCAGCGACGACTTGCCCGCCCCGCCCGTGCCGGTGATACCGATGACCGGCACGCCGGATTTGTCCGCCGCCTGCTTTCCCAGCGCCTTGCCCAGCGCCGGGGGCAGCCGGTCGGCCTCGATGGCGGTGATGAGCCGGGCCAGATCGGCCCGCCCGCCCCGGGTCAGGCCCGACAGGTCCTTCGGCAGGTCGGCCGCCAGATCGCGCCCGGCGCGGCGCATCATGTCCTTGATCATCCCGACGAGGCCCAGTTTGCGGCCGTCTTCCGGCGAATAGACGCGGGTCATGCCGTAGGATTCCAGGTCCTGGACCTCGTCCTGGACGATCACCCCGCCACCGCCGCCGAACACGCAGATGTCCGGGCGGCCGCGCTCGCGCAGCAGATCAATCATGTATTTGAAATATTCAACGTGGCCGCCCTGGTAGGACGAGACCGCAACGCCGTGGGCGTCTTCCTCAATCGCCGCAGTGACGACTTCGTCCACCGAGCGGTTGTGCCCCAGGTGGATGACTTCCGCACCCTCGGATTGCAGGATCCGCCGCATGATGTTGATGGAGGCGTCGTGGCCGTCGAACAGGCTGGCGGCGGTGACGAAGCGCACGGGCGTCGTCCCGGCGCGGCTGGCGTCCTCGCCGGACCCGGCGGTGGCGGGCATGATCGGGCTGTCGTCCGGCACGGCGGTGGTCCCCTGATCCCTACTTGACGTTTACGCAGACGTAAATCAAATCCCCGAGCCCGTAAAGCTGCGTCGACCGCGCGCCGCCCGATGGTGGCAAGAATACCTCGAACATTGACACGGCGCGAGACTGAGGTGATTTTGGCGGCCTAAGGCAGGCTGGCCCGCGCCGCCCGCCGACCCCGGGTCAGACCAACAGGAGATACCCGCGTGCCGGCATTCCCGGAAACCCGCATGCGCCGCAACCGGCGGACCGATTGGCTGCGCCGGATGACGGCGGAAAACCGGCTTTCGGCGGATGATCTGATCTGGCCGGTGTTCGTCGTCGACGGTACCGGCAAGCGCGAGCCCATCGCCTCCATGCCCGGCGTCGACCGGTTGAGCGTCGACATGCTGGTGGGCGAACTGGCCGAGGCGCACGACCTCGGCATTCCGGCGGTGGCGCTGTTTCCCTACACCGACGACGCGCTGAAAACGCCGGACGCCCGCGAAGCCTACAACCCGGAAAACCTTGTCTGCCACGCTGTCCGCGCCGCCAAGGCGGCGACGCCCGAACTGGGCGTGATCTGCGATGTCGCGCTTGACCCGTTTAATTCCGACGGCCACGACGGCATCGTCCAGGACGGCATCATCCTGAACGACGAAACGGTGGAGATTTTGGTCAAACAGGCGGTGGTGCAGGCGGATGCGGGGTGCGACATCATCGCGCCGTCCGACATGATGGACGGCCGCGTCGGGGCGATCCGCGCAGGGCTGGACGAAGCTGGGCACCAGGACGTCGCGATCATGTCCTACGCCGCCAAATACGCGTCGGGCTTTTACGGCCCGTTTCGGGACGCCGTCGGGTCGTCGGGCGCGCTGAAGGGCAACAAGAAAACCTATCAGATGAACCCGGCCAACGTGGACGAAGCGATCCGCGAGGTCGCCCTGGACATCGAGGAAGGCGCCGACATGGTCATGGTCAAGCCGGGGCTCCCTTACCTGGACGTCGTCCGCGCGGTCAAGGAAGCCTTCGGCATGCCGACCTTCGTCTACAACGTGTCTGGCGAATACGCGATGCTGCGCGGCGCCGGCGACGTGGGCTGGCTCGATTACGACAAGGTGCTGATTGAAACGCTGATGAGCTTCAAACGCGCCGGCGCCGACGGCATTCTCACCTACGCCGCCAAGGATGCGGCAAGGCTCCTAAAAGACCGATAATTCAATAGGTGATTACCGGAACTCCCGCCATGCGGAGGTGGGCCCGGGTTGGCCCCGCACCCGATCGCGCCCTTTCCCGGCTCGAACGGAAACGCCAGCGGCAAGCTGCGGGCGCACATTTATTAACTTTTTTAACGTTAATTCTGGATCTTGATGTTCAGGCGCCGTTCGACCTCGAGCACGACCATCAGTTCCTTGTCGAGGCGGCAGATGCCGTTGGCGAACTCCCGCCACACCGGGTCGAGGGTCGCCGGATTGCGTTCGTAATTATCGTTGGACAGGCTGACGACATCGCCTATGGCATCGACCAGAAAGGTACAAAGTTCATGATCTTTTTCGACGGTGACGCCCATGGCGTTACCGGTCACTTCCTTTTTCGGCGGCAGGCTCAGCCGCACCCGCACGTCCAGCACCGTGACGATGCGCCCGCGCAGGTTGATGGAGCCGCGCACTTCCGGCGGCGCCAGCGGAATGGAGGCGATGCGGTCCGGCGTCAGAATGTCCTGCACCATCAGCACCGGAATGCCGAACAGCTGATCCTTGACGCGGAAGGTCACGAAGTCATCGAAGTCCTCTTCCGGGTGGGTCGCCAGATCTTGGCGGCCCGCTTCGCGGAGTGCGTGGGACGAATTCGTCGACTGAAGTTCGGCAATGTTCGGTGTCTCCAGAGTTATTGGTTTCGAGGAACGTCCCCCGCGGGCGGCACATTATGGGGTCACCCAGGGTTATTCAAAACGGACAAAGGATATAGGCGGGACGCCCGGCAAGTGATTGAAAGATCAGTCTTTTCTGGCAAGCCAGGCGGCCACCAGGTCAAGCTGTGCCGGGTCCATGAGGGCCGGCGCATGACCGCATCCAGCGACGTCGTGGACCCGGGCCTTGGGGCCGCGCAGCGCCATCTGGTCGGCCGTTTTCCGGGACAGCAAATCCGATGCCTCTCCGCGCAGCACAGTGACCGGGCAGGCAATCCGGTCCCAAAACGCCCACAGGTCCAAATCTTTGTCGACGGCGCCGGCGAACGGCTTAGCGATGCCGGGGTCGTATTTCAGCCGGAATCCGCCGCCCGAGTCAGGCCGGACGCTGTATTCGGTCAGATGCGTCCATTCCGCATCCGAAAGGGTCCCAAAAGGCGCGTGGACGCGACGGATGAACGCCTCGGCCTCGGCTATATCCTCGAACTCGGGATCGCCGCCCAGGTAGTCGCCGATGCGCTTGAGCGCCTCCTTCGGCACCAGCGGCCCGGCGTCGTTCACCAAAAGGCGCTTGATCGGCGCCGCACTCCCGGCGGCACTTTGACCGGCCGCCATGACCATGCCCATGAGCGCCCCCATGGAGGTGCCGAGCCAGGAGACGTCCTCGACATCCAGCCGCGCGATCAGCGCCGTCATGTCGGCCAGATATTGGCCGTATCCGTAATGGTCCGGGTTGTTCAGGCGGCCGCTTTCGCCGCGCCCGACGATGTCCGGGCAGATGACACGGTAATCGGCGGAAAAACGCCGCGCGAGCGCGTCAAAGTCCCGGCCGTTCCGGGTCAGACCGTGGACGCAGACCAGCACCGGCGCATCGGCGGGACCCCATTCGGTATAGGCCATGCGGTGAAAGGCGCCATCGGCGCCGCGGCAGAGAATCGATCGCTGTTTCATCGGCGCTTTCCCAGCGGTCGATTGCTGGGCCGCTTGGATCAGATCACGCCCTGATCGCGAAGCCCCAAAATCTCGTCGTCCGCCATGCCCAGAAGTTCCTTAAGCACTTCGTCCGTGTGCTGGCCGAGAACCGGTGGTGCATAACGATAATCGACCTTGCTGTCGGAGAACTTCAGCGGGCTCGCCACCATGCGGACGGGGTTGGAGCCGGTCGCCGGGTGCGGCATTTCCAAGTTCATGCCGCGGGCGATGAATTGCGGGTCGGAAAACACCTGATCCAGCCGGTTGATTGGGCCGCAGCTGACGTTGTTGGCTTCCAAATGTTCCAGCCAGAAAGCCGACGGTTTCGACGCGACGATGGGGCGCAGCAAGTCGATCAGTTCCGCCCGGTTTTTCACCCGGTCGCCGTTTTTGGCGTATTTCGGGTCGGCCGACAGGTGATCGCACCCGGCGACCTTGCAGAACCGCTGGAACTGGCCGTCGTTGCCGACCGCCAGGATGATGTCGCCGTCCGCCGTAGAAAGCGACTGGTAAGGCACGATGTTCGGGTGCGCGTTGCCGAGGCGCGGCGGATTGTTGCCGGTTGCCAGGTAGTTGGCGCCCTGGATCGACAAAATGGCAGCGGTGGTGTCCAACATACCAATGTCGATGTGCTGACCTTTGCCGGTAACTTCCCGGTGGCGCAGCGCCGCGTTGATGGCGACCGCGGCGTACATGCCGGCGATCAGGTCGGAAATCGGGATGCCGGCCTTCTGCGGGTCGCCGTCGGGCTCGCCGGTGGTCGACATGAACCCGCCCATGCCCTGGATCAGCACGTCATACCCCGGACGGTTGGCGTAGGGGCCGGTGTGGCCGAACCCGGTGACCGAGCAATAGACCAGCGACGGGTATTTATCCTTCAGCTGGTCGTAGCCAAGCCCATATTTGGCAAGGCCGCCGGTCTTGAAGTTTTCCGCCAGCACGTCGGACTTGGCGATCAGCTTGTGCGCGATGTCGACCCCAGCCGGTTGCGTCAGGTCCAGCGTGATCGACCGCTTGTTGCGGTTGGCGCAGGTGAAATAGGCGCTTTCACCGGTTTCGTTGCCGTCACCGTCCTTAAGATACGGCGGCGCGAAGCCGCGGGTGTCGTCGCCGGCGCCCGGCCGTTCGATCTTGATCACGTCGGCGCCCAGGTCGCCCAGGATTTGCGTGCAGCTGGGGCCCGCCAGAATACGCGTCAGATCGAAGACCCGAAGGCCGCTAAGTGGTCCCGCCATGTTTCCTCCGTGAAACCGTCTTTCATAGTCAGGCCCCGTGCCATCGTGGGGAGAGGCCGCCTCGCGTTAGGGGGCGGTTTTATAATACTAAATTGCGGCCTGCAACGTGCACGTCGGCTCGCGCCGAAAATGGGGGTTCCGCCAGGGGCTCTGCCGGTAAAAAGACCCTATGAGCCAACCATTGCACCAAACGGCCAATCAACGGCGGAGCGCCCGGGCATGACGGTCACCTTGTCGGATATCTAAAATGCGGTGGCGCTGCTCCAAGGCCAGGTCGCGAAAACGCCGGTGATCCGCGCCACGGCGCTTGAGGCGCTAACCGGCGCCGACGTGCACCTGAAGCTTGAGAACTTCCAGGTCACCGGCTCGTTCAAGGCGCGCGGCGCCTAGGTCAAACTGATGGCGTTGACCGATGCCGAACGGAAAAACGGCGTCATCGTAGCATCGGCCGAAAACCATGCGCAGGGGCTCGCCTATCACGCCGGCAGACTGGGCATTCAGGCGACGATCTACATCCCGGAAGGCACGCCGTTCCGCAAAGTCGGCCGCACGGAAAGTTTCGGCGCCAAAGTCATCCTGACCGGCGAAACAGGGAAAGGTCTGTGTCCCGGTATTCGACGATCCCCACATCATCGCCGGCCAGGGCACGGTGGCGCTGGAGTTTCTCGACCACGTGCCGGACCTGGACATTATGATCGTGCCCGCCGACGGCAGCGGGCAGATGGCCGGGTGCGCCGCAGCCCGGGCGATCATTCCAAAAATCAAACTCATCACCCTACAGACCCGGCAGTTTCCGTCCCTCGACCCGGACGCCACGGTAGCGGGCGGTATCACCATCGCCGACGGTATCGCCGTCAAGGCAGCGGGCGACATCACCCGCCCGATCGTCGCCGATCTGTTCGATCAAATGGTCCTGGTCGAAGAAGATCAGGTGAAAGACTGGGTTCGCCGGCTGGTCGAAGGCCAGTCCATCGTCGCCGAAGGCGCCGGCGGCGTCGCGGTCGCGGGCTTGCTGTCCCTGGACAAGGCGATGCTCAAGGGCAAGCGGGTCGGGCTAGTAATTTCCGGCGGCAACATCGATGCCCGGTTGCTGGCAACCGTGTTGATACGGGGGCTGTTGCGCGACGGCCGCTTGGCGCGGCTGCGCATCGCGATTTACGATCAGCCCGGCATGCTGGCCAAGGCCGCGAAACTGATCGGCGACGAAGGCGGCAACATCGTCGAGGTCACCCATCAGCGCATGTTCTTCGACGTGCCGATCCGCCGCACCGACCTGGACGTGGCCGTCGAAACCGTGGACGCCGACCACGTGAAACGGCTAATCGAGGCCTCCGCAAGGCCAATTTTGAAGCCCGCGAACTTTCCAACACGTCGCTTTAAACGATTTTTCGCCCGCACCTATACGCTGCGGCGCAGCGGTGATGCCAGGGGATCCCGGTGCCGATCCATGTGCCAGATCAACAGCCGCGTGCGCCGCCCGTCGGTGAGTTCGACAACTTCATCGGGGGCGTGATTCGGCACCTCGAACGTATTACTGACAAGGATCGACCCTCGCGGCATTTCGCGCGCCGCCTTGGCAAACAGTTGCGGCATCGGCACCGGCGACAGAAAGCAATAAACCATGTCGAACGCCGACAGGTCCGTCCGCCACAAGGATTGAAACCGGAATTGCAGATTGCCGCTGGGCGAAATCAAATGCCGCAGGCGGCAGGCGGCGTAGACCAGAGGCGCCGTTTCGACGCCGGTGAACGCCGCGCCGGGCCGGGCCTTCGACAGATGTAGCAGCGTCCCGCCGAGACCGCTGCCCAGGTCGGCCACCCGCGCGCCGGGCCTATCGGGGACAAGGCCTTCGAGCGCCCGCCGCGTCATCAGGTCGCTACGGTAAAGTGGCACGCCTTCACCGACCGCGTTCCAGTAAACCCCGAGCATGAGCACGAGCGCCGCCGGCACCAACCAACCCGGAATGTCGGCCTTAAGCGCCGCCCACAACAAAACCGGCGCCAGCGCCTGCACCGGCAGCCACCACCGGCTGAGCCCGAGCGGCAGGCTGACCGCCGCAGCCGTCAGCCCCCAAACAGTACAGAGCGCCCACGGCGGCACCGCGCCGCCGCCCGGTTTGACTAGCCCGGTGACTGCCACCGCCGCAACGCCGCCCACGAGTTGCGCACCGACGGTCCGCACGATCGGCAACGATAATGGTTGCGGGGGCCGGCGCCCCTGCCCGTCGGCATCGCCTGGGGGTCGGTTAGTGCCGCTCACCGAGCTTATGATACTTGGAATGGAAATAAACCAAGGGCGGTTTTTCCCGGTCGCTGGAAAGATGCGTGACCCGGCCGACGACGATGCGGTGATCGCCGCCGTCATGAACCGCGTGGACGACGCATTCAAGATGCGCAAGCGCGCCCGCCAGCACCGGCGCACCGTTTTCGCCCGCGGCATAGGCATGCCCATGAAAATCCGTAACCTGGCGGCCCGCGAAATCGTCGGACAGCCTTGCCTGATCCCCCGCCAGGACGTTCACGGCAAATGCCTGGCCCGGCGTTTCGAACATGCGGATGCAGCCCGTCCGGTTGTCCAGGCAGACGAGCACCAGCGGCGGGTCCAACGACACGGAACAAAACGAACTGACGGTCACGCCGACGGGGCCTTCGCCGTCGCCGGGCGCGGTCACCACCGTCACACCCGACGCGAAACAGGCAAGGGCTTTTCGGAATTTGGTCGGATCCATCACGTCCCCAAGTTTGGCTTCGCGCCGCACCCGCCGAGGCGAGAGCGGAACGAATCGCCGAAAATTCCGGCGGCGGCCCGCCATCAATAGGTCAGGCGACGAACTCCTGACAAGAGTTTCCGGGCCCGGCCCCCCGCGCCGCCAACGGCCCAGCGGCCCGACGTATACCCCAAAGAGTGGTATTTTCGGCTCGAATCGTTCTGCTGGGTCCGATCCGGGAGACAAACCCGACGTCGGGGCCTCAACCTATGAGAAATGCTTGTATTTCCTTATGGACTGGCGATAGCTTCGCGGTGCTGCTGGATCGCTGATCAGTGATCCTGGCCCAGTAGTTGTGCGCTTGGAGGGTCGTGAATGCTGTTTATTATCGGCTCGGCCGTCGTGCTGGTCTGCGTGTTCGGCGCCTACGGGGTCCATGGCAGCTACGGCGTGCTGTTTCAGCCGCTTGAATTCATCATCATCTTCGGCGGCGCCATCGGCGCGTTCGTTTCCGGCAGCCCGAAAACCGTCATCAAAGGGGTCATGGGGTCGTTCAAAACCCTTATGAAAGGCCCACAATACGGGCGTGAACATTACAAAGAACTATTGGGCGTTCTGTACGCCGTTTTCCGCCTCGCCAAGACCAAGGGCGATTTGGCGCTCGAAGCGCACGCGGAAAACCCCGACGAAAGCGACCTGTTCGCCAACTTTACGTATTTCCACGGTGACCACCATGCGGTCGAGTTCTTTTGCGACTACCTGCGGTTGTTGACGCTCGGCGCCAGCAATCCGCACGAAATCGAAACAGTCATGGATGCGGAACTGGAAAAACATCACGAGGAACTGCACTCCATTTCAGGCGCGTGGCAGAGCATGGCCGACGCCACGCCGGCGCTCGGCATCGTCGCAGCCGTGTTGGGCGTTATCGTGACCATGGGCTCGATCACCGAGCCGCCGGAAGTTCTTGGTAAGCTGATCGGCGCGGCGCTGGTCGGTACGTTTTCCGGCATTCTGTTTTCATACGGCTTCATGGCGCCGATCGCGTCATCGCTCACCGCCATCTATGCCTCCGACGCCGCTTATATGAACTGCATCAAAGTCGCGCTGATCGGCCACATGCAGGGCTATGCCCCGCAGGTGTCCGTCGAATTCGCACGCAAGACGCTGAGCCACCATCTCCGGCCGACATTCGCCGAAGTCGAAGAGATGGTGTCCAACCTGCCGTCGTGGTGATGGCCCTCCGAATTAGACTCGATGCGGAACCCGGGGTTTGCTGACGCCGCCCAAGGAACGGACAATGGCCGAAGAAGCCAAACAACAATCGATCATCATCAAGAAGAGCAACAAAGGTCGCGGCGGCCATCACGGCGGCGCGTGGAAAATCGCCTATGCCGACTTCGTGACCGCGATGATGGCGTTCTTCCTGTTGTTGTGGTTGTTGAACTCGGTCACGCAGGAGAGCCTAGAAGGTATCTCCAACTATTTCGCGCCCGTGTCCACCTCGCAGACGACCAGCGGCGCCGGCGACATCCTGGGCGGCAAGACGATCACCGAAAAGGGTGCAGCCCAGACCGCGACCGCGCAGGACAGCGTCACCAAGGACCTGCCGCCGCCCAAAGCCGGCACCGGCGGCGACATGTCGCAGGGGGAAGAACAGTCAAAGAAGGATTCGACCGAAGCGGACATCGAGACCCAAGTGGCCAACAAGGAACAGGAATCCTTCGAAGCCGCGAAACAGGAACTGGAAAAAGCGCTCGAGACAGTGCCGCAGATGCGCCAGCTCAAAAACAGCCTGCTTGTCGACAACACGCCCGAAGGATTACGCATTCAGCTGATCGACCGCGACGGGCACGCCATCGGGCACGCCATGTTCCCGTCCGGCAGCGCCAACATGTTCCTGCACACCAAAAAACTTTTGAAACTGGTTTCCAAGGTCATCATGACCCAACCGCAGGACGTTTCGATTTCCGGTCATACGGACGCAACGCCGTTTAACGGCAAGGATTACGGCAACTGGGAACTGTCGTCCGATCGGGCCCATTCCGCCCGCCGCGCGCTGTCGGATTTCGGCGTGCCGGAAAAACGCATCAACCGCGTGGTCGGCAAGGCGGCGACGGAACCGTTGATCAAGGACAACCCCAGTCACCCGTCGAACCGGCGTCTCAGCATCATCCTACTGCGCGGCACAGGGCTCGAGGCGCAAAAGAAAAAGCTGGAAGACGCCAAGCGCAAGGAAAAGGAAAGCGAGGCCCTGCCCGGCCTGACCGACATCAAGCGCAATCAGCAGAAAGCCGCGCCCGCGGCGCCGGATCAGCCCATCCTGCCCGCGCCCAGCATGACGCTACCGCAGCCGGGGTCGTCCCCGGCGCCCTCGCCCGGCCAGCCGCAGGAACCTGCCCGCCCGATGCTGCCCGGCTTGAACCTTGAATTTCGTTAGGACCTGGGCACAGAATGGGGCGGAAGCGTTTATCAACCGGCCCCACAGGAACCCTGTTCTGACGCCATGCGCCACAAGCCGCTTACCGACACCCGGTTTTTTTTCGCGACGGCGCCCCTGCCTTGTCCGTACCTGCCCAATCGGATCGAGCGTCGGGTCGTCACCGAATTGTTCGGCCGCGACGCCGGCAAGCTGCATGACCAACTGACCCATGCCGGGTTCCGCCGGTCCCACGGCATTGTCTACGCGCCGGCGTGTTCCGGTTGTTCGGCGTGTAAGGCGGTCAGGATCATTAGCCGGGATTTCACGCCGTCCAAATCCTTCGCCCGCATTCTCAAGCGCAATGATGACCTGACCGTCGAAATCTGCGAACCCGTAGCCGACGAAGAACAATACCGCCTGTTCGTCGCCTATCAGTCGCGGCGTCACGCCGGCGGCGACATGGCGAAAATGGATTACCTGGATTATCAGGCGCTGATCGAAGACACGCCGGTTGAAACGGTATTGATCAAGTTCCGCGACAAAACCGGGCGATTGTTCGCCGCGCTTTTAGCGGACCGGCTGCAGGACGGGCTTTCCGCCGTCTATAGCTTCTTCACGCCGAACCAACAGGACCGGAGCCTCGGCACCTACATGATTCTCTGGCTGGTCGAAAAGACGCGGTCGATCAAACTGTCCTATGTCTACCTGGGGTTCTGGATCGATGGCTGCGGCAAGATGTCCTACAAGGCGCGGTTCAAGCCGCTGGAAATCCATACCGTCAACGGATGGCGTCCGCTCAAAGACCCAGGCATCGCCGACGCGGCGGAATAGCGCCGCCTTCCCGCTTCTTTCAGTTCAGGCAGATCAAGCAGATCAGGAAAACTTGCCCGACCGGGGGAAGCCCTTGGGCACGATCTGCCCCGACTGCGCCCTCTTGCCCCGCCACTTGCCGATGTCCTGTTCGCCGCGCACCCCGCTGCCGGTCTGCC
Organism: Rhodospirillaceae bacterium; assembly: GCA_038109305.1. GTDB lineage: Bacteria > Pseudomonadota > Alphaproteobacteria > Rhodospirillales > Casp-alpha2 > UBA1479. The sequence continues at coordinate 62,139 of JAYNIR010000003.1, forward strand.
ATGTCAGCCCTTCGGCCTTGACCACGGTGGTCACGTCCTTCAACCCGCCCTTGTTGTAGCGTTGAAGGATGACGCCCTTGCCGCGGTTCATTTCCGGCAGTTCGGCAAGCGGGAACAAAAGCAGCTTGCGGTTTTCGCCGACGACGGCGACTTCCTTGGCACCTTCGGCAACCTCGCAAAGCGCCGTCGCTTCCTCGCCGATGCCGACGTTCAGGATTTGCTTGCCGTTTTTGGTCTGCGCCAGCAGCTCGTCGCCTATTACGATGAAGCCGTATCCCTTGTCCGACGCAACGACATATTTTTTGCCGGGGGCGTGGACGAACATGGCGACGGGGTCGTGGCCGTTCGGGATATCGACGATCAGCCGCACCGGCTCGCCGTGGCCGCGCCCGCCGGGCAGCTTATCGCCCGAAAGCGAGTAGAACCGGCCGTTGGTCGCAAACACCAAAAACTTATCCGTCGTCTGCCCGTGAACCAGGAATTTCAGCTTGTCGCCTTCCTTGAACTTCACGTCCTGCATGTTTTCGGCGTGGCCCTTGAGCGCGCGGATCCAGCCCTTTTCCGACAACACGACGGTGATCGGTTCCTTTTCGACCATGGCGTCGAGCGGCACGATCTCGACCTTCGGCGCGCCGACGATGGTGGTCCGCCGCTTGCCCAGCTCGGTCTTGGCGCCGAGGGCTTTTTGAATATCGGTGACTTCGCCGGCGATGGCCCTCCAGCGAAATTTCGCGTCCTTCAGCAGCTTTCGGATCGCCGTGCCTTCCTTGGCGAGCGCGTCGTTCTCGGCGTGGATTTCCGTTTCCTCAAGCTTGCGCAACTGGCGAAGCCGCATGTCCAAAATCGCGTTGGCTTGAACCTCGGTGATCTTGAACCGCTTCATCAGTTTGATTTTGGGGTCGTCTTCCTCGCGGATGATCTTGATGACGAGGTCCAGGTTGAGGAACGCGATCAGCAGCCCGCCTAGAACTTCCAACCGCCGTTCGATTTTTTCCAACCGGAATTTTTTGCGCCGGACCAAAACCTCATGCCGGTGATCCAAAAACGCCTGCAGCACATCGCGGAGCGACATCACCCCCGGCGTGTTGGATTTATCCAGCACGTTCATATTCAGGTTGAACCGGGTTTCCAAATCGGTTTCGCGGAACAGGTGTTCCATTAGCGTATACGGGTCGACCGTGCGGCTTTTGGGCTCAAGCACGATGCGCACCAGTTCAGCCGATTCGTCGCGCACGTCGGCCAGGATCGGCAATTTCTTCTTGATCACAAGATCGGCGATGCGCTCGATCAGTTTGGCTTTCTGGATTTGGTACGGGATTTCCGTAACCACGATTTGATACTGCCCCTGGGCGAGCTTTTCGACCTCCCAGCGGGCGCGGAGCCGAAACACGCCCCGCCCGGTCTTATAAGCATCGACGGTCGCGGCGCGGTCTTCAATCAGAATGCCGCCGGTCGGGAAATCCGGCCCCGGGATCAGATCGACCAGCTTGTCGAAAGTGACCTTGGGAAACTTGATCAGATGCAACAGCGCCGCGCAGATTTCACCGACGTTATGCGGCGGAATGTTGGTCGCCATGCCGACGGCGATGCCCGTGGCGCCGTTGGCCAAAAGGTTCGGGAAGTTGGCGGGCAGGACGATTGGTTCGCTTTCCTCCCCGTCGTAGGTCGCGCGGAAGTCGACCGTGGCTTCGTCGATGCCGTCCAACAGCGCCGCCGCGACGGCGGTCATGCGCGATTCCGTGTACCGCATGGCGGCGGCGTTATCGCCGTCTATGTTGCCGAAGTTGCCCTGCCCGTCGACCAGCGGATAGCGCACGGCAAATTCCTGCGCCAAGCGCACCAGCGCTTCATAGACGGCGACGTCGCCGTGCGGATGGTATTTACCGATCACGTCGCCGACGACCCGAGCGCATTTTTTGTATCCGGTCGCGGGGTCTAGCTTCAACTGCCGCATGGCGTAAAGCAGCCGCCGGTGCACGGGCTTCAATCCGTCGCGCACATCGGGCAACGACCGCGCGACGATGGTCGACAGCGCATAGGCCAGATAGCGTTCGCTCAAGGCTTCGGCAAACGGGGTTTCGCGGATGTTGCCGTAGGGGGCACCCGGGGGCGACACGACCGACATGAAGGCTCCAATCAGATAAATGGTTCAGCCGGGCGGCCCCGACTTAACAGCAGCCGCCCATAAAAACTTGGGCCGATATAGTACTTGCGCGGGTTTGCCCGTCAACGAATGGGGGTTTGCTTGCCTGTGGATTGCCGCTTGGCCAGGCTTTCCATGAGCCGATCCCTGGCGGACAGCCGGTTTCGCGCGCCTGAGAGCGCGTGGCTTTCCAGGAAGTATCCGGTCAGCCTGAGCCCCTGCAACAGATCAGGGGGCGAAATCGGCCCGCCGGATTCGAGCAAAAATCCCGGCAGCACCAACATCCGCCCGGCATAGGGCGCGGCGGCCTCGGCCGAGACGGCGCGGCCGCTTTTCGGCGATACGTGGGTCAGGTTTTCCGTCGCGCCGGTCGCGGCGCAGGCGGAAAGATCGAGCCCGAAGCCGAGTTCGCCTAGCACGCCCAGTTCCCAGCGCACGTAGGCGGCAACGACGCCCGGGTCTTCCAGCGCCGTCAGCAATCCGGCCAGCCCGTGAAAAATTTCCGGGTGCGGTTCGCCTTCGGGCAGCAGTGTATCGACCACCCCCGCCGCCGCCGCCAGCACGGCAAGCCCGTCGCCGCCCGCAGCACCCACCGCGCCGGATGAACGGACCAGTTCGCAAGTGAACGCACCCAGGTGTTCTTCGAGCCGGCCGCGCCAGGTGACTTCCAACAAATTTCCGGGTTGCAACTGCCCCCGATGCCGCCTGCCCGCGCCGCCTCGGACAAGACCCGAGGCGCGGCCCCGGGTTTCAGTCAGCACGTTCAGGATGACCGCGTTTTCGCCGTGCTTGCGGGTGGTCAGCACATAGGCCCGGTCGCGCCATTCCATGGCTTAGGCCGCCTCAAAGACGAAGGCGGGCGTCATGCGTCGTAATCCAGCCCCCATTCCGAATAGCGCTCCCGGTCATCTTCCCAGTTTCTGCGCACCTTGACGCGTATGAACAGGTGGACGGTCGTCTCCAGCATCCCGCCCAGTTCTTCCCGCGCCTGGGCACCGATGCGCTTGATCATATCGCCACGCTTGCCCAACACGATGCCCTTTTGGCTGTCGCGGTCGACATAAATCACCTGATGCACGGCGGCGGAGCCGTCCTTTCGGGTTTCCCATTCCTCGGTCTCAACCGCGATCTTGTAGGGCATTTCCTGATGCAGGTTGAGGAACAATTTCTCCCGCGTGATTTCGGCGGCCAGCAGCCGCGCCGGCATGTCAGATATTTCATCTTCGGGGAACAACCACGGGCCTTTCGGCACGGCGGCCGCGAACACATGCGCCAGATCGGCGACGCCGTCGCCGGTTTTCGCCGAGACCATGAACGCATCGGTAAAGGCGCCTGTCTGCATCAGGCTTTCGGCGAGCGCCAGAAGTTTCGGCTTCGGCACCGCGTCGATTTTGTTGAGCACTAGATAACCCTGCCGTTTTTCCGTGACCAGCCGGTCGACGATGGCCCGCGTCTTGCCGTCGAGCCCCGCCGTCGCGTCGACGACCAGGGCCAACCGGTTGGCGTCCTGCGCGCCCGACCAGGCGGCGGCGACCATGGCGCGGTCAAGCCGCCGTTTGGGCTCGAAGATGCCCGGCGTGTCGACCAGCGCGACCTGGGCCGGGCCGTCGATGAAAATACCCAGGACGCGGGTGCGCGTCGTCTGCACCTTGGGCGACACGATGGAGACCTTGGCGCCGACCAGCCGGTTGACCAGCGTCGATTTGCCGACGTTAGGCGCGCCCAGGATGGCGATGAACCCGGCCCGCGTCGGGGTGGCGGGCGTCACGGCGTCGGCGCCGCTCACGCGCCGCCCCCGCCTTCGCTTTCCCAAGCCGCCAGCATGGCGACGGCGGCGGCCTGTTCGGCGGCCTGCTTGGACGTTCCGGCACCGACTTCGGACGGGCGGCGGTCGACGGCGACGCGGACCCGGAATTCCGGCTGATGATCGGGGCCAGTGCGGTCGACGACCGTGTACTGCGGCAACCGTCGGTCGTGTTTCTGGCAAAGTTCCTGAAGCCGGGTCTTGGGGTCTTTTTCAGGCCGTTTCTGGCGGCGGATCATGTCTTCCCAGGCGCGGGAGACAAAGGCGAACGCGGGATCAAACCCGCCATCCAGAAAGATCGCGCCGATCACCGCTTCGCAGGCGTCGGCCAGGATCGAGGGGTTTTCCTGCCCGCCGGTCGATGCCTCGCCGGTGGAAACGGTGATGTAGGGGCCGAGCCCGATGACGCCCGCGATTTCGGCCAGCGCATCGCGGTTGACCAGCCCCGTGAAGCGGTATCCGAGATCGCCTTCAAGTTCGTTGGGATAGCGGGCGAACAGAATTTTCGCGACGCAGAGGCCTAACACCCGGTCGCCCAGAAATTCCATCCGTTCGTTTGATTTAAGCCGGTCGGACTTGCTGCTGGCGTGGGCTAGCGCCCGGCGCAGCAGGGATTGGTCCTTAAACCGGTGGCCGAGCATCGCTTCAAGCGCGCCCAGTCTGTCCGCGTTGCCGTCCGCCGCCGTCATTCAATCCCTTGGAATATCCGCTCGAACCGGAGCGTTTCGGGCCAACGCCAGAACTTCCAGAGCGAATCCTTCGTCGACAGGAACAGGAACTCCGCCCGGCCCACAAGGTTCACCTTGGGAATGTAGCCGACGTTGGTGAACCGGCTGTCGTTGGACTGGTCGCGGTTGTCGCCCATGGCGAAGTAGGTGTTGGGCGGGACCTTGAAGACCGGCGTGTTGTCGACGCCGGGGTAGCTGTCGGATTCTTCCAGGATGTAGTGGACCTTACCGTTCGGCAAAGTCTCCCGGTACATGGGCACGCGCCGGGTCGCGCCGAAACTGTCGGTCTGAACGAAGTCCTCGACCCGTTCGCGCTTCACCGGTTTGCCGTTGATGTGCAGGATGCCGTTGACGACCTGAATAGTATCGCCCGGCAGGCCGATCACGCGCTTGATGAAATCGGTTTCATTGTCGGCCGGCAACTTGAAGACCATGACGTCGCCGCGTTCGGGTTCATCGAACAGCACCCGGCCCGGGATGACCGGCAGGCTCAGAGGCAGCGAATGGCGGCTGTACCCATAGGATGCCTTGGACACGAACAGGTAGTCGCCGATCAGCAGCGTCGGCAACATGGATTCTGACGGGATGTTGAACGGCTCATACGCGAACGTCCGGACGAACAACGCGATCAGGACGGCGTAGACCACCGTCCGCATGGTTTCGCCGAAGCCGCCGGGGTTGTTGTCGCTCATCTCGCCGATCCGATCCTGCCCTGCCGGGGGCGCCGCAACGGCGCCTCTGGACCGGGGGGACTTAAACGTCGCAAACCGGCCCAGGTCAAGAGGATTGCGCCTCTGGCACGGCGGAAATAATAACCATTGCGTGGGCCATGGGGTATTCATCCGTCTGCGACACGTCGACCCGGGCGGTCATGCCGTCCGGGATCAGGGAATTCAGCCGTTTGAGCGCGCCGCCAGTAAGTTTCATAAAAGGCTGGCCGGTCGGCAGGTTGGCGACAACCATGTCGCGCCAGAAGACGCCCTGGCGAAACCCGGTGCCGAGCGCCTTGGCGCAGGCCTCCTTGGCGGCGAAGCTCTGCGCGAAGGACGACGCCAGGTTCTGCCGGCGGTAGGCCTTTTTCTGTTCGATGTCGTCGAACAGGCGGTCGATGAACCGCGCGCCGAACCGCTCCAGCGTTTTTTCAATGCGGCGGATGTCGCACAGGTCCGTTCCGATGCCGATGATCATGGTTGGCTGGTCACCTGGATATTCCCGTCCGGTCCTGAACGTCAGGCCGACCGCGCGCCCAGGCTTTCCGCCCGCGCCTTGTCCATCAGCGCGCGCATGCGCTTGATGCTGCTTTCCAGCCCACCGAAGATCGCCTCGCCGATCAGAAAGTGGCCGATGTTCAGTTCGACGATGGTCGCGATCGCCGCGATGTCGCCGACCGTGTCGAAGGTCAGGCCGTGACCGGCATGACATTCAAGCCCGATGTCGGCAGCGTGTTTCACCGCCGTTTCGATGCGCGCCAATTGCGATTTGCGGGCGGCGCCCTCGGTCTCGCAATAGGCGCCAGTGTGCAGTTCGACCACTGGCGCGCCCAATCGCCTGGCGGCATCCAGTTGCGCCGGGTTCGGTTCGACGAACATGGAAACCCGGATGCCCGCATCGACCAGACGGCGGACATAGGGTTCCAGGTGCTTGGCCCCTCCGGCGACGTCGAGCCCGCCTTCGGTTGTCCGTTCCTCGCGCTTTTCCGGCACGATGCAGGCGGCATGCGGTTTGTGGCGCAGCGCGATTTGCAGCATTTCTTTCGTCGCCGCCATTTCCAAATTCAGCGGCAGATCAATTTCCTTTTCGAACCGCGCGATGTCGTCGTCGGAAATATGCCGGCGGTCTTCGCGCAGGTGCGCGGTGATGCCGTCGGCCCCAGCCGTCGCCGCCGCTTGCGCGGCGCGGATCGGGTCCGGGTGGCGGCCACCGCGGGCGTTGCGGATGGTCGCGACGTGATCGATGTTGACGCCAAGTCTGAGGAATGTGTTTTTTTCCGCCATTGTTTTTTTCCTAACCGCGCGCGCGTTCGACCGAGTTCACCGCCGGCGACGCGCGCAACGCCGCGATGATTTCCGTCAAGTGTTTGACGTCCCGCACCTCGACATCGATCAGCATGTCGAAAAAGTCCTGCGACCGGTCGAGAATTTTCAGGTTCGAAATGTTGCCGTCGTTCTTGGCGATCATGGTCGACAGATCCCCCAGGCTGCCGGGCGTGTTGGCGACGGTGACGTAAACCCGACCGACGTGCAGGTCGTGGGACGTTTCCTCCCGGTCCCAGGCCAGGTCGAGCCAGCGCTCCGGTTCGTCGACGAAATCCTTCAAGGTGTCGCAATCGATGGTGTGAACGGTGACGCCGCGGCCCGTGGTCACGATGCCGACGATGCGGTCGCCCGGCAGCGCGTGACAACAACCGGCGAAATGCATGGCCATGCCGGGGATCAGGCCCTGGATCAGCACCCCCGCATTCTTGCCTTTCTTCTGAGCCTCCGAGCGGGCGCGCGACAACGGCACCACGGTGTCGTCGCCGTCGGCCTTTTTCGATTTGCGTTTGACGCCGGGGAACACGGCCTCCAGCACCGCGCGGGCGGCAAGGTGGCCGATGCCGACCTGAACCAACAGGTCCTCGATGGTTTCCTGATCCAACTTTTTCAGGACGCCCTGAAGGCCCTTGTCGGTCAGTTCAAAGTCGTTTTCCTTGAACGCGCGCTGCAGGATAGAGCGGCCGAGTTTGGCGTATTCGTCCCGTTCTTTCAGGCGCACAAACCGGCGGATGCGGGCCCGCGCCTTGCCCGAAACGACGAAGCGCTCCCACGTCGGATTGGGCGTCTGCGCCTTGGAGGTAACGATTTCCACCTGGTCGCCGTTCCGGAGTTCGGTCCGGAGCGGCATCATGCGGCCGTTGATCTTGGCGCCAACGCAATGGTCGCCGACCTCGGAATGGACGGCATAGGCGAAGTCGACGGTGCTGGCGCCGCGCGGCAGGTTGATCAAGTCGCCCCGGGGCGTGAAGCAGAACACCTGATCCTGGAACATTTCCATCTTGGAATGTTCCAGGACTTCCTCGGGATCGGACGCGTGTTCCAGAATGTCCAGAAGTTCGCGCAGCCAGCGGTATTGCTTGCCGTCGCTGGCGACGCCGCCTTGTTTATAATTCCAATGGGCCGCGACCCCGAATTCGGCGATGTCGTGCATGGCGCGGGTGCGGATCTGCAACTCGATGCGCTGATTGTGCGGCCCGAACACCCCGGTATGAAGCGACTGATAACCGTTCGGCTTGGGCATGGAGATATAGTCTTTGAAGCGGCCGGGCACGACGCGGTAGGCGTCGTGCGCGATGCCGAGCGCGCGGTAGCAATCGTCCTTTTCCTTGACGATCACGCGGAACGCCATGATGTCGGACAGTTGTTCGAACCCGACATCGTGTTTCTGCATTTTGCGCCAGATGGAATAGGGCGACTTTTCCCGGCCGTGAACCTCGGCCTTGACGCCGGCGCCCGCCAGCACGCGGGAGATTTCGGCGATAATCTTGGGCACCAGTTCGCCGCCCTGTTCGCGCAGCGTCTCCAGCCGGGTCACGACGGCGCGGCGGGCTTCCGGACTCAACTGCTCGAACGCCAAATCCTCAAGCTCGGTCTTGATTTCCTGCATGCCGATGCGTTCGGCCAGCGGCGCATAGATTTCCATGGTTTCAAGGGCGATGCGGCGGCGTTTGTCCTCGCTCTTGATGTAATGCAGCGTCCGCATGTTGTGCAGCCGGTCGGCCAGTTTGACCAGCAGCACCCGGATGTCTTCCGACATGGCGAGCACCAGCTTGCGGAAGTTTTCCGCCTGCTTGTCTCGGTCGGACTGGAACTCGATGCGGGTCAGCTTGGTGACGCCGTCGACCAGTTGCGCCACCTCGTCGCCGAAATGACCTTTGATTTCGGCCATGGTGGCCGGGGTGTCTTCGATGGTGTCGTGCAGCAGCGCCGTAATGATGGTGGCGCTGTCGACCCGGTAAGCGGTCAGGATGCCCGCGACCTCGATCGGATGGGAAAAATACGGGTCGCCGGAGGCCCGCACCTGCGAGCCGTGCATCTTCATGGCATAGACGTAGGCACCGTTGATCCCCGCCTCTTCGGCGCTGGGATCATAGGCTTTCACCCGTTCAACAAGTTCGAACTGCCGGATCACGGGCCGCGTCCTCTTGCACTAAGGGCCGGGACGCGGAAACCGGCGCACACGGCACCGGCGCGGTAAATCAATCTTCGATTTCGATTTCCGCGTCCTGGAACACCACATTGGGTCCCATGGTAGCAGCATCGGACGCTTCGTCCACGTCCAAACCTTCCTCGTCGTCTTCGTCGTCGTCCATGGCGGCGGCGGGTTTGGTGGCGGCGATCCGGGGCGGTTCCGTCGGCTGCTCGAGGTCTTCGATCGATTCCTCGATCTGGACGTATTTCTGCAGGCCCTTGATCAGGGCTTCTTCCAGGTGGCCCAGATCGATGGTTTCATCGGCGATTTCGCGAAGCGAGACCACCGGGTTCTTGTCGTTGTCGCGGTCCAGGGATAGCGGCGCGCCGGCGGAAATGTGCCGCGCCCGCTGGGCCGCAAGGACCACCAGCTCAAAGCGGTTCGGGATTTTGACGACACAATCTTCGACCGTTAATCGGGCCATAAGGTCCTCCAGGCATTAGAAATTTGGGGTGCGCCGGCGGGCTGCCCCCGGCGACAGGTGGATGGGGTTATAGGCCCGCCCGCCCGGACTTGCAAGGAGTTCCGTCGCTTTCCGGCACCGGGTTTTTCAGCGGGCTGAGGACGCCGACCGCCCACATTTGGCCCAAATCGCGTGCCCCGATAGGGTTTCCGTCGGCGACGTTCGCCATGGCATGCGCCATGACACACGACTGGGGCATTCAGGGTGGTGACCATGACCATCGAAAACCCGACCGGTCCCTGGCGGTGAGACGAAGGCGCGTGCTCAAGGCCGCCGGGGCGTTCGGCGGCGCGCTGCTGGGGTCGGCGGTGCCGGCCTGGGCCAAGCTGCTCCCGCCAACGCCGGGGCAGACACCGGGGCCGTTTTATACGGAATTTCCACCGCAGTCGCTGCATAACGGCCTAGTGTGTAAGCCGGGCGCGATAAAGCCCGCGAAGGGGCAGATTTTGTTCATTTCGGGCCGGTTGCTCGGCCCCGCGGGCAGGCCGATCCAGGGAGCCCGGATCGAAATCTGGCACGCCAACGCCTTCGGCCGCTATCACCACCCCTACGGCGCCGGCGGCGCCGGCGCGGTCGACCCCAATTTTCAGGGCTTCGGCCATCATCGGACGGCCAAGGACGGCGGTTATGAATTCCGCACCATCAAGCCGCCCGCCTACAGCGGCGACGAATGGGTGCGGGCGCCACGTATTCATTTGCTGGTGGCGCCCCGGGCGGCGGCGCCTGTAAGACGCAGATGTATTTCACCGGCGAACCGATGAACGCCCAAGACTGGATCCTGCAGAGCCTAGGCGCACAGGCAAATCTGGTCATCCGCGACACCAGTTCCGCCGGGCCGGAGGCGGAGCCGAACGCGCTTGCCGCGCGCTTCAACATCGTCATGGGACAGCCTGGATTGGACCAGAAACAGAATTAAATAATAAAATTAGATATATTCTTTAATAGATTGTTTTTTAGTAATTATATGGTGATTTTCCTGCGTCCCGACGCAGCCGGTAGCGCCCGAATGCGGTCCGGCGCGGTTTCCGCCGCCGGTAGGTCCGCGGCCATATCGGCGACCGTCCGGCCGAGTACCGGATGCCGCCAATCGGGCACCAGGTCGCGCAGCGGCAACAGTGCGAAGGCGCGGTCCTGCAGGCGCGGATGCGGCACCTGGATGTTGCCGTTGATGGCCGTGTCGCCGTAGGCCAGAAGGTCCAGGTCGAGCGTCCGCGGGGCGTTTTTTTCGGCCCGCGCGCGGCCGAAATCTGCCTCGACCGCCAACAGCCGGATCAGCAAATCGCTTGGCGAAAGCCCGGTTTCAAGCCGCGCCGCGCCGTTCACGTACCAGGGCTGGTCTGAAATCGGCACCGGCGCGCTTTCGTACCACAGAGAACACCCGGTAACCGTGACGTCAGCCATGGCGTCCAGGCGGTCCAGCGCCGCGCCGCAGGTTTGCAGCGGCGTACCGTGCCGGTCACTCGGCAAATTGGCGCCGACGCCAATGATGACGGGCCCCAAAGCGCCGGTCATTGATCTGCCCCCTTGCCTGATCCAGCGGAAAGGCCTAAGTCTTTCATCCGATATTTGACCACTTAATTACTCAATTTATATAGAGAAAAGGTTTATTATCATGCACTTTTACCCGGAAGAACGGGTCGCTCTCTTTATCGACGGATCAAACCTCTACGCCGCCGCCCGGGCGCTCGATTTCGACATCGATTACAAGCGCCTGCTTGCCGTTTTTGCCAAAAGGTGCCGGCTGATCCGCGCGTTCTACTATACGGCGCTGATAGAAGACCAGGAGTATTCGCCAATCCGCCCGCTGGTCGACTGGCTGGATTACAACGGCTACACCATGGTCACCAAACCGACTAAGGAATTCACTGATTCCTCAGGCCGCCGCAAGATCAAAGGCAACATGGATATCGAGCTGGCGATCGACGTTATAGAGATGGCGGATAAGCTTGATCATATAGTCTTATTTTCCGGAGACGGGGATTTCCGGAGACTTTTGGATGCCGTTCAGCGCTGCGGATGCCGGGTCAGCGTCGTCTCGACCGTCCAGTCCCAGCCCCCCATGGTCGCCGACGAATTGCGCCGTCAGGCCGATATTTTCATCGAACTGGCCGACCTGATCCCTGACATTCAGCGCCGGGGCGGCGGTGACCGCGGCCCGCGCCACCACCAGGATCAAGATTACGACGACGAGTACGAGGACGAAGGCGAGGCCGAAGTCGAAATCGTCTGATGCCCGCCGGTTTCGCCGAACCGCCCCGCGATTGCGGCAAATGCCCCCGCCTCGCGGGGTTTCGCCGGGACAACCGGAAATCCTTCGCCGATTGGCATAACGCGCCGGTCCCGGCCTTTGGGCCACTGGACGCGCGGCTTCTGGTCATCGGTCTGGCGCCGGGGCTGCGGGGGGCCAACCGCACGGGCCGGCCGTTCACCGGCGATTACGCGGGCGACCTTTTGTATCCCACATTGGCTGAATTCGGCTGGACTCGGGGCGACTATGGCGGCGACGTCGACGATGGGCTTTCGCTTGACGGCTGCCGGATCACCAACGCGGTCCGCTGCGTGCCGCCGGAAAACAAGCCCGTCGGCTCGGAAACCAGGGCCTGCCGGGGCTATCTGGTCGATGAAATCGCCGCCTTGCCGAACCTTCGGGTGATCGTCGCGCTGGGCGGTCTGGCGCACGGGTCGATCCTGTCAGCACTGGGGCTACGCAAGAAGGACTTCCCGTTCGCGCACGAGGCCGTCCACGACATCGGCCCCGGAGGCGCCGCCGGCGCGGGCCGGCGGCTGATCGACAGCTATCATTGCTCCCGCTACAACACCAACACCGGCCGTCTGACGCCCGACATGTTCCGCAACGTCTTCCGCCGGGTCTCCGCGGTTTTACGCCCCTGAACGGCTCTTGACGAGCGCCTCTTGGCAGGCCGCGCCGATCCGGTTATCGTTTTCCCATCAAACGCTTTCAGTACCTGGGGAGTGGGGATGAGCGCCGAAATCGTCAACCTGCGGCAATACCGCAAACAGAAATCCAAGGCCGCCAAGGACTTGGCCGCCGCTGCCAACCGCCGGCGTCACGGCCGGATCAAGGGGGAACGGCTCGCCGACAAGGATGGCGAGGCCCGTCAGGCGCGTGACCTGGACGGCAAACAGCTTGAAACCGATATCGACTGACTGGGGATTGACCCAGCCCCTTCCCGCCCCGCGCCACCTGCCCGTTAATGACTTTTCCGACCAGCACCTGATCCCGGCCCCGGCCTCGTAATCCCCGCCGATAAACGCCATATGGAAGGTATCCCGTGCGGCCCTCCGGACGAACTCATCCGACACCGCACGAACGAGCAGCCCCCCCGGCCCGGGCACCTAAGAAAGGCACGATACCGGAATGATCGATCTTTATTCCTGGCCCACCCCCAACGGCCACAAAGTCCACATCATGCTCGAGGAAACGGGCCTGGCCTATAACGTCCACCCGATCAACATCCAGGCGGGCGACCAGTTCGGCGACCACTTCCTCTCGATCAGCCCGAACAATCGCATCCCGGCGATGATCGATCAGGACGGCCCGGGCGGAAAGCCCTACTCGATCTTTGAAAGCGGCGCGATCCTCATCTACCTGGCGGACAAAACGGGGCAGTTTCTGCCGACGGAACCGGTCAAGAAGTACGACACCCTACAATGGCTCATGTGGCAGATGGGCGGAGTCGGACCCATGTTCGGCCAGGCGCATCACTTCCGGGGCTACGCGCCGGAAAAAATCCAGTACGGCATCGACCGCTACACCAACGAAGCCGGACGGCTCTATCGGATCATGGACAAGCAATTGGGCAAGCACGAATACCTGGCCGGCAGCGACTACACCATCGCCGACATGGCAACCTTCCCCTGGACCCGGTCTATCGACCGCCAGGGTCATTCGCTGAAGGATTTCCCGAACGTCAAGCGCTGGTCGGACACGCTCAACGCCCGGCCCGCCTTGGCGAAGGGCGTGACGATCCTGGAAGATGTGCGGGGTGAGAGAAAACCACTGACCGACGAACAGCGGGCCATCATGTTCGGCGACAAGCAGTTCGAGAAACGCTAGCCTTCACCCCCGCCGAATCACTCCGATCAACACAAACGGCGGCCCAATCGCCGGAACCGAAGGACCATCCGCCATGACGACCTATCCCCAACCCAGTTTCGATGCCGACCTCGCGGCCAACGCCGGCGACGATATTCTTTACGAGGTGCGGGACGGCATCGGATTCCTCACCTTCAACCGGCCGGAAAAGCGGAATTCCATGACGTTCGAAATGTATGAACGCATGGCGCAGATCTGTACCGAGGTCAGCGAGAAACAGGACATCCGCGTTCTGGTCTTGACCGGCGCCGGGGATAAGGCCTTCGCCGCCGGCACTGACATGAAGCAATTCCGCGTGTTCGACCGGGAAGAGGACGCGCTCGCCTACGAAGCGCGCATCGACCGCACCTTGGGCGCGTTGGAAGTGTGCAAGGTGCCGACCATCGCCGCCATCCGGGGAGCGTGCGCCGGCGGCGGCGCGGGCATCGCGGCCTGCTGCGACGTCCGCATCGCGACGAAGGACTCGAAGTTCGGCTTCCCCGTCGCCCGCACGCTCGGCAACTGCATTTCCATGAACAACATCGCCCGCGTGCGCGACCTGATTGGGTCGGCCCGGATCAAGGACATTATCTTCCGCGCCAAGATGATCGATGCGGAAACGGCCATGGAATACGGCTTTCTCTCGGAAGTTTTGGAAACGCCGGAAGAGGTCTCCCCCCGGGCCGAGTCCATCGCCCGCGAGATCGCGACCTACGCGCCGCTCACCTTGCAGGCGACGAAAGAGGCGCTCTTGCGCATGCGGACGCTGCTGCCCCCGGGCGGCGGCCGTGACCTGCTGCTGTCGTGCTACATGAGCGACGACTTCCGCGAAGGCATGGAGGCGTTCCTCGGCAAACGCCCGCCGGTGTTTAAGGGGAAGTAGGAGGCATTCGTCTGCTGATCACCGCACAGCGGGCCAAATACGGCGCGGCACTGAAAGTCCGCGAATAGCCGTAACCTGCTAACGCCGTCGGCGCGCCGGGTCTGCGGCTGTCGCTTGTCACTTCTGCCATTTTCGCCCGGCTGACGCCGGTCGCGGGCCCACTGCCCTTTGGTGGCGGTGCATTTCGTCTTGGGCGATTCTTCGGGTGACGGGGGCTCCTGCATTTCACCCAAGACCGATCCTGGCTTCCCCGAAAATAGGCGAACGAACCTGTTCTCCCAATCATCGGCCATGGGATCACCCCTTATCCCTGAGCAACCGCGCCTTCTGCCGGTCCCAGGACCGGGCTTTTTCCGTCTCGCGCTTGTCGTACTGGCGTTTGCCTTCGGCCAGCGCCAACTGCACCTTGGCGATGCCGCGTTTGTTAAAATAGATCGAGAGCGGCAACAGCGTCATGCCCTTGCGGTTGACAGCGCCGGACAGCCGCGAGATTTCCCGCCGGTGCAAAAGAAGTTTCCGTTTGCGCTTGGGCTCGTGCGAATGGATCGAGGCGTTTTCGTATTTTGGAATGTCGGCGTTGTAGAGGTAAAGGTCGCCGTCTTCATCCGCCGCGTAGGCCTCGACCAGCGAACCGCGCCCTAAGCGCAGCGACTTGACCTCCGTACCGGCTAGCATGATGCCCGCTTCCAGATCCTCGACAATGGTGTAATCGCGCCGGGCGCGGCGGTTCTGGGCGACGATGTTACCCGAAACCCCTTTCTTTTTATTTTTTCCCGCCATGACCCGACCCTCAATGCCGGAGGCCGGCTCCGGTCTTGCGCGCGCTAGTTCAGCAGGCCGGCCCCGCGCAATGCGTTGCGGACCTTTTCCTTGCTAGCGTCGGCGATTTCACAGATCGGCAGGCGGGTTTCGCCGCTGCACTTGCCCATGAGCGCCGCCGCGTATTTGACCGGCCCTGGGCTGGTTTCGCAGAACATGGCGTCGTGCACCGGGGTCAGCCGGTCCTGCAGGTCCATGACTTTTTTCATGTCGCCGTCGCGCCAGGCCTTCTGCATGTCCGCACACATGCGGGGCGCGATGTTGGCGGTGACGGAAATACAGCCGTGACCGCCCGCCGCCAGGAACGGGATGGCGGTGCCGTCTTCGCCCGACATCTGGCAGAAATCGGTGCCGGCGGCCAAGCGCGCGGCGATCGGCCGGCCCAAATCCTGGGTCGCGTCCTTGACGCCGACGATGTTCGGCAGCTTGGCGAGCTTCGCCATGGTTTCGACCTTCATGTCGACGACCGAGCGGCCGGGGATGTTGTAGATGATGATCGGCAGGCCGCCTTCGTCGTGGATCGCCTTATAATGTTCGTACAACCCGGCCTGGGTCGGCTTGTTGTAATAGGGCGTCACGACCAGCGCCGCATCGGCCCCCGCCGCCTTGGCATGCTTGGTCAGTTCGATGGCCTCTTTCGTCGAGTTTGAACCCGCGCCGGCGATGACGGGCACGCGTTTGTCCGCGACCTCGATGCACCATTCAGTCACCTTCATGTGTTCGTCATGGCTGAGCGTCGGCGACTCGCCGGTGGTGCCGCACGGCACGAGGCCGTCCGAGCCCTCTTCAATCTGCCATTCAACCAATGACTTGAACGCCGACTCGTCCAATTCGCCGTCCTTGAACGGCGTAATCAGCGCGGGGAATGAACCTTTGAACATGCGGGCCTCCATTGTCCCTAGACTTGTGCGGACCTTAGACGCCCCCAGACGGGCGGGCAAGTGGGCAGAACGGCCTGGCCCGAGCCGGGGAATTGCCAAAAACCGAGCCGCTTGTTGTCCCGCGCGCCGGGCCCTATGATTCTCCTATGATCGTACTGGGAAGATCACGGGGCATCCCTATGCGGCGCGAGCTTATACTGTCAGCCGCCGTTTTTGCCGTTGCCGCAGTTTTCGGTGCTCCAGAGGCGGTTCTGGCGAAATCGGCCGACGCCGCCGCCCAGCCGGCCGGCGCCACGCAGCCCCAGGAAATCAAAACCCTTAAGGCTTGCTTCGACGCCGTGGAAAAACGGCAGTGGAAGCTCGCGGCCTCGCTCGAGGGGCGGCTCAAAGACCCGTTAGCCCGCAAGCTGGCCCAGTGGGCGCGGCTTTCCACGCCGGGCGTTTCGGCGGAGTTGGATGAGCTTCTCCGCTTTATCCATCTGAACCCGCAATGGCCCCGGCTCGGCACCGTCAACGCCAAGGCCGAAGCGCAACTGTCAGCAAAAGGCACGGACGCCCAGGTATTGGATTGGTTTCGCGGCAAAGAACCGCAAACCACGCTGGGCCGGGTGCGGCTGGGTGAAGCGCTGCTTCGGGCGACCGACGTGAAAGACCGTAAACGCGGCGAAACCCTGATCCGGACGGCGTGGATCGAGGGGTGGTTCTCAAAACCCGAAGAAAAGCGGTTCATGAGCCAGCACGGCCGCCTGTTCGGGCCCGAAGATCATATCAAACGCCTGGACCGGCTGTTGTGGGAGGGCCAATATTATTCCGTCCGCCGGCACCTGTGGCGGGTGCCGAAGCCTTGTCAGGCGTTGGTCCTTGCGCGCATATCGCTCCGCCACGACATCGGCAACGTCGACCTGCTGGTGTCCCGCGTGCCGGAAGACCTGCAGCGCGATCCAGGGTTGATTTACGAACGGCTACGCTGGCGCCGGCGGCATGACAAAGATTCGGCACTTGATATCGCGCGCCATATTTTGGGCAATCAGCCCTACCCGGAAAAATGGTGGAACGAACGCGTGACCCTGGTCCGCCGGGCGCTGAAAAAAGGCTTCATCACCGACGCCTACCGGATCGCCCGGTATCACGGGCTCGACGACGGCACCGATTACGCCGAGGCCGAATGGCTCGCCGGCTGGGTGGCCTTGCGGTTCCTGAAAGAACCCAAGGTCGGCCTGCAGCATTTCGGGCGCATGTTCGCCAAGGTCAACTATCCGGTTTCCCGCGCGCGTGGCGCCTATTGGATCGCCCGCGCCCATGAAACGCTCGGCAACCAGGCCGAGGCAAAGCAGTGGCATCGCCTCGCCGCCGTATACCCGACGACCTATTACGGGCAGTTGTCGTTCGCGCGGCTGCAGCCGAAATCGGGGCTCAAGCTGCCCGACCCTACGGCCGTCAGCCCGGACATCCGCAAGCAATTCGAAGCCCACGAAATGACCCGCTCGGTGCGCCTTCTGGCCCAGGCCGATGCCCATGGCCACCTGCGGCCGGTGTTGTACGAGCTGTTCCGCCGCGCCGACGACCAACCGGAATGGCGGGTGCTGGTCGCCGATCTGGCGGTCCAGGCGGACCGGCGGGATTTGGGCGTCGTCATCGCCAAGCTGGCCGCCCGCGAAGGCCAGATTCTGGCCGGCCCCGGCTACCCGGCGATCAACCTGCCCCGGCTGCCCGATAAATGGAACCTGCCGAAAATCGAACAGCCTCTGGTGCTCGGCATGATCCGCCAAGAAAGCGTTTTCGACACGCGGGCCGTCAGCAGCGCCAGCGCCCAGGGCCTAATGCAATTGATGCCGGCGACGGCGGCGCAGGTTGCCAAACAACACGGGCTCGGCTATTCCAAGGCGAGACTGACCCGCGACCCGGCCTACAACATGACCCTCGGGCAGAGCTATCTGGCCGCTCTGCTTGAACGGTTCGGCGGGTCTTACGTGCTGGCCGTCGCCGCCTACAATGCCGGGCCGCACCGGGTCCAATCGTGGATCAAGCTGAACGGCGACCCGCGCGAAAAAGACGTCGACATGATCGACTGGATCGAACTGATCCCCTTCGACGAAACCCGCAATTACGTGCAGCGGGTGATGGAAAACCTGCACGTCTACCGCGCCCGGCTGGCCGATACGGAGGTCGCCTTCGCGGTTCACGAAGATTTGCACCGCTGATCCCGCCACCTGCCGCCCCGCACCCTTGACCTGCCCCCGACCCGCCGCCATAACGGCGCTATTCTGGGGCTTTTAAGGATTGGAGAGAGGACCATGGCCGAACCACGATTGAACGGCATCGGCGCCTGCGTTTTTGACGCCTACGGGACGTTGTTCGACGTCGCCGCCGCCGCCGCCCACTGCAAGGACGACCTGGGTGACAAGATGGCGCCGCTGGCGGCGCTGTGGCGCGACAAGCAATTGGGCTACAGCTGGCTGCGCTCGCTGATGGGCGAATACGTGCCGTTCTGGCAGGTGACCCAGGACGCGCTGGATTACGCGCTGAAGACTCTCGGCCTCGATGGCAATCCGGCGCTCCGCAAAAAGCTCGCCGAACTTTACTTTCAACTGGACGCCTATCCGGAAGTGAAGGACATGCTGACCAAACTAAAAGCCGCCGGGCTAAAGACCGCGATCCTGTCCAACGGCTCGCCGAATATGCTGGCCGCCGCCGTCGACAACGCCGGCATCGGCGGCCTACTGGGCGACGTCCAGTCGGTGCAGGATTTGGGTATCTTCAAGCCGCACGGCAGCGTTTATCAGATGTCGGTCGACCGGCTCGGCGTCGCGGCGGGCGATATCTGCTTCATGTCGTCGAACGGGTGGGACGCCAAGGCCGCCGCCAACTTCGGCTTCCGCGTCGTCTGGTGCAACCGGTTCAACCAGCCGGAGGAATTCCTGCCGGGCGACATCATCACCCAGATCAAGGACCTGTCGGTGCTGCCGGGCCTGTTAGGCCTGGAATAAATAGGACCGCCATGGCCTTCGCCGAACGCACCTATTCCGCCGGTGACGGCCTTGGCCTCTATTACCGGGATTACGCGCCCGAACCAGGCGTGCCCGGGAAAATCCCGGTGCTATGCCTTCCCGGGCTGACCCGGAACTCCAAGGACTTTCACGTGCCCGCCGAACGGCTGCAAAAAATTGGCCATCGGGTGATCTGCCCCGATTACCGGGGGCGCGGCCGCTCGGCCTACGATCCGAACCCGGACAATTACCGGATGGAAACATACGTCAGCGACGTGCGGCATTTGCTGTGCGCGTTGAACCTGCACCGCGTGGCCGTCATCGGCACGTCCATGGGCGGCATTCTCGCTATGGCCATGGCGGCGGCGATCCCAACGTATCTGGCCGGCGTGGTGTTGAACGACATCGGCTGGATCGTTCCCGCCAAAGGCGTGGAACCGATCATTCAGAGCCTGAAATACGAAAAGGTCTTTGCGTCGTGGGTGGAGGCGCGCGACGCGCTCCGCCGCGGCTTTCCCGATCTGCCGGCGGACACGGACGACGAATGGATGGAGCTCACCCAGGCCACGTTTATCGAAGGCCAAGACGGCGGCATCCACCGCGACTGGGACGGACGGATCGTCATCCCCATTGAAAAGCTGCCGCCGGGCGATACGGACCTTCGGATTTATTTCCGGGCGCTCGCCAACATACCGACGGGCGTCGTGCGCGGCGCAAAATCGCATATACTCACCCCGGCCATCCTGTCGGACATGGCGGCGGCGCGGGAAGACTTGATCCACGCCACCGTCACCGGCGTCGGCCACCCGCCCAACCTCAAGGAACAACTAGCCAAAGAGGTCATCGATGCCGTCCTCGCCCGCATCTGAAGTGCTCACCATCGCGGACATCCGCGCCGCCGCCGAGAGGCTTCGGGCCGTCGTCGTCCGCACGCCGCTGTTGGAAAGCCTGCTGTTGAACGAGGCGCTCGGCTGCCGGTTGCGCGTCAAGGCAGAACCGCTGCAGATCACCGGTTCGTTCAAGTTTCGCGGCGCCTACAACGCGTGCTCCCAGGTACCGGCGGACAAAAAGTCCAACGGCGTCGTCGCGTTTTCGTCCGGCAACCACGCCCAGGGCGTCGCCGCGGCCGCCCACATGCTAGGCATGCCGGCGGCGATCCTGATGCCCGAGGACGCACCGAAAACCAAAATCCGCCTGACAAAGGACTGGGGAGCAGAGGTCATCACCTTCGACCGGTTCAATCAAAGCCGGGAGGAATTGGGCGAAGCATTGCAGGCGGAGCGCGGCGCGACCCTTATCAAGCCATACGACGACCCGAAAATCATGGCCGGCCAGGGCACGCTGGCCCTAGAAGCCATGGAGACGGCGGCCGAGGCGAAACGCCTGCCCGATGTGTTTCTGTGCCCCGCCGGCGGCGGCGGACTGATCGCCGGGTCTTCGACGGCGGTCCGGGATGCGTCACCCGATACGGACGTTTATTCGGTCGAGCCCCAGGGCTTCGACGATCACGCGCGGTCGCTGTCGGCGGGCGCACGCCAGGAAAACGACCCGGATGCCCGGTCCATTTGCGATGCGCTGCTGGCGTCCAAGCCGGGTGACCTGACCTTTCAGGTCAACCGGGAAACGCTGACCTGCGGGCTTGCCGTCTCGGACGACGAAGCGCTGACCGCCATGGCGGTCGCGTTCCGCTATCTGAAACTGGTTGTCGAACCAGGGGGTGCGGTGGCGCTTGCCGCCGTCGTCTCAGGCAAGTTGGACATCGCCGGGCGGGATATCATGGTCGTCTGTTCCGGCGGCAACGCCGACTCGGACGTTTACGCCGAAGCACTGGCCCGTCCGCTGCCGTTTTAAGCCTGACAAATATCAGGAATCCGGCAAAGCCGGCCGCATTCAATTCTGAAATCAGGTGAGCCTGCGGCTCTATTCGGCGGCGGCGGCCGGCGCTTTCGCCGGTTGCGCGGGCTGCTTGTCGGCTTCCAGGTCTTTCTTTTCGACCAGCCGCTTGCAGTGGCCTTCGAGGAACGCGCCGTTTTCGATGGCCAGGTCCTCGTGCAGGATGTCGCCGATCACCCGGGCCGACCGCGCAAAGGTGACGGAGCGGGCCTTGATCTGGCCGTTGATCGTGCCGTGGACCTGCACCCGGTCGGCAACGATTTCGCCCTTAATGTTGGCGGTCTCGCCGACCAGCAGGCTTTTCGTGCGAATGTCGCCGTCGACTGTGCCGTCGATCTGGATTTCACCCTCGGAGGTCAGATCGCCGATAATCCGGAGATCCGCTGAAATGATGGACGGGCCCGCCGCCTTCGAAGCCTGTGCCGGCTGGGAAGAAGGGCTGGCCGAGCCCTTACTTGTTTTTGAAAACATATTTTCCTGCCCTAATGAAATTCAAAGGGTTCTTCGGCTTGTCCTTGAAGACCACCTCGTAATGCAGATGGGGCCCGGTGCTGCGGCCCGTATTGCCCAGGAGTCCGATCTTTTCGTGGAAACTCACCTTCTGACCCTTCTTTACCAGAATTTGATGCAAATGTCCGTATCTGGTCTTCAGGCCCATGCCGTGGTCGATTTCGATCAACCGGCCGTAACGGCCTTTCCACCCGGCGAAGGTCACCACGCCGGCGGCGGTCGCGAACACTTTCGACTTCATCGGCCCGCCCAGATCGACGCCGTAATGCGCCGACCAGCGCTGGGTGATCGGGTCTTTGCGTTTGCCGTAGGTCGAGGTGATGTAATAGGTCGGTAGCGGTGCCGCCAACGGCACGCGGGTCATTGATTCCTTCAACGTTTCGAGGCGGCCCAGGTTGCGATCCAGGTTGACCAGTTCGGCCTTGAGGTCGCTTGCCGGCAGGCCGTCGGGCTTGACCGGGATGAACGGGCCGCCAACGCCGGCCTTGGGCTCGCCCGTGCCGCCCAAAAGCTGGTCGATGTCGATGCCGGCGCCTTCCAGCACCCGCTCTAGATCGGCGATCTGGTCCGACGCGCGTTCGTTCATGCGCTGGACCACTTCGCCTTCCGTGTTCTGCAGTTCCTGAAGGCGGTCGGTCAGTTCGTCGACCCGGCGGCGCATGCGGGCCGAGTCCGACTGCGCCTTGTTGCGTTCACGCGTGACCAGGTTCAGGTCCGACTCGACGGCGCTCAGGTTATCCTTCAGCGCGAAGTTGCGGCCGGACAACGACTGCATTTCGGTTTCCAGCGAGGTCAGCTGTTCCTTCAGGCGTTCGCGGGCCTTCAAGACCTGTTCACGTTCCGCCGTGGTGATTAGAAGCTTGCGCGAGATCGAGCTCAGGTTGCGCTGCAGCTGCGCGTTTTTTTCGACCAGCCCCAGCATCAGGGAATGGTTTTCCTCTAGGTCCCGGGTGATGGCGGCGAATTTACGCTGATACTGCGCGACTTCGTCCAACAGCGATCGGTAGGCGTGCCTTGCGCCGAAGATTTCGTCGTTTTTCGCGTCGAGAACGCTTTCGTGGCGAACGAAACTGACGGATGTGAAAACGCCCCATGCGAAGATCGCGAAAATGACCCCCGAAACGGCCATTTGCAACTGCTTGGTCAGGCAGAAATAGGAAACCCGGCCCTCGGTCCGCACAACGAACTGACGTTCGGGAAACGTCCGGGTCAGGAAGGCCTGCAGGCGGCTTGGCCTGTCTAGATCAAACGGTCCTCGTTTGGCCATAACCCCTCGAACCCCTTCCCTTCGTCTGTCATGTCGCACAATACCTTGTTATTCATGGCATTTTTTTCGATTTTCCCGATGCGCGCCGCGGTGGAAGCACCGCGACGGATACGGCGATATTTTATTACGCCGCGCCGGTTTTTTTTCTTTTGCGACCCCCAAAGTGCCTTGATCTGCGGGCCTTTCGACAGCCTTTGAGGACGGTATAGGGAAGGCCCAAACCGTGCAAGCCCAATTCACCGCTGGCAAGGCCTCCTTTGGCATGTTACCCAGGGCCGAACCAACCGGTAGAACCATGCCCGGAACCAGCACCTTGGACGCCCCCGAAACCCCTTCCCCCGCCGACCGCGGGGGCTCTCCCGCCCCGCCCTTGTGGGCAAATCTGATTGCCACATGGTTCGGCGCCGGGCTTTCACCCAAAGCGCCAGGGACCGTGGGCTCCGTCGCGGCCCTTCCGGTGGCCTGGGTGATCGTTTACGGGGCCGGATGGCAGGCCCTCGCCGTGGCGGCAGTCCTTGCCACTTTGATCGGGGTTTGGGCGACGCGAAAGATGCTCGAAACGGCGTCGGACAAGGACCCGTCCTACTTGGTCATCGACGAAGTCGCGGGCCAGTGGATCGCGCTTTTGCCGGCCGGGTTCGATCCGCTGCTGTGGCTGGCGGCATTCGCCGGGTTCCGCCTGTTCGATATCTGGAAACCGTGGCCCGTCGGGTTGGCCGACCGCAAGCTCGGTGGCGCCTGGGGGGTCATGCTGGACGACCTTCTGGCCGGCGGTTACGCTTGCCTGATCGTCCTTGGACTGCGCCACTGCAACGGGGCCTGAGACCATGGAACTTCCCGCCGCCAAGACCGTCATTGACCGCTATGCCGCCGAGGGCCTGACGTTGGCGACGGCGGAAAGCTGCACCGGCGGCCTGATCGCCGGGGCGTTGACCGAAATTTCCGGCTCTTCCGCCGTGGTCGACCGGGGTTTCGTCACCTATTCCAACGGCGCCAAAGCGGAACTGCTGGGCGTCGACCCGGCGCTGATCGATGCCCACGGCGCGGTGTCGGAGGACACTGCCCGCGCCATGGTCTCCGGCGCTTTGAAACACGCCCCCGTCGACTGCGCCGTTGCCGTCACCGGGATCGCCGGGCCGACCGGCGGCTCGCCGGACAAGCCGGTCGGGCTCGTCCACATGGCGGCGCTCCGCCGGGGGCAGGACATCCGCCACGAACGCCACGTGTTCCCGGGCGACCGGGCCGCCGTCCGCCAAGCGACGGTCGACCGCGCCCTGGAAATGCTCCTGGAGTTGGCCGAAACCGGCTGACGACGGCTTTACTTCCGGCGGCGGGAATTTTAATTAAATAATTGAAAATGTTATTATAAACATGCTTCTCTTGCGAAACGTCTTGGCTTGACGTGCACTTCGCGAATCATCCTTTTCGGCCAGCTGATTATTTTGAACTGGGGCCGGCGGGCCCGGACGACCCCACCCCAAACGCGGCCTTCGGCGGCCGGCCATCCGACGGCACGACATTTCAGTTTTACCAACTGGTTTCTGACCCCTGGCCAGCCCGAGGGCCGTCATGGGTTTTGGCAAAAGTCTATTGATTGCCGTGGGCTCGACGACAACCGCGGCCGCTGCCGTTGTCGGCGCCGGGCTCCTGACCAACCCCGGGCTTGAAATCTGGTCCGACACCCCGCCGCCGGAACCGGAGGCTCAACGGACCTTGGTCATAGCGCCGGTGGCGCTGGACCGGCGGGGCTACGCCCTTGCCGGGTCGCAACCGGGCGACAGGGCGTTCGTCTACGTTGAATTCGTGACCCGCCGCAAACGCGACCGGCAGATCGTTTGCCGGCTGATCCCCGCCTTCACGCCGCAATCCTGACCGACATGGGCCCGAAATTCTGGCGCGCCGGCTACAACCGGGTCGACGAGGGGCCGGACTTGGACGCGTTCGTCGGCGCGCGGCTCCGACGCGCCCTCAGCGGCGGCGAAATCGAACGGGTGACCGTGCGATTTGTCGACAATTCACGCGACGCACCGAGGGAAAATTGCAGTCAGCGGCTCCACGGCGGCTGGGAGACGCTGCTTCGCATGCCGTCGCGGCAACGATGAAGGCGTTCGGCGGCCTGCATTTTTCCGCGGTTCGGACGACCGGCGAAACCGGCGTACGCCGTCAATAGGCCATAATTCCCGCCAAAAGTTGTCACGATATATTCACGAAGTGTAAACTTACGCGAGACGGGCGCCCTCGCTCGCCCAGCCCATGACGGAGCCCCGGACATGCCGCCGACCCGCCTGACCGTCCCCTTCGCCGTGCTGTTGATCGCGGCCCTGACGGCGTTTGCCCTGAATGCGCGGTCCGACTTCATGGGCCAAAGCATAGAAAACGATTTCCCGCAGGAAATTTCTGAAGCCAAAAGCAAGGGCAAGCGACTGGTCATCATGTTTCACCAGCTCGGCTGCCCATATTGTGACAAGATGCGCACGCGGGTCTTTCCCGAGGCCAAGGTTGATGCGTTCTATTCCAAGAATTTCGTGATGTTGGAAAGCAACATCAAAGGCAATTTGGATGTCGTAACGCCGGACGGCGAAAAATCCACCGAGGTCAAAATGGCCCAGAAATATCGGATCCGGGCGACACCGGTGTTCATGTTTTTCGATACGGACGGCAAGCTGGCGCTGAAGTTGACCGGCTTTCTGGACGCCGACATGTTCGTCCGCGCCGGAAATTACGTGACCGAGAGCGTCCACAAGCGCCCGGACAACATTTCATTCTATCGCTACCTGAAAGGCGGAAGCTGAGACAGCCATGCGGGTCCGGAAGCTAACCGTCGCCGGGGCCGGACTGTTGCCCACGGTTCTGGCCGCAGGCGTTTTTGCGTTGGGGGCGTTCGCCGCCCGCGCCGCCGACCCGACGCTGACGGCGGCGGGCCTGCTTGAACGCATCGATCAGCAAGCGCAGATCTATTTCGCCGAAGCGGCGGCGGATCTTCAAGCTGCCGAAGCGCGCCTGGCGCGCGCCCGGGCCGGGCTGTTTCCCCGCGCGACGGCCGGGTTCGAGGCGGAGCGCTACCAGTCCGCCCTCAGCGCCGTTAAGGACAAAGCCGAAAGCACCGCCACCTTCGAAGTGGTGCAGCCGATATACGACTTCGGCGTGAACGGCAGCCGCATCGACGCCGCCCGCGCCGACGCGGACGCAGCCAAGCTGCGCGCCACCGCCGCCCGCAACAGGGTGCTGATGGAAGGGCTGGCGCTCTACCACGACCTGCACGCGTCGGACCTGAACGTGCAGACCTTAAACCAAAAACACGCATCCGCCTATGTCCGCTGGGAACGCGTTCAGGAACGCGAACGCCTGGGCCAGGCGTCGCCGGTCAAAGTCGCGGAGCGCCTTGCCGCCGTCGAGGCGTCGCGCCTGATCCTGCACAACGAACAGCGGCGGAATATGGAAATCCGGCTGCGGCTCGGCGATCTGACGGGCCTGCCGTTCGACAAGGAAATGCTTAACCCGCCTTTGGGGCCGAAGGAAAAGCCCGCCCCTGTCGAGGACGGCCCCTTTACCCAGGCGGTGCTGGACCGCAACCCGGACCTGAAGGCATTAGCGCGGAAGCGCGACGGCGTCCGCCTTGCCCGCGAAGGCAAAGGCAACCGGCCGGTGGTGGAAGCGTTCGGCGTGCTCAACCAATATAGCCGCCCGACATCGTCGCGCGACGATTGGACCGTCGGCGCGCGCATCAAATGGCCGTTTTACGACGGCGGGGTGAAGTCGGCGGAACAGGCGGAGCTGGGCGCCGAGGTCACCCGCCTGGAAGCACGCATCGAGGTCGCCCGGCGTGAATTGGTCCGCATTGCGCGGACGACACTGCGCGCCCGCGAAAATGCTTGGCAGCAATTGATCGCCACCCGCGCCCGACACGATTTTCAAAGCAAGTTCCTGTTGCAGCGCCAGCGGCTTTACGAACAAGAACGCGTCACCGACCTGGGCAACGCCATGATCAATTTCACCGACGCCGAAGCCGATGTAGTCCGCGCCGCCGGCAACCTGCGGCAGGTGAATGCGCGGCTGGCGGTGATGATGGGCGAGCACCCGAAGATCAGCCTCGATCAAGGTTTTCTCCTTCGGCTGCTCGGCCAAAAGGTGAATGAGGATCGGGATTCCTACACCCCCAAATCCGGGAGCGGCTTCGGCCAGAAGGACCAGAATGAAATCAAACGCTGACACCCCCCGCCGTCACCGGCGGGCGCTTCCGGCGCTCGCCCTGTTTGCCGCGATTTACGCCATGGCCTGGACGCCGGCAACCCATGCCGAACAACCGCTCGCCTTCGCCATCCCGGGCGTCGTCGATGCCGTGATGGTCAAACCGGGCGAGGTGGTCAAAAAGGGCGCGGTGCTGGCGAAGCTCGACACCAAGCCTTTCGAATACCGGGACACCGCCGCCCGTGCGGCCATCGACGCCGCCGACCGGGAACTGGAATTCGCCGAACAAAATCTGGTCCGGGTCAAACAACTGTTCGACGACCTGTCGACATCGAAGGAAGAATTGGAACGCGCCACCCTGCGCCTTGCCAACGCCAAGGCGGGCCGCGCCAAGGCCGAAGCCGGGCGCAACATGGCTGGCTGGCGGCTTTCCCGGGCGACGCTGCGCGCGCCTGCCGACGGGCGGGTCAAATCGACGCCGGGATATCCGGGATTGGTGGTCGACCCCGCTGCCGGGTTCACGCCCGTGGTGGTGATGGAATAGCCGCCGCCGATCAGCCGAACGCGGTTAGGTCATCGTAAACTCGTAACCGGGGCCGAGTTGGATAACCCGGTCGGCGCCCGCGCGGAACGGCAGCACATCCCGGATGAGCCCCGGATCAATCACATCATTCCAAAACGCCGCCATGCGGTCCTCGGTCAAGCCCACGCCTTCGCCTTCCCGCGCGCGCAGCGCCGCCTACTTGGCGGAGCGTGACGCTTTCAGAAAGTCGCGAGGCGCATCTAGATAAACCAAACGCCCGCCTGCCTGTTTGATGCCGCCGAAGGCGATCTGCATCAAACGCGCCGAAATCCACCCTTCGAAGATCAGCATGTCCGGCGGCGCGGTGAGGACCATGGGCGCGCCGCGATCATCGGCGGCCTTGTCGAAGGTCGGGATTTCGGTACCCGGTCGGGCCGACAGGACATCCGTGATGACGCAGCGGAGTTCATCCGCGTCGTGGGTCTCGGGCAGGCCGAGCCATAGTAAGGACCGCGCCGCCCGGGGCAGTTAGAAATCGTCGGACGACACGACCGCGCACGTCATGTCGGACGCGCCTTGAAAAATAAGCTTCAGGTGTTTGGAAAAAGTGGACTTGCTTGCGCCCGGCCCGCCCAGCAAGACCAGCAATTTGGGCGCATCCGCCGCGCCGAACAGGCTCGTGATCTCCCGGGCGATGGGGATGTAGGTTTCGGCAACCCGGCGCTGTGCTTCTTCTGACGGCAGGCCGAAGCGTTCAAGATCGGCGCTTACGGCGGCGCACCGTTCGGCAAGCCGCGTGTCGTTCCCCTGTGCGCGTGGCGAGATGTCGTTCAATGGCACCGCCCTTCTCTTCGCCCAACCGGGCCCGACCGCTAAATGCCGTACAGGTCTTCCGCCCGCTTTTCGAAAGCATTGACCATTTTTGTGACGGCTTCGTTAAACACGACCGAAATCGCCGATTGCAGAAGCTTCGACCGGAATTCGAAATCGACGAAAAAATCCACGTCGCATTCGGCGCCGTCTGCCGCCGGGTTAAACACCCAATGGTTCTTCAGGTATTTGAACGGCCCGTCCGTATAGGCGACGCCGATCCGCATGGCCGGCCGGTCGAGTTGCACCCGCGAGGTGAACTTTTCTCGGAACACCTTGAAACCGATAACCATGTCGGCGACCAAAAGCCTGTCCGACTTTTCACGGATGCGGGTGGCGATGCACCAGGGCAGAAATTCCGGGTACTGTTCTACGTCCGCCACCAGATCGAACATCTTTTCGGGCGGGTATTTCAGGCGGCGGATTTCGGCGTGCGTCGGCATGGGATCGCTTATGCCCGCGGCAATTTGTGCTTGTCCAGCCCCAACCGGAGTGATCCGATCAGCACCCCCCGCCGCGCCGCACCGCCTGGAGCTTGACGAAGTCCTCGCCGGCGTGGTGGCTGGAGCGCGTCAGCGGCGATGCCGACACAAGCAGGAACCCCTTGGCTTCGGCCAGGCGGCGGTATTCCTCGAACTCATCCGGCGTCACAAATCGATCAACCGCCGCATGGCGCGTGGTGGGTGCGAGATATTGGCCGATAGTCAGAAAATCTACGCGGGCGGAGCGCAGGTCGTCCATGACCTGCAGGATCTCTTCACGCGTTTCGCCGAGCCCCACCATGATCCCCGACTTGGTGAAGATCTTTGCGTCGATGTCCTTGGCGCGGTCGAGCAATTTCAGCGAATGGAAATACCGCGCGCCGGGGCGGATAGTCGGATAGAGCCTCGGCACGGTTTCCAGATTATGGTTGAAGACGTCGGGCTTTGCCTTGACCACGGCTTCGAGCGCGCCCGGCTTGTCGCGGAAGTCGGGCGTCAGAATTTCAATGGTGGTGCCTGATGACGTTTCGCGGATGCGCGTGATACATTTGACGAACTGATCGGCGCCGCCATCTTCAAGATCGTCCCGGTCGACCGAGGTGATGACCAGGTGCTTCATGCCCATTTCGCCTACCGCAATGGCGAGGTTTTCCGGCTCCATCGGATTGACGGCGTTGGGCTTGCCGGTCGCCACGTTGCAGAACGCGCAGGCGCGGGTGCAGATATCGCCCAGAATCATCACCGTCGCGTGCTTGACGGCCCAGCATTCGCCGATGTTGGGACACGCCGCTTCCTCGCAGACGGTGTTGAGGCCGAGCTCGCGCATCAACTTCCGCGTCTCGTTATATTCCTTCGACACGGGGGCCTTGACCCTAATCCACGCAGGTTTTTTATGGTGGGGATTTTCCGGTTTTTTGCGCTTTTCCGGATGGCGGAAGGGGCGGACGTTTTCAGATGAACCGGTCATGGCTCACATATGGATGACTTTGCCGTACGCATCAAGCACGCTTTCGTGCATCATTTCACTGAGCGTCGGATGCGGAAAGACAGTTTGCATCAGTTCGGCCTCCGTCGTTTCCAGGCCCATGGCGACGACGTAGCCCTGGATCAGTTCCGTCACTTCCGCGCCGACCATATGGGCGCCCAAAAGCTGCCCGGTCTTTTCATCGAACACGGTTTTGATCAGGCCATCCGGTTCGCCCAAAGCAATGGCCTTGCCGTTGCCGAGGAACGGGAAGCGCCCGACCTTGACCTTATACCCCTGCTCTTTCGCTTTCGCCTCGGTCAAGCCGACACTCGCGACCTGCGGATAGCAGTAGGTGCAGCCGGGGATTTGCGTCTTTTCCATGGAATGGACGTTGGGCAGGCCGGCGATCTTTTCGATGCAGATGACGCCTTCGTGCTCCGCCTTGTGGGCCAGCATGGGCGGGCCGGCGACGTCGCCGATGGCGTAGACGCCGGGCTCGTCCGTATTACCGTATCCGTCGGCGACGATGCAGCCGCGGTCGGTTTTAACCTTGGTGTTTTCAAGCCCTATGTTTTCGATGTTGCCCTGCACGCCAACGGCGGAAATGACGCGATCGACCGTGACATGCGAGGTCTTGCCGTCTTTGTCTTCGATGGTGCAGGTGACCGCGTTGGCCCTTTTGTCCAACTTCATCACCTTGGCTTCGGTCAGGATTTTCAGGCCGGACTTTTCCATCTGCTTGCGGGCGATGGCGGAAATTTCCGCGTCTTCAACCGGCATGATCTGTTTCATCACCTCGACCACCGTCACATCGGCGCCCAGCGTGTGATAGAAGCTCGCGAGTTCGATGCCGATGGCACCGGACCCGATGACCAAAAGCTTTTCCGGGAAGATATCGGGCTTCAATGCCTCGAAGTATGTCCAGACCAGCTTGCGGTCGGGCTCAAGCCCCGGCAGGACGCGGGGCCTGGCACCCGTCGCGACGATGATGTGCTTGGCGGCGACGTCGGGCAGCGCCTTGCCCTCCTTGTCCTTAACCGCGACTTTTCCGCCGCCTTTCAGGCTGCCTGAGCCGTCGATGATGGTGACCTTGTTTTTCTTCAGCAAATGGCCGACGCCGGAATTGAGCTGTTTGGAGACGCCGCGCGACCGGCCGATGACTTTTTCAATGTCGAAGGATAGGTTGTCGCAGGCGAGGCCGTAATTCCCGGCGTGTTTCATGTAGTGAAAAATCTCGGCCGAGCGCAAAAGTGCCTTGGTCGGGATGCAGCCCCAGTTGAGGCAGATGCCGCCCAGGTGCTGCTTTTCGATGATCGCCGTTTTCATGCCGAGCTGCGCCGCTCGGATCGCGGTCACATACCCGCCGGGGCCGGCGCCGATGACGCAAACGTCGAAGAAGGTTTCAGCCATGATCGGTCCCTCCCCAACCTACAACAATAGGCTGATGGGATCTTCGAGGATGCCCTTCAGCTCTTTCATGAAGCCCGCCGCCGCCGCACCGTCGATGCAGCGGTGATCGACCGCGAGCGTCAACGACATCATGGTGGCGACACCCAACGCGCCGTCCTTCACCACGGGGCGCTGTTCGCCCGCGCCGACCGAGAGGATGCCCCCCTGCGGCGGGTTGATGATGGAATTGAACGATTTAACGCCGAACATGCCGAGGTTCGAAATGGTGAAGGTGCCGCCCTGGAATTCCTCGGGCTGCAACTTGCCGTCCCGCGCTTTGCCGGCCAGTTCCTTGGCCTTTGCCGAAATATCGGCCAAGCCCAAAGACCCCGCGTCCTTGATGATCGGCGTGATCAGCCCGCCGTCGATGGCAACGGCGATGGAGATGTCGGCCTTTTTGAAATTGAGGATTGCCGCTTCCGTATAGGCGGCGTTGACGTCCGGGCAGCGTTTGAGCGCCACCGCCACCGCCTTGATGACGAAGTCATTGACGGAGATTTTATAATCCGCGCCGTCGCGGTCGTTCAGTTCCTTCCGCGCCTTCAACAGCTTGTCGATGGCGACATCGGCAGAGATGTTGAAGTGCGGTATGTCGCGGGCCGATGCGGTCAAGCGTGAGGCGATGATTTTCCGCATAGACGAATTCGGCACGGCGTCGAACGCCGGCATGTTTTGGAACACGGGATCGTCCACGGTGACCATGGGCGCCGCCGCAACTGGTGCGGCGGCGGCAGTCGCAGCCGCTGGCCCGGCGGAAGGCGCCGCCTTCGCGCCGCCGCCTTTAACCGCGGCTTCGACATCGCGTTTGACGATGCGGCCCTGCGGGCCGGAGCCTTGAACTGCGGCGATGTCGATGCCTTCCTGCGCGGCGATGCGTCGGGCCAGCGGCGTCGCGAACACGCGGCCACCCGACGACGCCGGCGCGGCAGGTTTCGGCGCGGGAGCAGCTGGAGCACCGGCGGGTGCCGGAGCAGCAGCGGGTGCGGGAGCAGCAGGCGCCACAGCCGGAGCCGCGCCGCCCGAAGTATCCGCGCCCGCAAGCGCCGAGGCGTCCTCGCCTTCTTCCAGCAACAGTGCGATCACCGTGTTGACGGCGACTTCGGCAGTGCCTTCGGCGACAAGGATTTTACCGAGCACGCCTTCGTCGACGGCTTCGACCTCCATGGTTGCCTTATCGGTTTCGATCTCGGCGATCAAATCGCCGCTTTCGATGGTGTCGCCTTCTTTCTTGTGCCACTTCGCCAAATTGCCCTCGGTCATGGTCGGCGAGAGCGCCGGCATCAGTATCTTGATCGGCATGTCTGATCCCTCCCCGGCCGCTAGGCGTAGCAGACGGCTTTCGCCGCCTCGACCACGTTGTGCGCCTTGGGCAGCGCGAGTTTTTCCAGATTGGCCGCATA
Source organism: Rhodospirillaceae bacterium (assembly GCA_038109305.1). Lineage (GTDB taxonomy): Bacteria > Pseudomonadota > Alphaproteobacteria > Rhodospirillales > Casp-alpha2 > UBA1479. The sequence continues at coordinate 94,719 of JAYNIR010000003.1, forward strand.
GGGCATGGGCACGTCGGCCCCGGCGACGCGGGTCGGCGGCGCATCCAGGTAATCGAACGCGTGTTCGATCACCAGCTGGCTGACTTCGGCGCCGATGCCGCAGGTCGGCCAGCCTTCGCCGACGGAAACGATGCGGTTGGTCTTCTTGACCGAATTGCAGATGGTTTCCACGTCGATCGGGCGGATCGAGCGCATGTTGATAACTTCGGCGCTGATGCCATCCGCCGCCAGTTGCTCGGCGGCTTCCATGGAGATGCCGACGGCGATAGAATAGGCCACCAGCGTCACGTCCGTGCCGGCGCGTTCAACCTTGGCCTTGCCGATGGGCAGCGTCCAGTTTTCGTCATCTGGCACTTCGAACGACTGGCCGTAGAGAATTTCGTTTTCCAGGAACACCACCGGGTTGGGGTCCCGGATCGCGGACTTGAGCAAACCTTTGGCGTCGGCGGCCGACCACGGCGAGACGACCTTCAAGCCAGGACAGTTGGCGTACCACGAGGCATAGCACTGCGAATGCTGCGCCGCCACGCGCGCCGCCGCCCCGTTGGGCCCGCGGAATACTATGGGGCAGCCCATCTGCCCGCCCGACATGTAAAGCGTCTTGGCGGCGGAGTTGATGATGTGGTCGATGGCCTGCATGGCGAAGTTGAATGTCATGAATTCGACGATGGGCCGAAGTTCCATGAACGCCGCCCCCGTGGCCAGCCCGGCGAAGCCGATTTCGGTGATCGGCGTATCGATCACGCGCCGATCGCCGAATTCTTCCAGCAGGCCCTGGGAAATTTTGTAGGCGCCTTGGTATTGGGCGACTTCCTCACCCATGATGAAGACGTTTTCGTCGCGACGCATTTCCTCGAATATGGCGGTGTTGAGCGCTTCGCGCACCGTCATGGTTTTCATCGGCCCGGAATAATCAGGCTCCGCCGCAACGGATGCGGCGCCCGGCTTCGCGGCGGCGGGCGCGGCCGGGACCGGCGCGGCGGTGGCTTCCTTGGGCTTGGCATCGGCCGTGGCGGATGCCAAGCCGGCGTCGGCGGAAACCGCCTCGCCTTCTCCGACGATCACCGCGATGGGCGTGTTGACGGCGACGCCTTCAGTGCCTTCGGCGACGAGAATTTTGCCGAGCACGCCTTCGTCAACGGCCTCGACCTCCATGGTCGCCTTGTCGGTTTCGATTTCAAGCAGCACGTCGCCACTGGCAACCGCGTCACCTTCCTTCTTCACCCACTTGGCGATCTTGCCTTCGGTCATCGTGGGCGACAGCGCCGGCAGAAGAACTTGTACAGCCATGTTATGTTTCCTTCCCTTTCTGCCGCGATCAGGCGTCGATCAGAATGTCGGTCCAGAGCTCGGACCCCGCCGGCTCGGGGCTCTGCTGCGCGAAGTCGGCGGCTTCGTTGGAAATCGCCTTCACCCCCTTGTCGATGGCCTTCAAGTCGTCTTCGGTGACGATTTTGGCGGCCAGCATCTTGTGCGCCAGCATGTCGATGGGATCGGTCTCACGCCGGACTTTCTGGACCTCTTCCTTGGAGCGATATTTCGCCGGGTCGGACATGGAATGCCCGCGGTAGCGATAGGTCTTCATTTCCAGGATGAAGGGTCCTTTACCGTCTCGGCAGTATTTCAGCGCCTTTTCCGCCGCCGCGCGAACGGCCAAAACGTCCATGCCGTCGACCGGTTCGCCCGGGATGCCGTGGGCGGCGCCGCGGTTGGCGAGCTTCGTCGACACGGAGGTGCGCTCAATCGCCGTGCCCATGCCGTACTTGTTGTTTTCGATGACGTAGATCACCGGCAGCTTCCAGATCGCCGCCATGTTGAAGCTTTCGTAAACCTGGCCCTGGTTGACGGCGCCGTCGCCGAAGTAAGCCATGGCGACGCCTTTATCTCCCTTATACTTGTGGGCGAAGGCGAGGCCCGTGCCGAGCGGCACCTGCGCGCCGACGATACCGTGGCCGCCGAAGAAGTTCTTTTCGCGAGAGAACATGTGCATCGACCCACCCTTGCCCTTGGAATAACCGCCTTCGCGCCCGGTCAGTTCGGCCATCACGCCCTTGGGGTCCATGCCGCAGGCCAGCATGTGGCCGTGGTCGCGGTAACTGGTGATCACCGTGTCCTGCGGCTGGGCCGCCGCCTGCATGCCGACGACGACCGCTTCCTGCCCGATGTAGAGGTGGCAGAACCCGCCGATCAGACCCATGCCGTAAAGCTGCCCGGCTTTTTCCTCGAACCGGCGGATCAGCAGCATGTCCCGGTAATATTTTTTCAGGTCGGCCGAGCCTGCCTGCATCCCGCCGGATTTGGCCGGGGCCCTGGCGCCGCCGGATTTTTTTGCCGAAGATTTCTTGGTAGACGCTATAGGCGATTTTGCCATGTCTGATCCCCTCTGGTTCTCCGCAGGCAAACGGACCGCCCGCAACCGTACCCTGTTGAACACACGAAGCGCGCCCTTCCCCAGGGCGCTTCCATCCTGCTGGTCTGTGCTTGCGCGGAGTAGGTCGACGCGCCTAGCCCTGTTTCAGAAAGATAGAGGAAAACAGTGACCGGTTTCAAGATAGGTCAATAACACTGTTGTATTTTAAACTGATTTTTGATTAACTGGATTAAGGCCCGGCCGAGTTACGCGACCTGTTCGCGGGTCATCCACGGCCAGATGCATCCTTCCTTGCCGAAGATGCGATGAAGCAACTGAGCGTCAGGCTCCATCAAGCGGCACGAATTCTTCCACTGCGCGATATAGCGTGCGTCCGCCCAGTGGGTGACGGCGTATTCACCGCCGCCGGTCATTTCGCGCACTTCATAGCCGAGGTATCCCGGGTTTTCTTCCGCCAGCGCGGCCAGCAGGCGCAGCGCCTTTTCCCATTGTGTCGACGGCTTGGCCAAGCCGGACTGTGTGTGCAGCACGACGTAATAGGTTGGCTTCGCCACCAGCGGCCCGGCGGGGGCCGCACGATACCCGGCGTAGTCGATCGCAGGCTGGGTCATGGCTGGATCCTCCGTTCAGACGAGGTATCGCCGCCGCCACGGGTCAACAGCGACGTAAACACCGACGGTTTTGCGCGGCCCGGAAACAAGCGGCGGGCGACGCGGGCGCCCGAGATCGCCAGCGCGTCTTCAAGACGGCGGTGTTTCAAATTAAGATCGCCGATAAGCCGGGTCAGGACGCCAAACTTCCAGACCACCACCGCGTCGGACGACCTCCAATAGCAGATCGCGGCGCCGGTCCCGTCCTCAAGCTTGGCGGTTTCAAGGCCCAGAAACCCATCCAATCGGGGCGCCAGGGAACTCATCTGTTCCATGGATAAAATGCCGGACTTGTCCCGGTCGCCGTTTTTGGGCGTCACCACGGCTGCGAAATAAGGCGGGTGCAGGCTTTCGGAAAAATTGGTCATGACGCGCCCCGCCCGAGGGCCTTCCAAAGGATCACGTGGTCCTGTTCGAAGCCCACGTTCAGCATGATCCGCGCGCGCTCTTCCAGCATGTCGAGGTCGAGGCTTTTGGCGGAAATCAGGCTGACCTTGTGTTCCCACTCGCCGCGCCGGCGGGCCAGGTCGTCGGCCTGGGCGCGGGCTTCGGCGACGTCTTCCTTTAGCGAAATTAGCGAGGTCAGGCCGCGGTCGCCGTGCACCGCGTGATAAGAGAAATAGGCGCAGGCGAGAATGCCCAGCGTCGGTCCCAAGACCTGCAGGATTTTAAGTTTGAATTGGTTGAGCCCGCTTCCCATCGTTTGCTTCCCTTTATTCCCCAGCGCCGATCCACCCCGAATCGGCAAGAATAAAAGTAACCAAACTTGGTTAATTTAAAGTTAGGGGGGCCCTTTGGGGCTTTTGTTTCAATGGGTTGCGAAACCTTAGCCGTTAACAGCCCTAAATGAAAAGGCGCGAACCGGCATACCGCCCAGTGTCGCCCAGGTCTTCGGCAATGCGCAGAAGCTGATTGTATTTCCCAAGCCGGTCCGACCGCGACAATGAACCCGTTTTGATCTGCCCGGCGTTGGTGGCGACGGAAATGTCGGCGATGGTCGTGTCTTCCGTTTCGCCCGAGCGGTGGGAAATCACGCTGGTGTAACCCGCCTTGTGGGCCATTTCGACGGCCTGCAGCGTTTCCGTCAGCGTGCCGATCTGGTTGACCTTGATGAGGATCGAATTGGCGACGCCGCGGGCGATGCCGTCGGCCAGACGCACCGGGTTAGTGACAAACAGGTCGTCGCCGACCAGCTGCACCGCCCCGCCGATGGCGTCGGTCAGGGCTTTCCAGCCGTCCCAATCGTCCTCGGCCATGCCGTCTTCGATGGATTTGATGGGATAGCGCGCGCACAGGTCTTCATAGAGCTTGACCATCTGGTCGGACGACAGAGACTTGCCCTCGCCTTCCATCTCGTACTTGCCGTCCTTGAAAAATTCTGTCGACGCGCTGTCCAAGGCGAGCACTACATCCTCGCCGGGTTTGTAGCCTGCGTCCTCGATCGCTTTCATGACGAAGCCCAAGGCCTCGTCGGTGCTTTGCAGGTTGGGCGCGAAGCCGCCTTCGTCGCCGACGTTGGTGCCGAAGCCGGCGGCGCTCAGGCCCTTTTTAAGCGTATGAAACACTTCCGCGCCCATGCGGAGCCCTTCGCCGAAGCTTTCCGCGCCGACCGGCATGATCATGAATTCCTGAAAGTCGATGGGGTTGTCGGCATGCGCGCCGCCGTTGATGATGTTCATCATCGGCACTGGCAGTTCCGACGCATAGGCGCCGCCGATGTAGCGGTAGAGCGGCAGGCCGGCCTCGTCCGCCGACGCCCGGGCGCAGGCGAGGCTCACGCCCAAAATCGCGTTGGCGCCCAGGCGCCCCTTGTTGGCCGTGCCGTCCAATTCGATCATCAGCCGGTCGATTTGGACCTGGTCTTCCGCGTCCATGCCGGCTAGCGCATCGCCGATTTCGCCGTTGACGCTATCGACCGCCTTCAGAACGCCTTTACCCAGATAGCGGTCCTTATCGCCGTCGCGGAGTTCCATCGCTTCGTGGGCACCGGTCGACGCCCCCGACGGCACCGCCGCGCGGCCGAGCACGCCGCTTTCCAGCGTCACATCGACCTCGACCGTCGGATTTCCCCGGCTGTCCAGGATTTCACGGGCGTATACGTCAACGATGACGGTCATGGTCTTAACTCCGGCGGAGAGGATTTTGGTTGTTCTACTATATGCGGACCGGCTTGGCCTTGGCCAGCCAGTCGAACTCTGCGAGGGTTTCTACCACGCCGGGCATGTCAGTTAGATGAATCATGTTGGGGCCGTCGGACGGCGCGGTGTCGGGGGCCTGATGGGTTTCCATGAACACGGCGGCGACGCCGATGGAAACCGCGGCGCGGGCCAGGATCGGCGCGAATTCCCGCTGCCCGCCAGAGGTCGTCCCCTGGCCGCCCGGCTGCTGCACGGAATGAGTCGCGTCGAACACCACCGGGCACCCGGTTTTCGCCAAGACCGGCAGCGCCCGCATGTCGGAAACCAAGGTGTTATAGCCGAAGCTCGCCCCCCGCTCGCACACCATGACCCGCGCGTTGCCCGTCGATTTGATCTTGTCGACGACGTTCTGCATGTCCCAAGGGGCCAGGAACTGTCCCTTCTTGACGTTGACGGCGGCGGCCGTCTCCCCGGCGGCGATCAGCAGATCCGTCTGGCGGCAGAGAAACGCCGGGATCTGCAATACGTCGACCACCGTCGCCACCTCGGCACACTGCCCAGCTTCGTGGACGTCGGTCAAGACGGGACAGCCGATTTCCTTTTTGACTGCTTCGAACACCGGCAGCGCGGCCGACAGGCCCACTCCCCTGGCGCTTGCGGCACTGGTGCGGTTGGCCTTGTCGAAAGACGCCTTATAGATGAGCCCGACGCCGGCCTTTTTGCAGATATCGCGGAGCGCGCCGGCCATATCCAGCGCATGAGCCTTGCTTTCCATGGCGCAGGGACCGGCGATCAGGGTCAACGGCCGATCGTTGCCGATTTCAAGATCGCCGACGGTAATGCTGCCTGACACCTGATTTGGTCCCTTTCGGATTATACCAGCCGCGCCTGCTTGACGGCCGCTTCGATGAATGACGTGAACAGCGGGTGCGGCGCGAAGGGTTTCGACTTCAGTTCCGGGTGGAACTGCACCCCGATGAACCACGGATGCTCGGGAATTTCAACGATTTCCGGCAACAGCCCGTCCGGCGACAGACCGGAAAATTTAAGCCCCGCGCCTTCGAGCCTGGCCCGGTAATCCATGTTCACTTCATAGCGGTGGCGGTGGCGTTCGGAAATATTTTCCTCGCCGTAAACCTCGCGGACGCGCGAGCCCTCGGCCAGCGTGCAGGGAAACGCGCCGAGCCGCATTGTGCCGCCCAGATCGCCGTCGATCTTGCGCATTTCATGCTGATTGCCGTTCATCCATTCGGTCAAAAGGCCTACGACCGGCTCCTCGCTCGGGCCGAATTCGGTCGAGCGGGCCTTTTTGATGCCGCTCAGATTGCGGGCGGCCTCGACCACCGCCATCTGCATGCCGAAACATATGCCGAAATAAGGGATCAGCCGCTCCCTGGCGAAGGTCACGGCGGAAATCTTACCTTCCGACCCGCGTTCGCCGAAGCCACCGGGGACCAAAACCCCGTGCACGTCCTCAAGCGTATGCAACGCTTCCTGTTCGGTTTCGAAGGTTTCCGATTCAATCCACTTGATATTGACCTTGACGTTGTTGGCGATGCCGCCGTGGGTCAGCGCTTCGGACAGCGACTTATAGGCATCGGGCAGTTCCGTGTACTTGCCAACGACCGCGATGGTGACCGCGCCCTCGGGCCGGGTCACGGTTTCGGCGATGCGTTCCCATTCGGTCAAATCCGGTTGCGCCGTTTCCATGCCGAAGTGGCGGTAGACCGACGCGTCAAGGCCTTCGGCATGGTAGCTCAAAGGCACCCGGTAGATGGTGTCGACGTCCAACGCCGGTATGACATCCCGTTCGTCGACGTTGCAGAAAAGCGCGATTTTCCGCCGTTCGCCCGGCGGCAGCGGCCGGTCGGCCCGGCAAAGCAGTACGTCCGGCTGAATCCCGACGCTCAACAGTTCCTTGACCGAGTGCTGTGTCGGCTTGGTCTTCAATTCCCCCGCCGTCGGGATGTAAGGCAGCAGCGTCAGGTGCAGATACATGGTCCGGTCGCGGCCCAGGTCGTTGCGCAACTGCCGGATAGCTTCGAGGAACGGCAGGCCTTCGATGTCGCCGACGGTGCCGCCGATTTCACACAAAATGAAATCCTCGTCCTCGATGACCGACATGACGAAGTTTTTGATCGCGTCGGTGACGTGGGGAATGACCTGGATGGTCGCGCCCAGATAGTCGCCGCGCCGTTCCCTGGCAATAACCTCGGAATAGATGCGCCCGGTGGTCACGTTGTCGGATTGCCGGGACGCGACGCCGGTGTAGCGTTCGTAATGACCCAGGTCCAGATCGGTTTCCGCCCCGTCGTCGGTGACGTAAACCTCGCCGTGCTGGTAGGGGCTCATGGTTCCCGGGTCGACGTTCAAATAAGGGTCGAGCTTACGCAGCCGGACCTTGTACCCGTTGGCCTGCAACAGCGCGCCGAGGGCCGCCGATGCCAGGCCTTTTCCGAGGGAGGAAACCACGCCGCCGGTGATGAAGATGAACCGCGTCATGGGCCTACAACATATAACAACGGACGATACCGCCAAATGAAAAGAGGCGGGAAATTTCCCGCCTCCGGTTTTGTTCTGGAAAACCCTTGTTTCCCGCCACTTCGCTACTTCGCCAGAGGCACCGCCGGTTCTTTCGGCAGGGCCGGTTGCGGCGCCGTCTGAACGGGCTTGTCGAGAATCGACCCGCGCTGGGACTTGCGGTCGTGCGCCGCCAGGATCGCCAGCGCCAGACTGGTCACCATGAACGCGGTCGCCAGGATCGCCGTCGTCCGGGTCAAGAGGTCCGCCGTCGCCCGCCCGGTCATGAAGCCGGACATGCCGCCGCCGCCCCCGCCGATACCGAGGCCGCCGCCTTCGGAGCGCTGCAGCAGAACGACGCCGACCAGGCCGATGGCCAGCAGCAGGTGGATGACGATAATGACTTGTTCCATTGCCCGATCCTTGACGGCATTCATGTATGGGGGCGCGCTGCCCATGAAGTTGGCCGGGTTTTAGCGCTTCGCAACCCGCATTGCCAGTTTTTTAAGGGCCCGGCCTAATTGCCCTGGGCCGCCTGGCCGATGGCCCAGAAATCCGGGGCGTTGAGGCTGGCGCCGCCGATCAGGCCACCGTCGATGTCCGCCTGGGCCAGCAGTTCCGCCGCATTGCCCGGTTTCATGGACCCGCCGTAAAGGATGCGGATTTTCGCCGCCGCCGCGCCGAAGCGCCCGGCCAGCGAGGCGCGGATCGCCGCGTGCATTTCCTGGGCGTCATCGGGCGTCGCCGTCTTGCCGGTGCCGATGGCCCAGACGGGCTCGTAGGCGACGACGAGGTTTTCGGGGGTGGAGCCCTCGGGCACCGATCCGTCGACCTGGCCGACGACGATGTTGACGGCATTGCCCGCGTCGCGCTCGGCCTCGGTCTCGCCGACACAGACGATGGCGGTCATGCCCGCCGCCTGCGCGGCGCCGGCTTTGGCGTTGACCTGGGCGTTCGTCTCTTTGTATCCGGTCCGCCGTTCGGAATGGCCGACGATGACATAGGCGCATCCGACCTGGGCCAGCAGCGCCGCCGACGTATCGCCCGTGTGGGCGCCCTTCTCGGCCCCGTGGCAATCCTGGGCACCCAAGGCAATCCCGCTCTCCTCGATCGCCGCAGCGACCATCGACAAAAGCGGAAACGGCGGACAGACCGCCATCTCGAAACCGGCGTTGCCCGCCCCCCGCATTTTTTCCGCGAGCGCGCCCGCCAGCTGATCGACCTCGTCCAGGCCGCCGTTCATCTTCCAGTTTCCGGCGATCAGTGTGGTCCGTTGGTCGGTCATGTCGATGGCTCCCTGTGATGCGGTCGGGCGGCAAAGCCGCCCTATTTTCGATTTTCCCCTGGATAGCCTTCCGCAAACGCGGGATCAACAAGCGATGTTGCGGGCCTTGGGAGTGCACCCTATTATGCGCGCGCTTTGCCCAGGCCGCCTGGGAACTCTGCGGGACTCCAGAGCGGCGACCACCTGACAGACAGAGACAGAACATGCTTCGTGAAATGCGCGAAAAGACCGGTTCGCTGGTCGTCAAGATCATCCTTGGCCTGCTGGTCATCAGCTTCGGCGCGTGGGGTGTCGGCGATATGGTCACGTTCCGCGCCCAGGACATGCCTGTGGCCGAGGTCGAAGGCGCTGAAGTCACCCGCCGCGGCCTGGAATATGAAATCCGGCGCGAGCTGGCGCGGCTCAACCCGCAATTCGGCAACCAGTTGACGGACGAGACCGCCCGCGCCCTCGGCATTCCGCAGTCGGTGCTGGGCCGGATGATCAACGATCTGGTGTTTCTGGACGAAGCGGGCGACATGCGGATGGCCGTATCGGACGACGTGGTCAGCCGCGAGATCAGAAACGACCCGAGGTTAAAGGGGTCGCTCGGCGCGGGAACGTTCGACCGCGGGCGTCTACAGAACCTGCTGAACCAAGCGGGGATGACCGAAGGCGAGTATATCGAGCGGGTGCGCAAGGAAATCGCCCGCTCGCAACTGATCGCCTCCGTCGAATCCGGGCTGCGGCCGCCGAAATCCATCGCCGACGCGGTTAACAACTACCGCGAGGAACAGCGCATCGCCGAAACGATCTACATAGCCGACGCCGATGCGGCCCCGCCGGCACAGCCGACGGATGCCGAACTCCGCGCCTATCACAAGGACAACGCGACACGGTTCACGGCGCCGGAACAGCGTGCGCTGACCATGATCGTTCTGCGCACCGAAGACCTGATCGACGAGGCGTCGGTTGCCGAAGAAGCCGTCAAGAAAGCCTTCGAGGAACAGGCGGACACCCTGGTGTCGCCTGAACAGCGTGCGCTGTCGCAAATGTTTTTGCAGGACAAAGCCGCCGCCGACGCGGCGGCGAAGGCGCTTGCCGAAGGCCGCGACTTCGCCGACGTCGCCAAGGAAATCGCCAAAATGGACGCGGCGACGACGGACCTGGGCGTGGTCACAAAGGCCGAAGCGCTCAAGGAAATCGCCGACGCCGCCTTTTCGACCCCGGAAGGCCAGGTGACCGGCACGCTGCCCGGCCCCGGCGGCTTCGGGTTTTATATCGTCGAGGTGCGGAAGGTGGAGCCGGCGGTCGTCGCGTCGTTGGAAACGGCGGCGCCGAAACTTCGCAAGGCGCTGGCCCGCGACCGCGCCATCGACAGCCTTTATACGCTGGTCAACAAGCTGGAAGACGAATTGGCCTCCGGCGCACCGATCAGCGAGGCCGCGACGGCGCTGAGCCTGAAAACGCTGAAAGTGCCGGCCATCGACCACACCGGCGGCGGCGCTGACGGCAAACCGCTCGATCTGCCGGTCAGCCCGGTCGCCGTCGCCCAGGCCGCGTTCGAGACGGAAAAGGGCACCGATTCAACGCTTCGCGAAATCGGCGATAACGCGTTTTTCGTGCTCCATGTCGACGCCATCACGCCGCCGGCGCTTCGTCCCTTTGAAACGGTCAAGGGTCCGGTGCTGGCCGAGGTTATGGCCGCGCGCAAGCGCGACACCACCCTTTCGCTCGCCCGCAACATCGCCGACCGCGTGAAGGAAGGCCAGGCGGCGAGAGCCTTGGCCAAGGAATTCAGCGCGGCTTACAAGCTGACCGATAAGTTGAAGCGCCACCATTCGGCGCAAGCCGCCGGCCTGTCGGTTGCGGTGCTCCGCGACGTATTCAAGCTCGAGCCGGGCGCCGCCGCCGTGACCCGCGCCGACAACGGCTATTACGTCTCGAAGCTGAAACAGGTTCTGCCGCCAGATCCGACGGAACAGGCGGCGGCGCTGGAGGCCGTTGAAAAGGACCTTGCGGCGATCATGAAGGACGATCTGGTCAGCCAGTTTGCCGAAGCGCTGCGCAAATCCAAGGGCGTCACGATCAACCAGGAAGCGCTCCGCCGGGTACTGAACCCCAACGCTGCCGGCGGATCGTGACCGGCGGCCGCTGACGCGGGCGTCGCAGCGGTACTACCTCGGAACCATGACCCAGAACCAAGACAATGAACACCACACCGGATTTCGACGCGTTCAAAAAGGTCCATGACGCGGGCAAGGCCCAGGTCATGTGGACTACGCTGGTCGGCGATGTGGAAACGCCGGTGTCGGCATTCCTGAAACTCGCCCGCGGCAAGGCCAACAGCTTCGTCCTGGAAAGCGTCGAAGGCGGCTCCGTGCGCGGCCGTTATTCGTTCATCGGGCTCAATCCGGACCTGATCTGGCGGTGCCAGGGCAATGATGCCGAGATCAACCGCAAGGCGCTGACCGATGCGGACGCTTTCGCTCCCTGCCCGGTGTCGCAAAAGAGCGGCGCGATCGCATCGCTGCGGTCGCTGGTCGCCGAAAGCCGCATTGATCTGCCTGTCGGCCTGCCGCCCATGAGTGCCGGTCTGGTCGGTTATTCCGCCTACGATACGGTCCGCCTGGTCGAAGACATCCCGAACAACAACCGCGACGTCATCGGCGTGCCGGACAGTGTCTACATCCGCCCCACGGTGATGGCCGTGTTCGACACCATCAAGGACCAGATCGCGGTGATCACCCCCGTCCGCCCGGAGAAGGGCCAGGACGCAAAAGCCGCCTATGACGCGGGGCTGGCGCGACTTAAGGCGGTGATCGACGATTTCAACGCGCCGTTGCCCGAAGCCGCCCGCGCGCTGCCCGAACGCGATGTGCCGGAACTGACGCCCCAGTCCAACATGACCCAGGCGCAGTTCCACGCCATGATCGAAAAGGCCAAGGAATACATCCTGGCCGGCGACATCTTTCAGGTCGTGCTGTCGCAGCGGTTTCAGGTGCCGTTCCCGCACGAACCGCTCGCGCTTTACCGGGCACTTCGCCGCTTGAACCCCTCGCCGTTCCTGTTTTTCCTGGATTTCGGCGGCTACGCCATTGTCGGCTCGAGCCCGGAAATCCTGGTCCGCGTCCGCGAAGGCCAGGTGACGATCCGGCCCATCGCCGGCACCCGGCCGCGCGGCCGTGACGCGGCTGAGGACCAGGACCTGGCGCAGGATCTGCTATCGGATCCCAAGGAACTGGCGGAACACCTGATGCTGCTCGATCTGGGTCGAAACGACGTCGGCCGGGTCGCCAAGACCGCCACGGTCCGTGTCACCGACCAGTTCATCATCGAGAACTATTCCCACGTCATGCACATCGTTTCCAACGTGGTGGGGGAACTCAACCCCAAGCTGGACGCGCTCGACGCGCTGTTCGCGGGCTTCCCGGCGGGCACGGTTTCCGGTGCACCCAAGGTGCGGGCGATGGAAATCATCGACGAACTGGAACAGGAACGCCGTAGCGTTTACGCGGGATGCATCGGCTATTTCGGCGCTGACGGCGACATGGACACGTGCATTGCGCTCAGGACCGCCGTGGTCAAGGACGGCGTCATGTACGTGCAGGCCGGCGGCGGCGTGGTCCACGATTCCTCGCCCGAAGGCGAGTTTCAGGAAAGCCGCAACAAGGCCCGGGCGCTGATCCGCGCGGCCGAGGAAGCGGCCAAATTCTCACCCGAAAAGTAACTTGATTTCGATTTAATCGGATGACCCGCCGACGGCGGCAGTCGGTACCGGGCCGCCCTGGGGCCACAGCGCCTCAGACACGCCGATCAGCCGGAAACCCTTTTTCTCAAGCCCCGGAAGCCACGCCTCCAGCGCATTCAAGGTGATGTCGCGCGGGTGGCCGATGGCGACGGCGATGCCTTTCTTTCGGGCGATGGCTTCGATGCGGCGAAGCTGTTTTTCGACGAACGGCCTTTCATCCTTGTGGTCGATGAAGATGTCGCGGCGGATGAACGGCACGCCGGCGGCGCGGGCGACACGGCCGCCGACGCTGTCGCGGCTGGTTAGGGAATCAAGGAAGAACAGCCCCCGCGCCCTCAATTCCGCCATCACCACGGCCATGCTGTCGGCGTTGCGGGTGAAGCGGCTGCCCATGTGGTTGTTGACGCCGTGATACCCGGAAATCTGATCCAGGTTCCAGGTGAGGCTCTTTTTCAGCTCGGCCGGCGGCACGCTGGTCAGCAGCACGATGGGCCCGGGATCGGCCTCGGGGCTTTCCGGCTCCATCGCCACATGCAGCATGATTTCGTGGCCGCGCGATTTGGCGTGGGCGGCCTGACGCTGCGCGCCGCCGCCGTAGGGCAGAAACGACAGCGTCACCTTGGCCGGCAGCAGCACGGCGCGGGCCGACCGCTTGCGGTCGACCCCCATGTCGTCAATGACGATGGCGATACGGGGCGGGCCTTTGTATTCCGGCAGGACCAACGGCGGCTCCGGTTCTGCCGGCGGCAAAGATGCGGTTTCAACGGGCTCGTGAGCGTGACCATGGGGGTTTGGCGGTTGCGGCGCGGCGGATGCATCCGGCGCGGGCGTTTCGGCGGCGGCTTCGACTTCCGCCGCCACCGCCGGGGCGGATGCAGGCTCGGGCGCGGGCGCCTTGGAGTTAACGGGTTCTTCGGCCGGGACTTCTGTTTTCGGGGGCGCAGCCTGCGGCTCGGTCGGCTGATCGATGGCGGTCATGGACTGAACCGTGACCGTGCCGCCTTCGGGCCCCAGATAGGTTGCAGCGGGCCCCGCCAGGCGGGCAGGACGGGCCGCGATTTGGGATGCCTGACGGTCGGGCGTCGCCGCAGGTTTCGTCCCCGGTTCGCCCATCGCGATGATCAGACCCAGGACTACCACGCCGCCGGCGACGGCCCCGCCCAGCGCCGCGTAGCGGATGGCCGGGTCCTTGAGCGCCTTCAGGATCAGGTCTTTCCGGGTATTCATGCGTTTGACGCGCCATTGTTGGCGCGGCCCCTTGCTGTCCTGCGCTGGTACTCCCCGTGCCGCCCGAGGTCAACCCGGCCCCGGAATGACCCCGGTTATCGCTTCAGCAGCAGGGCGTTGGCGACGACCGACAGGCTCGACAGCGCCATGGCGCCGCCGGCGACCACGGGGCTCAGCAATCCCGCCGCCGCCAGTGGGATCGCCAGCGCGTTATAGGCGAAGGCCCAGAACAGGTTTTGCCGCAGTTTCCGGGTCACCCGCCGGGCGACATCGAAGGTTTCGGCGACCAGGCCGGGATCGTCACCGAGCAGCACCACATCGGCGGTTTCCATGGCCGCGTCGGTGCCGCCGTGGACGGCGATGCCCAGGTCCGCCACGGCCAGCGCTGGGGCGTCGTTGATGCCGTCACCGACCATGGCGACCGACTGTCCGCGGTTCTTCATTGCCGCGACCCGGTCGGCCTTGGCGTCGGGGGTCAGCCCGCCCGCGTGGTCGGCGATGGCGAGCGCCTCCGCGACCTCGGCGACCGCCCCCGGCGCGTCGCCGGACTGGATTGAGGCCTGGATGCCGAGCCGCTTGAGCCGGTCGGCCAGGTCCTGGGCCCCCGGTTTAGCCGCGTCTTTGAAGTCGAACCGGGCGAGCAGTCCCGCCCCCGCCTGTTCGGCCAGATAGACCGCCGTGCCGCCGGCGCCGTCATCGGCGGCAACAGCCAAATCCGCCATGAACGCCCGGTTGCCGGCGGCGAGGCGGCGGCCCGAGACGACCGCCTTGATGCCTCGGCCCGGCACGGTTTCGACGGTGTCGGCGGTCGCAACGTCAATACCGCGCGCCTTGGCCGCGTCGGCGACGGCGCGGGCCAGCGGGTGCGAGCTGCCCTGCTCGACCGCCGCCAGCAACGCCAGCGCCGCCGCTTCATCCGCTTCCGCCGACGTGTGGATGGCGGTCACCTGCGGCCGGCCGATGGTCAGCGTGCCGGTCTTGTCCAGCACCACGCGGCCGATCTTGGCGCCGGTTTCGATCGACGCCGCGTCCTTGAACAAGATCCCGGCGCGGGCGGCCCGCCCGACGCCCACCATGATGGTGACCGGCGTCGCCAGCCCCAGCGCGCAGGGGCACGCGATAACCAGCACCGAAACCGCGTTAAGCGCTGCGGTCTCCCACCCGGCGCCGAGCGATAGCCAGACCACGAGGGTCACCACCGTCACCGCCAGGACCACCGGCACGAACACGCGCACTACCTGATCCGCTAGGCGCTGCACCGGCGGGGCCGACGCCTGGGCGTCGGAAACCCGCTGAATGACGCGGCCCAGAAGCGTCTCCGCCCCGGTCGCGGTAACGCGGACGACGATCAGGCCGTCGCCGTTGACGGCGCCGCCGTGGACGGCGCTGCCCGGTTCGACCTCGACCGGCAGGCTTTCGCCGGTGACCAGCGCCGCGTTGACCGCGGATCGGCCCTCCTCGACCGTGCCGTCGACGGGGATTGCGTCACCCGCGCGGACGATCACCACATCGCCCAATGCGACGTTGGCAACCGAAATTTCTCGGTCCCGGCCGTCGCGGCGGACAATGGCGGTTTTCGGCCGCAAATCCATCAGGGCCTCGACCGCCGCGCGGGTCGCCCGGCGGGCGAGGTCTTCCAGGAACCGGCCCAGCAGGACGAAGGCGGTGACAACCACCGACGCCTCGAAATAAAGGTGCGGATGGTGGCCTGCCGGGGCCGCGCCCAGGTTATAAAGGCTCATGCCGTAGGCCGCCGTGGTGCCCAGCAAAACCAGCAAATCCATGTTGCCGATGCCGCTGATCGCGCCGGAATAAGCGGCGCGGCCAAAGCGGCGAATGGCGATGATCTGCACCGCGGTCGCCGCCACGGCCTGCACAACCGGCGTCAGAAAACCGCCGCCGGCCATCATGCCGACCATGTCGGCGAGGTACAGCACCGCCGCGCCCAAGGCGAAAACCAAGGGGAAATCAGCCTTCGCGGGCGCTGGTTGAGGCGCGGCTTCCATTTTAGGATCAACCAATGACGCCTGATAGCCGGCCTTTGTCACGGCCTCGATCAGGACCGCCGGCGGCGCCATGCCTGGATCGAACGACAGGTGCGCCCGCCCGGCCGCGAAATTGACATCCGCCGCCGCCACCCCGGCAACGCCCTGCAGGGCACGGGCGACCGACTGGGCGCATCCGGCGCAGGACATGCCGGTGACGGTCAGGTCAAGCTGTTCAAGGGGCTTTTCGGCCCCGGCGGGTCCGGTGTCGGGCATCGCGGTCTGTTGCCTCGGCGGCGGAAATCTTCACTCCGCCGCATCCATTGCTTATATAATCTGAAGTATAGGCCGATGCGTGCGATTTCATAAGCCGCCCGAGGAATTTATTTGATATTTCAAGCCTCGGGTGTAGCTTGCAGGTCGGCTGGTTTTTGGGCCCGAAACCGGGTCGCCGCCGACGTTAAACAATCGGGATAAACCTTTGAATGTTCGTCTTAATCGATAACTACGACAGCTTCACCTTCAACCTGTCCCACTACCTGGGGGAACTGGGCGCCGATGTCGCCGTGCACCGAAACGACGCGATGAGCGCCGACGCGGTTCTGGCGCTCAAACCGGAAGGCATCGTGATTTCGCCGGGCCCGTGCGACCCGGACCGCGCCGGCATCTGCCTGGACCTAGTGGCGAAGGCGGCGGGCAAGGTCCCGCTGCTGGGCGTCTGCCTGGGCCATCAGTGCATCGGCCAGGCCTTCGGCGCCAGCGTCGTCCGCGCGCCGAAACCCATGCACGGCAAGGTGTCGACCATCGACCACGACGGCACCGGCGTGTTCCGGGGCGTCGAGAGCCCGTTCACCGCGACCCGCTACCATTCGCTGACGCTCGAGCCCGGCACGATCAAGGGCCCGCTGCGCATCACCGCGCGCAGCGAGGACGGCGTCGTCCAGGGCGTCGCCCACACGGATTGCCACATCTTCGGCGTGCAATTTCACCCGGAAAGCATCGCGTCCGAACACGGCCACGTTTTGTTGCGTAATTTCATGGACTTGACCAAAGAAAAGCTGGCCGCATGAGCGGCGACCTGAAACCTTTCCTGGCGACCGTCGCCGACGGCAAGGCGCTGGATGCGAACCAGGCCGAGGCCGCGTTCAACGTCATCATGTCGGGCGGCGCCACGGCCGCGCAGATCGGCGGTTTTCTCATGGCGCTCCGCGTCCGGGGCGAAACGGTCGACGAAATCACCGGCGCCGTCCGCACCATGCGGGCCAAGGCGCTGCCGGTCAAAGCCCCCGCGGACGCCATCGACGTGGTCGGCACGGGCGGCGACGGCTCCGGCACCTTCAACGTGTCGACCGGTGCGGCCATCGTCGTCGCCGGCGCGGGCGCGCCCGTGGCCAAGCACGGCAATCGGGCGCTGTCATCGAAATCAGGGGCTGCGGACGTGCTGACGTCCCTGGGCGTCAACCTGGACGCCGATATGGCCCTGGTCGAGCGCGCCATCGCCGAAGCCCGGATCGGCTTTCTGATGGCCCCCCGCCACCACAGCGCCATGAAGCACGTGATGCCGGCGCGCATGGAAATGGGCGTGCGCACGATTTTCAACATCCTGGGGCCGCTGTCGAACCCGGCCGGCGTCAAGCGCCAGTTCACCGGCGTGTATTCCAAGGCCTGGGTCGAGCCCATGGCGCAGGTGCTGAAAAACCTGGGCTGCGAGGCGTGCTGGGTGGTCCACGGGTCCGACGGGCTGGACGAACTGACGACGACGGGCCCGTCCCACGTTGCGGAACTGAAAGGCGGGCGCGTCTCGACCTTTGACGTCAATCCGGGCGACGTCGGCCTGCCCGTGGTGAAGTCGGAAGCGCTCAAGGGTGGCAGCCCGGACCTCAACGCCCAGGCGATCCGCGACATGGTCGCCGGCGCCGCCGGACCCTACCGCGACATCGTGGTCTTCAACGCGGCCGCGTCCCTGGTCGTCGCGGGCAAAGTAGGGAGCCTCGCCGAAGGCGGCGATCTCGCCCGCCAGTCCATCGACAGCGGCGCTGCCAAGGCAGCGCTTGAGAAGCTGGTGGACATCACCAACGCGGGGGCCTGACCATGACCAACGTGCTGGACAAAATCTGCGATCGCACGCGCCGGGATTTATTGACAGTTAAGTCGATTAAATCCCTTCAACAAATTGAAAATGAAGCAAAAAGATCCACGCCGACACGCGGGTTTCTGGCGGCGCTCCGCGCCGCCGCCGCGACCGGCCCGGCACTGATCACCGAGATCAAAAAGGCCTCGCCGTCGAAGGGCCTGATCCGCGCCGATTTCGACCCGCCCGCGCTTGCCCAGGCCTATGAGCGGGCCGGCGCGGTCTGTATCTCCGTTTTGACCGACGCGCCCTATTTCCAGGGCAGCCCGGAATACCTGAGCGCGGCGCGGGCGGCGGTGTCGCTGCCGGTGCTGCGCAAGGACTTCATGGTCGACCCCTATCAGGTGCCGGAAGCCCGGGCCATGGGGGCCGATTGTATCCTGCTGATCATGGCGGCGCTGGATGACGGGCTCACCGCTGAACTGGAACAGACTGCCCTCGACTGGGGCATGGACGTGCTGATCGAGGTCCACAACGGGGCGGAGCTGGACCGGGCGCTCAAACTGACAAGCCCGCTGATCGGCATCAACAACCGCGACCTGACGACCCTGGAAGTCTCGCTGGAAACCACCGTGTCCCTGGCCGGGCGGGTGCCCGACGACCGGATTTTGGTCAGCGAAAGCGGCCTCAACACCGCCGAAGACATCGCCCGCATGGCGCGGGCCGGGGCCAAGGCGTTTTTGATCGGCGAGAGCCTGATGCGCCAGGCCGATGTGGAAACCGCGACCCGGACCCTCTTGCAATCGGCGCGGGAGGCGGCCTAGATGCCGCCGGCCGGGGAATAACGGGGGAACGCGCACGTGGCCGATGATTTCACGCACTTGGACGCCGACGGCAACGCCGTCATGGTCGACGTATCGAACAAGGACGCGACGGAGCGCGCCGCCGTCGCCCGCGGCCGCGTGGTGATGGCGCCGGAAACCCTCAATCGGATCATAGACCGGGGGGTCAAGAAAGGCGACGTGCTGTCGGTCGCGCAGTTGGCCGGGATCATGGGCGCCAAGCGGACGCCAGACCTGATCCCCCTCTGCCATCCCTTGAACCTGACCTCGGTAAAAGTCGACCTTGTCTGCAACCCCGCCGACAACGCCGTCGAGATCGAAGCCGCCTGCTGGCTCACCGGTAAAACCGGGGTCGAGATGGAGGCGCTGACCGCCGTTTCCGTGGCGGCACTCACGGTCTATGACATGTGCAAGGCTGTCGACCGCGCCATGCGCATTGAAGACATTCGCCTGGTCCACAAATCAGGCGGCAAATCAGGCACTTACGAAGCCGAATAAAGACCCCGCACGAACAGGAAATCCCATGCTCTCGGTCCTCGAAGCCATCGATAAAGTCGTTTCCGGCGTCGGCGAAATGCCGGTGGAGCAGGTTTCCGTTTCCGAAGCCCACGGCCGCGTGCTGGCCGCCGATCTGGCGGCGGCCGTGAGCCACCCCCCCGACGCGGTTTCGGCCATGGACGGATACGCCGTCCGCTGGGCCGATCTGGCCGGCGACCGCCCGGCACTGACGGTCACCGGCGAATCAGCCGCCGGCCATCCCTACCCCAACCCGGTCGGCGCGGGTGAGGCAGTGCGCATCTTCACCGGCGCCCGCATACCCGACGGCAGCGACACCATCGTCATCCAGGAAGATACCGAGCTCGACGGCGACCGGGTTATCGTCACCGACAAGCCCAAGGAAAAGGGCGAATTCGTCCGTCCCCGGGGCATGGATTTCGCCGTCGGCGACGTGCTGCTGAGGGCCGGGCGGATCCTGACCGCCCGCGACGTCGGCCTCGCCGCGTCCATGAACCACGCCTGGGTTTTCGTCCGCCGCCGCCCGCGCATCGCTTATCTGGCGACCGGCGACGAAGTGAAAATGCCGGGATCGGACCTGGGCCCCGGCCAGATCGTGTCGTCCAACAGCCTGGCCCTGCCCGCCTACGTCCGGGCCTTGGGCGGCGTGCCAGTTAGCCTCGGCATCGCCAAGGACACGGAAGAAGACCTGCTGAAGGCGCTGCGGGGCGCCCGCGGCTGCGACATGCTGATCACCATGGGCGGCGCCTCCGTCGGCGATCACGACTTGGTGCAGAGGGCGCTCGGCCACGACGGGTTCGAACTCGGCTTTTACAAAATCGCCATGCGCCCCGGGAAACCGCTGATTTTCGGCAATATCCAGGGCGTACCGTTCCTCGGCCTGCCGGGTAACCCGGTATCGACGGGCGTTACCAGCGCGATCTTCCTTCGCGCCGCGCTGATCAAGATGCTGTGCATCGCCGGTGCCGAGACCCACGCGACCGCCGTGCTCGGCTCGGACGTGCCGAAAAACGGCATCCGCGAGGACTACATGCGGGCGTCACTTGCCTGCAACGACCGGGGGCAACTGGTGGCGACACCGTTTTCCGCCCAGGACAGCGCCATGATGGGCGCCTTCGCCCGCGCCGATTGCCTGGTGATCCGGTCGGTCGGCGCGGCGCCGGAAAAGGCCGGGACCACCGTGCCGATCCTCCGCCTCGACTTCGGCGGCCTGCCGTTCTGATCCTGGAACGACCGACGCCAATCCCATCGGTGGTGTCGTTTCACGGCTTTCCAGACCCAAGATATTGACACAGGCCGTGAACTAAACTAGAACATTTGGGGAATATAAGCGATGGGCCGCCTGGCCGCCGCGATCATCAACCGTCACTGGAGGGGAGCCGCCGCCCCATGCTTACGAAAAAGCAACACGAACTCCTGGTTTTCATCGACAAGCGCCTGAACGAGACCGGCGTGTCCCCGTCGTTCGAAGAAATGAAGGGTGCGCTCGACCTGAAATCTAAATCTGGCATTCACCGGCTCATCACAGGGCTGGTCGAACGCGGCTTCATCCGCCGCCTGCCCAACCGGGCGCGGGCGCTTGAGGTGCTGCGCCGGCCGGAAGACCTGGGCGTCCGCCCGGGCGACGGCGCGGTGGCGCGGGAGTTACCGGCCAATGTGGTCTCCGGCCCGTTCGGCCGCAGGGGCGGCAAACCGGAACAGCTGGCGCCAGTCTCCGACGCGGCCATGGCCCTGCCGCTTTTCGGTCGGATCGCCGCCGGCACGCCGATCGAGGCGCTGCGCGATCATTCCAACATGATCAACGTGCCGCCCTCCATGCTCGGCGGCGGCGAGCACTACGCGCTTGAGGTCGACGGCGATTCGATGATCGACGCCGGCATTCAGGACGGCGACACCGTCATCATTCAGCGTGTCGAAACGGCGGAAAACGGCACCATCGTTGTCGCCCTCGTCGACGGCTCGGAAGTGACCCTCAAACGCATCCGCCGCAAGGGCGATTCCATTGCGCTCGAACCCGCCAACAAGGACTTCAAAACCCGCATCTTCGGGCCGGATCAGGTACAGGTCCAAGGCCGTCTGGTGGGTCTTCTACGCAAATACTGACGCTTATCCCGAGGCTTGGGGCCCGCCTACGCCGACACTAACGGCTAGGCATAGGCCGCCAGTGCCGCTGGCCGGACGCCCCACGGTCAATTGCCCAGGCCGTCGTTGACGGCACGGACCTTGATCTCGGGGCCGAGCCAGATGGCGTGCGCCCCGCCCTGTCTGAGCCTGCGGCGGTCGATCACCAGGACGCCGTCGGGGCAGAGCCCGCCCGCCGGTATCAACGCCGCGGCAAGCCGCACGGGGCCCCGCACCGCCGCCGCTCCGACCATGGCGGCAATGAGCACAGCCAGGCTCGAATGCCAGACCGGTTTGACGTCGAGGTAAAAATAGATGGCGATGCCCACGGCCATGGCGACAGGCCCAGAGAAGGGCTAGCGGTCGCGGCTTTGCACCAGCATGTCGATCATCGGCATCAGCCGCATGGCCCGATCCCTGTTCCGCCTCTGGGAACTCCAAGAATAATAGCGCCGACGCCAGTTGCCAGCTGCGGAACAACACATGCTGCACCCGCACAAATTATGTGATAGACCAGCGTCACCTCCGGCCCGGCGGCGGACCGGCCAGTGCAACCAACCACAAGACCACCAACCACAAAAAGGGAGAATAATGGGCGTCGTCACCCGCTTTGCCCCCTCACCCACCGGGTTTCTGCATATCGGCGGCGCCCGGACCGCGCTGTTCAACTGGCTGTTCGCCCGACACCATCAGGTCCACGGCGACGGTGGGACGTTTCTCCTTCGCATCGAAGACACCGACCGGGCGCGTTCGACCCAGGCGGCGGTCGACGCGATCTATGACGGGCTCAGCTGGCTCGGCCTCGACTGGGACGGCGATCCGATCTCGCAATTCGCCCGCGCCGAGCGGCACCGCGAGGCGGTCGACCAGCTACTGGCCCAGGGCAATGCCTACAAATGCTATTGCACGCCCGAAGAACTGGCGGAAATGCGCGAAACCGCCAAGCGGGAGAAACGCAACCGCATGTATGACGGCCGCTGGCGCGACCGCGATCCTTCCGACGCGCCCGCCGGCGCCACGCCGGTGATCCGCCTGAAGGTGCCGCTCGAACGCGACACCGTCATCGACGACGCCGTCCAGGGCCGCGTCACCGTCGCCAACGAACAGTTGGACGACATGGTGCTACTTCGCGCCGACAGTACGCCGACCTATATGCTGGCCGTCGTCGTCGATGATCACGACACGGCGGTGACCCACGTGATCCGGGGCGACGATCACCTGACCAACGCCTTCCGGCAGACGCAGCTCTACCAAGCGCTCGGCTGGGATACGCCGAAGTTTGCCCACATCCCGCTGATCCACGGGCCCGATGGGGCGAAACTGTCGAAGCGCCACGGGGCGCTCGGCGTCGACGCCTACCGGGACGACGGCTTCCTGCCCGAAGCCATGCGCAATTACCTGCTGCGGCTCGGATGGAGCCACGGCGACGACGAAGTGATTTCGACCGACCAGGCGATCGATTGGTTCACGCTCTCCAACATCGGCAAATCGCCGGCGCGGTTCGACGTGCAGAAGCTGACCAACCTGAACGGCCAGTACATGCGCCAGGCGGATGACCGCTTTCTGGCCGAAACGGTCCTATCACGGTTGCGGGATATGGCTTCCGTCAGGCTTGCGGAGGCGGCCCCGGATCGGCTATTTAAAGGCATGCCTGGGCTCAAGGAACGCTCGAAAACAATTAACGAACTTCTTGAAAACGCATTGTTTTATGCAACAGAGCGCCCTGTACCCATCGACGAAAAGGCCGTCCAGCAGCTTTCCCCGGACGGGAAACAGCTTCTAACCGCCGCGCGGGACAAATTGGCCCGGACCGACGACTGGTCGGACGAAGGCCTGATGGCGTCTGCAAAACAGGTGTCGGAGGAAACCGGCGCCAAACTGGGGGCGGTTGCCGCCCCGATCCGCTCGGCGCTCACCGGCGGTACGCAATCGCCGAGCGTTTTTGAAATTCTGCACGTACTCGGCCGCGAGGAATCCCTGGGACGCATCGACGACGCCCTGGGCGGCCTGCAACCGTTAAAACAGTAAGGAGCGGGAAATCCGCCGCTGTGACCAACCCCCGCCCCCGAGCGCGACCGCCCGGGGCGCATTAAGAGGAAGAACGACGATGACTGACCCCAAACACGGCAAAAACGCCACTTTTACCCTGACCGACAACCGCAGCGGCAAAGCCTACGAATTGCCGGTCCTGGACGGTTCGGTCGGTCCATCGGTCATCGACGTCCGGCGGCTGTACGGTGAAACCGACTGCTTCACCTACGATCCGGGCTACACGTCCACCGGAAGCTGTGAATCCAAAATCACCTACATCGACGGCGACCAGGGGATTTTGCTGTATCGCGGCATCCCGATCCAGCAGTTGGCGGAAAATTCCGACTTCCCCGAAGTCTGCTACCTGCTGCTCTACGGCGAATTGCCGAACGCCGAACAGAAAAAGAAGTTTCAAACCGACATCACCTACCACACCATGCTGCACGAGCAGATCGCGCAGTTCTATCGCGGGTTCCGGCGCGATGCGCACCCGATGGCGGTGATGTGCGGCGTGGTCGGTGCGCTGTCGGCGTTCTATCACGATTCGACCGACATCAACGATCCCAAGCACCGGCTGGTGGCATCCTGCCGGCTGATCGCGAAAATGCCGACGATCGCGGCCTGGGCCTATAAATATTCGCTCGGCCAGCCGTTCATGTATCCGAAGAACACGTTGAAGTACGCGGAAAACTTCGTGCACATGATGTTTTCCAACCCGTGCGAGGAATACACCGTTTCACCGACCGTGGCGAAGGCCATGGACCGCATCCTGATCCTACATGCGGACCACGAACAGAACGCCTCGACATCGACCGTGCGCATGGCCGGGTCATCCGGTGCCAACCCGTTCGCCTGTATTTCGGCCGGCATTGCGTCCCTGTGGGGCCCGGCCCACGGCGGCGCCAACGAAGCCGTTCTCAACATGCTTGACCAGATCGGCCATAAGAAACACATCAATGAATACATCAAAAAAGCCAAGGACAAGGACGATCCGTTCCGACTTATGGGCTTCGGCCACAGGGTCTACAAAAATATGGACCCCCGCGCCAACGTCATGCGCGAGTCTTGCCACGAAGTTCTGGGTGAACAGGGCATCAAGGACGAACCGTTGCTCGATCTAGCCATGGAACTGGAACGGATCGCGCTGGAAGATGACTATTTCGTCAAGCGCAAGCTGTTCCCCAACGTCGACTTCTATTCGGGCATCATCTTCAAGGCGCTCGGCATCCCGACCAGCATGTTCACCGTGCTGTTCGCCGTCGCCCGCACGGTCGGCTGGGTCGCCCAGTGGAACGAGATGATCGAGGATCCAAGCCAGAAAATCGGCCGTCCGCGCCAGCTCTATACCGGCTATACTGAGCGCAAATACACCGACATCAAAGAGCGCAAATAAGGCGCCGTCTGCGCCGGGTGCGGAGATTAAGCCCGCGTGCGTTTCTGGAAGATGTCAGCGACAACCCCGGCCGCGATGGCGGCCGGGCGCCCGCCCGGCGCCTTCAGGTCACGTAGTGTTTGATCGAATTCAGTTGCCTGCCGGGCGCGGGCCTCCGCATCGGTCAGCAACGCAAGCACCGCGGGCGCAATGGCTTCCGCCCGGCAATCTTCCTGGATGTATTCGGGCATGACCTCTTTGCCCCGGACGATGTTGACCAGCCCAGCATGGGGTATCTTGATCAGCCGCCGGGCGATCATCCCGGTCAGGGTGTTGAACTTGTAGGCGATGACGGCCGGCAAGCCCGCCGCCGCCAGTTCCAGGACCACGGTGCCCGACGCGGCCAGCGCCGCCCGCGACGCAGCCATGGCGTCGCGTTTGTCGTCGGCGGTCGTGGTGATCACCGCCGGATAAGGCCAGCCGGCCGACGCCGCCCGAATGTCGTCCGCCAACCGGAGCAGGGTCGGCGTCACCACCCGGCCCCGCCACCCGCCATCGTTCAGACGGCCCAGGACCTCGCTGAACACCGGCAGCAGGCGGGTCAGCTCGCTCCGGCGGGAGCCCGGCAAAACCATCAGGATGTCGTCACCGTCGGCGATGCCGTTCCTGCGGCGAAACGCCGCGCCGTCCCCCCCGCGCGCCTGGTCGGCGATGGGATGACCGACGAACGTCGCTGCCAGGCCCTCGTACTCGAAATACGGCGGCTCGAACGCATACAAACACAAAACGTGGTCGAGAAACCGCGCCACCTTTCTCGCCCGGCCGGACCGCCACGCCCAAACCGTCGGCGCGACATAGTGAACGATGGGCATATCCGGCGCGCGCTGTTTGACCGCGCGGGCGACACGAAAACAAAAATCCGGGGAATCGATGGTGACGACAAGTGCGGGGCGGCGAGCCAGAATGTCGTCGCGCGCCTGTTTGATCCGGTGGATCAGCCCAAGCAGGCGCGGCAGCACCTCGGCCAGGCCGATGACCGATAGTTCCTCCATGGGAAACAGGCTGTCGAGGCCGGCGGCGGCCATGGTGTCCCCGCCGACGCCGGCGAACGCACAATCACCCGACAGGCGCTCCTTAATCCCGATCATCAGATCGCGGCCGAGTGCATCGCCCGACGCCTCGCCGGCGATCAGATAAATCAGGGGCGTTGCGGAAATCATGGGGTCGATACTCCCGCGGTTTCAAGCCCGAAAACGGAAATGCCCGCCTGATCGGCTTTGTCGCGGACGGCCTCCCAATCGAGGATCAGGCTGTTGCCGGCTTCGACGGCAACGCCGTTCAGCCCCGCCCGAACGACTTGATCCACGGTGTCCGGCCCGATCGCCGGCAGGTCGACCCGACGTTCCTGCCCCGGTTTCATTACCTTGACCAGAATGCCCCCGCCCGCGCCGCTGGCCGCGCCATTCACCAAGCCTTCGGTGCCGGATTTGCCTTCTTCGGCGATCAGACCGTCCGGACCGAAGACGACCGCTTGTCCTAAGTCCCGCCGGCCCAGCTCGCGGGCGGCGGCAACGGCGGCCTGCGCCATTTTCAACAGCGCCGAATCGGGCGCGGGGCCGGCGATCCGGCCTGCGGGCGCGACGATATCCGGCATTAGTTGATCGGGGCCGGTAACGGAGAACCCCTCTTCGACCTCAAGCGCCCTGACAATGGCGCGCAGCAGCCCGTCATCGCCCCTGGAATAGGCGCCGGTCCGCGCCAGGAACTTAGCGGCCCACCAGTCAGGCATCACCTGTGACAACGTCGGGCGCAGCACCGATCCCGCAAACACGAGTTCGGTCACGCCCGCATCCTTGAAGCATTTGATGATGCGCCCGGCGCGGCCCGGACGGACCACCATGACGGTGGCGTGCGGGTGATACCGCGCCGGATCACCCTGCCCGTCCAATTGGACAACCAGAACCGGGCGCCCTCGTCGGGCGCATCCGGAGACCAGAATTTCGGGCAGACGCCCTCCGCCGGCGACGATCCCCAACGGCGGCAGATCAGGCGGCATCCTCCACCATCGGCTGACAGATGGAACGGGAGGAATCGGAACGGATAAACTCGACGATTTCCATGACCGGCTGATTATCGCCGAACAAATCGGCGACGTCGGTCAGGCGTTCCGCCATGGTCCCTTCCTGAGCGAAAATCAGGCGGTAGGCCTGACGCAGCGAATGAATGGTCTCGCGGTCGAAATTTCGGCGTTTCAGGCCGACCAAATTCAGCCCCTCGAGTTTCGCCCGGTTGCCGGTCACGGAGCCGTAGGGAATGACGTCCTGGGTCACGCCGGTCATGCCGCCGATCATGGCGTGGCGCCCGATGCGGACGAATTGATGCACCGCCGACAGACCGCCGACGATGGCGAAGTCCTCGATCTCGACATGTCCCGCCAGCGTCGCGTTGTTGACCAAAATTACGTGGTCGGCGACCTGACAGTCATGGGCGACGTGCGCCCCCACCATGAAGAGACAGTTGTTGCCGACGTTGGTTCTAAGACCGCCGCCTTCAGTGCCTGGGTTCATGGTGACGTGTTCGCGGATGACGTTGTTGGCGCCGACGGCGAGGCTTGAAACCTCGCCACGGAATTTCAGGTCCTGCGGCTGGTGGCCCAAGGACGCGAAGGGGAAAACGCGGGTGTTGGCGCCGATCGACGTGTGTCCGGCGACGACAACGTGCGAAATCAATTCGACCCCGTCGCCAAGCGTCGCATGCGCTCCGACACAGCAATAAGGGCCGATCTTGACCCCGGCACCGAGTTCGGCACCATCTTCGACAACGGCCGTGGAGTGAATATCGGTCATGTCTGTCTCACTATCATGGCGGAAAAAACAGCTTCCGCCTTTAGGACGCCGTCTACGATGGCCTGTCCCTTGAATTTCCAGACATTGCCGCGGTTTTGAATGCTTTCCACTTCAATTCGGAGCGTGTCGCCCGGGACAACGGGTTTTCGGAACCGGGCGCTGTCGACTGTCATGAAATACACAAGGGCGCCATCGGCATTATCCAATCCGACCTTCACGATAATGCCCGCGGTCTGCGCCATCGCTTCGATGATCAATACGCCCGGCATGATCGGGTGACCGGGGAAATGCCCTTCGAAAAACGGCTCGTTGATCGTCACATTCTTGATGCCGACGCCGCTTTTCAACGGGCTGACATCAAGCATCCTATCGACCAGGAGGAACGGATACCTGTGTGGAATCAATTCCATGATCTTATTGATATCGAGATCCATGGTCTCGGCGGTCGTTTCCGAATCCATCCTTGCCGGTCTCCGCTACTTCTTCGCCAATTTCGCCAGGACGGCTGATTCCTTCAGCCAGTCCCGCATGTTCCTTGCCGGCGACCCCCCGATCGTCGCGCCGGGCGGCACGTCCTTGACGACGCCGCTTTGTCCCGCAATCCGTGACTTGTCGCCGATTTTCAGGTGTCCGGTCAATCCCGCCTGTCCGCCGATCATGACGAAATCGCCGACGTGGGTGCTGCCGGAAACGCCGGCCTGAGACACGATGATGCATCCACGCCCAATGCGCACGTTGTGGCCGACCTGAACCAGATTGTCGATTTTCGTGCCCGCGCCGATCACCGTATCCGGCCCGGCACCCCGGTCGACGGTTGAATTGGCGCCGATTTCGACATCGCTTTCAATGAGAACGCGGCCCAATTGCGGAACCTTCCTGTGGCCTTCGGCCGACAATGCGAAGCCAAATCCGTCCTGACCTATGCACACGCCCGGATGAAGAATGCAGCGGTCGCCGATCACGCAGTACTGTAACACGGTATTGGCACCGATGTGGCAGTCGGCGCCGACCTCGACATTGGGGCCGATGACCGCGTTGGCGCCGATCACCGAGCCAGGGCCGATCTTGGCACCGTCCGAAATAACCGCGCCGGCGTCGATGCGGGAGGTGTCCGGCACGTCCGCGCCGGCGTCGATCACGGCATGAGGCGACCGGCCCGGCGTGACCGCGGGCGGCGGATAGAACAAGGATGCCGCCGCGGCATAAGCCAGATAAGGGTCCTTGGCGATGAGGACGGCGGCCGTGGCCGGCGCCCGTGCGGCAAGCTCTTCACCCGCGATCACCGCAGCGGCAGAGGTCGTAAGGAACGCACCGATGTATTTCCGGTTGTCGATAAACGACAGATGCCCCTCGCCCGCAGAGGCCAGCGCAATTACGTCTTCAATCATCAGGTTCGCGTCCGCCTCGTCTTTAAGGCGTCCACCGACGGACTTTGCGATTTCGCTCAACGAGAACGGCCCGGCCCGCTTGAAAAATCTGAGGTCGGCCATGGATGAAGTCTACTTCGGCTCGGTGACTTTTACCGCCGGCAAACGTTTGTCGAGGCGGGCAAGAACCTCCGGCGTAATCTCGATCGGCGGGTGAACGACGATGGTCGCCGTTTTGCGGAAGATCATGCCGTAACTCCGCTCGTTCGCCAGTTCGACGACGATCTGGTTGTAGACCTTTTGAACCTGTAGCACAGTTTCGGCATTGGCGCGTTCAAGCTGTTGGTTGCGGGTCTGCACCAATTTTTGAACTTCGGCGACGCGCTGGTCGAATTTTCGCCGTTCCGCGTCAAACGCGTCTGGCGCGAGGATCGAGCGCTGGCGTCGAAGTTCTTCGTTGGCGGTTCGCAGTTCGCCCTGTTTTTTCTCGATCTCGCCTTCGAATTTCTTACGCATCGCGGTCAGCTGGTCGCGCGCGCTCTTCATCGATTTGGCTTCCCGCAAAATGCGCTGTTCATCCAACACGGCGACGTTGGTCGCCTTGCGCGGCGAGCCCTGGGCGGCCGGTGCCGTGGCCTTGGGCGCCGCGCCCGGGGGTTGAGGCTGTTGCGCCTGACCGTCCGCGCCATTCACAAACAGCAAAGAAAAGAAAAGCGCAGCGGACAGAATTTTCATCTTAAAAAACACAAGAAACTCCTAGAACCGGGTGCCGAAGTTGACGCGCAGGACTTCCGTCTCGTCAAAACCTTCCTTGAGGAACGGCAGCCCTAGATCAATGCCGAGCGGACCGAACGGTGATTTCCACGTGAGCCCGACGCCGACGGACGCGCGCAAGGAGCCCGTATCCTCGACGTTGGAGCGCGTTGTCGCAATACCACCGGCGCTGCCGAGATCGGTGAAGGCGCGCCCGGTCAAACCGAATTCAGCAGGCAGGCCAAGCGGAAATCCCAATTCGATCGATCCGGTATATTTCCATTCCGCGCCAAGCGAGTCGTCCGTCGACGTATCGCGTGGACCGATGCCGCCGCTGGAAAAACCACGCAAGTCGCGGCCACCGACAAAAAACCGTTCAGACAAACGCACACCGCCGGAGTACGCAACGATATAGCCCGCGCGGCCGCCAACGGTCAGCGTGTACTTAGGCCACGGCGACCAGATATAGGCGGCAACCAAGCGGTTGGCGGCACTGTGCACGTCCCCGCCGAGGCCGGCGAGCGTGCTGTCAAGACTGATGAGGGAGCCCTTGGTCGGGCTCAACCGGCTATCACGCGTGTCGTAAGAGATGATGTGAGATATCTGGGAAATCAGATTCTGGCCGGCTTCGTCCTGAATGACCGGCGACGCCGATGTCGCGACGTCGGCGATTTTTTCCGAGCGAAGTTCGTAGAGCCAGGATTGACGGACGAATTCGTTCAGCGGATATCCGGCACGAAGCCTGAAACCGGTTCGTTTACGGTCGAACGAACTGAAATCCTGCAGGTCCTCGGTGATGGTGAACGCGTCGATCCCGGCCGTAACGTCGCGATTCAGAAAATAGGGTTCAGTGAACTTCACGTCGATTTCACTGCGGCGGGACGCGATGATCACACGAAGGCCCAGGTCCCGGCCCGTGCCAAGCAAGTTGCGCTCCCGAAGCCCGAAGTCACCCAATATGCCCTGCTCGGTCGAAAACCCAGCGCCAAGCGAAATCGAACCCGTCGATTTTTCGGCAACGGTCACATTGACCACCGCTTTGTCGGGCGCGCTGCCGGGCGCGGTTTCCAAATCGATCTTTTCGAAGAAATCCAAATTCTGAATGCGGGTCCGGGACCGGCGCAGCTTGGCGGTCATAAACGCATCGCCCTCAACCAGCCGGAATTCCCGCCGGATGACGTTGTCCTTTGTTCGAACGTTGCCTTGGATGTTGATACGCTCGACGAAGACCCTGGGGCCTTCGTTGATTTCGAAAACCACGTCTATGGTTAGCTTCTCACGGTCACGGTTCAACCGGGGGCGCACTTCGACAAACGCGAAGCCCAGCCTGGAAGCGGCGTCGGTCAGACGCTGGATCGATTCGTCGACTTCGCTCGCGTCGTACCAGTCGCCGGCTTCGGCCTCGACCGCCTTTTTCACCTTTTCCGGATCCAGGCCCTTGATCGTCGTCACCACGTCGACCTTGCCGAACCGGTAACGCTTGCCTTCCTGCAGCGCGAAGGTGATGAAGAACTGTTTGCGGTCGCGAGTCAGTTCGGCGACCGCGGACTGAACCTTGAAATCGGCAAATCCGTTTTTCAGATAAAACCGGCGAAGAAGTTCGCGGTCGAGGGTCAGGCGGTCCGGGTCATAGGTATCGTCGTTGGACAAAAGCCGGTACCAGACGCTTTCCTGAGTGCGGATGTTTTCCCGAAGATCATCGTCATCGAAGAAATCGTTGCCAATAAAGGCGATGCGCGCGACGTTTGTCGGCTCGCCTTCCTTGATTTCGAACACCAGATCGACGCGGTTCTGAGGCAGCCGAATGACCTTTGGCTCGACCGCCGCGGCAAACCGGCCGGTGCTGCGATAAGCCGCGAGGATGCGCTGAAGATCGCTCTGCACCTTGGCACGGGTGAAAATGACCCGGGGCCGCAGGGTGATTTCCGCCTCGAGCGCGGTGTCTTCGAGGCTTTTGTTCCCTTCGAAGGCGACCCGGTTGATGATCGGATTTTCAAGCACGTTGACGATCAGCCGCCGGCCGTCCTGACGGATCGTCACGTCGGCGAAAAGGCCCGTCGCGAACAGACTTTTCAGCGACTTGTTGACCTTGGCGGCGTCAACGACCTCCCCTTCCTTGATCAGAAGGTACGAACGCACTGTGCCGGGCTCGATACGCTGCGCGCCCTCGACGACAATCTCCGCGACCACCGGACGGTTTTGCGCCCATGCGGCAGGCGCCTGAACAGCGATGCCGCCCAGCAACACTAATCCGATCAACAAGTAGGTCAGCCGCTGCAATTCTTCCCCCGAATGCGCTTCGGTTATCCAGGTTTACCCAGCTTATGGGCTCAAAATGATTGGCAATCCGTTAAATTAACCGCTCAAACCAGGCGATGACGAGGTGCCAGGG
This sequence comes from Rhodospirillaceae bacterium, assembly GCA_038109305.1. Taxonomy (GTDB): domain Bacteria; phylum Pseudomonadota; class Alphaproteobacteria; order Rhodospirillales; family Casp-alpha2; genus UBA1479. The sequence continues at coordinate 126,936 of JAYNIR010000003.1, forward strand.
CATATGAGTTATATCATTCCAGGTCACGAAAACGATCAGAAACCCGACCAGGGCCAGACCGATCCGCATCCCATATTCCTCGATTTTCGGTGTCAAGGGCTGCCCGCGTAACCCTTCCGCCAGAAAAAACATCAGCCGACCGCCGTCGAGCACCGGGATCGGGAACAGATTGATCAGCCCCAGGTTGACCGACAGCGCCGCCATAAACATCACCAGTTCGGCCAGCCCCAGCTGCGCGATATCACCCGAAAGCTGCGCGATCCGGAGCGGTCCGCCCAAGTCCTTGGAAGACCGTTCGCCCGAGAAAATCTCGCCCAGAACGCCGAAAATCCGCGTCACCATGTCGACCGTATAGTTTATTCCGGTCAGCAGCGCCTGGCCGGGGCCCTGGCGTTCGAATTCGACCGCCTTCGGGTCCAGCCGCACGCCGAGCAGGCCGATGGCGGGCTGCCCGTCCTCCCCGGCCTTGGTGAACGGGGTCACCGGGATGGTGAGCGTTTCGCCGTCACGGTCGACGCTCAGGGTCAAGACGACCCCCGGATTTGCCGACACGATCCGCCGCAAGTCATTGAACCATATTATTTTTTGGTCGTTGATCGCAAGCACCCGATCGCCCGGTTTGAGCGCCGCCTGGGCGGCTGCGGTATCCGGCAGCACCTCGCCGACGACTGCCAGCGGCCGCGCCGTGCCGTTGAGACCGGCCAGCAACGCCACCAGGATCGAGGCGAACAGGAAATTCGCGATCGGGCCGGCGGCGACGATGGCGGAACGCCGCCACAGGTTTTTATGATGGAACGACACCGCTTTTTCCGCGTCGCTCAGCGGTTTTGCCGCGTCTTCTTCTTCTTCCTGCCAGCCGTCGGCCTCGCCGAACATCTTGACATAGCCGCCAAGGGGTATCGCGCTGATTTTCCAGCGGGTTTCGTTCTTATCGGTCCATCCGAACAGTTCCGGGCCGAACCCGATGGAAAACACCTCGACCCGCACGCCCGCTTTGATCGCGACCCAGTAATGGCCCCATTCGTGGACGAACACGAGGACCGTCAGCACGAACAGAAAAACGACGATATAATTCCAGGTAAAATCGAAAAGTGCCATGGGTTTCCTTGAAGCGTTTCGGCGATGTAGGCAAAGGGTTTTCCTGGGTCGGGCCGGATCAGAGGTTTATCCGAAAAATACGATCTAACCAACTGATTTCGAGGCAATTTCCTCGGCAACGCGGCGGGCCTCCGCATCGCAGTTGAAGACATCTTCCAGCGAATTCAGCGGCGTCGGCGGTATCCGCGCCAGGACTTGCGCTACGACATCGGTAATTGCAAGGAATTCAAGGCCTTTTTCCAGGAACCAGGCGACCGCCACCTCGTTGGCGGCGTTGAGCACCGTCGGCGCGTTGCGGCCCGCCCGGAGCGCCTCCCGGGCCAGCCGTAGCGCGGGAAAGTGCCTTTCGTCGGGCGCTTCGAAGGTCAATTTGCCGATGTCCTCAAGCCGCAGCCGGGGCGCCGTGGTGGCGACCCGGTCGGGCCAGGCCAGGGCGTAGGCGATGGGTGTGCGCATGTCCGGCGCGCCCAATTGCGCCAGAACCGAGCCGTCGACGTAATCGACCATGCTGTGGATGACGGATTCTGGATGCACCAGGATATCGATCCGTTCCTCCGGCACTGGGAACAAGTGAAATGCCTCGATCACCTCAAGCCCCTTGTTCATCATGGTAGCGCTGTCGACAGAAATCTTGGCGCCCATGTCCCAGTTCGGGTGGGCGACGGCCTCGGCCGGCGTAATCCGGGCCAGGTCCTCACGCTTACGGGTGCGGAACGGGCCACCGGACGCGGTCAGGACGATCCGGTGAACCTTTTCGGGGCGTTCGAAATCGAATACCTGAAATATTGCGCTGTGTTCGGAATCGACCGGCAGCAGCGTCGCCCCGTGATCGCGGACTTCACGGACCATCAGATCGCCCGCGGAAATTAGGCATTCCTTGTTGGCGAAGGCGACAGTGGCCCCCCGGCGGACGGCGTTCAAAACCGGCTTCAGCCCCGCCGCGCCGACAATCCCGGCGACGACGATGTCCGACGGGTGATGGCCAACGTCGGATATCGCCTCCGCCCCCGCCGAAACCTCGACCCTGTGGCCGGCAAGCGCCGATTTGAGCTCACAGTACTGGTCCGGGTCGGCGATGACCGCCCGCTTGGCCCCGAGTTCGAGCGCCTGACGGGCCAGCAGCGCGACATTGCGGTTGGCGGTCAGGGTTTCGACCGTGAAATGATCCGGGTGGGTTTTCAGGATTTCGACGGTCGAACAGCCGATTGACCCGGTGGCGCCCAACAAGGTGACCGACCGTGCTCTGTCCGTTGCGGCGCGGGGTTGAATAACCTGATCCATTAATTACAACGGCCCATCCAGCGCATACATAATCCCCGCGGCGACCGCCGCCCCCAAAAGCCCGTCGACCCGGTCGAGGATGCCGCCGTGGCCGGGAATTAGATTTCCGGAATCCTTGACCCCGAAATGGCGTTTCGCCGCCGATTCCACCAAGTCTCCGATCTGGCAGGCGACGCTGTAAACCACCGCAAAAACGACCAGCCGCGCATCGACCGCGAACCCCGCCAGAAACCACAGCAGGATAGCCGCCATCACCCCGAAGATCAAACCGCCCAACGCGCCGGAAAGGGTTTTCGAGGGGCTGATCCGGGGCGCCAGTTTGAGCCCGCCGACCGACCGCCCGATCACATAGGCGCCGGTGTCGGTGACCCAGGTTACGGTGAAAAGCAGATAGAGGCCGAACGGCCCCGCGCCGCCGGCATAGCGGACCAAATGGATGAAATAGACCGCGAGCGCGATATACGCCCAGCCGGCGACCAGCAGCATGGGTTGCCGGGCGGACAACTTGTACCACTCCCAGACCATCAGCGCGGCAAACACCAGGGCCAGAGCTTCAAAGTAAGGCTGCCCGAAATGCACGGCGGCCAGCACCGGCGGTATCAAGACCGCGGCGGAAAGAATCCGTTTTCCGGTTTCACCCAAGGGAACAGCGCGCCTTGCGCAAAATCAGGCGCTGACGGCGCCGCCGAAGCGGCGGTCGCGCCCAAGGAAATCCGATACGGCTTCGGCCAGATGGCCTTCGTCGAAATCGGGCCACAACACGTCGATGAACGAAAACTCGGCGTATGCCATCTGCCACAGCAGGAAATTGCTGATCCGCTGTTCGCCGCTGGTGCGGATCACCAGATCGGGTTCCGGTAGGCCGTCGGTGTAGAGCAGCCGGGCAAAGCCTTTTTCGTCGATGTCTTCCAGGCGCATGGCGCCGGCCGCAACTTTGGCTGCGACCTGGCGGGCCGCCTCGACGATTTCGCGGCGCCCGCCGTAGCTCAGCGCGACCGTCAGGTTGAGGCGGTCATTTTCGGCTGTCAGGCGTTCGGCGTCGGCGATCAGGTCGACAATGTCCTGATCGAATTGATCGCGTTCGCCGATGACCCGGAGCCGCACGCCCTCGCGGTTCAATCCGGCAATCTCGCTACGCAGGTAAAGACGTAAAAGCCCCATTAAATCGGTAACTTCCTGTTTCGGCCGTTGCCAGTTTTCCGACGAAAACCCGAACAGCGTCAGATATGGAATGCCCAGGTCTCCAGCACCCCGGATCGCCCGGCTAACGGCATCCGCGCCGGCCTTGTGCCCGGCCGCCCTCGGCAGGCCCCGACGCTGGGCCCAACGCCCGTTGCCGTCCATGATGATCGCAACGTGCCGAGGGGCAGCGTGTTCGCCTAAGTTTGTGGGGATCAGCGCCATAACGGTCAAAGCTGCATGATTTCGGATTCCTTGGCCGCAACGATGTCGTCGATCGATTTCACATGCCCGTCGGTCAGTTTCTGAACGTCGTCCGCATACTCGTGATATTCGTCCTCCGAAATGTCGCCGGATTTTTGGGCGTTCTTAAGACTGTCCATGGCGTGCTTACGGACATTGCGGACGGCGACCCGCGCGTCTTCGGCATAGCCGGACGCCACTTTGGTCAGTTCCGTCCGGCGTTCTTCGGTCAGCGCCGGAATGGGCACCCGGACCAACTGCCCGTCAGTCGCCGGATTGAGCCCCAGGTTGCTCTCTCGGATCGCTTTTTCGACGGCGGAAACAAGGCTTTTGTCCCAAACCTGAACCGTCAGCATGCGCGGTTCCGGCACGCCGATGGTGCCGACCTGGTTCATCGGCATGCCTGCGCCGTAGGCGGCGACGGTAAGCGGCTCAAGCAGGCTTGCGGACGCACGTCCGTTGCGCAGGCCGCCCAGTTCGCGGTGCAGAACCTCGATGGCGCCGTCCATGCGGCGGCCGATGTCGGACTTAAGTCCCGTAATGCTAAAATCAGCCATGATGACCTCCCAACACCTTTATCCCGGGCCTTTATTCGACCACGGTGAAAAGGCCTTCGCCTTTGACAACCCGGGAAAATTCCCCCGGATTGTGAATTGAAAACACGACAATTGGAACCCGGTTGTCCCGCGCCAACGCGATCGCCGACGTATCCATGACGCGCAGGTCGCGGGCCAGAACGTCCTGATAGGTCAGGCGGTCGTAGCGTTCCGCCTTGGGGTCGGTTTTCGGGTCGGATGAATAGACGCCATCGACCTGCGTCCCCTTCATCAGGGCGTCGCAGTTCATTTCCGCGGCGCGCAGCGCCGCCGCCGTGTCGGTGGTGAAGAACGGATTGCCGGTGCCGGCGGCGAAAATCACCACCCGGCCCTTTTCCATGTGACGAACGGCGCGGCGGCGGATGTAGGGTTCGCACACGGTCTGCATGGGGATCGCGGACTGGACCCGCGTCGGCACGCCCCGGGCTTCGAGCACGCTTTGCACCGCCAGCGCGTTCATCACGGTCGCCAGCATGCCCATGTAATCGGCTGATGTGCGCTCGATCCCCTTGGCGGCCGACGATACGCCGCGAAAGATGTTGCCGGCGCCGATGACCAGACAGATCTGCACGCCGAGCCCGTGAACGTCGGCGATTTCGCTGCACATCCGCTCGACGGTTTCGGGATCGAGGCCATACTCTTGGGGGCCCATCAATCCTTCGCCCGAAAGTTTCAACAGGACGCGCTTGTATGAGGGCTGGTCAGGCACGGTGCAATCCATCGAATGGGGTCGCCCCGAAGGTCTTCAGGGCGGCCGGAAAATGTCCGGCGCCAGTGTACATCAGGACCTGCAACCCGTCTTGCCGGGTTCGCCAAGCACCGTCGGAGTTGCGCCGAAACGGGGTCAGGAACCGGCCGCGGCGGCAACCTCGGCGGCGAAGTCACCTTCTTCCTTTTCGATGCCTTCGCCCAGGACGAAGACCTTGAAACCATTGACGGAAATGGCGCCACCGGCGTCTTTCCCGGCGGCCTCGACCGCCTTTTCAACGCGGCTTTCGCCGTCGATCACGAAGGTCTGATCCATCAGACAGACCTCTTCGAAGAACTTGCGAAGGCGGCCTTCGACCATCTTACCGATGATCTCTTCCGGCTTACCCGATTCGCGGGCCTGTTCCGACAGAACCGCCCGTTCGCGTTCCAGGATCACCGGGTCCAGATCGTTGCGGGAAACTGACTGCGGCTTGGCGGCGGCGATGTGCATCGCCAGCTGCTTGCCGAAGCCCTGCAGCTTATCCGCGTTGCCGTCCGATTCCAGGCCGACCATGACCGCGATCTTGCCGATGCCTTCGCCCATGGCGTTGTGGATGTAGGTCGCTAGCGCGCCTTTCGACACCTCGTGGCTCTCGCAACGGCGGATCGACATGTTTTCGCCGATGGTGGCGATCATGTGGGTCAGTTGTTCTTCGACCGTGCGGCCGGCGCCCGAGTAGTCCATCGCCTTCAATTTATCGATGTCGCCGCCGGCCTTGAGCGCCAGATCGGCGATCTGTTTGACGAAGGCCTGGAACTGATCGTTGCGCGACACGAAATCGGTTTCCGAGTTGACTTCGACCACCGCGCCGCGGTTGCCGTCGACGGCGACCGCAACGAGCCCTTCGGACGCGACCCGGCCGGCCTTTTTCTGCGCCGCAGACAAGCCTTTGGTGCGAAGCCAGTCAATCGCGGCTTCGACATCGCCGTTGTTTTCGTTCAGCGCCTTTTTGCAATCCATCATGCCGGCGCCGGTTTTCTCGCGAAGCTCTTTCACCAGAGCCGCTGTGATCTCAGCCATTTCGTGCCTCTTTCAATACTTGTACTTGCGTAAACGGCAGCACCCCATGGAGGCGCCCGCCTTTTCCAGTTCCGATTCGGGAAATTAAGCCTGAGCCGGCGCGTCTTCGGCGGGCCCGGGCGTCAGCGCTCCTGTCACCTCAGCGGCGGCCTGTTCCGGCGTCGGCGGGTTTTCCGGGTTGGCTTCGGCGGCGGCGACGACTTCGGTCGCGTTTTCGTCTTCGCCAAGGTCGACGCCGGCGGCTTGGAGCGAAGCGCTCAGACCGTCAAGCACCGCATCCGCCAAGAGGTCGCAATAAAGCTGCACCGCGCGGATCGCGTCGTCGTTGCCCGGCACCGGATAGGTGATGCCGGCCGGATCGGAGTTGGAATCCACCACGCCGACGACCGGAATGCCCAGCTTGTTGGCTTCGGCGACGGCGATGTCTTCCTTGTTGGTGTCGATGACGATGACGATGTCCGGCAGGCCGCCCATTTCCTTGATGCCGCCTAAGGCGCGCTCAAGCTTTTCCTGTTCGCGGGCCAGGCCGAGCAGTTCGCGCTTGGTCATGCCCAGGCTTTCCTGGTTGGTCATCCGTTCGTCCAGTTCGCGCAGCCGCGCAATGGATTTGGAAATCGTCTGCCAGTTGGTCAGCATGCCGCCGAGCCAGCGGTGGTTGACGTAGTACTGACCGCATTTCTTGGCGGCTTCGGCGACCCGGCCGGCGGCCTGGCGCTTGGTGCCGACGAACAGAACCCGGCCGTTGGCGGCGACGACGTCGCGCACGGCCTGAAGCGCCTGGTGCAGCATCGGCACGGTCTGTTGCAAATCGATGATATGGATGCCGTTGCGGACCCCGAACAGGTAGCTGTCCATTTTCGGGTTCCAGCGGCGGGTTGAGTGACCGAAGTGAACGCCAGCTTCAAGCAACTGACGCATGGAAAACGTGGGAAACGCCATGATAAGCCTCTTTTCCGGTTGTGCCTCCGCGGGCGAATACCGGGCCACATGGCCCGGCACCGGAGCGGCAATTCCGTGAATTTGCATGGACGCCGCGTGCCAGCGTGCGATATGGGCGGAGGTTTAGCCCCCCAAAGGCGCGGAATCAAGGGAAAACTGGCCGGGCCAGGGCTTTAAATTCAAGGGTTTTGGCGGGAAACCGCACGCGGATCAGTCCTCCCGGACCTCCAGCACGCCGGAAACGGACTTGACCGCCGCGATAACCGCCGGCGACAGTTTGAACCGGCGGTCCAGGCCTATCACGACCTCGCGCCGGTCTTCGAGCCTGGGGACCACATAAATCGGCGACTGGCCCCGTTCCTGAGCCATCAGCACTTCGGCGAGCGGCGCCAGCGGCCGGTCGCCGTCGATCACCACGGTCAGGCCGGTAATGGCCGTTGACGCCACCGCGTCCAAGGACTTGAGGCCCTGGACCATGAACCTCGACGTATCCACCTCGATCTGCACGTCCATTTCGATGACGAAGGCCTGCCCCTTCTGCAAAACCTCGCGGTTAGCGGCCAGAACCTCGGAAAACATAATGCCTTCGAAGGTCCCCGTCGGGTCGGAGAATGTGACGAAGGCATAGCGTGCACCCTTGGCCGACGTGCGTTCCTTCATCTGGTCAAAGGTGCCGGCCATACGCCGTTGGCCCGGCCGGCCGGAGGCCACGACCTCGGCATAGCTCTGGACCTTTTGCTTCCTTAAGACCGTTTCGTAATCGTCCAGCGGATGCGCCGACAGGTAGAACCCGACGGCGTCCAATTCCTGCTGCAACCGCTCGGCGGTGCTCCAGTCGGCGATGTTGTCGAGCCGGATGTCCGGCTGTTTCTGCGCGCCGCCGCCGCCGCCGAACAGGCCCATCTGGTCGCTGTTGCGCTCCGCATGGGCGATGTTGGCCTCGTTCAAAATCTTCTCCAGGCCGCTGAACAGTTGCCGCCGGTTGGGATTAAGCGCGTCGAGCCCGCCGGCGCGGATCAGGTTTTCCATCTGGCGCTTGTTGATCAGCTTGGGATCAAGGCGGCGGGCAAAATCGGACAGGCTTTTGAACGGGCCGTTCGCCGTGCGCTCGGCGACCAATGCCTCCATGGCGCCGCCGCCGACGTTTTTGATGGCGGTGAGCGCATAGCGGATGGCGGACGCCTCTCCCTTCCGCTCGACGGAAAAGTCGCGGAAGGATTTGTTCACGTCCGGCGGCAACAGGTCGATGCCCTGATCGCGGAGCTCGCGCTTGAACACCGCGAGCTTATCTGTGTTGTGCATGTCGAGCGTCATGGAAGCCGCCAGGAATTCCACCGGGTGGTTAGCCTTCATATACGCCGTCTGATACGCGACAAGCGCATAGGCCGCGGCGTGCGATTTGTTGAAGCCATAGCCCGCGAACTTGGCGACCTGGTCGAAGATGTCCGACGCCTTGCGCTTGTCGACGCCGCGTTCTTCCGCGCCGGAAACGAAAATTTCCCGCTGCTGATCCATCTCGGCCTTGATCTTCTTACCCATGGCGCGGCGCAGAAGGTCGGCGCCGCCGAGGGTATATCCCGACAGCTCCTGCGCCGCCTGCATGACCTGTTCCTGATAGATCATGATGCCGAAGGTTTCTTGCAGGACCGGCTGAAGGGTCGGGTAAAGATAGTCCGGTTCCTCCTCCCCTTTCTTACGGGCGATGTAGGACGGGATGTTGTCCATGGGGCCCGGGCGATAAAGGGCGACGACGGCGATGATGTCTTCGAACGCGTCGGCCTTCATCTGCTTCAGGACATCGCGCATGCCTTCCGATTCCAACTGGAACACGCCGGTCGTGTGGCCGTCGCCGATCATCTGGAAGGTCTTCGCATCGTCCAACGGGATGGTCGACAGGTCGAGTTCCACCCTCTTGTCGCGGCAAAGCTCCACCGCTTTGGCCAGCACGGTCAGGGTCTTAAGCCCCAAAAAGTCGAACTTCACCAAGCCGGCGCTTTCCACGAATTTCATGTTGAAGCCGGTAACCGGCAGGTCGGAGCGCGGATCGCGGTAAAGCGGGATCAGGTCTTCCAACGGCCGGTCACCGATGACGACGCCCGCCGCGTGGGTCGAAGCATGGCGGTAAAGGCCCTCAAGTTTCAGGGCGAGCGAGATGAGGTACTGAACCTGCGGGTCTTCGGCCATCATCCGGCGGATTTGCGGTTCGCCCTCAACGGCTTCTTCCAAGGTCACCGGATTGGCCGGGTTGTTGGGCACCAGCTTGCAGATTTTGTCGATGTAGCCGTAGGGCATTTCCAATACCCGGCCGACATCGCGCAGCACCGCGCGGGCCTGCAGTTTACCGAAGGTGATGATCTGCGCCACGTGGCCGTGGCCGTACCGCGCCTGGACATAGCGGATGACTTCGTCCCGCCGGTCCTGGCAGAAGTCGATGTCGAAGTCAGGCATGGACACGCGTTCGGGGTTAAGGAACCGTTCGAACAGCAGCCCGAACCGAAGCGGATCAAGGTCGGTGATCGAAAGCGACCACGCGACGACGGAACCTGCGCCCGATCCGCGGCCCGGCCCCACGGGGATGCCCCGCTCCTTGGCCCAGCCGATGAAGTCGGCGACGATCAGGAAGTAACCGGGGAAGCCCATGTCGATGATAACGCCGAGTTCGTATTCTAGCCGCTCGCGGTACGGCTTGGCGACTTCCTCACGCTGGGTGGCGTCCATGCCTTCTTCATAGACGTGCGCTTCGAGCCGCGCCTCAAGCCCCACCGCCGCCTGGGCGCGCAATTCGTCCTGTTCCGTCCGCCCGTCGCCGCAGTCATAGGCCGGCAGGATCGGGTCGACCTTTTCGACCATGAAGGCGCAGCGCTTGGCGATCACCATTGTGTTGTCGACGGCTTCCGGCAGGTCGGCAAACAGCGCGCGCATGTCGGGCGCGCCCTTGAACCAATGCTGCGGCGTCAGCCGCCGCCGCTCGGGCGTCGAGACGTAGGCGCTTTCGGCGATGCAGATCAGCGCGTCATGGGCCTCAAACATATCGGGCGTCGGATAAAACGCCTCGTTGGTGGCGACCAGCGGCAGATCAAGTTCGTAGGCGAGGTCGAGGAAGCCCGCTTCCGTCGCGTTTTCCGCGTCCATGCCGTGGCGCTGGATTTCCACATAGGTGCGGCCGTCGAAGGCGCCGGCCAGCCGCGTCAAAAGCGCACGGGCCTTGTCCGTCTGGCCGTGGACCAGTTCCCGCCCGACCGGCCCCGCCGGCCCGCCGGTCAGCAGGATCAGCCCTTGATTATGGGCCAGCAGCGTTTCCAGCCGCACGCCGGTTTCGGTCATTTCCTCGGCATCGAGGTACGCCGCCTTCAGAAGTTTCAACAGGTTGCGGTATCCGGTGTCGTCCTTGACCAGAAGTACCACCGAGGGCGAGCGTTCGCGGACCAAGCAGCCACCCTGACCGCCCATTGCGCCGCCGTTCTGTCCGTCGTCGCCGGGCAAGATCGTCAACTGGCAGCCGATGATCGGCTGCACCCCTTCGCCCCGCGCCGCCAGGGAAAATTCCAGCGCGCCGAATAAATTATTCGTATCGGTCACGGCGACCGCCGGCATGCCGAATTTGCGGCACTGTTTGACGAGGTCCTTGAGCCGGATCGCGCCTTCGGAAAGCGAATAGGCGGAATGCAGGCGCAAGTGAACGAAATCAGCGGGCGGCGGAGCGTCTTTTTCGGGCGTGTCTGGCATGGACTATTGATTCCATAAACCGGCACGGAGTCCGACGAGAATTCCGGGCCGGAGCGCCGGGTTTTCCCCGTTCGGCGATTTTTACGTGCATAACCCTGAGGATTCAAAGGCGTTAAGCCCGGGCGCGGCCCCCGACCCGGCTTGATCGCCCAAGCCGGCCTGTGCCATGCTCGGCGAGCACCGCCGAAAAACGGGAGAATCGGCCATGCCGCATGACGGTCATGATCATGACCACACAGAGCCGCCGTCGGACATCGCGCTCCGGGTTAAATCGCTTGAAAGCCTGTTGATCGAAAAAGGTCTGGTTGACCCGGCAACGCTGGACGCGCTGGTCGACCGGTATGAACACCGCGTCGGCCCGCAGAACGGTAAAAAGGTCGTCGCCCGCGCCTGGACCGATCCGAAATACCGCGACTGGCTGCTGATCGAGCCTAACGCCGCCATCGGCGACTTCGGTTTCAAGGGCCGCCAGGGGGAACACATGGTGGTCGTCGAAAACGAGCCCAAGGTTCACAACATCGTCGTCTGCACCCTGTGTTCCTGTTATCCGTGGACGGTCCTGGGCCTGCCGCCGGTGTGGTACAAATCCGCGCCCTACCGGTCGCGCGCCGTTTCGGACCCGCGCGGCGTACTCGCCGAATTCGGCACGACGCTGGCCAACGACGTGGAAATCCGGGTTTGGGATTCGACGTCGGAAATGCGCTATCTGGTCGTCCCCGAGCGGCCCGCTGGCACCGACGGATGGGACGCCCCGCGGCTTGAAAAACTGATCACCCGCAATTCCATGATCGGCGTCGAAAAGGCGAAATCGCCGGACGAGATCGAGGAAGCCGCCGAATGAGGAAATCGCGATGAACGGCGGACACGACCTGGGCGGCATGCACGGCCTCGGCCCCATCAACCCGGAAAAAGAAACCGAAGAAGCCATCTTTCACGAAGACTGGGAGCGCAAGGTCTTCGCCTTCACCGTTGCGACGGGTTTGCTCGGCGAATGGAACATCGACGAAAGCCGCCATGCGCGTGAACGCCAGCACCCGGTCGATTACATTCGCAACAGCTATTACGAAAATTGGCTGACCGGGACGGAAAACTGCCTGTTGGACGCGGGGTTGGTGACGGAAAGGGAAATCGCGTCAGGCAAGGCCGATTGCGCTGCCGCCGTCACGCCGCCGGGGCCGGAACAGGCGCTGAATGCGGTCAAGGCCGGCGGCCCGGCGGACGTCGACGCGCCGGTGACTCCTGCGTTCAAACCGGGCGACCGCGTCCGGATCAAAAACTTCCACCCCGCAGGCCACACTCGCGCCCCCCGCTACACCCGGGGGCACGTGGGCAAGATCGTCCGCATCCACGGCATCCACATTTTTCCGGACACCCACAAGGACGGCGTGACCGAAGGCGTGCCGCTTTATTCCGTCCGGTTCGAAGCGGCGGAGCTGTGGGGCCCAGACGCAACCCGCGGCAGTGCGGTCCACGTGGACATGTGGGAACCCTACCTGGACAAGGCGTAAGTCGATGACCGACCACCCCGTTTTCACCGAACCCTGGGAGGCTCAGGCTTTCGCCATGGCGACGACGCTGGTCGACCGGGGCGTGTTCACGGCCGAGGAATGGGCCGAAACGCTGGGCGCCGAAATCAAACGCGCGCAGGCGGCGGGCGACCCGGACGACGGGTCGACCTACTACACGCACTGGATGAGGGCGCTGGAACGGCTGGCCCGCGAAAAGGGACTGGCCGACGACGCGGCCGTCACCCGGCGGGCGGAGGAATGGCGCCGCGCCTATCTGGCGATGCCGCACGGGCAGCCCGTGGAATTGAAAACCCCGTAGGCGGCAGTCGATCGCCGTGCCAAACCGGAGGGCGCCTCTTGCCCAAACCGTTTTATCTTCACGTCGGATTGCAACGCTGCGCCTCGACCCTGATCGAGAATGTGTTTTTCAAGCCCGGCCACGATGTCTTTGACGCGCTTCGGGCCAACGGCATTCAACCCCTGTTCGAGTTGTTTCTGCTGCTTCGCGATCACGCGGAAGACCAATACTGGACAGCCGATGCGGTTGACCGTTTGCGGGCTGCCGAATTTCACCCGCTGCTCGCCAACAGCGACGCGGCGGGATTTTTTCTTTCCGATGAAAGCCTCTCCCTCACCTGCCGCGAACATGGCCCGGGCATTGATGTGGAAGCCCGCGCGCATCACCTGGCGCGGCTTCTAGACGGGTTCGAAGCCCGCATCATTCTCATCGTTCGCGATCAGGCGTCGTTCATCCGATCGCTCTATGCCCTGCACCTACAGAACCTGGGCGCCAAGGACCGGGATGCGTTCGTCGCGGACATTCCGGAAGACGCCCTGGACTGGCGCCGCCTCGCGATGCTTTACGCCGATGTCTTCGGGCACGACCGGGTCGTGGTCCTACCCTATAACGCCGGGTGCTACGGCGCGGACGCGCCGTTTGAAGATTTCATGCCGGCGATGCAGACCAGCGTGGGGATTCCGTTCCCCGTCCCTGTGCCGCGTACGCAGCTATATAACCCCAGCCTGATGGGTGAATACTTCGATGTCCAACGGGCGGCCAATCAAGCCCTGCCCATCGACATCGCGACGGAGCTTTCACAATTGCTGCGGGCCGCCCGCGAAAAAGCGAAACCCGAAGCCGTCATCAGAGTTTTCCGGGACAAATATGGGACCGACGTCGGGGACGCGTTGCGCGAAATATATGCCGCAGCCTCGTTCGATCGGGACGGCGGTTTCACCGAGGACGCGCAACGCGCCAATCTTGCCCGGTTCGGCGCGGCCAACCGCGCCTTGTTCAGGGACTTCATGCCGGACTTCGACCCGGCGCCTTTTTTGGCAGGTTAGGCAGGCAAACGACGACGCTCAGGACTGTTTATTGATCCAATCCAAGAACGAGCCGTCGGCATAGCCCTTTTCAGCGACAAAGCGGTAAATGGCGAACTGCACCGCAGGTTCCGCGTAACCCGGCATGCGGAAAACTTCCTTACCCGCGCCGTCGAAGAACAAAATCACCGGCGTCGCGCGGACGCCCCTGGCCTTGGCGATGTCGGCTTCGCTCCGAGTCTTACCATCGAAATCGACGAACGGCCGCTTGCCCCAAAGGTCCATCTGAAACGTGTGGAAATGTTTTTTGCCAAGGTCGGTGATTTCATCGAACTGGAAATTCACCGTGTGCAGGCGGTGGCAGTACTGGCAGCCTTTCTGTTCCCACAACAGCGCCAAGTACTTGCCGGACGCGTCGGCGGCGGCCAGGTCTTTCCGCAGATCGCCGGTGGTCGGCGCGAACCAGGGCTCGGGCTCGAACCCGGCAATGGGCGTGGCGTTCGCGAAGCCGGGCAAGCCCACGATCCCGGCGGCCCCAAAGGCCGCCAACCCATTTGTGAAGGTACGCCGGTCGATCTTCATAACGCCGTCCTGATGCAATCCGGGGTTCATCCCCATACGCCGCGCTGCCGGTTTTGGCAACGGCCTCGGCGCCGCGACTTACGCGATGTGAAACCCATTCTATAATGATAGATTGGTCCGAGCGGCTTCAAATAAAGGTGATATCGGGCGTGAGACCTATCCTTCCGGCGCTGGCCTGTTTAATGGTCTGGATTGCTGCGTGGTCCGCCTTTGCGGCGGATCCGGACGGCCGTACCTACCGCATCGGCGTGCTGGCCTATCGCGGTGACGACCATGCCCGGCGAAGCTGGCAGCCGACGGCGGCTTTCCTCGGCACGGCGATCCGGGGCGCAAAGTTCGAGGTCGTGCCCCTGCCGCTGGCGGCGCTCCGGCGACACGTGGCGGAACGACGCGTCGCTTTCGTTTTCACCAATTCGGGCCAGTATGTGGAGTTGGAAGCCGATTTCGGGCTCACCCGAATCGCCACCGTGAAATCACCGTTCGGGCAGAAATACCGCAACGTCTTCGGCGCCGTGATCTTCGCCCGCGCCGACAATCCGGGCATCAAGAAACTCGGCGACCTTAAGGGAAAATCTTTCGCCGCCGTCAAGCCCGGCGCCTTCGGCGGGTTTCAGATGGCGTGGCGAGAATTGAAGGCCGTGGGCATCGACCCCTTCACCGATTTCGCGCGGATCGATTTCGTCGGCCTGCCGCAGGACCGGATCGTGTTCGCCGTGCGCGACCACCAGGTCGACGCCGGCACGGTGCGCACCGACGTATTGGAAACCATGGCCGTTGAAAACGGCATCGAGCTGTCGGATTTCCACATACTCAATCCGCAGAGCATCCCCGGCCACGATGTGCGGCTCAGCACCCGGCTGTATCCCGAATGGCCGTTCGCGACCATGCCGCAAACGCCGACGGACGTGTCGGAAAAAGTCGCGATCGCGCTGTTGAACCTGGCGTCCGACAGTGGGCCGGTGCGGGCCATGGGATCGGCCGGATGGACCGTGCCTTTGGATTACAAACCGGTCCACGACATGTTCCGGGAGTTGGAGATCGGGCCCTACACGCCCGGCGCCATCGGGCTTCGTGAAATCATCAAGCAGCATTGGCAGTGGCTGGCGATTGCGCTGGTGATCGTCCTTTCCGTGGCGTCCCACGGGGTGTGGACGGAATTTCTTGTCAAGCGCCGGACCCGTGAACTGTCCGAAGCTAACCTGGAATTGGAACGCGAGGTGAGCGTCCGCCGTGCCGCTGAAGAACGCGCCCGGCGCCATCAGGCGGACCTTGCGCATTTGTCACGGGTCAGCGTCATCAGTGAGATGACATCGGGTCTGGCGCATGAATTGCGCCAGCCGCTGGCGGCCATCAACAATTACGCCGAAGGCGGCATCCGCCGCATCCGCCAGCGTAACGGCGAAGCGGCGAACGATATCCTTCAGGCTCTTGAAAACATCAATGAACAGGCGAGTCGCGCCGGCCAGATCATTTCGCGGGTCCGCGGGTACTTGCAGAAACAATCGCCTAAGCACGGGCCGGTCGACGTCAACCACGCGATCGGCGAGGCGGCCGTGCTGATCGGCCAGGAGGCCCGGAATCAGGGCGTCACCCTGAGACTTGATCTGGCGAACGACCTGCCCGCCGTTTCGGGTGATTTGATCGAAATCGAACAGCTGGTCATAAACCTGGCAAAAAACGCCATCGACGCCATGGCCGAGGTAGATTGGTCGCCCCGGAACCTGACGATTTCGACCCGCGCCATTTCCGGCGGTATTCGGGTCGAGGTATTGGACACCGGCCCGGGACTCTCCCGCGCCGGCGAAGGCGATGCCTTTCACACGCAAATCTGGCAGCCGTTTTTCAGCAGCAAGCTGGGCGGGCTCGGCCTCGGGCTCGCCATCTGCCGGACGATCGTCGACATGCACGCGGGGCGCATCTGGTCCGAACCGCGCAAACCGCAAGGCACCGCCTTGATATTTGAACTGCCCCGGCCGCCGGCGGCCGAGCACGAGGCCGGACATGCCTAACCGGCCCGTGGAAATTTTCGTCGTCGATGACGACGACGCAGTTCGCGGCTCACTCTGCTGGTTGATCGAATCCGCCGACTACCGGGCCAAAGGATTTGCCACGGCGGAGGACCTGTTGGCGGCGTTCCAGCCGACGGCGCCGGGCTGCATCGTGACGGACGTGCGGATGCCCGGCATGAGCGGCATCCAGCTGCTTGACGAAATCCTGACCCGGACCCGATTGATCCCGGTGATCGTCATCACCGCCCACGGCGATATTCAAATGGCGGTTCAGGCGATGAAGAGCGGCGCGTTCGACTTCGTCGAAAAACCGTTCGAGGAAAAAGCCTTGTTGCAGGTGATTGAGCGGGCGGCCGAGGAAAGCCTGCGCCGCCATCACCAACGGGACGCCGACGGCGATTTGTGGTCGCGGCTAGAAACCCTGACCCCGCGCGAGCATCAGGTTTTGGAACGGATCGTCGACGGCCAATCCAACCGCATGGTGGCAGAACAGTTGTCGATCAGAGAGAAAACCGTCGAGGCGCACCGGGCGCACGTCATGGTAAAAATGGACGCAACATCGTTCGCCGATCTGGTATCCCGGGTGGTCAAAGGCCGGATCACCCAGGACGGGGGGCCGCGAGGGCCGGAAAACGACTGAAACCCGCCGGTTTCAGGGCGGTCGGAGGCGCTCCGACATAAGGGTTTTCCCTAATGTATCCGCTGCCCGCTTTTGGCTACGATCTAACCCAGGAGAGCCAAAATAAGTCCACGAAAATAGGCCCTCCGGCTGCGATCAGCATTGCATTCACACGTTGGAGGAAACCATGCGTCATCTCATCACTGCCTTGACCGTTCTCAGCTTCCTGTGGGTGGTCGTTCCGAGCGACCTGCAGGCCGGTGAACGTTACGGCAAGCAGAAGGTCGTCTATCACATCAATTACCCCGGCGGTAAGGACGACAAGAAATACCAAGGCGCCCTGCGCAACATCCAGAACCACATCAATGCCGTCGGCAAAGAAAATCTGGATCTGAAGGTCGTCATTCACGGCAACGGCATCGGCCTGCTGCAGCACGCCAAAGCCCCCGGCAAACTTCAGACCGCGGTCGCCAACCTGAAGTCCCAGAACATCAAGTTCGCGATCTGCGCCAACACGCTCAAAGGCCGCAAGATTTCGCAGGACGCGCTGTACGAAGTCTTCAACGAAGACATCGTGCCGTCGGGCGTTGCGGAACTCGCCCACCTGCAGGCTCAGGGCTACACCTACATCAAACCCTGACCGGCGTTCGAATGAGCTGACTGGTCCGGACCTGAATAGATCCGGGCCGATCAGCCATCCGCATTAGGAGAATGAATATCGTGCATAGGGATCAACTCGCCCGCCGAGAATTCCTGGCCCTGGCCGGCGCCGGCGTCGCCTTGATGACGCTTAGTCCGTTCGCCGCCGAAGCGACCCCCGCCTCGGTCCTGCAGGCGATCGAAAAGGCTATCGGCGCCAAGGCGTTCAAGGAAGGCAAGATCGCCCTGGAACTGCCGCAGATCGCCGAAAACGGCAGCGTAGTGCCGCTCGGCGTGACCGTGGAAAGCCCGATGACGGAAAAGGATTTCGTCAAGTCCGTGCATCTGTACGCGGACGGCAATCCGCTGCCGGAAATCGCCGATTACCATTTCGGGCCGCACAACGGCAAAGCGGAGTTTTCGCTCAGAATTCGGCTGGCCAAGAGCCAGAAAATCGTCGCCGTCGCGCAATTGAGCAACGGTGACGTCTACATCGCGCGCCGCGAGGTCAAAGTGACCATCGGCGGCTGCGGCGGGTAAAGGAGCACATCATGGCAGTCAAGAACATCGAGCCGAAAGTCCGTGTCCCCGGCACGGTCAAGAAGGGCGAGCCCTTCGAGATCAAATGCGTGGTCACCCATATCATGGAGACCGGCCAGCGCCCGAACAAGGAAACCGGCGGCAGGTTCCCCCGCGATATCCTGAACAAGCTGATCGTGACCTATGGCGGCAAGACGGTGCTGCATGCCGATTGGCACCCGGGCGTGTCGTCCAACCCCTACACGTCGTTTTTCGTGGTGGCGACGGCGAGCGGCCCTATGGAATTCACCTGGACCGACGACAAGGGTGAAACCCACAAAAAATCCGTGAACGTCAACGTCGCGGGCTGACGCGCCTCAACCCGCCTTCGCGGCGGTCGCCTCAATCTCGATTTTCACGCCCGGCCTAGGGAACGGTCCGACTGTCAACAACACGACGGGCGGGTTGTGGTCGCCCATGTAGGCGGGCTTGATCCGGTAGAAGTGATCAGGTGCGCCGCATCGGTGACATAGACCGCCAGTTTGACGACATCCGGGACCGGGCCGTCCATGCGGCAGCCGACCTGCCCGTTCAGCAACAAAAGGCGTGACCCCAGCGGTGCTTCGGTCGCGTGACCCGCGTTGTCCCTGTGCGCGCCGATGCGGTCTTTCAAGCGATGGATCTTGTTTTTCGTCATTCCGGGAATAAAAACCCCTTGGTCAGGCGCACGGTGCGGTCCATGCGGGCGGCCAAAGACGGATTGTGGGTTGCTACCAGCGCAGCCAGCCCCGCCCCCTTTGCGAGCCGCAGGAGCACCGAAAATACCTCTTCCGCCGTGTGCGGATCCAGGTTGCCCGTGGGTTCGTCCGCCAACAGAACGTGGGGTGCCGTCGACAGCGCCCGGGCAATGGCGACGCGCTGTTGTTCGCCGCCAGAAAGACGCGCCGGGCGGTGGGTTTCCCGTTCTTCCAGCCCCATCCATTTAAGGATTTCATGGGCTCGGCCGCGGGCGTCGGACGCCGGAATGCCGGCGATGATCTGCGGGATGACGACGTTTTCAAGCGCCGAAAATTCCGGTAGCAGATGGTGGCTTTGATAAACGAAACCCAGGTGATTGCGTCGGGCGAGCGTCCGCTGTTCGTCGTTCATGGTGGAGCAATCCTCGCCGCAGACCTCGATCTTGCCTGCGTCGGGCGTTTCCAGCAGCCCCGCGATGTGTAGCAACGTCGACTTGCCGGCGCCCGACGGGCCGACCAACGCAACAACTTCACCGGGGCGGACCATCAAGTCGATACCTTTCAGCACCTCAAGTTCCGTCCGTCCCTGGCGGAACGTGCGGCGGATGCCGGAAAGCGACAATGCGGGGGTCATGTCGTTCATCGCGCGTCCGATTACTCGTACCTTAGTGCTTCCGCCGGGTCGGTCCGGGCCGCCCGCCAGCTGGGATAGATCGTCGCCAGGAAGGACAGCGCCAGCGCCATGGCGATGACGGCGGCGACTTCGTGCCAGTCGATCACCGCCGGCAGCTGCGACAGGAAATAGATTTCGGCGGCGAATAGATCGGCGCCGGTCAATCCCTGAATCCACTGACGGATGGATTCGATGTTGTCGGCAAAGGCGATGCCCATGACCGCGCCCGCCACCGTGCCGATCACGCCGACCGATGCACCCGCGATCAGAAACACCCGCATGATCATGCCGCGTGTCGCTCCCATGGTCCGGAGGATCGCAATATCGCGGCCCTTGTCCTTCACCAGCATGATCATCGACGAAATGATGTTGAACGCGGCGACCAGGATGATCAGCGTCAGAATCAGGAACATGACGTTGCGTTCGACCTGAATGGCGTTGAAGAAACTGGCGTTGGCCTGCTGCCAGTCATGCACCCGTCCGATGTTCCGGATGGCGCCGGCGATGCGGACCTTGACGTCGAGCGCGTCGTCCGGGTTGTCGATGAATACTTCGAGCGACGACACGGCGGTCGGCGGATACTTGAAATAGAGCTGCGCGGCCGAAAGCGGCATGAACACGAAACTGGAATCGTATTCGAACATGCCCACCTGAAACGTCGCGACGATGCGGTAAGCGGCGCTCCGGGGCACGGTGCCGAAGGCCGTGGCATTGCCCTTGGGCGATATCAGGGTCAGCCGGTCGCCGACGCGGAGCCCCATCTTCTGCGCCAGACGGTCGCCGATGACGACCGAGTTGTCGCCCTGGAAATCATTCAGTGAGCCGCTCGCGATGTTGTCGCGGATCAGTTTGCGTTTCTGAAGGTCCGCAGGGCGAATGCCACGCACCAGCGCGCCCTGCGCGGTGCCGCGGCTCGCCGCCATGACCTGGCCTTCGATCAGCGGCGTTATGGAGACGACGCCTTTCAGGTCGCGGACCTGCCCGGCGATGGCGTCAAAGTCCTTCAGTTCGCGGAACTGGCCCTGGACGCTCAGGTGACCATTGAGGCCGAGAATACGGCCCAGCAATTCGTGGCGGAACCCGTTCATCACCGACATGACGATGATCAGCGTCGCGACGCCCAAGGCGATGCCCATCAGCGAAAACCAGGCGATCACGGAAATGAACCCTTCCTGGCGGCGGGCGCGCAGGTAACGGAGGGCCATCATCCATTCAAATCGGCTAAACACGGGCTGGGGGTTTCCTTCCTTAGGCTTAAGTGGTTAGGGGCGCGGCAGCGCGGTCCTGACCATGTCGATGCGTTCGGGCGGCGCCGTGTCGAAATCGCCGCCGTCGAAGGGCGGCTCCGGGTCGTATTCGATGCCGAGTTGGATCGCCTTGGCGATTTCCTCCCCGGCCAGATCGGCGGCAAAGTCGAAGGCCATGTCGATGCCGGCGGAAACGCCCGCCGCCGTCACCACCTTGCCCTGTTTGACCATGCGTTTGCGGACCGGCGTCGCGCCGAACTTGCGGAGCATGTCCAACGCGCGCCAGTGGGTCGTCGCCTCGATCCCGTCGAGCACCCCCGCCGCCGCCAGGATTAACGCGCCGGTACAGACCGACGTCGTCCATTTGGAGGTTTCGTGCGCGCGTTTGACCCAACCGACGATTTTCGGATCCTTGGCGGCCGAATCGGCCCCCTGCCCACCCGGCACCAGGATGATTTCCGGCTGAGGCACTTCGTCCAGCGTGTAATCGACGTTCATCGCCATGGTGCCGCCCTTGGTCCGCACCAGACCCTTTTTCTTGCCCACGCATTTGATGCGGCAGCCGGGCACCCGTCCCAGGACTTCGAACGGCCCGATGGCGTCAAGCGGCGTGATCCCGTCGAACAGCAGGATGGCGACGGTCATGCCATTGGTCGGTTCGGTCACGGACGTACGCTTCCAGGCATTTATCCGGTCAACCGGGCGAGCGCGGCTTCGCGGCTGATTTCCTCGCGCTCACTGGTCTTGCGGTTTTTCAATTCAACCATGTCCTTTTCAAGGCCGCGGGGACCGGCGATCAACTGCCACGGCAGGCCGATCAGGTCCATGTCGGCGAATTTGGCGCCGGCGCGTTCCTCGCGGTCGTCGTAAAGCACTTCCTGCCCGGCCGCGCGAAGCTGATCGTACATGGTGTCGCAGGCCTTGTTGCACGCCGCGTCGCCCACACGCAAATTGATCAACCCGATGCGGTATGGCGCCACGGCCTCGGGCCAGATGATCCCCGCGTCGTCATGCGACGCCTCGATGATGCCGCCGACAAGGCGTGACACGCCGATGCCGTAAGACCCCATTTCGCAGACGATTTCTTGCCCGTCCGGGCCCGAGACCTTGGCGCCCATGGGCTCGGAATACTTTGTGCCGAAATAAAAGATATGCCCGACCTCGATCCCCCGGGCAGTGACCAATTCACCGGCTTTTTCCAGCTCGGCCTCGGTGGCCGGATCGCGCTTTTCATCGGTCGCCGCGTATTTCGACGTATAGGCCTTGAACGCCGCTTCCAGATCGCCTTCCAGATCGATGTTGTCGAGCCAGTCGTTGTCGAGAAAATCACGATGGCAGGCAATTTCGCTCTCGCCGGTTTCCGCCAGGATCAGGAATTCGTGGCTCATGTCGCCGCCGATGGGCCCGGTGTCCGCCGCCATGGGAACGGCCTTGAGCCCCATGCGTTCATACGTTTTCAGATACGACACGAAGTGTTTTTGATAGGACCGGCGGGCCCCCTCGTAATCCATGTCGAAGGAATATGAGTCCTTCATCAGAAATTCCCTCCCGCGCATGACGCCGAAGCGGGGCCGCACCTCGTCCCGAAACTTCCACTGGATGTGGTAGAGCATTTTCGGCAGGTCGCGGTAGCTTCGCACCGTATCAGCGAAAATCTGGGTGATTTGTTCTTCATTAGTCGGGCCGTAGAGCATGTCGCGCTCGTGCCGGTCGACGATGCGGAGCATTTCCGGCCCGTAGGCGTCGTAGCGGCCGGATTGCCGCCACAAGTCCGCCGGCTGGATCGTCGGCATCAGAACCTGCTGGCAGCCGATGGCGTCCTGTTCTTCCTCGACGATGCGGGTGATTTTTTTCAGCACCCGTAAACCCAGCGGAAGCCAGGAATATATTCCTGCCGACGACTGGCGGATCATCCCAGCGCGCAGCATCAGCCGGTGCGAGGCGATCTGCGCGTCGGCGGGGGTTTCTCTCGAGGTCGGCATGAAATAGCGGGAGAGGCGCATGGATTCCTCGTCGGTGGGTCGTCTTCGGAGGCCGGCGGCGGCGCCCCGGCATTAGGTGGCAAGGAATGTATGGGATGGCCCGTCGGAAGTCCACGCATGAAGGGGACATTGAACGGGGCACGGGCCTGGAAACAATTGGCTTTCTCCGCCGCGCCCGAACGAGCGGGAAAAACGATCCGGATCGGCCCTAATTATTCCTCTCCCGTATTATGACAGAGCTATGTCAACCGAAAAAAACGCCGATTTTGGCCAAATTTGACAAAAAATCGAGTGACCTCAAGGGTTTCTGTCATTAGGATGCTCAAGCTTTCCGAAGGGGGAGCACCTGTCGGTCAGTCTGGCCCGGGTTTTGGGAGGAATAAAGAAGGAATAAGAATTCGGGCGGCAACCTAGAAACGAGGTGCGACAGCTTTAACGAATTTATCAGACTGCAATGGGGCGAGATCGGAAACGGTCTTGCCTTTATTTTTTTGGTCTTTGTTTTTTTGGGCCTTAATTTTTGCCCGGGATCTCTCCGAGCCCCTACTCGCGGAAACTTACCATGCCGGATTCGTGGACGACATAGAGCACCGCGAACACCACGCCGGCCAACAGCGTCGTCACGCCGAACTTCAACAAAAGTCTTGGTTTAGCCGGGCTGCCCGGATCTTCCCCCGGCTGCAGGTCCGCCGGATCGACCCGAGTCACCCCCCACGGCAGGACCATGAACAGCACGATCCACCAGATCACGAAATAGACCGCAACGGCAGTGCCCCATTGCATCGCTTTTGTCCTTTCCCGTCCGCGTCGACCGCGAAACCAGCGGCAACCTTAGGCCTGTTCCTGTTCGACCCAGGCTTTATGCCTGTTCCAGCTCGACCCAGGTTTTATGCCTGTTCCAATTCTATAAGCGTGCCATTGAAGTCCTTGGGGTGAAGGAATAGCACCGGTTTGCCGTGGGCGCCGATTTTCGGATCGCCGTCGCCCAAGACCCGGGCGCCGTCGCCCTTCAGCTTGTCGCGGGCGGCGATGATGTCATCGACCTCGTAACACACATGGTGGATTCCGCCGGCCGGATTTTTGTCGAGAAAACCCTGGATCGGCGATTTGTCGCCCAGGGGATGCAGCAGCTCGATCTTGGTGTTGGGCAGTTCGACGAACACCACGATCACGCCGTGGTCGGGTTCGTCCTGCGGCGGCGATACCTTGGCCCCGAGCGTCCCGGCGTAGCTTTGCGTCGCGACCTCCAGGTCGGGAACGGCGATGGCGACGTGGTTCAATCTTCCGATCATCTAAACGGGCTCCTTAAAACTTCCCCTTTGGCCGTGCCTATCAGATACGCACCAAATGGACCGTTGTCACGGGTTTCATATCAAGATGCCGGCGAAAGGTTCGCCGCACGGCAAGGCGCACGGCCTCACGCACTTCGTCGTCATCGGCGAACTTGCGGGGCGGCAGCGCCTTCACCGCGTTGGCGGCGGCGTCGCGGGCTTCGTCGACCACCGGGTCGCGGGCTTCGTTTTCGGACACCCCCAGGGTCGTGATCTGCGGGTCATCGATCAGGCCGCCACCGTCGACGGCAATGGTGACCGTCACCACCCCGTGCCAGACGCTTTGGATACGCTCGCGGATCAGTTCGCCGTCGATCGGCACCAGCCGGCCGCCGACCAGCGCCAAGCGCCCCGTCGGCACGTGATCGATGATTTCCGCCCGGCCGGGGGCGAGCCGCGCCATCTGGCCGTTGGGCGTCAGGATCGCCTGTTCGACCTGGCATTCCTTGGCAAGCCGCGCGTGTTCGTCCATGTGCCTAAGTTCGCCATGGACCGGCACGGCAATCTTGGGCCGGACAAGCTGATACATATGCGCCAGTTCGTCCCGGTTTGGATGCCCCGAAACATGGACCAGGGCGTCACTGGACGTCACCACCCGCACGCCCCGTGACACTAGATCGTTCTGCACCCGGGCGATGGCCGTTTCGTTGCCGGGAATTTCCCGGGACGAAAAAATCACGGTGTCGCCGGGGCCGAGGTCGAGCCTGGGATGATCGCCCTGGGCGATCCGGGCCAGCGCCGCGCGGGGTTCGCCCTGCGATCCGGTGCAGATGATCAGCGCCTTGTCATCCGGCAGGGTGTTGACCTCTTCTTCCCGCAAAAACGGCGGCGTCGACGCCAGGTAGCCGCTTTCCCGGGCGGCTTTTTCGATCCGCCAGAGCGAACGGCCGGTGAGCGCCACCTGGCGGCCGGTTTCCGCCGCCGCGCGGGCAATGGTTTCAAGCCGAGCCACGTTGGTCGCGAAGCAGGCGACGGCGACCCGGCCGTGGCATTTGGCGATGGCCTCGGTCAGGCCATCCAGCAAGTCGCCTTCGGACCCCGACGTGCCCGGCTGAAACACGTTCGTTGAATCGCAAACCAGCGCAAGCACGCCGTCGTCGCCCAATTGGCGGAGCGCTCTCTGGTCCGCCACGTCGCCGATCACTGGGTCGGGATCGAACTTCCAGTCACCGGTGTGCAGCACCGCGCCTAAGGGCGTGCGGATGACGACGGCGTTGGGCTCCGGGATCGAATGGGTCAGTGTAACCAGTTCCAGTTCGAACGGGCCGATTTTGAACGCGCCCTCGAGCGGGATGACATTGACCTCGACCTCGTCCTGCCAGCCCGGTTCCTCTAGCTTGCGGCGAAGAATATTCGCGGTGAACGGCGTGGCGTAGACCGGGCATTCGAACCGGTCCCACAGATACTGTACCGCGCCCAGGTGGTCTTCGTGGGCGTGGGTCAGGATTATCCCGTCCAACTGGTCGCGCCGTTCTTCGATGAACGTCGGGTCGGCCATGACGACGTCGACGCCCGGCGGCCAGCCGTCGCCGAACGACACGCCCAGATCGACCATGATCCAGCGTTCATTGCCCGGCGGGCCGTAGCCGTAGAGGTTGAGGTTCATGCCGATTTCACCGGCGCCGCCGAGCGGCAGGAACACGAGTTCCTCCTGGCCTTTGGGTTGTTTGGCCTTGCCCTTTTTCGGCTTCGTTAATTTGGCCGTTTTGCCCTTCGCCTTCGCGGCGGTTTTCGGTTTTGCCGGGCTCATGGACCGACATGCCTTTTGTGGATCAGGTATAGCCCATCGAGCGTCAACGTGCCGTCGACGGCGGAAATGCAGTCGCACGCCCCTTCGAACAGCGGCGCCAGGCCGCCCGTGGCGATGACGCGAAGGTCCTTCCCGGCCTCGGCCCGCATGCGTTGGACGATGCCTTCGATCAGCCCGACATAACCCCAGTAGATGCCGGACCGCATTGCGCCCAGCGTATCGGTGCCGATGACTTTTTCCGGTTTGGCGATCTCGATCAGCGGCAGTTTGGCCGCCGCTTCGTAAAGCGCCTTCAAGGACAGGTTGATGCCCGGGGAAATCACACCGCCTTCGTAGGCGCCGTCAGATCCGACCATGTCGAAGGTCGTCGCCGTGCCGAAATCCACCACGATCAGCGGGCCGCCATACTTTTCATGTGCGGCGACGGTGTTGACCAGCCTGTCAGCGCCGACCTGATCGGGCCAGGCGACCCGGACGGGAATGCCGAGATCAATCCCCGGCGCATCGACCACCAGTGCGTCGACGCCGAAGCCCGCGCGGCACATGTCGGTCAGCGGGCCGAGCGCTTCGGGTACCACGGTCGCCAGCGCCGCCGCGGTGACCGCATCAGGTTTATGCCCGGCGTCGGCCAGTTTCGCGGCAAGCCATTCAGTCAGGCTTGCGCCGGTCCACGGGTCCTTGGACGGCGCCCGCCAGGATCCGCGTATAACTCCCGCGCCATCGATCAGAGCGAAGACGATGTTGGTGTTACCGCAGTCGACGGCGAGCAGCATGGGCGATCAGTCCCCGCCCCCGGCCGGGAAATACACGTTCCCGGCGGCGACGGTGCGCAGGCCGTCGTCGGTTTCAAGCAGCAGCGCGCCGCTGTCGTCCAGGCCCTTGAACACGCCGGTCATGGTTCGGTCGGCCAACCGGACCTCGATTTTTTTGTCCACCTGATCGCAGCGCCAAAGCCAGTTTTTACGGATGCGTTCGAACCCTTCGTCGACCCACAGCCGGGTCCAGGCGAGAAAATGTTTGGCGAAACTGTCGAGAAATTCGTGGGCCAGCACGCGGGCGCCTTCTTCCGACAGGCAGGTCGCCGGGAATTCGGTTTCGCCGTCATCCGGATAGCTGATCAGATTGACGCCGACGCCGGCGATGACGAAATCAGGCGGCGTTTTGCCGTCGGCGCCGCCTTCGGCCTCAAGCAGGATGCCCGCTGTCTTGCGCCCGGAAATCAGCACGTCATTGGGCCACTTGGTGGACACATTGATCCCCGGGGGCCCAAGTGTCCCGATGGCATCGAACACGGACAAGGCGGCAATGAAGCTGAACTGTGCGGCCTCGGCCAACGGCACCTCGGGCCGAAGCACCAGGGAGCAGAAGAAATTACCCTTCCTGCTTTGCCATTCCCGGCCGCGGCGGCCGCGCCCGGCGGTCTGTTCCATGGCCCAGACGATGGTGCCCTCGGGCGTTTCCTTCGGCCCTTTTTCGGCCAGCCGGCGCGCCTCGGCATTCGTGCTGTCGACCGTATCCAGCGCGATCAGGTGGAATAAGGAGGGAAGCCTGGGTTCCAAGGTTATCGCAGGAATAGCGTCGACGCCGCCTGGGCCGCGGGGTCCAGAATGATGTTGGGCTGCACGAAATAGAAGCTGATGATGATCGCCATGGCCAGGATGACCCAGCGGAGTTCGCGGCTGACGTGCGTATCGAGCGGCGCTTCGGAGTCTTCGAAATACATCACCCGGACGATGCGAAGATAGTAGAACGCGCCGATGACGCTGGTCAGCACGCCGATGACGGCGACGACCACTAGCCCCGATTCAATGGCTGCCCAGAAGATATAAAGCTTGGCGAAAAACCCGGCCAAGGGCGGCACGCCGGCCATGGAGAACATGAAGATCAACAGCGCCAGCGCGATCATCGGGTGCGATTTGGAAAGCCCCGACAGGTCGGAGATTTTCTCGACCATGCGGTCGTCGCGCTTCATGCAAAGGATGCAGGCAAAGGCGCCCACGTTCATGAACAGATAGATCGCGAGGTAGACCAGAATGCCGCGCACGCCAGTTTCGTTGGCGACGCAGAGCCCGATCAGCGCATACCCTACATGACCGATGGACGAATAGGCCATCAGGCGTTTGATGTTGGTCTGCGCCACGGCGGCGACGGCGCCCAGGATCATTGAGGCGACGGAAATAAAGATCAGTACCTGGCGCCAGCTTTCAACGGCATTGCCGAAGGGTTCCACCATCACCCGGACGAACAGGCACAGCGCCGCGATCTTGGGGGCGACGGCGAAAAAGGCCGTGACCGGCGTGGGCGCACCTTCGTAGACGTCCGGCGTCCACATATGGAACGGCACGGCCGATACCTTAAACGCAAGCCCGGCGGCGACGAAGACGATGCCGACGATCAGCCCGACAGATTTGTTGCCGCCCTTGATGGCGGCGGCCAGGATTTCGAAATTGGTCGACCCGGTGAAGCCGTAGACCATCGACGCGCCGTACAACAGCATGCCCGATGCCAGCGCGCCGAGGACGAAGTATTTAAGGCCGGCTTCAGTCGAACGCGTGTCGTCCCGCTGGAACGAGGCAATGACGTAAAGCGACAGCGACTGCATCTCGAGCCCCATGTAGAGCGAGATCAGGTCGTTGGCCGACACCATCATCATCATGCCGAGCGTCGCGAAGACGATCAGGATCGAAAATTCGAACCGCGCCACGCCCACGCGTTCCATATAGGCGCTGGACATCACGATCGCAGAGGCGCACGCGATGAGGATCAGTACCTTGGCGTAGATCGCGAATCCGTCGACCACGAACATGTTGTTGAACGCCATCATACGCCCGCCGGTGACCATGACGACCAGCAGACCCGTCAGCGCCAAAACCAGGATCGACAGTCCCGAAATCAGGCGGAAGGATTTGACGTCGTGATCGGCCAGCGCGCCCTTTTGGAACACGCCCAGCATCAACAGCGCCATGATCATGCAGGCGACGAAGATTTCCGGCAGGACCGGGACCAGGTTGGGGATTTGCGCAAGCGCCATGGTGTTTCCTCCCCTTCCCTATCGCCCGACGACGGCGATGTGGCCGGCCGCCGCAAGCGACGTTTCGACCTGTTTCAACAAAGCCTCGACCGAGACATGCATGACGTCCAGGAACGATGACGGATAAATCCCCATCCACAGCGTGATGATGACAAGCGGCGCGAACACGGCCATTTCGCGCTTGTCCATATCCAGGATCTTTTTCAGGTGATCCTTGGTCAGCTTGCCAAAGACGATCCGGCGGTAGAGGTAAAGCATGTAGACCGCGCCCAGGATCACCCCCGTGGCGGCCAGCGCCGCGACCCAGGAGTTGGCCCGGAAGGCGCCCAGCAGGACCAGGAATTCACCGACGAACCCGCCGGTCCCCGGCAGGCCCACGGACGCCAGCATGAACAGCATGAAGGTGATTCCGTAGACCGGCATGCGCTGCACCAGGCCGCCGTAGTGGCTGATTTCGCGCGAATGTTCGCGGTCGTAGACGACGCCGACGATAAGGAACAAGGCCGCCGACACCACGCCGTGGGACAGCATCTGATAGATCGAGCCTTCGATCCCCTGCACCGTCATCGTGAAGGCGCCGATGGTGACGAACCCCATGTGGGCGACCGACGAATAGGCGATCAGCTTTTTCATGTCTTCCTGGGCGAGCGCGACCAGCGACGTATAGATCACCGCGATGATGGAAAGCGTGTAAATCAGCGGCGTGAAGGCAAGGCTCGCTTCCGGGAACATGGGCAGCGAAAAGCGGAGGAAGCCGTAGCCGCCGAATTTTAACAGCACGCCGGCCAGGATGACGGAGCCCGCCGTCGGCGCCTCCACATGCGCGTCGGGCAGCCACGTGTGTACCGGCCACATCGGCACCTTGATCGCGAAGGACGCGAAGAACGCGAGCCACAGCCAGGGTTCCAGCTTGGCCGGGAAGTCATGCACCAGAAGCTTGGTGATGTCCGTCGTGCCGGCGTCGAAATACATCGCCATCATGGCGAGCAGCATCAGCACCGAGCCCAGCAAGGTGTAGAGGAACATCTTGAACGTCGCGTAGATGCGCCTGGGTCCGCCCCACACCCCGATGATGATGAACATGGGGATCAGGACGGCTTCGAAGAAGATGTAGAACAGGAACAGATCAAGCGCCGCGAACATGCCGACCATGAAGGTTTCCAGGATCAGGAAGGCGATCATGTATTCCTTCACCCGGACCTTGATGGCGGTCCAGCTCGACAGCACGCAGATCGGCGTCAGCAGCGTGGTCAGCAGCACAAACAGCATGGAAATGCCGTCGACCCCGACCCGATAGGCGATGCCTGCCATGGGCATCCATTCGGCTTCTTCGACGAACTGCATGGCCGCCGTCGACCGGTCGAAGTTGAACCAGATCAGCAGCGAAACGAGAAAGTTGCCGGTCGACACCCAAAGCGCCACACGGCGCGCGTTTTCCTGATTGTCCGCCGGGACAAAGGCGATCAGCCCCACGCCGACAAGCGGCAGGAAGATGACGAGGGAAAGAATGGGCCAATCCATGCGCCTAGCCCCCGGACCGCGTCAGCAGATACCACGTGACCAGGATCGCGACCCCGGTCAGCATGGCGAACGCGTAATGATAGAGATACCCGGTCTGCAGCACCGAGGCGCGGCGGGCGATATGCTTCACCGCCGCCGAAATGCCGTCGGGGCCGAGCCCGTCGATCAGCGTGCCGTCGCCGGTTTTCCAGAAATTGCGGCCCAGGTAAAACGCCGGGCGGACGAACAGCTTGTCGTACAGTTCGTCGAAGTACCACTTGTTCAAGAGGAACTGATAAACGCCCTGGAAGCGCGCCGCCAAAGCGCCCGGAATGTCCGGTTTGAACAAGTAAAGAATGTAGGCGAGGTTGATCCCCGAGACGCCCATGACCAGCGGCAGAAGCTTCACCCAGGTCGGCGAATGGTGCGCGTGTTCAAGCGCCTTGTGGTGCTCCAGCACGACGATCGAGTCACCCCAGAACTTGGCGACGCCGGAACCGACCATCAGATCGGCCGCCAAAACGCCGGCAAGGCAGGCGCCCGCCGCGAGGACAACCAGCGGCAGGACCATCACCATCGGGCTTTCATGGACGTGGGCCATGGTGGTTTCATCCGCCCGGGGCTTTCCGTGGAAGGTCATGATGATCAGTCGCCAGGAATAGAACGCGGTCAGGAACGCCGCCGTGATGCCCATCCAGAAGGCATATTGCCCGACGCCCGAATGCGCGCCGTATGCGGCCTCGAGCACGATGTCCTTGGAATAGAACCCGGCGAAGGGCGGAATGCCCGCAAGCGCCAGCGATCCTATCCACATCAGGACGTAGGTGACCTTGATGTGCTTCCAAATGCCGCCCATCTTGCGCATGTCCTGTTCGTCCGACATGGCGTGGATGACCGAACCGGCGCCCAGGAACAACAGCGCCTTGAAAAACCCGTGGGTCATCAGGTGGAAAATGCCCGCCGAATACGCCGAAACGCCGCAGGCGAAAAACATGTAGCCCAGCTGCGAACAGGTGGAATAGGCGATCACCCGTTTGATGTCGTTCTGCACGCAGCCGATTGTGGCGGCGAAGATCGCGGTCGATGCGCCGACGATGGTCACCACGTTCAGCGCGACTTCGGAATATTCGAACATGGGCGACAGCCGCGCCACCATGAACACGCCCGCGGTCACCATCGTCGCCGCGTGGATCAGGGCGGAAACCGGCGTCGGACCCTCCATGGCGTCCGGCAGCCAGGTGTGCAGGCCCAGCTGCGCCGACTTACCCATGGCGCCGACAAACAGCAGCAGGCAGCAGACCGTCAGCGCGTGGTATTCGCCGCCGAAGACCTTCAACACCGCATCCGTCTTGCCGGGCACGGCCTTGAAAATGGTGTCCAGGTTGACAGTGTCGAACAGCACGAAGGTCGCGAAAATACCGAGCGCAAAGCCGAAGTCGCCGACCCGGTTGACGACGAACGCCTTGATCGCGGCGGCGTTGGCCGACGGCTTTTCGTACCAGAACCCGATCAGCAGATAGGACGCGAGGCCCACCCCTTCCCAGCCGAAGAACAGCTGCACCAGGTTGTCCGAGGTGATCAGCATCAGCATGAAGAAGGTGAACAGCGACAGGTAGCACATAAACCGGGGGATCGATTTGTCATGGTGCATATAGCCGCAGGAATAGATGTGCACCATGGCCGACACGCCGGTGACGACGATCATCATCACGGCGGTCAGTTGGTCGACGCGGAGCGCCCAAGACACTTCGAGCGCGCCGGAATCGATCCAGGTGAACAACTGCGTTGTCCGCGCGTTGCCGTGGAGCGCCACGTCGTTGAACAGGATGATGGCGCAGACCGCCGACAGTACGAGGCCGGCGCAGGTCGCCCATTGCGCCAGGGTGTCCATCTTGTGCTGCTTGTCGTGGTCTTTCTGCGGCAGGAACACGATAAGCCCGGCCAGCGCCGAGCCGATCAGGGGCAGGAAGACAGCGAGGATTTCGACCATGGCCTTCCCCCTACCCTTTCATCATGTTGACGTCTTCGACGTCGATGGAACCGCGGTTGCGGAAGAACACGACCAGAATGGCAAGGCCGATGGCGGCTTCGGCCGCCGCCACGGTCAGCACGAACAGCGCGAACAACTGGCCGACCAGATCGCCCAGCTGGGTCGAAAACGCGACAAGGTTGATGTTGACCGCAAGCAGCATCAATTCGACGGACATCAGAATGATGATCACGTTCTTGCGGTTCAGGAAAATGCCGAACACGCCCAGCGTGAACAGCATCGCCGCGACGGTCAGGTAATGGGAAAGGCCGATTTCCAACATCGATCAGACCCCCTTGCCCACGTCGACTTTGACGATTTCGATGGTGTCCTGGGGCCGCCGCGCGTTCTGATCGGCGATGCGCTGCTTGCGGACGCCGTCGCGCCGCCGGTGGGTCAGGACGATCGCGCCGATCATGGCGACCAGCAGGATCATCCCCGCCGCCTGGAACAGATAGACATGGTGGGTATAGATCAGTTCGCCCAACGCATGGGTGTTGGTAATCCCCTGTGGCGCAGCCGCCGCCTTGGCCGCCGCGGCCTTTTCCGGCGCCAGTTGCCAGCCGCCCAAGACGACGATCAGTTCGGCCAGCAGGATCAGGCCGATGGTGCCTCCCAAAGGCAGGTACTGCAGAAAGCCCGAGCGCAGTTCGGTGAAGTTGATGTCGAGCATCATGACCACGAACATGAACAACACCGCCACCGCGCCGACGTAGACGACGACCAAAATCATCGCCAGGAATTCCGCCCCCATCAGGACAAACAGCCCGGCGGCATTGAAGAACGCCAAAATCAGGAACAGCACGGAATGCACCGGATTCTTGGAACTGATGACCAGAACCCCCGCCACCACGGCGATGAGGGCGAACATGTAGAAGGCGAGCGCTTCGATGATCATCGCCGCCCCCCTTCGCGGGCCGCCTTGCCCGCCTGTCCGTTATCAATCCAACCCTTCATCAACCTTCCTCGTGTTCGTCGTCGTCTTCGTCGTCGTGTTCGTTCGCCCAGCGGTCACCGATAGGGCGCGTCGTCACGGAGCCGCTGGGAGATTTCGGTTTCCCAGCGGTCGCCGTTTTCCAAAAGCTTGGCCTTGTTGTAGAGAAGTTCCTCGCGGGTTTCCGTCGCGTATTCGAAGTTCGGGCCCTCGACGATGGCGTCGACCGGACACGCTTCCTCGCAATAGCCGCAGTAAATGCATTTCACCATGTCGATGTCGTAGCGCGTCGTGCGGCGCGATCCGTCGGCGCGGGGTTCGGCCTCAATGGTGATCGCCTGCGCCGGGCAGATCGCTTCGCACAACTTGCAGGCGATGCAGCGTTCTTCGCCGTTGGGATAACGGCGCAGCGCGTGTTCACCCCGGAAGCGCGGGCTCAAGGGGCCTTTTTCGTAGGGGTAGTTAAGCGTCACCTTCGGCTTGGCGAAGTATTTCAGCGTCAGGCCCAGACCGGCGACCAGTTCCTTGAGGAACAGCGCCTTGGCCGACTGTGCGATCTTGCCCATGAACGTTTCCTCCTAACCCTAACCCGCCAGGCCCGAAACCGGCGCCGGCACCCAGCCGAACGCCAGCAGCACGCCCGCGACGGCGGCAACGGCGAACAGCGAGATCGGCAGGAAGACCTTCCAGCCGAGGCGCATCAGTTGGTCGTAGCGGTAGCGCGGGAACGTCGCCCGCACCCAAATGAAGATGAACAGGCAGAAGGCGATCTTGGCGGCGAACCAGATCGGCCCGGGAATCCAATTCAGCGGTTCGATATCGAACAACGGCAGCCACCCCCCCAGGAACAGGATGGTGGTCATGCCGCTCATCAAAATCATGTTGGCGTATTCGCCGAGGAAAAACAGCGCGAACGCCATGCCCGAATATTCGACGTTGTAACCGGCGACCAGTTCGGCCTCGGCCTCCGGCAGGTCGAAAGGATGGCGGTTGGTTTCGGCCAGGGTCGAAATAAAGAAGATCACCGCCATCGGGAACAGCGGGATGACGAACCACATGCCCTTCTGCGCTTCGACGATGGCGCTGAGGTTCAGCGAGCCGACGCAGAGCAGCACGGTGATGATGACGAAGCCCATGGAGACTTCGTAGGACACCATCTGGGCCGCACTCCGGAGCGCGCCCAGGAACGCATACCGCGAGTTGGACGCCCATCCCGCCATCAGAATGCCATAGACGCCCAAGGACGAAATCGCGAACAGGTACAGGATGCCGACGTTGATGTCGGCCAGCACCATCCCCGGCCCGAACGGAATCACCGCCCAGGCGATCAAGGCGAGGGCAAACGTGACGCAGGGGGCGAGCAGGAACACGCCCGGGTTCGACCCGGACGGGATGATCATTTCCTTGAGGAACAGCTTGGCCCCGTCGGCAAGCGGCTGGAACAGACCGAAGGGACCCACCACGTTCGGCCCGCGGCGAAGCTGCATGGCGCCGATGACCTTGCGTTCGGCCAGCGTCAGGTACGCGACCGACAGCAAAATCGGCACGACAATGGCCAGGATCTTGATGACGATCCAGGCGGTCGGCCAAATCCAATTGTTCCAGGCTTCAACCATCGGTGCCGGTCGCCTCCGCATTCTTGCCGAGGAAAATGTCCGTGCATTCGGCCATGGTGGCGGAGGCACGGCTGATCGGATCGGTCATGTAGAAATTCCGGATCGCGTAGTCGAAATCGCCGGAGGCCTGTCCGCCGTCGCCGAACGCCCCCCATTTCGCCGGCTTGATCCGGTCGATGGACTGGAACACGGCGTTGGCCTTGACCAGCCCCTGGCGCACGTCGGCCAGTGTGTTGTAAGGCAGCCCCTTTCCGAGCGCGCCGGAGAGAGCCCGAACAATCTTCCAGTCTTCCCGCGCCTGGCCCGGCGGATAGACCGCCAGCTGGCCGTGCTGCACCCGGCCTTCGAGGTTCACATAGGTCGCGTTCTTTTCCGTATAGGCCGCGCCCGGCAGGATCACGTCGGCGGCGTGCGCGCCGGCGTCGCCGTGATGGCCCTGATAAATGACGAACGCATTTTTCAGTGGCGCCATGTCGACTTCATCCGCGCCCAACAGATAAACCACTTTGATGCCGCCCGACTTGGCGCCGGCCAGAATGCCCGCCGTATCAAGGCCGCCGTCACCGGGCACGAAGCCGAGATCAAGCCCGCCGACGCGCGACGCCGCGCGCTGCAACACGTTAAAGCCGTTCCATCCGCCGGCGACCGCGCCGTAATTTTCGGCGATTTGCCGGGCCAGGCCCAGAACCGCCGCACCATCCGCCCGCGCCGTGGCACCGGGGCCGACGACGATCATCGGTTTCGCCGCATCTTTCAAAACCTGCGCAAACGGATGGCGGCCCGAGGCGATGTCGGCCAACAGCCCTGCGTCCGGCCCGAGCCAGTCGACCGGATAGGTCGAAGGCGTCTCCGGCCCCACGGCGGCAATCCGGAACTTGCCCTTTAAATGCCGCTTGCGGATGCGGGCGTTCAGCACCGGCGCTTCCCACCGGGGCTGCGCGCCGATCAGCAACAAAGCGTCCGCGTCTTCGATCCCGGCAATGGTGGAATTGAACAGATAGGACGCACGCACCGAAGGGTCGACTTTCGACCCGTCCTGGCGGCAATCGATGTTGGCGGAGCCGAGGGACGCCATGAGTTCCTTTAACGCCAGCATGCTCTCGCAATCGGCAAGGTCGCCGGCAATGGCGGCGATCTGGTCGCCCTTCATGCCCTTGAGCGCCTTGGCGACGGCCTTGAACGCGTCTTCCCACGACGCCAGCTGCAACTTGCCCTTCACCCGCACAAAGGGCTGATCCAAGCGCTGACGTTTAAGCCCGTCGACCTGATAACGCGCCTTGTCGGAAATCCATTCTTCGTTCACGTCTTCATTCAAACGCGGCAGCACGCGCATGACCTCGGGCCCGCGCGCGTCGACCCGGATGGCGCAACCCTGCGCGTCCGAAACGTCAATGCTTTCGGTCTTTTTCAGTTCCCACGGCCGGGCGGTAAAGGCATAGGGCTTGGCCGTCAGCGCGCCGACCGGGCACAGGTCGATGACATTGGCGGACAGTTCCGAGTCCACGGCCTTGTCAAGATAGCTAACGATTTCCGCGTTTTCGCCGCGGCCGATCAGGCCCATATCGGTAACACCCGCGACCTCGGTCGAAAAGCGCACGCAGCGCGTGCAGTGGATGCACCGGGTCATGATCGTCTTGATCAACGGCCCCATGTATTTATCTTCGACGGCGCGTTTGTTTTCCATATACCGGCCGTGGTCCATGCCGTAGGCCATGGCCTGGTCCTGCAGGTCGCATTCCCCGCCCTGGTCGCAGATCGGGCAGTCGAGCGGATGATTGATCAAAAGGAATTCCATCACCCCCTGGCGCATCTTCTTGACCTCGGGCGTGTCGGTATAAACCACCATGCCGTCGCCGACCGGCATGGCGCAGGACGCCACCGGCTTGGGCGAGCGTTCCATCGCCACCAGACACATGCGGCAGTTGCCGGCGATCGACAGCCGGTCGTGATAGCAGAACCGGGGGATTTCCTTGCCGGCCTGCTCGCAGGCCTGCAGGACGGTCATCCCCGCCTCTACTTCAAACTCTTCGCCGTCGATGGTGATTTTCGGCATTCGATTACGTCCCAAACATCCCTTTTATTCGGCCGCTTGCCGGTTGGCCTTGCGGTCGAGGATGCGTTTTTTCATGTCCGCTCGGAAGTGCCGGATCAGGCCCTGGATCGGCCACGCGGCGGCGTCGCCCAAGGCGCAGATGGTGTGGCCTTCAACCTGTTTGGTGACTTCCTCAAGCGTATCGATTTCCGACACGTCGGCGTCGCCGGTGACCATGCGCTGCATGACGCGCGCCATCCACCCGGTGCCTTCTCGGCACGGAGTGCACTGGCCGCAGCTTTCGTGTTTGTAAAACGCCGACAGGCGCGCAATCGCCTTGATGATGTCCGTCGACTTGTCCATCACCATGACCGCGGCGGTGCCGAGGCCCGAGCGTTCCGCCCGCAGGCTGTCGAAATCCATCAGCACATGTTCGCAGATCGGTTTCGTCAGAACCGGCACAGAAGCGCCGCCCGGAATGACGGCCAGCAGATTATCCCACCCGCCCCGCACACCGCCCGCGTGCTTTTCGATCAGTTCCTTCAGCGGAATGCCCATGGCTTCTTCGACCGTGCAGGGCTGATTGACGTGGCCGGAGATGTTGAACAGCTTCGTGCCCGTATTGTTCTCTCGCCCGATACGGGCGAACCATTCCGCGCCCCGGCGCAAAATCGTCGGCGCTACGGCGATGGATTCCACGTTGTTCACGGTCGTCGGGCAGCCCCAGACGCCGACGCCCGCCGGGAACGGCGGCTTCAACCGCGGCTGGCCCTTCTTGCCTTCGAGACTCTCGATCAGCGACGTTTCCTCGCCGCAGATGTAGGCGCCGGCGCCGGAGTGAACGTAGAAATCGAACTTCCAGCCGGATCCGCAGGCATTGTCACCGATCAGGCCCGCCTCATACGCCTCGTCGACGGCGCGCTGCAGGCAATTGATCTCGTGATGGAACTCGCCCCGCACATAACAATAAGCCGCGTGGGCACCCATGGCGAACGACGCGACCAACGCGCCTTCGATCAGCTTGTGCGGCTCTGACCGCATGATCTCCCGGTCTTTACACGTACCCGGTTCGCCCTCGTCCGCGTTGATCACAAGGTAATGCGGGCGGGCACCGATTTCCTGCGGCATGAACGACCATTTGACGCCGGTCGGGAAGCCAGCACCTCCGCGGCCGCGCAGCCCGGACGCCTTCATTTCATCGATGATGCCGTCACGGCCCTTTTCGATCAGCGCCTTAGTGTTGTCCCAGTCGCCGCGCGCTTGGGCGCCACGCAGCCCGGCATCGCCGAAGCCGTAAATGTTGGTGAAGATGCGGTCGCGATCAGCAAGCATCAGTCGTCGCCTCCCGCTTTCGGCGCGCCGTCGGGATAAAACTCCGTCAGCGAGGTCAGCCCGCCCGCCGGCTCGCACGTATGCCGTCCGGACTGCGATCCGACCTTGGGTTTTTCGCCATTCTGCAGCGCGCGCAACACAGCCTCGGCCGAGGCACTGTTCAAATCTTCGTAATAATCGTCACCGATCTGCATCATCGGCGCGTTGACGCAGGCGCCTAAGCATTCGACCTCAAGCACCGTGAACTTGCCGTCTTCGGACGTCTGGCCGTTTGAACAGCCGGTCACCTTCTTGCAGGCTTCCATGATCTGGTCGGAGCCGCGCAGCCAGCACGGCAGGTTGGTGCAGACCTGCACGAAGTGTTCGCCCACCGGATGCAGGTTGTACATGGTGTAGAACGTCGCAACCTCGTAAACCCGGATCGACGCCATCCCGAGCGTGTCGGCGATGTATTCGATGGCGGCCTGGGGAATCCAGCCACCGTGTTGGCGCTGCGCCAGGTCGAGCAGCGGCATCACCGCCGACTGCTCACGGCCTTCCGGATACTTGGAAATGTGCCACTTGGCTTTTTCCAGGTAGTCGCCTTCGAAGGCGAAGCTCGATGGCTGATGATGATCGGCGGTCATCGATCGATCTCCCCGAACACCACGTCGACGGAGCCGATGACCGCGCAAACGTCGGCCAGCATATGCCCCTTGGAAAGAAACTCGGTCGCCTGCAGATGCGCAAAGCCAGGTGCCCGAATTTTGCAGCGGTACGGCTTGTTCGATCCGTCGGCGACCAGATAGACGCCGA
The DNA here is from genome assembly GCA_038109305.1 of Rhodospirillaceae bacterium. Taxonomy (GTDB): domain Bacteria; phylum Pseudomonadota; class Alphaproteobacteria; order Rhodospirillales; family Casp-alpha2; genus UBA1479. The sequence goes on from JAYNIR010000003.1 coordinate 165,957, forward strand.
ATTCGCCCTTGGGCGCTTCGACGGCGGTGTAGGTTTCGCCGGCCGGCACGTGCACGCCTTCGGTGAACAGTTTGAAGTGATGGATCAGCGCTTCCATCGAACCCTTCATCTGTCCGCGCGTCGGCGGGGTGACTTTCTTGTTGGTCGTCTTGACGGGCCCGTCGGGCATGTTGTCAACGCACTGTTTGATGATCTTGGCGCTTTCCCGCATTTCGACCATGCGGACGAGATAGCGGTCATAACAATCGCCGTGCTTGCCGATGGGAATGTCGAAATCCATTTCGGCGTAGGCGTCATAAGGCTGGGCTTTGCGCAAATCCCACGGCACGCCGGACGCCCGCAGGTTCGGGCCGGTAAAGCCCCAGTCGCAGCATTGGTCGGCGTCAATCACGCCGATGTCGACCGTGCGCTGCTTGAAGATACGGTTTTCCGTAAGTAGGCTTTCCAGATCGTCCATGAACGCCGGAAATTCTTCGGTCACCCACTTGTCGATGTCGGCGATCAGCCGCGGCGGCAGGTCCTGCGCGACGCCGCCGATGCGGAAATAGTTCATGTGCAGGCGCGCGCCGGACGCGGCCTCACAGAATTCCATCAGCCGTTCGCGAATTTCGAAACCCCACAACATCGGTGTCATGGCGCCCACGTCCATGGCGTAGGCGGTGATGTTCAGGATGTGGTTGAGGATGCGCCCGATTTCGCAATACAGCACCCGCACGTACTGTCCGCGCTTCGGCACCTCGACACCCAAAAGCTTTTCCGCCGCCAGCACAAACGCGTGTTCCTGATTTTGCGGCGCGACGTAATCCAGCCGGTCGAAGTAGGGCACCGCCTGGGCATAGGTTTTGTATTCGATCAGCTTTTCCGTTCCGCGATGCAAAAGCCCAATGTGCGGGTCCGCGCGCTCGACAATTTCGCCGTCCATTTCTAGCACCAGGCGCAACACGCCGTGGGCCGCCGGATGCTGCGGTCCGAAGTTCAGGTTGAAGTTCTTGATCTGGGTTTCGGCCATCAGGATGCCTTGGCCTCCGTGCCGCTATTGCCGTCTTCTTCGCCGGTCGCTTTTTCGTCGCCGGGCAGTACGACGGACGCCATGCCTTCCCACGGGCTTTCAAAATCGAAGTTGCGGAATTCCTGGGTCAGTTTCACCGGTTCATAGACAACGCGTTTCTGTTCGTCGTCGTATCGGACCTCAACATACCCGGTCAGCGGAAAATCCTTGCGCAGCGGATGGCCCTCGAACCCATAGTCGGTGAGGATGCGCCGCAGGTCCGGGTGATCGTTGAAGTAAACACCGTACATGTCCCAGATTTCCCGCTCCCACCATCCGGCGGAAGAAAACACCGGCACCACCGACGGCACCGGTTCGTCCTCGTCCGTCAGCACCTTGATGCGGAGCCTGAGGTTGTGGGTCATGGACAGCAGGTTATAGACGATTTCAAACCGCGGGCTTTCATCAGGGAAATCGACGCCGCAGATGTCCATCAACTGCCGGAACAGGCAATTCGAATCGTCGCGCAACATTTGCAGGACGCGGACGATGTCGTCGCGCTTTACCGTCACCGAAAGCTCGCCGAGCCGCGTCGACATATCGACGACCGAGCCGCCGAGGCGGTCCTTCAAATGAACTGCAAGCTCTTTAAGGGCGGGATCCATGAATGCGGTTCTCGTTTTCGTCCTTGGGCCCTCAGCGCCACAGCGCGCCGGTCCGTTTGATTTTCTTCTGCAGTTGCATAATGCCGTAGACCAACGCCTCCGCCGTCGGCGGGCAGCCCGGCACGTAGACGTCGACCGGAACGACCCGGTCGCATCCGCGCACCACGGAATAGGAATAATGGTAATAGCCGCCGCCGTTGGCGCACGACCCCATGGAGATCACATAGCGCGGTTCGGCCATCTGGTCGTAAACCTTGCGGAACGCCGGGGCCATTTTGTTGGTCAGCGTGCCGGCGACGATCATCACGTCGGACTGCCTGGGGCTCGGCCGGGGCACCACGCCGAATCGGTCCAGGTCATAGCGGCTCATGTAGGCATGGATCATTTCGACCGCGCAGCAGGCGAGCCCGAAGGTCATGGGCCAGAGCGAACCGGTGCGAGCCCAGTTGACCAGCTTGTCGACATTGGCCAGCACGAAGCCCTTGTCCTGCAGTTCCTGGGTAACACGGGCGAGTATTTCGTCCTGCGTCGGCCCGGGGCCGATGGGGACGCCTTCGAGCGCGCCGTTGGAGGGTTCGGAATTTACAGCCATGGTTACTTCCGTCCTATTCCCACTCAAGGGCGCCTTTGCGCCACTCGTAAATGAAGCCGATGGTCAAAATCCCGAGGAAAACCATCATCGACCAGAACCCGAAAACGCCGATTTTGCCCAGCGTCACTGCCCACGGGAACAGGAAGGCGACTTCCAGATCGAAGATGATAAACAGGATGGCGACCAGGTAGAACCGGACGTCGAACCGGCCGCGGGAATCGTCAAACGCCTCGAACCCGCATTCATAGGCGGAATTCTTCTCAATATCGGGATTTTGCACGCCGATCACGTAGGACGCGACGATGATAACACCGGCAAGGGCGGCGGCAATCCCGATGAATATCAGGACCGGCAGGTATTCCAGCAGCAGTTCGTTCAAACCGGCCTCCGACGCCCGCAGAAAAGATCATGACGCGCCGCCGCCGTGCCTAGCCAAGCGCTCCCGTCCCTGATCGGAAAACTGACGGAAAAACGGATAAATTTCAAAGGTTTTGTGGCGATTCAGCCCGCAAATTTTCGGCATGCGTCATGGCTTCGTGACCGAACGTCACGAATCGACAGACTTGGTCATGGGAAATGGTTGGCCCGCCTTCGTTCCACTACGGCGCGGCACTACGTTTCGCACCCTTTAACGCGGGCTTGCCGCGCTGAAGCTATAATTTTGTGGAACAAAATATAGCGAAAGCGGAGGTCGGGAGTGACGGGGCCAGAACCCGCGGCCCCATGAAACACGATGAGGAGGCCGCTTTGGGCTCCCGAGAGCTTCAATTATTGGGAAAGTGGCGGGAGTGACGGGACTCGAACCCGCGGCCTCCGGCGTGACAGGCCGGCGCTCTAACCAACTGAGCTACACCCCCAAAATCCGACGTTAAATCGGGGCTTCCCGGGGCCTGAGACGAGCGGCTCGGCGGCCGGAAGCGCGACATGTACTCAAGGCCCCAACGGGTGTCAAGGATGAACGGCAGAGATTCGCGAGGCTTTTGATTCGGCGCGCCGACACCGGCGCTTAGGGCATCGACCAAGATGAGGTTTCGGGTGGCTTACCGCCCCCCTGCGCTGAAGCTTCGGAAGACACTCCTACGCCTAATCGCCTTGGGGTGGGCGGCCTAGTAGCCTGCCACCCGAAGCCGAAGGCCTAGGGTGGTGGGCGGTGAGGGAATCGAACCCCCGACCTTCTGGGTGTAAACCAGACGCTCTCCCAGCTGAGCTAACCGCCCTAACCCGGCCTTGGGCCGGTTCAATCCGCGTTTTAGGTAGTTGCGCGCCCCAAGACAAGCGAGATCGGCGGACCGAAAACTGCAAAACAGTACCGACCGCCGATCAAATCGGCGCCATGGCGGTCCGCCGCAAAACAAAACCGGCCGCCGAGGATATCGGCGGCCGGCTTAGGGCTGGGTGACCGGCCGTATTCGAGGCGCCAGTTAGTTGACCGAGTCCTTGAGGCCTTTGCCGGCCTTGAACTTCGGCTGCTTCGACGCCGGAATTTGAATGGTTTCACCGGTGCGCGGGTTGCGGCCCGTGCTGGCCCGCCGCTGCGCGACCGAGAAGGTGCCGAAACCGACAAGGCGGACTTCGTCGCCCCCGGAGAGTGCGGCGGTGATTGCGTCGAACACGCTGTCGACGGCGCTGGCGGTATCGGACTTGGACAAACCCGTGCGATCGGACACCGCGGAGATCAGTTCATTTTTATTCAACAGTAAGGCCCCCTCTTTCTGAAAGATATGGGTGGGACAATGATAGGTGAGATTTGATAGGCCAAGACGCCCATCGGAATCGCGGTCAACTTTACGGGTCGGCCCAAGCGCGCGTCAATATTGATACCTTTATTTTTTCCCGGAAACGTGCGGGTTACAGCCCGGCGAAGGAATATTATTGTATTTGTGAAATAAATTTTCACTAAAAACGCCGCCCGATTCGCATCGGGCGGCGCATTTTCCTAGCGGTTCGGCAACGGCCCGCGGATATCAAAAAAACCCAGGGTTAATAGGGGGTTACCAGGTCATATGGCCGATCAATGGGTCACCACGCCGCCCAAGTCGTCGTCGTCGCCGGAACCCGATCCAATCCGGGAATGGTCCAATTTCTCCTGATTTTCGTCCCATTCGACGGGCGTAACGGCTTTGACGAGGGCATGAGAAAGGACCTCGTCAACGGTCGCAACCGGGACGATTTCCAGGCGCTTTTTGACATTTTCGGGAATCTCCGCGAGATCCTTCTCGTTGTCCTTGGGAATCAGGACCTTTTTGATTCCGCCCCGAAGCGCCGCCAAAAGCTTCTCTTTCAGGCCGCCGATGGGCAGCACCCGGCCGCGCAGCGTGACCTCGCCGGTCATCGCGACTTCCTTGTTGACGGCGATGCCGGTCAGCACGGACACGATCGAGGTGACCATGGCGACACCGGCCGACGGCCCGTCCTTGGGCGTGGCGCCCTCGGGCACGTGGACGTGGATGTCCCGGCGGTTGAACAGCGGCGGCAGGATGCCGAGCGACACCGCCCGCGACTGCACGTAAGACTTGGCAGCCTGGATCGATTCCTGCATCACGTCGCCTAGCTTGCCGGTGATGGTCATCTTGCCCTTCCCGGGCACCTTAACGGCTTCGATGTTCAGCAATTCGCCGCCGACTTCGGTCCAGGCGAGGCCGGTGACGACGCCGACCATGTCTTCGGCCTCGATCTCGCCAAAGCGGAATTTCCGAACGCCGGCGTATTTTTCCAGGTTTTTGGCGGTGACCTTGATGGTCTCGGATTCGCCGACCATGATTTCCTTGACCGCCTTGCGGGCCAGGTTGGCGATTTCTCGTTCCAGGTTACGGACGCCGGATTCCCGCGTGTAATAGCGGATCACGTCGCGCAACGCGCCTTCCGAGATCGACCATTCGCCGTCTTTCAGCCCATGCGCCTTCACTTGCTTGGAAATCAGGTGCCGGTTGGCGATCTCGACCTTTTCGTCCTCGGTGTAGCCGGACAGGCGGATGATCTCCATGCGGTCCAGCAGCGGCCCGGGCATGTTCATGGTGTTGGCCGTGGTCACGAACATCACGTCGGACAGGTCGTAATCGACTTCCAGATAGTGGTCGTTGAAGGTGGAATTCTGTTCCGGGTCAAGCACTTCCAGCAAAGCGGAGGCCGGATCGCCGCGCCAGTCCTGGCCCATCTTGTCGACTTCGTCCAAGAGGAACAGCGGGTTCGACGATTTCGCCTTCTTCATGCCCTGCACGACCTTGCCCGGCATGGAGCCGATATAGGTCCGGCGGTGGCCGCGGATTTCGGACTCGTCCCGCACGCCGCCTAAGGACATGCGGACGAAATTACGCCCGGTAGCTTTGGCGATGGATTTGCCCATGGACGTCTTGCCAACCCCCGGGGGGCCCACCAGGCATAGGATCGGCCCGGTGATCTTATTTGTCCGGTTCTGCACGGCAAGGTATTCAAGGATGCGTTCCTTGACCTTTTCCAAGCCATAATGATCGTCGTTCAGCACCGTTTCGGCGGCCTTGATATCTTTTTTGACCCGCGTCCGCTTTTTCCACGGAATGGTCAGCATCCAGTCCAGGTAGTTGCGCACGACCGTGGCTTCCGCCGACATGGGGCTCATGGAGCGGAGCTTTTTCAGCTCGGCCTCGGCCTTTTCGCGGGCTTCCTTGGTCAGCTTGGTCTTCTTGATCTTTTCCTCGATTTCCGAGGCTTCGTCCCTGCCGTCGTCGGTTTCGCCGAGTTCCTTCTGAATGGCCTTGAGCTGTTCGTTCAGATAGTACTCGCGCTGGGTCTTCTCCATCTGGCGCTTGACGCGCGATCGGATCTTTCTCTCGACCTGCAGGACGCCGATTTCCGATTCCATGTGGGAATAGACTTTTTCGAGCCGTTCGGCCGCTGACTCGATCTCGAGCAGTTCCTGCTTTTCCGAGATTTTCAGCGCAAGATGCGACGCTACCGTATCGGCCAGCTTGTCCGCCTCGTCGATCTGATTGATCGAAACCAGGACTTCCGGCGGTATTTTCTTGTTCAGCTTGATGTATTGCTCGAACTGGGTAACTACCGAGCGCGACAGCGCTTCCAACTCGTCCGCGTCGCCTTCGGTTTCGGGGATCATTTCCGCCTCGACCTCGAAGAACGAGGGGTTTTCGACGAAATCCAGAACCCGCGCCCGCTGCACGCCTTCGACCAGCACCTTCACCGTGCCGTCCGGCAGCTTCAGCAACTGCAACACTGTCGAGACCGTGCCGACCAAGTAGATGTCGTCCTGGCCCGGGTCATCCTGGGCCGCGTTCTTCTGGGCGACCAGCAGGATTTGCTTGTCTTCCTGCATGACGTCTTCGAGCGCGCGGACGGATTTGTCGCGGCCGACGAATAGCGGCACGATCATGTGCGGGAAGACGACGATGTCTCGGAGGGGCAGAACGGGAAGTTGTTGTGTTTTCATTTTGTGTGCATTCAGCTTGGTCACGGGTGGTCGAATGCCCTTGGCGCCTTGGGGCGGCGTCAGGGCGACTTTCAGGGTAAAGGTGGGTTGCCGGGCGCATCAATGCAAGCCGGAACGGCCGGGCGCGAAGATAGACGGGAAAAATTCCCAAGTTTCAAACGGTTAAGCGCTTGTCTCAACTTCTTCCGGCTTCTCACCATAAATGAACAACGGAGCGGCGCTGTCTTCCACGACCTCGCCGTTGATCACGACTTCTTCCACGCCGTCCATCCCAGGCAGGTCGAACATGGTGTCCAAAAGGATATTTTCCATGATGGAGCGGAGCCCCCTCGCGCCGGTCTTGCGCTCCACCGCCTTGGAGGCGATGGATTTCAGCGCCGCTTCGGCGAAGCTGAGCTTCACGCTCTCCATCTCGAACAGCCGCTGGTATTGCTTGACCAGGGCGTTCTTGGGCTTGGTGAGGATTTCGATCAGCGCTTCCTCGTCCAGGTCGTCGAGCGTCGCGACAACCGGCAGGCGGCCGACGAATTCGGGGATGAGGCCGAACTTCAGCAGGTCTTCCGGTTCCACATCGCGGAGAATTTCGCCGGTCTGGCGTTCGTCAGGGGCGCTCACGTCGGCGCCGAAGCCGATGCTTGATCCTTTGCCGCGGGCGGAAATGATCTTGTCCAGCCCGGCGAACGCGCCGCCGCAGATGAACAAGATGTTGGTGGTGTCGACCTGCAGGAATTCCTGCTGTGGGTGTTTGCGTCCGCCCTGGGGCGGCACGCTGGCGACCGTGCCTTCCATGATTTTCAGAAGCGCCTGCTGCACGCCCTCGCCCGACACGTCTCGGGTGATCGACGGGTTGTCAGACTTGCGGCTGATCTTGTCGACTTCGTCGATGTAGACAATGCCGCGCTGCGCGCGCTCGACGTTATAGTCGGCGGCCTGCAACAGCTTGAGAATGATGTTTTCGACGTCTTCGCCGACGTAGCCGGCCTCGGTCAGGGTCGTCGCGTCGGCCATGGTGAACGGCACATCGAGAATACGCGCCAGCGTCTGGGCCAAGAGCGTCTTGCCGCAGCCCGTGGGCCCGACCAGCAGAATGTTAGATTTCGCCAATTCCACGTCATTGTTCTTGGTGCCGTGGTTCAGGCGCTTGTAGTGATTGTGGACGGCGACCGAGAGCACCCGCTTAGCCCGGCTCTGGCCGATCACATAATCGTTCAGCACCTGGCAGATATCCTGCGGCGTCGGCACGCCGTCGCCGGTCTTGACCAGATTTGTCTTGTGCTCTTCGCGGATGATGTCCATGCACAGTTCGACGCATTCGTCGCAGATGAACACCGTCGGCCCGGCGATCAGTTTGCGCACTTCGTGCTGGCTTTTGCCGCAGAACGAGCAGTAGAGGGTGTTCTTCGAGTCGGTGCCGCTGGATTTCGTCATCTCAAACTTCTGCTCGGTTCTCGTTTGTTCGGTTAACGGATGCGCCCGAGACGCCCTGAGCGGCGAACGGCCATACTCGCCTAGGGTCATGTTACCCGGACCTTTCGGCAACACTCAATCACAATCGCCCCGGTTAAACTATGCCTTTAGGCGTAAAAGCCGCGTTAATAAGCCGGAATTGCGGCCGACGATAACCGGACGGCGGCATCAAAGGCGGATGCAGGCGGGACTTAGTCGCCCTTGCTCTTGCCGTCGTCGTCGCCGTCGGACCTCGGGCGGCTCGCGACCACTTCGTCGATCAGGCCGAATTCCTTGGCTTCGTCGGCGGTCATGAATTTGTCGCGTTCCATCGCGTTTTCAATGGTTTCCAGGTCCTGGCCGGTGTGCTCGACGTAAATTTCGTTAAGCCGCTTGCGCAGGTTGAGAATTTCCCGGGCGTGGATTTCGATGTCCGTCGCCTGCCCCTGAAACCCGCCGGACGGCTGATGGACCATGATCCGGGCGTTCGGCAGGGCGTAGCGTTTTCCGGGCGCGCCGGCGGTCAAAAGCAACGATCCCATGGACGCCGCCTGACCGATGCAAACGGTCGAAACGTCCGGCCGAATGTAGCGAATCGTATCGTAGATGGCCAAACCGGAGGTCACAATTCCGCCCGGCGAATTGATGTAGAACGCAATGTCCTTGGACGGGTTTTCCGATTCCAGGAACAGAAACTGCGCGCAGACCAGGCTCGAAACATAATCCTCGACCCCGCCGGTCAGAAAAATGATCCGTTCCTTCAACAGCCGGGAATATATGTCGTAGGCTCGCTCGCCCCGGTTGGTGGTTTCCACCACCATGGGCACGAGGGTGTTCATATATGTTTCGACGGGATCGCGCATGGTTCTGTCTCTTGACTTCGTTCGGTTGCGGCGGCCGTTCCGGCCAGCCAAGGTCTCCGCCCTGATAGCGTTCCCGGCCCCTGCCCGCTAGTCCTTTTTCTTGGCAGCTTTTTTCTTCGCCGCCGGCTTTTTCTTGGCGGCGCCGTCGTCGTCGCCGGATTTCGAAGCCGCCTTTTTCTGGGCGGCCATTTTCTTCGCCGACGGCTTCTTATCATTGCTTTCCGCTGCCTCGGCCTCTTCCTGAAGCGCCTTCATCAGGCCGTCGATGGTCGTCGGCTTTTCCGTCACGTCGGCGAGTTCCAGGATATAGTCGATGACCTTTTCCTCGTAGACCGGCGCCTTGATCTGTTCCTGCGCCTGTTCGTTGGAGCGGAAGAATTCCAGCACCTTCTGTTCCTGGCCCGGGTATTTTTGAGCTTCGCGCGTCATCGCCCGGTTCACGTCTTCCTGGGCGACCTGGATGTTGTTGGCGCGGCCCACTTCCGACAGCAACAGGCCCAATTTCACCCGTCGCGCCGCGATATCGCGGAATTCCGCCTGATGCTCGTCGTCCGACTTATCGTCGTCATGATCGTGGTCATGATCGTGGTCATGGTCGTGGTCATGGTCGTGGTTATGACCGTGGGTCTTGCGCTGTTCCTCGAACTGGGCCCAGATGCTTTGGAATTCCTGTTCGACCAAGTTCGGCGGCGTTTCAAACTCGTGGGCTTCGGCTAACTTGTCCAAAAGCACCCGCTTGGTCTGCATCCGCGCCATTTCGTCGAATTCCCGGCGCTGGCCCTCGATGATCTGTTCCTTAAGCTCAACCAGGCTGTCGACGCCGGCCTTTTTCGCCAGATCGTCGTTGATTGCCGCCGGTTTGGGCTCACGAATCTCATGCACCTTGACGTCGAATTCGGCTTCCTGGCCGGCCAGTTCCTTGGCGCCGTATTCGTCAGGAAACTTGACCTTGACCACCGCGTCGGCACCGGTATCGAGGCCGATCAGCTGATCTTCGAAGCCCGGGATGAACGACCCTGACCCGAGTTCAAGATGATAGCCCTCGGCCTTGCCGCCAGGAAATTCCTCGCCGTTGAGCTTGCCGGTGAAGTCGATGACGACGATGTCGCCGGACTTGGTCTTGCGTGCGGTGGCGACCGGCTCCGACGTCTTGTGGGCGCTCGCCAGGTTCTTAAGCGTTTCGTCCACTTGCTTGTCGTCCGGCTTGAGGACCATTTTCTCCAGCTTCAGCTTGGAGAAATCCATGGTCTTGATCTCCGGCAGCACGTCGACGGCCAGCGTGTATTCCAAGTCCTTGCCTTCGTCGAAGGCGGTGATTTCCACCTGCGGCTGGCCGGCCGGGCGGATACCCTTTTCGGACAGCGCCTGGGCGGATGAATCGTTCACCGCCTGGTCCAGGATTTCGCCCATAATCGCGGGGCCGTAACGCTTGCGCAGCAGCTTGACGGGCACCTTTCCAGGGCGGAAGCCCGGCAGCGCCGCGCTTTTCGCGACTTCTTCCAGGCGCAGGTTGATTTTCTCTTCGATGTCTTTGGCGGCCAGGGTAACTTTGTACTCGCGGCTCAGGCCTTCGGATTTGGTCTCAACGACTTGCATGGGACTCCCAGTTCGGCGTTCTAAAGGGCGCCGCTGTCATATTCGGCGGGGCGCCCGGGGGACATATCGTGCAATGGACGGTCGGTTCAAGAGGCCGGTGTTATAGGCCCCCCGCCGTTTGCGGGCAATGGTAAGTTGGGGCCGCCTTCGGTGAGGATTTGACGGGTACGCCTTTGCCCGAGATGCGGTTCCGGGTGGCCTGCCGCGCAATCGCCCACCTTCGCCGAGGCTTAGGTGGGCATTCGATCCGTTGATGCTTCACCGCCAACCGCGCTGAAACGTCCAGCCCGCTTTCGCCTCGCCTCAGCGCGGCATCCGCTTCTCTAACGCTCCACCGCTCATCGCGCTGTAGCGTAAGCGAAAGCGGATGGTGCGGGCGGAGGGATTTGAACCCCCATGACCGAAGTCACCAGGACCTAAACCTGACGCGTCTACCAATTTCGCCACGCCCGCAACGCCGTTTGGCCGGGTGGTCTTAGCGCATCCCGGCGGGTGTTTGAAGAGGCCGCGTAAAGGACCGACCCGATACCGCCGCTCAGCCATCCAACCCAAAGGCACGGTAGAGGCCCGGCAGGGCATCGGGGATGTCTTCGGCGATCAGGCCGCGGCCGATACGGTTGGCCGCCTCGGCATGCAGCCAGACCGCCGCCGCCGCCGCCCGGAACGGCGCCATCCCCCGGCCCATGAGGGCGGCGATCATGCCGGCCAGCACGTCGCCCGTACCCGCCGTCGCCAAATGGGGCGAGCCGTTGGCGTTGATCAGCGCCCGCCCGCCGGGCGCCGCGATGACCGTATCCGGGCCTTTAAGGACGATGACGCACCCGGCTTCTGCCGCCGCTTGGCGGGCGCGGGTCAGTTTGTCGCCGTCGCCCGGGAACAGGCGAGCAAATTCGCCTTCGTGCGGGGTCAGGACCGTGCTGCCGTGCGCCGCCACGATCAGGGCCGCCCGGTGGCGGGCGAACGCCGTCAGCGCGCCGGCGTCCAGGACCAATGGCTTCCCTGTCGCCAGCGCCGCCGAAACCCGCGTCCGAGTCACGTCCGTCGGCAGGCTTCCGGGCCCGATCACCAGCCCGTGGCAGGTGTCCTTGTTGATGATTGCCGGATAGGCGCCGGCGCCGATGCATTCGGCGACCAGCAAGCCCAGTGCGCCGCCCCGGTAAACATCGGCGGCATCCGGGCGGCAGGCGGTGGTCACCATGCCGGCGCCGGCTCGCCGCGCCGCCGCCGCCGCCAGACACGCCGCTCCCGGCATGTTGCGGCTGCCCCAGATGACGATGTGGCCGCGCTTATACTTATGGTCAGCCACCTCGGCGGCTGGCCACTGGCGGCGCCACAGATCCATGGCGTTGATCCCCGCTTTCGGCCCGATCCCGGCGACCACGTCGTCGGATATACCGATGTCGGCGACGGTCAAGTCACCGGCGAGGCCGCGCCCCGGCTCCAGATAATGCCCCGGCTTGGCGCGGCAGAACGTTACCGTCGCTGCCGCCTTCACTGCAATGCCGTCCCTCCCGCCCAGGACCGCGCCGGTATCACCATTGACGCCCGACGGCAGGTCGACGGCGACCACCGGCAATCCCGACGCATTGACCGCCGCCACCAAGGCCGCCGCGGAGCCGTCCAGCAGGCGGCTCAGCCCGGCCCCAAACAACGCGTCGATGACTACGCCCTCACCGCCGTCGAGGATCTTTCGGACAGCGGCGCTGTCCGGCACTTCGACCGGACCTTTCCAGCGGGCCGCCGCCACGGCCGCATCGCCTTTCAAGGCCGCCGCGTCGCCCAGCAGCGCAAGAACGACCACCCGGCCCCGCGCCGCCAGCCGGCGCGCCGCAACGAAGCCGTCGCCGCCGTTATTGCCGGGCCCGCACAGCACCAGGACCGGGCCCGGGAACCGAGCCGCCCTTTGCGCCACCCAAAGGCCAGCGACTTCCATCAGCTCAATGCCGGGAATGCCGCCCGCGATAGCCGCCTGGTCGGCACGGGCCATTTCGTCGACGGTCAACAGCTCAAACCCCGTTTGGGTCATCAATATCGCTTCCCGGCAAATACGTCTCTCGGCTTCGGACGAGGCGAAGTATAATCGCCCCGGCGTCGCCTGTCTGCGGGATCCGGCGGGCCGCCGCGTCATCGTCAGGGGCGCGGAACCAGGCTCGAATTTAATTAATAAATTACAAGAGAAAATATTTTTATCTATTTGTAATAAAGTAAATTATTTCCACACTTGGATCAGTCATTCTGTCCAGCGTGGGCGCCTTCGGCCCGGCCGTGTTCTGGCCGGCCGCGGGCGTCGGCCTGATCGCCGGACTGGCGGCGGCGATCGGCCTTCGGGCGCTCGACGGACCGGCCGCCCCAGCGGCGGACAAACCGGGCGGCGTCGCCGAAACCGTCTTTCCAGCCCGCGATCCGGGGATGCTGGGCACGCAGCTCGACAACGCGCCAAAGACGCGCTCCGCGCCGCCAAGGAACATGCCGAGGTCTCGGACCGGGCAAAGTCAGAATTCATCGCCAACATGAGCCACGAGCTCCGCACGCCGTTGAATTCGATCATCGGGTTTTCCGACCTGCTGGTCGATCAGACCTTCGGCGAAATCAGCCCGCCGCAATATCGGGAGTGCGCGGTCGACATCAACGACGCGGGCAAACATCTGCTGCAGCTGATCAACGACCTGCTGGATCTGGCGCGGATTGAGCGCGGCCAGCTGAGCCTGAACGAACAGCGGCTCGACGTGGGCCAGATGCTCAACGCCTGCGTCAAACTGGCCCGCGAAAGGGCGATCGGGTCCGGGGTCCAGGTGCGGCTTAACTGCCCGGCCGATTTTCCGCCGCTTTTTGGGGATGAGCTGCGGATCAAGCAGGCGGTGGTCAACCTGTTGTCGAACGCGGTCAAGTTCTCGGACAAAGGGCTCGAGGTCACGGTTTCGGCGGCGGCGACGGATGCCGGCGGCATCTGTCTTTCGGTCACCGACCAGGGGATCGGCATCGCCCAGAAGGACCTGGCCGTGGCACTGTCCGAATTCGGCCAGGTCGACGGCTCCCTCACCCGCCGGCACGAGGGTACGGGCCTCGGGCCCAGCCTGTCCCGCAAGCTGGTCGAACTTCACCAGGGGCGGCTCGAACTGGACAGTCAGGTCGGCGTCGGCACCACGGCGCGGCTGCTGTTTCCGAAAACCCGCACCCTCGACGCGCCGTCCCCCCGTTTCAGGCCCTTTGTTTCAAGCACTCCCGCTTGACCAAGTTCATTGCCCGAATTAGAACAAAACAAGAACAATGTAATATGCCAGTGGCGTAACGAACAAACCAAGGAGACAGACATGCCCGGCCCTTCAACCGGCCCGGAGCGGGCCGTTTCGCCGACGGCGAACACCGCCGGGGGGACCGGCCCGGTTACCCTCGACGTCCTCAAGCGGCGGATCGCCACCCTGGAGCATCATGCCCCGCCCACGGGAGGCATGGCTGGGGGCACGGCGGGCGCCGCCCCGGCCACGGTTTCCTTAGGGTTGGCGGCGCTCGACCAGCATCTGCCCTGGGGCGGCCTGCCCCGAGCGGCGCTGCACGAAATCGCCGCCGCCTCGGCCCCGGCGGCGGGCGGCTTCGCGGCGGCGCTGTTGGGGCTTTCGTCCCGCGCGCATGTAGGCCATACCCCCGGCCGCCCGGTCGTCTGGTGCCGCCGTCCCGCCCGGGGGTTCAGTCCGGGCCTCTACGGCGCCGGGCTCGCCCGCTTCGGGCTTGGCCCCGGCAACCTGATCCTGGCCGAGGCCGGGGACACGCCGTCGGTCTTCTGGGCCATGGAGGAATGCCTGAAAAGCCGTGCCGTCGCCGCCGTTCTGGGTGAACCGGGACCGGGCGGCGCGGACAGGGACGGTGGCCGGGCGCTGCGCCGGCTGCAATTGGCGGCGGAAACCTCGGGCGTCACGGCGTTTCTGCTGCTGACCGGGGGCGCGCGGGCGACCGCCGCCAACGCCACCCCTCACGCCGTCATGAGTCCCGCCGTGACTCGCTGGCGCGTCGGCGCGCGCCCGGCCGCCGCAGGCCAGGGTGACACCGCCTGGCGGGTTGACCTGACGCGGTGCCGGGGCGGCGGGCGGCCCGGCACCGGGGACGTGATCTGGCATGTCGAGGACGGAGACGGATGCGATGGAACGTATGCAGGCGCGGCGGCGGGTGGTTTCCGTCTGGCTGCCTGAGTTCGCCACGGACCGGCTGGCCCGGCGGCGGGAGGCTGGCGGGCCGCCCCCCTTTCCACTGGCCACCCCACGGGCGACCCCACTGGCCACCGTGGCGCAGATCCGGGGCAGCCACCGGCTGGCCGCGGTCAACGGCGCGGCGCGGCGCGGCGGGCTCGCGCCGGGCCTGCCACTGGCCGACGCGCGGGCCCTTCTACCGGCGCTCGAAACTTTCCATGCCAATTCAGAAAACGATTTCAAAGCATTGGAAAATATAGCTCTTTGGGCCTGGCGTTACAGCCCTTCGACAGCCGTCGACGGCACCGCCCCGCCCGCCAATCACGGCGCCAGTTTCGGCCCCGATTGCGGCCCCGATTACGGGTTATGGCTCGACATCAGCGGCTGCGGCCACCTGTTCGGCGGCGAGGCCCAACTGGCCGCCGATCTGATAAGTCGCCTGGGTCAGGCCGGGTACCGCGCGCAGGCGGGCCTGGCCGGCACGCCGGGGGCGGCCTGGGCCGTCGCCCGGTTCCGGGCGGATGATGACACGCCGGTCCGGGTCGTCCCGCCCGGCGGCGAACGGGACGCCCTCGCGCCGCTGTCGATCCGCGCGCTCCGGCTCGAGGACGCCCCGGCGCGCCTGCTGGAACGCCTGGGCCTTGCGCGGATCGGCGATCTTTATCCGCTCGCCCGCTCGGCCCTGGCGCAACGCGCCGGGCTCGGCCCGGCGATGCGGCTCGATCAGGCGCTGGGCGAGCGGGACGAGCCGATCTCCCCCATCGCGCCGCCGCCGGTCCTGCAGGTGCGGCTCAAGTTCCCCGACCCCATCGGCCTGGCAGACGATATCGAGGCCGCCCTCGACCGGTTGCTGCCGGCGCTCTGCGGCCGTCTGGAACGCGCCGGGATAGGCGCACGGCGGCTCGATTTCACGCTTTACCGGATCGACGGCACGGTATCCCGCGTCACCGCCGGCACCGGGCGCCCCGAACGGGACCCGGATCATCTGAAGCGGTTATTCCGGGAAAAGCTCGACGCCCTCGACCCCGGCTTCGGCGTCGAAACCGCGCTGCTGGCGACGCGGACGGCCGAGCCCATGGCGGCGGAACAGCAATCGGCCGGAGACGCCGGGGCAGGCCAGGACACGGCGGCGCTCGGGTGGCTGATCGACCGGCTGGCCAACCGCCTGGGCCCCCGGGCGGTCACCGCCATCGCCCCCCGGGAAAGCCATCTGCCGGAGCGGGCCGAGACGCGCCGCCCCCTGGTCCGGGACGCGGCCCCGGCGGGTGCGCCGGTGAATAGGAATACGGACGCGGATGCGGCGGCCGCTCCGGGGATCGCCGGGCGCGCGCCCCGCCCGCTTTATCTGCTGCCCATGCCGGAGCCAGTGGACACGCTCACCCTCACGACTGGGGACCGAACGAATGGCCCCCCCGGGGCCACGGGGGGTCCCCGTTCAAATTTGGACCGGGGGGCACCCCCGGTGACCCCCATGGCCTTTCGCTGGCGCGGGCGGCAGCACACGATCCGCCGCGCCGACGGGCCGGAGCGAATCGAGCCGGAATGGTGGCGCAGTCTGGTTTCCCAGGGCCCCGGCAACGAAGACCGGCCGGAAGGCTCGGCGGCGACGCCGGACATCCCCGGGAACCGGGATTATTACGCCGTCGAGGACGACCGGGGGGAGCGCTTCTGGCTCTACCGCCAGAACGGCCCGGACCACGCCGCGCCCGCCGGCGCCCTGCGGCCTGGCGCACCGCCCGCCCCCGGCCGGGCCCCGAAGTGGTTTCTGCACGGGTTGTTTTCATGAGTGATTATTTAAATTCACCGCTGCGCCGGCCCCCTGCTTCGCCGCCCTATGCGGAACTCCAGGTGATGAGCAATTTCAGCTTCCTTGAGGGCGCGTCACACCCGGAAGAACTGGTCCTGCAGTCGGCGGCCTTGGGCCAGCACGCCATCGCGATTACCGACCGCAACGGGGTGTCCGGCCTGGTCCGCGGCCACACGGCGGCGAAGGAACACCGGCACCGCTTCATCCCGGCGGCCCGCATCGACCTGACAGGCCCGGATTTTCAGGGCGCCGAAGACAATGATAAAGGCAGGTCCGAAACACATTCCGGTTCGGGAATAAGCATCCTTTGCTATCCTCGGGACCGTGCCGCCTACGGCCGTCTGGTCCGGCTTTTGACCCTCGGCAAGCGGCGCTCGCCCAAGGGGCAATGCGCGCTCTCGCCCGGCGATCTGACGGGCCCGGACTTTCAGCGCGGCGCGGGGCAGATTTTGATCGTCTTGCCCTTTATTCAGTTAAATAACAAATTTAATCAGTTTTTAATTAATCTAAAAAAAGCAACAAAAGCCGAAATTTACCTCGCCGCCTCGATCCTGCATCGCGGCGGCGATCGGTCGCGCCTCGAAAAACTCGCCGATCTGGCCGCCCGCGCCGGCACGCCGCTGGTCGCCGTTAACGACGTCGAGATGCACACGCCTCGCCGCCGGGTGCTCGCCGATGTCCTCGCCTGCATCCGATCCGGCTGCAGCGTGTTCGAAGCCGGATTTCGCCTGAAAGCCAATGCGGAACGCCACCTAAAATCGCCCGCCGACATGGCCGAACTTTTCGCCGATTTTCCCGACGCCGTCGCCCGCACGGTGGAAATCGCCGATGCCTGCCGGTTTTCGCTGGACGAGCTCCGCTACGAGTACCCGGTCGATCCGGTTCCGGAAGGATCGACCCCGCAGGAGGAACTGGAACGCCTGACAAAACAGGGCGCAAAAGAAAGATACCCCTCGGGCGTGCCGGCCAAGGTGCAGGCGCAGATCGACCACGAACTGGCGCTGATCGGCGACTTGAGCTTCGCCCCCTACTTCCTGACGGTGCACGACATCGTCCGCTTCGCCCGCGGCCGCGGCATACTCTGCCAGGGCCGCGGCTCGGCGGCCAATTCGGCGGTGTGCTATGTGCTGGGCATCACGGCGGTGGACCCGGCGCGGCTGGACCTGTTGTTCGAGCGGTTTATTTCCGCCGAACGCGGCGAGCCGCCCGATATCGACGTCGACTTCGAAAACGGCCGGCGCGAAGAGGTCATCCAGTACATTTATGAAAAGTACGGGCGCGACCGGGCGGCCATGACCGGCACGGTGATCACCTACCGCACCCGTGGCGCGGTCCGCGATGCTGGCAAGGCCTTGGGCCTGGCCGAGGATACCATCCGGTCATTGCAGGTCGCGGTGTGGCGGCTCACCCGCGAGGACGAGGTGACGGACGAGCAACTCCGCGAGCACGGGCTCGACCCCGGCGACCCCATGGTCCGCCTAGTGCTGACGCTTGCCGCCGATCTGCGCGGCTTTCCCCGCCATCTATCGCAGCATTCGGGCGGTATGATGATGACGCGGGGCAGGCTCGACGAAATCGCGCCCATCCATAACGCGGCCATGGCCGGCCGCACGGTCATCGAATGGGATAAGAACGACCTAGACGCTTTGGGCATTCTGAAGGTCGATATTCTGGCGCTCGGCATGCTGAGCTGCGTGCAGCGCGCCTTCGGCCTGATCAAATCGTTCCACGGCCGAGAGGTGACGCTGGCCACCGTGCCGCCGGAAGACCCCACCGTCTACGACATGCTGTCCGACGCCGACAGCATCGGCGTCTTTCAGGTCGAAAGCCGGGCGCAGATGAGCATGCTGCCGCGCCTCAAGCCGCGTAATTTCTACGATCTGGTGATCGAAGTCGCGATCGTCCGCCCCGGCCCCATCCAGGGCGACATGGTGCACCCGTACCTGCACCGCCGCGACGGGAAAGAGGCCGTCGATTTCCCGTCGGGCGAACTGCGCGACGTTCTGGGCAAGACGCTGGGCGTGCCGCTGTTTCAGGAACAGGCCATGAAGATCGCCATCGTCGCCGCCGGTTTCACGCCGGCCGAGGCCGACCAGTTGCGCCGAGCCATGGCGACCTTTCGCAATCATGGCACCATCCACGCGCTCCGAGAAAAGTTCCTTAACGGCATGACCGCCCGCGGGTATGAGCCGGATTTTGCTCTGCGCTGCTTCAAGCAGATCGAAGGCTTCGCCGATTACGGCTTCCCCGAAAGCCACGCCGCCAGCTTTGCGTTGATCGTCTATGTGTCGTCGTGGCTGAAACGTCATTACCCGGCGGCCTTCGCCTGCGCGCTGTTGAACAGCCAGCCCATGGGCTTTTACGCACCGGCGCAGATCATCCGCGACGCCGCCGAACACGGCGTCGTCGTCCGCCCGGTCGACGTCAACCTGAGCGACTGGGACTGCACGCTCGAGCCCGGCCCCGCGTCCGAGCCGGCGCTCCGGCTCGGTTTTCGTAAGGTGAAGGGGTTGAGGGAAGACGACATGCATCGCTTGGCCCTGCACCGGGGGAACGGCTATGCGGACGCCGCCGCCGTCATGCGCCGGGCGCTGATCGGCAAACCGGCGCTGGAAAAGCTCGCCCGCGCCGATGCCTTTCAGTCCTTGGGCTTGAGCCGCCGCCCGGCGCTTTGGGCGGTGGCGGGCCTGCCCGACCGGCCCCCGGCCCCTTTGTTTCTGGCCGCGCCCGATGCGGAACTGGGCCGCGAAGACGACCGGGGGAATGCGCCCCGCCTGCCGCTCATGTCCCCCGGGCAGGAAGTGGCGGAGGATTACCGGGCGCTCCGGCTGTCGTTGAAGGCGCATCCGGCGGGCATCCTTCGGCCCAAGCTGACGGCGAAACGGTATGAGCCCTGCGCGGTCCTGCTTGAGCGCGCCCACGACCGCATGGCCCGCATCGCCGGACTGGTCACCGCGCGCCAGCGCCCGGGCACGGCCAAGGGCGTCATGTTCATCACCGTCGAGGACGAAACCGCGACCGCCAACCTGATCGTCTGGCCGCACGTGTTTGAAAAATTCCGCCGCGCGACGCTGGGTTCCCGCCTTCTGGGCGTCACCGGGTGGGTGCAGCGGGAGGGCAAGGTCATCCATCTGCTGGCGGACCACCTGGAAGACCTGGCGCCGGTGCTGCTGACGCTCGACCGGCCGGGGGGTTTTGCCGGCGACAGCCCCGCAGCCGCCGAAACCGGGCGGCTGTTCAAAGCCAGGGAATTTCAGTAAGGCGCGGCTTTCATAGGGACATACGGCGCTCCGCGGACGCGACCGGCCGGCCCTGCGCGCGACGCTAACCGGTCACGGAAAGTTCATCGGTCGTTTATTCCCGCGGTCCGCCCCGCGGGGATAGACTGCACACATCGTCAATCAAGCATCCCAAACGGGGGGCATCAAGATGCGCATGCTGACACTCATTGCCGTGCTGACGGCCGTTGCCTTTTCGACCCAAAGCATGGCCGCCAACATGGTCGGAAAGCCGCTGCCGAACGGCCTGATCCTGATCAAAAGCGATTTCAGTCCGAAGGAAACGCTCGACCGGCTTGCGAATATACTGAAATCAAAGAACATCCAAGTCGTCGCCCGCGTCGACCACGCCGCCGCCGCGAAAAAGGCCGGCGCGGACCTGCCGCCGACGGAGCTGTTGATATTCGGCAATCCGAAAACCGGCACGCCCCTGATGCAGGGTAAGCGGACCATCGGCATCGACCTGCCGTTGACGGCGCTGGGCTGGCAGACCAAGGAAGGCAGTTGGATCGCCTATAATGCGCCGAAATGGCTGGAGGAACGGCACCAGACCGGCAAGACGGAAAATATCGCGAAGATGGCCGTCGCAATGAATAAGATGGTCGCCGCCGCCGCGAAGAAGTAATCTCGACGGCAACGAACCCACAGCCGCCAGAGACCACACATGCTTGACGCCCTCGCCACCGGACTGCACGCCGTCGCCGCCGTCCTGTGGGTGGGTGGCATGTTCTTCGCCTATCAGATTCTGCGCCCGGTGGTCGGCGAACTTAACCCGCCGCCGGAGCGGCTCAAATTCTGGGCTGGTATTTTCGCCCGCTTTTTCCCGTGGGTGTGGGGCGCCGTCGCCGTGCTGCCGGTCACCGGATACACCCTGATCTGGCACCTGTACAAGGGCTTTCACTCATCGCCCATTCATATCCACTGGATGCACGGTATCGGCTGGGTGATGATCGCCCTATTCGCCTATCTTTATTTTGCCCCCTACCGGACGTTCCGCGCCACCGTCGAGGCGGCGGACTGGCCGACGGGCGCCGCGCAGTTGAACATCATCCGCAAAATCGTCGCGACAAACCTGGGGCTCGGGCTGCTGACCGTTCTGATCGGCGCCAGCGGCCGGTTCTGGGCCTGGCTGCCTGGGAGCTGAACCCGGCGGCGGAATTTCGCGCCATGCCGTTGTGTCCATCGCCGATTTGACCATACTGGCGGTGCAATTTTATTCGACAGTGATGCGATGAACCACGACGACCTTGACGTGATCGCCCGCAAGCGGGTGTTCGACGGCTATTTCAAAATGGACGAATGGCGGATCCGCCACAAAATGTTCAACGGAGGGCGAAGCGGCGAGTTTACCCGCGAATGCCTGGAGCGCGGCCACGCAGTCGCCGTGATGCCCTATGACCCGGTGCGCGACGAGGTGGTGCTGATCGAACGGTTCCGCGTCGGCGCCGCCGCCAGCCGCCCGTCACCCAACTGGGGCGCAAACCCGCCAAGCCCATGGCTGATCGAAATCGTCGCCGGCATCGTCGAGGACGGCGAAACGCCGGAAGACGTCGCGGCCCGCGAAATGGTCAAGGAATCGGGATGCGAGGCGCTGGCGCTTAAGCACATCTGCACGTACCTGGCGACGCCCGGGTGCTGTTCGGAAACGATCGGACTTTACGCCGCCTGGGTCGACAGCTCCCGCGCCGGCGGCGTCCACGGGCTCGATCACGAAAACGAGGACATTCGCGTCTTCACCGCCGCCGCCGAAGACGCCTTCCGGATGGCGCGGGACGGACGCGCGAACAATTGCACGCTGCTGATCGCGCTGCAGTGGCTGGAATTGAACCGCGACGCGCTGCGCCGCGAATGGGGCGCGGCGTAAATCCTTGCCGCGCCGGTAATCCGAGCGTTGCTTATTCCTTGAGCCAGGCGGGCGAACGTTTTTCCAGGAACGCCGCGAGTCCCTCAGCGGCTTCCGCCGACTGACGCTTTTCGGCGTGGATGCGGGCCAGCTCTTCGGCCAGATCCTCGGCCACCGCCGTGCCCGCCAGTTCAAGCGTCTTCGCCTTGGTCATGGTCATGGCTTCGGGGCCGTTCTTCAAAATCGAATCGACTATGCGCTGCGACGTCCGCTCAAGCTGCAGGGCTGGCGCGACTTCGTGGACCAGCCCCATGATGTGCGCCTGTTCGGCCGGGAACCGTTCGCCGGTGACGGCGTATCGCCGCACATTCCTGACCCCCATTGCGGCGATCAGCTGCGGCAGGATCGGGTGCGGAGCCAGTCCCCAGCGCACTTCGGAAATGGCGAAGGTCGCATCCGCCGCCGCCACCGCCACGTCGCAGGCCGCGACGATGCCGGTCGCGCCGCCGACGCAAAACCCCTGAACCACGGCCATCGTCGGCTTGGGGCAGGTATCGAGCATGCGGACGACGGCCTCCGTATTGCGGGACGCGATTAGGTTCTTTTCCTGTCCTTCGCCGGCCACGCGCTTGAGCCATATCAGGTTGGCACCCGCCTGGAAGTGCTTGCCGGCGCCGCGCAGCACGATCAGGCGCACGGACGGATCGCCGCTCAGCGATGTCACGCCGGCCAGCAACGCCTGGATCATTTCGTCGTCGTAGGCGTTGTTCACATCGGGGCGGTTAAGGGTTACGGTCGCAACGCCGCGGGCGTCCGTATCAACCAGAACCGGGGTATCGGCCATCGGGCGTCCTCCTCTGGAATTTCAGTTTTATCACAACAACCAATCCCTGCCCGAGCACCATACTCCGGCGCTCGGCGATGCGCAAAACCGGATTTCCGTCCGGCTTGAATGGGTCCGGCCCCACCGGTATGTTTCGGGCATACGACAAAAAACGACAAGACCTAGGGACGGAACATACATGACAATACGCAAGGGGCTGGTCGAGGCCATCGGCAATACCCCGTTGATCCGGCTGAATAAATTGTCCGAGGAAACCGACTGCGACATCCTCGGCAAGGCGGAATTCCTGAACCCCGGCCAGTCGGTCAAGGACCGGACGGCGCGCCACATTATCCTCGAGGCCGAAAAACGCGGGGATTTGAAACCCGGCGGCCTGATCGTTGAGGGCACGGCCGGCAACACGGGCATCGGACTGGCGCTGGTCGCCAACGCGCGCGGCTACCGGACGACAATCGTGATCCCGGAAACGCAGTCCCAAGAGAAAAAGGACATGCTGCGGCTTTGCGGCGCGGAACTGGTGGAAAATCCGGCCCTACCGTATTCGGACCCCAACAACTACCAGCATGTGGCCCGCAGGCTTACCGAGGAAAAAGCCAAGACCGAGCCCAACGGCGTCCTGTTCGCCGATCAATGGAACAACATGGACAATTGCAAGGCGCACTATGACACCACCGGTCCGGAAATCTGGGAGCAGACCGGCGGTAAGGTCGATGCCTTCATCTGCGCCGTCGGCACCGGCGGGACGCTTGCCGGCACGTCGACTTTCCTGCGCGAAAAAAATCCGGGCATCCAGATCGGCTGCGCCGACCCGCGTGGCGCTGCCATGTATCACCTGTTCAAGGACGGCAAGGCCAAGACGACGGACGGCGGGTCGATTTCGGAAGGCATCGGGCTCGGCCGGTCGACCTGCATCGTCAAAGACATCAAGGTCGACGCCCCCTACGTGATCGACGACATGGACGCGATCCCGCTAGTTTTCGATCTGATCGAACACGAAGGCCTGGTGCTCGGCGGGTCCAGCGGCATCAACGTCGCCGGGGCCGTCAAAATGGCCAAGGAAATGGGGCCGGGTCACACCATTGTCACCATCCTCTGCGATGCCGGAACGCGCTATACCTCTAAACTGTTCAACCGGGAATTTCTGAAATCCAAGGGCCTGCCGGTTCCAGACTTCCTGCCCTAAGCCCACACCAGAACATCGAAAGCCAGAGCCATGTCCTACGACAACCCGCAAGCGCTCGTGTCCACCCAATGGGTCGCCGACCACATGGATGCCCCCGACGTGCGCATCGTCGACTGCACCTATTTCCTGCCGAACCAGAACTGCGACGCAAAGGCCGAATACGACGCCCAGCATCTCGCGGGCGCGGTGTTTTTCGACATTGACGACATCAAGGATCCGGACGATCCCCTGCCCCATATGATGCCGCCGGCGCACATTTTTTCCGCCAAGGTGCGGAAGCTCGGGCTCGGTGACGGCAACCGCATCGTCTGTTACGACGCCAACGGCGGCGGCGCGGCGGCGGCGCGCGTGTGGTGGATGTTCCGCACATTCGGGCACGACGACGTCGCGGTGATGGACGGCGGCCTGCCGAAATGGCTGGCCGAAGGCCGCCCGGTGGACGACCAGAAAGTGACGCCCCAGGAACGCCATTTCACGGCTCGGGAAAACACCATGATGGTGCGCTCCATCGACCAGGTCCGACGGGTCCTTGACAACGGCAAGGAAACGGTGGTCGATGTGCGCGCCTCGGGACGCTTCGCCGGCACCGCGCCGGAACCGCGTCCGGGCATGCGGGCCGGGCACATGCCGGGGGCGCTCAACATGCCCTACGGCGATCTGTTCGATCCCAAGAACAATTTCATCATGCGCTCCGCCGACGAGATCAAGGCAATTGTCGAAAAAGCCGGCATCGATCTGAAACGGCCGCTGGTCACCAGTTGCGGGTCCGGCGTCACCGCGTGCTATGCGGCGCTGGCGCTCTACCTGATCGGTAAGGAAGACGTTGCGATCTATGACGGGTCCTGGTCCGAGTGGGGCATGCGCGATGATACGCCCGTGGTGACCTGAAACCTTGATCCGAAATTTCCTAAGCAATCCGACACAGGGAAATTGATGACATGAGCACCTATGACGTCGTGGTGGTAGGCGCCGGCAATGCGGCCCTTTCCGCGGCCATGGCCGCGCGCGAGAACGGGGCCAGGGTTCTGGTTCTGGAAAAGGCCAAGGAAGACGAAAAAGGCGGCAATTCGTATTTCACCGCCGGCGGGTTCCGATTTTGCCACACGGGCATCGACGATGCGGCAACGGACGTTCTGACAGACCTGTCTAAGGCCGAGCGGGACCAGATCGTTCTGCCGGTGCATGATGAAAAGGTGTTCTACGACGCACTGATGAAGGTCACCCGGCATCAGGCGGACGAAGACATGGCGCAAAGGCTGATCCGGGGCTCGCGGCCCGCAATGGTGTGGCTCCGCGGCCACGGGGTGCGGTTCATCCCCATGTTCGGGCGGCAGTCCTTCCTGGTCGACGGCAAGCATCACTTTTACGGCGGCGTCAATGTGGAAGCTGTCGGCGGCGGCGCCGGACTGGTCGAAATGGAACTGGCGGAAGTGCTCAAGACGGGCTGCGAAATCCGCTACGAAACCGGCGCTACCCGCCTGATCCAGGATAAAAAACGGCGCATCACCGGGTTGGAGGTGTGCGGACCCGAGGGCTACGAGGAAATCGAGACCAAGTCGGTCGTTCTCGCCTGCGGCGGGTTCGAATCAAACCCGGAAATGCGGGTCCGTTACCTGGGCGCCGGATGGGATCTGGCGCGCGTGCGCGGCACGCGACACAACATGGGCGACGGCATTCGCATGGCGATCGACATCGGCGCGCGTCCGTTCGGCAACTGGTCCGGCTGCCATTCCGTCGGCTGGGACGTTTCCGCGCCGCCCTACGGCGACTACGAAGTCTTGGACAACTTCCAAAAGCATTCGTATCCCTGGGGCATCATGGTCAACCTGAAGGGCGAACGGTTCGTCGACGAAGGCGAGGATCTGCGGAACCACACCTACGTCAAGTTCGGGCGCGAGATCATGAGCCAGCCGTTCCGCACCTCGATCCAGATTTTCGACCGGAAGACCATCCCGCTCCTGCGTGACGAATACCGCATTCGCCAAGTCACCAAGTACACGGCGAACACCATTGAGGAACTGGCGGCGGAACTTGAAATCCGGTCGGAAAAACTGAAGGGCACCATCGACACCTTTAACGCCGCCTGCCCCAAGGGCGCATTCAAGAACGGCTTTAACCCGGCAATCCTGGACGGCATCAGCACAACGGGCCTCGCAATCAACAAAACCAACTGGGCGCTGCCCATCGACGAGCCGCCGTTCGAAGCCTACGTCACCACGACGGGCGTCACCTTCACCTTCGGCGGGCTCAAGATCGACGATACGGGCGCCGTCATCGACGTGACCGACCGGGCCATTCCGGGCCTTTATGCCGCGGGCGAACTTGTGGGCGGCCTGTTTTATGAAAACTATCCCGGCGGCTCCGGCCTGATGGCGGGAACGGTGTTCGGCAAACTGGCCGGCGAGAGTGCTGCCGCATTTTCGTCCAGGAACGACTGATCTTATTTCCCCGCTCGCCGTCGCCTGCCTGCGCAAAGCCACAGCTTCGCTCCGGCGAAGGCTGGTCGCCCGCTTCGCGGGCTCGGGGCGAGCGGTTTATTTTACTGATTAATGCGGCACGTCGCCTTCGACGCTGCACCGGATCAGATGGCGGCGTTCGTTCATGTCGTAATCGGCGACGGCGTTGTGGCAGGTCTGGCGGTTGTCCCAGATCACCAGATCGCCGGGCCGCCAAGAATGGCGATAAATGAATTCCGGGCGCTGGCAGTGATCGAACAGGAAGTCGAGCGTCGCCCCGCTTTCCGACGGCGTCAGTTCGGTGATACGACGGGTGAACCCCGGATTGACATAGAGCGTCTTCCTGCCGGTTTCAGGGTGGATGCGGATCACCGGGTGCACCACCGGCGGCACCTTGGCCTTTTCCTCGGCCGACAGGGGCGGCCGGTTCGGCAGATGGGCGAAATATTTTTCATAGGCCAGCGTGTAATCGTGGACGGCGGTCATGCCGTCGAGAAAATTTTTCATCCGGTCCGACAGCGCGTCAAACGCTGCCCGCATGTTGACGAAAAGCGTATCGCCGCCGTAGCTCGGGATTTCCTTGGCGTGCAACAGCGACGCCTGGGTCGGGTGCGGCATGTAGGACAAATCCGAATGCCAGTACTGCCCCGCGTGGATCGCGCCGATCGGCTTGCCGTCTTCGCGGACGTTGGAAATATAGAGGATTTCCGGGTGTTCTTTCATGTTGAACTGAGACAGCACATGGCTTTCCAGCTTTCCGAACCGGCGGGAGAACTTGATCAGCTCTTCCGGCGAAAGGTCCTGATCACGCAGCACGACGACCGCCCTGTCCAGAAATTCCTGATATATGTCGGGGAAATAATTATCCTGTTCCGGCGCGCACAGGTCGATGCCGAGGATTTCGGAGCCGATGGCGCCGGTAAGACACTTGGTGCTCAGTTCGAGATGCCGGGTTTCCATTCTCATTTATTAACACAAATTTTGCCGCTTAAAATATCCCTGTTTTCACAAAGCGGAGATATCAACTTCCCGGCGGGCCGTGATCGTACGCTTCCGCATCGGACGGAAGGGTGACCCAGGATTGCTTGCTGGCGGTCCAGACATGGCGTTTGGGATCGATGAACGAGGTGTCGTCCAAGGTTCCCGGCTTGATCGATACGGTGCCCGGCCGCCAGGCGACGTAGTTGTATATGCGGTTGCCGCAATTGGGGCAGAACGCGCCTGCCTTGTCGCGGCCCGATTGCGCCTTCATGGTGAAGGACTTGAGCACGCCCTTGGTCACCCGAAAGGCGTTTTCGTCGATGATGTAGGTAATGCTGAACCCGCCGCCGGACTGGCGCTGGCAGTCCTTGCAGTGGCAGATGTGCAGCTTGTGGGGCAGAACCACATCCATTTCATACTGCACTCCGCCGCACTGGCATCCGCCTGTTACCGTCTTCGTCATTGCCGTCTCCTGCTCGGGTTCCCCTGGTGTCGTCAGTTAATCACCCCGCCGCCGTCGCGCCAAGACCGGCGTCGCGCGAACCGCCGGGCGCGATCATGCACGGCGCAATGATTGCCACCCGGCCCGTGGCCGCCTACATTCCGCAGCGCTACATTCCGGCGGCGGCACAGGAACATCAAGGGGCATCCGATGGCACCACGAATTGCGCTTTTTCACGCCACGCGGGCGGCGATCCGCCCGGTCGAGGCGGCGTTCGCCGAAATCTGGCCCGGGGCCGACCACTGGAGCCTGTTGGACGAGGGCCTGACCCAGGCCGTCGATCGGGCCGGCGGATACACGGACGAAATCGGCGCGCGTTTCATTCAGCTTGCCGAATATGCGGCGGCGACAGGGGTCGACGCCTTTCTGTTCACCTGCACCGCCTTCGGCCCGGCGATGGAGGAATGCCAGCGCCGCTTTCCCTTCCCCACCTTCAAGCCCAACGAAGCATTGCTGGAAGAAGGGCTGAGGGCCGGTGGCCGCGTGGGCCTGTTGGCCAGCCACCCGGTGACCCTGCCGCTCCTGACCGGGCAGTTGCAGGACCTTGCCCGCGAACAATGCCGAACCATCGACATCAAACCGGTGTTGGCCGAAGGTGCCTGGGACGACCTGACAAAAGGCAGGATGGACAGCCACGATGAAAAGGTGATCGCCGCTTCGTCGGAACTGGATGACTGCGGCGTGGTTTTGCTGGCGCAGTTCTCGATGGCCCCGCTTTTGCCGAAAGTGCAGGCGAAAGTGCCGGGCCGGGTGCTCTCAAGCCCGCACGCTGCGGTGGCGAGGCTGAAGGGGCTGTTTGCAGCCTGAAAAGGCTAACTTCCGCCACGCGCCAGCGTGATCCCGCCGCAGACGAAAAGCGTCTGGCCCGAGATGAAGCTGGAGCGTTCGTCCATGAAGAATGCGGCCGCCTGCGCGATGTCCGACGCCTCGCCCAGCCGTCCGACGGGCACCGTGCCGATGATTTCCTGGGTCCGCGGCATGTTCATCGGATTGGCGCGCTTGAACAGTTCCGTCGCGATGGGGCCGGGGCCGATGCAGTTGACGGTGACGCCGTGCTGCGCCAATTCAAGCGCCCAAACCCGGGTCATGGATTGGATGCCGCCTTTCGACGCCGAATAGGCGGTTCGGTGCGTTTTGCCCAAAAGTGCCCGGCTCGCGATGTTGACGATCCTCCCGAAGCGCTCCTGCTTCATGTCGTCCAGGACCGCCTGGGTGCAGAGCATGGGCGCGCGCACGTTGATTGCCATGGTCAGGTCGAAATCTTCGACCGTGCTTTCCTCAAGCGTCGCAGCAAGCGCAATGCCGGCGTTGTTGACAAGGCCGGTCACCGGACCGAGTTCCCGCTCCTTTATGTCGGCAAAGGCGGCGGCGATAGACTCCGGATCGGTCAGGTCCGTTTCGGCCCAGGGGATGGCCCCCTCGCCACCGTCATCGGGCGTCGCCCGGTCCAGATTGATCACCCGCCAGCCTTCCTGGACCAAGCGTTCGGCGATGGCCCGGCCGATGCCGTTACTGGCGCCCGTCACCACAGCATTTCGTATCATTAAAGTCTCTTTCTGCTATCTGCCTGAGAAAAAGGCGCCCCGAGGGACGCCTTTCGCTCTTGGTTTTCCCAACCGATTAGTGCGCCAAAATTTGGCTCAGGAACAGTTTGGTTCGCTCGTGCTGCGGGTTGTCGAAGAAATCGTCCGGGACGTTTTCTTCGATGATTTCGCCGCCGTCCATGAAGATCACCCGGTCAGCGACCGTTTTGGCGAAGCCCATTTCGTGGGTCACGCACAGCATGGTCATGCCGGTTTCGGCCAGTTCAATCATGGTGTCCAGCACCTCCTTGATCATTTCCGGGTCGAGGGCCGATGTCGGCTCGTCGAACAGCATGATCTTCGGATTCATGCAGAGCGATCGCGCAATGGCGACGCGCTGCTGCTGGCCGCCCGAAAGCTGGCCCGGGAACTTAAGCGCCTGCTCGGGGATTTTGACCTTTTCGAGAAACTTCATGGCTGTTTCCTCGGCCAGCTTCTTAGGCGTCTGGCGGACCCAGATGGGGCCCAAGGTGCAGTTTTCCAGCACCGTCAGATGCGGAAACAGATTGAAGTGCTGAAACACCATGCCGACTTCGCGGCGGATCAGGTCGATGTTCTTGAGGTCGTTGGTCAGCTCAATCCCGTCGACGATGATATCGCCCTGCTGATGCTCCTCAAGCCGGTTGATGCAGCGGATCAGCGTCGATTTGCCGGACCCGGACGGGCCGCAAATGACGATCCGTTCCTTCGACTTGACGGTCAGATTGATGTTTTTCAGCACATGGAAGTCGCCGTACCACTTGTGCATGGCGTTGATCTGGATGATGTCGTCATCGCCCTTGGACGATAGAAGCGACGGGGCGGCTTGGCTGAGATCGTGAACTTGCTCAGACATGGGCTTTGCTCCCTTGTTGTCTTAAATCTGATAACTGGCCGATCAATGGCCGGAGTGCAGCTTCTTCTCGAGGTAAAGCGAATACCGCGACATCAAGAAGCAACTGATGAAGAAGAAGACGGCGACGAAGACGTAAACCTCGGTCGACAGGCCCTGCCACTTTGAATCGGCCAATGACGAGTTGCCGATTCCGAGGATATCCAGTCGTCCGATGACGATGACCAGGGTCGTGTCCTTGTACAAACCGATGAAAGTGTTGACGATCCCGGGAATGGAAATTTTCAACGCCTGCGGCAGCACGATCAGGCGCATGGACTGCCAATACTTGAGGCCCATGGCGTCCGCCGCTTCGTACTGACCCCTGGGGATCGCCTGCAGGCCACCGCGGATAACCTCCGCCATATAGCCCGACGCGAACAGCGTCACCATGATCAGCATCCGGACCAAGAGGTCGAAGTTGGTGCCCGGCGGCACGAAGTAACTGAGCATCACCGCCGCCACGAATAACAAAGTGATCAGCGGCACGCCGCGAATGAATTCGATGAAGGAGACGGAAAGGATCCGGATGATCGGCAGGTTTGATCGCCGGCCGAGCGCAAGGCAGATGCCGATCGGCAGCGAAAAGACGATGCCGGTAACGCCGATGACGACGTTCAGCATCAACCCGCCGAATTGGTCCGTCGGCACGCGAGTCAGCCCGAAACCGCCGACCAGAAGCCACGCTGCGATCAGCGGATAGACGCATGAATAAATCAGCGCCTTGCCCCGGTGCGGCACATTGTCGAACAGCACGGGGATCAGGGCGAGGATCAAAAGAACCGCCGACAGGTTGACCCGCCAGCGTTCGGGCTCCGGATAAAACCCGTAGATGAACAGTTTCAGGCGGCTGCCGATAAAGGCCCAGCAAGCGCCGGGCGCTTGGGCGCGGCAATCGTTGCGGCTTTCGCCCGTAAACACGGCATCGACGTACATCCATTGCGCCAGCGCCGGGATGATCTTGTAGAGGAAATAAAGCGCCAGCAGCGTCAACAACGTGTTGGTGATGGACCCGAACAGGTTTTCCTTCGCCCAGGCGATGGGGCCTTTGACCGACGACGGCGGCGGCAGGCTCGGGTGTTCACCCGGTTTGTAGGTCTGACCGGAAGACATGGTTGCTTGTGACATCGTCCCGCCCTCCCCTTATCTTTCAACCAGCGCAATGCGCTTGTTGTACCAGTTCATGAACGAGGAAATGGTCAGCGAGAAACAGAGATAGATGAACAGCACGATGATCATCGTCTCCATTTCCTTGCCCGTCTGCATCAATGAAATGCCGCCGATCGTCGCGACGATATCCATATAGCCGATGGCAATGGCGAGGGACGAGTTCTTGGTCAGGTTCAGGTACTGGCTCGCCAGCGGCGGAATGATGACCCGAAGGGCTTGGGGGATAATCACGAGCCGCAAGGTCCAGCTCCGCTTTACGCCCAAGGCGCTAGCGGCTTCCCACTGGCCCTTGTTGATCGCCATGATGCCGGCGCGGACGATTTCGGAAATGAACGCCGCCGTATAAAGCGACAACGCCAGCCACAGCGCCAGGAATTCAGGGATTGCAACCAACCCGCCCCGCAGGTTGAAGCGCCCCAGTTTCGGCACCTCCCACGTCAGAGGCGAGCCCGACGCAAAAAACACGATCAGCGGCAGGCCGATGAAAATCGCCAAGCTGAACGAAAGAACCGGATAAATCTTGCCGGTCGCTTCCTGCACTTTCTTGGCCCAGCGCCAGAGAGCGATGATCGCCGCAATAGCGACGGCAATGGCGACCACGGTGAACGTAATCCCGTCGCCAAAGATCGGTTTTGGGATGGTCATCCCACGGTTCGACAGGAAAATGACGTCGCCGATGTTGATCGCATTTTTGGCGCCCGGCATCGTATGAATGACGATCCCGTGGATCAGGAAGATGTGCAGCAGCAGCGGCACGTTGCGGGTGACTTCAACGAAAACGTAAACCAGTTTTGCGGCGATCCAGTTGTTCGACAGCCGGATGACCCCGAACAGGAACCCCAGGATCGTCGCAGCTATGATGCCGCAGAACGCAACCAGTGCTGTGTTCAATATACCCACCAGCATCGCCCGGCCGTGGGTCGACCGCGATGTGTAATCGATCAAAGTCTGATTGATGTCGTAGGACGCTGGCTCGTTCAGAAAATCGAAGCTGAAGGTCTTGCCGAGCGCCTGCAGGTTCAGGACCGCGTTGTTAATGATGTAGGCGAGAAACGAAAACAGCACCGCCATCGTGAAAACTTGAATAATAACCGACCGCGCTTTGCGGTTCCGCCACAATGTTAGAAGTGCGTTCGGTTCCGATACGGTTCCCGCGCCCGCTTTTGCAACGGTTGTCGTCACGCCTTCCCCCTGGTCTGGTTATTTTATTTGTGTTCAACCCCTTGAAACGAAGACGCGCCGGGGGAAACCTCCACCCGGCGCGTTTTCTGCAACTTACACCTCGTGGTTCCGGCTCAACGGAACGGCGGGTTGTAGATCAGGCCGCCATCTTTGTACGACGCGTTCAAACCACGCTCCAGACCGATCGGGGTCTTGGGGCCGATGTTGCGGTCGAAGATTTCGCCGTAGTTGCCTTGAGCCTTGATCGCGCGCAACGCCCAGGCCTTGTCGAGACCCAGCATTTCGCCCAAGGAACCTTCGGCGCCCAACAGGCGCGCGACGTCCGGGTTCGGCGGCTTCGACGCCATGGCGTCGGCGTTGGCTTTGGTCACGCCGTTCACTTCCGCATCCATCAGCGCGAAGACGGTCCAGCGGACAATATCTTCCCACTGGTTATCGCCATGACGGACGACCGGGCCCAGCGGCTCCTTTGAAATGATTTCCGGCAGGATCACGTGGTTCTGCGGGTCGTCAAACGTAGCGCGGGTCGCGGCCAGACCCGAACGGTCCGTCGTGTACACGTCGCAACGGTCGGCGAGGTAGGATTTTCGGGCTTCCGAGTTGGATTCGATCGGCACCGGCTGGTACTTCATCTTGTTGGCCCGGAAATAGTCGGCGAGGTTTAGTTCGGTCGTCGTGCCGGTCTGAATGCAGACGGTGGCGCCGTCCAGTTCCTTGGCCGATTTCACGCCCTTGGATTTGCGGGTCATGAAGCCCTGGCCGTCATAGTAGGTCGTACCGATGTAGGTCAGTTTGACATCGACGTCGCGGACGAAGGTCCAGGTCGTGTTGCGGAAAATCGCATCTCCTTCCTTGGAGTTCAGCAGCGTGAACCGGGTTTTGCCGGTGGCCGGGATGTATTTGACCTTTTCACCGTCACCCAAAACGGCGGCGGCCAAAGAGCGGCACATATCGGCGTCGAAGCCCGACCAACGGCCGTTCTTGTCGGTGAAGGAAAACCCGGGCAGGCCGGTGTTCACAATGCAGTGCAAAATGCCGCGCGCTTTAACGTCATCCAGCGTCCCGGCCTGTGCGCCGGTGGCGATGGTGACCGCGGCCGCGGCGGCCGCGATGAAACTGGCTTTTCTTAACATGATATAGAGTGCTCCCTGGCTATGCCGTCTCGTTGATTTTAGTTTTCCTGCCCTCGGCAGTCCATCCGCGTACGGGAACAGGACGAGAGAAGCTTAGCCGGTTTACGGTCACGTTGCGAGTGCGAAGAGGATTTTTTTTCCCGCGCAACCATGGCATTCCGGGCCTACCCGTCGCCGCCGCTTGCGCAGCGGCGGTTTCACGCTATGTTGCACGATCCTAAACACCCTGCCGGATGGACCACGATGGCCGACAAAAACCGAAAAATTGCTACGATCCTTGCCCATGTGGGCCTGAAGCCCTTTGAAAATCAGGGGATTCCGAACCCGCCTGTATATTACGCCTCGACCGTCCTGTTCCCGACCATCGAGGATTTCCAAACCCGCGACCGCGCGCCCTACGCGGGCGTGCAATACGGCCGGTCGGGCACGCCGACGCAATTCGCCTTTGAAGAGGCCGTAACGGCCCTTTATCCGGGCGCTCACAAAACGGTTTCATGGCCGTCGGGGATCGGCGCCGTGGCGGCGGCGATGATCACGTTTTTGCGGTGCGGCGATCACGTGCTGGTCGCCGATAACGTCTACGGCCCGACGCGAAAACGCGTCGGCGCAAATCTGCTGGAGCGCGGCGGCGTCCGCGTCAGTTATTTCGACCCGCTGATCGGGTCGGGGATCGCCGACCTGATCGAGGACACCACCCGGATGATCTACATGGAAAGTCCGGGGTCCCACACATTTGAAGTGACGGACATGCCGGCGATTTCCAAGATCGCCAAGGAACGCGGCATTTTATCGGTCTGCGACAACACCTGGGCGTCGCCTTATTATTGCAACCCGTTCGCCTTGGGCGTCGACATCGTGGTCGAGGCGGCGACGAAATACATCGTCGGCCACTCAGACGCCATGCTGGGCACGGTCGCGGTATCGACCGAAGAACAGTTCCAGGCATTGAAAGCCATGCAGTCGACAATCGGCTCCCGCGCCGGACCAGACGAATGCTTTTTGGGCACGCGCGGGCTACGCACCCTTTCCGTCCGCATGGAACGGCACCAGAAGAACGGTCTGGAAATGGCCCAATGGTTTCAGGCCCGGCCCGAGGTCGAAAAGGTGCTCTACCCAGCGCTCCCGGACGATCCGGGGTACAAACTGTGGAAACGCGATTTCACCGGCGCCTCCTCGCTGTTCGCCGTGATGCTGAGACCGGAGCCGTCGAATAAGGCCGTCGCCGCCATGCTCAACGGGCTGGAATTGTTCGGCATGGGGGCAAGCTGGGGTGGATTTGAAAGCCTGGTCATCACCATCGACCCGAAAAAATCGCGCACGGCGACGCCGTGGGCCCATGACAATCTCATGCTGCGCTTCCATATAGGGCTTGAAGACCCGTCGGACCTTATGGCCGACCTGGACGCGGGCTTTGCCCGAATGAATAAGACGAAGTAGCAACATAACGGACTGATCCCATGACCACGGACCTGATTGAACAAGTCATCGGTCGCCTCGCCTTCAACGAGGCCGGGCTGATCCCGGCCGTGGCGCAACAGCACGACACGGGCGAAATGCTCATGGTCGCCTGGATGAACGCGTATGCTGTCCGAGAAACCCTCGAAACCGGGCAGGTCTGTTATTACTCGCGTTCGCGCAAAGGGCTTTGGCGCAAGGGCGAGACGTCGGGCCAGACCCAGATGCTGAT
The DNA here is from genome assembly GCA_038109305.1 of Rhodospirillaceae bacterium. Lineage (GTDB taxonomy): Bacteria > Pseudomonadota > Alphaproteobacteria > Rhodospirillales > Casp-alpha2 > UBA1479. Next base: position 201,228 of record JAYNIR010000003.1, read on the forward strand.
CGAGTTTCGTTGGGACTGCGACGAAGACACGGTGCTGCTGCTGGTCGATCAAACCGGCGTCGCTTGCCACACCGGGCGGCACAATTGTTTCTTCCACGCGGTTCGCGACGGCGGCATCCGCATCATCGCCGAGGTCGAAACCGACCCGAAGGACCTTTATGGCGGAAAAGGCTGACGCCGCCCCGGACAGCGCCGCCCCGCCGGACGCTCCACAGGACGTCAACGCGCGGCTGATCGCCAAAACCATTCCGGTCACCGTGCTGACGGGATTCTTGGGCTCCGGCAAGACGACGCTGTTGAACCGGCTATTGTCGCATCCCGACATGGGCGACGCCGCCGTACTGGTCAATGAATTCGGCGAAATCGGGATCGATCATCTGCTGGTCAAGGAAACCCGCGAAGACACGGTGCTGCTCAATTCCGGGTGCCTCTGCTGCACCGTGCGCGGTGATTTGGTCAACGCCATGCGCGAACTGTTCTGGCAGCGGTTCGACAAGAAAATTCCCTGGTTCAAGCGGCTGGTCATCGAAACCACAGGCTTGGCCGATCCCACCCCCATCATCCACACTCTGATGACCGACCCGCAGGTCGGCACCCGGTACCGCTTGGACGGCATCGTCACCACGGTCGACGCGGTCAACGGGCCAAAGACGCTGGACGCGCATATGGAAAGCGTCAAACAGATCGCCGTCGCCGACCGCATCGTGCTGACCAAGTCGGACATGGCGACGCCGGAACAACGCGCCGAAATCCTCGACCGCATCGCCGCACTCAACCCTTCCGCGCCAATTCTCGATGCTCAGGAAAACGTTGCGCCAGAGGCCCTGTTCGATGCCGGGCTGTTTGCCGCCGACCGCAAGATCGCCGACGTCGCCGGGTGGCTCCGTGACGAGGCGTTCGCCGACACCGCCAACGACCATCATGGCCGCGATCACCATGGTCACGACCATCACGACCATGATCACGGGCACGAACACGGGTATCATCATCACGACGTCAACCGCCACGACGACCGCATTTCATCCTTCTGCATGATGGTCGACGATCCCATCGACTGGTACGGCTTCGTCACCTGGATCGACATGCTGATCACCACGCAGGGGGAAAACCTGCTGCGCATCAAGGGCATTCTGAACGTCGCCGGGGAGCCCAACCCGATCGCCGTCCACGGCGTGCAGCATGTGTTTCATCCACCGGTGGGATTGCCCGCCTGGCCGGATGAAACGGATAAGCGGTCGAAGATCGTTTTCATCACCCGCGACATCGGCCGCCGAGCCATCGAACAGACGTTCAACGCCTTCGTTCACGTCCCCTGACGCCTGCCGCCCGTCGCCCGAACCAGCCTATTCCCCCGCCCCGCCCATGGTTTAAAATGCTGTCATGCCCGAGCTTTTCGCCATCGCCTTCACCACCTTCGTCGCCACCATCGGCCCGCAGGATGTCGCGATCATTTTTGCCGTGCTGACGCCCAAGGCGCTGCCGGCCCAACGGCGGCGCACCGCCGTACCCGGCCTGATCAAGCCGAAGTATTACGACGTCGACCCGAACCAGGGGTTCAACCTGCACCTGCTGCATGAAGAACCGGACCACCGGAACGCGGTCTTCCTGTTCGCCTGGGCGCCCGGCGGCGGTACGCCGGCGCACAATCACAAAACCTGGGGCGTCGTAGTTGGGGTCGAAGGGGAAGAAAAAGAAACCTGGTGGCTCCGCCATGACGACGGCAAGACGCCGGGTTACGCCAAGCTTGAAAAGCAGACCGAAAACATCGTCCGGCCGGACGACACGTCGGGCGTCCTGCCCGAAGACGAGCATACCGTGCAGAACAATCTGGACCGGGTGACGCTGTCGCTTCACACCTACGGCAAGCATATCAACTTCACCGGCTGGTCCTCCTTCGATCCGGAAAACGACAAGGAACTGCCCTACTCCCTGGTGGTCAATTAAACGCCTAGGCCGCACGGTCGCGCTCACACGGCGGCACGGGGCCGAACCTCTCCGCGAAAAAATCGATGAACGCCCGCACGTTCGGCGACAGATTTCGCCGGTTTGAATAGACGGCGAAGATTTCCGATGTCTCGTCGGCGTATTCCGGCAGGATCTGCACCAGCCGGACGTCGACCAAGGCATCGCCGATCAGATAGGTCGACAGCCGGGCAACGCCGACGCCCGCCAACGCCGCGTAGTAAACCGCATCGGCGCTGTTGGCTTCGAAATTTCCCTTGATCGGCGGATGGGTTTTGCCGCCCGCGCCGACGAACGACCAGTGGTTCCATGCCTCGACTGGGGAAATGCGCAAACAAATGTGCGCGGCCAGATCGGCCCGGGTCTGGGGCGCGCCAAGGGTCGCCACATAGGCCGGCGACGCCACGTAAACGCGACGGTTGACCGCCAGTTTTTCGAAACGACGGAGGCGTCGTCGATCTGTTCGGTTAACCGGATCGCCACATCGGCCCGTTCTTCGACCAGGTCGATGATCCGGTCGGTGACCTCGAGCGATGTTATCAAATCCGGGTTAGAGGCTAGAAATTCCGGCAGAATCGGCAGCAACTGCGCCTTGGCGAAGGTAACGGTGGCGGCGACCTTCAACGTGCCCTGGGGGTGGTCGACGAGATTGCGGACCATGGAATCGGCGCCGCGGACGGTCCGAGCCACGTCCGTGCACCGCGGGTAGAACGCGCGCCCGACTTCGGTCAGGGAAATGGTCCGGGTCGAGCGGTTCAACAGCCGCGATCCGAGCTCGTCCTCAAGTTGGCCGATCTGCCGGCTGACCGCCGACGGCGTCACACCCAGGTCCCGGGCCGCAGCGGAAAATCCGCCATTCTCGACGACCGCGGCAAAGATGATCATTTGCGCCACGCGATTCATTCACTTTGTTCCCGTTCTTCAACACCCGCGCGCCGGTCCTATGCGCTCGGATCAATAGGCCTGTGCGCCGGATGTGGGTTATCGCGGGTCTAAGGGCACAGTATATTGCGTTTCAATAGAAATGTTGCGATGCGACATCCAAAGGCCGGTGTTCCGGCCGGGCGAATGAAGGCCAGGAAACCGGCCCGACGGCGGCCCCGAAACCAGCCGAAACGCCCCGGATGCGGCGCGCGAAGATCGAAAGGAACAAACGGTGAAACCGATTGTTGGACAGGTTTCCTACGAGGAAATCACCCCGGAAGACATGGCCCTTTACATGCACCGGGCGGAAATGCTCCGCGCCCAGGCCATCAGCGACAAACTGTTTGCCGTCGGACGCGGGATTAATTTTGTTTTCAGAGGTTTGGCGCGCGCCACGGACTTGCCATTCCAGCCCCGGACCGCCGACGCGCGTTAATCCCGGCGCCGCCGGGCCATGATCCGCGCCCGGCAAACCGGGGCCCAGGCGGGCCGAGACGGTGGAGTTTCTACGGTGCCCTCCCGCCGTACCTTCCCCTCCTCCGTCTCCCCGCCGATCGGCCGGGTTATTGCTCCGGCAGGTAATGTTCCTGCCACTTCAAGACAATGTTGAAGCTAACAGTCACCCGGGTCTCCTTGGATAGGTTCGGGTGGATGAAATGGTTGAGCCATGCCGGCCACATCATCAATAACCCCGGTTCCGGCAACACCGTGAATTCCGGGTCGACGTAGGGGTCGCCCTTGATCGACATCATGTTGATGCCCGGGCGCGGATCATAGAACGTAATGTGCGACGGCCGCAGATCGTTCCGCGTGCGCATGGGTTCCCGCCCTTCCGGGATTTTCAGGTAATAGGTGCCCGACAGGTACGCCCCCGGATGATTGTGCGCGTCGTGGTAATCGCCTAGCCGGTTGATGTTGGGCCAGCCCTGAACTGTCCACCTGACGTCGTAATTAATGCCGATGGAGCCGAGGTACTCGACCACCGCGCCATTTACGTGTACGCGGAGCCAGTTGACCGGCGCCTCGTCCTTATTGAAAAAATCCGGCGCCAGATAGTTGGTGGTGAGGTTCTTGTTCGCCCGCTCCATATCGCGGATCAGCTTGACCAACGCCTGGGTCGGTTCTTCGAACGCCGGCAGGTGCTTGCGCAGCAGTTTGGTCGGCCACAGATCAATGATGCCGTCGGGCTGACGTTCGCTCATGGCAAAGCTTTGGCGCGCATGGTATGGGTTGGGGCGTCAGAGACAGCCGACCGAGAGGGCAACCCCCTCGACCAGAAGCTGGCTGTTCACGGCCACGCTTTGGGTCAGCACAAAGGCCGCCGCGTCGCGGATTTGCGGCGCCAGAAGCGCCAGCGCCAAGCCGATCACGCCGAATTTAACGGAACGCCATTTCATGACCATAATAATATGGCTGATTGCCGCCAATTCCAAGGGACGATAGTCTATCTTAAGCGCCTGGGGAGCGCGCCGCGCGGTCAGGGAGAGGCCCGATGTTTTCGCTGCTAAACCATTCAAACAAAGGCTTAATGCCCAAGCCCGATCAGGCCCTGCCGGGCCGGGAGCGGCCTATTCCGTCGCCGGAGCATCATTTCGTCAACGGCAACCGGATCAAACCGCCGTTCCCGGACGGCATGGACACGGCCATCTTCGGCATGGGCTGTTTCTGGGGGGCGGAACGCATGTTCTGGAAAACCCCGGGCGTTTATGCGACGGCGGTCGGCTACGGCGCGGGCTACACGCCCAATCCGACCTATCAGGAAGTCTGCACAGGTCTGACCGGCCATAACGAACTGGTCCTGGCTGTGTTCGACACGGCGTCGGCGACGTTCGAAGACATGCTGAAGGTGTTTTGGGAAAATCATGACCCGACCCAGGGCATGCGCCAGGGCAACGACCGGGGGACACAGTACCGGTCGGGCATCTACGTGAATTCGCCCGAACAGCGGATAGGGGCGGAGGCCTCGAAGGCGGAATTCCAAAAAGGCCTGTCGAAAGCTGGCTACTGCAAGATCACGACGGAGATCAAAGACGAGGGCCCGTTTTATTACGCCGAGGAAGTCCACCAGCAATACCTGGCGAAAGTGCCGAACGGCTATTGCGGGCTCGGCGGCACCGGCGTTTCCTGCCCCATCGGGCTGAAAGCCTGAGGCGACGTCCTGCCGCCCGGGTGGTCGCCCGTTCCAGAAAAACAAAAGGGCGGTCACCGACCGCCCTTTTTAATTCACGTCGGCAGACGGTGAGGTCAGCCGGTGACTTTCAGGTTTTCCGCCGCTTTCTTGCCGTCGCGGCCCGCGACCAGCTCGAATTCGACTTTCTGACCTTCGGTCAGCGTCGAAAGACCGGAGCGCTCAACCGCGCTGATGTGGACGAACGCGTCAGCGCCGCCGTCTTCCGGCTGGATGAAACCAAAACCCTTGGTGGGGTTAAACCACTTCACAGTGCCCTTTGTCATAACTTGTCCTTTCACGACATATAAATGACGGCCCGCGCACCGATGCGTCGGACCGAGGGTAACGTTCATACTGTCGGGAAGGTAACTTGATTGCCGCCTGGGGCGGGAAAACACAATTACGACAACGACTTCTAAACGCGGCGAGACCATAGCCGTTTCTGCAAACTTGGCAAGATTTTTCTGCGCGCGGGGGTT
>JAYNIR010000004.1:0-177812 GCA_038109305.1 Rhodospirillaceae bacterium
GGCGCATCTTCGCTTCGCGGGCTATTTCAATATCTGATTTAGGCATGGGTTCCTCTCAAATTCCCCAGGGTTACGTCTCCATTCGGCCGGGTACTGTGTTCAGCCGCCCAGCACTTTTCCTATCGCGAGGCCGACTTTGGCCACATAGTCAGGCGCTATCAGCTTGCCGTCGTCGTGCGGCTTGACCCGCATAACCTTGACGCCGCCGCCTGCCGCCGCCACGACGAAATGATCGTCGGCGATTTCAACCACTTCGCCGGGCTTGCCGCCCATATCCCCGTCTACCCGGCGGCTGTCGAAGATGGAAAGTTCGTTGCCGTCGATGGTGGTCCAGGCGCCCGGCTGCGGGTTGCAGCCGCGGATCTGGTTGTAAACATCGGCGGCAGATTTCGACCAGTCGATCTGCATGTCCTTTTTCTTGCACCAGGATTCGTACGTCGCATCGGCGTCGTTCTGCGGAATCTTGGGCGGATTTCCGGCCTTCACCATGTCGATGGCTTCCAGCATCATCTGAACGCCGCGGTCGAAAATTTTGCCGAAATAAATATCGCCCAAGGTGTCGTCCGGGCCGATTTCGACCCGGTCCTGATGCAGGATGTAGCCTTCGTCGAGCCCGTCGTCCGGCCAGAAGATGGTGATCCCCGTTTCCGTCGCCCCACCGATGATCGGCCAGTTGATGGACGACGGCCCCCGGTGTTTCGGCAGCATGGAGGGGTGGAAGCAGATCGACCCGTGTTTCGGGACGTTACGCGCTTCTTCGGGCACGAAGATGATCATGTAGGCCATGACCATCAGGTCCGCATTCAGGCCTCGCATGTGGTCGAGGACTTCCTTGTCCACATAGTTCGGCGGCTGGAACAGCGGCAGGCCCTTTTCGACGGCGAATTCCTTCACCGGGTCGGCCGGGCGGCCTTCCTTGTCGGGCGCGCAGAACACGCCAACGATTTCGTCTTCGCCCTTTTCCAGGATCGCTTCGAGCGTTGCCTTGCCGAAGGCCTGCTGGCCGTTAAGGATCAATCGCATGGTCTTCTTCCTTCCTCGGGAATTCGCGGGGCGCTTAGACCGCGCCGACTTCCTTGGCTTTGGCGATTTCGTCTTCGCTCATGCCCAGGACATCGGCCAGGATTTCGTCCGTGTGTTCGCCCAGAAGCGGCGAGCGCTTCACATCGGCGGGCGTATCGGACATTTTGATCGGGCAGCCGACCGTCAGGTACGGGCCGCGTTCGGGATGGTCGACCTCGACGATGGTGCCGGTGTCGCGAAGGCTCATGTCCTCGGCGATTTCCTTCATCGACAGGATCGGGCCCACTGGAATGTCCAGCGGGTTGCAGATTTCCATGACCTCGAACTTGGTCTTGGTCATCGTCCAGGCTTCGATGGTGGAGAACATTTCGTTCAGTTTCGGAAGGCGTGCTTCGGGCGTCGCCCACTCCGGGTCTTCCTTCCACTCAGGCTTGTCGATGACGTCGCAGATTTTCTTCCACACCGCCGCCTGGGTAATGAAGTAGGTGTAGGCGTCCGGGTCTTTTTCCCAGCCCTTGCACTTGAGGATGCGGCCCGGTTGGCCGCCGCCGGAATCGTTGCCCGCCCGAGGCGTCGCGTCGCCGAAGGGGACATCTTCGGAAAACTGGGAATATTCCTTCAACGGGCCGGCTTTCAGGCGCTGCTGGTCGCGCAGCTTGACGCGGCAGAGGTTCAGAACGCCGTCCTGCATGGCGCATTCGACGCGCTGGCCCTTACCGGAATGGGTCCGCTGGAAAAGCGCCGTGACGATGCCCAGGGCCAGGTGCAGGCCGGTGCCGCTGTCACCGATCTGGGCGCCGGTCACCATCGGCGTTTCGCCCAGCATACCGGTGGTCGATGCAGAACCGCCGGCGCATTGCGCGACGTTTTCATACACCTTGCATTCGGCATAAGGACCGGGGCCGAAACCCTTGACCGAAGCATAGATCATGCGCGGGTTGATTTCCTGAATGCGTTCCCACGAAAAGCCCATGCGGTCGAGCGCGCCCGGGGCGAAGTTTTCGACCATGACGTCGCATTCTTCGATCAGCCGGGTGAAGATCGCCTTGCCCTCGTCGGACTTGGTGTTCAGCGTCACCGACCGTTTGTTGTGGTTCAGCATGGTGAAGTAGAGCGAGTCCGCCCCCGGTACGTCGACCAGCTGCTTGCGGGTCGCGTCGCCGACGCCGGGCCGTTCCACCTTGATCACGTCCGCCCCGAACCATGCCAGCAGTTGCGTGCAGGTCGGCCCTGACTGAACGTGGGTCATATCGAGAATTTTGATGCCTTCAAGAGCTTTCATCGAGCGCTCCTTTTGTTAGTTTGATCCATTGCCGCTGACTATTTCTTTGCAACGACACTTTGCGGGTTAAGATTGCCAATGCGACCCGATTCCGTGCCGGCCTGCGGGTCAATGACCGCATTGATCAGCGCCGGTTTGCCGGAGTCCATGGCTTCGTTGACCGCGCGGCGAAGATCGTCGGGCGACATCACGTTGAAGCCAAGGCCGCCGAAGGCCTCCATCATTTTGTCGTAGCGAGCGTCCTTGACGAACACGGTGGTCGCCACGTCGCTGCCCGCCGGGTTGACGTCGGTGCCGCGGTAAATTCCGCCGTTGTTGAAGATGACGATGCAGATCGGCAGATTGTATCGGCAGACGGTTTCGACCTCCATGCCCGAGAACCCAAAGGCGCTGTCGCCTTCGACGCAGAGCACCGGATTGCCGGTTTCGACCGCGGCGGCGATGGCTTGGCCCATGCCGATGCCCATGACGCCCCATGTGCCGACATCCAGGCGCTTCCGCGGTTTGTACATGTCGATGACGCCGCGTGCGAAGTCGAGGGTATTGGCGCCTTCGTTGACCAGGATCGCATCCGGTCGTTCGCCGATGATGTCCTTCAGCACGCCCAAGGCGCCATGGAAGTCCATGGGTACGTTGTTGTTCTTAAGCCGCGGCGCCATTTTTTCGACGTTGGCGTCGCGCTTGGCATTGACCGCGTCGGTCCATTCCTTGGGCGGCGCTTTCCAACCTTTGTCCATGCCGGCCAGCAGCGCGTTGACGCAGCTTTCGATATCGCCGACCACGGGGGCCGCGATTTCGACGTTGGAATCCATTTCCTTAGGTTCGATGTCGATGTGGACAAACTTCTTGAGCGCCGAACCCCAGGTCTTGCCCTTGCCGTGGCTGAGGAGCCAGTTGAGCCGGGCGCCGATCAGCATGACCGTGTCCGATTCCTTCAACACCAGCGACCGGGCCGCACCCGCAGACTGCGGGTGGTTATCCGGCAGCAGGCCCTTTGCCATGGACATGGGTAGGTAAGGAATACCAGATTTTTCGACCAGCGCCTTGATCGCGTCGTCGGCCTGGGCGTAGGCGGCGCCTTTGCCTAGGATGATCAGAGGCTTTTTCGCCGCCTTCAGCACGTCGAGCGCGCGCGAGATCGAGTCGGGCGACGGAATTTGCGCCGGCGCCGGATCGATGACCTTGACCAGCGACTGGCGGCCCGCATCGGCATCCATGGTCTGGCCCAAAAGCGCAGCCGGCAGGTCCAGGTACACCCCACCTGGGCGGCCCGAAACGGCAGCCCGGATGGCGCGGGCGATGCCGATGCCGATGTCTTCGGCATGCAGCACACGGTAAGCCGCCTTACATAACGGCTTGGCGATGGCGAGCTGGTCCATTTCCTCGTAATCGCCCTGCATCAGGTCGACGATTTCCCGTTCGGACGAACCGGAAATCAGGATCATCGGGTAGCAGTTGGTGGTGGCGTGAGCCAGGGCAGTCAGGCCATTCAAGAAGCCCGGTGCCGAAACGGTCATGCACACGCCCGGTTTTTTCGTCAGATACCCCGCAATGGCGGCGGCATAGCCCGCATGCTGTTCATGGCGGAAAGACAAAACCCGCATACCGGCCGCCTGCATGAAGCGGCCAAGGTCCGTGATCGGAATGCCGGGCACATTATAGATGGTGTTGATGTCGTTCAACTGCAGCGCGTCGATCACCAAGTGGAACCCGTCGGTCAGGTTGACGGATTCCTGAACTTCCGTTGCTGTATCAGGCATTGTTTGATCTCCCTAGGTCTTTTCGCCGGGCCCTCTCCCGCGGGCCGTGGCATAGGCTTAGGCCAAATAATCCACGTGTTTTTCAATGTGTCGCGCCAGGTTCATGGAATGCTCACGGACCAGGCGTTCGGCCAGTTCCGCATCCCGTTTCTCCAGGGCCTCGATAATTTCAAGATGGTCGATGACCGAGCGTTCCGCCCGGTCGCCTTCCGCGATCGTCCGCGCGCGGATCGACCGCATGTGAATGAACAGGTTGTCGGCCATGTCCTGAAGCAGCCGGCAGCCGCCGAGCTTGATGATCGCCTGATGAAATCGGATGTTCTTCGACGAATATTCATCGATGTCCGCCTTGGCGTCTTCGCCGTTGACATCGACGAACATGGTACGAAGTTCGGCAATGTCGCCGTCGGACGCCGTTTCCGTCGCGAGTCGGGCCGCCATGCTTTCCAGCGCTGCCCACACCGTCACCATCTCAAGAATCTCGCACTTCGTCTTGCGAACGATGTAGACACCCTTGCGGGGCACAATGTGGACGAGCCCTTCCTGTTCAAGGCGGGCCAACGCTTCGCGGATCGGCGTGCGACTGATTTCCAGCTGTTCGGAAAGCTTGCGTTCGTCGAGCCGCAACTCGGCATTTTTCGCATAAATGTTCATGGAGGTGATCGCCCGCTTGAGCGAGTTGTAAATTCGGTCTTTTAGAGAAAAGTTCGTCTCGATGGGCTCAACCACCAGGCCCGGCGGCGGCGCGTCTCTGTCACTTGCGTTTTTGACTTCCCGGTACATCATCCCCTCTGGGTAATTGTTACCCGTTGTTCCCGGCATCGCTATCCGGCCCGTGGGCCATCCAATTTCTCCGACAGCCCGTCATTCCGACTGCTGCCGCCGGCCGGTATTGGGCCATTCCGCCGCCTCTGGCGGGCCGCCGTTGGGCGGTCCGATATAGGCGTTTATTTTTTGGTATACAATACACCAAGAGCCAGCACTCGCCATTTTTCGCCAAATTTCCGAGCTTCCCGGCCACCACTGTCGGAAAATAGCGGGACCAGGCCGGGAGACCCGGATCAGACAGCGGCCTTTTTCTTCTTGTATCGCCGCCACATGACTTGAAACAGCGGCAGGAACAGCAGAATAAGGGCGATGATCGAGATCGGCCCCGCAATTGGCCGGTTGAAAAACACCATCATGTCGCCGTCGGAAATCAACAGCGACTGCCTGAGCGCCGGTTCCGTAATCGGGCCCAGAACGATCGCCAGCACCGCCGGCGCCACCGGGTAATCGAGCTTGCGCAGCAGATAACCGCCGACGCCCAAAATCAGCATCAGCCATACGTCGAACATGCGTTCGGTCGCGGCGAACCCGCCAACCATCGACAATACGAAAATCAGCGGTGCCAGGATCGAGAACGGCGTCTTCAAGAACCACAGGAACATCGGAATAAAGGCGATGTTGATCAGTACGGCAAAAAGGTTCGCGGCGTAGAGGGACGCGATCAGACCCCAGACGAAGTCAGTTTCATCGACGAACAGACGCGGGCCGGGCTGCAGCCCCCAGATCACCATGCCGCCCAACAGAACCGCCGTGGTCGGCGATCCCGGAATGCCCAGTGTGAGCATCGGCAGCATGGATCCGGTCGAGGCCGCGTTGTTGGCCGCTTCCGGCGCGACGACGCCTTCGACAGCACCCTTGCCGAACTTTTCCGGGTCGCGCGAGGTCATTTTGGCAACGCCGTAGGCCATCAACGACCCCGGCGTGGCGCCGGCAGCCGGCAGGATGCCGACGAAGAAGCCCAAAAGCGAGGCCATCATCCAGGTTTTCCAGGTGGACCAGATGATCCGCAGGTTTTCCATGATTCGGTCCACAGTCACCGTCGCCTTGGACATCATGCTTTCGCCGCGGCTGACCTCGATCGTCCAGATCATTTCGCCGATCCCGTAAATGCCGATGGCGAGCACCAGGAAGTTGATCTTAGACTGGAAGCCGATCAGATCGAACAGCACAAGCCGCGGTTCACCGGAAATGATGTCGAAGCCGATGGCCGACATCACCATGCCGATACAGATGGAAAAGATCGTCTTGGCAATATCGTCGCCCGATAACCCGACGAAGGTGGCGAAGGCCAGCATCATCAAGGCGAAAATTTCCGGATCGCCGAAATCCAGCGCGATGGAGGCCAAGGGCGGTGCAAAAAGGGTGAACAGGACGACGGAAATCGTGCCGCCCGCGAACGACGCCAGCGCGGCGGCGATAAGCGCCCGGTCAGCATGGCCTTGGATAGCCAGCGGCCGGCCGTCGAACGTTGTCGCGACGGCGGTCGATGCACCCGGAATCCCCAACATGATCGATGAAATGGCGCCGCCGTACATGGCCCCGTAATAGAGCGCCGCCAGAAACATGATCGCCCCCGTCGGCGGGACCAAAAACGTCATCGGCAGAAGTATGGCCACGCCGTTCACGGATCCAAGGCCCGGCATGGCGCCGACGAACAGGCCGACTACGACGCCTAGGACGATTAGCCCCAAGTTCAATGGCTCAAACGCAAGCAAAAACCCGTCCGAAAGGAGATTAAGAAGTTCCATGGTTAGCTAAATCCTGGATGGTGACTTGTTCATTTCGGCGGCCAGCCGCCTAAAACTCCCTGGTATTGGTATGTGGTCTTTTGTCGACCACGAATTTTGCCGCTGTTTCCCGACCGCCCGGTCCCGCCCGACGGGTCAGGCGTCGAACGGCTTCGCGTTAAAGGAACTTGCCGTAAAGCGGGATATAGATGGAATCCAACATTCCCGTCGGAAGGAATTTCCGAAGACCGACATCAAAAAAGAAAAACGTAATGATCGGCGTCGGAACAGCGATCGAAAGGGTCGTCCGCCAGGTGTGCCCGCCGATAAAGCGAATGTAATAAACAAGGAATACTGCGGTCGCGAGGTGCATGCCGATGATTTCGACAAGTCCGATCATCACCGTGACGCCGCCGCCGACAAGGACAAACATCTTCTTGGCGTAGTCGTCCATGTAGGGGTCTTCGGACTGAGACGGCGGCGAAGTGCGGCGGTACCAGTTGACGACGATCCAAATCGTCGAAAGGAGCATCAGCGCGGCCAGCCAGAACGGCCAGAAGCCGCCACCCGGCCCCTCCCCAGTAATCCAACCGATGGGGAGCGCCGTACTTTTGTACATAAGATAAGCGGAGAAAGCGGCCATCAGGACAGCAGTGATGATTTCAGCACGGCGCATGACGGCGCTCCCTCCCCTTGATCTTCTTCTTATGACCTAGACAGACTTAGCCTTTGATGGCGCCCATCTTGATCAGCATCTGACGATGCCGTTCGTTTTCCTTCTTCCAGTAAGCGACAAGCGCGTCACCCTGGAGAAGGTCGCCCTGAAGGCTCTGCTTGGTCCGATAGGCCTGCCATTCCGGCGTTGCGTAGACCTTTTTGAACAGGTCCATATAGAACGCCTGGGCGTCTTTGCTCATGCCTGGCGCGCCGACGACGGAGCGCTGCATATAGTATTCAAAGTCCTTACCCAGTTCTTTGAAGGTTGGGGCGTCCTTGAACAGCGGCAGGCGTTCGCCGGTGAAGGCGGCCAGCGGCACCACGGTGCCCGCCTGGAAGAAGCCGAGGGCCTCGGACGGGTTATTCACGGTGGAGTTGGCGTGCTTGCCGGCGAGCTGCTTGGCAACCTTACCGCCGCCCTTGTACGGCACGTACTTCATGTTGAGGCCATAGGCCGCGTTCAAGAAGTCGGCCAACAGGTTGTCTTCGGAAGCCTTGCCGGTACCGGCCATGACCCAGTTCTTGCCCGCTTCCTTGGCGGCTTTGACGAAGCCGTTAATGTCCTTGATGCCGGAATCTTTGTGAACCCAAAGCAGGAAGGTGTCTTCCGCCATCCGTGCGATCGGCGCGAAGGCCATCGGGTCGACACCCAGCTTCGGCTGGCGCAGCGGGGTCGTGTAAAAGCTGTTCAGGGTGACCATGATGTGGTGGTCGGGATCGTTGGTGTTTTTCATGTACACCAGCGCTTCGGCACCCGAACCGCCCGGCTTGTTGATCGGGGTCACCGGCTTCGGCGACAGTTTATGCTTTTCGATAACCGACTGGATAAGACGGGCCAGTTTGTCGGCGCCGCCGCCCTTGCCCGCCATGACGACGAACTGAACGGGCTTAACCGGTTCCCATGCGCCGGCGTCCTTGGCGGTGACGGCGGTGAACCCGGTGACCAGGCCCGCGGCAACGCCGAGGCCCAGTAATTTCTTCAAAGTAGTTTTCATGGGTGTCCTCCCAGTTAATGAAAAACGCGGACGCGTTCATCCGAAGTAAAGCAGAACTCGCCCGGCAGTTAAACGCCTTCCCTTACCGGGATGGTAATAATCCAACCCGCTTAAGACTGGCGTCTGTCGTTCTAGGAACTCGGTTTGTTCGCTCCCACTTTGGCGCAGTTTGTCGCGCCTTTTATTTGGTTACGTTGGCATTTGGTATACCACAGGTCTATCTGACCATCGCCGCATACGAAGATCAACGGTTTTTTACTGATCGAAGCATAATTTTACCTCTTTGCCTGTGGATAGCCCGACAGGTGGATGGGCCGGTCGCGGCGGGCGCGCCGACGCCGAAAAAAGGCGAAGGCCGGATGACCCGGCCTTCGCCTCGGTTGTTGCATTTGCGATTTTGCCGGCGGGCCTGCCGCCCGGCCCGGGCCTAAGAAAGGCGGGCGAGGTGATCGACCCGGCGGCGCAGGTTTTCCAAAATCTCGCCGACCTCCGCCGTTGCGCGAGCGGTTTGCGCGGACGGGTTTTTAACCTCGCCAGCAACGACCGCAAAACCCTTGCTGGCGTCGCCCGCGCACACAGCCTCGATCGTCGCGTTCAGCGCCAAAAGATTGGTCTGTTTGGCGATCGCGTCGATCTATTCGGCAACTTTGCCAACCTGCGAAATTTCCTCTTAGAGACTGGTGATTTCCTGTCGGATCTGATCCGTCCGGTCACCGCCCGCCAACGCAACGTCGGTGCCCATCCCTGCATTCTGTGACATGTTATTTGGTTCCCTGTTGGATATAGCGCAGTAGCCCAGGCCCCGCGCCCGTCCCTTTACGGGGCATCACCGCATGGACCGTAGCACCAGCGTCTGGCGTCGGCAAAGCCGCCATGCGGAACGTTCTCCGCCGGGGCGAAAGCGGCTTAAATGAGCTCGTCGCCGCGGTCGTCGGTTTCGCCAAAACGCTTCAAAACCGCGGGTTTTGTGCCTTCATAGACCTTGTCCAGCCCGGCCGCGATTTTCTTGTTTTCGCGTTCGAACAGGCTGTTACCCTGCATGTCGCTTTCGACGATGAAGGGGCCGAAATTTTCGACCTCCAGCACCCACATGGCCTGGGCTACGCCCAGTTCCTTAAGCCAGTGAACGTCCCTGACCTTTTTCACCCCCCGACCCAAGAGCGCGCCGGTGCCGTACCCGACGGTCGTCAGGTAGACCGCGCCATTGGGCACGAAATAGCGTTTGTAATCGGCCGGGTTCATGCCGCCCTTGCCGATGATCAGTTTAGCGCCGGAAATTTCGAACCACTTTTCCAGCCACTTGGAAAAACGGAACGACGCCGTCGCCGTCACCGCGCTCATGTTATAGCTGCCGTCGTCGTTGACCGCGGCGGCGGGCGAGCAATGGAAATTGCACTTCGCAAGCTCGTCGTTTTTGTCGAGCGGCAACGGAATGCCGTCGTCGACGACTTTCACATAAGCGCCTTCGCGGCCGGTGTAGACCACACCGTCCAGATACACCACATCGCCGATTTCCAGCGCCGCTAGCGCTTCCGGCGTCGGGTTGGTGCTCAGGCGGACTTTTTTGAAGGTGTTGCTTTTTGCCATTCGACCGTATCCCGGCGTTGATAGGGGGTGAACCAATCGGGGTCGGTACGATATTCAACCGACCCGTCGGCGTGAAGGCGCGCCGTCGCCCGCCTGGACGACAGGCAGAACGCGTGGACCGACATCTGCATCGCCCCGGTGTGGCAGTACCCGACTTCGATGTGGGTGTCGATGACCATCGACTTGCCGACAAAGCCCATGGCACCCATACCGATGTTATTGCCCATTTCCGTCAGTTCCAGCTCCAATTCGGCGATCTTCGGGTCCGGGTTCCGGTCGCCGACCGTGCGCAGGCACGCCGCCCGTTTGCCCAAAACCATGCAGGTGTCTTTCGACCCGCCCAGACCGATGCCGATGATCGCTGGCTGGCACGCCAGCCCGCGCTTACCGAACGCGACGAGGCTATCCAGAAAGAACCGCTTGATCCCCTGAATACCGTCGGACGGGAACAACATCCGGTAATCGGTGCCGAACAGGCCGCCCTTGTGCACCGTCGTCAGGTCGATCCAGTCGCCCTCCGGCTCGAACCCGAATTCGATTTCCGGCGCGTTGATGCCGACGTTGTTGTCATGGTCCGTCCGCCACAAGGGATGCACCCGGTTGGGGCGCAGCGGCACCGACTTCGTGGCCTTCGCAGTCGCGCGCCTGAGCGCCGTTTCAAGCGCCACCGGCCCGCCTTCCACCGCGGCCTCGTTGCCCACCTTCACGTACCAGCGCGGCACGCCGGTATCGCCGCACATGGCGCGACGATCCTGTTTGGCGGCTTCGTAGTTTTCCAGCATGGCCTGCAACACGAAGGACGACAGGTCGCCGTCTTCGGCATCCGCCGTCTTCTGCAATCCCGCCAGATAGTCATCGGGGATTTCGATGGCGGCCTTTTCCATCAGCTTCAGGGCCGTCGCGTCGATGGTGTCGATGCTGATCATTTTACCGATCCTTTTAAGTCCGCCGGCCGGATCATCCGGAACTGTGGCCCGGCACCGGCGACATGTCCTCGACTAGGCTTTCCCCCGGCCGGACGATGGTGAATTCCACGGGTGCCCGTTCGACGATCAAATCGTCCCCCGATTGTCGGGCGACGGTATAATAAGACGTTTCCAGGTCGCCTTCATCGGGGAAGTCTTCGCGAAAGTGGGCACCGCGGGAATTTTCGCGGCTGAGTGCCGCCTTGGCGATGGCTTCCGAGACCTCAATCAGGCTCTGAACGTTCATCCAATCGTGCCACGTCAGGTTAAAGGTCATATCGTTGTCGGCCAATCCGGTTTCAAGCAAATCCGCCTTCAAGGACGCAAGCTGGGCGATGCCGCGGTTCAGGCCCTCGGCCGTGCGGATGATACCGACGTCGTCCCACATGATGTGCATAAGCTTTTCGCGGATTGCATGGATGTCGCCGGCCGGCTTGGAGAACGGATAAAGCGCGCGGGCGACTTCGTCCTCAATCACCGCTCCGTCCGGGTCTTTCAATGACCCGGCGCTCGCTGCATAGGCCGCCATGTTGGCGCCGGCGACGCCACCGTAAACGGTCGAATTGGCGACGCCGTTCCCGCCCAACCGGTTCGAACCGTGGGCGCCGCCGGCGTCCTCGCCGGCGACGTAAAGCCCCGGCAGTTCCGTCCTGGTTTCCGGGTCGCACACCAGTCCGCCCATGAAATAATGCGCCGTCGGCACGACCTCGACCCGGTCCCCCGCCAGATCGAAACCGCTGTCGGCGCAGCGTTTAACCATGCCGGAAAATTTCTGCGCCACGTTTTCCGGACCCAGGTGGCTCATGGAAATATAAAGCCCGCCGTTGGGCGTCTTGTTGCCCTTGCGCATTTCATCGTACATGGCGCGGCTGACCACATCACGGGTCGCACGTTCGCCCCGTTCGGCATAATCAAACATAAACCGCCGCCCGTTGCCGTCGAGCAGATATCCGCCGGCACCGCGCAGGCCTTCCTCCAACACCGTGCCGGTCATCCGCGTCTGTTCGCCGCCGAGCAAGCCTGTCGGATGGAACTGCACCATTTCCATATCCCTTAACTGGAGGCCCAAGCGCATGACCATGGACAAGCCGTCCATGGTCTTGTCCCCGGACGGTGTGTGGTAGCGATACATGGTCGGCCCGCCACCGGTCGCCATCAACACCGCCTTGGCGCGGACGAAGCGGAATTGTCCGGTCCGCATATCGACCATCAACACACCGGAAAGCCCGCTGCCGTCCTTCGCCGGGATAAAGCCCAACGCGCGGTGTTCTTCCAACCGGTCGACGGGCTTGGACAAGACCTGTTCCATCAGCCGGGAAATGATCTCGATCCCGGTCAGATCGCCCTTGTGTACCGTGCGGTCGAAAGTCTGCCCGGCAAAGGCTTTGTGATGCAGCGATCCGTCCGGGTTGCGATCGAAGAAACAGCCGATTTCGTTTTCCAGCTCGCGCACCCGGACAACGGCGGTTTCGACCAGCTTCCAGGCCATGTCCTGATGCGGCAGCCACTTGCCGCCGATGATGGTGTCCATGAAATGCCGTTCGACCGAATCGCCCGGTGACAGCGCGACGTTATAGCCGCCCTGCACCATGCGGGTGCAGCCGCACTTACCCATCAGGCCTTTTACCGCGAGTGTGACCTTCAAATCCGGGTTGGCTTTTTGCGCATGCAGCGCTGCAAACAGCCCCGCCCCACCGGTGCCGAGGATGAGAATGTCCGTATCCAAGCGTTCAATCTGGGTCATGATCGCCCCACCTAAACCGCATTCAGGAAAAAGCCGCAGGCGACGCAAAAGGCCGCCGCCGCCGCCGCCGCCGCATAGGTTTTCTGGCGGGGCGACCAGGGCAGGAATTCCAGCGCCAGAATGCGGAGCCCACCGAACATGTGCACGGCCAAAAGGAACACCAGCCCGAATTCGGCGACTTTCACCAACGGGCCCTGCGTCCAGTTCAGCGCGCCGTCCAACGCCGTCGCCCCTTCGAGCGCCAGACCCAGAACGAAAAAGTGCGCCGGCAGAAACAGCGCCAGCGCCAGCCCCGAAAGCCGGTGCAGCAAAAACGCGTACCAGAGCGGGTGGTCGCGGTGCGAACGGACAATGGCGCTCATATGCCCACCACCGCGACGACGGCGCGAAGCCCGAGCCCCAGGCTGGCGAGCCCGAAGGCCCACATCAAAACGTCGAGCGCGCCCCGGGACAAATTCGAATGTTCGCCGGCGATAACTCGGAGGCCGATCGCCGCATGGATCGAAACCGCCAGCACAAACAGGCCGTAAAACGCGCCCCACCAAGGATTCCCCTGGGTGCGGGAGAGGATTTCCGCCGCACTCAGGCCGCCCTGGATCGCATAGATCATGCCCGCCAGGTGCGCGAGCACCAGGGGCGCCATGACCATGGCCGAAATCCGCTGCCATATATAAAGACGCAGGTTCATCCGCCGCCGTCCCCTAGATCTCGCCCTTGAGCGCTGCCTTGAAGGTCGCCTGCTTAAGGCCGGCGATGGACAGGGTCGGGTTCAGCTCATTGGGGCAATGTTCGGCGCAGCCCGCCTGCGAGTGGCAGGAATGACAGCCGCCCGATTGCGACACGGCCTTGAGGCGCGCCAGCCGGCCGCCGTCGCGCTCGTCGTTGATCAGGGTCCAGGCCCGGTTGAGCGCCGCCGGGCCAAGATAATCCTTGTTGCCCTCGACCACGTCGCAGGCCGCGTAGCAGACGGCGCAGTTGATGCATTCGATCCCGGCAGACGCAGCCAGACGCCTGGGATCGTCCGGTTTGACCGGAACGATGCCGTCGTCGCGGGTCTTGGTCGGGTGGAAATGGCCCTCGGCCCGGGTCCATTTCCGGAAGAACTCGGTCATGTCCGCCGCCAGGTCCTTGATGACCGGCAGGTTGCGCAACGGCGCGATCTCGATCCGGCCCTGGTCCAGCACTTTGCGCACATGGGTCCGGCAGGTCCAGCGCGGGCGCCCGTTGACCATCATGGCGCAGGAGCCGCACATGCCGACCCGGCAGGCGAAGCGGTATGTCAGCTTGGGCTCGGCGTTCCGCTGGATCCAGGTGACCACGTCCAAAATCGTCTGCGACGGCTGGCGCGGCACGTCGTAGTCGCTGAACCCGCCGCCGCCGGGCCCACCCCGCCAGACGGAAACTTTCATAATCTCGGGCGCGGTTTCTGAATGATCGTCAGTCATGGTCAAAAGATAACGGTCGCTGGGATTGTACACAATCGAAAGGGCCCCGACTGTCGGTCAAGCGGGTTCCCTCGTCAATCAATTGTCGTGGAAAAAATGATGGAGGGCCTGCGGGGATTTGAACCCCGGACCCGCTGATTAAGAGTCAGCTGCTCTACCAACTGAGCTACAGGCCCGTTCCGATTCGAGAGTGCGGGGTTTTAACAGAGGCCGCGCCGGATGTCGAGCCGTCAGGAAGCCCCGCACCTCTGCCAGTTTCAACCGTTTAAAGTGCGTCAAGAGCAGTCCCCCTCGTTCCGTACGGGCGGCAGCAATCCGGGCGGCCGCACCATGCGGGCGGCGTCAAAAGGCGTCAGCGGTGTCACCCGGCGGACCACGTAGGCGATCCGCGTCACACGGCCCGCGCCGTCGGCAAGCGGCAGCAACAGCCGCACATAATGGCGGGCGAACCCGCACAGCACCTGAATGATTTCGGAATAGATCGGCTCCCGAATATCGCGGCAAAACGTGTATTCGCGAATACACGCGTCGCGGATCATGGCGATCGGCAGGTCGCCCAACCGGCCCAATGGCGTCATCTGGTTTTACCTCCAGAACATCTCATTGGGATGGGCCAGGACCGCGAAATTTTCAGGCGCGTCGGCCCGGACATCAACCATCGCGGGCGCTTCCGTGTCCCGGCTCTAGGCAACGATGTCCGGGTTGAAGTCCGTGGCGTTGGGCAGCCCGTCCGCCGAATTGGCGCGGAGTGCCTGCTAATAATACAGGGCGAAATCCAAGCCGTTGCCCTGTTCACGCCGGCGCATGGCGTCCAAACCGCAGGAATAGCGGCTTTGTTCGCCTTCGAGACTCAGGTCGTGGGTCGCGTCCCACGGCCGGTCGTCGTACGACATGGCGTCACCCTCTCAAGCTTATTTTTGTCCAAGGATAGGCCTAGGGCCCGCCGCCGTCTACGCGCCAAAAGGTATACTTAAGGCGGCTATATCGAAGCGGCCGCTTCAAGCAGCCTGCGCGGGTTACAGATCGTCGCTGATGCCGCGCCGCCCGACGACCACGTCGCGATGGACCCAGGTCCCCATCAAGAGGCCGAACCCAAACAGCAATGTCATCATCGCCGTTCCGCCGTAGCTGATCAGCGGCAGCGGCACGCCGACCACCGGCACCAGCCCCATGACCATCGCCATGTTGATAAAGACGTAAAGGAAGAACGTCGCGGTGACGCCGATGCCGACCAACCGCCCGAACTGCGAACGGCAACGGAGGCTGATGGCGATCCCGTAGATCAGGATGATCACGTAAAGACCCAGGAGGGCCAGCCCGCCGGCAAGGCCGAATTCCTCGGCCAGCATCGTGAAAATAAAGTCGGTCTGCATTTCCGGCAGAAAGTTAAGGTGGCTTTGCGTGCCCTGCAAAAAGCCTTTGCCCATCAGGCCGCCGGACCCGAAAGCGATTTTCGACTGGATGATGTGATAGCCGGAGCCGAGCGGGTCGTTTTCCGGGTTCAGGAACATCAACACTCGTTTTTTCTGATAATCGCGGAGGAACTGCCAAGCGACGGGCAACGCCGCCACCCCCGACGCCCCGACAAGGACGAATTTCCAGATCCGCACGCCGGCGGCGAAAAAGATCGCGCCGCCCGACGCCATAAGCATCAGCGCCGTGCCCAGGTCCGGCTGGCGCAGTACCAACGCCGCCGGCGCACCGACCAGGAACAGCGGCACCAGAAGCGCCGGCATCCGCCTGACGTCGTCGACGGATAGCCCGTGAAAATACCGGGCCAGCGCCAGTACAAGCGCGATTTTCATCAGTTCCGACGGTTGCAATCCGATATAGCCCAGATCCAGCCAGCGCTGCGCGCCCTTGCCTTCGACCCCCATGACCTCTACCGCCACCAGCAGCGCCAGGGTGCCCAGATAAAGCACATAGGCGTATTTCAGCCACAGGCGGATATCGATCATCGCGACCACGATCAGCATCCCCATGCCGACGGCAAAGCGCACCATCTGCCGGGACGCCCAGGGGTCGACATGGCCATTGGCGGCGGAATACAGCATGGCGAAGCCGACGGACGCGGTGACGCCCAAAAGCAGCAGAAACAGCCAATGCATCTGCCAGAGCTTCTGCCAGAGGGTAAAGCTGGGTGGGTTCAGGGCGTCGTCGCGAACGGCCATCGATCAGCCCTCGTTCAACGGCGCGGCCACGCCGGCCGTCTGCTGCACGGGCATGTCGCGGGCCGATCCCCGCTCTTGCGCCGCGGCTAGGATGTCCCGGGCGATCGGCGCCGCCACGAAAGACCCGCCGCCGCCGTGTTCGACGATGACCGAAACCGCATAGCGCGGATTGTCCACCGGCGCGAAGCCGACGAACAGCGCGTGGTCCCGCTCCTCCCACGGCAGTTCGGAATTTTTCAAGACCCCCTGTTCGCGTTCCGCCTTGGTGATGCGGCGCACCTGGACAGTCCCGGTTTTACCACCCATGGCGTGTTCGGGTTTGTGGATGGCGGCGCTGTGCGCGGTGCCGCGAAGACCGTTGACGACGTCGCCCATGGCCTCGCGGATCAACGCCAGATTGCGCGGCGAAACGCCGATCGACGGAAATTCAAGCCGTTTCGGCTGAACATGAACGCCGGTCGTGGTAACCGATTTGGTCAATTGCGGCGATACGGCAAACCCGCCGTTCGCCAATCGCGCCGTCATCACCGCCAACTGCAGCGGCGTGGTCAAAACGTATCCCTGGCCGATCCCTGCCAACAACGTTTCGCCCTGATGCCACGGTTTGCCCTTGGTCTTGCGTTTCCACGCCTTGTCGGGCACCAGCCCGCGCTTTTCCCCGGGCAGATCGATGCCGGTGATATCACCCAGGCCGAAGCGCCGCGCCATTTCAGCGATGCGGTCGATGCCGACCCGCCGCGCGACTTCATAAAAATACACGTCGCAGGATTGAGAGATGGCTTCCTTCACGTCGACCAGTCCGTGGCCGCCTTTTTTCCAGCAATGGAATTTGCTGTCGCCCAATTCCATGTGGCCTTCGCAAAATACCTTGCCGGTGGGCAAAATGATGCCACGTTCAAGCGCCGTTAATGCAACCAGCATCTTGAAGGTCGACCCCGGCGAATACCGGCCGGCGACGACTTTGTTGATCAGCGGCGTCGCCGGGTCGTTGACCAGTTCGTTCCATTCGTCGACAGAAAGCCCGCGGTTGAAGGCGTTGGGATCGAAGCTCGGGTGCGAAATCATAGACAGCACATCGCCGGTGTGGACATCGAGCACCACTGCCGACGCGCTGCGCTCCTGTTCCAACCGGCGGCTGACCGCCAATTGCAGACCCAGGTCGATGGTCATGCGGACTTCCGCCCCCGGCAGACCTTCGCGGCGGTTCAATTCGCGGATTACCCGGCCGTAGGCGTTGACCTCGACCTCCGACGATCCGCCGGACCCGCGCAGGCTCAGGTCATGAACTTTTTCGATCCCCGATTTCCCGGTGCGGAAGCCGGGCAGTTCTAGCAGCCGGTCGCCGGTCTTTTCCTTTTCCGACGCGGCCGAGACATATCCCAAGACATGGCCTAGGTCGGGACCGTAGGGGTAATAACGGCTCTGGCCTTCGTCGATCAGTACGCCCGGCAGGTCGGGGGCATTGACCTCAATGCGGGCGACATCCTCCCATTCCAGATTTTCCCGGAGCGTCACCGGCACGAACGACCGTTTTCGCCGCATTTCCCCGAGGATGCGCCGCCGTTCGCCGTTGCTCATGGGAACGATATCGTTCAACAGGTCCAGCGCGCCGTCGACGCCGAGCCCCAGCGTGTCTTCCGAAACCAGCATGACCCGATAGTTTTGCTTGTTATCGGCGACGGGCACGCCGAACCGGTCGACGATGCGCCCGCGCGGCGGCGCTAAAAGCCGGAGGCTGATCCGGTTTTCATCGGCCAGCATTTTGTACCGCTCGCCCTTGACGACCTGCAGGTGATACATGCGCCCGGCCAGCAACGAGACCAAAACCAATTTACCGCCGATCAGCATCGCGGTGCGTCGGGCGAACAGCTTTTGACGTTCCTGGTCACCATGCATGGCGGTTGATCAATCCTGTCTCAGGAAAGCCTGCTGCCAGCGCGAAAAGAAAAACGCCAGCAGCGGAAAGGCCGCGAAGGTCATGACGAACTGGCAGAGGATCGCCTGACCGGAAAAAATCGTCGTGTGATAGGCCGACAGCAACACCCAGGCGAGCGCCGATGCGCCGCCACCGACAAGCACGAACCCGACCCAGTGTACGGTGAACGACTTGCCCATGAAAAAGCGGTGCTGATACAGCAACACACACTGCACGATCAGGAAGATCAGAGTATGCAGGCCTAAGGGCGCGCCGGTCAATGCATCCTGCGCCAAGCCGATCATAAACACGGCGACCGCCGGCATCAGGTGCGGGCGATGGATCGACCAATAAAAAATCGAAATCAGCGGCAAGATCGGCAACACACGCGCCAAACCCGGGATATGGGTTGGCACGACGTTCAAGATCACCAACAGAAACGTCAGGCCGAGCGGCGTCAAATTCCGGGCCAGATTATCCAGACGCTGCCAGAATGTCGGCCTCATGGCGCGCGCTTTCCACGGCCGCGGTCGGCGGCGCCTTTTTCCGTCTGCACCGCGCGCTGCGGCAACTGCAGGATGCCGCTTAAGCCGGCGTCCAGGATGCGAACGTATTCAAGCCGCGTCAGATCGACGAACGGCTGCACAATCATACCGCCTTCGCCGGCGCCGACGACCTGTCCCACCGGTAGGCCCGGCGGTAGAACCCCGGCGTGTCCCGACGTCACCACCCGGTCGCCGATGGCAACCACGGCGCCCGGCGGTAGCCAGCTGAGTTTCGGTTGCGCGGCGTTGGTCCCGGTCATGATCGCGCGGGTTCTGGACGGATCGATCAGTACCGGCACGCGGGCGTTGATGTCGGTGACGAGAAGGATCCGCGCCGACCGGCTGCCGACGTCGACGACCCGGCCGACCAGCCCTTCGGAGGTTACCGCCGCCTGACCACGCTTGACCCCGTTGCGCTTGCCGGCGTTGACGATGACGCTCTGGGAAAAGGCGCCGCCCGTGTCGGCGATCACCCGTCCGGTGATGAACGTCACGCCCCGTTCGGGCACCACGTTCAACTGTTCGCGTAGCACGCGGTTTTCGGCCTCAAGCTTTTGCGCCACGGTCTTCCATTCGAGAAGCCGCGACTTTTCCTCGCGGAGACGAGAATTGTCTTCGTAAAGCGCCTTCATCGCCTTGATTTCGTCGACGCCCTGATTGGCAGCGTCGAGCGGCCGGGAAATGACGTCAAGGATAGGTGCGACAGCGTCGGTCACGTGCACGCGCGCGCGCTCGATCAGCACCGTATCGACCTTGGCCAGCATCATCAGGCCGAAGGCAGCCGCCACCAGCCCGATATAGGCGAAGCGCTGGGCGAAATTGCGGATCGGCTGCGCCACCCGCATAAATGAATGTTTCCGTTCCTTCACGGCCCCACTTATCCCAATTCGCGCCCGGCGGCGCGGAACCCCTCACGCGAAAAACACATGAACACATTTGTGCGCGCCGCCCCCCTGCGCACATCGGCAAATACGTCCATCCCTTGGTTTTTGATTATCACCCTTCAGCGTTAACCACGCATTAAAGGGAAATCGGCGAGAAAACAAGGGACTAGAGCCGAAAATCCACAAAAATAATGCACCCGGTCCCGGGTGTCCCGCCGAACGCCCGCCGTCGGACCCGGCGGCCGGCTTTGTCTTTTGTTTCCCGTCCCGCCGGGACCATAACCCCGCACAATCACCAACCCCGCGCCCTATTCAACCTATTCCGCCTTCGGCATTTCCGGCCGCCCGGCCTCTCGCCTACGGACCATGCCCGCCGTCATTCATCCGGCGTCGGGATGGATCGCGCTAACGCCCTAACTTCGCCGTGATTTGGCGGCCAGTACCGGGGCAGACCGCAAGGTCCGCTTTTTTTGTCCGAAATCCGTCATCAAGTTCTACCAGTTTCATCCCGACCCCGACGTCGACGAAGACCATGACCCCCGAATCGACGACCGCCGAAGTGCCGCCGGAACCGGCAACGGACCTGGCGACGCCCAGCACATGGCGGCGGGAACTGTTAGCCTTGATGCGTCTGGCGTTGCCGATCATCGTGCCGTAGGTCTGCTGGATCGCCATGCTGACCACCGATACGGCCTTCATCGGGCGGCTCGGATCGGATGCCCTGGCCGGTACGACTTTTAGCCTGATGGTGTACTTCGTCGGCTTCACGTTTTGTGTCGGGATCACCATGTCGACCGCGGGATTGGCGGCACAGGCCTACGGCGCCCGGTGGCCGCGCATGGCCCGGCGGGTCATCCGCCAAGGCCTTTGTGTAACGATCCTGACAACCGCGCCGTTCGTTGCGGTCTTTACGCAGGTGGAGCAATTCCTTAACTGGACTGATCAGCCCGCAGCAACATTGCCTGACGCGACGACTTATATGAGCCCCCTCTTGTGGGGTCTCCCCATAGGCGCCCGTTTCACGGTGCTGCGGAACTACGTGTCCGCTCTTGGCCGGCCTCATACGGCGCTTCTGGTTATGGCCGTGGGCGTGCAGCTCAATGCGCTGCTCGATTTCGCACTGGTCTTCGGCAATTTCGGACTGCCACGCCTGGAATTGACGGTTGCCGGCATTGCGACGACGTCAGTCAGCTGCCTCATGGTGCTGACCCTGGCCGCAATCATCCAATGGCGCCGTCTGTTTAACAAATACCAGATGTTCGCCCGGTTCTGGCGGCCGGACTGGCATGTCTTCGCCGAAATTTTCCGGGTCGGCGCGCCGATCACGGTAATGTCCGTGCTTGAGGGCGGTTACTTCATCGCCGCCGTCTTCGTCATCGGCCAGTTCGGCGCCGTCGACGTGGCGGCTCACATCATCGCCATGCAAATGCCGCATCTGACCTTCATGGTGCCCATGGGCCTGGCGCAGGCGGCGACCGTGCGTGTCGGCCAGATGGCAGGCCGGCGTGACGTGCGGGGCGCCTACCGCGCCGGGTGGACGGCGATTGTCCTGACCACGGCGTTCATGACGACGATGACCGTCATCATCATCAGCGTGACCGGTCCTTTTGCACGAATGTTCATGGACGCGGAAAGGCCGAACGCGGACCTCGTGCAGCCTTTGGCGCAGGCGTTGTTGATTTTTGCGGCGCTGTTCCAGATCGCCGACGGCAAACAGGCGGTGGCGGCGGGCGCGCTGCGGGTCCTCAACGATATCATCCTGCCCATGGTCAACGCGGTTTTGACGTTCTGGGGCGTCGGCGCCGCCGTGTCACTCTGGTTCGCCTTTCCGGGCGGCATGGAAACTCGAGGCTCTGGGTCGGGTTCGTGGTCAGCCTCTGCTTCGTCGCGGTCCTGCAGGCGGGACGTTTCTGCCGACTTGAACACCGCGACTATCTGCCGAAATTGATCGCGGATTGATCCTGCACCAAGCCGCTGTCGCCCGACTTCGCAAATGCTCCGGCGCGGCTCAGGTTTTCGATTTCATTATCATTGCGCAAAGCCACTGTCGCGCCAAACGGCGCTCAGGTTTTGCGACTAGTACATCGTGGTCAGCACGTCCTTGAGGCGCTTCATTTCCTCAAGCGCCCGGCCGGTGCCAAGAACGACGCAGGAAAGCGGATCGTCGGCGATGGAAACCGGCAGGCCCGTGTCGTGGCGCAACACCAGATCCAGATTGCCCAGGAGCGCACCGCCGCCGGTCAAAACAATGCCTTTGTCGACAATGTCGGCGGCCAGTTCCGGCGCCGTGTGTTCCAAAGCGACTTTGACGGCCTCAATGATCGCACCGACCGGTTCGGCCAGGCTTTCGGCGATTTCCCGCTGGCTGATGACCAGTTCCTTGGGCACGCCGTTCATCAGGTCGCGGCCCTTGATTTCCATTGTTTGACCGTCGCCGTCCTCGGGCGCGCAGGCAGAGCCGATGTATTCCTTGATCCGCGCGGCGGAGCCTTCACCGACCAGCAGGTTATGATTGCGGCGGATGTAGGCGATGATCGCTTCGTCCATCTTGTCGCCACCGACACGAACCGAACGCGCGTAGACGATGCCGCCCAACGACAGCACGGCGACTTCCGTGGTGCCGCCGCCGATGTCGACGACCATGGAGCCCGTCGGTTCGGTCACCGGCAGGCCGGCGCCGATCGCCGCCGCCATGGGTTCCTCGATCAAAAACACTTTCCGCGCGCCGGCGCTTTCGGCACTTTCCTGAATCGCCCGGCGTTCCACCGCCGTCGACCCAGACGGCACGCAGACGATGACCAGCGGGCTCGCGAACGAGCGCCGGTTATGAACCTTGCGGATGAAGTACTTGATCATTTCTTCGGCGACTTCGAAGTCGGCGATGACGCCGTCGCGAAGCGGCCGGATGGCGCGGATGTTGCCGGGCGTGCGGCCCAGCATCTGTTTCGCTTCTTCGCCGACGGCGAGGACCTGTTTCTTGCCCTTCACTTCGGCGATGGCCACCACCGAGGGCTCGTTCAGCAAGATGCCCTTGCCCTTCACATAAACCAGTGTGTTGGCCGTGCCGAGGTCGATCGCCATGTCGGCGGACAAAAACCCGAAAAGTCTGGAGAACATAGAGCGCTTTGCCTTGTCTCTAATTGCGCTGGCCGCCGCGAGGCGCCCAACTGGAAACCCGGGGCCGGGGCCAAGATTAAAAACCTCGAACGGGCCGGCAACAGGGGGACCGGCTACGATATATGGGTGCTGAGACCGGAGCCCCCGGCACCATATTGCGTCTTTTAACGTAAACATTGGGCCGTTTAAAGGCCGAATCTGTGGTTAATCAAAGGCAGACGAGCGGCCCCTGGAAGGTCCGGGAAGCCGCCCGCCATATCCCTTGGGCAAACCCGCCGTGCCTTAGGCCGACATCGCCTCGGGCGCGGATTTCTCGCGTTTCGTCAATAACTTATTGAGCGCGTTCACGTAAGCCTTGACCGCCGCGACCATGGTGTCCGTGTCCGCCGCCGCACCCTGGGCTGTACGCTCGCCGTCGTCATCCAGCCGCACCGTGACCTCGGCCTGGGCGTCCGTGCCCTGGGTCACCGCGTGGACTTGGAACAGTTGCAGGCGCGAATCATGGGGAAACAGCGTCTTGATGCAGTTAAAGGCCGCGTCCACGGGCCCGTCTCCGGTGCCGTCACAGGACTTTTCCGCCCCGTCGATATTGAGCGTCATGGACGCCTTCGGCGGGGTGTGGACGGTGCCGCATCGGATTTCCAGGGACACCAGCCGAATTCGGTCGTTTACCCGGGTTTCGTCGTCGACTAGGGCCACCAGGTCTTCGTCGAACACGTCTTTTTTCAGATCGGCCAAGTCCTTGAACCGCTTGAAGGCTTCATTCAAGGCGTTGTCGCCGAGCTTGTAGCCCATCTCCGCCAGTTTGGTGTTGAACGCGTTGCGGCCCGAATGCTTGCCCAAAACGATCTTTGATTTGGTCAGGCCGACGCTTTCCGGCGTCATAATTTCGTAGGTCTGGGCGTGTTTCAGCATGCCGTCCTGGTGGATGCCAGACTCGTGCGCGAAAGCATTCGCGCCGACAATGGCCTTGTTGGGCTGCACCGGGAAGCCAGTGACGGATGAGACCATGCGGGACACGCGGGTGATGTGGGTCGCATCGACGCCGGTGGAAAACGGCATCACGTCCTGCCGCGTGCGCAGGCCCATGACGACTTCTTCCAGCGAACAGTTGCCCGCCCGCTCGCCCAAGCCGTTGATGGTGCATTCGACCTGCCGCGCGCCAGCCTTGATGGCGGCCAAGGAGTTGGCGACGGCCAAGCCCAAATCATTGTGGCAATGGACCGAGAAAATCGCCTGGTCCGAATTGGGCACGCGCTCGATCAGATCGGCGATCAACTGCGCATATTCCTCCGGCACCGCATAGCCGACCGTATCGGGGATGTTGATCGTGGTCGCCCCCGCCTTGATCGCCAATTCGACGGCCTTGCAGAGGAAATCCAGTTCCGAGCGTGATCCGTCCTCCGCCGACCATTCCACGTCGTCGCACAGGTTGCGCGCGGTGGTGACGCTGTCGGTGATGCGCTCCAACACCTGATCCGGGTCCATCTGCAATTTGTACTGCATGTGCAGCGGACTGGTCGCGATGAAGGTGTGGATACGAGGCCGTTCGGCGTGCTTGACGGCATCGCCAGCCCGTTCGATATCGCCCCGCGCCGCGCGGGCCAGGCCCGTGACGGTCGAATTCTTGATGACCTTGGCGATTTTCGAAACCGATTCAAAATCGCCGTCGGACGCGATCGGGAACCCGGCTTCGATCACGTCGACGCCCATTTCCTCGAGCACCCGAGCGATCCGCAGTTTTTCCTCCAAATTCATGGAGGCGCCCGGCGATTGTTCGCCGTCGCGCAAAGTGGTGTCGAAGATGACGACGCGGTTGGGGTCGCCCTGTGTGATGGGATTAGTAGATTTCACTGTACTGGTCCTTCCGAAACTTCAGGGGCCGTCTTTCAGGCCCGCCTTGATGGGGTTTTTCTGCTTTCTGTCTGAACCCCTGAGCACCGGCCGCTTTATCAGCAATGGCCGCATGGCTGCTTCAGGGGTTGATAAGAAGCAGTCCCAGAAGGTTCAGCGGAAGGAGCGCGCGCAAACACAGACCGCCGGAGCCCTGGGGCCCGGTAATCGGCTGCATCATCGTGGCTTCGCGCATCTGCATTTTTAGTTCCGACCGCCTGTGGTTGATCCCGAATTGAGGGGAAACTGTAAGGGAAACAGGCTGAAAATTGAATTAATGACCGAAACCACCGAATGTCAAGTGACCCGGCGGAATTTCGTAATTAATGTTTATGAATGAACGCTCTCCCGGAAATATCCCTCCACGACGCCGACCCCGGGACCAAAGCGATTTACCGGTAGCTCATGGCCGCCGCCGGGTCCGGTGCGCCGGCGCTGATTTTCCGCCATCTGGCCGTCTATCCGGGCTCAATCGACTGGGTATGGCGGGCCGTGGGTCCCGAGGCACATCGCGGATGGCCCCGGCAGATGATCTGGGACTTGTTGGACCGCACCCCGCCGGTCGCGATCGCGCCCATCAGCCCGGCGCTTTTGGCGGAAACCGGCGTCGACGCCCAGGCCCGCGAAACCATCGGCCACATGCTCGGCAGCTACAACAGCATGAACCCGGTCAACCTGGTCCTGATCGGCGGCGCCAGGACGATGCTGGACCCGGCTTTCAAGGCCGGCGATCAATTCAATGTTCCAGCCGAGGTCCCCGATCCGCCGCCGCCGCCGACCGTGGCGTCCCTGCCCGCCGATATCCAAACTCTGTTCCGCGATCTCTGCCGGACGATCCCCGACACGGGCGCGGAAACCACGCCGACCATGTACCGCCACTTCGCCTTCTGGCCAGATTTCATGCGCGCGGTGGGCGGGAGGCTCTTGGCGCAAATGGCAGCGCTGCATCAGGCAACCTTGGATTTCGGCAAGGCGGCGGAACCCCTCGCCCGCGCCATGGGCGCCCGCGCAGCGGACCCGGGGCTCATGCCGGACGTGCCCGACATGGCGTTGCTCCTTAAAACGCTGGACGGGTTTCTGTACGTCATCCCGCCCATGATCGTCGTCGGCAAAGCCATCGACGATGCCCTGCCCGTAAACGAATAAAAAAAGGGACGCCCCTTAGAGCGTCCCTTTTCATTTTCCGTCGCCTCCGCGAACGCGGGGGCCCCGAACCGATGGCTTCCCGCTTTTGCGGGAATGATCGGGTGACTGTTATTTCTTCGTAGTCGACACCAGCTTGTTTTCCGAGAGCCACGGCATCAGGCCGCGCAGCCTGGCGCCCACATCCTCGATCGGATGTTCGGCCCAAAGCCGCCGTTCGGCCTTGAATTCCGGCTGCCCGGCCTTGCATTCCAGCATCCATTTTTTGACGAAGCGGCCGGACTGAATGTCGGCCAGCACGTCCTTCATGCGTTCCTTCACTTCCGGGCCGATGATGCGCGGGCCGGAAACGTAGTCGCCGTATTCCGCCGTGTTGGAAACGGAATAGCGCATGTCGGCCAGGCCGCCCTGGTAGATCAGGTCGACGATCAGTTTGACCTCGTGGCAGCACTCGAAATACGCCATTTCCGGCGCGTAGCCGGCTTCGACCAGAGTTTCATACCCGGCGCGGATCAGCGACGTCAGGCCGCCGCAAAGGACGGTCTGTTCGCCGAACAGGTCGGTTTCGCATTCTTCACGGAAGGTCGTTTCGATGATGCCCGAGCGCCCGGCGCCGAGGCCCGACGCATAGGACAGCGCGACCTCAAGCGCGTTGCCAGACGCATTCTGATGGACCGCGACGAGCGACGGCACGCCGGCGCCCCGCTGATACTCCGAACGCACGGTGTGACCGGGGCCCTTCGGCGCGATCATGAACACGTCCATGTCGGCGCGCGGTTCGATCAGCCCGAAGTGGACGTTCAACCCGTGGGCGAACGCCAGCGCCGTGCCCTCGCGCATGTTGTCGCGGATGTGGTTGTTGTAAAGGTCTGCCTGGGTTTCGTCCGGCGACAGGATCATCAGGATATCGGCCCACTTGGCGGCGTCCGAATTGGACATCACCTTGAAGCCGTCGCCCTGGGCGGTTTTGGCCGAGGCCGACCCTTCGCGAAGGGCAATCGCCACTTCCTTGACGCCCGAGTCCCGCAGGTTCAAGGCATGGGCATGCCCCTGGGAGCCGTAACCGACGATGGCGACCTTTTTGCTTTTCATCAAGTTCACGTCGGCATCGCGATCGTAATAGACACGCATTTCTCAAATTCTCCGATTAATCAGTTCAGTTCGTTTCAGATTAGGGGTGGGATTCTCAGATGGGTTTGTCGCCGCGCGAAATGGCGGCCGCGCCCGTGCGCGAGACTTCTTTCAGGCCCAGCGGCTGCATCAGTTCGATGAAGGCGTCGATCTTGGAAACCGCGCCGACGATTTCGAATACGAAGGAATTGTTAGTGCTGTCGACCGCGCGGGCGCGGAAGGTATCGGCGATGCGCAAGCTTTCGACCCGCTTTTCGCCACGGCCGACAACCTTGACCAACGCCAGTTCGCGGGCCACGTGCGGGCCTTCGATGGTCAGGTCCGCAACCTTGTGCACAGGCACAAGGCGGCCCAGCTGCGCCTTGATCTGTTCGATGATCATCGGCGTGCCGGACGTCACGACGGTGATACGCGACAGGTTCTTGGCGTGGTCCGTTTCGGCCACGGTCAGACTTTCGATATTGTAGCCGCGGCCCGAAAACAGGCCGATGACGCGGGCCAGTACCCCCGGCTCGTTATCCACCAGGACGGCGATGGTGTGCTGATTAATATCTTTCGAATTCGCGTTCACGTCGTTCCGATCCCCAGGTTCACCCGGCCGCCCAACCGGCGGGCTGGCCGACGGTGGGCCTGTTTTAGTCAGGCCGGGTTCTTTGTCAATAACAGGCTGCCGCCATCCCCATTCGTGGCCTTAAACCAGCACCATGCCTTCTTCGGAAATCGGCTTCGCCGCCTTGTCGTTGGGGCCCAAGAGCATTTCATTGTGGGCCGCGCCCGACGGGATCATCGGGAAGCAGTTTTCTTTTTTGTCGACTATGATGTCGGCGATCACCGGGCGGTCGATGGCGATCATTTCCTTGATCACGTCGTCGACCTGATCGGGCTTGGTGGCGCGGAGCCCCACGGCGTGGAAGCTTTCGGCCAGTTTCACGAAGTCCGGCAGACTCGCCATATAGCTCTCGGAATATCGCCCGCCGTGAAGCAGTTCCTGCCACTGGCGGACCATGCCCATGTATTCGTTGTTCAGGATGAACACTTTCACCGGCAGGCGGTACTGCGCGATGGTCGACATTTCCTGAATGTTCATGAGCGTCGATGCCTCACCGGCAATGTCGACGACCAACGCGTCCGGGTGCGCGACCTGCACACCCATCGCCGCCGGCAGGCCGTAGCCCATGGTGCCGAGCCCGCCCGAGGTCAGCCAGTGATTGGGCCGGTCGAAGCCGTAATACTGGGCCGCCCACATCTGGTGTTGGCCGACTTCGGTGGTGATGTAGGTTTTGCGTTTTTTGGTCAGCTCATACAACCGCTGAATCGCGAACTGCGGCTTGATGATATTGTCAGACGGCGCATAGTCCAGGCACTTCCGCGACCGCCATTCGTCGATCTGGCCCCACCACTTTTTAAGGGCGGCCTTATCCTGTTTCGGCTTTTCAGCCTTCCAGATCTTGACCATCTCGGCTAGCACGCGGCCGACGTCGCCGATGATCGATATATCGACCGCAACGTTCTTGTTGATTGCCGACGGATCGATATCGATGTGAACCTTTTTCGAGTTCGGCGAAAACGCATCAAGCCGCCCGGTGATCCGGTCGTCAAACCGCGCGCCGACGCAGATCATGGCGTCGCAGCCGTGCATCGCCAAGTTTGCTTCGTAGGTACCATGCATGCCCAACATGCCGACGAACTGCTTGTCCGACGCCGGATAGGCGCCCAGGCCCATGAGCGTCAGCGTGCAGGGTGCGCCCGACAGCTTGACCAGTTCGTTCAGAAGTTTCGATGCCTTGGGGCCCGAATTGATGACTCCACCACCAGCGTAGATGATCGGCTTCTTGGCGTTGGCGAGAACTTCCACGGCCTGATGGATAGCGTTCTGGTCTCCTTTGAGGCGCGGGTTGTATTTTTCGCGGGCGTATTTTTCCGCAACGTCGGGGCCGTGGTAGGCGCCCAACGCCATAACCACGTCCTTCGGCAGGTCGATAACCACCGGGCCCGGCCGGCCGGATCGCGCGACATGAAACGCCTCGTGCATCACCTGCGCCAGATCGTTCACGTCCTTCACCAGATAATTGTGCTTGGTGCAGGGACGGGTGATGCCCGTGGTGTCGCATTCCTGGAACGCGTCGTTGCCGATCAGGTGCGTCGGCACCTGCCCGGTCAGGCAGACGATGGGGATTGAATCCATCAAGGCGTCGGTCAGGCCGGTGACAGCGTTGGTCGCGCCCGGGCCGGACGTCACCAGCACGACGCCGACTTTGCCGGTCGACCGGGCATAGCCCTCGGCCGCATGCACGGCGCCGCCTTCCTGACGGACCAGAATGTGGCGAATGTGGTTCTGCTTGAAGATCGCATCGTAAATCGGCAACACGGCGCCGCCTGGATACCCGAAGATGTCCGTCACGCCCTGATCCTTCAGCGCCTCGATAATGATTTCCGCGCCCAGCATCTGTTTCTTGGCCATTGGTCCGTTCCTTGACGTCTAAGTATCTGGTCCCAGTTCCGGCGGTCGGTGCCGTTGCCGCGGTCAGCCGCCGCCACAAAAACCCCAGCGCCTCCGGAGGCCCGGGGGCCGTCGGACAGCCCGGAACCTAATGACTGAGGTTTGGTAGGTCAATAGTTAATATGCAATAAACGAAAAGTTTTTTGCGCTTCTTGCATAATTTTATTACGTCAATGCACGGGGCTTCCGGGATCGTGCTTTTTGGCGGCGGCGGGGCGCCTGCCAGTCTACTTGACCGTCTGAGCCAGCTTCTGGGCGCAGCGCAGGTAGACGATGCGTTCGATCATTTCCTCGACATAATTTTTCGGTTTCGGGCCGTCCATAACTTTGCCGTTGACCTCCACCGGCGTGCCCTGGGCGGCCAGGTCCCGGACGGACCGGAGCCGCGTCTCACAGGTTTCCAGATATTCGCGCCAGTTACCCTTGTGGGCAAACCGGACAACGCGAAGCACCCGTTTGACCGAGTTGTTGGACCAGGCGTCGTTGACGGGAACCTGTCCGCACGCCTGAATGACCGCCTTCTCCAACCGCTCAGCTAGAAGGTCGCCTCTGTGAGCACCACCC
This sequence comes from Rhodospirillaceae bacterium, assembly GCA_038109305.1. Taxonomy (GTDB): domain Bacteria; phylum Pseudomonadota; class Alphaproteobacteria; order Rhodospirillales; family Casp-alpha2; genus UBA1479. Next base: position 29,937 of record JAYNIR010000004.1, read on the forward strand.
GCCTGGCCTGCGCCGCCGGCCTTGGCGCCGGCCGTACCCGCGCCGCCCGGCCGCGCGTCCATCAACGCAATACCCAATTCCCTGGCTTTTTCCGGGCTGATCACACCGATCTCTTCCTCGTCCTGAACAGCGATCTTTTGCGGCAGGGCGGGGTCTTCCTCGGGCGGGATCAGAAAAATACCGCCGAACACGACCAGGACCAGCGCCAATGCCGGCCCCCAGGCGAACGGCGCTTTACATCAGGGTGGTTTGTCGGCGATCGTCCGGGCCGTTTGCTGGGCGTCTTCCGGCGTTTGCATCACCGGCGAGGCTTCGAACAGGGCGGACACGCGTTCCAATAGCGTGTCCGCGTCGAACGGCTTGGTCACATAGTGAAATTGCATCAGCCCGGCGGCGCGGCGCTTGGTATCGTCGTCCGTGACACCCGTGGCGAACACAATGGGGATGGTTGTGTTGGTGGCGCGGTAACGGCGGGCGAAATCGACGCCGTTGCCGTCGGGCAGCATGATGTCGAGGACGATCAGATCGACGTCGCCTTGCGCCAAGCCATCGAACATCTGACGGCCGTCCTCGGCTTCGACCACGTCGTAGCCTTCGCTGTCGAGCAGCACCGAGACAAACGACCGCACCATGGCGTCGTCTTCGACTACTTGAATTTTGCGTTTTTGACGTTGATCGTCAGCCATGGGACGGCTTCTTCTACTCCGGCACGCGCAGCCCCCCGGCAGCTTGATTCGTCACGTACCAAATCACTGTGCGTAAAGTATGGCGGATATGCCTGACGCTCACCTGTCTGGTGGCTGACTTCGCCAATAATCGATAACGCGCATCGCCGCGCCGCCGGCGGCGGCATCCTGCAATACCAGCCTCGGCGTCATCTGATTGCGAAACCAGGTCATCTGCCGTTTGGCAAAATTCCGCGTCGCCTGTCGCGCGCGGTCGGCGGCCTGATCCAGCGTCACCTCCCCCCGGATATGCGCCAACAGGTCGGGGACGCCCAGAGCCCGCATGGCGGGAAGGCCGCCGGGCAGGTTTTGGGTGGCGAGGGCGCGAACTTCGTCCAAGGCGCCGTCCGCCAGCATTCGGCCGAATCGCGCGTCGCAGGCAGCGTAAAGCACTTCGCGGCCGGGATTGATCAAGATGCACCGAATTTCACCGTCGACCGCCGGCCCCGGCGGCTGGTCGGCCTGCCAATCGCCGAGCGGCCGGCCGGTTGACTTGGCGACGCCGTAGGCGCGGATCAGCCGCTGCCGATCGCCGGGGGGCAGTTTCGCCGCACCCTTCGGGTCCAGTTCGGCCAACCGGCGGACGAATGCCTCGCTGCCGATGTCGTCATAGAGCGTGCCGGCATCGGCATGGATGTCCGCCGGCACCTCGGGCACGGGGGCCAGACCGTCGGTCAGCATCTTTAAATACATGCCGGTGCCGCCGGTCACGATGGGCACAAACCCGGCGGCGCGCGCGGCCTGGATTTCATCCGTTGCCATAGCCAGCCAACGCCCGACGGAACAGCGTTCCGCCGCCGGAAGGACGCCGAACAACCGGTGCGGCACGCGGGCTTCGTCCTCGGCCGTCGGGCGCGCGGTCACCACTCGCAATTCACGGTAGACCTGCATGCTGTCGGCGTTGATGATGATGCCGCCCAACCTTTCCGCAAGCTGCATGGCGAGCGCGGATTTGCCGCTAGCCGTCGGGCCGGCGACGATCAGCACGGGGGGCTGGTTCGGGGGGTTTTCAGACGCAATAAAATCGGTCACTTTCCCATTCCCGCGTGTCAATAATCCGGACCGTTCCATCCATGGAGTTCGTCGCAACCCTTATCGCCGCATCGCCGGGCGGCCTTGACAACGCCATTGTCGCCGAGGTCGGCAGCCGCCTCAAGGCGCTGGGCGCGGAAACCGGCCGTCCCGACTGGCTGGCCGATCAACTTGCCTGCGACCTCGGCTTCGACGGTCTATCGCCCGATCAGGCCGATGCCGCGGCGCGCGGCGCCCTCGGGGGCCTCGCGATTGACGTCGTCGCACAGGCCGCAGGCGGACGAAAGAAGAAACTCCTGGTCGCCGACATGGATTCGACCATCGTCACCACGGAAACGCTCACCGACGTTGCCAAAAGCGCCGGGCTTCGCGACGTCATCGACGATATCACCACCCGCACCATGCGGGGCGAATTGGATTTCGCCAGATCACTCCGCGAACGGGTCGGCATGTTGAAAGGCTTGGACGCCGGCGCTCTCGACGATGCCTACGCCCGGATCGAAATTTCACCGGGCGCCGAAACGCTCGTCCGCACCATGCGGGCGGCGGGGGCGCACACAGCGCTGGTATCAGGTGGCTTTACTTATTTCACTGGGCGCATCGCCGCCCGTGTCGGTTTTCATGAAAACCACGCCAACGACTTCATCATCGAAGACGGAAAACTTACCGGTCTGGTGAAGGAACCGATTTTGTCCCGCGAAGCGAAGATGGAAACGCTCGTCCGACTCGCTAAGGAACGGCGACTGACGTTGGCCGAAACGGCGGCGATCGGCGACGGCTCCAACGATCTGGAAATGGTTCAGGCGGCGGGGCTCGGCTGCTCCTATCGGGGCAAGCCCATATTACGGGACGCCGCCCGCGTTAAATTGGACCACGCGAATCTGACGGGGCTGTTGTTCGCGCAAGGCTATCGCGCTGCGGATTTCGTCATCACCTGATCCCCGCGAATGAAAACGGCGCCTCGAGGGGCGCCGCTCCCAAATAAAATTGGTTTTGGTTAGGTCTTCGTCAACCGGATCGCGACGAAGCGCAGCCCGTTTTGCCCCTGGATCAGAAGCAGCACCGACTTACGCCCGGCATCGCGTGCTTCCTTAACCTTACGGGCGACGTCGTCGGGATTGGCGACTTCTTCCTGGCCGACCTCGACGATCAGATCGCCCGGGCGCACGCCTTTTTCGGCCGCCGGGCCAGCGCCCAGCACGTCGGTTACAAGCACGCCCTTGGCATCGTTCGACAACTTGAACTTCTTCATGGCGTTGTCGTCGATGGCGGAAAGCGTCACGCCCAAGTCGTCTACGACCTTCGGCTTGACTTCCCCGCCCGCGCCCTTTTCGGTGCGCGCCGCGACCTGGGTGTCTTCTTTCAGTTCACCCACCTGAACGGTCATGTTCAGCTTTTTGTTTTCGCGCCACACTTCGACCGGCACATCGACGCCGACTTCTGTGTCCGCGACGATGCGCGGCAGTTTACGCATTTCGTTCACGTCGCGTTTATTGAAAGTCAGGATCACGTCGCCGCGCTGGATCTTGCCCTTGGCGGCGGGACCATCATCAACCACCTGCGCGACCAGTGCGCCCTTCGGTTCTTTCAGGCCCAAGCTTTCGGCAACTTCCGGCGTGACCTGCTGGATATGAACGCCGAGCCACCCGCGCTTCACCTGTCCGTGCTTAATCAGCTGCGCGATCACCGGTTTGGCGGTCGAGGTCGGAACGGCGAAGCCGATACCGACACTACCGCCGGACGGCGAGAAGATCGCCGTGTTGATGCCGATGACCCGACCTTTCAGGTTGAACAGCGGCCCGCCCGAGTTGCCCCGGTTGATGGAGGCGTCGGTCTGGATGAAGTTGTCATAGGGGCCGGCGGAAATGTCGCGGCCGCGGGCCGAAATGATGCCTGCAGTCACCGTGCCGCCCAAGCCGAAGGGGTTGCCGATAGCGACGACCCAGTCGCCGACGCGGGATTTTTCAGAATCGCCGAAGTCGATGGCGTGGTACTTCTGGCCCTTCAGTTCGACCTTCAGGACCGCGATGTCGGTCTTCTGGTCGCGGCCAACCAGCTTTGCCTTAAGCCGCGTGTCGTCCTGCAGGATAACTTCGATCTCATCGGCATCCTGGATCACGTGGTTGTTGGTCACCACATGGCCCTTATTGTCGATGATGAAGCCCGAGCCCAGCGAGGTCGCCCTACGCGACTGCGGCTTATCGCCCGGCGCGCCCCGGTCGAAGAATTCCTTAAAGAAATCCTCGAACGGCGATCCCGGCGGCAGCTGCGGCTTTTCAAAGCCCTTACTTTCGATCGTCTGGCTGGTCGAGATGTTGACCACCGACGGCAGCAGTTTTTCCGCCAGGTCGGCGAACCCGTCCGGCGCCGGCTTGGCGTGGGCCGCACCGGCCAAAACCATGCAAAGGGCGCCCGCCAGCGCGGTAACCAGCGCCCCCAGACCCATCATACGTCCGATGCGTGGGTCGTCGGTCACGGCGATCGGCGCATCCAGGTTAGAAACACGAAGTTTTTTCATTCGTCTCTCAGTCCTTCTGTCGGTCGCAGGATCATGCCACGGACCCCGCGGGGATTAAATACTCAATGGGCCGGCGGCGGAGAATGAAGCCACCCCGAACCCTCGGTTGTGCCGTGATATGGTCCGTGAATATGGCCGTTCAATGGCCCGTCCGGGGTAAGTTTCGGGCGGATCGGGCCACTTTCGCCCCATCCCGGAAAATACCCGCCGGGCCGCCGTCAATGGCGCACCAGCCAGACCACGCCGAACCCGATGAAGGTCGAAATCAGGCCGACTTTGCGGAGCGTCGCGGGCGGCATGACGCGGATGGTTTCAAGCATCCGCTTCATGGCGTCGGGAAACAGCGCGTAGATCGCGCCTTCGATGACCAGCACCAGACCGATTGCGGTCCACAGGTCGTCCACGGCCGCCCCCTTTTAAGCTTATCCCGCGCCCGCCCGGGCGACCGGCCGCCGGCCGGTCACTTGTTCCGGGTGGTGCCGTCCTTCAACGCGTTGAAGAACTGGAACAACTCGCTATCCGGCGACAGCACCATGGAGGTGCCTTCGTTCACTGCCTGGCCAAGCGCTTCCAACGACCGGTAGAAGTCGAAGAACGCCGGGTCCTTGCCATAGGCCGCGTTGAGGACGCGTGTCCGTTCACCGTCGCCCTCGCCTCGGAGGATTTCCGATTTGCGGCGGGCTTCGGCCAGGATCACGACCCGATCGCGGTCGGCTTCGGCTGTGATCTTCAGCTTCTGTTCCTCGCCTTTGGCGCGGAGCTCCGCGGCCTCGGCGATCCGATCTGACCGCATGCGGTTGAACACGGACTGCGAGGTCGCTTCCGGCAGGTCGGTGCGGCCGATGCGCACGTCCGTCACCTCAACCCCGAATTCTGGCGCCTGGGCGCGCAGCAGGTTGGCGATCTTGTCCATCACCTTGGCGCGTTTTTCGGTCAGCATATCGGGCAGCAGGATCTTGCCGATTTCAGACCGGATAGCCGCGTTCAGGCGCCCGCCGACGACTTGGCGGAAGTTGGCGTCGGTTCCCGCGCGTTTGCGGAATTCCAGCGGGTCGACGATGCTGTAGCGGGCAAAGGCGTCGACGTTGATGCGTTTCTGGTCGGCCAGGATGACTTCCTGCACCGGCGGGTCCAGGTCCAAAATACGCCGGTCGTAGTATTCGACGTTCTGGATGAACGGCATCTTGAATTTCAGGCCCGGCGTTTTTTCGACGCGCACGGGATTGCCGAACTGCAGCACCAGCGCCTGGCGGTCCTGACGCACGGTGAACATGGCGCTGAACGCGCCGATGGCGACCGCCGCGGCCACGACCGCGAGAATAATCAGCGACCGGCTCATTTGGCGCCTCCCCTCTTTTTACCGAGTTCGGTCAGCGGAAGGTACGGCACCACGTTGGAGCCCTTGTTGCCTTCATCCAGAATGATCTTGTCGGTCTTGGATAGGATTTCCTGCATCCGTTCCAGGTATAGCCGGCGCTTGGTTATATCGGTGTTGGTCAGATACGCGCTGTAGACGGACAGAAACCTCTCGGCTTCGCCCTGCGCATCCTTGATGACCCGTTCCTTGTAGGCCGTCGCCTCGGCGATCAGCTTTTCGGCTTCACCCTTTGCTTTCGGCACCACGTCATTGCGGTACGCCACGGCTTCGTTGACGGACCGTTCCTGGTCCTGGCGGGCGCGCTGCACGTCGTTGAAGGCGTCGATGACTTCCTTGGGCGGATCCGCCTTCTGCATCTTCAATTCGGCAACGGCGATGCCGGCGCCGTAGTCATCGAGGATTTTCTGCAGAAGCTGACGAGTCCGCTGTTCGACCCCTGCGCGGTTTTTGGTGATGGCGTCTTCCAACGTTGTTTGGCCGACGATTTCACGCATGGCGCTCTCCGCCGCAACTTTAATGGTGCCTTCGGAATCACGGATATTGAACAGGTAATCGGCCGCGTTCTTGATACGCCACTGAACGATGAAGTCGATGTCGGCGATGTTCTGGTCACCAGTCAGCATCAGACTTTCCAGCGCCACGTCGCGGGCACCCGTGCCGCGGCCGACGTTGCCGGGTCCGCGGAAACCGATGTTGATAGTGTTGGTGTTTTCGACGTTGACCTTGATGACCTCGCCCACCGGTTCCGGCGGCCAGTAGTTCAGGCCCGGGCCGGTGCGCTTGACGAATTCACCGAACAGCAGTTCAACGCCCTGTTCACCCGGCTGAATACGGTAAAATCCGGTCAGTCCCCAGACCAACCCCGCCGCCACGGCCATCAACACGATGCCCTTGGCGCCGCCGGCGCCGCCGGGCATGAAGCGCCGGACGCTCGCCTGACTCTTGCGCAGAAGTTCTTCGATATCAGGCGAGGTCGGGCCGCCGCCCCAAGGGCCGCCTCCGCTTCCGCCGCCGCCCCACGGGCCGCCGCCTTTTGGACTCCAAGCCATATCGGGAACAATCCTCTCTAGTTGCGTTCTTCGTTTGTTTCAAGCGCCCGCGGGACCTTGTAACCAGCCGCCCGAAACGCCACTTATGATCTGTTTACTCCCGCCCGGCGTCGGAAAGGCGCTGACACCTTCCCCTTGCATCCGCCCCCTCCCTTGGGTCATTAACCCGGGCACAGAGCGAATATCGTCTTATAGATTGGAGATTTCAAGGATGGCCGTTTTGGACCAGCAACGGATTTTGGACGCACTTGACGCCGTCATCGACCCGAATAGCGGCAAAAGCATCATCGCGGCGAGCATGGTCAAAGGCCTTCAGATGAAGGACGGCCACGTCGCTTTCGCCATCGAGATCGACCCGAAAACCGCGGCAAAGATGGAAGCTGTCCGCAAACAGGCGGAAAAAGCCGTCCACGCCATTGACGGCGTGCTGACCGTGACCGCGGTGCTGACCGCCGAACGCCAGGGCGGGCAAGGCGGCGGCAACGCGGCCCCGCCGCCGCAATCCGGGCGGCCCGGCGGCCATCAGGGACACGGGCACGGCCATGGTCATGGGCACCCCACCCCCGGCCCGCAGTTATTGCCGGGCGTCGGCGCCATCGTCGCCGTGGCGTCGGGCAAGGGCGGCGTCGGCAAGTCGACGACGGCGGTCAACCTGGCGCTCGGCATGGCGGCGGAAGGCCACCGCGTTGGGCTTTTGGACGCCGATATATACGGCCCCTCCATGCCCCGCATGATGGGGATTTCCGGCCAGCCCACGTCGGAAGACGGCAAGACCCTCGACCCCATGGAAAATTATGGCGTCAAGGTCATGTCCATGGGTTTTCTGGTGGATGAAGAAACGCCGATGATCTGGCGCGGCCCGATGGTGCAGTCGGCGCTTGAACAGATGATGCGTGACGTCAACTGGGGCGAACTGGACGTGCTGGTGGTCGACATGCCGCCCGGCACCGGCGATGCGCAACTGACCATGGCGCAGCGCGTGCCGCTGACCGGCGCCGTCATCGTCTCGACACCACAGGACATCGCGCTTCTGGATGCGCGCAAGGGACTTAATATGTTTCGAAAAGTCGACGTGCCGGTTTTCGGCATCGTCGAAAACATGAGCTACTTCGCCTGCCCGCACTGCGGCGAGCGGACGGAGATTTTCTCCCACGGCGGTGCGGAACGCGAGGCCGACCGGCTGGGGGTCGACTTTCTGGGCGGCGTGCCGCTGCATCTGGATATCCGCACGCATGCCGATGGCGGCACGCCCATCGTCGTCGCCAAACCCGAAAGCGAACACGCGCAGATTTACCGCGCCATCGCGCGCAAGGTCTGGGACAAGGTCGCGGAAGCCACCGGCGACGGCGTGCAGGGCGGCCCGAAGATCGTGTTTCAGTAGTTTTTGCTATAAGTCGGCGCCAGCCCTCTCCCCCACCCGGCCACCCACCAGCGTACCCTGGCATGGGTGGCCGGGTGGGGGAGAGGGCCGGAACCGCGATAACTAAATCATCCGCCGAACATCTTCTTTAGATTATCGAACCCGGCCTGATAGACGTCCTGGATCGCCTTCATGGCGTCGTTTTCCGGCACGCAGGCGGCGTCGAATTCCGACGACCATTCAACCGTGCAGTCCTCCTTGTCGTCATGGACGGTCAGTTCGGCGCGGTAGTGCTTCACCGGCAGCGGGCTGTCCTCGATGGCGTAGGAATAGGTCCGCGTCTTGGCGTCGACCTTTTCCAGCTTTTCGACGATGGTGCCGCCGCCCACAAGCGCCAGCTTACGCACCTGACCTGCGTTCTTCAGTTCGCTTTTTTCGACCGCCGGGCGCCAGTCGGGCAGCGCGTTGAAATGACCAATCAGGCTCCAAACCTGATCGGCGGCGACGTTCAAGTCCTGTTTCGTGGAATGCTTGGTCATGGGGTTCCTTCTGCGCTTGCGTTTCGCGTCAGCTCGTTCAAGACCCGTCCCCGTCTATTATTGTCGGGCCTTACTTATTTCAGGCCTATTATAGCCCCCCTCAACAGGGCAGTCCTAGGCGCCCTGTCCCCGTCGTTCGTACCGTACAAAGCTGAACGTCGGGCCGCCGGACTTTTCGGGATCATGATAGTCCCTTGAAACCTCGCGCCAATGCGCTGGATCAATTTCCGGGAAGAACGTATCGCCCGGCACGTCGGCATGCACGTGGCAGACATCCAAAACATCCGCAACCGGCATCGCCAGTGCAAAAATTTCCGCGCCGCCGATGACCATGATTTTGCCCGTCTGATGCGCCGCCGCCAGTTTCAACGCCCATTTCATGGAGTGGGCATACTGCACGAACCGCTCGTTGAACCCCCGGTCGCGGGTCAGCACGATGTTGGGCCGGCCCGGCAGCGGCTTGCCGATGGATTGGTACGTCTTCCGCCCCATGATCATGGGATGGCCCATGGTCACGGTCTTGAACCGCTTCAAATCGGTCGAAATATGCCACGGCATCTGGTTCTCGACGCCGATGCACCGGTTTTCCGCCATGGCGACGACGAGTGTAACGGTGGAATCTTGGGGTTTTTCGAGCATCGTCGATCCCTAACGCTTTTTTTTGCCCCCGCCAACGAAGAAACTGCGCCCTGCGTGATATTCGTCACATCTTTCCCCGCCCCCCGGCATTAGAAGCCCGCATCTTTTCAACCACGGACATACCCCTTTCGGGGGCACGGGCGCATGACAGTGTCTCATTCGCCGGGGGCCGCGCGGTTTCTGGAAATTCCGGACATCGCGGAAATCGCCCTTGGCGCCGCACAAGACGTTTTCTATTACTGGACCCGGGCCCGGGGCGCCGCATTCGCGCCTGCGTGTAACCTTGCCTTCAAGCTGACGGACCTGCCGTCCGCCGACATTCCCGGCATCACGATCGTCTACGTGCTGCCCTTGGGCAACCCGGGCCTGTACCGATATCGCTACTGGGGCACCGGTCACACCAGCCAGAAGGGATACGAGATGACCGGCAAGACGCTGACGGACGCGCCGTCGCCGGCCATCTGGGAGTAAGGTCGGAGCCAGTTCGGCATGATTGCCGAACGCCGTCGCCCACTGGTTTTTCAATACGCGGTCGACTATCCTGCGCGTCGCCGCCGGCCGGAAACGGTGCTGCGCCTGCCGCTGTCCAACGACGGCGTTGCCGTGACCGGCATCGTCTCGGTCCAGGATTTATCATCGGATGACATCGTGTGGACGGATCAGGCCAATCCCGGCTGGCAGCTGATCGAACCGGCCATGGCCGGCTGTTGAGCCGGCCCGGCGCCTAAACCGCGATGGGGGCGGCGATGTGCGGGTGCGGGTCGTAATCGCGCAATTCAAAATCGTCGAATTTGAAGTCGAACAGATCCGTCACCTCCGGATTGATCCACATGGTCGGCAGTGGCCGGGGTTCGCGGGTCAACTGCTCATCTGTCTGCTGCAGGTGATTTATATATAAATGCGCATCGCCGAGCGTATGGACGAAGTCGCCCGGCTTAAGCCCTGTCACCTGCGCCACCATTATGGTCAGCAGCGCGTAGGACGCGATGTTGAACGGCACACCCAAAAAGATATCGCAGGACCGCTGATAAAGCTGGCAGCTTAACTTGCCGTCGGCGACGTAGAACTGAAACAGGCAGTGGCACGGCGGCAACGCCATCCTATCCACGTCAGCGACGTTCCAGGCGCAGACGATATGGCGGCGTGAATTGGGGTTCTGCGTGATGGATTTCAGGATGCCCTTGATCTGATCGACGGTGCCGCCGTCGGGCGTCGGCCACGACCGCCACTGATGCCCGTAGACGGGCCCCAGGTCGCCGTTTTCATCCGCCCATTCGTCCCAGATGGAGACGCCATTGTCCTTCAGGTACTTGATGTTGGTGTCGCCGGCGATGAACCACAGAAGTTCATGAATGATCGATTTCAAGTGCAGTTTCTTGGTCGTCAGGCAAGGGAAACCCTGCCTCAAATCAAACCGCATCTGATGGCCGAAAACGCTCTGCGTGCCGGTGCCGGTGCGGTCGCCGCGCATGACGCCCTCGGTCCGGACACGGCGCAAAAGATCAAGATACTGTTGCATGAGCCGGATTTTAGTCGACCGTCCCGGCGGGGCAAATGTGGAAAAGGGACGACGGGATTTCAGGGCGTTGACCGGCCCCCGCCCGGGCCCCATGATCCGCCAGCCCGCCACAAATCCGACGAATCGCCAGGAGACGAAAAAACATGGCCGAAACCGAAACCATCCAAGCCGACGCCCTGACAGACCTTGCCGCCCGCGCCTATGAAAACGCGGGGTTTGCCGCCCCGGACGCGCGAGTGACCGCCAATCACCTGATCATGATGGACCTGATGGGCATTTCGACCCACGGCGTGCATCGGATCGAACAGTATCTGAAACGCGTTTCCGCCAGCGCGGTCAACCCGGAGGCGAAAATCGACATCGACGACCGGGGGCCGACCATGGCCGTGGTCGACGGCGGCAACGGCCAGGGCCAGGTGGTCGCGCAGAAAGCCTTGAACACCGCCATGGAAAAGGCCCGCGCATCGGGCATGGCGTTCGTCGCGATCCGCAATTCCGGCCATTTCGGCGGCACGGCCAGCTACGGCCTGATGGCGACGGAGACCGGGTTGATCCTGATGACCGGCACCGGCGCATCACCGGCCATGGCGCCCTTCGGTGGACGGAACCTGAAAACCGGCAACAACCCCTTCGGTTTCGCGGCGCCCTCGGGGCTGGCAGGCAACAAGGACATGCCGCCGTTCATCCTGGACATGGCGACGTCCGTCGCCGCGCGCGGCAAGATGCGGAAGCTCCGCGATGCAGAGGAGCCCATGCCCGCCGGCTGGGCGCTCGACAAGGACGGCAACCCGACGACGGACCCGCAGGCGGGCCTCGACGGCTTCATCCAGTTCATGGGCGGCCACAAGGGATATGGGATCACGCTGATGGTCGATCTGCTGTCCGGCATGCTGTCGGGCGGCAAGTATCTGGATCAGACCCGCCAGATGTGGGACGAGGACGGGCCCCAGGGCACCTCGCATTTCTTTCTGGCGCTCGACCCGGCGCGGCTGCTCGCCCCCGCCGATTACGACGCGCGGTTCGCCGATTTTCGCGGGCGGCTCAAATCGTGCGTGCCGTTCCATGCGGGGGGCGAGGTCATGCTGCCCGGCGAGATTGAAATGCGGAACGTCGCCGCCCGTCGTAAGAACGGCATCCCGGTGCCGAAGGCGACGCTCGACACCGTCCGCGAACTGGCGGCCTAAGACCCAAGCCCCCATCGCCGCTGCAAAGCCCGGCACGCCATTAGGAACAAGGGCGCGGCAACCAGGCAGCCGGCCGCGAACCACACCACCCAGGCGGCCGAGCCCGTCCGGTCCAGCAGCCATCCGGCGGCGGCGGGCAGAACGACCGTGCCGCCGTAGTAGACCGCGTAAAAAACGCCGAGCCCCGTGGCCCGGCCGGCCGGGCGCAATATCTGGCTTGGCAGCGCCATGATCGGCCCGACGGTGATGCCCATGACCGCCGTCAGCAAGACCCAGATCAAGACCGGTCCGCGCCACTCGGCCGCAGCCGGGACCAGCGCGATGGTCAGGGCGCTCAGCAGGCACCCGGCCCAGAACTGCGCGTCGCCCCGGCCCCACCGGTCGGCCATCCAGCCGCCCATGGGGATGGTCACCATGAACAGCCACGACAGCGCGCCCAGGGCCAGTCCCGCCTCCGCCCGGGTGAACCCCTTGGCGGCGATCAGGTCCGCCGCATAGCTTGAAAACACCACATAGCCGCCGCTGCTCATCAACAGCCAAGCGATGCCGCCTGCGAGGATTGCCATCAGTTCCGGGCGGGTGATCGACCACAGCGTCGGCGCGGCTTCGGAGACGGGACTGCCCGACTGCGGCCGCCCGAGCATCGGAATTAGACCCGCGACGATGACGGCGATAACTGGCAGCGCCGCCGTCGCCTGCACCGCCCATCGCCAGCCCCAGGCAAATTCCAGCACCGGCAACAGCGACAATCCCAAAGCGATGCCGATGGGCCATGACAGGCCCAGGAATCCCATGGCCGTGGAAATTTCCCGGCCGCCGAACCAGTCAGTCAGGATTTTCGCCGCTGTCACGGTCGTCAGCACCGCGCCCAGGCCGCCCAGCACCCGACTCGCCAGCATAGAGGCGAATCCGCCCGCCCACGCCGCCGCCGTCGCCGCCGCCAACAAAGCGGCGAGACCCAAAAACAACGTTGCCCGGTCGCCAAGCCGCTGGGCGATCATCCCCGCCGGCACCGACAGGAACACGCCGACGACCATGAACAGGCCCAGCAGCCATCCGACCTCGGTATAATTAAAATGAAGGTCGTGGCGAACCTGCGGCATCAGCGCCGCCAGCGCGATGAATTGCAGGCCGATGCCGCTTCGCGAGGTAACGCAGGCCGCCAGAATAACCCAGCGCATCATTGCGATGCGGGTCCGGTGCGGTAGGGCGATCTGACCGCGATCATGAGGTTCATGGGGCGGAAGCCTAGGCGAGCGCCCGGCCCCAGGCTATCCGAATGTTGCGCCGATACTGCGCCCGCCCCCAAACCTTGAAAAACTCGCCTGATCCCTTCATATTAGGCGTGCCGGCTTGCCGGCTATGGCGCTAAACGCCTAGCGGAATAAGCACTGCGGACCCGGGGGCGGTACCCGGCGCCTCCACCACAAGCCGCGCTTGAACTTTTTCTCGGAAGTTTCGGCGCAGAACCAAGCCCAGGCGGCACGGTTTGTGATGGGGGCGAAATAGGATCGACGCGTGTGGTAAAGGTTAGGTTTGTTCTCGGCATGGTACCGCCGTTACCGGGCCATTTTGATAAGTGCCAACGATAACACGGAAGCACTTGCTGTCGCGGCCTAACACGCCATAACGACAACGGGGTTCGGGCGGCACCTGGCAACAGAAGCCGCCCACTTAGTTTTATGCGGCCTGTACACCCGGATATAAGCCAAGACTCAAGCCCCCCATCCCTGCTAGAAACTATGGCATGGAAGATTCGCCACTTAGATACGACGTTTGGATCGAAGACGCGCTCCGCACCGTCATCCGTAACGCGCTGGCGCATGTCGCGCGCGAGGGACTACCGGGCGAACATCATTTCTACGTCACCTTCCGCATGGAAGACCCGGGCGTCGTCGTGCCGCCGCACCTGCAGGCCCAGCACCCGGACGAAATGACCATCGTCATTCAGCATCAGTTCGACAATTTGCACGTTGACCGCGACGCCTTCGAAATCACGCTGTACTTCAAGGGCAAGGCCGAGCGGCTGCGCGTACCGTTCCGCGCGGTCACCGCGTTTTCCGATCCGTCGGTCAATTTCGGCCTGCAGTTGAAGATGATCACGTCGGAAGAGACCGAACCAGTCGAGGACGACCAGCCGTTCGAGCCGGAAGGCATTTCGCTGGACGCGTCCAATTCAGACGACAAAGGCGACGGGGAAAAAACCGGCGAGGTCATCGCGCTGGACAGCTTCCGCAAGAAGTAACACCCCGACCCCAACTGAGGACCCGTTCGATGAGCACCGATCATCACACGATGTTTCCGCTTGGCCCCGACAAAACCCCTTATCGCAAGGTCATGGACGGAGGCGTTTCCGTTAAGAACGTGGGCGGTCGTGAAATTCTGACCGTCGACGCCGACGCGATCACGGAACTGACCAAGGAGGCCTTCCACGACATTTCGCACCTGCTGCGCCCGGAACATTTGCAATCGCTCAGAAACATCCTGGACGATCCGGAGGCGTCGGATAACGACCGCTTCGTGGCGTTGGACCTTTTGAAGAACGCCAACATCGCGGCGGGTGGAGTATTGCCCATGTGCCAGGATACGGGGACCGGCATCGTCATGGCCAAGAAAGGGCAGAACGTCTTCACCGGGTTCGACGATGAAGCGGCAATTTCCGAAGGCGTACGCAAAACCTTCACCGAGACCAACCTGCGGTATTCGCAGGTCTCGCCGACCGACATGTTCAACGAAGTCAACACCGGCAACAACCTGCCGGCGCAGATCGAGATTTATGCCGAACCGGGCGACGCCTACAAATTCTTGTTCATCGCCAAGGGCGGCGGCTCCGCCAATAAAACGTTTCTGTATCAAGAGACCAAGGCGCTTTTGAACCCGGCTCGGCTGATGGATTTCATGGATGAGAAAATCCGCACGCTCGGCACCGCCGCCTGCCCGCCTTATCACCTGGCGGTCGTCATCGGCGGCACCTCGGCGGAATTGACGCTGAAGACTGTCAAACTAGCCTCGACCAAATACCTGGATGCGCTGCTGACCTCCGGCGGCAAATTCGGCCAGGCTTTCCGCGACCTGGAATGGGAAGAAAAAATCCACGAACTGACCCGCAACATCGGCATCGGCGCGCAGTTCGGCGGTAAATATTTCTGCCACGACGTCCGCGTCATCCGTCTGCCCCGACACGGCGCAAGCTGCCCCGTCGGCATCGGCGTGTCGTGTTCCGCCGACCGTCAGGCCAATGGCAAGATCACCAAGGACGGCGTGTTTCTGGAACAGCTTGAAACCAACCCGGCGAAATACCTGCCGGACGTCACGACGGAAGACCTGGACGGCCAGATCGTCGCCGTCGACCTTAATCGCCCCATGCCCGAGGTACTGAAGGAACTGTCGAAATACCCGGTGAAAACGCGGGTGATGCTGTCGGGCTCGCTGATCGTCGCCCGCGACATCGCACATGCCAAGCTGAAGGAACGGCTCGACCGCGTCGAAGGCCTGCCCCAGTATTTCAAGGATCACGGCGTCTATTACGCGGGACCGGCGAAAACGCCCAAGGGCTATGCGTCGGGATCGTTCGGGCCGACGACCGCAGGCCGGATGGATTCGTATGTCGATCAATTTCAGGCTGCCGGCGGCTCCATGATCATGCTGGCCAAAGGCAACCGATCGCAGGCCGTGACTGACGCCTGCAAGAGACACGGTGGGTTTTACCTGGGCTCGATCGGCGGCCCGGCGGCGCGCCTGGCGCAGGACTGCATCACCAAGGTCGAACTGGTGGAATACGAAGAGCTCGGCATGGAAGCGATCTGGAAGATCGAGATCAAGGACTTCCCCGCCTTCATTGTCGTCGACGACAAGGGCAACGACTTCTTCGCCGAATTCAAACGGCCGAGCAGGGCCGCGTAAACGCGAGAGGTCATCATGTCGGGTAAAGTCACCATCGTCACCGGCGCGAGCCGGGGCATAGGCAAGTCGACGGCCATCCTGGCCGCCAAGGCCGGTCACGCCGTCGCCGTCAATTACGTCAGCGACAAAAAAGCTGCCGACGCCGTCGTCGCCGAAATCGTCAAGGCCGGCGGCAAGGCCGTTGCGGTCAAGGCCGACACCTCGGTAGAGGCCGACGTCATCCGCCTGTTCGACGAAACGGAAAAGGCGCTGGGCCCGGTCACGGGTCTGGTCAACAACGCCGGCATCCACGGGCCCCGCGGCCGGCTGGAGGCGCTTACCGAGGCCGACATCCGCCGGGTGCTGGAAGTCAACGTGCTGGGGCTGTTCCTCTGCGCGCGCGAAGCTGTCAAACGCATGTCGACCAAGCACGGCGGCAAAGGCGGGTCGATCGTCAACGTGTCGTCCGGCGCCGCCACCGCCGGATCGCCCGGCATGGGGGTGCTGTATTCCGCATCCAAGGGCGCGGTCAATTCACTGACCATCGGGCTTGCCCAGGAAGTCATCGCCGAAGGCATCCGCGTCAACACCGTCGCCCCCGGCCTGACGGAAACGGACTTGACCCGCGCGACGTTGGAAAAACGCGTACCGTCGCTGCCCATGGGGCGCGCCGCCCAACCCGACGAAATCGGCCACGGCATCGTCTTTCTGCTGTCCGACGAAGCGTCCTACATCGCCGCCGCGAACCTGCGCATCGGCGGGGGCAAGCCGGGATGACCGCGCCCGTCATCCGCCCCATGACCGCGGCGGATATGAAAGCCGCCACCGAGTTTATGATGCATCTGGGATACGACATCCCCGTGCCCGAACTGGCACGCCGGTTCGAAATAACCGACGCCGCCGAAGGGCACGCGGTATTCATCGCCGAAACCGATGGCGAGGTCTTGGGCCTGTTGCATGTTTTCGACCGCCCGGCGCTGGAAAAACCGCCGGAGGCCATCGTCCAATCCCTGGCCATCCACGAAAAGGAGCAATGCCGGGGCATCGGCCGCCGGCTGATGGAACGGGCCGAGGCCTGGGCAGCTGACCGGGGCTTGGCATCGGTCGCGCTGCACACACAGGTCTACCGCGACCGCGCGCGGACGTTTTATGCGCGGCTGGGGTACGAAGATGCGGCGGAGGCCAAACTGATGCGGAAATCGCTCCTCCGCTGACCGGGCCTTTCATGCCGCGGCCGCCATGGACCCGCAATTCCCGATCGGTTACAAGATTCCACCAGCGGCGTCTTGGCCGCACCGCTCACAGGATGTTGACCCATGCAGTTGAAAGTCAGCAAAACGGTCGATGACGGGTATGGCCGGACCTACATGGAGCTGGCCAATCCGGCGCAGGCGCAGGAAGTCTACGAACACCAGCGGGCCTATTGGCAGACCCGCAACCTGCCCAATGACGGGGTTTTTCCCGAAGATTACAAGGCCCAGGTCATCTCCCAGCAAACCCAGGATTACAGCCAGCCGAGCCATGCGACGCTGCGGGTCCTGCTCGATAGTTTGGTCGATGAGAAAACTCGGGCCGGCGGCTCCGACATGTCGATCATTGAGATCGGCGTCGCGAACGGCCCGACCCTTCGCCATTTCAAGAAATTTTATCCCGACGTGAACCTGTCCTTCGTAGGGTTCGAGGCGCTGAGCTTCCTGGCCGAGGACGCGCAGACAAACTATCCGGAACAGAAAATCAACATCGGCACCGTCGAAACTTTTTTGGAATCGACCACGGCCGATCTGGGCCGCGACCGGTTCGACGTGTTTCTGACGTCCCTGGTGCTCTGCATGACCATCCCGGACGTCGTCTATCCGGTTTTCCGCCGCGCGTCGGAAATGAGCGACGTCATCCTGTGCCGCGATTACTTGGTGAACAAAGGCGGCGAAATATCGAAGGACCGCCCTGTCCTGTTCAAGATGGCGGAAGGGCACGACCATTTCGTCTTTGCCAATCCATTCGAACTGATGCTGCGAAGTCTGGGCTTTTCTCGGATCGAATACATCTTCGATGAAATCGCCTACAGTCAGATCCGCGGCATGGGCACGCTCTTGGCCCGCGGGACGCGATAGCGCCATTCCGTGCCCACGATCATCTTCGCCGGCCCCAAGACCGCTCCCCTGACCATCTGTTTGGCGCACGGTGCCGGTGCGCCCATGGACAGCCCCTTCATGGAGGCCTTCGCTGAAGGACTGGCATCACGCGGGCTGCGCGCGGCACGGTTCGAATTCCCCTATATGGCCGGGCGGCGGGAAGACGGCAAAAAACGCCCGCCAAACCCGCAACGGGTGCTGCTGGAAACGTGGGACGAGGTCATCGGAAAAATAGGCGCGGATCACTTGATTATCGGCGGCAAAAGCATGGGCGGGCGCATGGCGACGCTAATCGCCGCCGAGCGGGAGGCCCGGAAAGCGCCCGTCCGCGGCATCGTCTGCCTGGGCTACCCGTTTCACCCGCCGGGCCGGCCGGAAAAACTACGCACCGAACACTTGGGCGCCCTCAAGACCCCCATGCTGATCTGTCAGGGGACGCGCGATACCTTCGGCACCATCGCCGAAGTGCCGTCCTACCCTCTCGCCAAAGCGACCCGCGTGCACTGGCTCGAAGACGGCGACCACAGCCTCAAGCCCCGGAAAAAATCGGGCCGGACGGAGAAACAGAATTGGGATGAGGCGATGGACGCGATAAAGTCCTTCGCAGATACATTGTAGGAGCCGAAATATGAGCATCACCGGCCTGGATCATTTCAACTTGCGGCCCGAAAATCTGGACGGCATGCGGGATTTCTTCGTCGACATCATCGGCTTGACCGAAGGCGATCGCCCGTCCTTCACCTTCCCCGGATACTGGCTTTACGGCGAAACCGGATCGGGCGCCGTCGTCCACCTGGTCGGGCGCGACCGGGAACGGGGATATGTTTCGGGTCACGGAGACGACGACCACACCGGCACCGGCGTGGTCGATCATCTGGCGTTCCGGAGCGGCGATGCTGAGGCGCTGTTGAAGCGCTTGGACGACGCCGGCATCGAATACACCAAACGTGACTTGCCCAACGGCGCCGCCAAGCAGATTTTCGTCAAAGGTCCCGAGGGCGTGGTGGTCGAGGTCGTGTTCCCCACCGACTGACGCCATCCGGCATCACCCGTTGTCGGCCTTACCGCCGTCCGCCGCCGGGCACAATTCGCCCGGAGCCATCATGTCCTCGAAGCCTTTTTGAATTTCTTCCGGCGTCAGGTCGCCGGTGTGGGTCATCAGCGTCCAGACCTGACCGAATGGGTCGATGACATTTGCCATACGGTCGCCCTAGAACATGTCCATGGGCGGCGACTTGACCTCGGCGCCTGCTTTCACCGCCTGCGCGAACGGTGCGTCCATGTCCGGCAGGTAAAGCGTGATCGACGCCGCGATCCCGCCGAGTGCTCTCGGGTCCATGGCCCCCATTTCCGGATTGGTGTCGCCCAACATGATGTGCGCGCCGTTGATGGTGATTTCCGCATGCAGAAGCTTGCCCGTTTCCGGGTTGGGCAGGCGCATGAATTCCTCCGCGTCGAACGCATTGGCGTAAAAATCGATCGCCTCGGCCGCGCCGTCGACGATGATATACGGCGTGACGGCGGTGTAGCCGTCGGGAATTGGTTGAACCATCTTCTTCTCCCGCAATTAGAACAAAAAACGAACATATGTGCCGACACCGTTTGGCGTAAGTGAACTTTGCGTGACCACGGGAGCACGGAAAGAGACGCGTCCGGCGCTTAGCTGCCCGGCAGCTTCAGCGCGATTTCCTTGAAGCTTTCGACGGCGCTGATGTTCGTGTACCAAGCGCTCAGGTTTTCAAATTTATGCACCATCTGTCCGCCTTCCGGCATGCGTTTGAACAGATAGACCGCCGGTGCCAGAAACATGTCGGCCAAGGACATGTCTTCGCCGACCATCCAGCGCCGCCCGCGCAATTCCTTGTCGGCAACCGCCAGGTAGCGTTAGGCCTTGGGCAGGTTTTCCTGCACCTTGGCTTTGTAGGCGGGTATGCCCAAGACAGGCATCAACATCCCCAGAATGACGCATCCCGCGATCATTGACCGGTATCCTTCGTCCAGATACAGGCTGATTCGCTGGAACATGTCGGCCTTATCGATGGCGTCGCGGGGCTGCAACTGCGGGTCGGCGGTATATTCCTCGTCGATGTAAACGCAGATCGCCAGCGTTTCAAAAAGATGCACGTCCCGGTCGCTGATCGCCAGCACCTTGCCAAATCGGTGTTCAGCGTCTGTTCGGCGGAATCCGGCATGTAATCATAAATCCGGTAGCCGTCTTCCTTTTCCTCCAGACACATGCGGACAGTGCGGGTAAAGGGACTAATGGGCGTTCCTTAAATCGTCAGATACGACACAGGCAAGGCTCCTCTCTTATACTCTCATGAGGGACTTTTTTCCGTGCCGGGCAGAGTGCGTTAGCCCAAAGCGCGAGGTAAGGGAAATCCAACCCAGCGGGGCGCAGCCGCATTGTCGGCAGACAAGTTTTCCCTGGGGCGGAAACACCGGGCGCGTTATAGAACCTGAACCAAGCGATGGTGGAGGAAACCATGGCCGAATACGGCAACGCGCCCCACGCGGGATATTTCACCGATCCGCTTTCCCGTACGGACCCCGATGTCGCGGCCGCGCTCAAGGACGAAGCCGGTCGGCAACGCGAGCGGATCGAACTGATCGCGTCGGAAAACATCGTCAGCCGGGCGACGCTTGATGCACTCGCATCGCCCATCGTCAACAAAACGGTCGAGGGATATCCAGGTGCGCGCTATTACGGCGGCGCCGAATTCGCCGACCAAATCGAACGGCTGGCTGTCGAGCGGGCGAAACAGCTTTTCGGCGTCGCCCAGGCCAACGTGCAGCCACATTCCGGCAGTCAGGCGAACCTTGCGGTGTTTCTGGCATTCCTGAAACCGGGCGACACGGTTTTGTCCATGGACCTGTCCGCCGGCGGGCATCTGAGCCATGGCGCAAAGGCCAACCTGACCGGAAAGTGGTTCAACATCGTGCCTTACGGCGTCCGGCCCGAAGACGGTTTGCTGGATTACGACGCTATGGCGGCACAGGCGCGCGAACACAAACCGAAACTCATCATCGCCGGCGGCTCCGCCTATCCGCGCGCGATCGATTTCGCCCGCTTCCGTCAGGCCGCCGACGCCGTCGGCGCGATGCTGCTTGCCGATATGGCGCACTTCGCCGGTCTGGTCGCGGGCGGACAGCACCCCTCACCCTTCCCCCACGCCCACGTGGCGACGGCGACGACTTACAAAAACCTGCGCGGCGTGCGCGGCGGCATCATCCTGACGGACGATGCGGCGGTCGCCAAAAAGCTGGACAGCGCTGTCTTCCCGGGCGTCCAAGGCAGCGTCATCCTAAACGCGATTGCGGCCAAGGCTGTGTGCCTGGGTGAGGCGCTCCGGCCCGAATTTAAGGACTACGCCCGGCGCGTTCTCGCGAACGCCCGCGCGCTCGCGGCAAGTCTGATGGGCCGACAGATCAGCGTCGTCACCGGCGGCACCGACACGCCCTTGATGCTGGTCGACCTGCACCCCCTGGGCCTGACGGGGGCGGCGGCGGCGGAAGCACTGGAACGCGCGGGTATCACCGCCAACAAGAACGGCGTTCCCGGCGACACGCAGCCGCCCAAGGTCACCTCGGGCCTGCGGTTCGGCGCATCGGCGGGCACGACCCGCGGCTTCGACGAGACAGCGTTCGCGGCAATCGGCAATATGATCGCCGACGTGCTGACTGCGATGAAAAGCGATCCGGCGGCGCTGGAAACCGTGATCGCCGAAACCGAGGCCAAGGCGGTCGCCCTCTGCGCCCGCTTCCCGATTTACCCGGAAGACTAAGGACCGCCACCACCCATGGCCATAAGCCCCGAATTCCGCGATCACATCCTGGATCTGCTTACCGCCCTCGGCCCCGAGCAGGCGAAACGCATGTTTGGTGGCGGCGGACTGTTTCTAGACGGCGCCATGTTCAGGCTGGTCGTCGATGACGAGCTCTACCTTAAAATCGACGACGGTAACCGCCCCGACTTCGAAGCTTTGGGCGCGCCGCCCTTTACCTATGAGCGCGGCGGCAAGACAATCGCACTGGGCTATTACCTTGCGCCCGAAGATTTGCTGGAATACGCGGCGGAATTCGCGTCTTGGGCTCGGAAGGCGCGGGAAGCCGCGCTCCGGTCGGGCGTCCGCGCCAAAAAAAAGGGCGGCAAGCGCAAGGCCGCATCGGCGGGGAAACCATGAACAGCCCGTCAAACATTCGAAAACACACCGTTCTGATCGCAGGCCATCACACCAGCTTGTCGGTCGAGGACGTGTTCTGGGCCGAATTGAAGGCCATCGCCAAACGCCGCGGCCTGTCGATCAACGCGCTGGTTACGGAAATCGACACCGGACGCGCCGGCAACCTGTCGAGCGCCGTGCGTGTCTTCGTGCTGACGGATTTGAAATCTCGCATCGCCTGACGGCCGGCTGCGTGCCGGGGCCAATAGGTCTACCGCCCGAACCCGCCCAAGATGCCTTTCAGGATATTCTGCGGCGTAATCTTCTGCCGCGACGGCTGTTGCTGGGGCTGCGGCTGGCTGCCCTGGGCTGGCGGTTCGTTGCCGCCGGGCGCGGTCTGCGACGGCGCGGGTTGAGCCTGGCCGCCGCCGAGGATGCCTTGCAGCACGTCGCCGACACCTTTTTTCCTCATCAGGCGGTCAAGCCCCGGGATCGGCACGCCGCCGGCGCCGAGAGACGCCGTGTCGATCTTGATCCGCGGCTGATCGATATCGCCGGTCACCGCAAAGGGCACGTTGATGCCTTTCTTCGTGGCGATGGAAAACGCCGCCGACAACAACGACGGTGAAGCCTGGATACCGCCCTTCAAGTTGACGGTCCAGGCCCTCAGATCGATCGCGCCGGTTGCGTTAGCGGTGCCGACATTAGTCACCGCCCGCAGCACCTTGGGCGTCGCGATGCCGCGGTCCATGGTGAACTGTGCTTCAACGTCGGCCAGGCCGGCGCCTTTCTTCGGGCCGCCGAACGCGCCTGCGAACTGGTTCAGCGCCAAGGTCAGCCCGCTGAGCCCTACTAGGCCTTCTGCGTTTACACCGGACCCTGTATCCAAATCCTTACCGGTCAGCGACAGCGTCCCCGCGAGCGACGAAACAAACTGCGCCTGACTTAGCCCCTTGGCGGTCAAATCAAAGGCGGCGTTGACCCGCCCCGACGCCTTAGTCCCGCCGGTCAACCCGCCGGCGCGGGACAAGTCGAGCCCGTTGACGGAGCCCTGGGCGGCGGCCCCGCCATCCTGAACAATCGACACCTTGGCGGTCAATTGGCCGCCCGCAAGCACGCCGGTCAGCCGGTCAACCCGGAGCGATCCCTGATCGATCACCGCGCCTACATCCAGATTATCGACCGTCACGCCCTGATGGCTGAGCCTTGGCGTCGTCAGCGCCACAGCCGCGTCAACGACATTCAGGGCCGAAAGCTCGATCGGTTTGGCGTCCCACCTTTTGCTGACGGCGGCGGGCGACAACAACCCCGCCGGCGGATCGCGCAACCAGGCCGCGGGCACGCCGCGGGCCTGCCAGCCACCCGGCAGGATGAACGACCCCCGCTTAGCGGGCAGAAACGGATCAAGCGTCACCGGGCCGAGGGCGAGACGCGCGTCGACCCTCTGTTTCGGCGCGTTCAGCACGACCGATACGACACCGTCGGTTTTGATGCCGCCGACGGTCCCGTAAAGGCCTTCGACACGGATCTGATCCTTATTGCCGGTCACGGTCGCCTGCAAATCCAGGCCACCGATGCGGCCCTGCGGGGTGTAATCGACCCCGGCGCGGCGGATCAGCGTCGCCAGGTCCTTGTGCCGCGCGCGAACACCAAGCTTGATGGATTTACCGGCCAAGGCCAGCATCGGAAAATCGCCCTTCGCCGCGAAGTCGCCGCCGAAGGCGCCGGCTTGCACATCCAGATTGGGTTGAAACAGGCTGCCGTTGACGATGGCATCCAGGTCGACGGCGCCGATGTCCTTCGCCGGGAACGGCAGGGCGACGCCGAACGCCTGGGCCGCCGGGCCGATGTCTTTGGAGCGGAGCGCGATTTTCAGGTTTTTCGCCTTGGGAATGCCGTCTAACCCGCCGATCTTTCCCGATGCCGCAAGCTTGACGCCCGCAAAATTGCCGACGCGGAATGACGACAGCGCCAGATTGCCCCGCTGCAGGACCGCCTCGAGCGACAGGTCGGAAACTTTCTGGCCGCCGTATACCGCGTTCGCGATTTTTAGTTTCAGGTTGGCGTCGAAAGCCGACAGAACTCTCAACGGCGCGAATACGTCCGCCGCCGGAACCGCCGTTTTGGCGGCAGCCGTCTGCCCCGCTGCCTTCTTATCCCCGGCTTTACCGGCCACGGGCGAAGCCGCTTTCCCGCTGCCCAAAAGCTGGTCGACGTCCAGACGGTTGATTTTGAAATCCGCGCCGAACGAAGGGCGCGCTTGCAACGCTACGGTCACGCCGCCCATCACCGTGGTCCCGCCGGCCTTGACCGACAGCCCCGGCAACTGCGCATAGCGGCCGTCAACAATCATCTTGGTTTTGAACAGGAAATCCTTGAGCGCGCCCGGCGGCACCGATACACCCGGCGCGATCCAGGCGATGACCGGCTGCAGATCCTTGGCGCGCGTTTCAAGTTTGCCTTCGAACCGGGGCTTTCCATCCTTCACGCCGACAACCCCGAACAGATCTAGATCGGTATCGCCGGGCAGTTGCGCGGTCAGCTGACTTAGCGTTAATTCACCGTTGGCGAGTTCGGCGTTCATGACCACGCCTTGGATCGGCTTTCCATTAAACACAACGGCGTCCAATTGCACGGATACCGCCGCCGCCACGTCCTTGGGCAATTCGAACGGCGCATCCAGTTGCGGTTTGACGGCCGGGTTTTTGACAGGCGCCGATTTGTTCGCACCGGCGGCGGACTTCGCCACGCCCAGTGTTTTTGCCTGGGTCTCCTCGGCCGGGGGCGGCGCGTTCATCGCTTGTATCCAGCGGTCGGCGTCGACCCAGCCGGACCGGATCGAAAGTCCTGCCTCGATGCGTGCCCCGGCCTTCAGCTCTGCTGCGGCGGCAAAATCGGTTTCGTCGATCCGGACGTTGGTCAGCTGCAGTTCAGCGCCGTCCGCATCGGCTTCAATATCGCCGGTCAAGCTGAACGGTTTCGCCAGTTGCAATCCGGCGGAGCCGCTGCCCTGAAGGAACCGGATCAGCGCACCAAGGTCCGGGCCACCGCCCTTGATCTTCGCCTTGAGGCGCGGCTTGTCGGGGACGTTGCCGACGCTACCGTCGACATTGAACGACGCACCGTCGGCGACCGTCATTTCGGCAAACAGGGGAACCGTCCGGGCTTGGATAATTTCGGCAATATTCACGCGGTAACTGATCCGCCGGTCCCGGACGGTAAACGAGCCAAGGCTCTCGATTGGCCCCTGCAGACTGACCGCGGCGATGCGCGCGTCGATGTCCGTGGCCGCATCCTGCCGCCCGAGTTGCGCGTCCAGGTAATGGATTTCGCCGTCTTCGATGGTGAAATTATCGATCCCGATGGTGGGCCCGGATGTGCCCGCACCACCACCGGAAGACGCAGGCGCCGGTTTGGACGGGGCCTTGCCGTCGCCGTCCTTGCTCACCGGCAAGGCCCAGTTGACACGCCCGTCGGCAAGCCGCTCCAACCGGATGACGGGCTTGACGATGTGCACCGTTTTTACCTGGACACGTCCGGCAAGCAGCGGCGCGGCGGCGACATGGACTTCAAGACTTTGCAGCGACGCCATCTGCGTTGTCTGGGCGCCCCGAATGTTGGCCAATTCGATCCCAGCAACGGCCAAACGCGGGCTCGGCAATATCCGGACATCGACTGGCCCCTTGATGACGACCTTGCGGCCGGTCAGTTTTTCGACCTCGCGGGCGATCCGGTCGGTGTGCTTACTCCAATCGATCAGCGACGGACCGATCAGGAGTGCCCCGATGGCGAGAACCAGCAGGACGACCAGACCGATGACGACTTTTTTCACGGGTAAATGCCCTTCGCTTCGAAAAATATTCCAGGCGACGCGGCGTTCGGCTGAAAACCGTGCCGGAAGCCCTCATTCTAAAACCCCCGATTACGGCTTTAAAGGGGCGGCAAACACTCTTTTCAGCGATTTCATCCACAGATGACCATGGCGCGGAAGTCGTTGACGTTGGTCAACGTCGGCCCGGTCATGACCAGATCGCCGATGCCACTGAAAAACGTGTAGGCATCGTTGTTGGCAAGGAACGCGCCCGCATCCAGCCCGGCGGCCTTGGCGCGGGCAAGGGTTTGCGGACTGATCACCGCCCCGGCGTTATCTTCCGAACCGTCGATGCCGTCCGTATCGCAAGCGACGGCATGGATGCCTTGGGCGCCTTTGAGCGCCGCCGCCATGGCCAGAAGGTATTCCGTATTGCGGCCGCCGCGCCCGCCCTGGCAGCGGATGGTCACCGTCGTCTCGCCGCCCGATAGCAGCACGCAGGGAGCTTTGGCGGGGCCGCCGCCTGCCGCGGTTTCGATGGCCAGCGCCGCGTGTTCGGCCGCCAGATCCCGCGCCTCGCCCTCAAGCGCGTCGCCCAAAATCACCGGCGTGACGCCGGCGGCGCGCGCAACCTCGGCGGCGGCTTCCAGGCTCGCCTGCGGCAGCGCGATCAGATGCGTTTCCACCCGGTCGAACAGCGGGTCATCGGGCTTGGGCGTTTCGTTTGCGCCGGCATCCAGCACCGTCCTCACCGCCGGCGGCAGGTCGATGGCGAACTTTTCGACAATGGCCCGCGCGTCGGCATACGTCGTCGGGTCGGGCACCGTCGGGCCCGATGCGATCACCGCAGGGTCGTCGCCCGGCACGTCAGAGATTAAAAGATTCACGATCCGCGCCGGCGCAGCGGCGGCAGCCAACCGACCGCCCTTCACCGCCGACAGGTGTTTACGGAGGCAATTCATCTGATGGATCGTCGCGCCCGACCGCAACAGCGCCCTGTTGACCGCCTGTTTATCTTCCAGCGTTAGTCCCGGCCCCGGCGCCGACAGCAAGGCCGACCCGCCGCCGGAAATCAGGCAGATCAGCAGGTCCTTGTCGGTCAGCCCGCTGACCAGGTCAAGCATCCGCCGGGCCGCTTGTTCCCCCGCTGCATCGGGCACGGGGTGTGCGGCCTCAACCGTTTCGATGCGTTGGCACGGCACGTCGTAATCGTATCGCGTGACAACCAGACCCGAAAGGTCGCCCGCCCAATGGTCTTCGAACGTTTTCGCCATGGCGGCCGATGCCTTGCCCGCGCCGATCACCACCGTGCGTCCGCCGGCGGGCGGCGGATCGGGCAGGAACAGCGGAATGCGTTTTTCCGGCTGGGCCGCGGCGATGGCGGCGTCGAACATATCGCGAAGCAGTTTTTGCGGGTCCAAGGCGGTGCCTCCTGTTGCCGCCATTGGTTACGGCATCGGCGGGCGAATTGCAAAGCCCCTGGCTCCTGCAATCGGCTGGGCCGGTCAGACGCAGATGATCTTTCCCGGGTTCATTATGTTCAAGGGGTCCAGCGCCAGTTTGACCGCCCGCATGGCGGCCACGGCCTCCCCATGTTCGGCAATCAGGAAGTCCATCTTGCCGTACCCGACGCCATGTTCGCCGGTACAGGTCCCATCCATGGCGAGCGCCCGCATGACCATGCGTTCGTTGATGTCCTGCACGGTTTTCAATTCGTCCGCGTTGTCGGGGTCGACGACAAACACAATGTGGAAATTGCCGTCGCCAACGTGGCCGACGATGGGCGCGCAGACGTTGGACGCCTGCAGGTCCTTTTGAGTTTCCAGGATGCAGTCGGCAAGCCGTGATATGGGCACGCAGACGTCCGTCGCAATACCGCGGCATCCGGGGCGCAGCGCGATGGCGGCGTAATACGCATCATGCCGCGCCTGCCACAGCTTTGCCCGGTCTTTGGGACGTTCCGCCCATTTGAAATCGTCGCCGCCGAATTCGCGGGCGATGGCCGACACCTGATCGACTTGTTCCCGCGCGCTGGCGACCGATCCGTGAAATTCGAAAAACAACGTCGGGGCGACCGGATAATCGAGGCCGGAATATTTGTTGATGGCATCCATCTGCACGTCGTCCAGAACCTCGATGCGGGCGACGGGAATGCCCGACTGGATCGTCAGGATCGTCGTGTTGACAGCGCCTTCTAGATCCGGGAACGAACACACGGCGGCCAGCACCGTTTCCGGAATGCCGTAAAGCCGGAGCGTGATTTCCGTGATCACGCCAAGCGTCCCTTCCGATCCCACGAACAGCCGCGTCAGGTCATATCCCGCCGCCGATTTGCGGGCCCGCTTTGCGGTTTTGATTACACGCCCGTCGGCCATCACCACGGTCAGTGCCAACACGTTTTCCCGCATGGTGCCGTAGCGGACCGCGTTGGTGCCGCTGGCCCGTGTCGCGGTCATGCCGCCGATGGACGCGTCAGCACCCGGATCGATCGGGAAAAACAGGCCCGTATCGCGCAGGTATTCGTTCAACGCCTTACGACGAACGCCGGCTTGCACGCTGACGTCCATATCCTCGGCGTTGACTTCTAAAATCCGGTCCATGCGGGACACGTCGATGCATACCCCGCCGGCCAGCGCCGCTACATGGCCCTCCAGCGACGTGCCGGTGCCGTATGGGATAACCGGCACACGCCGTTCGGCGCAGGCTTTCACCACCGCCGCGACCTGGTCCGTTTCGGCGCAGAACACCACCGCGTCCGGCGGCACAGAGGGATGCCAGCTTTCATCCCGTCCGTGTTGTTCGCGGACGGCGACGGCGGTGGAAACGTTGTCGCTGCCGGCGATCTGACGCAGCTCATCCAAAAGCACGTCGTCGACGGTGCCGTAGCCGCCCTCGGGCAGGGTGATGGATGCCAATTGCGCAGGATGGCCCATGGTCAGATCGGCTTGCCGTCGACGGCCGTTTTCAGCTCTTCAAGCTGGCCTTTGATGGTATCCATGAGCGGATTGATGGCGAGCGCCTTTTCCCAGGCGCGGATCGCGGCTTTTTTCTTGCCCATTTCCGAATAGATGATGCCGAGGCCCGACAGCGCGCCGAAATGCCGGGGTTCAAGTTTCAGCGTCCGTTGAATATCGACCACCGATTCCGGATAGTTGCCCATCATGAAATGCACGGTCGCGCGTTTGTTCCACCCTTCCGCATGCTGCGGCGACAGGCGGACGACGTCGTTAAAGTATTTCAGCGAGGCATCGAACGCCCCCCGGTTCATGGCAATGACACCCCGCGCCATGGCGCTGTTGACCAATTCTTGACCGCTGAGCACCCAGATCTGCCAGATCTGGCCCTCGATGGCCTGCGCTTCAGCGGTGTTTTTGGTCTGGTAAAGCCGGTCGAACAGTTGGTCCAGGTTGGGGTCGTTCTGATCCGCGCGGGCGGGACCGGCGGCAAATGCCGCGACAACCGCAATCAATACCAATCGGCGAAACCAATCCATGGTCAAAATGTTACGCCTTCGGCGCGGGTTCGCCAAGGGCCCAACCGCCGCGCCGCCGGCGGCCCCGCCCTCGCCGCTACCGGTTTAGAATCCCATGTCGTTGACCAGAACCAGCGCTTCGGTTCGGTGTTTTAGGATTTCGTCAGGCGGCAGGGTATCCGGCTTGAACGGCCCCCAGACCGGCAGCTCCATGGAGGGCCCGACCATCGGGTCGACCAAGCAATGATGGAAGCGATTAACGCGATGTTACAGGGATGATACATGGACCGTAGGCAAACCCGCCCCTTCAACTCCGGCTTGGCAAAATCTGCAAGACTCCGAACATCGATTTTCAGCGGCCGTTGCCGGCTGACGGTCGCGATCCGTGCCCGCTGCGTCAACGCGATCCAAAACCCGCCGGGACTGCGCAGCCGTTCGGGAATGTTCATGGTGATTTCTATCGACTGAGCTGGGATCAGCAGGTTTTCGTCCTTCAGCCGGGCAAGCCTACCGATGTCTTCGGTTAGGATGGCGTCCGCCGGTTCGGACTTGGCGCTTTCCTTGAAGCGGGAAATCATGTCCTGGCGGACGACGACCAAGGTTACCGGGATACCGGTTGCCTTGGTAAAGGCATCAAGCACGGCCTTGATCATATCGGCCGGCCGATAACTGTAAAGAACGACCGGATCGTCTGACGCCGCAGCGACCTCTTCGTGCGCGGGGGCGGCGTTGCCCGACATGTGTGAGTGCGCCGATGCGACGGCGGCTAGGTTTGGGATGATCGCCACGGCAAGCGAACAGGCCGCTAGTGGCTGGAAAAGCCTCTGATTGTACATTTTTTGCCCCGTTTTTTACTCACCGCCGACAATCACATGAACGCACTAACCCGCCGCCTATGACGGCGGTCACAGGTGTATGCGAGATGTCTAACTTATGTCGTTATTTCAATAAGTTACGAACTGAGAAGTTTTTACGCGATCAGGATGTCGTGACGACGACCTCATCGAGCTCGGAATCGAGCCGGCCCTTGCACTGCACGGTCTTGGCCGGCGCCAGGGGATAGGGCGGCAGTTGCGTAATTTCCAACTGCACGGCGTCGAACAACTGGCCGCGCATGTTCTTCGGCCGGGTAAAATTGCCCCGTCCGTCGTGGGTGAAAATCTCTTCCAAATACCAGCTTGGATCGCCCCGGCGGCTGTGGCTCCGGCCGGCGAGCCCATTGGCGACCCGCCCGAACAATTCCAGGAACATGCCTTCGCTCGGGTCGCTGTAACGCGTGCGGATGGTCAGATAGATTCAGTTAGATGATGACCTTGCGCTCGCGCCAGTCGTAACAGGCCCCAGTTGTCGGCGCGACAGGCAGAACGCCCTTGACTATCAATTGCTGGCCGACCTGTATCAAGTCCTGCTTCAACCGGATCACGCCCAGGTCCAGAAGCGTCACCGGCTCAGCCTCCAGCCAATCCAGGGAATCGTTCGCGCGGGCGTCAGCCGGCGGTCGGAGCGTCAAAACGCCGGCGACGGCCGCCAAGAGCACAACCCGCCTGAGTGTCCGTTTCATGGACCTCATGTGAGGGCTCCTTTCCGCCAATCGGAGTCTGCCCGCGATTCGCGCAGAAATACGCGATCGGTGCGATGGAAATCGCGCGCGACGGCAAATCGTTGAGTAAGGATCGTTAACGACGGATCGGCTTCGTCGCCGAGCCTTATTTAAGCCCGACGGGCTTTCGCCCGCCGGTAGCCCAATCGAGCAGCGCCACCGTGTGCACCACGGGTAGCCCGGCATCGCCAGCCAGCTGCGTGATGCAGCCGATGTTGCCGGCGGCGATGACTTCGCCACCCGCAGCCTGCAGGTTTTTAATCTTCCGCTGTTTCAAGCGTTCGGCAATTGCCGGCTGCATGATGTTGTAGGTCCCGGCCGACCCGCAGCAGAGGTACCCTTCGGCGGGCTCCCGCACGTCGAAACCGGCGCGGGCCAAAAGTGCCTTCGGCTCTTTCGTCAGCTTCTGCCCGTGCTGCATGGAACACGCGGAATGATAGGTCACGATAGGTTTGTCGAGCCCGTCCGTAAGTTTCAATTCCAAATCCCGCATGACCTCGGTGATGTCGCGGGTTTTGTCCGATACCGCCTTGGCGCGCGCGGCCATGGCCTCGTCGCGGCGGAACATCCAGCCGTAATCCTTGACCGTCGTGCCGCAGCCCGACGCGTTGATGACGATGGCGTCGATTTTGCCGTACCCAGCCTCCGCCTGTTCCCACGCAACGATGTTCGCCGCCGCCTGCCCGTGGCTCGCGGTCTCTTCGCCCATGTGGTTGACCAGTGCGCCACAGCATCCCTGGCCTTGTGCGACCACGACCTCGCACCCGTGGCGGGTCAGCAGCCGGACGGTCGCCTCGTTGATCGCCGGGCTCAACACTTGCTGGGCGCAGCCGGTCATCAGCGCGACGCGTTTGACCATTTCACCTTCGGCCTTGAATACCTGCGGCCGGTCGACGTCGGCGGGCGGGTAGATGCGCGCGGGCGCCAGTTTCAGCATCGCCCCCATGCGCCCCGGCATCAGGCCGGCGAGAGGCCGGGCCAGCCACGCGCCGATCAACGCCAGGCGGAACCGGCCGGGATAGGGCAGCACCAATTGAAGCACCCGGCGGAACAGCCGATCCATCAGGGGGCGTTTGTATTCCCGTTCGATCTTGGCCCGCGCATCGTCGACCAGGTGCATGTAATCGACGCTCGCCGGGCACGTTGTCGTGCAGGATAAGCAACTGAGGCACCGGTCGATGTGAGTGACGTGCTGGTCCGTCGGCTTAGCGCCCTGTTCCAGCAATCCCTTAATCAGATAAATCCGCCCGCGCGGGCTGTCCAACTCATCGCCCAGCAACACAAACGTGGGGCACGTCGCGGTGCAGAAGCCGCAATGCACGCACTTCCGCAAAATCGCATCGGCCTGGCTGATGTGCGGGTCCAGCAGCTGCGCTTCGGTGAAGGTTGTTTGCATCGTCTACACCCCCGCCGCCATGCGGCCCGGATTGAGGACGCCGTTCGGGTCGAACGCGTTCTTCACCCGGCGGGACAGTTCCGCAAGCGGCGCCGGTTGCGGCTGAAACACATCTACGTTGGCGCGCACGTCACGGGAGGCGCGGATCAGAGTCGCGTGGCCGCCCGTATGCGCCGCGGCCTGCTGCACCACATCCGCCGCCGCATTCATCTGATTGTCGAGCGCCAGCCAAATCAGCCCGCCGCCCCAATCGAAATAAATCTCGCCGCCCGTTTCCCGCCGCAGAATTTCTGCCACGCCCGGCCCCGCCGTGGGCGCCGTGGAAACACGCCACACCTGCGCGCCCGCACGTTCGCCGGTGAAATAAAGCGCGTCCCGCACCTCGGCCCAGAATTTGGCGGAGTTCATGGAATGCAGTTCCTCGACCTTGCCCTGTTTGCCCCACATCTCGCGCAACTGTTTGCAGCGGTGTTCGACCGACGGCCCCGGCCCTTCAATGCGGGCCGCCGTCACTGACGTGCCCGCGCCGGAAACGTACCCGACGCCCGACCGCGCCGCCACGTCCGCCGGCAGGTGCGCCGCGCCCGCGACTTCTAAACTGGCCCCCAATGCGTCGGACAGCGCCCGCTGCGCCGGGCCGTCGTCCTGCGTCATAAGCAAAACCGTCCGCGTTTTTTCCGACCGCGGCAGAACCTTGATCGTCACTTCCGTCATGACGGCAAGGGTCCCGAACGATCCCGCCATCAGTTTCGACAGGTCGAAACCGGTGACGTTCTTCATCACCCGGCCGCCAGATTTGAATTCCTCCCCCCGGCCGGAGACGGCCTTAAAGCCCAAGAAGTGATCGCGCGCCGCCCCCATCTTGATGCGCCGGGGGCCCGACAGGTTCGCGCCGATGACGCCGCCAATGGTGCCCGTCATACCCGCTTCTTGGCCGCCGTCCTCGACTGCTGCCCCTAACAACAGGGGACCTAAGTCCATGGGCTCGAACGCCAGTTCCTGCCCGGCATCGCTGAGCGCCTTTTCAATATCGGCCATGGGCGTCGCCGGACCGCAGGTCATGACCAGTTCGCCCGGGTCGTAATCGGTGATCCCCGCCATGGCGGACAGGTCCAGCAGCCCCGCCGTCTGCATGGGGCGGCCGAAGGCAAGCTTCGAGCCGCCACCCCGCACATCCAGCGGGTGCGCTTCCGCCGCCGCCCATTTAACGGCGTCCAGCACATCGGCATGGCTCGCGGGTTTAAGAATGACGGACATTTAGAACCTGGGAATATCCGGGAACGGTACCTGGCCGCGCTGCACATGCATGCGGCCCAGTTCGGCGCAGCGGTGCAGCGTCGGGTAGACCTTGCCGGGGTTCATTTGCTGCGTCGGATCGAACGCGCACTTCACCCGCTGCTGGTGTTTCAGATCGTCCTCGGTGAACATTTCGCCCATCAGGTCGCGCTTTTCGACGCCGATGCCGTGTTCGCCGGACAGTACGCCGCCGACCTCGACGCATAATTTGAGAATATCCGCGCCGAATTCCTCGGCCTTTTCCATTTCGCCCGGAATGTTTGCGTCGAACATGATCAGCGGATGTAGGTTACCGTCGCCCGCGTGAAACACGTTGGCGACGCGAAGCCCGTGCTTCGCCGACAGCTCGGAAATCCGCGTCAGCACACGGGCCAGTTCCTTCCTTGGGATCGTGCCGTCCATGCAGATATAATCGGGCGACATGCGACCGACCGCCGGGAACGCGTTCTTCCGCCCGGCCCAGAAGGCAAGGCGCTCTTCTTCCGTATTGCTGATGCGGGAATAAACCGCGCCACATCCTTTGGAAATCTCGTCGACCTGCCGTATCAAATGGTCGACCTCGACCTGCGGGCCGTCCAGTTCGACGATCAAAAGACTTTCGACGTCCAAGGGATATCCGGCCTGCGTGAATTCCTCGGTCGCGCGGATGGCGGGATTGTCCATCATTTCCATGCCTCCCGGAATGATCCCGGCGTTGATGATAGCGGCAACGCAATCGCCGCCTGCTTCCGTCGTCGGGAACCCCAGCAGCACCGCCCGCGCGGTTTCAGGTTTTTTCAGGATACGCACGGTGACTTCGGTGATGACGCCGAGCAATCCTTCGGACCCCGTCATCACGCCCAGCATGTCGTAACCGCCGGCGTCCAGATGCTTGCCGCCGATGCGCATGACCGTACCGTCCATCAGCACCATTTCGACGCCTAGGACGTTGTTCGCCGTGAGTCCGTATTTCAGCGAATGCACGCCGCCGGAATTTTCCGCGATGTTGCCGCCGATAGAACACGCGATCTGCGATGACGGATCGGGCGCGTAATAAAACCCGTCGCCTTCGACCGCCTTGGTGATGCCCAAGTTCGTCACCCCCGGCTGCACCACGGCGCAGCGGTTGGCGCAATCGATTTCCAGAACCCGGTTGAACTTGGTCAGGCCAAGGGTGATCGCGTCGGCCAGCGGCAACGCGCCGCCCGAAAGCCCCGTACCGGCGCCGCGCGGCACGATCTTCACCTGATGCTCGTGGCAGTATTTCAGGATTTCGGAAACCTGCGCCGTCGTTTCCGGCAGCGCGACAATCAGCGGCAATTGCCGGTAGGCCATCAGCCCGTCGCATTCGAAGGCCTTCAACATGCTTTCGTCGGCGATCACGCCTTCGCCCGGTACGATGGCGCGCATAGCCCGAACGATTTCCGCGCGACGGGCGATGACGGCCTGATCCGGTTCCGGCATTTGCATGACGACGCGCTCCCTGTTCCAAGCCGTTGTATTCTAGGGATTTTCGGCACCCCGGCAACCAGGTAGTTGGCCCGCGTTGTTGCCTGAGTCAGCCGCATGCAAAAACCCCGGCAGCCCGCGATAAAAAATTTTATCGCACTCCGCGGGGGCGAGTCTTGACCTAACGCAGCCTTAAAGGCCCAAAAGTCGGCTCAGTGCATTACACTTTATGCTTTGCCATGATTTCCAGCGCCTGAACCATGCCGGAATGATCCCACGCAGCCCCGCCGTTGGCGACGCAGGCGTTGAACAGTTCCTGCGCCGTCGCCGTATTGGGCAGCGACAGGCCCAGCGACTTGGCGCCGGACAACGCAAGGTTCAGATCCTTCTGGTGCAGTTCGATGCGGAAGCCCGGGCTGAAGGTGCGATTGATCATGCGCTCCGCATGGACTTCGAGAATTTTCGAATTGGCGAAGCCGCCCATCAGCGCCTGCCGCACCTTGGCCGGATCGGCGCCGGCCTTGGACGCGAACAACAACGCCTCGGCGCAGGCTTCGATGTTCAGCGCGACGATGATCTGGTTGGCGACTTTGCAGGTCTGCCCGTCGCCCGCGCCGCCGACCAGCGTGATGTTCTTGCCCATCAGTTCGAACAAAGGCTTGGCGCGCTTGAAGTCGGCGGCCGCACCGCCGCACATGATCGTGAGCGCCGCGTTCTTGGCGCCCACTTCGCCGCCCGACACGGGCGCGTCGACCCATCCGGCGCCGGCCTTTTTGATCTTTTTGGCGAATTCCTTGGTGGCGATGGGCGAGATCGAAGACATGTCGATCACCAGCTTGCCCTTTAGCTTCGCCGACGCGACGCCGTCCTTGCCGAACAGGACGTCTTCGACCTGCGGCGTGTCGGGGACCATGGTGATGATCACGTCCGACTTGGCGGCGACGTCCTTGGGCGTGGCGGCGAACACGGCACCCGCCTTCGCCAGGTCCGTGGGCATGGGCTTTTTGCGCTTCAGCGCGACAATCTTGTGCCCAGCAGCAGCCAGGTGGCCGGCAATGGGTGCGCCCATGATGCCGAGGCCGATAAATCCGATGGTGGTCATGTGGTGTCTCCTCCGAAGGTGTGTGTTTCAAGGCTTGCCCCCGTTTTACCGGCCCGCGTCCCGCCGGGACAGGGCAAATCCCATTGGGTAAATACCAATGAGGAACGTGACGATGGTCTACGCTTTCGATGCGTCTTTCGCCGCCCTGAACCAGCCGAGCCCGTCCACGGTCGTCGTCGCCGGAATGTACTCGCAGCCCACCCATCCTTTGTAACCGATTTTATCCAAGTGACTGAAAAAATGAGGATAATTGATTTCTCCGCTGCCCGGTTCGGAGCGGCCCGGGTTGTCGGCGATTTGGATGTGGGGGATCTGCGCCAGATGCGCCTCGACCGTGCGGCACAAGTCGCCCTCCATGATCTGCATGTGATAGGCGTCGTACTGGATGAACAGGTTATCCGATCCCACGTCGTCGATGATCGCCGCCGCCTCCGCCGTGGTGTTCAGGAAAAATCCTGGAATGTCGCGCGTATTGATCGCCTCGATCAGGCATTTGACCCCGGCGGCTTTCAGCTTCGGCGCGGCGAACGTCAAATTCTCGACGAACGTTTCCCGCGCCTTTTCGCGCGGCACGTCCGGGCCCGGTATGCCGGAGAGGCAATTGACCTGCGGGCACTTAAGCTTGGTGGCGTAGTCGATGGCCCGGCCGACGCTGTCCTGAAATTCGCCCATGCGGTCCGGCAGGGTGGCGAGACCGCGTTCGCCTTTTGCCCAATCGCCCGCCGGCAGGTTGTGCAGCACCTGGACCAGCCCGTTCGCCTGCAACCGGTCGACCAAGTCATCCGCGTCGTAATCATAGGGAAACAGGTATTCGACCCCGTCAAAGCCCGCATCGGCGGCGGCCTTGAAGCGGTAAAGGAAGTCGTGCTCCTGAAACAGCATGGTCAGGTTGGCGTTGAAGCGGGGCATGGGGATCCTCCCGGCGCCGCGGCGTGTGAGGCCGGCGGCAGTGTTTTGGCGAAAATTCGGATGATGTTGTAACGAATGGGAAAGGCAAGAGGCAACCGGCGAACCCGAAATGTTTCCGCCGATTTGGATGCCTCCCGCCCCTCGCAGGGAACTTCACGTAGAATGGGCCGAAACGGCGGTCCGCCGTCGGCACGCACCGGTCATTGGCGCGAACCGCCAGCCTCTCGCCATCCCTCTTTGGTCCGACCCGTCAATGGTGCCGGGCCAGGCGCGGGCGGACAACTTTTTTGGAAATTATCCGGCATGTTGTAAATGCCGCGGAGTCTCCCACCAAGCGGAATACCGCGCAGTCGCAGTAGAATTAATGTCTTATGCGTTGGTGGCGCTGCCCAGTTTTCGGGCGATGTCGCGCGCGGCCTGCGTCACGAGGCCGGCCAGGCGGGAGATTTTGTCGTCGGCGATGCGCGCCGATGGGCCGGAAATGGAAAGCGCCGCAAGCGGTTCCTGATTTTCGTCACAGATCGCCGCCGCGATGCAGCGGAGCCCAACGGCGTGTTCCTCGTCGTCGACGGCGAAGCCCTGGCGGCGGATGTCGTCGATGGCACTGCGGAACGACGCCGGCGTCGCCAGCGTCTTGCCGGTGATCCGGGCAAGTCCGTGGCGTTCGAGGATGCGGCCAACATGCCCGTCGTCGTGGCGGGCCAGCGTCTTGAGAATAGAAGTCGCCCGCGCCAGGGACTGCACCTGACTGCCGGTTTCACCGCGGGGCTGTGCGGATTTGAAACGGACGGGGGGGACTTGCGGGCAGGGATTTGGCTATAGCCGTGGGCCTCACCGGCTGAGCCATGGCCGCCATTGCCCAGGGCCTTCCACTATGTGGAATTATCCCCAAAAATGTGAGGTGCGGGGCCTGGGATGTCAGGGCCGCAGGCAGAGAAATTCCACCGGAACCGTGCGGCCCTCGGCGACGTTTTTAGCCGAATTGCGGAGCCGGTCCTTGGCCTGCAACGTCAGCACGATGGCGGGGGTCAAGATGGGCGGGCCGTCACGGGCGATTTTTTCCCGCTGCCGGGCATTATAGGCCAACACCTGATCCGTCGACGCCTGTATGTCCAAAACCCGGAACCCCGCACCTTCCAGCACCGCGCGGATTTCTTCCGCCGTCGTAAGATGGCTGATCTCCGCCGTCATCGCCCAGGGAACGGGATACAGCACCTCACCGCCCTCGCCCAAAGTAATTTCGGCAGCAGCGAACCGTCCGCCTGGTTTGATCACGCGGAAGGCTTCTGCGAAGAACTTTTCCTTGTCGGGCACAGACATGGACACGTTGTGGGTATAGCCGCCGTCAAACGCCCCATTATCAAACGGCAGGTCGAGGGCGTCGCCGGCAAGAAAACCCGTTCGCGTCGCCGTCCCGGTCAAGCCAGTGAGCCACTGCGCGACTTCGATGAACTCTTCCGTCAGATCGACGCCGGTGACCCGACAGCCGGCCTCACGCGCGATCCAGCGTGCCGGACCGCCGATGCCGCAGCCGATATCGATCAAGTGCTGATTCGTTGTCGGATTGAGGCTCCGCAGCATCTGTTCCGTCGCCTCAAGCCCCCGCGTGTGCAGATGGTCCATCGACGCAAGGTCTTGGACAGACAGCCCGCCCAAGGGCAGCCCGGCCTCTTCGATTTTGGCGGCGATGGCGGCCCTCAGGCCGCCGTGGGTGTAATGGCTCGAAACCGAATTGTCGGATGGGGTCTGGGTCATGGCCGGAAGCCTACGTCACCAGCGGTGCAGACTCAATTTTATGCTTGCAGCAAAGCCACAGTCGCAGCTGATCGCTGCTCAGGTTTTGCTGCCCCAATCTTATGTTTACAGGAAAGCTGCCGTCACGGCTGATCGCCCCTCGGGTTTTGCTGGCATGCCCAAACTAGTGGGGTCAATAAAAAGGGCGCCGCGGGGCACCCTATTGTATGGTGGGTAATTGGTCTTCAGCAAAGACACATCCGCGAACGTCGTTCGCTCCCGGTTTTGCTAGCCTTGGCGGGTCTTGAGCCGCGGGTTCTTTTTGTTGATCACGAAGACGCGGCCTTTGCGGCGCACCACGACACAGTTCTTGTCGCGGGTCTTGGCGGTTTTCAGCGAATTGCGCACTTTCATCGGTGGTCTCCAAACGCGGGGTGCCGCCGGTGGCGGCCAAATTCGATACGGGATGTCCCGGAAGGCGCGGAAACTAAGCAAATCCGGGGGCCGTGTCAACCGCCCAGAGACCGCTCACCCGGGCCCCGGTCCGTTGGCCGGTGGCGGGGGGCGCGGTTTCCGGTTATAGACGACGATCCGCCTCTCAAACCCAGGATTTCCCTTTGTCCCAGGCCGCCCCAACCGAAGCCCGCCGCGACGCGGTCCGAGGCATCCTCTGGATGCTGGGCGCAACCCTATGTTTCGCCTGCATGCATGCGATCATCAAACAGGCGGCGCATCTGGGAATCCACCCGTTCGAAACGGCGTTCTTCCGGCTGTTGTTCGGCCTGATCCCGGTGATCCCCATTCTCATGAAAGACGGCTGGGCGCCCTTCAAAACCACACGTTTTCCCCTGATGGGGCTTCGCGGCGGGCTCAACTGCGTCGCCATGCTGAGCTTTTTCTACGCGCTTTCGATCACGCCCCTGGCGGAGGCCGCGGCGCTCAGCTTCACCGCCCCCATCTTCACCGCCATCCTGGCCGTGTTCATCCTGGGAGAAGTCATCCGCATCCGCCGCTGGATCGCCATCCTGTTCGGGTTCGCGGGCGCCATGGTGGTGCTGCAGCCGGGATTTAACGAAGTGCACCTGGGCCAGGGGCTGGTCATCATCTCGGCGCTGTTGTGGGCGGCCTGCATGATCATCGTCAAGCGCCTGGGCGAGACGGAATCGAGCGTAACCATCACGATATATATGACCGTCGTCATGGCGCCCATCGTCCTGATCCCGGCGACGTTCGTCTGGACTTGGCCGACCGCCGAACAGTGGCCGTGGCTGATCGCCATCGGGTTCATCGGCGGCCTGGCCCAGTTGTCCTTGGCGCAATCGCTGAAACTGGGGGAAACCCATGTCGTCGGACCGATCGATTTCACCCGCCTGATCTGGGTGGCGTTCCTGGGATACACGATGTTCGGCGAAGTACCGGACGTGTTCGTCTGGCTCGGCAGCGCGATGATCCTGGGGTCGACCGCCTACATCGCCTATCGTGAACATCGGCTCGGCCGACGGGCGACGCCGCCACCCGTCGGATCGCCCGGCCCCAGATGAAACCCCCAGAAAAGAAAACGTCGGAAATGCCCCGCCCATGACCGCGCTCGCCAATCAACGCCATCTGTTCGATATCCCGGACGACGTCGCATACTTCAATTGCGCGTCGCGCACGCCGTTTCTGAAATCCGTGGTCGCTGCCGGCGACCGGGGCGTGCGCGAACGGGTCACGCCCTGGACTTGGGACCATAAAACCGTCGAAGCCCAGGTGGAGGCCGTGCGCAGCCTGTTCGCCGGGCTGATCGGCGCAGCGCCCAACGACATCGCCATCTGCCCCGCCGCCAGTTACGGGCTTGCCGTGGCGGCGAGAAACCTGCCGCTCGGGCGAGGTCAAACGGTCCTTTTCCTGGAGGACCAGTTCCCGTCGAACGTATTCATCTGGATGGAAAAAGCCGCCGCCGCCGGTGCAACCGTCGTGACCGTACCCCGCCCCGCCGACGGCGACTGGACGGCGGCGGTGCTGGCCCGCATCG
This sequence comes from Rhodospirillaceae bacterium, assembly GCA_038109305.1. Taxonomy (GTDB): domain Bacteria; phylum Pseudomonadota; class Alphaproteobacteria; order Rhodospirillales; family Casp-alpha2; genus UBA1479. The sequence continues at coordinate 70,819 of JAYNIR010000004.1, forward strand.
ACAGCAAGACCGCCATCGCCGCCCTGCCGCCCTGCCACTGGACGGACGGCGGCATATTGGATCTGCAGACAATCGGCGCGGCCTGCCGGGACGCCGGCGCGGCGCTTGTGGTTGACGCGACGCAGTGGGCCGGCGCCGCCCCCTTCGACGTCGCCCGCATCAAACCCGACTTCGTCGTTGTCGCCGCCTACAAGTGGCTATGCTGCCCTAACGGCATGGCGTTGATGTACGTGGCGCCCGACCGGCAGGACGGCGTGCCTTTGGAACATCACGACTATAACCACCCGGTGACGGCGGCCAGCATCGAAGGCAGGCTTGTATACGATCCCGGATATTCCTTGGGAGCCCGCCGCTTCGACGTGGGCCAGACTTATAACCTCGTGCAGATGCCGATGGCGGAGGCCGCGCTTGCCCAAGTCGCGGCATGGACGCCCGGCGCCGTCGCCGGGACGCTCAAGCCGATGATCGACGCCATCGCGGATGATCTTGCGGCACGCGGCTTCCGCGCCCCGCCCCTAGCCCACCGGGCGCCTCATTTTATCGGCCTTGCCGGGCCGGTCGACCCGCCCAAGGGCCTGATCACGGCGTTAGCCGACACAGGCGTCCATGCTTCGCTCCGCTGCGGCGGGCTCCGCATCGCGCCGCATGTGTATGTTTCGGAAAATGATGTTTGCCGCCTGTCAGAGGCACTGGCGAAAATCTGGGCGTGACGGTCAGGAACCGGGCGTCGGCAGGCCGCCGGCAAGCACCTGACGAACCCGTTCGTTCAGGCGGTCGACCCCGACCGGTTTGGTTTCGAAGGCATCCGCGCCGGCGGCAAACGCCTTATCCAGGTCTTTGGGTTTGTAGCGGGCCGACAGGGCGATCACCGGCACGCCGGTCAGGCCGTCGATTTTGCAAAGTTCGCGGATCACATCGTATCCTGACATCTTCGGCATGCTGAGTTCGCAGATCGCCAGATCGGGCACGGATTCCACCGCCACCGCCAGACCGGTTTCGCCGTCGCCGCACAGTGTCACGTCGTGGCCTTCGCGGGACAGGACGATTTCAAGAAACCCGTGAAAAAAGTCGTCGTCTTCAATGACCAGGATCGCAGCCATTTCCCACCCAGTTGCGGCCGCCGACAACACTATCGGCGGCGGTTCTGACGGTAACGATACGCTAATCTTCCGCGGCCCGATTGAACTGACAAACGCTCTGGCCTACGGCTCGTCGCTGTTCTTCTTTTACTCCGACGACTTCGGGTCGACATATTACCGGACGGAAATCGTCAACCACACGACCAACCCGCTCGACTTCGATGAAGACAACCAGGGCGCCGAAACCTTCGTCGTCGCCAATGGCCTGACGGCCGCGACCGGGGCGGACACCCTGGTTGTCGGCTCCGACGCCGCCGGGCCGGAAACACTCACCGGCAAAACCGGCAACGACCTGCTGCTGGGCAACGGCGGCACCTTCGACTTCCTGGGCGATGAAAATCAGGCCTTCACCGGCACCACCAGCCAGGTCGAAGCCCGCTTCAACAACAACACCAAGGTGCTGGAAATCGATACCGACAGCGACGGCCAAAAATACATGGAAATCCAAATGCAGAACGTCGAAAGTGCAACCTTGGACGAAACTTACTTCCAGACCACTTAAACCCGGCCCAACCCCGTGCTCTCCTGTGCCTTTCCGGCTCGGCCCCGCTCTCATGCCCTTCCCGGCCCGGCCCTGTGCTCTCAAAATAATCCGGGTTCGTCCGGCTCCGTGCATGGGGATCGTGTGCGGTAGGACAGTTTATCTTTACCACGCGGTTGCCGCTGGTGGACCTGTCATTCATGGCTTGTTCACTTTCGATTGGTAGGATTCCGCTAGAATCGCTGTGAATCGCCGTGACTTTACGAATGTGTTAGGGTCGCGGTATTGGGTAACGGCGCCCCGGCCCCCGCCGGGTAGACGCACTTTTGGGCAGGCAGGAACCGGGCTCGGATGAAGGAGCTCCTGACACGGATATTTTCGCGACCCGGCATCGCCGCCGAGCTTTTGGTCGCGTCCTTGTTTATTAACATCCTTGCGCTGGCAAGTTCGATCTTCGTCATGCAGGTGTTGAACCGCTATGTCTCGAGCGGCGTCGACGCGACCCTGTTTACCCTTACCACCGGCGTGCTGATCGCCATTGCGCTGGAATTCATGTTCCGCCAGTCGCGGGATTCCCTCGCCCGCGCCATCAATGTCACGCCGGACGAAAAAACCGCCATCGCCGGCTATACCATCCTGATCCGGGCCAAGGCCGGAGCGCTGGACAAGGTCCCGCCGGAAACCCGGCGCGAGATGGTCAACGGTATGGCGTCGGTCGAACAGGCGTATACCTCCAGCAACATCGCGACCATCCTTGACGTGCCGTTTTCCCTGATCTTCGTATTCGTGCTGTACCTGCTGAGCCCGATCCTGGCCGGCGTCGTCATGGTATTTCTGGTCGGCGTGTTCATCTTCGGCGTCATGGGCAGCCTATCCATGCAGAAAAAGAGCGCCGACATGCAGGCCGCCCAGGGTGCGGGCAGCGCGCTTATTTCCACCGCCACCCGCGAACAGGACACGGTCCGCGCCTTTAACGCGGGCGAATTCCTGCGCGGCGCCTGGTTGAAACACGTCCACAGCTCCCAAGGGCTCCGACGCGATGTGTCGGGCCGCCAGGGAACGATCCAGACGATCACGCAGAGCGCCAACGGTCTGTTGAGCGTTTTCGTCATCACCACCGGCGCGCTGTTGGTGACCAACGGCATGATGGACGTGGGCGCGATGATCGGCGCCAACATCCTGTCCGCCCGGGCGCTGCAGCCGGTGACGAAACTATCGCAACTGGGCAGCGCCTTCGCCAAGGCGCGCCAGGCGCTAACGCTGTTCGCCGACCTGACGAAAATGCCGCTCGAACCGGCCAAGGGATCGGCGGTGTCGAAATATTCCGGAAAGCTCGAGTTCCGCGACCTTAGTTTCATGTACGAAGGCGCACCCGGCCCGATTTTCGAATCCCTGAACCTGAAACTGAACCCCGGCGAAGTGCTTCTGGTGATCGGCGACAACGGCTCGGGCAAGACGACGTTGGCGCGGTTGATCCTTGGCCTGTTGGATCCCAACCGCGGACAGATTCTGGTCGACGGGTTGGACCTGCATCAAGTCGCGTTGGAATGGTGGCGGCGGCAGGTCATCTACATGCCGCAGGAACCGTCTTTGTTGAACGCGACCATCGAACAGAATTTGAAGATCAACTCCCCCGAGATCGACCGCCAGGACCTCAACGTCATCATCGATGCCGTCGGGTTGCGCCGGTTCTTGGACGAAAGCGCCGAAAGCTTCGATACCATGGTGGTCGACAACGGTTGGCGGCTGTCGGAAGGCACGCGGCGGCGGCTCGGCTTGGCCCGGGCGCTGGCGACCAACGGCGCCTTGGCGGTGATCGACGAGCCGACGGAAAGCCTGGACGCCGACGGCTGTTCCGCCGTCCACACCATTATGGGCTCGCTGGTCAAACGAGGCCGGACGATCATCATCATGTCGCACGACAAGAACATCGTCCGCGGCGCCCATTATCTCTTGGACTTGAACGAAAAACCGGTTCCGATAATCCGCCACATTCCGGGCGCCATGGATCAGCCCGCGGCGCGGGCGGCAGAGGGTCACATACACCCGCAAGCGCCGAAGGATGAATCCGGCGCGGGCCAACCGGACAGTCCGCCGGCGCCCAAGCCGCAACCCCATCCGTCCGCCGCCAAGCCACCCAGCCAGCCCTCGGCGACCCCGCGCACCCCCGATGCCTGGGCGGTTTCGGGCGGGCGCGACGCCAACCCGGCGACGGCCAGGCCGCGCGCTCAGGCGGCCGACCCGGCGGCGGCCCAGGCAGCCCGGACGAGGCCCGAGCTCGGCGGTGACGGCGCGGAGGTCACACCTCTGCCCAACCCGGCCACGACCCGTGAACGCGGCGGGGATTGACGGCCATGAACCAGCTCGGCAACGCAGGCATGCAGGCGCTAGGTCGGATTCTTCCGGATCCTGGGAAGGCGAAAAACGGCCAGGACGGGGGCCCTGCCGAACCCGAAATTCCTGACACCACGGCCGGCGCCCACCAGAATGACAGCAGCCTGCCCGGCGACGATTACATCCCGTCGGAAACGGTGCCGGTCAAAACCCACGCGATTTTTTTACTTTCCGCCGCCGCGGTTATAAGCTTCGGCTTATGGTCAGCGGTGTGCGAAATCGACATCGTCAGCATGGCAACCGGCGAAGTTATCCCGTCAACCCAGGTCAAAACCATTCAGCACCTGGAGGGCGGCATCGTCCGCAGCATCAAGGTGGTCGAAGGCGCCAAGGTCAGGGCCGGGCAGGAACTGGTCGTGCTCGAGCCGACCGCGTCCAACGCCGACGTCGGCGAACTGCTGGAACGGCTGGCATCGCTCGAGTTCAATCTGGCGCGCTTGCGCGCACTGCTGCAGGGCAAGTCGAAGATGGACGTGCCGCCCGATCTTGAAAAAAGCCGCCCCGACTTGGCCGCCGCCGCGCTCACGCGCTTTGAAACCAACTTCAACTCGCACCAGACGAACCTGCGCCGGCAAAGGGCGGCCATCAACCAGCGGACCCAGGAAATCAGAGAAATCAATACCCGCATCGACAAAAACCGGAAGAGCCTGTCGCTGGTCAGCGAACAGGTGAAGATCAGCGAGGGCCTTTTAAAGCGCGATTTAACCAACCGATTCGTTCACCTGAACTTGCTTAAGGAAGCACAGGAGCTCCAGGGCAGCATCGACACGGACCAAGCGTCGCTGCGCCGTGCCGACGCCGCATTGAGGGAAGCGCAGGTTGTTCTAGAAGCCATCGAAGGCGAGTTTCTGCAGGAAAATCAGCGTGAACTGAGCGAGGCGGAGTTAAGCTACCGCGAACTCACCCAGCGTATTCAAAAGTTCAAATACAACCTGCAGCGGACGGTTGTTCGTTCCCCCGTAGACGGCACGGTCAAGACGCTCCACGTGGTGACCATCGGCGGCGTGATCCGCCCGGGCGACCCGGTCGTCGACATCGTCCCGGCGGGCGACAAACTGATCATTGAAGCGCAATTGCCGACCCAGGATATCGGTTATGTCGTTCCCGGGCAGGCGGCGTCGGTGAAGCTCGCGTCCGGCGATGCCATGCGGTTCAACGCGCTGCAGGGGACGGTTATTCACGTCAGTCCAGACACGCTCCAGACCAAGGACGGCGCGCCGTACTACAAAGTCCGGATTGCCACCGAAAAAGACCAGTTCAGCCGCGGCAAGCTGGTGTACAACTTGTTCCCGGGGATGCAGGTCGTGGCGAGCATTCAGATCGGGACGCGCACGGTCCTGAGATATCTGGTCGATCCGCTGATGGCCCGGATGGGCGACGCCATGGGCGAACGCTGAGTTTTTCAGCGTTTATTTTTTCACGGATTTAGCCTTTGCGGCCGGCTTTTTATCGTCTTTGCCATTGTCTCCGTCATCGCCGCCGTCGCCGGCCTGGCTTTGCAGTTTTTCACGGATTTCATTGGCGCCGTCGGCAATCCCCCGCAGAATTGCCTGCAACTGGTTGGCTGGAATCATCAGACGCGTCACCGGTCGGGCAGACCCCGCTTCAACCTGCTGGCCAAGCGTAATCCGAAACACGCCATTGGCGTGCGAAACGCTGGAAACCAGCTCTACTAAATGGTCTTTCACTTGATCGTCGGACACTCCAAATCTCCCGGTCTCTGCTATTGACCCCAAATTATTGTTGGATAGGGCCCGCCGGTCAACCGCCATGAGACCGTTGCCCGCAATATCAAAAGGACCAATACCGATCAGTCTGCTAGTTGACAGTACGGTTCCAAATTTTGCCGCAAACGGTGACTAGACTAGAGTAGTCTGCAAATAATTGCATACAGTATTAACTCTGCGAATGAATCGCTGGCCTCGGCAATGGCCGCGGTATACTGCGGGAGTCGTGGGGGGGGGTAGATCACGGCCAAACCTTCCGTCTCGTGAAGGAATAACAAAGGAACGCGCAACATGGCGAAAGCGAGCCAAAAGTCCAAGACCCGTCGGCAAAAACGTCTGCCGCCGGGAATTTCAAACCCCGTAGACATTCATGTCGGCCAGAGGCTCCGTTTGCGCCGGACGCTGCTCGGCATGAGCCAGGAAAAGCTCGGCGATGCGGTCGGTCTGACCTTTCAGCAAATTCAGAAATACGAACGGGGCACCAACCGTATCGGCGCCAGCCGGCTCTACATGTTTTCCCGTATTCTGGACGTCCAGATTTCCTACTTCTTCGAACAAATACCGGCGCAAATCCGAACCCATGAAGGCCAGATGGAAATCGGCCTTTCGGTCGGCTCGCAGGAAATTCTTGAACGCGACCCCATGGCCCGCCGCGAAACCCTTGAACTGGTGCGCGCCTATTATGCCGTCGGCGATCCGAAAGTCCGCCGTCGGATCGTCGACCTGGTCAGGTCGCTGGGCGCCGATATCGGTTAATCATCATTCCGTCTGATTTTTGATCCGTACCCGCAGGCGGCTACGCCCGCCCGGAATGTTCGACGATGACCTCCAACAATACGCGGCAGCCGTCCGCAAGGTCTTCCCGCGTTGCCGTTTCGCGTTCGTTGTGGCTGATCCCGCCGGCGCAGGGCACGAAGATCATTCCCGTGGGCGTGCATCGGGCCAGGTTGCAAGCATCGTGCCCGGCGCCGGAATGTATGTCCCGCCACGTGAGGCCCAGCGCATCGGACGCGTCGCGCACGGCCTGAACGCATGCGCCGTCAAAATGCGTGGCGCGCCGCGCCGACGTTTCATCGACTATCAGACCCAGCCCCATGCCGTCAGCGATTTGGCGGCAGACACCGTCGATCCGCCCACATACGGCTTCCAGGATTTCGTCGTCGGGGTGGCGGCAATCGACGGAAAAATTGACCAAGCCCTGAATGGTGTTCCGCGAATTCGGCCAGACCCGCACGTACCCCGTGGTCAACACCGGCGTGGGATCATATTCGAACGCCATCCGGTTCAGCGCGTCCATCATGCGCGCGGTGCCGACCATGGCGTCCTTGCGCAGCGCCATGGGCAGGGTGCCGGCATGGCCTTCATCGCCGGTCACGGTGACGGAGAAGCATTTCTGCCCTTGCGCGCCCAACACCGCGCCGATGACGGCGCCCTCGTTTTCCAGGATAGGGCCCTGTTCGATGTGCGCTTCGAAAAACGCCGCGATCGGATACCCGCCGCAGGGCTCATTGCCGTCGTATGCGATCCGCGCCAGTTCGCGTCCGAAGGTGGTCGTCCCGTCCCGATCCAGCATGTTAAGGCCGTAATCCAGATCGAACCGCCCGGCGAAAACGCCGGAGCCGACAACGCCGCCGGCGAACCGCACGCCTTCTTCGTCGCTCCAGACAACCACGTCTGTGGGTGCGCGGGTCTTGACGCCAGCGTCGTCCAACGCGCGCAGCACTTCCAACCCCGCCAGTACGCCGTAGGCGCCGTCGAACTTGCCGCCCAAAGGCTGGGTGTCCAGGTGGCTGCCGGTCATCACAGGCGGCCTGTCGGATTCCGTGCCCGGGCGGCGGGCGAAGATATTGCCCATCGTATCGACTCGGATCGCGTATCCGCCGTCACGGCACCACCGGACGAACAGGTCGCGGGATTGTTTATCCAGGTCGGTCAGCGCCAATCGCCCAACCCCGCCCGCGGGCGTCGCGCCGATTTCAGCCATCTCCATGTGGCTTTGCCACAGGCGGTCCGCATCGATCGGCGCGGTCGAAGACATTACTTCCGTTCCCCCAAGGTATCGGCGAGCCAGCGGCAAATGCGCACCAGTTTCGCATCCTCGCCCCAGGGGCAGATCACCTGCACGCCAATGGGCATCCCGTCATCGCCGGTCATCAGGGGGATGCTCGCCGCCGGCACGCCCATCATCGTCCAATACCCATTGAAGGCGGCATCACCCGTTCCGTCCAGGCCAACGGGCGCCTGCCCCGGTGCGGCAGGGGCCATGATCGCGTCGAACCCGTTGAAGTAGTCGGCCAGCGCCAACTGCATGTCCTCCGCATGGCGGAGCGCTTCCAGGTATTGCCGCGCGGTCACCGGCAGGCCGCGTTCGATGCGCTCGCGGGTGACGGCGGTCAAGCCGCCGTTGTCGCGGTCGTAGTAATGGCCAAGCGCGCCCGCCACGGCGCCGTTCATGATCATGCCATGAGTTTCAAAGGCGTCTTCGAAAACCGTCGGCAACTCCCGTACTGTCACCGCATTGCCGAGCCGCCGGACCAGGTCTTCGAGTTCCCTCTGCATGTCGGGCTCGCCCCGGTTCCAGACCGGGCCGCGGACGAAGGCGAACTTGGGTGGATCGGCGACCGGCGGCGCATCGCCGAAACCGGCGTCGCTTCGCATATCCGGGTCCGCCGGATCGTTGGTCAACAGTACGGCGGCGGCCAGCGCCACGTCTTCAGGCGTGCGGCCGTAGATGCCGGGGGTGTCGAGCCGGCGTGACAGCGGTGACAACCCAGCCCGGGAAATCGTGCCGAAGGTCGGCTTCAACCCGTAAATCCCGTTGAACGACGCCGGCCGCAGCATGGAACCGCCGGTCTGCGTGCCGATTGCGAGCGGTACCATGCAATCCGCCACCGCCGCCGCAGAGCCCGATGACGATCCCCCCGGCGTGCGGTCGGGGTCGTGGGGGTTCCGGGTCTTACCGGGGGACGACATGGCGAACTCCGTGGTTACGCACTTGCCCATGATGACGGCGCCGGCGTCGCGCAAAAGCCGCACCAGGGTGGCGTCCTTGGCGGGCCGCCGCCCGGCGCAGAGGGCCGAGCCGTTTTCCGTCGGCTGGTCGGCCGTGTCGATGATGTCCTTGATCCCGACCGGCAGGCCGTTCAGGGGGCCGGCCGGGCCATCCTTGCGGCGCTGGTCGGCGGCGTCCGCCTGCCGGAGCGCCAAGTACGGGTCCAGAAACGCCCAGGCCCGGACGGCATCCTCCCGGGCCTTAATCCGGTCCAGACAGGCCGTGACGTAGTCGCGGGCGGTCAATTCGCCTGCGGCCATGCGTCCGGCGGCCTCGACCGCCGTCAATTCGTGCAATTTCATATTTCTAAGGCCTCCCACCGCCGGTCTAGTGCTGACCGCCGGTAAATTCATCCATGCGCCGAAAAGGCATATTGTATACACTTGCGCTGGCCGGTACACAAAACCGGGCTGCGAAAACATCTAAAAAACCATATATTTAAGAGCCAGCAACCGAGATGATGACCGACATCGACACCACCCGCCAGGAAACTTTTCGCCACTGGACCCCCGTATCGCTCCGATTTTCCGACCAGGACTCCATGGGTCACATCAACAACGTCGCCTATGGCGCGTTCATCGAAGCCGGCCGCAACGCCTTCGTCACCCAATATCTGACAACGGAAAAACATCCCGGCATCGATTTCGTCCTGGCCCGGGTGTGCATCGATTTCCGCAAGGAAATGCACTATCCGGGGACGATCCAGGTCGGCACCTGCATCAAACGGGTCGGCAACGCTTCGATCACCATCGGCTCGGGCGTATTTCTGGACGGTGACTGCAAGGCGACGGCGGAGAGCACCAACGTGTTCATCGATTTGGCCACGCGCAGATCCTGCCCGATCCCGGCGGACGTCCGGGCGGAATTGGAAAGCCAGCTTGACGCGGCAAAGGAGGGGGTGTGAGCAAGAACAAAAATAGCCTCGCACAGGTTTCGCGGGGCGAGTTCGTGCACGCGCGGCTGCGCGACGCGATCCAATCCGGCCGCTATTCCCCCGGCAAGCGCATCCGTGAAGCGGAAGTCGCCGAATGGCTCGGCGTCAGCCGCACCCCGGTTCGAGAAGCCGTCCGCCGGCTGCAGGCGGATGGCATTCTAGTGTTTGAGCCGTGGCGCGGCGTCATCGTCGCCGAACTGGATCACCAGGAAGTCGTCGAGCTTTACGCCATGCGCCGGGTGCTCGAAGGGGGCGCGGCACGCTTGGCGGCGCAGCACGCGTCGGTCCCCGAACTAGCGCACATGGAGGAATGTATGGAAAAGGCCTCTCCCGCCTCTAACAATCCGGAACAGATGGCCGACGCCAACCGGCGGTTTCATGACGCGCTGTTTCAGGCGGCGCATAACCGGTATCTGCTGAAATCGGCGGCGGCGTTGCGCGATGCGCTGTCGCTGTTAAAGGGCACGACTTACGCCTTCCCCGACCGGGCCCAGGCGGCGCACGAGGAACACCAGGCGCTGATGGAAGCGATCAAGGAACGTGAGCCTGAAAAGGCCGAACGTCTTGCCCGCCGCCACATCGGCCGGGCAGAAAAGGCGCGTCTCCGGCTGCTCGCCGACATGAAGGACCAAGCCGACGGGGAGGCCCAGCGATGACAGCCTATTTCCCGCCCGCACACCCGAAATGGGGCACAGTCGACGCGGCCGACGCCGGGCTGCACCCCGGCCGCCTGCAGGATGCCGTCACCTTTGCCGAAAATAACGAAAGCACCTGGCCGCGCGATCTGGCGGGCAATCACCTGCCGACGCTGACCGCCGAGGAACCGGAACCCTGGAACGAAATCATCGGCCCCATCGCCGCCCGCGGTGGGCCGTCAGGCCTGTTCATTCGGGGCGGGAAGATCGCCGCACAATGGGGCGATCCGGGGCGCGCCGATTTCACCTTTTCCATCGCCAAAAGCTACCTGTCGATCCTGGCCGGGCTCGCCGTCGCCGAAGGCCTGATCACCGACATCGACCATACGGTCTCAGGCTACGCCAACGGCGACCTGTTTTCGTCCGAACAAAACCGCTCGATCACCTGGCGGCACATGCTGACCCAGACGTCGGAATGGCAGGGCACGCTGTTCGGCAAACCCGATCAGGTCGATCATTTCCGGCAACTGGGGCCGGGGTCCGACAATTCCCGGAAGGGCCAGAAACGCGAGCTCATGACGCCCGGGGCTTATTGGGAATACAACGACGTCCGGGTCAACGCGCTGTCATTGGCGTTGATGCAGGTGTTTCGAAGGCCGCTGCCGGAAGTGCTCCGCGACTCCATCATGGCGCCGATCGGCGCGTCGGACGGCTGGAAGTGGCATGGCTACCGCAATTCCCAGGTTACCATCGACGGCCAGGACATGACCTCGGTCCCCGGCGGCACCCATTGGGGCGGCGGCATGCAGATCAATAGTTACGACCACGCCCGGTTCGGCCTTTTGATTCAGCGAAACGGCGAGTGGGCGGGCCGCCGCATTCTGCCCGAAGGCTGGATCGGCGACCTGCGCGCACCCTGCCCCATCAATCCGGTCTACGGATACCTGTGGTGGCTCAACACCGGCGGCGCGCAATACCCGTCGGCCCCCGAAACCAGCTTTTTCGCCATGGGGGCGGGTACAAGCCTGATCTGGATCGATCAGGAACATGATATTCTGATGGTCGCCCGGTGGATGGATCAGGCGTCGGTCGACGCCGTGATTTCCGGGTTCATGGCCGCGTTGGACGGCTGATTGATAGAGGTGACGACATGCTGCCCGAAGATATTTTGAAGGAACCGGCCCGCGTTCTGACGCAGAAACAGCGCGAACATTATTTCGAAACCGGCTATCTGGTGGTTGAACGGCTGATCCCCGAAGACGTGATCGACGCCATCAACGACGTCACCGGCGTGTGGATTGAACGCTCGCGCGGCATCCAAAAATCCAACGACGTTCTGGACGTCGCACCCCAGCATGCGGCGGACCAGCCGGTCGTCCGGCGGTTGAAAAAACCCGACGGCATGGACCCGGCCTATTGGGATTTCGCCAACGGCATCATCGCCGACGTGGCGGCAGACCTGCTAGGGTCTGACGTGTGCTTTCACCATTCCAAGCTGAACTTCAAATGGTCGGACGGTAAGGACGAAGTCGCCTGGCATCAGGACATAGCGTTTTATCCGCATACCAACCATTCGGCACTGGCCATCGGCACATACCTGGACGACGTCGCCCGCCATGACGGGCCTCTGGGCGTCATTCCGGGATCGCACCTGGGCCCGGTCTTTGAACATTACGACGACAACGACATCTGGACCGGCAAGCTGCGGGACGCGGACGTGGCGGCCCTGCCGACGGAAACCGCCGTCTACTGCCCGGGGCCAAAAGGATCGATCACCGTCCACCATGCGCGGGCCGTGCACGCGACCGAGGCGACGACGGAAACCTTCGGCCGACCGCTTCTGATCAACGCCTATGCGTCGGCGGATGCCTTTCCCTATACGGGGCTGAAAGATACCTATACGGAGCATTTCCGCGCCCTGGTGCGCGGTAAACCGGCCCGCTGGGCCCACGTGGACCCGGAACCCTGCCCCACTCCGCCGGACTTCTCCGCCGGCTATACGTCGATTTTCGCCCACCAGCTGGACGGCAAGTCCGACCCGACGCCGCGTGATCCGGGCCACCGCCCGGACGAGGCCATTGACTGGGCGCGCCGAGGGGCTGCCGTCAAATCGGCGGCGGAATAAGCTTCAAGGCGCTATTGTAAGGCCCCACGGGCGGGAAAACCGCCCCAGGCCCTGTCTCGGGTTCGGCGGCTCAACCGCCGGGCAACCGGCTCGTCAGCCGCCCGGTCAACCGCCTCTGGCCGATCCCCGCGACACGCGGGCCGGGCCACCGCTTGAATGGCCGCCTTCCCCCCGGCTGCCGGCCTTGCCGGCGCTGTCGTCGTCGGGGGCGTTCGCCCCCGCGCCGTAGGTTATCTGCTTTTGCGGCGGGCGTTTCTTTTTGGGTTTGCGGTTCGGTTTCTTGTTTCCAGGCATGGAAAGGGTCCTTTCTCCGATGGGGGAGAGCATAGCATTTCGCCCGAACCCTCGCCAATGCCCCCTCGTTTTCGGGCCGTCACGGCGGGCTGACCAGCCCCCCTTGCCCGAGGGAGCCGCGAAGGCTATAGCCATCGGTCAGATGCAAGGAGACAGCGATGATGTATTCCCTCGGCCCCGACCGGGTCCAGACCGATGGCGACAATTACTGGATCGCCCCAAACGCGACGGTGGTCGGCAAGGTCATTCTGAAGAAAGACGTCAGCATCTGGTTCGGCGCCACCGTGCGCGCCGATAACGACGTGATCACCATCGGCGAAGGCACGCAGATCCAGGACGGCAGCGTGCTGCATGCCGACCCGGGCTTTCCGCTGACCATCGGCGCCCACGTGACCGTCGGCCACATGGCCATGCTGCACGGCTGTACCGTCGGCGACGGGTCGATGATCGGCATTGCCGCGGTGGTCTTGAATGGCGCGAGGATCGGAAAAAACTGCATCATCGGCGGCAAGGCGCTGATCGGCGAAGGCAAGGAAATCCCGGACAACTCATTGGTCATGGGCATCCCTGGCAAGGTCATCAAGCAGGTTTCCGGTGCGCAGTTGAAAATGCTCGAGCGCATTCCGCCGGACTATGTGAAACGCTGGAAATACTTCCAAAAAGAAATGCGCGAACAGGAATAGGCCCCGCCCTGCCATGGATCTGCCCATCAAACGGTTTTTCGACGCGGCCATTGCCGAACCCAGCCGCACCGCGATCAAGGACGGCCCTCTTGAGATGACGTATGGCGAGCTGGCGGAACGGGTCAACGCGCTAGCCGCCGCGTTTCAGGACATGGACACAGCGCCGCAAAGCCGCGTCGGCATCTGCGCCTACAACACGCGGGAGGCGCTGTTGGCGTTTCTGGCCGTTCTGGCGGCGGGCAAGACCTGGGTGCCGCTGAACCCCCGCAACGGGCACGAGGAACTATCCCGCATGGTGGCGGCGACCAAACCGACGATCATCGTCGCCGACAGTAACTGCCGCGACCGGTTTGATCCGGGTGTCGCCGTGGTCATCCGCGGCCAGCCCATGAAACCCGGCGAGGATTGCGGCGGTGACGAAAACCTGGCGGCCATGCTGGCGGCCTTTCAGGGCCGTGTGCCAAAGGCCCATGACTTGGGCCCCGACGACGTGCAGGCGCTAAAATTCACCGGCGGATCGTCCGGACGGCCCAAAGGCGTCATTCAGACCTACCGGGTGTGGCACACCTGCGTCGACTTGATGACCCGGTCCTTGGAATTGGACGAAAACGACAGGAACCTGATGGCCGCCCCCATGACTCACGGCACCGGCACGCTTCTGGTGCCGACGCTGGGTGCGGGCGGCATGCACGTCTTTATGCCGCAGCCGACCCGCCCTGAAGGCATCATCGAAGCGTTCGAGAAGGACCGCATCTCCATGGCGTTCCTGCCGCCGACGGTGATCTACATGATGATGGCGGCGGAAGACCTGTCAAAGCGCGATTTCAAAAGCCTCAAGCACATCATCATCGGCGGCGCGTCCATGCGCCCGGCGGAAATCAAACGCGGCCTGCCGCTGTTCAACAACGCGCTGGAAACCTGTTTCGGTCAAACCGAAGTGCCGCAGATCGCGACCATCATGCGGGCCCGGGATTGGGTCAACAATGATAAACGCCTGGCGTCCTGCGGCCACGCCACGGACGGCATCGACATCCGCATCGTCGACGCGGACGGCAATGAACTGCCGCCGGGCCAAGCCGGGGAAATGATCATCAGGGGGCCACTGGTGATGGGCGGATACTTGGACATGCCGGACAAAACCGCCGAAACCATCAAGGACGGCTGGCTTCACACCGGCGACGTGGCGGAAAAGGACGATGAAGGGTTTATCTACATCCGCGACCGCATCCGCGACATGATCGTGACCGGCGGCTTCAACGTCTTCCCGACGGATGTCGAGGTCGTGTTGGGCGATCACCCGGCGGTCAAGGAATGCGTCGTCTTCGGCCTGCCCGACGACAAATGGGGCGAGGCCGTGCAGGCGGCGGTCGAAGTACACAAGGGGCAGTCGGCGACGGAGGAAGATATTATCGCTTATGTTAAGGTGCGGCTAGATTCCGTAAAGGCGCCGAAACGTATCCATTTTGTCGATGAACTGCCGCGGAGCACCGTCGGCAAGGTTCTTCGGCGCGAATGCAAGGCCATGTTTCAGGAGGCATCAAAATGAGCGGCAAAGGCAACAAGACCGGCGGCCCCACTCAAAGCCTCGCGACCCATACGCTGACCGATCTGTATTACCGGGACAAAAACCTGGTGACCGAAATGATGGGGTGTATGACCTTTACCCAGGCCATGTTTCTCCACATCATGGGGCGCGACGCGACCCCGGCCGACATCGCGATCATTGATGCGGTGCTGCTCGCCCTGATGGAACACGGTCTGACGCCAAGCGCCATCGCCACGCGCTTGACTTATCATTCCGCACCCGAGGCATTGCAGGCCGCCGTCGCGGCAGGGTTGTTGAACGTCGGGTCGACCTTCATCGGCACCATGGAAAACTGTTCCAAGCTGCTGCGCGACATGGTCAACGGCGACGAAGACCTGGATACCGCCGCCGCCCGCATCGTCGCCGAACATCGGGCCGCGAAGCGGCACATACCCGGGTTCGGCCACCATCTGCACAAGCCGGACGACCCGCGGACGCCTAAACTGTTCGAGATCGCCCGCGCCAACAGCGTCAAAGGCAATTACATCGAAGCCATTAAGGCCCTAAGCCGCGCCGTCGACACCGCCATGGGCCGCCATATGACCATTAACGCAACCGGCGGCACAGCGGCGGTCTTGTCGGAAATCGGCATCCCACCCGAGGTCATGCGCGGCTTCGCCGTCATCGCGCGGGCGGCTGGGCTGGTCGCCCACATCGCCGAAGAACGGGATATCCCGACAGCCCGGATGATCTGGGACGTGGTCGAAGACGAAATCCCCTACGCAGGCGGTGCCCCGGTGGGAAAAAAGGGCGCTTGACGGTTTTTTGGGACCGGTTCGGGATTTCGCCGCGTTCCGTCACTACAGCCCCCTGAAATAAATATCGTATTCGGGCCAGCGTGAGACGGCAGGAAAGAACGCCGATCGAGACCGCAGACCGAATTGGTGAGCTGACAATGTATACGAAGATCAACACGCACCTGAAGACCGTTGCCGCCGCCGGCCTGATGGCCGCCGTTGGCTTCACCATCACAGCGGGCGACGCCCTGGCAGTCGGCAAGTACCGGGGGGCCAAGCGGGATGTCCGCGAAATCAGCCGGACCCATACCCCCGCCCCCTGCACGGTTAACCGCACGGTCGAAATCAACCGCACCGTCGTGGTCCGCGACGACAGCCGCAACGATTATGCGGACAAGGTTTTGGGCACCGCCGTCGTCAACTTCATGACCTCCGTCCTCACCGGCGAAGCCCCCAACACCCACGCGCTGTATGACCACGGCGACTGGGCTCCCATGCCGGTGAATTACGACAACCGGGGTTGGGACCAAGGCCGCAAGATCGGCCACCGCGCCGGATACGGGCGCGGCTGTTTCCGGTGGGAAAACGCACCTGGGAACGTCACGGCCGCCGTATCCTGGTCCGCGCTGAAGCCTGCCGCGGCCGGTTTGGCAACATCCAGATCATCGACGGCACCCGCCATGTCGTCCGGTATCTGCAACCACTGACGCCTTCCCGGTCTTCTCGGATCGCCCATCCCACCCGCTAGGGTCCGGATCGCCAGCCCTGGCGGTTTTTCCTATTGGCGGGGCACCGGGGCGGCGTAAAAGCCGCGCGGCGCGCGAGTTTGCGACGGGAGTTTCGTGTCCGCCGTGAAATCGACTCCCTAGTGATGGAAATCCGACCTATCTGCACTCTAGAGTTGCCGTTAACTCACAGAAAAAACACATCTTTCGTCTAGATACACAGAGCCCGGCGAACGTGATAACATTTTCGTGATCGCCAGTTTTTCACAGGCTTCATTACCCCTTAAAAATTAGAGGTGCATAAACATCGGAGGTGACAAAACGAGAATGCCAAAAATGTCAAAGAAACCTCACCC
This sequence comes from Rhodospirillaceae bacterium, assembly GCA_038109305.1. Lineage (GTDB taxonomy): Bacteria > Pseudomonadota > Alphaproteobacteria > Rhodospirillales > Casp-alpha2 > UBA1479. Next base: position 87,686 of record JAYNIR010000004.1, read on the forward strand.
GAACCGCATGCCGCCCGGCGTGCCGCATCCGGTAGATATCCATGTCGGCTCTCGGGTTCGGGAACAACGCAAACGTAAAGGATTAAACCAGGGGGAATTAGGCGATTCCTTGGGCCTGACCTTTCAGCAGATTCAGAAGTACGAGCGCGGCGCCAACCGCATAGGCGCCAGCCGGCTGTTCCAGCTGGGCCAAATTCTCGGCGTCCCTGTCACCTATTTCTTCGATAACATGCCGAAGGATATCCAGATGTCCCAGGCGAATTTCGACCTTGATGTCGAGTTTGCCGAATACCCCCGCGGCTCATCCGAAGTCATGGGGTCGAGCGAAACCACCCGCCTCGTCACTGCCTATTACGCGATCGCCAATTCGCGCAAACGCCGCGCGGTGCACGACCTGATCGCGTCTCTGTCGAGAGCCGACTGGGACTGACACCCGGCCGGGGTGCAGCGGCGCGCCCCCGCATCGGGCCACCCCGATCAACTTTTCCTGATTATTCCAAGGTTTCGAAAAGCCGCACCATCAGTTGGCAGCGTTCGATCAGGGATGAGTAGTAAATGTATTCGTCGTGCGAATGGGCGCCGTGGCCGTCGGCGCCCAAACCGTCCAGGGTCGGGATGCCGATGGCGCCGGTAAAATTGCCGTCCGATCCGCCGCCGGTTTTCATGTCCTTAAGCTCGAACCCGATTTCCGCCGCCAGCCCCTTGGCGTGGTCGAACAGTTTCTGAATGCCTTCGTCTTTGTCATAAGGCGGGCGGTCGATGCCGCCGTTAACCTCGATGCGGCAGTCCGGATCGACCGGGGTCAGTCCTTCGACCCGCGCCATCACCGCCTCCGCCGTCGCCATGTCCGGCACCCGAAGGTCGACGGAAATCGTACACTTTCCCGGCACCACGTTGGTCAGGGTGCCGCCCTCGACCAGACCGACGGAACAGGTCGTCGATTTGTCGTAATCTGTGATCGCCTCAAGTGCCAAGATCTGATGCGCCATTTCGCGGATCGCACTGCGCCCGTCCATGTGGCGAGACCCGGCGTGCGACTGCCGCCCGGTCACGGTGATTTCGTACTGCAGGCGGCCGTTCCGGGCCGTTACGACCTTGCCGCCCTCGCGCGCCGGTTCGGTCACCAGCACGTATTTGTTCTTCTTGGCTTCCTCGACGATCATGTCACGCGACGTGGGACTGCCGATTTCTTCTTCCGGCACGTAAAAAAACGTGATCGGCAACGGCGTTTCCTTCCCCGACCGCACCAGGTGGCGATACGCGTGCTGCGCAATGTAGGCGCCTGCCTTCATGTCGTAAATGCCGGGGCCGTATACTTTGTCGCCGTCGCGCCGCACTTTCAGTTCGTTGTCGATGGTGCCGGTGGGGTGGACGGTGTCCAGGTGCGATAGCACCAGAATGCCGGGTCCGTCCCCGCCCCAGGGCGTGCGTACCTTCAGGATATCGCCGAAGCCGTCGCGGCCGGGCGTGCGCTCGATCTTGCCACCCAGGGGCGCGATGTCGGCCTCGACACGATCGACCATGCGAGTCACCGCGGCGCCGTCATTGGACGGGCTTTCAATTTCGACCCAGCGGATAACCCCCGCCAGGATTTCGTCTGCGTCCAGTTTGGGCTCGTTGCCCGATGCGGCGTCGTTCATGTGGTCCATCCCCGATGCGTGTTGACTGATGCCTTGTCTTAGCCCCCGGCGTCATCCGTGGCAACTTGGCCGATCATCCGGATCATGCGGTCCCGCCCGGGCCCGGCAAGCGGCCCGGCGCTAGCCCGCGATGACCCAGGTCTTGACCGCTTTGGACGCCACCCAGGGCGCCGTCTTTGCATCGAAGTCTTTGAAATGGGGCATTCCCTTGTGGGTCTGAAACGCCTCAAGATCGTCATAAAGTTCGTAAAGAAATGTGGTCGCCGGATCGTTCGGGTCGCGGCAGACGTCGAAATGCCGGCAGCCGGGCTCCAAATCCAGGCTGGCGCAGGCGTTTTCGATCATCGCGGGTGCGAAATCGTCGATGTGTTCAGGCTTGATCACGAAGGTGACGGTCACCACGTACATGGAGGCTCTCCTCGGACAATATTTCGGCGGCTTTGCTGCGGTTTTCAGTGGCTTTGGTGGGCTTAGGGTTCGGGCGGAAATTTCACCATCGATAAGGAAATAGGGACTAAGATGTCCATAAGAGGCTCGAAGACGGCCCGATGCAACCCTCGGGTCCAGAGATCACATCCATGAACCTTCGCAAGCAAGTCACCATCTTGACCATCATGGCCGCCGTGGTCGCGGGCGGCTGGTATGCATGGACCGGCGGCATCGGCCCGTCGAGCGGCCAAGCCCAGTCGAAAGAGGCCCCCCGCAAGGGACAGCCCGCCACCCGCGTGCTGGTCGAAGATGCGCGTCCGTCGCAGGATCGGGCCATCGTCCGCGCCATCGGCACCGGCGAGGCGCTTCGCTCCGCCACCATCTATCCCAAGACCGCCGGCGAAATCACGTCGATCCATTTCAAGGCGCAGGACCGGGTCGTCAAAGGGCAGTTGCTGCTGCGGCTCGAAGACAAACACCAGACCATCGCCGTGCGTCTTGCCCGGGTCGAGGTCAAGGATGCCGAACGGCAACTCAAACGGCTGGAAAAACTGGCGCCGTCGGGCACCGCGTCCCAGGCGCGGCTCGAAACCGCGCAGACCGCGCTCGAAACCGCCAACCTGCGGCTTGATCAGGCGGAAGAAGCGCTCAACGACCGCGGCGTCTATGCGCCGTTCGACGGCATCATCGGCCTGACCGATCTGGACACCGGTGACCGGGTAACGACGGAAACCGAAATCGCGACGCTGGATTACCGCGCCGAAATCCTGGTCGAATACGACCTGCCAGAGGAATACGCCGGCCGGGTCAAGATCGGCGATACGCTCACCGTGTCGCCATGGACCGAACCGGACAAAAAAATCGAAGGCCAGGTTGCCCAGCTCGGCAGCCGCATCGACGCGACGGCACGCACGCTCCGGGTCAAAGCCAAGATCCCCAATTCGGACGACACCATCCGCCCGGGGACTTCCTTCGCCGTGGAAATGGCGTTCAAGGGCAAACCGTACCCCAGCGTCCGCGAAGTCGCGGTGCTTTGGTCTTCGGACGGCGCCTTTCTGTGGCGCGCCGGCACGGTCAAGAACGGCAAGGCGCCCGCTGAAAAAGTGTTCGTCAAAATTGTCCGCCGCGACAAGGGCCGCATCCTCGTCGACGGCGCGGTGAAACCCGGCGACCCCATCGTCGTCGAAGGCGTTCAGGGGCTTCGCGTCGGCCAGCTGCTGCGCCCGGAGCCGTTCGGCAATAAAGCCGCCGACTCCGGACCCAAAGTAACCGGAAAAGGCACAGGCAAGGGTTCTGAAAAAGACCCCGGCAAGGCCGCCGAAAAAACCAAAATGAAGGCGCAATAGCATGGCGCGGTTTTCGGACCTTCCCTCACTTTCGGTCCGGCGGCCGGTTCTTGTCGTCGTTTTGAACCTGCTGATCGTTATCGCAGGTCTGGCCGCCATCATGGGCGTCGAAATCCGCGAACTGCCCGACGTCGACCGCCCGGTCGTGACGGTCCGCGCGTTTTTCGATGGCGCATCGCCCGAAACCATGGACGCGGAAGTTACCAGCGTCATCGAAGGCGCCGTCGCCCGGGTTTCCGGCGTCAAGCGGATCGAGGCCGCATCCGAGGAAAACAACTGCCGCGTCCGCGCCGAATTCGCCCCCAACATCAATCTGGACACTGCCGCCAACGACATCCGCGAAGCCGTCGCCGCTATTGAACGCCGCCTACCCGAAGGGGTCGAAGAAATCACCGTCGTCAAGGCCGACGCGGATTCAAACCCGATCATCCGCATGGCGCTGGTGTCCGACAGCCTGACGCAGGAAGCCCTGACCCGCGTCGCCGAGGACGACATTTCGCCCGAGTTTCTGTCGATCCCGGGCGTCGCCACGGTCGACCTGTTCGGCGATCAGAAACAGGTGCTCCGCGTCGTCGTCGACCCCATGAAACTGTCGCGCTACGGGCTCTCCATTGATCAGATCGCGGCGGTGCTGAAAGGTACCAGCCTTGACGTGCCGGCCGGCAGCTTTAAATCCGACGATCAGTTGCTGCTGGTCCGTGCCGATGCCTCCGTATGGCAGCCGGCCAAAGTCGAAGCGCTGGAAATCCGCAAGGATGTGCGTTTGGGTGATGTTGCCCAGGCGCTTTACGGTCCTGCGGAGGCGGAAAGCTATTCATTGCTCAACGGGCGCAAGGTGGTCGGGCTCGGCATCGTCCGCCGCGCGCAGTCCAACACCATCGCCATTTCCGACGCCGTCGACAAAACCATTACCAAATTGAATAAGCGGATGAAGGATATCCGGCTGGTCAAAATCTCCGACGATGCCCGGTTCATCCGCGCGTCCGTCCGCGAAGTGATCTTCAGCCTATCCATCGCCGTCGGCGTCGTCGTGCTGGTGATCTTCGCGTTCATGGGCGGGCTCCGGCCGACGCTGATCCCGACGGTCGCCATCCCGATCGCCATATCCGGCACCATCGGCGCGATCTACCTGCTGGGATTTTCCATCAACATCCTGACGTTGCTGGCCCTCGTGCTGGCCACCGGGATGATCGTCGACGACGCCATCGTGGTGCTGGAAAACATTCAACGCCACCGCACCCTGGGCATGAAGTCATACGCCGCCGCCGTGTTCGGCACGCGCCAGGTGTTCTTTGCGGTCCTTGCGACGACGGCGACGCTAATTTCGGTGTTTCTGCCCATCGCCTTTCTACCGTCGACGGCAGGCAAGCTGTTCACCGAATTCGGTTTCGTGCTGGCCGTCGCCGTGGCGATTTCGTCTTTCGTAGCGCTGTCGCTTTGTCCCATGCTGGCGTCGCGCCTGCCCGACCGCGAAGACGGCCCGACCAAGCCGCCGGACGTCCTGGTCAAGGCCGGCGACTGGATCAACGCCCAATACGCCAAACTTCTGGAATTTACGCTGACTGCGCGGCTGTTGGTGCTGGGCGTCACCATCGCCGCCGCCGCCGGTGCGCTGGCGCTGTACCCGACCATCAAGACCGAACTGCTGCCCCGCGAAGACCGCGGCGCCATCATCATCATGATGCAGGGGCCGGACGGCGTCGGGCTTGATTATATGGACCGCCAGTCGCAACAAGCCGAAGCGCTTTTGCAGAAACTGGTCGACAGCGGCGAAGCCGAAAACGTCTACGCCATCGTCGGCCGCTGGGACCTGAACCGCGTCTACCTGATCGCCCCCCTGGTGCCGTGGGAAGACCGCAAGCGGTCACAACTCGACATCGCCAAGGAACTGCGCAAGAAGCTCAAGAATATCCCGGGGTCCATCGTCCACATCCGCACGCCCAACAGCCTGAACCTGCGCCGCGCCGGCGGCAGCGTCGAATTCACCCTGACGGGGTCGGATTACAAGGTTATCGCCGCGGCGGCGGATAAGTTTTTGGCCGCCATGCGCGACCGCCTGCCGCAGTTGGAAAACCCGGAAGTCGAATTTCAGCAGACGCAGCCGCAGTTGACCGTCAAGGTCGACCGCCGCCGGGCCGAGGACCTGGGCGTCCCCGTCACCGGCATCGTCGACACGCTCCGCGCCATGGTCGCAGGCTTCGAGGTCTCGGAACTGAACGTCAACGACCGGTCCATCCCGGTGATGCTCGAAAGCACCGCCGGCGCCATCAACGACCCGACCGACCTATACAATCTGTTCGTCACCGCGTCCAACGGGCGGCTGGTGCCGCTGTCCAGCTTCGTGACCCTGGAAGAAATCGGCACGGCGGCGGAGCTTGACCGCTCGGGCCAGAAACGCGCCATCGAAATCCAGGCCGACCTGCCGCAGAGCATGTCGCTGCAGGAAGCCGTCGACGCGATCCAGAAAATCGGCGACGACGTGCTGCCGCCGGACATCGGGCTCCGCTTCATTAACGAAGCCGCGACCCTGCAGGACACCACCAACGAGGTTTCCGTCACCTTCGCCATCGCCGTGCTGGTCGTGTTCCTGGTGCTGGCGGCGCAGTTCGAAAGCCTGATGAGCGCCTTCGTCATCGTGCTGACTGTGCCCTTCGGGCTGGCCGCCGCGGTGTTTGCGCTCAAGTTTTCCGGCGGCACCATCAACATCTATTCACAGATCGGCCTTGTCATGCTGGTCGGCCTGATGGCTAAGAATGGCATTCTCGTAGTCGAATTCGCCGATCAGCTCCGCGACCGCAAGCGCACCGTGGCGCAGGCGATCCGCGAGGCCGCGACGATCCGGCTTCGCCCCGTCATGATGACCATGCTGTCGACCGTGCTGGGCGCGCTTCCGCTGGTTCTGGCGTCGGGCGCGGGGGCGGAGGCGCGGGGCGCCATCGGCTGGGTGGTGTTCGGCGGGCTCGGCATCGCGACGGTGTTTACGCTGGTCCTGATCCCGGTGATCTATTCGCTGCTGGCGCCGTTGACCAAGGCGCGCGCGCATGCGGGTGTCCGGCTCGACCGGGAACTCCGCGAAGCCCGCGAGTCGGGCGTGATTGATGCGCTCGAGGCCGAGGACGAACCCGCCAAACAGGCCGCTGAATAGCCCGTGACGGGCGCCTGCCTTTGATTTTATCGGCTGCGATCCGGCACTTATGATCCGGGGGACATGCTGGCTTTCCTTGGGGCGAGGGCCCAGGGGCTTGCATTCCGGCCCGGAAATCCTCAGATTCCGTGAAATCTTATTCAACGGAGGGCCCCATGCCCGACAGCGCCGCCCCGCAAAGCCAAGGCCGCATCATTACCGCGCCGATCAATTTCATGACCCGCGAACAGCCGGAGCGACCGAGCGTCCGCATGCTGTCCGACCATGCCAAGCCGAACCCGCGGTTCGGCAACTTCGAACTGGTCGATGTCGACATCCTCGATGCGCGGGCGCTGGCCGAACCGGCCTCCATCGACCGGGAGGGCTTCGGACTTTCGGTGATGCCGACGAAGGTCACGGACTTTTACGACGAAGGCCAGATCGCCGATGTCTATTACCCGGAAATCATCGATTTTCTGAAACGCGAAACCGGCGCCACCGACGTCCACATCTTCGACCACACGGTGCGGGTGCAGGACGACGCCAAGCGCGAAGCCAATGCCCGGCGTCTGCCCGTCATCATCGCGCATAACGATTATACGGAGCGTTCCGGGCCGAAGCGCGTCCGCGACGTGATGGACGCCGCCGCCGCCGACAAGTTCCTCGGCCATCGTTTCGCCATGGTCAACGTCTGGCGGTCCTTCGGGGCGAGCGCCGAACTGGCGCCGCTGGCGTCCGCCGACGCGCGCACCTTGAAGCCCGAAGACTTCCTCGAAACCGACCTGATCTATGACGAGCGCAAGGGCGAGATCTACCAGAACGCCTGGGGCCCGCATCAGCGCTGGTACTGGTATCCCGGCATGGCGGGGGACGAGGTCATGCTCCTCAAATGCTTCGACACGGCGACCGATGGCCGCGCGCGCTATTCTGCGCACACGGGTTTCAACAACCCGCACGCGCCCAAAGGCACCCCGCCGCGTGAAAGCATCGAAGTCCGGACGATGATTTCGTTTGCGCCTTAAACAAGCAGTGATCTCCCTCGCGCCTTGAACGCATCGGCCACGGCTTTGCCTTAATCGCACCGAGAGACCGCCTTCTTTATTTGCGCTTCGTCTTCGCTGCGAAACGGCTCGGGGATGCCCGCCCCCGCCAACACCGACGTTGCGGGCATCCCCTTGCCTCCCGTCGCCGCCGGCTGACCCAAAAGCCCCCATAAGCCGCCATCGGGAAAAGCGGCGTCTCCGGCTTTCGTTTCAAGGGCGACGGCGCCGGTATTTTTGGCCGGTGGCGCCGGTATTTTCCTATTGCGCAGATGCGAATTATTTGCGATTAAGGCACCTCTCATAACGATATTGCTAATCATTCGCAACTAAGATCGTTTCTGACGGTCCGGTTGCTCCGCAACCAAGGAACACCCACTTCCATGTTTTCGATCTGTCACAAAGCCGGGCGCAGCCTGGTCTTCTCCGGGGCGCTTTGCCTGTCCGTCCTGACCGCCCTGCCCGGCCACGCCGCCGCCCCGACCGCGGCCCAGGTCCTCAAGACCTACGGAGACATCGCCCAGGCCGGGTATGAAGACTCTCTCGAAACCGCGAAAACACTCCGCGCCGCCGTGGCAGCCCTGGTCGCCCTACCGAGCACCCAAACCCTCGCCGCCGCGCGCGCCGCCTGGGTCGCCGTCCGCGTTCCCTATCAGCAGACCGAGGCCTACCGGTTACGTCTGCGTCACGTCGCCACGCGGCGGCCTCGCCCTGGTGTGGGACCTTGCGAACGGCGGCGCGCCTCGCCCCTTCCAGATGCCCGACGTCTGCGGCCTCGCGCCCGCCCGGCATGCCGGATGTTTCAGGCTGACCAACGGTACGGGCGCGGTCGTCGACGCGGATGTCACTGGCAGCGAAGTCCACATCCGCCCGGTCGCCGACACGGCCCTACAATGGGACAATCACCTGACCTTGTTTTCGCGGGGTTAGATTTGCCGCGGGGCCGTCACCCCTCCACCGTCATGCTCGCCGGCGTCCATTTGATGCGGCGGCGGGCGCGTTTTCCGGCTTCGTCCTCGCCGTCGTAGTGGATGGCTTCATCCGGGCCCCAGGCGTCCCGGTCGTCCATGGCGTTGGCCATGACGTTGGCGAAGGCTTTGTCTCCGTCGTCCATATAGGCAGATACATACACGCCGCAGTTTTTGCAGAAAACGTAATCCCCTACGTGCTGACCGAAGCGGTATTTGCCGAGCGCCGACCCGTCCTTCACCGAAATGTGGATGTGCCCCTGATTGTCCGACAGCGCCCGGGTCGCGTGTTTGCGGCAGAACGAGCACTGGCACGCCCGGGGGGCGATATCCGACGGTTTCTTATCGGTCGTGAAGGTGACCGCGATGTTGCCGCAGTGACAGCCGCCTTTATGGTCGGTCATGGGGGAGCCTCCGATTCAGCAATTTTGCGACTTTGGCGTTTTCACTTGCCGCCTGGCCGGAGCATAGCAAAAATCAGGTCCTTCGAAACCCGGGGGATTGTCCCCCATACAATAATCCGGAAGGACATCCATCCATGCGATTGAAAGACAAGGTCGCCGTCGTCGTCGGCGGCGGGCAGCAGCCGGGCGAAACCATGGGCAACGGGCGGGCGACCTGCATCCGCTTCGCCCAGGAAGGGGCCAAGGTCCTCGTCGTCGATTTCGACCTGGGCCGCGCCGAAGAAACCGTGAAAATGATCGGGGAGGCGGGCGGCACGGCGTCGGCGCTCGCCGCCGACATCGTCAAGGAAACAGACTGCATCGCCATCGCCAAGACCTGCGTCGACCGGTACGGCCGCATCGACATCCTGCACAACAACGTCGGCCGCTCGCGCGGCGATAAAGGCACGGTGGAGATGGACGCCGACATGTGGGACGAACTGTTCGAGCTGAACCTGAAAGCCATGTTCATGACCATCAAGCATGTGCTGCCCATCATGCGCAAACAGGGATCGGGATCAATCATCAACATTTCATCGACGTCGTCGCTGTGCGCGCGGGGCACCATCGCCTACAAAACGTCGAAGGGCGCGATCAACACCATGACCCACATGCTGGCGCAGGAAAACGCGCCTTGGGGCATCCGCGTCAACGTCATCATTCCGGGCCTGATGGACACGCCCATGGCGATCGAACGCCGGGCCCAGGAACGCGGCATCGACCGCAAGGTTGTCCGCGACGAACGCAACGCCCAGGTGCTGCTCGGATCGAACCTGCAGGGCGGTGGCAAAATGGGCACGGCGTGGGACGTTGCCAATGCGGCCTTGTTCCTGGCGTCGGACGAAGCAGGATACATCACCGGTCAGCAATTGGCCGTGGACGGCGGCATTTCCACCCGGATCGGCTAACCCGCGCCCGGCGGCGCGGCAAGCCAATAAGCGCCCGCCGGCGTGACCCTACCGGGCCACGCGGGGGCGCGTGCCGTAAAATTCGTAATGGATCGGCGTGACCTGCAGGTAGTTCATGGCGGAATAGATATGCCCCATGGCCTGGCTGCCTGGCGCCGCCGCCAAGGGCAGGCGCAGCGACTGAAACACTGCGTCCCGGCCCGACCCGGTCACCACGGGCGTCCGGCAGAGCTGCGGCACGCGCGCGTCAAAGACCGTACGGTATTCCCGCAGGTTCGCGTCCCGCATGTGCGGGTTGGCGATTTCGGAACATCGCTTGCCGGTCATTTCCGCGTTGATCAGGTGCACCCGTTCGGTGCCCCAGAACCGGTAATGAAAATCGGCGCCGTCGCCGATGACGTCGGCAACGATGGACCACGGCAGGATCGGCGGCGGCAGTTCGTAAAGCGCGAAGCGTGACAGCGGCGGCGCCCAATCGCCTTCCCGCCGGGCGCGCCAATAGTCGATGACGTCACCGAAAGGCGGCGGCAGGGTTTCATCATCAATGATTGTGCGTGTGTCGGCGTCCATCGCGGAAATCGGTCTCCTGAACCGGTGTTCAGTCCCCACCCGACAGGTTAGCAATCCGGCGGTGAAATGCCCACCCCGCCGGTCGGCCGGCGCGCTGTTTATCGCGAAAGGCAGCGGAACAGCGCATCCGCGTTGGCTCGCATCATCACGAAGTACTGGTCAAGGCCGGGCTTGATGCCGTTACCCATGGGATCAAGAACGGCGAGCCTGACACCCGTGCCCTCGCTGAGCGTTTTCGCGAGCTTGGGCGGAAACTGCGGTTCGGTGAACAGGCAGGCGACGCCGCCCGCCTCAAGCGTGCGTTTCAGTGCCCGGACATGCGCCGCCCCCGGCGGCCGGTCTGCATCGATGGCGACCGCCCCTGCGGACTGCAGCCCGAAGCGGGCTTCCAGATATTGATACGCGTCATGAAAGACGACGAACCGCCGCTCTCGCACCGGCTGGAGGCGCGCCGTCATGTCGGTTTCCAGCCTCCCAAGCCGGTCGTCCAACCGCGCCAGATTGCGGCGGTAGATATCCGTCCGCGCCGGGTCGCGGCGGGCGAGCGCATCCGCCATTGCCCGCGCCATTGCCCGCGCGTTTCCGGGATCAAGCCACAGGTGCGGGTCCGTCGCCGCGCGCCCGTGTTTGTGCCCTTGGTCGTGCCCGTGGTCGTGGTCAAGGCCGCCGCCGTCCGCCCGGCGCGCCCGAACGGGCCGCCGTGTCAGGCCCGGCGCGGCGCCGAGGCGCAGGACCGTCGCGCCCTCCGGCAGGTTAGCAAGCGGGCGGACAAGGAACCCTTCCAATTCCGGGCCGATCCAGAGGACCACATCGGCCCGCGCCAGAGTCCGGGCCTCCGAGGGTTTCAATGCATAGCCATGGGGCGACGCGCCGCCCGAAAGGATCAACGCCGGTTCGGCGATCCCGGCCAGCAGCGACACGGCCAGGGAGTGCAGCGGCGGGATGGAGGCGACGACACGCGGTTTCGCCGCGTCCACCGCCGCAGGCGTCCAAGCTGACAAGGCGGACAGCCATAGCGCGGCGCCCGCCAAGGCCCCGGCCACACTCCGCACCTTGGCCGGCCCTGGACCCCGCCGCAACTCAAACCGGGGGCGGGATCGGCAATCTTCGCTTGCTTCGGTCATGATATGTTATGGTATAACATTTAAATTCCGGATTTGAATGGGGAAAAACCATGCCCAACGGCGCCGAACCCGCGCTGAAAACCAGCGGCATCACGACGCCTGCCTCTGCCGCCCCGGCGCGGACGGCGGATCATGGGCATGCCCCGGGCGCGACGCCCGCGGCACCGCTGATCCGGGTTTCCGGGCTCGCCGTCAAACGCGGCGGCGATGACATCATTTCCAATGTCTCGCTGGATGTCGGGCGCGGCGAAATCGTCACCGTCATCGGCCCCAACGGCAGCGGCAAGACAACGCTGGCCGAATGCCTTCTCGGCCTGACCCGCCCGGGCCGGGGCAGGGTCGCCCGCGCGCCGGGCCTGCGTGTGGGCTACGTGCCGCAAAAATTGGCCGTCGACGGCGTCCTGCCCTTCACGGTCCACCGTCTGATGACCGTCACCGGCGGCGCTTCGGCCACCGAGATTGAGGCCGCGCTCGGGCGGCTCAACATCACGCATCTAGCCGACGCGCCGGTGCAGACTTTATCCGGCGGGGAGTTTCAACGTGCGCTGCTCGCCCGCGCCATCCTCCGCCGGCCTGATCTGTTGGTGCTGGACGAACCGGTGCAGGGTGTCGACTTCGCCGGGCAGGTCCGGCTGTACGAACTGATCCGCGCCATTCGGGACGAAATCGGCTGCGGCATCCTGCTGATTTCCCACGACCTGCACTTCGTGATGGCGGACACCGACCGGGTGATCTGCCTCAACCGCCATGTGTGCTGCGCGGGATCGCCGGAGTCGGTCGCCGCCGATCCGGAATACCGCCGCCTGTTCGGCCCTCGCGCGGTCGAGGCGCTGGCCGTCTACCGCCACCATCACGATCACGCCCACGGGCCGGACGGCCAGGTCATTCCGCTCGCCGGCGACGGCAAGTCCCTGCCGCCGGGCGCGCACAGTCACGGCGACGGCGCGGTCTGCAGCCAGGACCATACGCACGATCACGACCATGGACACAACCATGGGCATGACCACGGGCACGGGCATACGCACGGGCACGAGCATCATCAAGGACACGGGGGCCGCCGCGATGGATGATTTTCTGCTCCGCGCCGGTCTGGCGGGCGTACTGGTTGCGGCAGCGGCGGGGCCGCTCGGCTGTTTCGTCGTGTGGCGGCGGATGTCCTATTTCGGCGATACGCTCGCCCATTCGGCGCTGTTGGGCGCGGCGGCGGCGATCGCGCTGGATATCGACAGCACCATTGCCGTGTTCGGCGTCGCGGTCACGGTCGCCGGGCTGCTGACGCTGCTGGAACGCCAGGGACATCTGGCGGCGGATACGCTGCTGGGGCTTTTGTCGCACGGCGCGCTCGCCATCAGTCTGGTGGTCATCGCTTTTCTATCCGGCCTGCGGCTCGATCTCCTGGGGTATCTGTTCGGCGATATCCTCGCGGTCAGCGGGCGCGAAGTGCTGATCATCGCCGGCGGCGCCGCAGCCGTACTGACGGCGCTGGCGTGCATCTGGCGGCCCTTGCTGGCCGCCACCGTGTGCCCCGATATCGCCGCCGCCGAAGGGCTCCGCCCCGAACGCACGCGGGTGCTGTTCATGCTGATGTTGGCGGCCCTGATCGCCATCGCCATGAAGGTGGTCGGCGCACTGCTGATCACGGCACTCTTGATCATTCCGGCGGCGGCGGCCCGGCGCATGGCCGCATCGCCCGAGGCCATGGCCCTGTTCGCCGGGCTGATCGGCGCCGCGTCGGTTGTCGGCGGGCTGGCGCTCGCGGTCCGCGCCGATACCCCGGCAGGGCCGTCGATCGTTGTTGCGGCGCTCGCGGTATTCGTCCTGAGCCAGCTGTGGGGCATGACGGGACATCAACGGATGCGGGGGCAGAATGGCTGATCCGGCGCAACTCACCCGCAATGAAGAACTGGTCAAGGCCGCGCTCGACGACGCCGCCAAGCCGCTCACGGCCTATGAAATTCTCGCCCTGCCTAAGGTCCGCAAGGCCGGCGTCAAGGCGCCGCTGACTGTATACCGGGCATTGGACAAACTGCAGGGTCGCGGGCTGGTGCACCGGATCGAAAGCCTGAACGCCTTTATGTCCTGCGGCCACGGCCCGCACGATCACGCGTCCGGTTTCCTGATTTGCGACGGATGCGGGCGAACGCTCGAAGTGCCGTTGCAGGCCTGCGAGGCGCACCTTGCCGGGCGCGCCCGCGATCAGGGCTATACGGTCGACGCGGTGCGGGTGGAAATGACCGGCCGCTGCCCCGATTGCGCCGAATAAGCAATCACCCCGCCGCCAATTCTTCCAGCGCGGCGTGCACCTTTTCGATAACCGCCGCCCAATCGTCAGCCTGCGGCTGGCGGAATATCCGCAGACTATCGTACCAGGGCGACCGCTCGCCCGCCTGCCCCCACCGCCAGTCGGCGACGAAGGGCAGTAACCCCCATACCTCCTTGCCCATGGCGCCCGCCAAGTGCAGCGCCGCCGTGTCGGCGGAGATCACAAGGTCCAACCCCGTGATAACAGCGGCGGTATCGGCGAAATCGTTCAGCGGCGCATCGGGGGTCGCGACGCCCGGCGGCGGGGTCATGCCCGGTTGCAGGGACAGGAACGTCACGCCGGAGACCGCCAACAGCGGCGCGATCCGATCCGGCGGCAGGCTGCGGTGGCGGTCGCGCCGGTTGTTCGGGTTGCCGGACCAGGCGATGCCAACGCGGAGATTGCCCGGCGACCGCGCGGCTGCGGCACCGGCCCGCACATACGTCCCGCCATTGATGGTTTCCGCCCGCACGCCCAGCACGCCGGGCAGCGACATCATCGGGCACCAATAAGGCGCCTCGGGCCGGGGCGCGTCCTCGGCGATCAGGTCTGCATCCAAATCCTGCGATGCGAACAGCTCCATCAACGGCCTGGGCACGGCGACAATGGGCCTGCCGCCCCGGCGCGCCACCTCGGGCACGAACCGCGCCATCTGGATGAAATCGCCGTATCCCTGTTCGGGGAAAAGGTAGACCGGGTCCCCGTTGCGCCCCTCGCCATGCCATTTTTTGCCGGCGGGCGGCGCGTCGGAGCGGAGCGCCAGACGCGCTTCGTAAAGCGGCCATCCGGCGGCGTAATCCCCCGCCGACAGTTTGACGATCCCCCGGTTGAATTTGGATTTCGGATCGCCGGGGTCGATCGCGAGCGCCCGGGCGAAGGCATCGTCAGCGGCAGTCAAATCGCCCAGGTCGGTCAGCGCGATGCCCAGGTTGCACCACGCCGGGGCGAAGCCGGGATCGGCCGCCGCCGCCCGGCGGTGCAGCGCAGCCGCATCGGCATAACGCCCTTCCCGGTGGCGGACCGTGCCGAGGCCATCGAGCGCGCGGGGATCGTCCGGTTTGGCCGCCAAGGCCGCATCGAACGCGTCCGCCGCCTTGGCCGCGTCGCCCGCCGCCAAACGGCCATGGCCCAGGTTGACCAGAACGTGTGGATCGCCGGGCAGGACCACGGCCAGCCGTTCAAGATGGGGGAGCGCCGCCGCCGTGTCGTTATCGGCGACCGCCAGGTTCACTTTGAGCATCAGGGCGTCGCCGTGGTCCGGCTCGGCGGCCAGCACATCATCGGCCAGCGCCGCCGCCTGCATAAGGTCGCCCGCGCGCCAGGCGGCCGCCGCCTTGTCAAACAGGTCATCCGCCATGATCGGGCCTTCCCTGTCCGGTTATGGGCCGATCCGCCGCCCGGTCAGAAATTTTCGACCCAGGGGCGGAGTTCGACCTCCCATGTCCAGGCCGAGCGCGGTTGCTTCAACACCGCCATGTAGGTCTGGGCGATGGCGTCCGGTTCCAGAAACCGGTCGGGCGCGTCCTTCGAATTCTGGCGGCCGTCGCGGTGGTCGGCGGCGATGCCGCCGTCGATGATGAAATGCGCGATGTGGATGTTCTGTGGTTGCAACTCGCGCGCCAGGCTCTGCGCCAGTCCGCGCAACGCGAACTTGTTCATGGCGAAACTGGATGAGTTGGGATAGCCCTTGACGCTCGCCGAAGCGCCGGTGAAGAAAATCGCGCCGCCGCCCGCTTTTTGCATGCGGCGGGCCGCCTGCTGCGCCACCAGAAAGCCGCCGAAGGCCGAAATGGTCAGCGCCTTCAACACCTCCGCCGGGTCGATCCCGGTGACCGGCCCGCGCACCCGCATGGACGGGTTGAACAGCACGAACCCGGGCGCGCCCGTGGTCCGGTCAAGGTCATCAAACAGGCCCGCCACTTGGGCCGGGTCGGCAACGTCGCAGGAATGCGCGACCGCGCCGGTTTCTTCGCAGAGTTTCGCCAGTTTGCCGGCGTCCCGGGCGGCCAATTGCACCTGCCAGCCGTCGGCGGCCAGCGCCCGCGCCATGGCGGTGCTGAGCCCGGGCCCGGCGCCAACGATCAAAGCCTGTTTCCGGTCGCTCATCCGCCCGTCCTTTCAGTGCGAAGGGCACGGATTTCCGTGCGCAGTTCCCGAACCTCGCGGGTCAGGTCCTCAATCATATCATCCTGGTGGTGAATGTCTTCGGCCGTGACGTCGTGCATAGAATTGACCATCACCGCGATAAACAGGTTCAGCACCGCAAATGTCGTGACCAGGATGAACGGCACGAACAGCAGCCAGGCATAGGGATGGACCTCCATCACCGGCCGGACGATGCCCATGGACCAACTTTCCAGCGTCATGATCTGGAACAGCGAATACAGCGATTTGGCGATGGAGCCGAACCATTGCGGAAAATCCTGGCCGAACAGCTTGGTCGCCATCACCGCGAACACGTAAAACACCAGCGACAGAATGGCGACGACGGAGCCCATGGCCGGGATTGCCGCTAGAAGCGCCTGCACCACGCCCCGCATCTTGGGGATCATGGATAAAAGCCGGAACGCCCGCAGCACCCGGAGCGCGCGCAGCACCGAAAGCCCTTCCGCTGACGGAATCAACGCGATGCCAACGATCACGAAATCGAAGACGTTCCAGGCGTTTTTGAAAAAGCCCAGGCGGTAAACCACGAACTTCAGGCCGATTTCGACCACGAACACCGCAAGCGCCAGCAGGTCCAGCGCTTTGAGCAATCCGCCCGCCGCATCCTGCGCCGCCTGGGAGGTTTCCAGGCCCAGCACCGCCGCGTTCAGCAGGATGACCCCGATAATGAAATTGCGGAACCGCTCGCTTTCGACGAACGCCTGCAACCGGCCGCCGTTTTGCGCGGTTACGGTTTCCGCGGACAGAGCATCGGACATGGCCCGGATTTCCTTTCTCATACGCCGGTTTGGAGCGATTGATGTAGTGCGCCTGCGACCCGACGTCCAGACCATTAGGAAGCCCTGGGCCCGGCACTGCCGCTTGTGCGGAGCGCCCGGCTCACTTAGAAGAAAGGTGCGAAAGGAGCCGCCATGGCCGCGTTTACCGGCATCGCCGTCATCATCCCGGCCCGTTACGGATCGACCCGGTTTCCGGGCAAGCCGCTGGCGCCCGTCGCTGGCGTGCCGATGATCCAGCGCATCTGGGCCGTCGCCCGCGCGGCGGACGGCGTCGACCGCGTCGCCGTCGCCACCGACGACGCGCGCATCGCCGACGCGGTCCGGTCTTTCGGCGGCGAAGCGGTGATGACCCCCGAAGATTGCCGCAACGGCACCGAACGGGTGTGCGCCGCCGCCCGGGACATGGACCCCCGGCCGGAGATCGTCATCAATTTGCAGGGCGATGCGGTGCTGACGCCGCCCTGGGTAATCGGCGCCCTGGCGGGGGCTTTCGACGATCCCGCCGTGGTCATGGCGACGCCCGCGGTTGCTCTGACCGACGATCAGGTCGACGCGCTCCACCGCCACAAGCAGGATCACCCGGCGAGCGGCACCACCGTCGTCCGCGACAATCAGAACGACGCGCTTTATTTTTCCAAGGCGGTCATCCCGTTCCGACGCCATCCCGGCGCGCCGGTGTTCCGCCATATCGGCATTTACGGATACCGCCGGGACTGCCTGGAACGGCTGGCGACCCTGCCCGAAGGCGCGCTTGAAAAGATCGAAGGGCTCGAACAGCTCCGCGCGCTGGAAAACAAAATCCCGATCCGCGTGGTCGAGGTCGATTACCGGGGCCGCAGCCACTGGTCCGTCGACAGCCCGGGCGATCTGGCCGAGGCGGAAAATCTGATCAAGGCCGAAGGCGAACTGCTGTCGGTCTATGACGGCAACGGGTCTGCCCAAGGATGAAATTGCTGCTGGTCCGTCACGGCAACACCTTCGCCGCCGGCGAAACGCCCGTGCGCGTCGGCGCCAACGAAGACCTGCCCCTGACGCCCGAGGGCGAGGATCAGGCGCGGCGGCTGGCGGCGGCCATGAAGGCGGCGGGCGTCCAGCCTAATCTATGGGTCGCCGGACCGCTGAAACGCACGCAGCGCCATGCGCACGTTCTGATGACCGAATTTAATGCCGAGGGCGCGATGGAAACCGATCCGCGCTTGACCGAAATCGACTACGGCCCTTGGGGCGGCCTGTCGGACGCGGAAATCATCGATCGCTTCGGGCCCGAAGCCGAGGCCGAACTGGCGGCCTGGGAAAAGGCGAGCCGCTGGCCGGAAAAAACCGCCCGATGGTCGCCCGGCTCGGGCGCGGTGACCGCCAACGTGCGGGCGCTCGCGGGCGAACTGGAGGCCCGTGCAGCCGGCGGCACGGCACTGGTCTGTTCATCCAACGGCATCCTCCGCTATTTCCTGGAACTGACCGGCGAAGGCCTCTCGGCCCATCAGGCCGAAGGCAAGGCGAAGATGTCGACCGGCGCGGCGTCGCTTCTGGACATCGAAAACGGCCGCGCCCGGGTCCGGTTTTGGAACGTCCGTGCGGGCGAGCCACTGCCCCTTGCCTGATCCGCGGTTTTGACCTGACCGCCGTCCTGCCTTATACCGGCCCGGCGCACGGATAATGGAAACAGGGGGATCCGATGGCCTTACAGGAAGACCTGAACCTGGTGATGGGACACGTGATGACCATATCGCGGATGATTTTGGGCGAACGGGCGGCGCTGACGCCGTTTGCCGTGGTCATGACCGCGCCGGGCGACGTGCTGCACATTTCCGGTGACGCCGACCGGGAACCCGCCGACACCATCGACCGGCTGACCGCCGCCTGCAGCGCCAAGGCTAAGGCCGGCGAATACCGGGCGGTCGCCATCGCCTACGACGTGCGGATCGAAGCGCCGGGCGGCACGGGGCCGGAAGACGCGGTCGCCGTCAACTTCGACCACAAGGATAATGCGTCCGTCGTCTATTGCCTGCCGTATGGATTTTCGGGCGGAGAAATCACCATGAAGGACCCGCTGACAGATCAGGGCGAACACCTGATTTTCGGCCAACCGAGCGGCATCATTCGCCCGGACTGAGACCGGCCGAAGGCCTAGAGGCCTTCCCACAGGTGTTCTTCGAATTCGATCTTGCGCCCGTATTCAGCCAGGTCGGCGGGCGGAAAATCCCGGATCGATACGATCCCGAAACCGCGCTGGCCCAGCCCGGTGACCGCCACGTGGCGGATGCCCCGGTCGTGCACCAGCTTTGCCACTTCGAACCCCCTGCGATCCGCGTCCAACGCGATGATCCGCTTCGTAATAACATCGCCGACGGGCGTTTTCGCGGGGTCCAGGCTCTCGGCGACAACCCGGCGCAGCAGATCAGGTTCGGTGAAGATGCCGCGAAGCCCGCGGTCCCTGACGACCAGCACTGCGGCGACGTTGCGCACGCTCATACTTTTGACCGTCTGGGTGACGCTGGTTTCCGGCGTGACGGAGAGTAGATTTTAGCCCTCAAGGAAGGATCGGAGCGTCCGGTGCGGCATGGCGTTTCTCCTGCGGCCGCGCACCTTGGGCAGCGCGGCGAAGAATTATCCTAGCACACAACGGCGGCGCCGGGGTCAGGCACATATTCCGGCGGCGGCAATCGGTCTCTTGCAGAATCAGACGCGGCTTAGGATCAAAAGCAAAATCGCCGCGATGATCATCAGGATGCCGACGACTTCCAGCCGCGTGACCTTTTCCTTGAAGAAAAAGATCGACGCGCAGAAGGTGAACACCAGTTCGATCTGCCCGACGGCGCGGACATAGGCGGCGTTCTGCAGCGTGAAGGCGATAAACCAGAAGATCGACCCCGCCATGCCGATCAGGCCGACGGCCGCCGACCACTTCCAGTGCACGAACACGTCCGTCAACGTCTGGCGTTCCTTCCACGCAAGATAGACGCCCATGATCATCGTCTGCATGACCAGCGCGACGACCAGCGTAAAGGCCACGGTCATGGCCAGATCGTCGCAGGCGAGCGCCCGCGTGGCACCCCGAAAAAACACCACCGACGCGCCTAGCAACGCGCCGCAGAACAGCCCGATCAGGGTCGCCTTTTCGGCAATGCCGGCGACCAGTGCGCCCAGGGAAATCTTCGACTGCCCCGCCGACAACACGACGACGCCCAAACTGGCCAGCCCGATGGCAGCGGCGGCGGGCACGGTCACTTCATCGCCCAGGATCAAAAAACCAAGGATCGCGACCTGAAACACCTCGGTCTTTGAAAACGTCGTGCCGACCGCGAAGTTACGGAACTGAAACAGATACAGCAGCACCACCGTGAACAGCACCTGGAACAGCCCACCCAGGAAAGTGTGCATCATGAAAATCATGTTGGGTTCGGGGATCGCCTTGCCACCGACGAAATGTAGCACGGCGATGTAGACCAGCGCGAATGGCAGCGCGTACAGGAACCGAACATAGGCCGCGCCCAGCGTCGTCAGGCGGCCTTTCAGGTGTTTTTGGATGGCCGACCGGGCGTTCTGCATGAACGCCGCCAGGACGGTGATGGGAATCCAGAGTTCCAAATGACCGGTCCTCGGGGGATGATCGGCGGCGGCAGGCGCACTTGAAATACGAAACGCTAAAATCAATACCCGCTCTCGAAGTCCCAGGAAACCCTATATTTTCTCAGTTCCCGTTCAAATTCTGCTCATGCCCGCGTGGTTTCTCCATTCACGTGACGGCGGATCGGTCGAATTTGTGGCATACCCCTGCTGGCTCAATGCCGGGCTGCTATCTATCAACGACAGCCGGTCAAGAAACCGACGATATGCCGGGGAACCACCAATTGGAGACACGAACGGTCGACGGGGCGATGGTTCAGTCCGTCGATGCGGCCTATGGCGGTGTCTACCGATTGCTGGTCGATTCAGAAGATTATCTGAGCGGCGGCAACAACAGCCGCCCGCTGCATGGCCTGACGCCTCACGAATGGATGCTCGTCATCAGTCAGGAAATGCGGATCACCGCACGCCTGGGCTCGGTACTGGCGTGGCTGATGATGGTCCGGACGATCGACGCCGGCGAGGTCGAGGACGTACGCCGTTCCCTCGGCCGGGTCGATCCGTTTGACACCGCGCAATGCTGCATGGATACGGCCGCCCATCGCGACCGGCGCTTGCCGGACCGGCTCCGCGATCTGTTGAAGGAAAGCCATCGGGTTTACCTAAAGGTCGTGGAAATGGACGTAACGCTGTGCGCCGCCTTTAGCCCGGGCCATTGATTTAGGGCCATTGACCCCGGGCTTCGGGTGTTGTCTCCTTAATACAAGCGGCCAATGAAAACGGCTGCATCGAAGTTGGGAGGCGGCGCCAGTGGGCGGGACAACGGACATCCCGGGCAATATATTCGAGCGCGGTCTGAGCCGGACCGGCGCGAATTATCAGCCGCAATCCCCGGTGACATTCCTGGTGTGGGCGGCGGCAGTCTATCCGGACCGCATCGCCGCCATTCACGGGACCCGGCACATCACCTATGGCGACATGCTGGCCCGATGCCGCCAGCTGGCGTCGGCGCTCCGCGCGCGGGGCATCGGCCCGGGCGACGCCGTGTCGTTCATGGGCGCCAACACGCCGGAACTACTCGAAGGCCACTACGGCATCCCCATGGCCGGCGCGGTGCTGAACGCGCTGAACACTCGGCTGGATGCCGCCACCATCGCCTTCATCCTGGATCATGCGGAAAGCAAGCTTCTGATCACCGACCGGGAACATGCGCCGGTTATCAAGGATGCGCTCGCCAAACTGAGCCGCAAAATCCCGGTGATCGACGTCGACGACCCGGAAACCGAAAACCAGGGCGGTGAACGGGGCGACCGTCTGGGCGAGATGGATTACGAGACGTTCCTCGAAACCGGCGACCCGGACTTCCCCATCGCCCCGCCCGAGGATGAATGGCAGGCGATCAGCCTGAATTATACATCCGGCACCACCGGCAACCCCAAGGGCGTCGTCTATCACCACCGGGGCGCCTTCGTCACCGCCATGGGCGGCGCTTTGGTGTCGCGGCTCGACCGCCATTCGCGCTATCTATGGACCCTGCCGATGTTTCATTGCAACGGGTGGAGCTACCCCTGGTCCATCACCGCCATGGCGGGGACGCATGTGTGCTTGCGCCGCGTCGACCCAGCGCTGATTTTTCCGATGATCCGGGATCACGCCGTCACCCACATGTGCGGCGCGCCGGTCGTTTTGAACATGCTGATCCACGCGCCAGACGAGGCCAAGGTTGCATTCGACCAACGGGTCGACATCTTCACCGGCGGCGCGGCGCCGCCTTCAGCCGTCATCGAAGGCATGGAGAAAATGGGCTTTCGGGTGACGCATCTGTATGGGCTTACGGAATCCTACGGGCCCAGCACCTTCTGCGCCTGGCAGGACGCGTGGGACGGGCTCGACGCCCGCGCCAAGGCGAAACAGGTCAGCCGCGCCGGCGTACGCTATCCGTCGCTTTCCGATCAGACGATCATGGATCCCACGACCATGGAACCGGTACCCTGGGACGGCGAAACCATGGGTGAGATCATGCTGCGCGGCCATTCGATCATGAAGGGTTACCTGAAAAACCCGAATGCGACCGAGGCAGCATTCCGAGGCGGCTGGTTCCACACCGGCGATTTGGGCGTCATGCACCCGGACGGCTACATCGAAATCAAGGACCGCTCGAAGGACGTGATCGTTTCCGGCGGGGAAAACATTTCGTCACTTGAGGTTGAAGAATGCCTGTACCGCCATCCGGACGTGATGGAAGCCGCCGTCGTCGCCATGCCGCACGAAAAATGGCAGGAACGTCCCTGCGCCTTCGTGACGCTGAAAAAAGGCGCGGAAGGCAAAACCGACGAACGCGCCATCATCGATTTCTGCCGCGACACCATCGCGCACTACAAAGCGCCGGACCAGGTCATCTTCGGGCCGCTGCCCAAGACGTCGACGGGCAAGATTCAGAAATTCGTGCTGCGCGAACGGGCGGCCAAAGAAACCGCATTGAAAACCAAGGCGGGAGACTAAGGACCATGTTCAAGAACGACCTTCTGGCCGGCAGAGCGGCGATGGTCACCGGCGCGTCCTCGGGCCTCGGCCGGCACTTCGCGCAGGTACTAGCTGCGCATGGCGCGGCGGTCGCGTGCTGCGCCCGGAGGGCGGACGCACTTGCCAAAACCGTCGATGCTATAACGGCTGTGGGCGGCAAGGCGTGGACGGCTGAAATGGACGTAACGGATGCAAATTCGGTCGCCGCCGCATTCGATGCGGCGGAACAAGCCCTCGGCCCGATTGCGGTCTTGATCAACAACGCGGGCATCGCATCGACCGCCCGGGCCATGGAAATCGACGAAGCTACGTGGGACCGGGTGATGGACACCAACCTAAAGGGGGCGTGGTCCGTGGCGCAAACCTTTGCCAAGCGCCTTGCCGCCGCCGAAACGCCCGGCGCCATCGTCAACACGGCGTCGATCATGGGCCTTCGGCAGTCGGCAGGGGTGCTACCCTACGCCGTTTCCAAGGCGGGCCTGGTACAGATGACCAAACTTCTGGCGCTGGAATGGGCGCGGTATGGCATCCGCGTCAACGCCATCGCGCCGGGATACATCGTCACCGACCTGAACCGCGATTTTCTAGCCGGCGACGCCGGCGAGGCTTTGAAAAAACGCGTGCCGCAACGCCGCTTCGGCCAACCGCATGAGTTGGACGGCGCGGTGTTGTTGCTGGCATCGGACGCCGGGGCCTACATGACCGGCGAAATCATCGCCGTCGACGGCGGCCATCTTGTGAATACGCTCTAGGCCCCCGAACCCCGAACCGAAGGAAATGCCCATGCCCACCGCAAAAGCCGACGACGGCATTTCGCTGAATTACGAAGACTCGGGCGGCGACGGCGACGCCATCCTGTTCCTGCATGAATACGGCGGCGACCCACGCAGCTGGGCCGATCAGGTCAAGGTCTTCCGCAGGACCAACCGCTGCCTTGTCCCGGCGACGCGCGGTTACGCGCCTTCAGATATTCCGGCGGACAGCGCCGCCTACAGTTACGAGATCGTCGCCGAGGATGCGCGCGCGGTGCTCGATGCGGCGGGCGTGAAAAAGGCGCACGTGGTCGGGCTTTCCATGGGTGCCTACACGGGCTTGATTCTGGCGCTTCGCCATCCGGGACGGGTCGCGTCCCTGGTCGCGGCTTCCGGCGGGGCGGGATCACACCCACGCGAAAACCCGAACTTCCGTGCCGAGGGGGCGCGCCTCGCCGATGAAATCCAGGCAGCGGACGTGTTCCCGGCGGACGATTTCGGCAACGGACCGACGCGCCTGCAGTTAAAGCAGAAGGACCGGGCCGGGTGGGAAAAATTCCGCGACGGGCTTGCCGAACACGACTGCATCGGCTCAGCCCACGTGCTCCGCAACATCGTGTCCGGCCGGCCGTCGCTCTACGATTTCGAAGATGTCTTGCGCGCATCGATGACGCCGGTCTTGTGCATGGTGGGGGACGAGGACGAACCGGCTCTCGAGATCAACCTGTGGCTCAAGCGGACCATGCCGGGGGCGGGCCTGTCGGTCATTCCGAAATCGGGACATCTGTTGAATTTGGAAGAACCGGCGCTGTTCAACCTGCGCATTGCGCGGTTTCACCAGGCGCTGGAGACCGGCGACTGGCCGATGCGCGATATGTCGACGGTGGGGTTTGCCGGCGTCGCGCCGGCGGCGAAAAACTAGCGCCGGAAACCCGGACCAGGAAATCAGTTTCGGCGAACCCAGGGTGCGGACGGTCAGGTCGCGTTCGACCTCCATCTCCCCATCGAATTCGATGGCGTAGCCGCCGTCGAACAGGCGGACCACCCGCCCCGGCAGCTTGGCCCGGCCGTTCAATTCCGGGACGACTGAATCGCCTTCGGCCAGCATATGGACTTGAGGCACATCGCCCGCCGGATAGACCACGGCAGCGCCGCCCGGGGAAATATTTAGAAGCTGGCCCCTGCCCCCGGCCGCGCCAAGGCCGGTTTCGATATTGATGTCGCCGCGCACGATGGAGCGCGGGCTGCGGCGAAGGTCATCGGTGTCAGATTTACGAACGGCGGCGGCCCCACCACCGATTTCCGGTGCGAGCCACCTGCTGTAACGGTCGGCACAGTCGGGTCGCATGGCGCGGCCTCCTTCTCGTACCTCCCATTCCCTGATGAGCGAGACGTTTTTTCTATTCGTATCGTCTAAAGTATAACACAGAAACACACCGCCGTATGAAAATTACCTGACAACCGCCTGAATACAACGGGAACCTGTGGATAACCCGGTCCCGGGCGCGTGCGGGGACAGCGGGCCTTGGCCTGCAGCGCGGATCGGGATACAACGCCGGGACCGTTCGATTCTTCCTCTGATGCCGAAGGCGCGCCATGGATTTCACCCTCAGCCCCGAAGTCGACGAAACGCGGCGGAAGATCCGCGCCTTCGTCGCCGACAATCTGATTCCACTCGAGGCCGATCCGACCAGCTACGACGACCACGAAAACATCGCCAGCGGGCCCTTGACCGCCATGCGGGCAAAGGCCAAGGCCGCGGGGCTTTGGGCGCTCGCCATGCCGGTGGCGCGCGGCGGGCGCGGCTTCGACACGGTCGGCATGGCGGCGTGCTACGAGGAAATGAACCGGTCGATCTTCGGGCCCGTGGTTTTCAACGCCGCCGCCCCCGACGATGGCAACATGTTCGTGCTGAACCGCGTCGCCACAGACGCGCAGAAAGAACAATGGCTGCAGCCGATCATCAATGGCGATGTCCGGTCGTCCATCGTTATGACCGAACCGGCGCCCGGCGCCGGGTCCGACCCCGCCGGGATGATGCTGACCCGCGCCGAAAAGAGAGGCGATACTTGGGTCGTCCACGGCCATAAGTGGTTCATCACCGGCGCCGGCGTGGCCTCGCACTTTATTCTTCTGGCCCGCACGTCGGACGATTCGCGCCGCAACCTGACGGCGTTCCTGTTTCACAAGGATCAGCCGGGCTGGGAAATCGTCCGCCGCATCCCGATCATGGGACCCGAAGAACACGGCGGCCATTGCGAATTGAAATTCGACGGGCTAGAAATCCCCGACGAAAACCGCCTGATGGGCGTCGGCGAAGGCATGAAGTGCGTGCAGATACGTCTCGGCACCGCACGGCTGACCCACTGCATGCGCTGGCTGGGGCTTGCCAAGCGGTCGCTTGAAATCGCCGACGGGTATATTTCCGACCGCGAGGCCTTCGGCACCAAGCTTGCCGACCGGGAAAGCGTGCAGTTGCTGCTGGGCGATGCCGCCAAGGAAATTCAGATCGGGAGGATGCTGACCATGCACGCCGCCTGGACGCTCGACCAGGGATCGCGCGCGCGGGCCGAGGTATCGACCGCCAAGGTGCAGGTCGCAGGCACGCTGCACAAATGCGTTGACACGGCGATCCAACTGTGTGGCGCAAAGGGCTATTCCAAGGACACGGTGCTGGAATGGATTTACCGTTATGCCCGGCAGGCGCGGCTGGTTGATGGTGCTTCGGAAGTTCACAAAATGGTGTTGGCGGGGCAGTTCCGCGAATACGGCATCGATTACTGGTCGTGGGGCGCACCGAGAGACTAATGCTGGACCGGGAAAAAGCATGAGCGGTCTTACCCAGGACCAGACCGGTCGCGTTGCGGCCTGGCTTACCGGCCAAGCCGGAGGTCCGGTGACGGTCGTCGAGACCGTCAAGCTTTCCGGCGGCGCGATCCAGGAAAATCACCGGCTGGTGATCGACGTCGCGGGCGGCGACTGGCACGGGCGACATGATCTTGTGCTGCGCCGGGACGCTGCTTCCGCGGTTGAAACTAGCCACGGCCGGGCGGAGGAATTCGCCCTGTTGAAGGCCGCGCACCGGGCCGGCGCCATCGTGCCGACGCCGTGCGTACTTTGCGAAGACCCGTCGGTCCTGGGCGGGCCGTTTTTCCTGATGCACCGGGCGGCGGGTGAAGCGCGCGGCGGCCGTTTGGTCCGCAACGCGCCGGATGCCGGACTGGTCCGGGCGCTCGGCGCCAACATGGCGAAAATCCACACCATCCGCCCGCCCGTCGCCGGGCTCGACTTTCTAGGCGCGCCGCCTGCTGATTCCGCCCAGGCGGCGATCCAGGCCTACCGGGATTATCTGGACGCCCTGCCCGATCCGCACCCGGCGGTCGAATGGGGGCTTGCGTGGCTCGATCTACACGCACCCGCACCGGGTGGGGTTGTGCTGTGTCACCGCGATTACCGGACGGGAAACCTGATGATCGACGACGGAAGGCTGACTGCAACCCTCGATTGGGAATTCGCGGCCTGGTCCGACCCCATGGAGGACATCGGCTGGTTCCTAGCCAAGTGCTGGCGCTTTGGAAGGTGGGATGAAGCGGCCGGCGGCCTCGGCCCCCGCGATGCTTTCCTTGACGGATATGAAGCCGCCGCCGGGCGTATGATCGACCGGGCGCAGGTGCCTTATTGGGAGGTCATGGCCCACGTGCGCTGGGCCGTCATTGCTCTGCAGCAGGCCCACCGTCACAATTCCGGCGAGGAGCCGTCCATCGAATTGGCGCTCACCGCCCACGTCGCGCCGGAACTGGAAATTGAAATTCTCGCTATGACCGGGTCCATGACAGGCGAAGACGCGGGGGCAGCCCGATGAGAAAAATCCCGAGCGGCCGGGCCCTGGAAGACATCGCTGAACAGGCAGAGGCCGCGCTTGCCGCCAACCCGGACGATCACGCCGCCAACTACAAGCAGGCGATGATCCGAAACGCCCGCGCCATCTCCGAACGGCATGCTGAGGCCGGCGACGCGCCTGAAAGGGCCGAAGCCGAACGTCTGACGGCGCTACTCGGCGGTGGAGATCTTCGCGATCTAAACCGCCGGCTCGTCAGCGAAATCCGCTCGGGGCAGGCGCCCGCCGGGACCCATGAACACTTGCTTGAGACCGTCCGCGCCGAACTGGCGGAGAGCAACCCGCGCTATCTGGCAAAGCTCTCCGGGAACTAGGTGGCGCTGCGGGCAGCTTGCCCTTCACAAACCCCTTTACAGTCATGTGATCGGATGTGAATTCCCGTTTTTCGCGGGCGGGCGGATAATGCCCCATGACCCACGTGCTTGTTGTCGAGGCTGATCCCGATCTTCGGGCCGAACTCCGGGAAATTCTGGAGGCCGCTGGGCATGCCGTCACCGTTGCCGAAGGCGGCGATGAGGCCCTGGAAAAAGCCCAAAAAAATGGCCTTTGACGCAGTCCTGACGGACATCGTCATGGCCGGCGGCGAAGGCATCGAGCTGATCCGCAACCTGCGGGCCATCAATCCACCCCTCGCCATTACCGCCATGTCGGCGGTACAGTCCTACCTGACAGCGCCTGCAAGCTTGGCGCCGACCGGGAGCTGTTGAAGCCCCTCACGGCCCGCACCCTGCTCGCCTGCCTGGACCGCGGCCCCACCGCCCCCACCTGACGGCCGCCGCCCATCGCGAAGGTTTCGGTTCGGGCAGGTTTCGTGCTATTCCGGGCGTCTTAATTCGAATTGCGGAGCCCGTTTCCCCATGCCCGCCGTCCTGGGATGCATCGCCGACGATTTTACCGGTGCCACCGATCTGGCCAACACGCTAGTCAAAAACGGCATGCGTACGGTGCAGGTCAACGGCGTGCCGACAGCGGGCGCCATGCCAGACCTAGGCGATGCGGAGGCCGTCGTCGTGGCGCTGAAATCCCGCACCTGCCCGGTCCACGAAGCGGTGCAAAATTCACGGGCGGCGTTGGCGTGGCTCAGGGGCCTCGGTATCAAACAGGCGTTTTTCAAATACTGTTCTACCTTCGATTCCACCGACATGGGCAACATCGGCCCGGTCGCCGACGCGCTGTTGGCCGACCTGGACCACGATTTCGCCCTTGCCTGTCCGGCGTTCCCGACCACGGGGCGGACGATCTACAAAGGGTATCTGTTCGTCGGTGACGTATTGTTGTCGGAAAGCAGCCTCAAAAACCATCCGCTGACGCCGATGACCGACCCGAACTTGGTGCGCGTCCTGTCGCGTCAGACAGATGAACTGGTCGGCCTAGTCGAACACAAAACCGTCAAGCGAGGCGCCGACGCCGTCAAGACGGCGTTTCAGGCCCTGCAGGGCTCCGGCCACACGTACGCCATCATCGACGCGGTGGACGATCAGGATTTGCGGATCATTGGCGAGGCGGCGGCTGATCATCCGCTGATCACCGGCGGATCGGGCATTGCGCTCGGCCTGCCCGAAAACTTCCGCCGCGCCGGGCTGATCGCCGCCGCAAGCGAAGCCCGCCTGCCCTCCGCCGACGGCCCGGCGGTAATCATATCCGGCAGCTGTTCGCAGGCGACGCTGAGCCAGGTCGCCCGTGCCCGCAAGAAATTCGCCAATCACAGCGTCGACCCCATGGAGCTGATCGACGGCGTCGGCGGTGCGCGCAAGCTGGCTGAAAAGGTGTTGGCCGGTGACGGCACGCAGATGATTTATTCCACCGCAGATCCGGAAACGGTCAAACAGGTGCAGCAGAAAATCGGCCGCAACCAGGCGGGCGACATGGTTGAAAAATTCTTCGGCGACCTTGCCCGGTATTTGCGGGACGGTGGCATTCGCCGCTTCGTCATCGCCGGTGGCGAAACGTCTGGCGCGGTGTCCCAGGCCTTGGGTGTCAAGGCCATGCGCATCGGGCCCGAAATCGACCCAGGCGTACCGTGGACGGAGAGCCTGCCCACGGGCGGCGGCAACGAAGCGCCCCTCGCCATCACGCTCAAATCCGGCAATTTCGGCTCCGAGGACTTTTTCGAAAAGGCCCTCGGCATGCTCGACGGGGCGGCCTGAGCCATGGGGGTGCGGACATGAGCAGCGAGATCAAAATGCGCGACGACATCGCGCTGTTAGGCAAGTCCATGTTCGACCGGGGGATGACTGTGGGCTCATCCGGCAACATCTCCGTCCGGCTCAAAGACGGCGGCTGGCTGATGACGCCGTCAGGGTCGTGCCTTGGGCGGCTCGACCCGGAGACTATTTCAAGGCTCGATAAAGACGGCAATCACATCGCCGGTGACAAGCCGACGGTGGAAACCTTTTTACACTTGGCGGTCTATGAAGAACGGCCGCAGGCAGGCGCCATCGTGCACCTGCATTCGACCCATTCGGTCGCGGTCAGCTGTCTGAACGAAATCGATCCGAAAAACGTGCTGCCGCCGATCACCGCCTATTACGCGCTGAAGGTCGGCATCCTTCCGCTGGTGCCCTACATCCCACCGGGATCGATGGACCTTGCCCGCGCGGTCAAGGAACTGGCGGGCAAGCACCATGCAGTGCTGCTGGCCAACCATGGGCCGGTGGTTGCCGGCAAATCGCTGGAAGACGCCGTCTATGCGATCGAGGAACTGGAGGAAACCGCTAAGCTTTACCTGTTGCTCCGCAACAAGGACGCCCGGTTTTTGACACCCGAACAGATGGAAGATCTGAGGCAGCGCTATCCCGACAAGCGCGGGATTTAGCCACCGCTACCACCGACGCGGGCGGGCTCAGTCCGGGGTCGTCAGGATGAAACAGCTGCCTTCGCCCGGTGCGCTGCGCACGTCGATGCTTTAGCCGAGCGCGTCACAGGTGCTGCGAACAATCGTCAACCCCAGGCCCGTGCCTTTGTTCGACTGCGCCAGCAGCAAGTCGCCCTGGGTTTAGCGGTCAAAAATCGTCGGCAAAATATCAGTGTTGATTCTGGGGCCGTTGTCTTCGACCTCGATAATCGTGCCCGGGTGATCGCCTTCGCTGCGCCGGAGCCTGACTTCAATCCATCCGTTTTCCGTAAATTTCGCCGCATTGGCGATCAAATTGACCAGCGCCTGCCTAAGCCGCGCCCGGTCCACTCTGATCGCCTCCAACCCGCGGGAAACCATAACCGGCCATTTGCAGTCCGCGCTGACGATCGTAAACTTGTATCCGAACACACCCGCCGCCGCCGGATTTGAATGCTTCAACCTCGTTGGAGGAAAAGTAACCGGCCCGCCGCCTAACCGCCGCTGATCGGAAGTTTCGTCGTGTTCTTGATCTGCTCAATCGCGAAGGTGGAACTCACGTCCTTCAACGTCGCCGCGCCGATCAGCTTTTTGTAAAACGCATCGTATGCATCGATATCGGGCACGACGACCCGCAGCAGGTAATCCACCTGACCGCTCATGCGGTAGAACTCTACCACCTCCGGAAAGCTCATGACCGCGGCATGGAATTTTTTAAGCCATTCCTTGCTGTGTTCCGCCGTGGTGATAGCGACGAAGGCGGTCATGTTGGCCCCGACCTTGCGCGCGTCCAGCAGCGCGACGCGCCCGGTTATGACGCCCGTGTCCTCAAGCTTCTTGATCCGGGCGGCACAGTCCTTTTCGTCCAGGCCGAGCTTGCCGGCCACATCTTTAGGCGAAAGCGCGCCGTCGGCTTGCAGAACGTCTAGAATTTTGGCGTCGGTGGCGTCCATGGCGTCGGATGTCCGTAATATGAGGGCCGTCCAATTTGGGTCTTGGCCCGGGCCCCGGTCTCGGGCCAAGTTTAGGGGCGTTGCCGTGAATATAAAACAGATAAGATGGCGGGGCGGACGCAATGCCGCCGCCGAAGGACGAAACTGGGGTTGATACGGGCGTGATCGATAAAGTCGTTCATCTGACGCCGGACTTCGCCATCGGGCCGCAGCCCGAAGCGGCGGATTTCGAAGCGCTGAAAGCCGCGGGCTTCGCCGCGGTTCTGAACGCGCGCCCGGATGACGAACTGGGGGACTACCTGAAATCCGACGACGCGAGGAGCCTGCTAGGATCCCTGGGCCTTGCCTATGCCCACAGCCCGACGGAAAACCATTCGATCTTCGAACCGGAAATTATCGACCGGTTCGAGGAATACCTTGCCGATCTGCCGGTACCGGTATTTGCCCACTGCAAATCGGGCACCCGGGCGGCCATCCTCTGGGCGCTGGTTGCGGCGCGGCACCGAAACGTGGAATCGGTCATCGCGACACTGCGCACCGCCGGGCAGGAACTCGACTTTCTGGAAGACGAAATGCGCGAAAGCGCCAAATCGGCTGAGGAAGACGCGCCCTTCCGCCTGAAACAGGACTCGCTCCTTAAACTCGGCCAATCCAAACTGCTGGGGGCCGGCGACCCCCGGCCCGTCGACGGCCCGGATTAGCCGGGCCTCCAAATTTGCCGCCACCGCGGCTCCCTTGACTTGCCCGCCGGCTGCTTCACACTATTCGACCTCCCCGTCCGGCGAAGGAGGACAAACCATGAAATTCGAAGGCGGATGCTATTGCGGCTATGTTCGCTATGAGGCCTCGGGCGAACCGCTCGCCCGCGTGCAGTGCCATTGCCGGCAATGCCAGCACCTTTCCGGCGGCCACCCCAACGTCATCATCGGCATGCCCCTGGACGGCTTCAAATACACCCGAGGAAAACCCAAGCAGTTCACTATGCCGGGGCTGGAAAACCCCCGCACCCGCGATTTTTGCGACACCTGCGGGACGCAACTGCTGACGCGCTCGCCGGCACTGCCGACCGGCGTCTATATCAAGGTCGGTACCATGGACGACCCGTCTCTCTACGGCAAACCGGCCATCGCCATCCAGACGGCGGACGCACAGGAATTTCATCACATCCCGGAAGATGCCAAAACATTTGAACGCTGGCCGAAATAGCCCGATTTCGCGGTAAATTTTGGCTAAGCGTTCGCGCCCGGCGGCCATACTCTTAACCCTATGTGACCCTGGGGAGATGAGCCGATGTATGCGGCAATCGGCGCGATGGACCAAGAGGCCAAACTCATCAAGTCGCGCATGACCAAGACCAAGGAAACCTCCCTCGCCCAGGTTTCCGTCACCTCCGGGAAATTTCAGGGCGTCGAAATCGCCCTGGCGCAGTCAGGCATCGGAAAAATCAACGCAACGATCTGCACGCAGATGCTGATCGATCTGTTCGATCCGAAAGGCTTGCTGTTCACCGGCGTCGCCGGCGGGCTGCTACCGAATATGAAGACCTGCGATACGATCGTCGCCAGTCACGTGGTTCAGTACGACATGGATCTGACCGCATTTGACCGCCGCCATGGCGAAGTGCCGGGGCGGGACCGCCTGATCGAATGCAACCCGGACTTGGTTGCGAAAGCGCCCCAAGCATTCGATGCCGCTTTTGAAAGCGTCAGACGCGCACCCAACCTCATGCTCGGCACGATAGCGTCCGGCGACCGTTTCGTGCAGGACAAAGACGTGCTGCGCTGGTTGCAGCGGGAATTTTCGGCGCTGGCGACGGAGATGGAGGGCAGTGAAGTTTCCGTGTTGCGAGCCACGCAAGAATGGGCCTTGCCCTTAAGGCGGGCCTGGAAGATTTTTTCGATAACGAGAATATGATTAGACGTATTGGCGATATTGCCAAAAAGCGCTGAGCGCGGTTTCATGATTTCGACTTCAGAAAGGCCGGCGACCGACGCAAGCATCGAACAGTTCGCCCAGGCCATATAATGCGTCATCATCCGCACGAGACGCTGCTTTCCTGTATTGGATCGGGTGGACATTGCAAACTTCCGCTGAACCAGGTAGCGACCGTCGATTCCGTATTCGATCAATCCAATTCTATCCCCGCCGGAAGTACAAGCGGCAAGAACGCAATTGTCATCTTGACAATTTTCTGCGCCCTTCGGTTGCTACTCCCCTTTCCATTCCGCCGGTTTCTTGGCGACGAAGCTGGCGACGCCGCGGGCGAAATCGCGGGAGCCATAGCACTCGCGGATCAAGTCCGCATCATCCGGGTTCAGGTCCGACGACAGCCGCCGGAGCGCTTCCTTGCTCACTCGCATGGTGACCGGCGCGTGGCCTTTCAGCTTGTCGGCAATCTCCGCCTGTTTGACTTCGATGTCCGCCGGGTCACAGACAGCCAAAAGGTATCCGTGGCGCAGCATTTCCTCGGCCTCGGGCATTTCCGCCAACAGCAACATCCGCTTTACCATGGGGACGCCCAGCGTTTCCGTCAGCGCCCGCAGGTTTTTCGCGGCGAGGCAGTTGCCGAGCGTACGGGCGATCGGCACGCCGAATCGCGATCCCGCCGTCGCGATGCGGAAATCGCAGGCATTGGCGATGGCCATGCCGCCGCCGACGGCCCATCCCTCGACGACGCAAAGGGTCGGCATGGGTAGGTTGCCGACCCGCTCCAGATAGGTTTCGACCGTTTCCTCGTACTTGATGCCGTCTTCGCCGTCCTTGAATTCCGCGAACTGGGCGATGTCCGTGCCGGCGACAAAAGCCTTGCCGCCGACGCCGCGAAAGACTGCAACCCGCACCGATTTGTCGCCATGGATCTTGTCGCACGCCGCCGCCATGCCTTCGTACATGGTCCAGGTCATGGCGTTGCGCGCCTGCGGCCGGTCGAATTCGATCAGCGCAACGCCGTCCGTCACCGTCAGCCGGACTTCGCCATGGTCGTTATCTTTGTCGCTCATTACATGTCTCGCTTTCTCAGATAATGCCCCTAAATTATTCCATCTGCCTTGAGGGCCGCGATCTCGTCGCCAGAGAGCCCGAGCAGCCCGCCGTAAATCTCGGCATTGGAAGACCCCAGCGCCGCGCCCAAGGTCTTCACCCTCCCCGGCGTCGCAGACAGTTTCGGCACCACACCCGGGATCACCACCTCGCCCGTATCGGGCTCCGTCAGTTTCAGCAGCATATCGCGGGCGGCGAACTGCGGGTCTTCGAAAATGTCGGCGATGGAATTGATCGGCCCGGCGGGAACCTCGGCAGCGACGCATTTTTCGATCACTTCCGTCCGGGTCATCGACATGCACCAATTTGTGACTTCTTCGATCACGCGATCCCGGTTTTTCAGCCGCACGGCCTGATCTCCATAGGCCTCTTTCATGTCTGGGCGTTCCATGGCGTCGCACAACCGCTCGAACATTTTCGACGTGGTGCAGGCGATGGACAAATACTTGCCGTCGCCGCAGGGGAAGTGCCCGTGCGGCACGGCGTTCAAGGTCCCGATGCCTTCGGGCTCGCGCACCGTGCCGCGCGCCGCAAAGGCCGGGGCGAGTTCGTCCAGCACGCGGAAGACGCTTTCGCAAAGCGCCGCATCGATGTACTGCCCCTCGCCTGTGTTATCGCGGTGGCGCAGCGCCGTCAGCACGCCGATGACGCCGTACATACCGGTCATGTAATCGCCCAAGGACGTCGATCCCGGCGTGACGGGAATTTCCCCCGGCCGCCCGGCAAGGTAGGTCAACCCGCCGACCGCGTGGCCGATGCGGGCGAAACCGGGCCGGTCCTTGTAGGGCCCGGTCTGGCCGTATCCGGTGACGCGCAGCATGACGAGCTTCGGGTTGATCGCCGACAGGTCGGCCCAGCCGAGCCCCCAGCGCTCCATGGTGCCTGGGCGGAAATTTTCGATCAGCACGTCGGACTGTTCGACCATGCGCTTCAACAAATCCCCGCCGCGTTTTTCCCGCAAGTTCAGCGTGATGGATTTTTTGTTCCGGGCCTCCGTCAGCCACGCCAGCGTCGCGTTGTCGCGCCCGGTCGGCGTGCCATAGCGGCGCCACGGGTCGCCACCGACTTGATCCCCTTTGCCCGGCTGTTCGATCTTGATGACCTCGGCCCCGAATTCACCCAGGATCGACCCCGCGTAGGGACCCGCGATGAAGGTCGCCGCGTCCAAGACCCGGATACCGCCGAGCGCGGATTTTTCTTGGGCGGATTTCTCAGCCATTGAATTCCGCCTCCGCCTGCATGGCGAGCCAGCCGTCCTGGTCCAACGCCCAAAGCGCCGCCTTCGCGCCGCCGTCTTCAGGCCGTCCGGCGAACGTCATCGCCCCCCCGTCCAGAAAACTCGGCCTAACGGCGCGGTAGGCGAACTTGGTGAGTTTCCGGTCTCCCGCCTCGCGCCGACACAGGTCCATCAGCAGCGTCGCGATCAGCGGCCCGTGGACGATGATGTTGGGATAGCCCTCACCATCCCGCGTGAATTCCCGGTCGTAATGAATGCGGTGGGCGTTGAAGATCAGCGCCGAATAGCGGAACAGCATCGCCTCGTCCGGCAGGACTCGGCGTGACCACACCGCCCCTTCCGGTGCGGGCTGCGGCTTGGGCGGCGGAGCACTCGGGTCCGCTTCGTCGCGGTAGACGATGTCGTGTTCCTCGACGATCTGGTCTTTACCGTCCACCTGGATGCGGTGTTCGACCAAGACGAACACTAGCCGGCCGGATTTGCCTTCCTTGAAGGTCACGTCCTTAACGGTCGAAACGCGGGTTGCGTCATCACCGACCTTCAGGGTGCCCGGGAACCAGATACGCCCGCCCGCCCACATGCGCCGCGGCAGCGGCACCGGCGGCAGAAAGCCGCCCTTTTTTGCGTGGCCATCGTGTGCCAGTTCCGAATGCCTTGGTGCTTCCAAGAAATATAGCCAATGGGCCGAAGGCGGCAGCGAGTCGCGTGGCTTCGGGTGCGGGTCGTCCCGGTCGAGGGTCGCCGCCAGCGCCGCCATGGGAAAGGCGCCGATCAGGTCGGGCATTTCCTGGGTCTTGCCGATCCAGGTCCGCAGGTGATCGATGTCATCGTCGGACAGGCGCGCCGTATCAGGCATTCGGCAATCTCCCTTTGGCTCCCATGGGCGGTATCCTAAAACGACCGCGGCATGTCCAACACATG
This sequence comes from Rhodospirillaceae bacterium, assembly GCA_038109305.1. GTDB lineage: Bacteria > Pseudomonadota > Alphaproteobacteria > Rhodospirillales > Casp-alpha2 > UBA1479. The sequence continues at coordinate 124,248 of JAYNIR010000004.1, forward strand.
CTCGGCGATGTAAGACAGGATCAGGTTGGTCGAAATCGGCGCGATCTGATATAGCCGCGTTTCGCGGAATTTGCGCTCGACGTCGTATTCCTCGGCAAAGCCGAAGCCGCCATGGGTCTGCAGGCACATGTCGGCGGCGTGCCAGGATGCGTCCGCCGCCAGAAGCTTCGCCATGTTAGCCGCGGCACCCAGCGCATCCCCCGTGTCGCCCGCGTCGAACAATTCCGCCGCCTGCTGCACCATCAGGGCCGCGGCCTCCGTTTCCGCCAGGCAACGGGCGATGGGAAATTGAATGCCCTGGTTCTGGCCGATGGGCCGGTCGAACACCCGTCGCTCACACGCATAGTCGCGCGCCTTTTGAATAAACCACCGCGCATCGCCGATGCATTCGGCGCCGATCAGCGTGCGTTCGGCGTTCATGCCGTCCAGGATGTAATAGAATCCCCGCCCTTCCTCGCCGATGATGCAGTCGGCGGGCACGCGAAGGTCGTCGAAAAAGATTTCCGTCGTCGCGTGGTTGACCATGGCGCGCAGCGGCTTGATCTCGAGCCCGTTGCCCAAGGCCGCCTGCATGTCGATCAGGAACATGGACATGCCCTGGTGCGGTTTGGCAACCTGGTCGCGGGGTCTCGTCCGGGCCAGGAGCAGCATCAGGTCCGAATGCTCGGCGCGGGATGTCCAGACCTTTTGCCCGTTGATGACCCATTCGTTGCCGTCTTTTTTGGCGGTCGTGCGGATGCGGGTGGTGTCCGTGCCCGATGTCGGCTCCGTCACGCCGAAAGCCTGAAGACGCAGTTCGCCCGAGGCGATCTTCGGCAGGTAGGCTTTCTTCTTAGCGTCGTCGGCGTTCCTTAGGATCGCGCCCATCGTATACATCTGCGCATGGCAGGCGCCGCCGTTGCAGCCCGAGCGGTGTATTTCCTCCATGATCGCGGCGGCTTCGGACATGCCGAGCCCTGATCCGCCGTATTCTTCCGGGATCAGGCAGGCAAGGAACCCGGCCTCGGTGAGCGCATCGACGAATTCCCTCGGGTAGGCGCGGTCCCGGTCCTTTTCACGCCAGTATTCGCCCAAAAAATCGCGGCAGAGCGCCGCCACCGCCTCGCGGATTTCCGTGTGGATTTGCCGGTTTATGGTCATTTTCATCCCCGCAGCATGACGAAGTCTTAACCGTTTTAGCGCAACCTTGGCCCGAGCCAAAAGGGGGCGCGGCCCCCGGCCCCCAAGAACGGGCACCGAGTACCGGCCGTGAAAATGAGGTATCATCCGGCCCCCGTCAATCGATCGTGGTAAATCGAGAGGACCATGCACCCGTGACCGACCGCCAAAAAATCGCCCTGGTCATCCCCGCCTACCGCGCGGCGGACAAGATCGCCGCCGTGATCGCGGGCATTCCGCCGTGGCTGACCCGTATCTACGTGGTCAACGACGGCTGCCCGCAAAAAACCGGTGACACGGCGGCGGCATTGGGGGACTCTCGGGTCGCGGTGATCCGCCGCGAGAGGAACGGCGGCGTCGGCGCCGCCATGAAGACAGGATATGCCCGCGCACTCGCCGACGGTTACGACGTGATCGTCAAAATGGACGCCGACGATCAGATGGACCCGGCGTACCTGGATAAATTATTGGAGCCCGTGCGCTCCGGCCGCGCTGATTACGCGAAGGGCGACCGGTTCAAGGACCTGAAGGCGCTGGCGCAGATGCCGCCGGCGCGGCTGTTCGGCAACCGGGCGCTAACCTTCTTGGTCAAGGCCGCGTCGGGATATTACCGGATGATGGACCCGACTAATGGCTACACGGCGATCAACCGCGACGCGCTGGAACGCATGGATATCGATCGAGTATCGGACGGGTACTTTTTTGAATCGGACATGCTGATCCGCCTGAACATCGCCGGCGCGGTAGTGGAAGACGTACCGATCCCCGCGCGCTACGGCGATGAACAATCGTCGCTTCGTATCCCCGCCATCGTCCACGTGTTCATCTACCGGCTGATCCGCGGCATGGGTAAACGCATCCTCTATAAATATCTGCTGTTCGATTTCAGTCTGGGCTCATTCTATTTGCTGGCGGGCGGACTCCTGACCGGTAGCGGCGTCATCTTCGGCGCCTACAAATGGTGGCTGTCCGCGACCCAAGGCGTCACCGCCACATTCGGCACGGTGATGCTGGCGGCGCTACCGGTGCTGATCGGCGCACAGTTTCTGGTGCAGGCGGTCAACTACGATATCCAGACCGAACCCAAGCGCCGCGACGACAACGGCGGCTGACCGAAAGGCGCTTAAGCTGCCACTCCGTCCTCACGGCCAAAAATCAATCTTCCCGACGATCATAAATTGGCGCATAAAATTGGGCCCCCCGCACGCGCCGGTGTTGACTGCCTCTAGGCCTAACCTCCGTTTTTCTGATCGGTTTCATTCGGGAGTAGCCGCGTTTGTTGATCCGCCGTGCCTTCCGGGCGCCCATCCGGCTTATACAATCCGTTAGCTTCATGCCTTTCGCCCTTGCCGCTGCAATGGCGCTGGCTGCGCCGGGCGCGTGGGCCGAACCCTGCGGCCAGATCGTGACCATGGGCACCCACGATAACACCACCACGCGCTAAAGCCTCGCCGGGCCTAAGTCGGGTGCGTCGATGGCGCTGGTCATGCTGGCGGGAGGCCGCACGCCAGAGTGACGAAACCGTCTTGACCGCGCCTCCCGGCTTACACTCCGACTCCTCCGACAGCGCCTGGACCGGCGATGCGCCGGTTTTGGATGAAGCGGTGTTTCAAGCGTTTTAAGAAACACAGAAGCCGGCCTGGGCGTCCGACGACCTGCCGTTTTTCAGGAAATGACGCGCTACAGACTGACCGCCGCCGCGCGGGCGGTCGAAGACGGAAACTGGCCCGGCGTCGCGGGATCGGTTCGGGAGATGCGGTTGCCCGCCGCAACGATGGGCCTCGTAATACCAATGTAGTCGGATCGAAAGGCATTGCCGCGAACACCGGTTCGACGAAACCGCGGCGCTTTTCGGCGGTTTGCGGGCGTATTGCCAGGAAGCCATCGATGCCGTAAGTGCGTTCTGCCGCGCCGACAGCCGCCGAAGTTAAGGAGGAAGCAGCGATCACGCCATCACCCCCACAACGCCACATCGGGCGGGCTGATCCGCCCGTCCGTGAAGTCGAGGCCGCCCTCCCGGTCTTTTTTCAGTAAGAGCGGCCCGTCCAGGTCGACGACGGCGGCGCGGTTCATCAGCACCGTCATCGGCGCCATGGCGAGCGATGTCGAAACCATGCACCCCGCCATGATGCCGAAGCCCATTTTTTCCGCCGCGTCGGCGAGCTTCAACGCCTCCGTCAGGCCGCCCGCCTTGTCGAGCTTCACGTTCACCATCTGATATTTCCCGGCGAGCCGCTCCAAGTCCGCCGCCGTGTGGCAGGCCTCGTCGGCGCAGATCGGAACCGGGGATGTAAATCCTTCAAGCTCCGCATCGACGGCGGCGGGCAGCGGCTGTTCGATCATCTCGACCCCCAAGTCTGCCAGCACCGGCGCCAGGTCCACCAGTCGCCCCATGTCCCAACCCTCGTTGGGGTCGACGATCAGCCGCGCATCAGGAGCAGCATCGCGGACCGCCTGCATGCGTTCGCGCACGCCTTCGCCGTCGAGCTTCACCTTCAACAACGGCCGGGATTTGAGTTTGGCCGCGCGGATGGCCATTTCCTGGGCCGATCCCAATGCGACCGTCTCCGTCGTCACCATCGCCTTGGGCGCGGGCAGGCCGGCGATCTCCCAAACGCGTTTGCCGGCGCGCTTGGCCTCCAGATCCCAGAGCGCGCAGTCGACGGCGTTCCGCGCCGCGCCCGGCGGCAGCAACTCGTGCAATGCGCCGCGGCTGATCCCGCCCGCGACGGCGTCGGCGACCGAAGCGATCTGCAAAATGACGCTTTCCACCGTTTCGCCGTACCGGCTGTAGGGCACGCATTCGCCACGCCCGGCCAGCGGCGCGCCATCCGCGCCCGTGCCTTCCTCGATCTCGGCGACGACGACCTGCGCCGTGTATTTCGCGCCACGCGAAATCACGAACGGCCGCGCCAGGGGCCAAGCCTGGTCCACCGCCGACAATCTGCGATTGGCTGTGTTGGGCATTTGTTCCGATCCGATCCCGCTTGGGTGACCTTTAGCGCAAAGATAGCGGATCAGACGTGCCGCAGGATAGCGCCAGGCGCGCCCGGGACGGTCAAAACCCCGGGCCGTCACCGCCCGGCTGCGGATGGGATCAGAGCCCGGTCGTGTAGGCCGCCAGGAAAAACATCGCGGCCGCCTGCATCGCGGCAGCGGCGGCGCGCCGGGGCGTGGCGACCTTTTGCCACTTAGCCGCCCGCTATCGGGCCTTCAGCGCCGCCATGTCATAGCCCTCTCGGTGGGCCTCCATGTAGCGGCGGCGACGGTCCGGGTGGAGATTCGGGTGAAAATGAAACACCGTGATCGCCCTAGTAACCCTATCGAAGGCGGAAAAGGCGAGAACTTCATCGGCCTCAAGCGCATGTTTTTTTCGCGACCAATGGCGACGCTTCGAGCCCCCGTTTGCTCACCCGCACGCCTTCGCCGTAATCCTGTTGGAATTCGACGAACCAGTCACCGGGCAGAAAGGCATCCATGCCGGTCATAACGATTCTTTCTTTCGGTCCCGGCGCACCCCGAAAAAAAGGAGAGCGCGGCAGGTCCAGCCTGAAACGGGTATTTCCTTCGATTTTCTTTTTTTTAAATGGCGGCCACTGGTTGGTGCATTGCGCGGGCGGGGCCTCGGCAAAAAATACGCGCCTGACCCCGCCCGATCAAAAGCAAAATGCCGGGGTTTCGAAGCCGACTGTGGAAAACCCGCGGAAGTCCTTGGAATTCCGGTTGCGCCGTCTGGGGCCTTGGCGTACATCGGAAATCACCGATGCGTCCCGGACGCGCAAAAGCCCCACCGATTCGAGGAACCCCGCCCATGGCCTACGTCATTCCTGAACCGCCCCGCCCGGCCCTGCCGGTCGCCGGCACCAAGGACACATTTCCCGTCCGCCGCATCTACTGCGTTGGCCGCAACTATGCCGAACACGCCATCGAAATGGGCCACGACCCCAACCGGGAACCGCCGTTCTTCTTTCAGAAGTCGCCAGAAAACCTGCTGGTCGGCGGAGGCAATTTCCCCTACCCCGTCAAATCCAACGACGTGCACTGGGAACTGGAACTGGTGCTGGCGCTGAAAACCGGCGGCACGGACATCCCCGCCGCGAAGGCGCTTGACTATATCTACGGCTACGCAGTCGGCCTGGACATGACCCGCCGCGACCTGCAGGGCGAAGCGAAAAAAATGGGCCGCCCGTGGGACGTGGGCAAGGCCTTCGACCATTCGGCGCCCTGCGGCCCGATCCATCGGGTCGAAGACGTCGGCCATCCGGCGGCGGGCCGCATCTGGCTTGAGAAAAACGGCGAGATCAAACAGGACGGCGACCTGAACCAGATGATCTGGAAAATCCCGGAAATGATCGAATATCTCTCGGGCCTGTTCATGCTGGCGCCGGGCGACCTGATCATGACGGGCACGCCCGCCGGTGTCGGCGCGGTGCAGCGCGGCGACGTGTTGCGTGGCGGCGTCGACGGCGTGGATGAGATCACGATTAAAGTAGTCTAGTCGCAAAACCTGAGGCCGAAAGGCCAAAAGAGGCTTTGCGCAAATCGAAATGAACCGCTTTGATTGATCACGTTTCGATCCCTGTATCGGACCTGGCCGCTGCATCGGCGTTTTATGATGCGGTGCTGCAACCGCTGGGCCTTGCCCCGCTGGTCACCCGCGACGCCACGGTCGGCTACGGCAAGAAGTATCCGGAATTCTGGCTGAACGCGCGGCCAGGCATGGCGCCGGTCCCGGCCGGCACGGGCAACCACGTGTGCCTGCGCGCACCCGATCGGGATGCGGTCATTGCGTTCCACCAAACGGCCATCCAATTGGGCGGGCGGTGCGACGGCGCGCCGGGCGATCGGCAGGCCAGCGTCACCACCTATTTCGGCGCGTTCATTCTGGACCCGGACGGCAACAAGGTGGAAACCGTGACCTTTCCCCGGGACTAAATAAATATTTCTGGCGGGCCGGGACCGTCCCTTGAAACCGGGCGATGGCGGCGGGGATCAGAAAGGCCAGGATCAGGGCGCTTAACACCACGCTGGTGATGACGGTGGCGTAGGATCGGCTCAGATGACCCGTAAAGGTCGCGGCGACCCTGGCACCCAACCCGGTCTTGATGGCGGCGACGCCCAGCACCAAGCCGCCCGCGATCAGCCATAATGCGCCGGACAGAAAGCTCGACAGCACGACGCCCGCGGGCGCCACCTGAAACGCCAGGGCGGCGGCGAAATAGACCGCCGAAATGTGCGCCGCCGACATGGCCGCCGACGCCAGCAGACCGATGATGAAAACCGTGAGCGCGAGAACATGCGCGGCCAAGCCCAGCACCGCGGCAATGGCGATGGGGAAGGTATTGTATTGGGAGAAAGTCACAGCGTTACGCCGCCGGCGTCATCTCAGACCTTCCGGCAGACGTAGATCGGGGACGTCCAGGCGCGGGTGCCGTCTTCCTGCGTCAGACGCACGAAGATTGCGTTGTCCTTATCGTCACGCAGGTCGATCTTCCGCGTAATCTTCATTTCCCTGTGCGGATTTTCGTCCGGCAGGCGGAAGACCTTGAGGAACCTGGGCAGAATGCCCGACTTGTCGAACACTTCGTCCTCAAGCCCGATGTCTTCCAGCGGCACGCCGCATTGGACCAGCGGCGTTTCGATTTTCAGCGTGCCGCCCCAGGCGTCCTTCACCCACATATCGAAGCCGGCAAAGTTTCCGGTGGTGAGGCTCATCCACTTGAGGCTTGTTGCGTCGGGCTGTTCTAACACTTTCTCGGGGTTGAAAAAGTTGAAGGCCTGGGCGCGAGTGATTTCGTTGTCCTGCACGTGGGCGGCGCCGTCCCAGATCACCTGGCGGAAGCGGCCCCGGTATTCGGCCCCTTCCCAGTGGACGCGGATGCGCCCGCCCAGGTCGTCTTTATTGTAGGGCCTGATGGTTTCCACGAGGTCCCGGCCGTTGAAGATATCCAGCCGCTCAATGGGCGACGCGGCGGTGACGTTGACCGTCACCTCGCAGCTGCCGTCGGGCAGATGCACGATGTCGCCCATCATGGCCTCGGTCGTGTCGATGCCCTTGGGCGGCGTCGGATAGTCGAGCGCCGGGTCGTCGTGATAGATCGTCGCGGGCGCGTCGAACGTTGCGTTGACACCGATCACCATGCGCCCGCCGTGGCCGCCAGTGGTGCCGTAATGGCGGCGTTTACGGATGCAGTCGAACAGTGCGTCGCGCGACAGTTCCGGCATCAGCATGCAGGTCAGCCCGCCGACGGCGCCGAACAGCGACGCGCCGGGGTAGCTCGCCCCCGGGCGGCCCTTGTGGCCGTCCGAATTGGCGACGATGCCCGTGCGGTAGCCCTGGTCCAGCGCGTCTTCGACCAGCCATTCGAACGAACCCCAGCTTGAATGAACCTCCATGGATTTTTCGAACCGCCCGTCGTGCGCCAATTTCACGTCAGCATACCGCCCACCGCAGTGGGCATAGGTAACGACGTCCCATTCCTTGTTTTCGGCGAGCGCGTCGAACAGTTCCCCCGCCGTGTTGCAGTCCGTCGACAGGTCTGTCTTGTCCTCGACCAACGCGTGGGAGGACCGGCGAATGGTGCGATTCTTGTTAGGGTAGAAAACATTGCGGTCGCCACCCAAGGCCGTGTTGCCCGACCATTCGTAGCCCAGCGGCGTCAGGAACTTGCCGTCTTCGTTGAATTCCTCGCACAGGTCGTCCAGGTGCCCCCAGAAGCCCCGGGTGATCTGAAAGTCGTTGCCCTGGTGCCCGGCAGCGTCGACGAAGGCCTTGTCCCGCGCAAATTCGAAAAACGCCCGCGCCGTGCCGGTGCCGATGGTTTCCTCCGACTGGCCATGCAGGTCGACCCACCAGGGTTTCAGGCCCAGCCCCTTGGTGATGACCAGCGGGTTGGCGGCAAATACTTTGCTCCCGGCCTTATCCTCGAACCAGATGTCGACCAGACCTTCGTCGGCGACGGAAAGTCCCTCGAAGATTGAAGCAAAGCTTCCCGGCTTTAAGGTCACGGTATCGGGCAGGCCTTTTACGGGTCGGGACGACTTCACATTAAAAGTGACGTCGCATTGGTCCGACGGATTGCCCCAGGTGTCCTCGCCCTTGATCTTCAGTTCAAACGCTTCGTCCGGCTCCCGTTCCGTCGGCACCACGGCGGCAAAGATCGCGGGTTTTCCCGGCACGATGCGGATTGAGGGCTGCACCGGCAGCGCCTGATAGTTGGCCGTGGCGATGGGGTCGACCAGCACGCGGAATTCCAGCGTCTCCTCGCAGAACGTCTGCAGCCGCATGCCCTGCGATCCGCCCGACGTATCGCCGAAGGTGATGGTGATGGTGTCGCCTTCCTGCATGAAGCCCCTGACGACCTTGATATAAAGCGCGCGGTCCCACGGTCGCACGTTACCCTTGGGGTCGTAGCGGGTTTCCAGCACCGCGTTATTGGATGCCTCGACCTTTGTGAAGTTGCGCCACTTGGGGTCGTCGAACTGCGGGCGCGACTGGTCGGACGCAAAGCGGAAGCAGATGCGCATGGAGGCGCTATCGTCCATGCCGTACTTGCCGCAGGTGTAGACCAGCTTGAAGGTTTGCCATGACCCGGCCTCGAAATCGCCCTCGGGCGTCAATGTCGCAAAGCCCAGTTCGTCATCGGCAATGGCGTCGGGCATGGTCGACGACGAGTTAAGGGCCCCTTGGCCGGCGATGCTGTCTTGGTCGAGCATGGTTTGTTGTCTCTAATCTTCGATCGTGACGGTCCCGGAACCCGGATCAACGGCAACGCGCTGGCCGGTTTGGATGGCCTCGGTGATGTCCTGGCCGAACCGGTCGATCAGCGGGAAGTCCGCATGGGCCGCTCCCTGGGCGATGATCGGATTGGCGTAGTTCAAAAGCAAGGCCGCGGGCGCCATATCGCGGCTTTTCATTTCGTTCAGCATCCAGGCCGTCGCGACTCCACCCTTGGCAATGTCTAGGACCAGGACCTTGCCCAGATAGTTTTGGCCGCAGAGCTTGTGCTGCGGGCGGGAGAAAATCCCCTTGATGCGGTCCAAGTCGTAGCGGGCGGAGAAATTGTCCTTCGCGACCAATGCCTCACCGGAAACCCTGGGACCGATGCCCTTATGCCCTTGGATAATCGTGCTCATCGGCCCCTCCTACTTGACCATTTTGCCGGCGACGGCGCTGTCGACGCAGGCGGGCATCGAGGCCAGCGCCGGGCGGTAGCCGTACCCGCCGATGATGTTGGTCAGCTTCGCCGAATTGGTCATCAGGTTGGTCCAGCCGTTGGCCTGGCCCAGTTCGCGGGCGTGCATCTGATAAAAACACACGCCTTCCAACACCACCGCGCCCGCGTCCTCCATGGTTTGGGTCAGGCCCATGCGGTCCGAGGCCGCCTTGTTTTCCGGGTTGGTGACGACCAGACAGGCGACGTTCGAATGCACTTTCCGGCCTTTCAGCAGCCCAGCCACCGCTTCCATTTCCATCAACGACAACTGGGGTGCCGCGAACACCACGACGTCGAGCGAGTCGTCTTCGGGCGCGTAGTCCTTGCGGAAGGCGGCGAATTCCTTCTTGCCGATTTCCGCGGGTTTCGGCGGGGTTCCGTCGAACACGGTTTTCAGGTCCGGCGCTTCCGGCGTCACGCCCACCATGTGGAACAGCGCGGTCGAACCGTAGCTCGCCATGGCGGCGCCCAGGTGCTTCATTTCGTCCGAAGTCGGCGGCGCCGTAATGCCTTCGATCACCGGCACTTCATAATAGCTGCCCATTTCGCGACCGATGATGCCGCCCAAGGCCCCCCAGTCGTCCAAATTCTTCGGCCGTTCGGTGACTACGAAGCGGGTCTGCCCCCGGCGTTTTTCGTCCAGGTGAAAGCCGTAGCGCGGCGTCCGTCCAGTCATGGCAGCGGCCAGCGCCGACGGCCCGCCTTCGTAGTTCGTGCGCGCCCCCAGGACCGAATTGCAATAAATGACCACGCCCGTGTCGCCCATGGCGATGTGTTCGCCCGGCACCGGCGGCATGACGGTCTGATAATTAATGCACGTGTCGGTCATCAGCACGCCCAGGCCGCGGAAGGCGTCGGACGCTCGGCGTTCCAGCTTTACATAGGCCTCGTCATGATTGATCCGGTTATAGGCCTTGAAATCGGCGCCTCTAGGATCGGTGATGGTCGGGATGACGACGCGGCGCTGGTCTTCGGGCGCGGCGGCGATCTCCTCAAGCCACTGAACCCCCGCCTCGCCCAGGCTTTCCGTATCGGCCATGATGTGGGCCTGGCGGACCTCGACCAGGTCCTCGGCATCGAAAAATTCGCCGATGGCGATCTGCTGGCGGATGGCTTTTTGCCGGATCGGGCCCTGCCCGCCCGCCAGAATGTCTTCTTCGTAGGTGCTTAGTTTCATCGCTTGCTTCCGTCCCGGTAGCGCCTTCGAACGGGCGTCCGGCGAGGAGTTTAGGAGCCTTAAAAACTATATAGCAATTTTTTTCTTTCCCCGTTACGCTTCCTCTTCATCATGCCGGGGATGCAGTGCTTGCGTCCTTCGCGACGACCGAAAAAATCATAAAATCCATCGGTCGGGCATACGGCAGGAATCGCGGTGACGGCTGGTCTTTTGGACTGATTTCGATAAAATCAGGCCTAGCCAATCGCCACGAGAGGCAACCCGGCCCGTCCGCGGGCCCCTAAAAAAGTCGTCATTTGGGAGGATGCAATTATGAACCACACGAAAAAGTTTCTCATGGGCACCGCGGGTGGTGCTCTGGCCCTGGCCGCGGTGGCCGGCGGCACGACTTCGGCGTTCGCCGAAGTAAAAGAAGTCCGCTTCGCGCAGCAGTTCGGCCTGCTTTATCTGCCGCTGCACCAGGTGGTTGACGCCAAGCTGGTTGAAACCTGCGCCAAGGACGCGGGCCTGGGCGACATCAAGGTGACCATGCACCGCTTTTCAGGCGGCGCCGCGGTTAACCAGGCGCTGCTGTCCGGCAACGTCGACTTCGCTGCCGGCGGCGTCACCCCGCTGTTGAAACTGTGGGACAAGACCAAGGGCACGGACATTCAGGTCAAGGCCGCGACCAACCTGGCCGCCATGCCGCTGAAGCTCAACACCAACGACCCGTCGGTGAAAAAGCTGGAAGACTACCTGAACGTCAAGGACCACAAGATTTCGACCCCGTCGGTCAAGGTTTCGATCCAGGCGGTCGTGCTGCAGATGGCGGCGGCCAAGAAGTGGGGCGCCAAGGAAGCCTTCAAGCTGGACCCGCTGACCGTTTCCATGAAGCACCCGACGGCAGCGGCGGCCCTTCTGGCCGGCGGCCAGGCGGTGAAGAGCCACTTCGCCACCCTGCCGACGTCGTTCCAGGAACTGAAATCCGGCAAGGTCCACAACGTGTTGACGTCTTATGATGTGCTGGGCGGCGAGCACACCACGGTCGCGCTCTACAATACGCAGAAGTGGATGAAGGAAAATCCGAAGCTCTACAAGTGCGTTTGGACGTCCTACCGCAAGGCCTTCGACATGATCAACGGCGATAAGAAAAAGGCCGCCGCGCTGTTCAAGCGGTTCACCAAGTCCAAATTGGACATCAAGGACATCGAAGGCATGACAGGCGACGTGAAGGAAATGCGCTACACGGCGACCCCGGGCAAGACCATGGAGTTCGCCAAGTTCATGCACTCCATCGGCTCGATTAAGAACCTGCCGTCCAGCTGGAAAGACTACTACTGGGAAAACAACCACGACCAGAACGGTAGCTAGTTAGATGGCAAATGGCGCAACAGCCGCGGCGGGGACCAACCCCGCCGCGGCAGCCGTCGAGCCAATCCTGGACGTTGACGGCGTAACCCTTCAATACAAGACGCGGGAACACCTGATCACCGCCACCTACCGGGTGGATTTCAAGGTTTTTCCCGCCGACCGTTTCGTGCTTTTGGGGCCGTCGGGGTGCGGCAAGTCGACGCTGCTCAAGGGCGTCGCCGGCTACCTGACGCCGGTCGAAGGCCACATGCACCTGAACGGCCGGGCGATCACCGAACCGGGCCCCGACCGGGTCATGGTGTTTCAGGAATTCGACCAGCTTCTGCCCTGGAAGACGGTCAAGCAGAACATCACTTTCGCGCTGATGAACGGCGGCCGCTGCAAGACCGAGGCGGAAGCCAACGACATCGCTATGGAATACATCAAGAAGGTGAAACTCGATCGCTTCGAGGACACTTTCCCCCACATGCTGTCCGGCGGCATGAAGCAGCGCGTGGCGATTGCCCGCGGCATGGCTATGGAACCGGATATCCTTTTGATGGACGAGCCGTTCGCCGCACTTGACGCGCTGACCCGCCGCCAGATGCAGGAAGAACTGCTGCAATTGTGGGAAGACACGCATTTTACGGTGCTGTTCGTCACCCACTCCATCGAGGAAGCCCTGATCGTCGGGTCGCGCATTCTCGTGCTGTCGCCGCATCCGGGCCAGGTGAAGGCGGAACTGAACGCCCACCACCTGAACCACGACAACACCGCCGACCCGGAATTCCGCGAATTGCAGCAGAAAATCCACGACATGCTGTTCGCCGACCGGATTCTCGAGGATGAATTGGAAGGCGAGGGACAGCACTGAGCATGAGCACCGTGCCGCAGACCGTTGTCCGGCCCGAATTCGAGGCCGATAGCCTGGGCGAGGCCTCCCACGGGGACGTCGCCCGCAAGCTGACGCTTTGGGAAAAGCTCACCGACATGGACGGCGTGCGCAAGCTGTCGATCCTGATCGCGCTGATGTTCGCGTGGGAACTCTACGCGACGGGCATGGAACTCTCGAATATTTACGACCGGCCCGACCTGATCCTGCCGAAATTCTCGGCCGTGGCCGAGGCACTTTACGAATCGCTAGTTTACGACCAGCTGACGACGATGATCTGGAATTCGATCCGGCTGCTGGTCACCGGCTACGTCATCGGCCTCGGCATTGCGACGGTGCTGACGACGGTCGCCATCACCACGCGGTTCGGCTCGGACGTCCTCTCGACCCTCACCGCCATGCTCAACCCGCTGCCGGCCATCGCGCTCTTGCCGCTGGCGCTCATCTGGTTCGGGCTCGGGCCGTCCTCCATCGTCTTTACGCTGCTGCATTCGGTGATCTGGCCGGTGGCGCTCAACGCCCACACGGGCTTCATGAGCGTTTCTGACACCCAGCGCATGGTCGGCCGGAACTACGGTCTACGCGGCCTCGAATACGTCGCCAAGCTGCTGATCCCGGCGGCGTTCCCGTCGATCCTGACAGGGCTTAAAGTCGGTTGGGCCTATGCCTGGCGGACACTGATCGCGGCGGAACTGTATTTCGGCGGCGGCGTCGCCGACACGGCGGGCACGCAGTCGGGCGGGCTCGGCTGGTTCGTGTTCGCCGCGCAAAACGAACTTCAGATCGCGACATCCTATGCCGGCCTTTTCACTATCATTCTTGTCGGCGTGTTCGTCGAAAGCGTGATTTTCTCGAATATCGAGGCGCGCACCGTGCGCCGGTGGGGGATGCAGCAGTCATGAGCAGAGCCACCAGACATGCCCTCCCCGAACCCGTCATTCGGCCCGAGTTCATCAACGAGAACATCAAGGACGCGCACACGGGCGACGTGGCGCGGGAACTTTCCACGATCGAGAAAATCTGGAACATCAACGGCGTCCGTAAGGCCGTCATTCTGCTGGGCCTGGTCGCGTCCTGGCAGCTTTACACCGTGATCTTCCAGCCGCAGCCGCTGTTGTTCCCGTCCTTCGTCACCTCGCTGGACCGCCTGATCATCGACCTGGAATCGGGCAAGCTGCTGGGCAAGATCTGGTTCTCGGTCAAAATGCTGCTGCTTGGCTATGCCGTTGGCATGGGCATCGCCGCGGTGCTGGTGCTCTGGGGCTCGGCGTCGCGCTTGGGCGGCGACTTTATCGCAATGGCGACCGCCATGTTCAACCCGCTGCCGTCCATCGCCATGCTGCCGCTCGCCATTAACTGGTTCGGCATCGGCACCGGCGCCCTGGTCTTCGTGCTGGTCCATGCGGTGCTGTGGGCGGTAGCGCTCAATACCCACACCGGGTTCAAGAACGTGTCGACGACGCTTCGCATGATCGGCCAGAACTACGGGCTTCGCGGCGTGCCCTTCGTCGTCAAGGTTCTGGTGCCGGCGGCATTACCGACCATCTTCACCGGCATGAAGGTCGGCTGGGCGTTTGCCTGGCGGACGCTGATCGGCGCCGAACTGGTGTTCGGCGCCACCGGCGGCGGCGGCGGGCTCGGCTGGTATATCTTCGAAAACAGCCAGAACATCGAAACCGCGGGCGTGTTCGCCGGCCTGTTCGCGATCATCCTGATCGGCATCACGGTGGAAAACGTGCTGTTCCGCCGGATCGAACTGAAGACCGTCAACCGGTGGGGCATGCAGCGATAAATTTCGCGTCGGAGCATCCTTCCATGACCATGACCATCGAAATTCCCGTCACCCCGCTCGACAATCCGCTGGCGGCGGAGGTCGTCGGCCTGGACCTATCGCAGGATCTGGCGCCCGAAACCGTCTACGGCCTGCACGCCGCTTGGATGGCCTATCCCGTTCTTGTCGTTCGCGGCCAGGGCGAGATGACCATCGATCAGCACCTGGCCTATTCCCGCAACTTCGGCCAGTTGCGCAGCCACAGCGTCAAGGAAATCCTGCATCCGAAGTATCCGGAACTGCTGGTGCTGTCCAACATCGGGCGCGGCGGCTCGCAGCCCATCAACAACGGCGGCGCCTATTGGCATTCGGACATCACCTACGAAGCAGTCCCGCCCATGGGCTCGATCCTGCATGGATTGGTCACCCCGAAGGAAGGCGGCGACACGCTCTATGCCGACATGACCCGCGCCTATGACGCGCTGGATGCCGGCACCAAGGAACGGATCGACGGGCTCAAGGCCGTGCACACCTACCGCACACGGTACGAGGCGATGATGAACGACGGCGTACGGCCGAAAAAGACCGAGGAAGAATTGCAGCAGTGGCAGGACGTTGAACATCCCATCGCCCGCACCCACCCGGAAACCGGCAAAAAGGCGATCTACGTCAACGAGGGCTTCACTGGGCGCATCGTCGGTTTGAGCGACAACGAATCCCGCGACCTTCTGGAAAAATTGTTCGAACACACGACCCAGGACCAATTCATCTACCGGCACAAGTGGCGCCAGGGCGACGTGGTGATGTGGGATAACCGCTGCACCATGCACCGGGCAACGGACTACGACCTTTCCCAGGAACGCTCCATGCACCGCACCACCATCGAAGGCACGCGGCCCGTCTGAGATGGACCTTTCTTTTGCGCCGGGGGTTTATGAACGGCGCGTCACGCTAGGAGCAGTTACCCGTGCACGACTCGCGCCCCTTCAAATTTGTCACCTTCGACGCCTACATGGGCCTGATGGACATCGGCGGCAGCATCCCGCCCGCGGTGGCTGACCGGCTCGCCCTGGATGGCGCCAAGTCTGGCGCGTTCACGGCGCTTTGGCGGGCGCAACAGATGGCCCGCGCGGCGGCGAGCAATTCGCTGAAAAAGGGGCGCACCAGTTTCCGCAACTGTACAGCCATGGGCCTCGATTTCGCGCTCGCCAAGCACGGGCTCGACGCCGACGACGCCAAAAAGACGGCCCTAGTCGACGCCTGGGACCACATGACCGCCTGGCCCGACGCGGTCGAGGTCGTGGGCGCGATCAAGGCGCGCGGCTATCCCGTCGCCATCCTGTCCAACGGCGATCAGGACCAACTGGACGCCATTAACCAAAACGCCTTCGCCGGCGCCTTCGATCACGTGTTGTCGACGGAGGCGTCGGGGTATTACAAGCCACACCCGTCGGTCTATGAACTGCCCGGAAAACTCTTGGGCCTCAAGCGCGCCGAGATCCTGCATGTGGCGGGCTCCGGCGGCGACGTCCTGGGGGCGGAGGCCTTCGGCATGGCGTGCTATTGGTCCAACCGGGCGGGCGATCCGCCCGCCGACCCGGCCTACCCGCCCAGCTTCATGGGCGCCGACCTGCGTGGCCTATTGGAGATCCTGTAGGCAAACCGGCTCTCCCGCCCGCCGCCCGCTGGCTTCCACGCCGCTGGCCGTCTGGCTTCTGATTTTTAAATATCATCATTGAATAGAATTCATTTTATGACTTTAT
This sequence comes from Rhodospirillaceae bacterium, assembly GCA_038109305.1. Classification (GTDB taxonomy): domain Bacteria; phylum Pseudomonadota; class Alphaproteobacteria; order Rhodospirillales; family Casp-alpha2; genus UBA1479. The sequence continues at coordinate 140,554 of JAYNIR010000004.1, forward strand.
TGGGCTGGGCTATCAGTGGTTCTGCCGGCATCGGGCCGGCTTTTTCAACGCCTGGTAAATCCGGGCTACCCTTGGAGCATCCAAATGCTTTCGCAGAAACCCGCCACCGCCGCCAACGTGAAGAAACCCGCCGCCCCCGCCGCCAAGCCGTCGGCCCCGGCCGCGAAACCGGCGGCGATCCCAAAAAAGAAATAGGGTTTCCATACCCCGCGCCGCGCGTCCAGGCGAGGCCGGGTGGCGTCCCAGTTAGCAAGGGGCCGCGGGTGCGGTACCGCGGCCCCTTCGCGTTTCCTGCGACTTTCCGGTGGGCCGACGCCCATTCTTCGGCATACCACCCGACATAGCCATGCACTGTGCGCATGGTTGACGTGCCAACTTGGTTTTTATGTAGTGCAGCAATTTGGTGTATGAACAGGTCAATAATTCGACCTGCATCCTCTCCGAAAGTAGACCCGACCATGACCACTCTGCAACCGGCCCTTTCCGCTCTCGACGCCGTGTCCTCGGCGAAAAGCATTTTCGACAGCGTCACCGGGCTGCTCGCCAGCCTTAACCGGGCGCTGATCGCCGACCGCGCGTTTCAGAGGCTGAGCGCGCTTTCCGACGCCCAGCTTGCCGCCCGCGGCATGACCCGCGACGACGTCAACCTGACGATCCAGCGCATTCTGGCCGGCTGAATAAGCGGGCCCGTCAGGGACCTTTCGCGGGCTCTGCCGTTCCCTCCGCGTTTCTCCCCGCTCGTACCATCGGCCCCCCAGGAGCCTGTTTTAATGCGCCCGCCAATGCCATGATAGCCTTTCCTCCCGGCGGCACAGGAAAGGACCGATCCGCCATGTCTTTGCGATCTCTGATTTCCGGGCTTTTGGCCGCGGCGTCGGTCTGCGTCCTGATCCTGACGGGCCCCGCGCCTCCGGCCCGGGCCGCGGACGGCGGCGACTACGGCGCCTTCAAGTTCTACAGCGTCAAGGCCAAGTTCGATGACGTGAAGTTCGATCTGGAAAACGCCTTAGTGTCGCGGGGCTTCAAGGTCGACCACCACGGCTTCATCGGCAAGATGCTCGACCGCACGGGCCCGGACGTGGGCGACACCACGCCGATCTATAAAAACGCGGAATACTTCGTCTTCTGTTCGGCGACGCTGTCCCGGAACGCGCTCAAGGCCGACCGGCGGAACATCGGCTTCTGCCCCTATGTGGTGACGATCTATCACACTGTCGAAGACCCGGGCACGGTCGTCGTCGGTTACCGGCGGGTCGACGTGCTGGGATCGGAGGGGTCCAAGAAAGCGATGGAAGCCGTCAACAAGGTGCTGGACGGCATCGCCCGCGAGGCTACGGGGCAGTAGGCTTTCAAAGCAGAACCGTCATTCCCGCGAAGGTGGGAATCCATTTTTCGACGGATTTAGCCGGACCCCCGCGTATGCGGGAGTGACGGAGTTGTTTCAGCGTCCTTCTTCTCACCGTCTCACCGCCTCTGTGGTTCAAACTTTTTTAAGGTAAACACAGAGACAGTGAGGCAGTGAGCGGTCTCGATTGACCGGCAAACTGGAACCGCTCGGTGAGCTCCGTGATTTCTCTGTGTGCTCTGTGTTCTATTACCAAGAAGAAACACAGCACCAGCCTTTATGCGTTCGACTTACTAATAGGTCACAGAGACCACAGAGGAGACACAAAGGACACGGAGAAAATTACTCCGCCGCCTTGGTCCGTTCCGTCGGGCCGATGACGGAAAGCCCGCACCTTAGGGCCTCCGTCTCCATCACGTCGTCGGGCATGACATTGGCTAGGTTCGCGTTCAGGCCGAATTCGGTCATCAGGAACTTTTTAAGCTCATAGACGTCCGACAGCGTCGTGCCCTTGATCCACGGTCCGGTCAGTTCCAGCAGCGTTTTTTTCAGGTTCAGCCCGGCTTTCAGCTTCGCCAGCATTTCCCGGTTGGGCTTGCCGTCCAAAACCAGTTCCGCGCCTTCAACCAGGACCACGTCCGCCCCCGCCTCGAAACAGATGTTGGCCTGATTGATCAGGTCATCCGCCGACTGCATTTCGACCTTCGATCCGACCTCGCCGTGGACTTCCATGCCGCACTGGATGGCGAGCTTGATCATCCTGGCCCGCTCGTCGTCGTTCAGCGGAACGCAGTTGTCAGAAATTTCGAGCGCGTCGAAGCCCAAGCGCTTGGCCTCGTCGAAAAACGACTGCATCCCGTCCCAGCCCTGGGTCGCGAAGACGTATTCGGAAAACTGCCCGCCCAAAAACGGCGTCACCCCGTGCTGCTTGTACATGTCCAGCTTGTTGACCAAATAGGATTCCGAATAAAGCCGGGCGGTGCCGACAACGATCTTCACCAGGTCCACATAGGGCGCAAGCAGATCCATGTAATCCCGGGCCCGGCCGATGGGCAGGCCCCAGTCCATCATCATGGTGATGCCCGTGTGTCGAGGCTTTTTGCTGCGTTCCGCCGGAAGCGGCACCATCGAGAAAGGCTCAGTCATCTTAATCTCCGATTATGCGGCGTTCGCCTTCATATGAACTCTGTACCAGTAAAAGTCTCGACGCAAAAAACAGTCTAACGAAGTTAGTCGAACATGGGTCGCAAACCCCGAGCGGGCATAATAATGCCCGCGACGACGTGTTTGCGCTAATCAAACATAGGAGTTACGCCGGGCGGAACCGAAAATCCCAGGTCGCCCCGCTTGATGATCGCGTCCTTGCCGCCGTTTGCCACGATCATCCGGGCCTGGGTTTCGCGAGCCGCCGCGTCGACCGCCGCCGGGTTGCAGACCTTGTGCAGATCGGCCATCAACTCGACGATGACGTTCTGATGCCCGCCAGCCTGGACCAGGTCGTTCAGTTCGTCGGGGTCGTCGGCCAGGTTGAACAGTTGGTCCGGATAGTCGTCGTCCTCGTAATGCACGAACTTGAAATCGCCACGCCGGATCAGGAAGGCCGCAACCTTGGACCCCATGCCGTGGTATTCGGAAAACGCGATGCGGTCGCTTTCCGCACCGTCGGCGATGTCCGCGAGGCAGGTGCCCGACATGTCGGCGGCGATGGTGTCGTTATCGGCCGCGCCGACACACTTCATGATGAAGGGATAGATGTCGTTGAAGTCGACGGGCGTCTTGACCGCGTGGCCTTCGAGCAAGTCGTCGCCGGCGATGATCAGTGGCACGGCGGCGGCTTCCTCGTACATCACGCTTTTTCCCCACGCGCCCCGCGTGCCCATGTTGTCGCCGTGGTCGGATGTGTAGAGGATGCGCGTGTCGGGCATCAGTTCGGCGTCTTCCAGCGCCTGGATCACAAGCCCCACCTGTTGATCCATGAAGGTGATGAGACCCAGGTAGCCGGCCTGCGCCCGCTTGACCTTGTCCATGTCTTCGAAGTGTTCGTCGTAGGCGAAAATTTTTCGGTATTCGTCGATGTAGGGGTGGATCGGCGTCGTGCGCTTGTCGTAGAGCTTGGGCGGCGCCAGGTCGCGGTTGTAATAGCGGTAGAAATGTTCCGACGGTGCCGTCAGCGGAAAATGCGGCGCGACCAGCGAGACGAACAGCACCCAGGGCTTGTCCTTGTATTTCGGCGCCTCCTCGAAAATCCAGGTCTGCGCGGCGGCGGCGATGTCCCGGTCGTATCGCGTGTACATGCTTTCGCCGGGCCCGGCCATTTTCGCCATCTTCCATGAGGCGCCCCGCTTGGGCGTGTCCTCGTCGCGGATCAGGCCCAAGAGGTCACCCTTGCCGTCGATGATGTGCATGGCGATCTGTTCGTCGGCAAAGCCGTTGTCGTCGTCGTTCGATCGGAAATGCAGCTTGCCGATGGAAACGGTCTGATGCCCACGGGCACGCAGCAGCGCGTGCCAGTTGGGGTCGGCCCCGGTGAACGGCGTCGCATTGTCCCAAGCGCCGATTTCGTGGACGTAGCGCCCGGTGGCGAAGCCCGCCCGCGCCGGCACGCACACCGGGCAGGTGGTGTAGGCGGCGTCGAACTTGGTGCCGGTGGAGGCCAGCCAGTCGATGTTCGGCGTGTGGATGAAATTGTGGCCGTAACAACCGGTGACGGACCGCGTGTGCTCGTCCGACATGAATATGACCAGGTTCTTGGGCTCCATGGGGCGCTGTTCCGGAAAGTCTTTTTGATGGCTAGTTAAATCGATTGGGCGGCAAAACTATATAGTGATCTCGGCGCGCCTGCCAATCGGCAAACTGTCACTCCCGCGAACGCGGGAGTCCAACCCCTATACCTGTCGGACTGGACCCCCGCGTGCGCGGGGGTGACGGAATTTTCCCGATTTTCTTCACCTCACTGTCTCACCGTCTCTGTGGTTTCCATATTTTTTAACCACAGAGGCAATGAGGCCGTGAGATTTTGTTTACGGCCTACAGTTCAAACGGCGTCGGCTCGACGAACGGATAGCGGGCCGCACCCTTGACGCCTACGGCCGACGAATTCCGCACGTAGCGCTTTTCGTCGCCGGCCCGGGCGACGAAGGCGTAATCCGGGGCGCCGTCCGTCGCCTTTTGGATGAACAGCCGTTCCTTCTGGCTTTGCAGGCAGGCCGCATTGACCGCCTCCGGGTCCCAGTCCGCCATCAGCTCGACATACAGCTTGGCCTCGATGTCCACCGTCGCCGCCTGGCCCGCGATGTTGGTCGCTTCCAGCGGATCGTTCGCCAGGTCGTACATCAGGGGCGGATGGCCGTGGGTGTAGATGTATTTGTAATTGTCGCGGCGGATCATGCGGCACGGCACCGAGACGCCCTCGCCGGTGTATTCGGATACGACCACGTTGTCCCAACCCCCGCCGTCGCCGGAAAGCAGCCCGGTGAGCGAATGCCCGTCCAGGTCCGAAATCGCCTCCCAGTCCCCGCCGTCCGTGGCGAAATCCATGAACGTCGGCAGGAAGTCGACCAGCGAGACCAGTTCCTTCCGCCGCGCGGGCTTGAACCGTCCGGGCGCCCGGAACACGAACGGGATGCCGATGGAGGGCTCGTAGAAATACTGTTTGAACCAGGCCCCCCGCTCGCCCAGCATTTCGCCGTGATCCGACGTCAGCACGACGACGGTGTTTTCCGACAGGTCCATTTCCTCAAGCACCGCCATGATCCGCCCGACCTTGTCGTCGAGATAACTAGTCATGCCGTAATAGGCATGGCGCGCGTTGCGCACGTGATCGTCGGTGATGGTCAGCAAATCCTGGGCGTGGCCGTAATGCAGCATGCGGCTCATTTCGTCCTGGTCCTCGACCGCGATGGGCGCGACCTTAGGCATGTCGATTTCGTCGTGATCGTAAAGATCCCAGTATTTCTGCTGTGTCACGAAGGGCGAATGCGGATGGGTGAAGGATATCCACATCAGGAAAGGATTTTCCCGATTGAACCGCGCCAGGTCGTAAAGCTTCTGGATGCCCGCGTGTTCGACCTCATCGTCGTAATCGATCTGCAATGATCGCTTGCACACCCCGGCCTCAACCACCGCGCGGGGATTGATGCCCGTCGGCCGGTACCGCTCGCCGGTGATCCAATCGGGCGTCCACGCGAAGTTGGCGGGATAAATGTCCGTCGTGATGCGTTCGGTAAAGCCGTGCACCTGATCGGGCCCGATGAAGTGCATCTTGCCGCAGAGCACCGTGTGATACCCCGCATTGCGCAGGTAGTGCGCCAAGGTCGGCACGGCGGCGGGCAGCTCGATGGCGTTGTCCCACTGGGCGATCTTCGACGTATGCCGCCCGGTCAGCATCGACATGCGCGACGGCACGCACAGCGGGAAGTTGGTGTATCCCTGTTCGAACACCACGCCTTTGGCGGCAAGTTTCGCCATGTGCGGCGCCTTCACCATCGGATGGCCCATGAACGGCAGGGCCCCCGCCGTCATCTGGTCCAGCTGGATCACCAAGATATTCGGCGCGTTCTTATTGGCTTTCGGCGTGTCACTCATGATGTCGTCTCCCGGCAATTCCCGCTCAGCCCGCGTCCGGCCACGCCGCGTAAATGCCGCCGCGCGGTTCACCCGGCACCACCGAGCCCCACCGTTCCTTGAACCACGGCGGCAGCGGTCGCGAGTTGGGAACGCTCAGCCACGCGCGCAGCATGTGGCGCTTTTTATCCAAGTCTTCGTGGTCGACGTAATCGGTGCGGGCGTGAAACACGGCGTAGTTGTTGACCAGTTCCACATCTCCCGGCTCAAGATCGAAAGCGAAGCTGCATTCCGGGCGCATGGAAACGCGCTCCATCAGATCGATCGCCGCGTCCATGCGGGGCGTCAGCTTGGGCGCGTCGTCATAGCGCTGAGCTGAGCGGATATAGCCCCTCGGCACCATGCGGGCGGTGATCAGCCCGTCCGACCAGTTCATGATCGGCAGCACGAAATAGGGCGTGTCCGGTTCGTCCGGGCGGCCCGGCTCGCCCCGCCGGTCGAAGGCGAAGGGACGGAACAGTTCCGCCGTCAGCTCCGGGTCTTCCGTCCACATGGCGTTGAACAGGGTCGGGATGCTGGCCAGCCGCGATTGCCCGCCCGACTTCGCCGCGCGGCGGCAGAGCAGCATCAGCACGTCGCAGGAATCGTTATGGAAGAACAGTTCTTCCGTCGTCTGGTAATTGCGGACCTTGGTGTCCTGGGTCGACAGGCCCAGGTCGCGCACGTGGCCCAGCAGGTGGCCCGCCGAATTCTGGCTCATGGGATGGCCCAAATTCACCATCATGCCCCAGAACAGGATTTCCGCGTCGCCGTCGGAAAGGTCGTCGTTGGGGATGCCGCGGAGGATGGAAAACCCGTTGCCGGTTTCAAGATCGTCGCGGATCGCCTGCAATTCGGCGGCCAGCGACGGCAGGGGAAAATCCGCCTTGGTGAAATGCGGCGCCTTCTTGCCGACCTGCTTCACCGTTTCGACGGCGGCCATCAGTTCCTCGAGCGCCCGATCGGACCACCGGGTAATCCAGGTATCGTTGCCTTGAAAATCCCGGCCCTGCCACTGGCACGGGTTTTCGATGGGGCCGCCGGGAATGGGGAAAACGTCGTCCGGTGTGATCGGCATCTGGGCATCCCCCCGGCGTGCGGGTCGGCGCCTTATACGCAGCGACCCGCATGAAACCGGTTTGGATTAGAAAAAGGGCGGTCCGGCCCCTCGCGCCCGAGGAGCCGGACCGGTCAGCTTACTTCTTGACCTTAAGGCCGACCTTTTCGGCGATGACCTTGAAGGTTTCATACTGCTTCTTGACGAAGGCCTTGGTTTCGGCCGGCGGCATGATCGCGGGGATGGAGCCCAGGCCCTTGGTCATCTTGTTCCAGGCTTTGTCCTTGCTCATGGAAGCGAGCGTCGCAACCCACTTGTCGACGACTTCCTTGGGCAGGTCCTTGGGCCCCCAGACGCCGGACCAGCCGACGATGACTTCCAGGTTCGGGTGGCCGACTTCCTTGGCCGTCGGCACGTCGGGGATGGTGTCGACGCGTTTCGGCGTGGACACCACCAGCGCCCGCAGCTTGCCGCCGCGGATCTGGCTGATCACGCCCGACAGGTTCTGGAAGATCATGTCCGCGTGCCCGCCGGCCACGGCCGCCGCCGCCTTGCCGCCGCCCTTGAACGGAATGTGGGTCAGCGCATCGGGCTTCATGCCCAGGTCGTTCAGCACGATGACCATAGCGACGTGCAGCAGCGTGCCGACGCCGGCCGACGAATAGGACATCTTCTTGCCCGACGCGATGGCCTTTTTCAGGTCGTCGAAGGTCTTGTAGGGGCTGTCCGCCTTGACCGCGAGGACGAAGGGGTTCTTTTCCAGAAGGCCCAGGAAGGTGAAGTCATCCCACTTATAAGGGATGTTCGGGTTGATTGCCGGCACGGCGGCCTGCGAGCCGACGCGCGACAGCAATACCGTGTAGCCGTCCGGCTTGGACTTGGCGACATAGGTCGACCCGGTGACGCCCGCCGCGCCCGTGCGGTTGACCACCAGAACGCCGTTGCCGAGGTAACCCGGCGCCGTCGCGGAAACGATGCGCGCGGCCAGGTCGGACGAGCCGCCCGGACCGTAAGGAGCCACCAGCGTGACCGGTTTGGTGGGATATTCTGCGAGGGCCTGGCCGGTCGCGAAAACCACAGCCAAGGCAGCCAGCGCGCCCTTCAGGACGCCGGAACGGAAAAACATAGGATTGGTCCCTCCCTAGATGCCGCCTTCGAATGGCCTTCCTTCAAAAAACGGCGGAAAATATGAGTTTAAGGCCGATTTGAGCTCTTGTTCCCGGTCATGAAATCATTTTTGATTACAGTAAGCAACTATCATATGGTGACCGGAAAGGGCGGCCGTCACGCATGTCAAGGGAGGCGCCGGGCATGACTTCTGAAACCAGAAACCGGTTCGATCTGGGGCGCACCAACCGGCGCGTGGTGCTGGGCACCGTGGTCCTGAACGGCCCCCTGCCCCGCACCGAAATCGCCAATGCCACGGGGCTGACCCCCGCCGCCATTTCGCGCATTACCCGCGACCTAATCGACGCCGGCCTGCTGATCGAATTGCCCAACGGCGCCGACGACCACCAGGACGATCGGCGCGGGCCCGGCCGCCGGTTCGTGCACCTGGACGTCAATGCCGACGGCGGCTACGTGCTCGGCATTGGCGTCAACGTCTTCGCGCAGTCGGTGACCCTCGCCGATCTGAAAAACCGCCGCATCGCCCGCCAGGACCTGAAGCTCAGCGACCTGACCGATCCGGACCGCGTGATCGACGCCCTGACGCGCGTCGCCAAGGACATGACGGCGCGGCATGTGCCGGACCGCCGCCGCCTGCTCGGCGCCTGCGTCGCGTTTACCGGCGCGGTCGATCCGGTATCCGGCGTCGTCCGCACCTCCCCCTACTTGCGCTGGGGAGAAGTCGCCCTGGGTGCCCGGATCGAACGGGCGCTCGGCATGCCGGTCCACATCGAAAACCTGAACGTCGCCCTGGCCCAGGCCGAATCCCGGTTCGGCATCGCCCGCGGCATCACCAACATGCTGACGGTCAACTGTTCGCTCGGCATCGGCGCGTCGCTGTTTATGGACGGGCGCGTCGCCCGCGGCCACGACTGTTCAGCCGGCCTGATCGGCGGCATGGTCCCACCGGGGGGAGACGGGCAGACGCTCGACATGGTGGCCGGCGGCCACGCCGTCCTGAAAACGCTTCACGGCGATACGGTCCGCGTTCCCGAAAAGCCGTCGAACGAATTGGCCGACATGCTGCTCGCCGCCATCGACCGCGCCAACGCCGGCGACGCCCAGGCCCGCGCCGCCTTTGCCGACGCCGGGGGGGCGCTGGGCCGGACGCTCCGCCACTTTGCCGAACTCCTGCGGCCCGAAGCCGTCGCCATCGCCGGTCCCGTGACCAACTCGCCCGACTATATCGACGCCTGCCGCGGAGCGATTGCCGGCGGCCCGGGCGCCTACGCCCCCGCCTTTCTGACCAGCGGCCTGAGCCCGCAGGGGGCGGCCCGCTGGGTGGCGATCGACGAATTCCTGCTCGAGCGTGATTTAAACCTGGACGACCTCAAACTATCGAAGGCAGCATAACCATCATGACATCCGCGAAACGAGATATCTGGATCGGCGGCGTCGCCATGGCCATTGCGGCGCTGGGCGAATTCGTCGTCATTCCGCTGGGCGTGACCGTGCCGTCCTCCATCAAAGTTCTGGCGCTGTCGCCGGATTTCTGGCCGCGCATCATCATGTTCCTGCTGGCGGGCGCCGGCGCGATGATCCTGTTTCAGGGCCTGGCGGCCGGCAAGCTTCCCATCGCCCCCCCGCCGGTGAAGCTGGAGGGCGATAACGAAGTCGTCCACTTCCCCATGAAGGCGCAGGTGATCCGCGTCACTGCCGCATTCGCCGGCCTGTTCGTTTTCTATGCGCTTTCGCCGTTCATCGGCATGGTTGTCGGCTGCATGGTGCTGGTCACCCTGGCGACCCGGATCCTGGGCGTGCAGTCCTGGGCGAAGTCGCTGGCCCTCGCGGTCATCCTGCCTGTGGTGCTCTATTTCTTTTTCGCCAATGTCGCGCAAGTCCCCATTCCCTTAGGCCTGTTCGAAGATCTTCGGTAAAGGACCGGCCCCATGGACATGGACATCATTCAACAGGCGTTTCAGATTTTCTTCGCCGTCGACAACTTTATCGCCATCTTCGCCGGCGTCGTCATCGGCGTGATCGTCGGCGCGATCCCCGGCATGACCACGCCCATGGGCGTGGCGCTGGTGCTGCCCTTTACCTTCACCATGCAACCGGTGACGGGCATCCTGCTGCTGCTAGGCGTGTACAAGGGCGGGCTGTACGGCGGGTCGATCACCGCCATCCTGATCAAGGCGCCTGGCACGCCGGCGGCAAGCTGTACGGTGCTGGACGGCTTCCCCATGGCGCAGAAGGGCGAGGCGCAAAAGGCGCTGGACATGGCGCTTTACGCGTCGTGCTTCGCCGATTTCATCTCGAACCTGTCGCTGATCCTATTCACCGGCGCGCTGGCGGGTTTCGCGCTGCGCTTCGGCCCGCCGGAATTTTTCACCCTGATCGTGTTTTCCCTGACCATCATCGCCGGCGTTTCCGGCGACAGCCTGGCCAAGGGCATCTTGTCGGCCTCGTTGGGCCTGATCCTGGCGACCATCGGGCTCGACATCGTTTACGGCACCAACCGCTTTATCTTCGGCGAGGTCGAATTAATGGGCGGCTTAAGCTTCATCCCCGTGCTGATCGGGCTGTTCGCGCTGCCGGAAATTCTCAACCAGTTCACAATCAAGATGGAAAAGCGCGCGTCCGCGGGCGCGCTCGGCAAGGCTGGCGCGACCTGGCAGGACTTCAAGAAATGCTTCAAGGCGATCATGCGGGGCTCGATCATCGGCGTCATCCTGGGCGCCATTCCGGGCATCGGCGGCTCGCCGGCGGCGTTCCTCAGCTATTCCGAAGCCAAGCGCACGTCGGACCACCCGGAAACCTTCGGCCGTGGTGAGATCGAAGGCGTGGCGGCGGCGGAATCCGGCAACAACGGCACCGCCGGCGCGACCATGATCCCGCTTCTGGCGCTGGGCGTGCCGGGCGACGTCATCACCGCCGTGATCCTGGGCGCATTTATGATTCACGGCCTGCGCCCAGGGCCGGTGATGTTCGAACAGAACCTCAACCTGATCTACGCCATCTTCATGGGGATCATGCTGTCGTCGGCGTACCTGTTCATCGTCGGCAAGGTTTCGATCAGGGCCATTTCGAAGATCGCCAACATCCCCAACAACATGCTGTACCCGGCCGTGCTGGTGCTGTGCATTTACGGCGCCTACGCCATCCACACCAACGTGTTCGACGTGATGGTCATGTTCCTGGTCGGCATCCTGGGCTTCGCCATGCTGAAGCTCGACATCCCAGCCGCCCCCTTCCTCATCGCGTTCATCTTGGGCCCCCTGCTGGAAGACAACTTCCGCCAGGGTCTGTTGATGGGCGACGGCGATGTTTCCATCTTTTTCCGAAACGAAATCTGCGCCATCTTCTGGGCGCTGACCGCGTTTTCGGTTTACTTCATGGTCAGGAATCACATCCGGGCGAAGCGCCGGAAAAAACCGACCGGTTGAGTTTTTCCCTAAACGAAGGAACGAAAATCCATGTCTCAGGATTTAGGCGAGCGCCTTTTCACTTATGCCGTCATCACCGACACGCATCTGAATCAGGGCGAAACCGAATGCAATTCGCCATTCCAGGTCAACAAAATGGCCAACGGGCGCATGCGTCACGTGATACGCGATCTGAACACCCGCGAGGTCGATTTCGTCCTGCATCTGGGCGATCTGCTACACCCGGTGCCGGCCATCCCGCACCTGTATGAACGCGCGGCCAAGCGCTTCAAGGATCAGGTTTCTGAACTGCGACACAAACTTTACGTCGTCCCCGGCAACCACGACATCGGCGACAAACCCGTCGAATGGGGCCCGGCGGGCGTCGTGCGGGACGAGTTCATCGCCCTTTGGAAAGAACATTTCGGCCCGCAGTGGCAATCCTTCCGCCATAAGGGATGCCGCTTCATCACCATGGACACGCAAATCCTCAACACCGGGTTGAAAGCCGAAAAGGATCAGGAAAAGTGGCTCGAGGCGGAAATGAAGGACGCCAACAAAAAGGGCGATCGGATTTTCCTCAATTCGCACTTCCCGCCGTTCCTGACCTACGCGGACGAGGACGAACACTACGACAACTTGGCCGAACCGGGCCGGTCGTGGATGCTGGGACTGATGAAGAAGCATAAGGTTGAAGCCTTCTTCGCCGGGCACGTCCACAACTTCTGGTATCACCAGCACTATGGGACGCAATGCTGGCTGCTGCCGTCAACGGCCTTCGTCCGCCAGGACTATTCGGAAATGTATCGCGTCTCCCCCGCGCCGGATGCCGAACAGGGTCGAAACGACGCGCCCAAGCTGGGCTATTTCGTCGTCCACGTGCACAAAAAGGGCCACCTGTGCGAAATCGTCCGCACTTACGGCAAAGCTGTCAAACCGAACGACAAGATCGCCAAACCCGCCCCTCGCGTCGCGCCCGTGCACCCAATGGAAAGCCCGGTCACCAGATTTGGCTTCGACATGCGGCAGAACTGGCTGGAGGTCATCGAAATCCCGCCGTCGGGGGGCCTTGATGAATTCGATCGCAAACGGACGCGCAACGATTACGGCCTGATGGCGCTGATGGAAATGGGGGTGCGGCGCATCCGCATCCCAGGCCGTGACCTGATGGATGCGGACCACCGGCGGCGGCTGGACGAACTGAAAGACCTGGGCTTTCTGTTCACGCTGTTCACCTTCGGCGTGCCCGACGCCAAACTGGCGAAGGCGATCCGGGGCGCGAAAGGCCTGGTCGATTGTTGGGAGGTTGCCCACCGTCCTAACGCCATGGCCGAACTCGCGAAGGGCTGCGCACCTATCGCCAAGGCCATCGGCGCGGAGCTATATCTGTCGAAACTTCGCGGCAAGGACGCCATGGAAAAGGGCGGGGAGAAATATTACCACATGATCAACCACGGCTTCGTCGCGTCGGAGGCCAAGGAAGTCACAGCACTAAAGGGCCTGCCGGGCGTCACCGGCGCGATCTTCCGGGTCGCCGGGGAAACGTCCCCTGCCCGAGCGGCCACGGACGCCGCCAAAATCTGCAAGCCGCTGGGCTTAAAGGCGTCTCTCCACATCCGCATGTCCTTGGGCAACCCCGGCGCGGTGCAGGCGGATGACACCTGGATCGCCAAGCGCGCGGCGGAGGCGCTCGCCGCATCGCAATCCGATAAATCCATCATGGCCTATTCCGACACTTTTGCCGACGTCGACCGGGGGTATTTCACCCGGTTGGGCGTTGTCGACCGGCGCTATAACCCTCGCGCGGGGTATTTCACCATCCGCCACCTGACCGGCGCAATTGCGCGAGCCGGTAAAAAAGCCTGGTGGCTCGGCGGCACCGGTCAAGTCGTCTCGGTCGGGAAAAGCGGCGGCAAAGGATCGGTGGTTGATCTAATGTCCGGCGAAATCAAACCCGGCGCGGCCAAGGCCGCCAGCAAGAAGCCCGTGATCTGGATCGGCGGCAAGTAATGACGCGCCCGCCCCGCCCGCTCGAAGGCGTGCGCGTGCTGGACGCAAGCCACGTCGTCGCCGGCCCGTTCGCAACCTATCAGCTCTGCCTCATGGGGGCGGAGGCCGTCCGGGTCGAGCGCCTGGGCGGTGACGACTTCGTCCGCGTGCTCGGCGGCACGAAAGACATGATCGATGCCGGGCTCGGCAGTTCGTTCGTGTCGCAGAACGCCGGCAAGCGCTGCATCCTCATGGACCTGCGGGCCCCTGGCGCGCGGGAGGTGTTCCTCAAGCTCGCGGCGCAGTCCGACGTGCTGATGGAAAATTACCGCCCCGGCGCGTTCGACCGAATGGGTGTCGGCTATGGCGACGTCAGAAAGGTCAAACCGGACATCGTCTATTGCTCACTCACCGGATATGGGCCCGAAGGACCGCTTTCCAACGCGCCCGCCTACGATCACATCGTCCAGGGCATGTCGGGCTTGATGAGCATGAACGGGACGGATCAGTCGGGCCCCATGCGGGTCGGCCTGCCAATCACCGATTACATCGCCGGGCTAACGGCGGCGTTGGCCATCTCCGGGGCGCTGCATCAAAAGGCCATCACCGGCCGTGGCCAGAACCTGATCGTCCCTATGCTGTCGTCCGTCCTTGCCTTCATGGGGGCTATGGCGGTCGACCGGGAAACCTCGGGCGTTGAACGAGGCCTCAAGGGCAACCTTCCCTTTTCTGGCAGTCCCTTCGCCGGGCGCTTCGATACGGCCGACGGCCACATCGTCATCACCGCCAATACGCCAGCGCAGGCAACCCGCATGGTCGACGCGATGAATCTGCCGGGCCTCAAAGACATGGCGGTGCGGTTATCCGACTTGAATCCGGCGGAACGGGCGGACATCGCAACGGCGCTTCAAAAAACGTTCCGCACCGGTCCCGCCGATCAGTGGGAAGACATCCTCGACGCCGCCGGCGTGCCGGCGGGGAAGGTCCGTAATTTGGGGGAGATCATGGCCCACCCGCAAACCGCCGCCATGGGCACGCTGGATCACCTGCCCATGCCGGGGATGGATACGCCGCTGACCATTCCGGGGCTCGGCTTCACGTCCGATGCCTGGGACCGTGCACCCCTGTCGGAACCAGAGGTCGCGGGCGCCAGCACGCGCGAAGTCCTCTCGGGCCTGGGATATTCTGATGCGGAGATCGAGACGCTTGCCCTCGCTGGGGCCGTCGCTGGGCCCGGACTTCCCGAAAAAGACACATAAGACAAACCTTATCTATTCGCTCGCCCCGCACTGGGCCCCCGGAATCCAAGGCCCCGCGCCCTTTCCCGGGCCGTTCCGGGATTTATTGTGCAGTGCACAAATTAACCATTGACTTTCCCATAAAAAGCCCTATCTGCTCCATAGTGCGGAGCTTCATACGATGTCGCGGATGCGATGTCCGTGTCCCGGCGCCTCGTTGTGGCCGCTGCTATGACATTTTTAGGAAATACGCTCATGGCCAGGACCGCTCGTGTTTTGGCACTCTTGGTTTTGCTTCTCGTTAACGGCGGTGCGACCGCGCCCGCCGATACCCTTGAGCAGCCCGAAGGCGCAGCAGCGCAAGCCGAAGACGCGCCCCGTATCGGTGCGGACGAGCGCGCCGTCGAGATTGCGAAACTGACCACGGGCGCGCGAACCGTCGCCGATGCCGCGGACCCGGAAGAGCTCAAGTGCCTCGCGCTCAATATCTATTGGGAAGCCCGGTCCGAGCCGGTCGCGGGCCAGTTCGCCGTCGCCGCCATAACAATGAACCGCGTGCGTCATCAGAATTTCCCGAACACCATTTGCGGCGTCGTTCGCCAGGGCGGCTGGAAACAGCGCCACCGCTGTCAGTTTTCCTGGTGGTGCGACGGCAAAACGGACACACCGTTTGAACTGGTTTCCTGGTTCCAAGCGCAGGACATCGCGCATCTGGTGCTGTCCGGCGCGGTCCCTGACCCGACCCGGGGCGCACTTTGGTATCATGCGGAATACGTATCGCCCGCGTGGCAGGAGGCGATGGTGCCTACGGTCAAGATCGGCCGCCACGTATTTTATTCTAACCCGACGATGGCCCGGAACAACGAAAGCTGATCGGCTCCAAACTGTTCTCGTGACCTAACCCGAATGATTGCGGCCGATGATCACTGCTGACGATTTTCTGATCCCGCTCCGCGCCCGCGGCGTCGATTTTTTCTCCGGCGTGCCGTGTTCGTTTCTGACGCCGCTGATCAATCGTGTGGTCAGCGATCCGTCGCTCGATTACGTCGCTGCGGCGAGCGAGGGCGAGGCCGTGGCCATCGCCTCGGGTGCCTGGCTAGCTGGCCGTGAAACACTCGTCATGTTTCAGAACTCGGGCCTAGGAAATGCGGTCAACCCACTGACATCGTTGAACTTTCCGTTCCGAATCCCAACCACGGTGGTAACCACCTGGCGGGCCGGGCCGGGCCTTAAGGACGAACCGCAACACGAACTGATGGGACAGATCACGCCGGATCTGCTGGACGTGATCCGCATCCCGCACCGCCCCTTCCCGACCAACGCGGCGGATGTCGACCCGTCACTCGACGCGGCGTTCCAATACATGGCGGGCGAACAGCTGCCCTACGCCTTCATCATGGAAAAGGGCGCGGTCCGCGACGACGGGCTTCCCGGGGTCGCCATGCCGTTGCCCTCGGGCGGCCCGGTCGACGACCTGACGGATGCGGGCGATGCACCCGCCCGCATGGCGTCCATGGAAGCGATCCTGGAAGTGCTGCCGGACAATGCCGGGATCATCGCTACGACGGGCAAGTGCGGACGCGAACTGTTCACCATCGCCGACCGGGATCAACATCTATACCAAGTCGGCTCCATGGGGTGTGCGGCGGGCATGGGGCTCGGCGTCGCGCTGAATGTGAACAGTCCGGTGGTGGTGCTAGATGGCGACGGCGCGGCGTTGATGAAGCTCGGCACCTTCGCGACGGTCGGGTCGGCAGCACCTAAAAATCTGATTCACATCGTGCTGGACAACGGCACCTACGATTCCACCGGCGGCCAGCCTACGACGGCGCCGGCGGTGAAGTTCGCCCGCGTGGCAAGCGCCTGCGGTTACGCTCGCGGATGGGAAGCAAACAGCATCGCCGGATTAAAGTCGGCGGTAGAGGCCGCGTTAGCGGGCGCGGGCCCGCATCTTATCCACATTAAGATTGCGCCCGGATCGATGGACAAACTGGGCCGCCCGACGATCAGCCCCAATCAGGTGGCCCGCCGGTTCCGCAACTTCCTGAAACCTAATCGAAACGCCGCCGGCTAAGACCGGAATTTAAGCCGGCGTGCCGCCGGCCGTAACCCCGCCGGACCGGAAGGGCGAGCGCCCGGCATCTGCGTCGGCCAGACGGCGGCTCATCCCGAACACCACCCACGTGGCGACGGTGGCGATGGCCAGCGTGCCGAGAACCAGAACCCCGCCGGAGATGACCTTCACGCCCGCGCCGAACATACCCTCGGCGGCGAGGCAGAAAATCACCACATCGGCTACGATCAGCATCAGGGTGCCGATTTCCTGGACGAAGCGGCCTTTCAGCCATCGCGGGCCCAGCGGATTGCGGAACAGCAAAATCGTCAGAAACGTGATGGCCGGAAGGCACGCCAGAAGCGCCAATTCAAACGCGGTCAGGGATATTTGAGCAAAAGACATGGGATGAGCTTCTAAGGGGTTCGCCGGCCCGGGCATGCGGCGCCGGTCCGGTCAGGAAAAACCCGGGCGGCAGGCCCCGGCGAACGAAAAAATACCGCCGCCCGACCATGCTGTATATCGATATTTATCGTTGCCTCGGTTCTATTTTTTCGATGGATCGCGCCCGCCGAGCGCCTAAGGAAATCACCCCGAAAGCGGGTCGTTGGCGCCCAGTTTGTCGTCCACGATGTTGACGATTTCGTCGATGTCCGGGTTGGACATGTCGAGTTCCTGCGCGATCAACTGCACCAGCACGTCGACCCGTTCGATGAATGGCGCACCGGCGGCGACGGCGCGGGCCGCCGATGACGGCTTCAACAAGCTTTCGGCCGCCTTGGCGTATTTTTCGAACGGCACCGCGTCGGCCGGGTCGGAGCCCAGTTTCTGGGCCACCTGATCGACGAATTCGTAAATCGCGCGGGATTTCGCCAAGTCGCCGTGCACGGCGTCACGGATCGACCGCGGCTCGTACGGCGTGATGCAACGGTAGTTGCCGGTCAACAGCATGCTCCATTTGGCCAGCGGCACGAAAACGGAGTCGAACACCCTGAGCTTCACCGGCACGTCATGGCCGTCAAGCGTCACCGCGTCGATGGCGGCTTCCAGTTTGCGCAGCATCGCATTCGCTTTTTCATCGCCGAACCGCGCCGCCTTGAAGTTGGTCGGCAGGCCAACGTGCAGTACATTAGCGGCCTCTTCCGGCGGACGGAAGGCCTGCGGGTCGGGGCTGCAGAGCGTCATGAAGTTCGGATCAAAGCGGTCCCAGACCGTCGGATCGGTGTAGCTCCCTCCCAACTTGTCGGCGTCGAGCCCGGGAATGCGTTTGAGGAACGTCAGCGGCGGCATGTTCATGATCGACAGGCACGGCACGCGTTCTTCGGCGATGCGGATCAGCGCCGTGCGGATCGTGTGGTGCGCGTATTGCGGTTCCTGCATGGCGAGGCCGACCATGTCGTAGTCGACGACGCGCACATCCTGCGGCGTGCACGCGTCTAATTTACCGGGCAGGTCCTTGGATTTAATTTCGCGGTGCGCATCCTCGCCCTTCAACTTGATCCGAACAATGGTGCCGTCGCTGTTGATCAGCTCTGCCGTGCGCCGGCGGCAGACCAGCGTCACGTCGTGCCCCGCCATCAACAGCTTGGTGCCGAGCAGTGACCCGTAAGACGCGCCCATGATGAGGATTTTATAGGCCATTTTTTATCTCCCTTGCGCCATCCATCCGGCCTAGACCAATGAACCAGACCCGCATCGTCCCGCGGAGGTCGAATTCCCGGCAAAATGTCTTGCCACGGCGGCCATCCCCCTGCCGTGCCGTACCACTTTCGAGGATGCGGCCGAGTTTGTGAATTATGTATTTCTGATCGGCTTATAACCTGAGCGAATGACAGGCGCCGGCGGCGGAACCGGCCCGCGTTCAGATCTTTCTACGAAAGGTCGGGCCTCCGGTCCTTATCGGGGCTGAGCGCCTCGAGCGCCGCCGAAACCGAAAACAGCGATTCCTCGGCCAGCGGCCGGCCGACCAGCTGCAATCCCACGGGCAGGCCCTTTTGATCGAACCCGGCGTTGATCGACACCGCCGGATTGCCGGTCAGGTTGAACGGATAGGTGTAATAAACCCAGTCGATGGTCGTCCGGTCTTCGTGCCCCGGCGGCACGTTCAACCCGACGCCGAATGCCGAGACCGGTAGTGTCGGACTGGCGATGATGTCATAGGTATCGAAAATATCGCGCACTTGGTCGCGGAATTTGTAGCGTTCGAAAACCTTCGCGTAATACCCACCCAGATCCTGCACCCGCGCCTTGTCCAACAAGTCCGCCACCGCCGGGTCAAGGTCACCGCGCCGGTTGCCCAACGCGTCCTTCAACCGTGTCGCAACACCCGCATAAAATTCCGACGCCCAGATCTCGACCGGATCGTCGAACAGATGATCGGCGACCTCGACATGGCATCCCGCCTGTTCCAGCCGCGTGACCGCCGCATCGACAACATCGACGACGCCTGCATCGGGACGGGCGTAACCGAGTGTGCGGCTGTAAATCACGCGCAGTCCCTTGGGCGCGCGTTCGCACGCGGCGGAAAAATCCGGCACCGGGCCCAAGGCGCTGGTGTGGTCGCGGGCGTCGAATCCGGCCATCACGCCGAGCGCCAGCGCCGCGTCGCGCACGCCCCGGCTCATCGGCCCGACGTGCGCCAGGGTGTGGGTCGCCGACACGGGATAGATCGGCACCCGCCCGAAGTGCGCCTTGATGGCGAACAGACCGGCGAGGCTTCCGGGAATGCGCACGGACCCGCCGCCATCGGTCCCGACGGCGAAGGGCGATATCCCCGCCGCGACGATGGCCGCCGCACCGGCTGACGATCCCCCGGGAGTGGTGTCCAAGTTCCAGGGGTTGCGGGTAATGCCTGTCGCGACGTTGTCGCCCACGCCCTTGCAGCCGAATTCGCTGGTCGTTGTCTTGCCCAGCATCACCGCCCCAGCATCACGGATGCGACCAACCGACGGCGCGTCGAAATCAAACACATTGCCGGCCATCACCTTCGATCCGAATTCCGTCGGCAAGCCACGCATGGCGATCAGTTCCTTGATCGCGACCGGCAGGCCCGCCAGCGGACCGACGTCTTCTTTCTTTGCAATACGCGCATCCAGCGCCCGCGCTTGGGCCATCACATCGTCCGCGTTGATGTGGGCGAAGGCGTTGAGCTTCGGTTCCAGCGCGTCGATGTGGGCGAGCGTCGCCTGGGCGATGTCGCTGGGCGCGGCGTGGCCCGATTTGACCTCGGCGATCAGGTCGCGGGCGGATCGAAAGGCGGTTTCAGCCGGCATTGGCGTCTCGCGGGTTTCGCCCCTGGTCAGGCGCGAAATCCTCTGTGTCTCATTGTATGACAGGCTATAGTTCCCCGCCGCCGCTGACAAACAACTTTGCTAGGGAAATCGAAAAATGCGCGCCGTCATCGCCATGATGAAACACGAAACCAACACCTTTTCGCCGGTGCCGACGCCGATTGAACGGTTTGCACGGGGCGCCCCCCTACCGTTGGAAGGCGACGCAGCCTACCGGGCTTTCCGAGGCACGGGTAGCGGCGTCGGCGGGTTCATTGATCTGGCCGAGAACGCCGAGTTTGAGGTTTCGATCCCCATCACCGCCAACGCCTGGCCGTCGGGCCCGGTCGAGGACGCGGCGTGGGATTACATGGCCGACCGCATCGTCGCCGCGGTCGAGGCGGGATGCGACGCGCTGTTCCTGGACCTGCACGGCGCCATGGTGACGGAAACCCGCGAGGACGGCGAAGGCGCCTTGATCGAACGTATTCGCACCATCGCACCGGACCTACCCATCGCCGCCTGTCTGGACATGCACACCAACCTGTACCCCGCGATCGCCGAAAATGTCACCTGCCTGGCGGGGTATAAGACCTACCCACACATCGATTTGTACGAGACCGCGCAACGGGCCGGCAGGCCGGTGATCGACATGCTGCTGGGGAAGGCGCACCCGACAATCGCCTGGGGTAACCGGCCGATGCTGCCGCACGTGATGCGCCAGGGCTCCGGCGATTTCCCCAACAAGGCGCTGCAGGACATGACCAAGCGGATGGAACGCGACGGCGCCTTGACGGCGACGTTGTTCACAGGCTTCCCCCATGCGGACATTAGTCTCGCGGGCCTGTCCGCCGTCGTCGTAACAAACGGCGATAAGGCCGCCGCCGAACAGATGCGCGACGAGTTGTTGGATTTCGCGTGGAAGGAACGGGAAGCCTTTGTTTACGAGATCGAACCGCTCGACCAATCGATTCGGCGGGCCAAGATCATTCAAGACAGCGGCGAAAAACGCGGCGGCCCGGTTGTGCTGCTGGACCATTACGACAACGCGGCCTCAGGCGGGACGCAGGACACCATGACGGTCCTGGGGGCAATCTTGAACGCGAGGCTTGAAAACGTCGCCGCCTTTGCGATCTGCGATCCCGCCGCCGTGCAAGCGATGATGAAGGCCGGCATCGGTTCCGAGGTCACGCTCGACCTGGGCGGGCGTGTCGACATGCCCAAGGTAAACGAGCAAGGCAAACCGCGCCGGGTCACCGGCCGGGTCAAACATTTGTCCGACGGACTCTACAAAAACAAAGGCCCGGCATCCCGTGGCGTGCTGATGGACATGGGGCCAAGTGGCGTGCTCGACACCGGCCGCGTGCAGATCTGCGTTATTTCAAGGCAGCAGGAACCCAACGATACGGGCTGCTTCATCGCGCTCGGCATCGATCCGACGGAAAAAGCGTTCCTGATGATCAAAAGCCGCATTCACTGGCGGGCGGGCTTCGGCGATCTGGCGCACAACGTGATCGAATGCGCCGGTAAGGGCGTCTGCGGTTCGGACTACAGCCAAATGGATTTCAAGAATGTCCGGCGGCCGATCTATCCGTTGGACCTGATCAACGATCCGAACGGCTGAACCCTCCGGCCCAGCGGCGTCTTAGGGCTGAAACCAGGTTTCGGCGACGGCTGAAAAGAAACTGTGCGCGCCGACTCGAAGGTTCCGCACGGCATAGCCGCCCTCCTGGACGAATATGGTCGGCAGATCCAGCCGCGTGATCGCGCGGGCGATCTTGGCGAGGCCTTGGGGCGTGATGCCGAAGCTGCCGGTCGGGGCGCACCAGGCGCAGTATCACCGATTCCCTCTCCGCATCGGTCTTGCGGATACCAACCACGCCACTGCCGATACAGTAGGCGCCCGACGGCTCGTCGCCTTCGTGGTAGATCGGCTTGCCAGGCAGGAAGTCGCGCAGCCTGCGCACCTGATTCAGGCGCTCTACCGGATGCGGGTCGAGAACGGACCATTCCTTTTCCCGATAGTGCGAACAACTGCAGCATCCCGTCGTCATGGCTCATCCCCATCCGTTGAAGGGCCAAGCCTAATTGCAGTCGGCGGCGTGGAACAGGGTGGAGTCTGCACCTTTTTTACACGCACGAAATCGATCTGCGTCAACGCTTGGGACCGGCGGATTTCTTCTGCTTAGAAGAGTTTTGCTTAAAGGAACGGCCGCTGCCAGCACGGCCCGGCAATGATACTGGGGTACCACGACCAAGATGCCTGCCGACGCCATCGCCACCGCGACCCGACGGGGCTCAAACAAACTTCACTGAACGCAGCGGCGTCAGTTAGCTACACCGCCGGAACAGCGGTTACTTAGCAGCCGTCACCATGATTTCGACCTGCACGCCCAGTTCAAGCTGCGCGCCGACGCAGGCACGGGCCGGGCGCTCCAGCTTGCCGAGCCACGCGATCCACACCTCGTTCATTTCCGGTTTGCGGCGCAGGTCGTCTAGATAGATCGTCGCCGACAATAGCTTCGATTTGTCCGACCCCAGCTTGGCCAGCCGGTCGTTGATCTTGTCGAGAACTTCCTTCGTCTGCCCTTTGATATCCTTAGTCTTGTCCGTCGCCGTCAGGCCCGAGAGATAGACCGTATCGCCCGAGGCCGTGCCCTGGCTCAGGATATCTCCGGAATCCAAATGTGGCATGCTCATTGGTTTGTTCCTCCCTTCACATGAATGCTCAATTGACCGGTTCGATTTGCTGCGTTTCGGGGACCGTCGCCCGGAACGACGGGCGGGCCTCCATGAGATCCGAAAATTCGGCGAGCCCCGGATAACGCGCGTGCCAATCCTGATCCGGCAGGCGCAGCGTCAGATAGCGGAGCGCGCACGCCGCCGACACGTCGGCGATGGACATGGCGCCGCCGACCATCCAGCTGCCCCCGGGCGTATTTGCAGCGGGCGTGATGCGGGCAAGCTCTTTCAGCCCGGCATCGATCTTCGCCTGCTGTCGGGCGACCCAATCTGCGCTTTGTTTATCGGCCGGGCGCATACCTTCGAGGACGGCCAGAACGATGGCGTCGCAGATGCCGTTGGCCAGCGCCTCGGCCTGCCGCACACGGACGCGGTCCGCTGGATTTTCGGGAAACATCCGGGGTTCCGGTTGAACCGTATCCAGGTATTCGCAGATGACGGAGGAATCGTGCACCACGCCGCCGTCGTCCAGAATCAGCACCGGCACCTTACCGAGCGGATTGTGGTCCGGCGTCTTGGTATCATTGTTCCAGGGCACGTCGACGATTTCCTCGGCGTCCAATCCCTTTTCGCGCAAGGCAATGCGAACCTTCCGCACATAGGGGCTGGGCTTCGCGGTAATCAGTTTCATGGCCCGGACTCTGGCTACCGGGTCCCGCCAAGGCAACAAAAATCGGCCCCTTTCAGGGGTTCCCTGAGGGAGAGCCTTTGGCCTTGTTCCGGCCCTGCCCCATCGCGATAATCGGGCCCTGGAATTAGGGATGCTCTTATATGTTCACCACCGGTATGAATTTCGGCCTCGACGACGAGATCGAGGCGCTCCGCGACATGGTCCACAAGTTCGCGCAGGCCGAAATCGCGCCGCGCGCGGC
Source organism: Rhodospirillaceae bacterium (assembly GCA_038109305.1). Lineage (GTDB taxonomy): Bacteria > Pseudomonadota > Alphaproteobacteria > Rhodospirillales > Casp-alpha2 > UBA1479. Next base: position 164,253 of record JAYNIR010000004.1, read on the forward strand.
GGAAATCGACGAAACCAACACGTTCCCCCGCGATCTATGGCCCAAGCTGGGGGAGCTGGGCCTCTTGGGCATCACGGCGGACGAAGACGTAGGCGGCGCCAAGATGGGCTACCTCGCCCACTGCGTCGCCATGGAGGAACTGTCCCGCGCGTCGGCGTCCGTTGCCCTCAGTTACGGCGCGCATTCGAACCTCTGCGTCAATCAGATCAACCGCAACGGCACCGCCGGTCAGAAATCCCGCTACCTGCCGAAACTCATTTCCGGCGAATACGTAGGCGCCTTGGCTATGAGCGAGCCCGGCGCGGGCTCCGACGTCGTTTCCATGAAGCTTCGGGCCGAACGCAAGAACGACCGCTACGTTCTGAACGGTAACAAGATGTGGATCACCAACGGGCCCGAGGCCGACGTCTTGGTCGTTTACGCGAAGACGGAGCCCACCGCCGGGCCGAAAGGCATCACCGCTTTTCTGGTCGAAAAAGACATGGTCGGGTTTTCGACGGCGCAGAAGCTGGACAAGCTGGGCATGCGCGGGTCCGACACGTGTGAGCTGGTGTTTGAAAACTGTGAGATTCCTAAGGAAAACGTGTTGGGCGAGGTCGACGGCGGCGTGAAGGTGCTCATGTCGGGCCTCGATTACGAACGCATTGTCCTGGCCGCCGGGCCGACCGGCATCATGCTGGCGGCGCTGGACGTGGTCGTACCCTATGTACACGACCGTAAACAGTTCGGCAAATCCATCGGCGAGTTCCAATTGATGCAGGGCAAGCTCGCCGACATGTACACGGAAACAAATGCGAGTCGTGCCTACGTCTACGCCGTTGCCGCCGCCGCCGACCGAGGCGAAACGACCCGAAAGGACGCCGCCGGGTGCATCCTTTACGCCGCCGAAAAGGCGACGCAGGTGGCGCTGCAGGCGATCCAGGCCTTGGGCGGCATGGGTTACATCAACGAAAGCCCGACGGGCCGGTTGCTCCGCGACGCCAAGCTTTATGAAATCGGCGCCGGCACGTCCGAAATCCGCCGCATGCTGATCGGCCGCGAAATGTTTGGGGAGACAGCTTGAAGCTATTCCCGTTTTTTGAAAGACCGAATTAGATGACAGTCATAGAGTCCCGTGTCGATACGAAAAGCCCGTCCTTCAAAAAAGCCAAGGACAAGATGGACGGCCTTGTCCAGGCGATTGAAGAGAAACGAGCCCTGGTCCAACTCGGCGGCAATGAAAAAGCGCGGGAACGCCACACCGGGCGCGGCAAGCTTTTACCGCGGGACCGGGTTGCCGGGCTGCTCGACGACGGGTCGGCGTTTCTGGAGATCGGCCAGATGGCCGCCTGGGACATGTACACGGGCGACATCAACTCCGCCGGCATGATCGCTGGTGTCGGCACCGTCGAGGGCCAGGAGTGCATGATCGTCTGCAACGACGCCACGGTGAAGGGCGGCACGTACTTCCCCATGACCGTGAAAAAACACCTGCGGGCGCAGGAAATCGCCACGCAGAACAACCTGCCCTGCGTTTATCTGGTCGATAGCGGCGGCGCCAACCTGCCCAGCCAGGACGAAGTCTTCCCCGACCGCGACCATTTCGGGCGCATCTTTTTCAATCAGGCCAACATGTCGGCCAGGAACATCCCGCAGATCGCCGTGGTCATGGGATCCTGTACGGCGGGCGGCGCCTACGTGCCGGCCATGTGCGACGAAAGCGTCATCGTCAAGAATCAGGGCACGATCTTCCTGGGCGGCCCGCCTTTGGTGAAGGCCGCAACCGGCGAGGAAGTGACAGCCGAACAACTGGGCGGCGCCGACGTGCATTGCCGCAAGTCCGGCACCGCCGATCACTATGCGCTGGATGACAAAGACGCGCTCCGTATCGCGCGCCGCGCCGTCGCCAATTTAAACCGGAAAAAGGTCATTGATTTGGCGCTCCGCATGCCGGAGCCGCCCAAGTACGACCCCGCTGAAATCCACGGCATCATCCCCGCCGACCCGCGTATGCCCTATGACGTGCGCGAGATTATTGCGCGGGTCGTGGACGGATCGCGGTTCGATGAATTCAAAAAACTCTACGGCGACACCATCGTCTGCGGTTTTTCCCACATCGGTGGCGTGCCCGTCGGCATCGTCGCCAACAACGGCATTCTATTTTCCGAAAGCTCCCTAAAAGCGACGCACTTTATCGAGCTCTGCGGCAAGCGACGCATTCCGCTTTTGTTTTTGCAGAACATCATGGGCTTCATCGTCGGCAGACGCTTTGAAGAAGAAGGCATCACCAAGGACGGCGCAAAGATGGTGACGGCGGTCGCCACCGCGAATGTGCCGAAATTTACCGTCTTCATCGGGGGGTCTTACGGCGGCGGCAACTACGGCATGTGCGGTCGTGCCTATTCCCCCCGCTTCCTCTGGACCTGGCCCAACTCACGCATCGCGGTCATGGGCGGCGAACAGGCGGCGGGCGTCTTGGCGACGGTCAAGCGCGACGGGATCGAACGCGCGGGTGGTGAGTGGAGCAAAGAAGAAGAAGCCGAATTCAAACAGCCGATCATCGATCAGTTCTCCCTCCAGGGCGACCCGCTATACGCCACCGCTAGGCTTTGGGACGACGGCATCATCAATCCCGCCGACACGCACAAAGTCCTATCGCTCTCGATCTCGGCATCCCTCAACGCGCCGGTCGAGGCCGCCGAGTTCGGTGTGTTTCGGATGTAACCCCCGGTGTCGACGCATCCTTCATTCAACCGTTCGGCAGAACGGCGATGGCATTGATTTCAATCAAGTAGTCCGGGGATACCATTTTCGTTACCTCAACCATCGTCGAAGCGGGAAGCGGCGGCTTAAAGTACTGGCGGCGTATTTTGTGGATCGCGTCGAAGTGCTCCATATTTCGAATGTAAACATCGATACGGCATATATCGTCCAAGGTGCCGCCTGCTTCTTTGACAGCGTTTTTCAGGTTTTCGATGACTTGGTGGGTTTGTTCCTCGATATCACCGACGCCGGCGATTGAGCCGTCGGGATGCCGCGCGGTCATGCCGGATATGAACACAAGCTTGCCTTGCGCTTCAATCGTTGTCGCGTGAGAAAAATGACCACTGGGTGCATGCAGACGTGGGGAGGTTAGTTGCTCTTTTGGCATCGAAACGGGTCTCCGGTTTCATTAAGTATTGCTGGCCTGTACCGTTCGGCCACGATATCCGCCATCGGCGCGCCAAGCCAAGAACTCCCATGAAGGCCCCGATCCAAATGATCGACTGGCATACGCGTAACGGTATAAGATGCCGCCCATGAGCAAGGCCAAAAAATCCGATGGCAAACAAAAAGTCACCGTCTACGAAGTCGGCCCGAGGGACGGGCTGCAGAACGAAAAGCGGATGATCCCGGCCGCCGACAAGATCACCCTTGTCGACCTGCTGACCGCCGCCGGGTTCGGCAAGATCGAAGTCACCAGTTTCGTTTCGCCCAAGTGGGTGCCGCAGATGGCGGACGCGGCGGAAGTCTTAAGCGGCATCGCGCGCCGTCCCGGCGTCACCTACGCCGCCCTGGTGCCCAACATGAAAGGCTATGAAGGTGCCCGCGCCGGCGCCGTGCCCGAGATCGAGGTCTTTGCCGCCGCGTCCGAAGCCTTCAGCCAAAAGAACATCAACTGCACCATTGCCGAGAGCCTGGAGCGGTTCCGGCCCGTGGTCGAAGCGGCGAAATCCGACGGCGTGCGGGTGCGCGCCGCCGTCAGCGTCGTCACCGACTGCCCCTATTCCGGCCCTGTCGAGCCCGCCGCCGTGGCGCGGGTGACCGAAGACCTGCTGAACATGGGCTGCTATCAGGTGGGGCTCGGCGACACCATCGGACGTGGCACGCCGGACACCATCGGCGGCATGCTCGATGAAGTCCTGAAAGTCGCCGACGCGGATAAACTGGCCGGCCATTATCACGACACCGGCGGCATGGCGATCGCCAACATCGACGTATCGCTGGAACGCGGCCTCCGCACGTTCGATGCCGCCGTTTCCGGGCTCGGCGGCTGCCCCTTCGCGCCGGGAGCCAAGGGCAACGTGGCGACCGGCAGGGTCATCGACCACCTGGCCTGCGTGGGCTATGTCACGGGCATCGACCGGGCGGCGCTTTCGGCGGCGGAGGATTTTGTCGGAACGCTCGGCGCCAAGCGGTCTTAACTGCGTTTTCGGCCCCGGATAACGTCTTCGTGACCTGGACCAATGATCTAGTGCTCCTGACGAGAGTGTTATATACAATTTTCTTTAATTGTTGGGCGAAGGCACGCGGGTGACCGTCACCCTGCCGCCGAAGCGGGTTCAACGTGCGCGCCGGGCGATGGCGCGGTCGGGCTGACCCCACCTCACTCCCCGTCCGATCTAGAAAATCAACGCCCGGCGGGGTCTTTTACGCTTGTGCCTTGACCTCCGCCTTTCACGGCTTAGTCTGTCCGGCAATCACTCACAATTTCGCCAAAGGAGAGGCTATCCGCATGGCCAAGATCAATATTCAGTTCACTTTGTTTTCGGCATTTTATTCGCCGCTCATTTCCACCATGTCTGGTGGGTTTCTCGCCGAAGAAGGGCTCGAACCCGACTGGTCCATCTCACCGCCGGGCAAATCCGCCATCGACGCGCTGTTGGACGGCTCCGCTCATGTGGTGCAGTCGGCCCTGTCCCAGGGCTTTACGACGCTGGGTAAGGGTGAAACGCCCAAGGTCAGGCACTTCGCGCAGATCAACGAAATGGACGGTTTCTTTATTACCGGCCGCGAACCGGATCCGAATTTTACGTGGTCGAAGCTCGAAGGCGCCGATCTGGTCTGCTTCAAGGGCGGGCAGCCGCGCGCCATGTTCGTCTATGCCTGCCACAAGGCCGGCATCGATTTCGATAAAATCAACGCCATCACCCCCGGCGGCGCCGGCGACATCGACAAGGCCTTCCGCGACGGCCAGGGCGAGTACGTGCAGCAGCAGGGCCCCTTCCCGCAGCAGCTTGAAAAAGACGGCGTCGGCCATGTGGTCGCCCAGGTCGGCCCGATGATCGGGCCGAACGGGTTCTCGTCTCTTTGCGCCAAGCCGGAATGGCTTGAAACGGATATGGCGAAAGCCTTCATGCGGGCGTATAAAAAGACCCGCAAGTACATGAACGAAACGCTGGCGGCCGAGATCGCCCGGGCCGAAAAGCCCTACTTCCCCGACATCGACGAAGATGTTCTGGCGGATTGTATCGCCACCTACCAAAAGCTCGGCTGCTGGACGCCGCACGTGGAAATCACGCCGGAAGCGTACGAAGTGACGATGGATGTCTTCGAACTCTTCGGCACGCTACAGGAACGCTACGCCTACGATCAGGTCTGCTGCCTGCCGCCGAGCACCGATTAAGGTGACGGGTTGAAACAGCCGATCAAAGCGACCGCGCGTCCGGGGCGAGATCGAATACCGCTGGCCGGGCGCCGTGTGGCGGCACCGGGTGACGGACATTGAACCCGGCGCCCGCGCGGTCAGCCACCCGACGGGCGGCGTCGGCATGGTCGACGCGCTAATCGAATAGCGGTGCCCCCCGGCCCACACAAAATAAGACGGGCCGGAAACCCGGCCCGCCCCAATAAACAATGTCGCCCGGTCTATTTGACGGCGGAAAACGCCGTCGGCTTCAGGATGATGTTTTCCAGCGTCGCTACGATGGGGCCGTCTTTTTCCGACAGCGCACGCTTTTCGATCCATTCCGGGTCGCTTTGGAAAGCGGTCCATCTCTGGTCCCGTTCGCCGATGTTTTCCCATTCCAGCAGGTAATAGAGGTCGTGGTTATTGGGGCCGATTTCCGTCGTCCAAAACCCGGCCTGACGGATGCCGTGGCGGTCCCAGATTTTCAGGGTCGTGGTTTCAAACCGCTTCAACAGCGCCGGCAGGCGGCCGGGCGCGCAGTGATAAATACGAAGTTCGTGGATCATGGGGGCTACCTATGGCTTAAACGAAATGATAGGTGAAGATTGCTCCATGCGCCGCCCCGCGTCCATGGCGTTTTGACGTTGGCCGTCCGACTGCGTTCGCGGCGGTTCGCACCGTCCACACAGGTTTCATTAATGCCCTTGGCCTGCCCCTAACCCGGCCGCCTGGAATTCGGCGCATTCCAGGCCTCCGGATTGACCGGGAAGGGCGGCATTTCACCGGCCAGCGCCGCCGTGATCTGGCGCGCCGCCGACTGGGCGAGCGCCTTCGATGCTTCCTGCGTCACCCCCGCCGTGTGCGGCGTGAAAATGACGTCGTCGCGGGCCAGCAGCGGATGATCGGCCGGCAGCGGTTCGGGATAAACCACGTCGAGCCCCGCCGCGCGGATGTGGCCCGATTCCAGCGCGTCGTTGAGCGCATAAAGATCGATCAGCCGTCCGCGCGCCGCATTCACGACAATCGCCCCCTTCGGCAGAGCGGCCAGTTCCGCCGCGCCGATGATTTCCCGCGTTTCCTCGGTCAGTTCCGCCGCCATGGCGACAATGTCGCATTGACTGAGCATCTCTCTCAGATCGGCGCACCGCTCTGCCCCCGAGACATGAACCAGGCGGGCATCTACATACGGATCGTAGGCCAGCACTCGGCAGTTGAAGGCGACGGTCAGCTTGCGCGCCAGTTCGCCGCCGATGTACCCCAAACCCACAATGCCGACGGTGCGGCCTTCGAGCTCGAACACCTCCAACCCCTGGCGCATAGACCAGGCGGAGCCGTCGCGGCAGGCCGCGTTACCCCAGGCGAGTTGTTTCTGGCACGCCATCATCAGCATGATGGAATGTTCGGCGACGGGCGTCCGCCCAAAGCCCAGGTGATTGACGACCAGGATGCCCCGGGCCGTCGCCGCCGGGATGTCGATGTTGTCCGTACCGAAGCCCGAGGTCGAGACGACGACTAGCCCCTGGCCGGCGTCCAGAACTTCCGCCGTCACCCGCTCGGGCGTACGGACCCAGAGCGCCTGGGCGTTGCCGACGGCGGCTATGACCTGGGCCGCATCGGGCGTGTCGACAACCACCGGTTCGATCCCGTTGGCCTTCAACAGTTCATGGCCGGAGGTTTCGTACATGGGGCGCCAGAGGACGGCTTTCTGGGACATAGTCGTGGCTCCTTGGGGGTGTTTACGTGATCCGCCGGTGCGGCGGGTTTTGTTGGGGTCCGGCGAGTATTTAGAGCGCGGGAGCCCGCCCGGATCAAGCACCGGCGGCCCGGGAGGCGCGATTTTCCACCATTTTGCAAGTGCGAAATTACTTTTGTGCAACGCAAAAAAATTTCTTGACGGAACCCCACCACCCCTCTATTTTCCCCCATGTTGCATCGCAGCATGTTTTGTCGGTGCTGCATTATGGCCGACAAGAATGCCCTTTTCGCCACTATGGGAAACAAGGAGATTGAACCATGGCTACCAAAACGAAAACGACCGTTACCGACCCCTTCGCCGCCGTCCGGGAAACCATTCTCGACGCAGTGAAAGCTGCGCAAGCCGAGCAGGAAAAGCTGATGGGCGCCGCCCAGGCCGAAGCCGATAAAGCCCGGGTTGCCGCCGTCGAAGGTTTTGACAAAGCGGTTGTCGCCTACCAAGAGAATTTCGACGCCGCCGTTGCGGCGACCAAGGCCGCCGCGGAAAACCTGTCCAAGATCGAAGGCATGACCCGCGCGCAGCTGACCGAGATCGCCGAAGACCGCGTCGCGGCCGCCACGAAGGCGCTTTCCGTGACTGACCCGGCCGAACTGTTCAAGCTGCAGGCTGAACTGGTCAAAGCCGAACACAAAAAGGCCCAGGCCATCGCCAAGGAAACCGTCGCCGTTTATCAGGGCATCGCCAACGACATGGTCGCCCCGATCCAGGCGCAGATGACCAAAGCGTTCGAACAGGCCGCGAAGTTCAAAGCCGCCTAACGGCCGCTTGAATAGAACACAGGATCGGGCGCCGCTGGACGGCCCCGATCCGAAAGTTAAACCCCGCCGGAGAGCGATCCCGGCGGGGTTTCTCTTTGGGCGCTGTCCGACTTGCTGGCGGGACCCCGCGTTCAGGCAAACGAAAACCCCGCCCGAGGCACCGGGCGGGGTTTCGCGCTTTAACCGAGTGACCGGATCAGATTTCGCTGAACGCCTCGCGCAGCATGCCGATCATGGCATCGATGTCCGCCGTGGTCGAAATGAACGGCGGCGCGATAACACCGCAGTCGCCGGTGAACTTGATGTGCAGGCCCCGCCAGAACAGGTCTTTCTGCATCTGGGTACCGAGCGCGCCGGGCCCGCCCTTGGGCTTCAGTTCGACGGCACCCATCAGGCCGTAGCCCCGGATGTCGGCGAGGCAGTCCATCCCTTCCAAGGAGAACAGCGCCTTCTGGAAATATTCGACCAGCTTGGCGGCGTTTTCGAAGGTGTTTTCGGTTTCATAAATCTTCTGCACGGCGACGCCGGCGGCGCAGGCCGCCGGGTGCGACGAATAGGTATAGCCGTGGAACAGCTCGATGGCGTTTTCGGGAGCGACGTCGATGATGGTTTCGTAGATGTCGTCCTTCACCGCGATGGCGCCCATGGGCTGGCAGCCGTTGGTGATGGCCTTGGCCATGGTCATCAGGTCCGGCGTCACGCCGAAGGCCTGCGCGGCGAAGGGTGCTCCGGTGCGGCCGAAGCCGGTGATGACTTCATCGAACACTAGCAGGATGCCGTGCTTGTCGCAAATCTCGCGCAGGCGTTCCAGATACCCCTTCGGCGGCACCAGGGTGCCGGTGGACCCGGCGATCGGTTCGACGAAGCAGGCGGCGATGGTCGTGCCGCCGTAGGTATCGCAGATGCGCTGCAGATCGTCGGCAAGCTCCGCCCCGTGGTCGGGCTGGCCCGGTTTGAACAGGTCCTTGCCGGTCCAGGTGTGGCGCATGTGGGCGATGTTCGGCATGACGCCAGAGAAGGTTTCCCGGTTTTTGACCATACCCGACAGCGACGTGCCACCGATATTGACGCCGTGATACGCTCGCTCGCGCGAAACGAAGCGCGTGCGCTGCGCGTCCTTACGAGCGCGGTGGTAGGCCATGGTGATCTTCAATGCCGTGTCGATGGCTTCGGAGCCCGAGTTGGCAAAAAAGATGTGGTTCAAGGGATCGGGGGTTATCCGCGCGACCCGCTGCGCCAGGTCGAAGGCGCCCGGGTGGCCCATCTGGAACGGCGGCGAATAGTCGTTGGTCAGCAGCTGTTCATGGACGGCGTCGGCGATTTCCTTCCGCGCGTGGCCCAAGGGACAGCAGAACAGGCCGGACGAGCCGTCGAGAATTTTGCCGCCCTTGTGGTCGTAGTAATACATGCCTTCGCCACGGACGACGAGGCGGGGGCTTTTCTTGAAATCCCGATTGCCGGTGAACGGCATCCAGTTTTCTTCAAGGGAATTGGTGTTGTATTCCATTTTTCGGGTCTCCTCCGGCGGAAAATCCGGATTTTGCCGGGTGTGGGCGCGATGCGCACGGCCCCTAGCTTGTCACCCGGTGTCGCGAATCGTAGTCTCTGAAACTGGCTCCATGTTAGTGCCAGATTGGGGATTTCACCGGGGCCACTGGCCCCATAACGGAGGCGGCGACCCACCCATGCGTGACGGCATCTTTAGCCTGAACCGGCAGGCCAACCTGTCGATCCAGAGCCAGATCAGGGAAATGCTGGTCTCGGCAATCCTGGGCCGGCAATTGCCCCCGGGTGATCCGCTGCCGTCGTCCAGGCGGCTAGCCAAAACGCTTGGGGTTTCGCGTAACACCGTGGTACTGGCCTTTCAAGGGCTTGTCGACGACGGATATCTAGAATCCCGCGAACGGTCGGGCTTTTACGTATCCCGCGATATCTTGACCGGCCATGCAGAGGAACCGGCCCCACCACAGCAGCCGGTGCAGCCCGCGACGGGCGGCCCTGATTGGGCATCCAAATTCCGCATCGTGCCGTCGGGCCAGGCCAACATCAAAAAGCCCGCCAACTGGCTGACCTATCCCTACCCCTTCATTTATGGCCAGGTCGACCAATCGCTGTTCCCCATCGCGCAATGGCGCGAGTGTTCCCGACAGGCGCTGGGCCGTCGCGGCATGGATGCCTGGACCGGCGACGCCATGGCCGAGGACGACCCCATGCTGATCGAACAGATCCGCACGCGGCTCCTGCCCCGGCGCGGCATCATGGCCGGAACCGACGAAATCCTGGTGACACTCGGCGCGCAGAACGCGCTTTATATTCTGGCGGCGCTTCTGGTTCTGCCGGGGACGCGGGTCGCCATCGAAGACCCGGGCTACGCCGACGTGCGCAACATCTTCGGGCTTAAGACCGACGACCTTGTGCCGATCCCCGTCGACGACAAGGGTCTGCCGGTTGACCAGCGCCTGGACGGCGCCGATCTGATTTTCGTCACGCCGAGCCACCAGTCGCCGACCACCGTCACCATGCCCAAGGCCCGCCGCCGCCAGCTTTTGGAAAAGGCGGAGGATACGGACGCCCTGATCATCGAAGACGATTATGAATGGGAAACCAATTATGTGTCGGAACCAACACCGGCGCTGAAATCCATGGACGACGGCGGACGGGTGATCTACGTGGGCTCGCTGTCGAAAACGTTGTTTCCGGGCTTGCGGCTGGGATACCTCGTCGGTCCGGCGCCGCTGATCCGCGAAGCTCGGGCGCTCAGGCGTCTGATGCTGCGCCACGCGCCCAATAACAACCAGCGGACCGCGGCGCTGTTTCTGGCGCTCGGCCATCATGACAGCCTGGTCCACCGCCTGCATAAGGCCTACCGCGACCGCTGGCAGGCCATGGGCGAGGCGCTGGCCGCGCACCTGCCGGGATGGTCCAAGGCACCGGCGTTCGGCGGCACCAGTTACTGGGTCAGCGGGCCGGACGGCTTCCGCGCCAGCCGCCTAGCCGAGCGCGCGCTCGACGACGGCGTGCTGATCGAGCCGGGGCGGGTGATGCATGCGGGCGACCGGCCGGCGGACAATCACTTTCGCTTGGGCTTTTCGTCCATCGCGGCGGAACGGATCGAGCCGGGGATCGAACTTTTGGCGGACATCATCAAGCGCGATTTCTGACGGCTGCCTTGCGGCGGCCGAGCAGCAACCGTGTATCACCCGCTCCGGTCGTACATGTTTTCGACCAGATTGACTACCTTGCCCCGGTGGTCCAACTTGATCCCGAAGCGGGCGTAATAGTCGTCACGCGGCAGGAACGCGTCGCCGATCTTTTTCAGGTGCCCCTGCATCAGGCTTTCCAGATGGTCGCGGGTCGCCGCCATCTTGCCGTCGTCGACCAAATTATTCATCTGGTAGGGATCGTCCAGATTGTCGAACAGCAAAAACGGTCGGTCGATGGTCCTGACATAGGTATAGCGCGCGGTGATGACGCCCCGGTATTCAAACCGCATGCCCTTGAATTCCGGGTACTGGTCCTCGCCCCTTGGATCGCCGATGGAAAACGGGCACGGGTTGGTGATCAGGACGCTTTCGGGCGCGTCACCAGAACCCAAAATGTGCGCCGACAAATCCACCCCCTCGACCGTCGCCGGCACGAGCAGGCCCGCGAGGCCCAGTACCGTCGGCATCACATCGATCACGTTGATCGGCGCGTCCACTGATTTACCCGCGGGCACGCGGCCGGGATAGCGCACGGCGAAGGGAATCTTGCTGGCTTCGCTCCACGGCCATTGCTTTTTATAAAGCCCGTGGGACCCGTGCATGTCGCCGTGGTCCGACGAGAAGACGACGATGGTGTCGTTTGCGATGTTCATATCGTCCAGCGCATTCATCAGGCGCTGGAACTGATCATCCAGAAAAGTCGTCTGCGCGTAATAGCCCCAAAGGTCTTGGCGTGGCACCTCGAGGCAGTTGGGCCGGCCTTCGATGGCGTCCGGGTCGTACATGTCGAGGTATTCCTGGGCGACCAGGCGGTACGGATGGTGCGGCGGCCCCCACGACAGGAACAGGCAGAAGGGATTGTCGCTTTCCCGGCGCTTCAGATAATCGATGGTGTGGCTTGTCTGCGCTTCGGCGTCCCAACCTTCCCACATCCGCAAGTTGCCGTCGTTGTCGGTGTAATAAGACCGGTCGTAGTTGTGTTCGAAGTTGGCGCCCATCCAGTAATCGAAGCCCTGACGCCTCGGCCCCGGCAACACCGGCGCCGGGCGGTCGGGCCCGTCCAGGTGCCATTTGCCGATGTAGGCCGTGTCGTACCCGGCGTTTTTAAAGCAGTGCGCGATGCTGACTTCATCCGTCCGCAAGGGGATGTCGTTGATCACCAGGCCCGTCGTCGTGGGTGTCCGCCCGGTGATCAACGATCCGCGGTATGGCCCGCAGACGGGCAGCATGGAAACAGCGTTTTTGAACGCGGCGCCCGACCGGGCGAAAGCATCCAAGTTGGGCGTCATAACTTTTTCTTCGCCTGCCCAGCCGACGGAGCACGCCCTGAGTTGATCGGCGAATACGAAAAGTAGGTTTGGTTGCGATGCCATGGCCATCCCCTTTTTTGTTCTCTCGACCCCCTGGTTGACCCGAATCTTAAGATGAAACGCCCGGGACAAAAAGACCGGGGGACGGGATCGTAAGCTGCATGAGACCACCAGCCTGCAATTTCTCGAAAACCAGGACGCTGGTGTCTGAAAATTCGGACAACTGGACCTATGGTCTGGCGTCGGCGGCCCTTAAACCCTAAGGTGCGTGGCGGCCGGGCGCAGGGGTTTAGTGACGGTCCCGATGCGCGGCCGCCTGAACGACTTTTCCGCCTAGGAGCGCGATTTAAAAACTTTCAAATAACCGGTCCGTCGAGGGACGACGGCCCTGCCCACAAGACGCGTATATTATGGAGAGATCCCCCATGAAAATGAATACGGAAGAAGCCTTCGTCAAAGTCCTGCAGATGCACGGCATCGAGCACGCCTTCGGCATCATCGGGTCGGCCATGATGCCGATTTCGGACCTGTTCCCCAAGGCGGGCATCACGTTTTGGGACTGCGCCCATGAATGCAACGCCGGCATGATGGCCGACGGCTTCACGCGGTCCTCCGGCAAGATGTCAATGATGGTGGCGCAGAACGGCCCCGGCATCACCAACTTCGTGACCCCGGTGAAGACGGCTTACTGGAACCACACGCCGCTGCTGCTGGTGACCCCGCAGGCCGCCAACAAGACTATCGGCCAGGGCGGATTCCAGGAAATTCCTCAGATGAAGCTGTTCGAAGACATGGTCTGCTATCAGGAAGAAGTCCGCGACCCCACCCGTATCGGCGAAGTGCTGAACCGGGTGATCGAACAGGCGTGGCGCGGCTCGGCCCCGGCGCAGATCAACGTGCCCCGCGATTTCTGGACCCAGATCATCGATATCGAACTGCCGCAGCGCATCAAAATCGCGCCGACGGCGGGCGCCGCTGAAAGCATCAAAGCGGCGGCGGATTTGCTGTCCAACGCCAAGTTCCCGGTCATCCTGAACGGCGCCGGCGTGGTGCTGTCGGGCGGGATCGACGCCTCCAAAGCGCTGGCCGAACGCCTGTCGGCGCCGGTCTGCTGCGGCTATCAGCACAACGACGCCTTCCCGGGCTCGCACCCGCTGTTCGCCGG
>JAYNIR010000005.1:0-143054 GCA_038109305.1 Rhodospirillaceae bacterium
TCATCATGCTGGTCGGTATCGTCAAGAAGAACGCCATCATGATGATCGACTTCGCGCTGTCGGCGCAACGCGAACAGAACATGGCGCCGGACGAAGCGATCTATCAGGCCTGCCTGATCCGTTTCCGCCCGATCATGATGACGACCATGGCCGCCTTCATGGGATCGCTACCCATCGCCATCGGCTTCGGCCAGGGCGGGGAGGCGCGCGCCCCTCTGGGCCTGACCGTGGTCGGCGGTTTGGTGCTGTCGCAGCTCATCACGCTTTACCTGACGCCGGTGGTCTACATTTACCTGGACCGCCTGTTCCCGGCCCGCGCGATGATCGACACCCGGGACGAAGCCTCAGTGGTCAAGCCGGTGACGCCGCCGTCGTCCGCGGCGGCGGACTAATCCCGACAGAAGGCGTTTCGTCGAGGCGCACGCTGCGCCCTTCCATCGTCCCCCATTTGTTGATAACCATGCTGTCGGTCACCCCATCCGCCGAACAGCCAGAGCCCTATCGCTATGCCCCCGTCGAAGCCGCCAAATTCCCAATCGTTTCCCGAAGACCTGCTTGCCGGATACCGCGATTTCCGCGCACGCCGCTTCTCGGATGAGCGCGCGCGGTATCAAAAGCTCGCCGACGAAGGGCAGACCCCGTCGACCCTGATCATCGCGTGCTGCGATTCCCGGGCCGCGCCGGAAATGATTTTCAATGTCGCGCCGGGTGAAATCTTCGTCGTCCGCAACGTCGCCAACCAGGTCCCGCCCTTTAAGCCCGACGGCGGATACCATTCGACCTCGGCGGCGCTGGAATTTGCGGTGCAGGCATTAAAGGTGCAGAACATTGTCGTCCTGGGCCACGGGCGGTGCGGTGGCATTCAGGCGGCGTTGGACCCGGCGGCCGAACCCCTGTCGCCCGGGGATTTCATCGGCAAGTGGATGGACCTGCTGAAACCGGCGGCCCAGGCCGTTAACCAGAACGAATACCTGACGGGGGCCGAACGGCAAACGGCGCTTGAGCGCATATCGATCCGCCATTCGATCAAGAATCTTCTGACGTTTCCCTGCATCAAGATTCTGGCCGACAAGGGCAAGCTGGCGCTGCACGGCGCGTGGTTCGATATTCACTCGGGCGAGCTTTGGGTGCTGGACCCGGAATCGGGAGACTTCAAACGCCCGGACATGGGGGACGCCTCATCATGACCACATTGAAAATTCTCGGCCGCGCCAATTCGTTCAACGTCCGCAAAGTTCTGTGGGCGTGCGACGAAATGGGGATCGCCTATGAACGGGAAGATTACGGCCGCGGCTTCCGCGCGTGCACGGAGCCGGAATTTCTGGCCCTCAACCCGGTTGCCCAGGTGCCCGTCGTCATCGACGGAGACGTCATCATGCGGGAATCGAATTCAATCGTCCGCTACCTGGCGGCCAAGGCCGGGCGGGACGACCTGTACCCGGCCGATCTGGCAAAACGCCAGAAGGTAGAACAGTGGATGGACTGGATCGCCTACGACCTGACGCATGCCCTCAGGGGGGCGTTTCTGGGCGGGCAGCTTAAGGAATCGCCCTGGAACAACGACTGGTTCGTCGGCCAGGGCCGCGAAGACCTGATCCACGACATCGCCATCGTCGACGCGCATTTAGAGTATCACGGGCCTTACCTTTGCGGTGGCGGGTTCACCGTCGCCGACATTCCCATGGGGCTCGCGGTCAACCGGTGGTTCATGGTGCAGGGCTTCGACAAGCCCGACATGCCCTCCGCTGTCGCGTATTACGAATTGCTGAGCCAGCGCCCGCCCTATCTTGCCCATGGGCGCAACGGCCTGCCGTAACATATTTCGAACAACGCGGGGGCCGGACTGTCAGGTCCCGCCGGCGATCAGGCCGAGCGCTTTTAAGATGTCTTTTCCGGCGATGAGCAGCCCGGCCAGTACCATCACCGCGCCCGCGACGGCGAGCCGCGCCGTGAATTCGTGATGGACGATGCGCTGAAGGGCGACCGATTCGAGCCAGTCCTTAAGCCAGATTAACCCCAGGATCGATCCCAGGATCGCAGCGCCGGCGATGATGAAGCCCATGGCGGGGGTGCGGGGCGCGCCGGGGCCGGACGTGATTGGCCCGGCCCGGCGCGGTTCCCGGTAAGCAGGTTACAGCGATGCCAGGACGCTTTCGGCGCTGGTCTTTTCAAACGTGCCTGCGGCGTCGATTTCGATCGACTTGACGACGCCGTTGTCGACGACCATCGCGAAACGCTGGCAACGAAGGCCGAGCCCGCGCGGGCCCAGGTCCAATTCAAGGCCCGTCGCCTTGGTGAAGTCGGCCGAACCGTCGCCGACCAGCAGAACCTTGTCACCGGCTTTCTGGTCCTTGCCCCACGCGCCCATCACGAAGGCGTCGTTGACGGACAGGCAGACGATCTGGTCGATGCCTTTTTTCTTGAAGTCGGCGGCTTTGCCGATGAAGCCCGGCAGGTGCTTGGCCGAACAGGTCGGCGTGAACGCGCCCGGCACGCCGAATATGGCGACTTTCTTGCCGGAAAAAATTTCGCTGCTGGTGATGCCGGCGGGGCCGTCATCGGTCATCTGAAAGAGGGTGACTTCCGGGATTTTGTCTCCAACGCCAATGGTCATGTGTTTTCCCCTGGTTTCTGTTAGCGGTTGAACCGTCGCCCAGCCTTCGGCGGGCGGCTTGACTAGAGAGATAATGGATTCGCGGCCAGAGTCCATGAAAATCCGGCGGAAGCCCGGATCGCGGCGGGATCAGCGCCCGGCGGTGGCGATTTCGCCGGCCCGCAGCATGGCGTTGGTCACCAGGGTTTCCGTCAGCAGTTCGGGCAGCGGGATGCCCTGTTCCGCCGCCGGGCCGTAAACCGCATTGAACGGAATGCCGTACCGCCCGAACCGGGCCAGATAGGCGGCGATCAACGGGTCGGGGCGGGTCCAATCGGCGACCATGGCGATGACCGCGCCGGCCTCGATGGCTTCGGCTACGGCGCCCTGGTTCAGTACCAGGCGCTTGTTGACCTCGCAGGTGATGCACCAGTCGGCGGTGACGTCGACCAGGACGGTCCGTCCCTGCGCGACCAGTTCGCGCAGTTTGGTTTCATTGAAGGGGATCCAGGCGGCGGTCAACTGGGCCGAAGCGACCGAACCGACCTTCGCCTTCCCGTGCGGGGCGAACGCCGCGCCGGCAATGACCAGGGCCGCCAGCACCGCCGGCAGGGCGGGCACCAGCCGGGCCATCGGCCCGCCGCTGCGCTGCGCAAGATAGAAGACCAAGCCGATGGCGATCACCAGCGCGGCCAGGACCGCGGCGGCATTGATGCTCAGGATGCCGCTGATCACCCACAAGAGCCAGCCGGCCGTCGCGGCCAAGGCCAGGCCCATCAACTGACGCAGCCGGACCATCCAGGCCCCCGGCTTCGGCAGGCGGGTGGCCAGCGCGGGGAATAGCGCAACGGTCAGGAAGGGGAGCGCCAATCCGACGCCGAGCCCGGCGAAGATGGCGTAGATGTCGGCGGTCCCCCGGGCCAGCGCGAAGCCGACGGCGGTGCCGAGGAAGGGGGCAGAACACGGCGTCGCCAACAACGTCGCCAACGCGCCCTGCAGGAAGTGTCCGGTCAGGCCCTTGTGATGGGCGGCGGCTTCGTCCAGCCGCCCAACCGCGCCCGGCATACGGAATTCGAAAAACCCGAACAGGTTGCAGGCGAACACGGCGACGATCACCGCCATGGCGGCCAAAAACCACGGCTGTTGAAACTGAATGCCCCAGCCGATCTGCATACCGGCGGCCTTCGCCGCGACCAGCGCCGTCGCCAGCGCCATGAACGACGACACAATGCCCAGGCTGGATGAAATGAAGCTCCACCGCACGTCGGATTTGTTGCCGCCGCCGTGCCCGGCGAGGCCCAGCACCTTGATCGACAGCACCGGCAGGACGCAGGGCATGAGGTTCAGAATCAACCCGCCCAACAGCGCAAGGATCAGCGCCGACAAAAGCGAGCGGTCCATGCCCTTTTCCGCGTCCGCCAGTTTCGGCGTGACGATGACCCGGCGTTCGGCGCTGCGTTCGCCGTCGACCAGCGTCGCGACCAGGGTTTCCTTAAGCAGGCTCGCCGCGCCGCCGTTAAGCGCCTCGGCGCCGATCACGTCGACTTCCAACAGCGCCTTGGTGCCGTCATCCATCAGGCTAACGCGCGGTTTGGAGTAGGTCAGCTCCGGCGGACCTTCCAAAAAGACGTCCGGTTTTTTGAACGGCGTCAGCGACGTCGCGACGATGTTCAGGGTCGCCTGCGGCGCCAGCGCTTTGGCTTTACCGTGCGCCGCCTTCACAGGGGCCGGGGCTTTGGTCTCGAGCGCCGCCATCGACGCCAGCGCCAAACCCTGGCCGTCCGCCGAAGCTGGAACCTTGGCGGCGAAGCGGCCGATCAGATGGGCGTATTCGCTAGGTTCGGCCTTGCCCGCTGGCAGGGTCAGGTCCAGCTTTGCCACATAGGGAATGCAGATGTCGTCGCAGGTCAGGTAAGGGACGACCGCCTTGACGTTCACCGGTTTGCCCGGGTCCGTGACATTCACGTCGACGGGAAAAACGACTTCGTCCTTATAACCGAGGGTTTCAAAACCCAGGACGCTAAACCGTTCCGGCGCGGGCCAGCGGATCTCGGCGGTCTTGACGTTTTCGGATTGCTGCCACTTCGGTTTCGGCGGCAGGCCGGCGTCGCCCGGCGTGCGCCAATAAATTTTCCAGCCCGGCCGCATGCGGAATTGCAGGCCCATCCGAAGCGTGCCGCCGTCGCCGACCGCCTGCGTCGCCGACAAAAGCCGCGCCGCCGTCTGTTCGGTTTCGTGCCAGGCGGATTCCTGAGCGGCTGCTGGGGCGGTCATGCCGATCAATGCGATCAGCAGCGCCGAGCAGAATGTTCCAATGGCGAATTTGCCAGGCAAGGCGGGCACCCCGTGCATCAGCAGGTTCCGTTTGTTGGTCTCGTTGGCGACACTGTAACCGACTCCGATCATGTTTTTAGTTATGTTCACCGAATGCGGCGGATTAAGGGCACGGCCCGGGGCTCTCCCGCCGACAAGCGCCATATTTTTTCCGTCCCATGTGGTATGCTTCGCGAAACATCAAACATGCGGAAAACAAACTCATGCCGATGATCGACGAACCGTATCTTTCCGGCCAGCTTTTGATCGCCATGCCTAATATGCCCGATGAGCGATTCGCCGAAACGGTCATCTACATCTGTGCACATAACGAAGACGGGGCGATGGGATTGGTTATCAACAAACCGATAAAAAGTCTGACCTTCCCGGATTTGTTGGAACAGTTGGATATAGTGCCGACCGGCGTTCAAGAACCCATCAGGGTTCAGTTCGGCGGCCCGGTCGAATCCGGCCGCGGCTTTGTTCTCCACACGCCCGATTACATGCAGGACGCGACCATGGTGGTTAATGAAAACGTCGCGTTGACGGCGACGGTCGATATCCTTCGCGCCATCGCCGAAGGCAATGGGCCGGACAGGTCGCTGCTGGCGCTGGGCTATGCTGGATGGGGCCCCGGACAGTTGGATGACGAGATCAAGGCCAACGGGTGGTTGCACGTGGCGGCTGACCCGGACCTGGTGTTCGGTCCGGCGCTCGAAGACAAATGGTCCCAGGCGATGCTGAAGATCGGCATCGACCCGCGCATGCTGTCGGACGAAGCCGGACATGCGTGACGAAACGGTGGGGGCGGGGCAATGACGCGTCGAAGCGGCCAGCGTGGGGGCGGCCATCGCGGCGGCCCCGGCGGCAACAAAGGCGGCAATAAGGGCGGCGGCCAGGGAGCCGATAGGCCGGCTGATCTGCGTCGCCTGTTGCTGGAACGGATGGAAGCCTGCCAAACCGCCGAGGCGTTGAATGACCGTGTGATCATGCCCTTCATCCAGGCGTTCGAGGACGTGTGCGCGGCGCGCGGCTACGTCATGAACATCTACGGCGATAAATCCAATCTGCTGTTCACCGGCGACGAAGACGCGGCGGAAGAAATCTACGCCTTGATCGACGGCTACCTGGACGCCAAGGCGGCGGCGGAGGAATAACTGGCATGATGAGGTTGCGTGTTTGCCTGGCGGTGCTGACCGCGTGGATGCTGACGGCGGCGCCGACGCACGCGGACGATGCTACCATCGGCTAAGGTGCCAAGGGCCTGCCGATTTTCGATGCGCACGTGCATTATAAGGAAGAAGCCTGGGCGCAGTTTCCCGAAAAGACGGCGATTGAGCTGATGGACAAAACCGGCGTCGCCATGGCGCTGGTGTCGTCGACGCCCGACGAAGGTACCATCCGATTGCTGGCCTATGCGCCCAACCGCGTGGTGCCTGAAATTCGGCCCTATCACGGCGGCATCAGGCAATGCCGTTTCATCCAGGCGCGCGTCGGTATTTCCGGGAAAAGGGATTGATGAAATAGCGGGTCCTGCCGCAAGTCGGGTCAGCCGAGCCGGGCAGCGAAAACGGCTGCGGTTTCCATGTGTTTCAAGGGCCCAATGGCCGATAGCGTCGGGGGCGAGGAAAACAGGCGGGTCGCGGCCCGCATGACGTCATAGGGCGTCACCGCGTCGATTTTTTCGACGATTTCCTCCGTCGTTTTGGTCCCGCCGTAGATCAGCATCTGGCGGGCAAGTTGTTCGCACCGGGACGTGGTGCTTTCCAGCGACATCAGGATCGACGCCTTCAACTGCGCGCGGGCGCGTGCGACTTCTTCTTCCGTTACGTCCAGGCGCACCTTGTTCAATTCGTCGGCGATGATCGGCATCATGTCCTTCACTTCCGACGGCCCGGTGCCGGCGTATAGCCCGAACATGCCGCCGTCCGAATAAGACGAATGATAGGTATAAATCGAATAGACCAGCCCGTA
This sequence comes from Rhodospirillaceae bacterium, assembly GCA_038109305.1. GTDB lineage: Bacteria > Pseudomonadota > Alphaproteobacteria > Rhodospirillales > Casp-alpha2 > UBA1479. The sequence continues at coordinate 6,881 of JAYNIR010000005.1, forward strand.
CTTTTCCCGGACTTCCTGGAACAGGCGTGACGACATGCCGCCGCCCAGCAATGTCGACAGGACAGAAACCGCGTAAAAATCATCATCGTCGAAGGCCAGGCCTGCGAAGCCCAGTGTCACATGCACCTGTTCTAGGCCTTTGTCGGAGCGGGCTTCGCCGCCCTGGTATTTCAGGGGCTCCATCTGCTTGCCGTTGCTTTTGGGCAGGGCCGCGAATTTATTTTCCGCCATGCTGACGACATCGGCGTGGTTCAGGTTCCCCGCCGCCGACACGACCGTGTGGGGTGCTGCGTAATGGCGGGTCATGTAATCGACGACGGCGTCCCGGCCCATGCCGCCGATCAGGTCTTCCGTGCCCAGCACCGACCGGCCCAGCGCCTGGCCGGGGAAGGCGATTTCCTGCAGGTTTTCGAAAACCAGATCGTCCGGCGTGTCGTACAGTTGGTGGATTTCCTGGATCACCACCTGGCGTTCGCGGTCAAGTTCCGTTGGATCGATTTCCGCGTGCTGCACCAGATCGGCGATCACGTCGACTGCCAAGGCTAGGTCTTGCTTTAGCATCTTGGCGTAATAGGCCGTGTGTTCGCGGGCGGTGTAAGCGTTCATGTGGCCGCCGACGGCTTCGATTTCCTCGGCGATCATGCGGGCGTCGCGGGTTTTGGTGCCCTTGAACACCATGTGTTCCAGCAAATGCGACACGCCGTTGACCGCGGCCGGTTCGTGCCGCGCGCCGACGCCGACCCACGCGCCGACGGAGACCGTCTCCACCCGCTCCATGCGTTCGGTGACAATGCGCAGGCCGCTTTCCAGTTCGGTGATTTCGACAGTCAACCCATATCCCCCTCGGACGGTTTTCGATAGGCCAAAGTCTGTTCGATGTGCCGCTTCAACTGGTCTAAATCGTCGGCGAGCGTTTGGCAACGCCTGGGCCGGTCCAGAAGGTCGGCCATGCGGGCGGGCAGCGCCGGGCGTTCGCCCGTCGCGGCCATGACCGCGTCCGGGAACTTAGCCGGATGCGCCGTCGCCAGGATGACCATGGGGGCATCGCCGCCGCCCGCGGCCCGGGCCGCGCCGACGCCGACCGCCGTGTGCGGATCGATCATTTCGCCGGTCACCTCGAACACCTGGCCGATGATCACCTTGGTTTCGTCGTTGTCGAACCGGGCGCCCGAAAAAACGGCCCGCGCCCGGGCGAGCTGATCCGCCGTCACGTCGAAACGTCCGGTCTTGCGGAACCAGGTCAGCACCTTGGCGCACTGGTCGCCGTCGCGGCCGACCAGGTCGAACAACAGGCGTTCGAAGTTGGAAGAAACTTGGATATCCATGGACGGGCTCAGTGTCGGCACCACGTCCGTCATCTCCATTGATCCGGTTTGGAAAAACCGCGCCAGGATGTCGTTGGAGTTGGACCCGACGACGAGCTTTTCAATCGGCAGGCCCATCTGTTTTGCGCCGTACCCGGCGAACACATTGCCGAAGTTGCCGGTCGGCACGCTGAACGACACAGGCTTTTCCGGCGCGCCCAGTTTCAGCGCCGCCCAGAAGTAATAGACGATCTGCGCCATCACCCGCGCCCAGTTGATGGAATTGACGGCGGACAAATTTTGCGCGTCGCGGAAGGCTTCGTCGTTGAACAGATCCTTCACCCGGTCCTGGCAATCATCGAAGGTGCCTTCAATGGCGATGTTGTGGACGTTCGCGGCCATCACGCTGGTCATCTGCGCTTCCTGCACGAGGCTGACCCGGCCCTTCGGGTGCATCATGAAGATGTCGATGGCGTCTTTGTCGCGGCAGGCTTCGATGGCGGCGGAGCCGGTATCCCCCGACGTCGCGCCCACGATGGTGATGCGCTGCCCCCGTTTGGACAAAACATAGTCGAAAAACCGGCCCAGCACCTGCATGGCCACGTCCTTGAAGGCCAGTGTCGGACCGCGGAACAGCTCCAGCAGGTATTCGTTACCGCCGAGCTTTTTCAATGGCAGCACGTCCGGCGCATCGAAGGTCGCATAAGCGCCGTCGATGATTTTTTTCAGGTCATCGGGAGGAATCGCCGCGCCGACAAACGGCGTCATCACGCGAAGCGCCAAGGCGGGGTAGTCGAGCCCCTTCATGGCGGTCAGGTCGGTGGTGGAAAATTGCGGCCACGTTTCGGGCACGTAAAGCCCGCCGTCCCGGGCGAGCCCGGTCAGCAAAACGTCCTCAAACCCCAGCGCCGGCGCCCGGCCCCGGGTTGATATGTATTTTGCTTCCGACATGCGATCACTCGTTCTAGGCGGGTAGATACCGTGATTTGAGATGATTCTCAAACACCTTGGGGTCGAGCGCCCGGCCAGTGGCGTTTTTCACCAGCTGCGTGCCGCCCTCGAATGACCCCCGCCCGTGCACGTTTTCACCCAGCCAGGCAAGCAGGCCGGTAAAATCACCCTTTGCGATTTCGCTTTCCAGCGCCGGGCGCGCCCGCTTGGCGGCGTCGAAAATCTGCGCCGCCGTCATGGCGCCCAAGGTATACGTCGGGAAGTATCCCCACGCCCCGTCGTACCAGTGGATGTCCTGCAAACAGCCCAGCGTATCCGTCGGCGGCGTCACGCCCAAAAGGCGCTGCAAGCCGTCATTCCAGGCGCCGGGCAGGTCAGGGAATTCCATGCGGCCTTCGATCATCGATTTTTCCAGGCCGTAACGCAGGATGATGTGGGCCGGGTAGGTAACCTCGTCGGCGTCGACGCGGATGAAGCTGCGCTCCACCTTCGTATAAAGCCGGAACAGATTGTCGACCTCCCACGCGTCGCCTTGGCCGCCGAAGGTGTCCTTCATCATCGGTTGCGCGAATTCCAGAAACGCGTGGGACCGGCAGACCTGCATTTCGATCAAGAGGCTCTGGCTTTCGTGGATCGCCATGCCGAGCGCGTGGCCCACCGGCTGGCCGCGCCAGTCCTTGGGCAGGCCGCGTTCATAAAGCGCGTGGCCAGTTTCGTGTAGCACGCCCATGAGCGCCGTGGTGAAATCGTCTTCGTCATAGCGCGTGGTGATGCGTACGTCGTCGGGGATGCCGCCGCAGAACGGATGCAACGACACGTCTAACCGCCCGTGCGCGAAATCGAAGCCGAGCCGTTCCATCAGCTTGCGGCCAAGCGCCTTCTGCTTGGCTTCAGCGAACGGGCCTTCAGGCATGACGATCGGCGGCTGGCTCGCCTGATGATCCAGAACAGCCTGCAGAAAATCCGGCAGGAAGGCCTCGTATTCGGCGAAGATAGGATCGATGTCCGCTGACCGGCAGCCGGCTTCATAATCGTCCAGCAGCGCATCGTAGAGGCCGAGGCCGCTGGCTTCGGATTTCGCCTGGGCCTTTTCGCGCACCAGCTCGAGCAGATGTTCCGCCGCCGGCAGCGTCGCCTTGAAGTCGTTCGCCGGGCGGGTGGCGCGCCACACTTCCTCGCACGCCGACGACGCGCGGGAATAGCGCGTCACCAGATCTTCCGACAGCGCCGTCGCTTTCACGTACTTGCGTTTGATCTCGCGCAGGTTGGCGCGCTGCCAGTCGGACAGGTCGGATTTGGTTTCCTCGGCGGCGGCGATCAGGTCCGCCGTTTCGTCCGCCGTCAGCATCCCGTGGTGGACGGCGGCCAGCTCGGCCAATTGTTCGGACCGGGCCTCGTACCCGCCGGCGGGCATCACCGTCGCCATGTCCCAATGCAGCATGCCCTGGGCTTCGGCCAACGCGCTCAAGCGCCGGAAACGGTCTTCCAGGCGGGCGTACTCCTGGGGCGTGGAGGATCTGCTGTCCGGCATGGGCCGAATATGGGTCTAAATGATGGCGAAGAAAAGGGTCCGGTCGGCCAATAGGGCGACGAAAATCCCGAACAGATAAAAGATCGTATAGAAAAACATCGGCCGCGCCGGGCCTTCGCGCATGCCCAGCCCTTCCGTCGTGCGCCAGACGATCATCATGTGGCGGCAAAGGTTCACGTTCAACAAGGCGGCGACGGCCAGGTAAAGCCAACCCGACACGCCGATCGCGACCGGCGCGAAGGTCGCCGGTATCAGCAGCGCCGTATAGATCGCCATCTGCAACTTGGTGCCGTGGTCGCCCGCGACCACCGGCAGCATGGGCACGCCGACGTTCTGGTAATCCTGGCGGCGGAACAGAGCGAGCGCCCAGGTGTGCGGCGGCGTCCACAGGAAGATGATCATGAACAGTGCGACGGCGCCCCAGGGATCGCTGAAGAAGCCGGCGTTGCCTGTGACGGCGGCCCAGCCGATCACAGGCGGTAGCGCGCCCGACGCGCCGCCGATGACGATGTTCTGCGGCGTCCGGCGTTTCAGCCACACGGTGTAGATAAAGACGTAATAGAGGATCGTCAGCGCCAGAAGCGCCGCGGAAATTTCGTTGACCAGAACCACCATGGCGATGACTGACAGGGTGGCCAAGGCCGTGCCGAACCACAGCGCGTTCTGTGCTTCCATCCGGCCGGCCGGGATCGGGCGCATCTGGGTGCGCTGCATGTGCAGGTCGATGTCCCGGTCGTACCACATATTGATGGCGCCCGACGCGCCGGCGCCCAGCGAAATGCAGAGGATCGCGGCGAAGGCTTCGACGGGTCCGATCTGCCCCGGCGCCATGACCAGCCCGACCATGGCGGTGAACACCACCAGCGACATCACCCTGGGCTTCAACAGGGCGGCGTAATCGGCCAGCCGGAAGCGGGGTTCCGGGTCGGAAACCACGCCGTCGGGCAGTTGAATTGCCGGGCGGTCCGTCCGTGGTGCGGCGGTGTCGGTCACTTTTGGGCCCTTTTCAGGCGTCACTGCTTTGATTGCCGGTTTATAGTGCAGGATCGGGCCGGGCGCTAGCCTTCACTGCGGAGCGTCAGGGCTTGGGGTTTGGGCAGGCCGCAGAAGCGCCCGCCCGGTGATCCAGATGAACATCACGCCGCCGATGACCGCGATCACGGCGCCGATCCCCATCATATAAAGCGACAGTTTGGCGCCCAGCGCCTCCAGCCCCGCCACGTCGCCCGCCACCTTGCGCGGCGCGCCGTAGCCGCCCGCGAAAAACAGGCCCAGCGAATGCAGCGCCTGGCCCGCGCCGTAAAGCCAGAAAATCGCCAAAACCCTGCGGCTCATTTCGACCCCCCGGCCCAGAAGCGGCAGCAGGAAGACGAACACCGCCCCCATGACGGCGATGTTCACGCCGCCGATGACGCCGTGATAGTGGGCCGGCGTGCGGGTGTCGGCGCCGTCGACGAACAGGCCCAGAAACCCGCCCAGGAAAAACACCGCCATGCTGAGCGCCAGGATCTGCGCTTCGGGGCGGCCCTTGATCCCGGCCAAAAGCCCCGGCGCCACCGCCGCTGCCAGAACAACCGGGACCGGCGCCAACAGGTACTGCAGGTCGGTAAAGGCCTGGGTCTGTTCGGCGGAAAACGGGGGATAAATTGCGTAGAGCAGGGGGCCCATGAGCGCGAATCCGAACAACGCCGCCATCGCCCCCTTGAACAGGCGGTCCGGCATGTCGATCCCGGCCCGGCCGGCCAGGATCAGCCAGCCGATCATCATCAGCCCGACGTTGACGAACTGCAGAACGTGCCCGCCGCCCCAGAAAAGGCGTTCGTTCAGTTCCGCCGACATGGCTTCCGACGTGCCGAGCTTGAAGGTGACGACCAGACAGGCAACCGCCGCCAGATAGGCGCCCGCCGTCCACAGCGCGCCCGCGCCGAACGGCCCGGCCGGGTTGGCCCGACGGGCGAGCGACGCCAACATTCTGATTTGGACGAACAGCACGCCCATCATCAGAAACACCAGGCCCAGGTAGTAAAACGGATCGAGAATTGCCGGCACGTAGTTATTGAGCGATGCCTCCGACGCATGCTTGAGCGCCGGGTAAAGCAACAAAATCATCGCCGCCGACACCATCCAGACGGATGACCGCCCGGTCGAACGGCCCCGCGCCCGCCCGTCGTCGAGCCAGTAGGTGGCCGCGACGGCCAGCGCCGACAGCATGCAGAGGAACCAGACCACGAAGGAGAAGACCACGTGGATCACCAGTCCCTTATGGAAGAAGTCCAGAGGCCAGGGCACCAGCTTTTCCGATCCGGGCACCCGCGACAGCGCCAGCATCAGCGCGAACACACCGGCGATCGCGAGCGCGCCGACGCCTAGAAGCAGCCAGGCGCGGAGTTCCCAGCGGGCGTCCTCGTTTTCCATAACTTGTTGTAATTTAAAATTAAAATCGTTCGTCATGGGGCGACTCTATCCCTTGAACGGATACAGATGCACGGCCATTACATAGATCACCACGCCCGAGACGCCGACGTAAAACCAGAGCGGCCAGACCCAGCGGGCCATCGCACGGTGGCGGTCGAACTGGCCCGAAAGGGCCCGCCAGAAGGTCATCGGCACCAGCGGCGTGATGGCTATGGCGCCGAGCACGTGGGCCGCCAGAATCGTGAAATAGACCGGCCGGATGAAACCGTCGCCGCCGAATTTGGCGAAACCGGAATTGGCCTTGTAGATCAGGTAAACCAAGAGGAACAGCACGCTCGCGGCGGCGGCCGACAGCATCATCGCCCGGTGCTTTTCCCGCTGCCCGGTTTTGATGAAAAAATACCCGGCGGTCATGAACGCGACGGAGACCGCGTTCAGGCCGGCGATGAGGTGGGGAAGGTCTTGAACCAGCATAAAGTCGTCAGGCTCAGCGGGTCGTCATGTGAAACCAGAACAGCAAATACAGCCCGACCGCCAGAATCCCTAGGATTGCGCCAAGTTGCCAATTTTTCATGCCGATGCCCTTTGCTGGATCGCCCGACGGTCTCGGGCCAGAGTTCCCGCCTGCCCGAGAACCCGGGAGATTGGACGGGAAGCGTGGAAAATCAATGTAATTAGGCCGTTTGTCCAGGCAAAAAAGCCTTTGCAGGGCCAGCGTGGGATGGTAGCTAAGACCCTCTGAATCCGGCGCGGCGCGGGATGGTTCTGCATGGCCGTCCGGGAATGACAGACGTTAAAAAAAATCACGGTCCGCCGGCGTTTGACCGGGAAACCGGAACGAAAATTGTGCAGCGCTCGTGGACCACGTGCCCGAACAACTTGGATGAGACCCATGATCTTGAGAATGAACGCATGTTTTGCCGTTGCCTTTGGCTTCCTGCTCGCTTTGTCGGCGCCCGCCCAGGCGGCGGACAAAGGGATGGGCATCGCCAAACCCTGGCAGATAAATTTCCAGGATGCGGTGTCGCCGGTGATGGAACGGATTGAATCGTTCCACGAACTGCTGTTCTGGATCATCACGGTGATCACGCTGTTCGTGCTGGCGCTCCTGATCTATGTAATCGTCAAGTTCAACGAAAAGGCCAACCCGGTGCCGTCCAAGACGACGCACAACACGTTGATCGAGGTCATTTGGACCGTGGTGCCGATCGTTATCCTTGTGGTCGTCGCGGTGCCGTCGTTCAAGCTGCTGTTTTTCTATAACAAGCATGAAAATCCGGACATGACCCTGAAGGTCATCGGCCAACAGTGGTATTGGTCTTACGAATATCCCGATCACGGCAAGTTCGCGTTCGACAGCCAGATGATAGAAAAAGACAAACTGAAACCCGGCCAGCCGCGCCTTTTGGCCGTCGACAACGAAGTCGTGCTGCCGGTGGATACCAACATCCGCCTAATTTACGCCTCCGAAGACGTGATCCACAACTGGGCCATGCCGTCGATGGGCCTCAAGCAGGACACGGTGCCGGGCCGGATCAACGAAAACTGGGTCCGCATCACCAGGGAAGGCGACTATTACGGACAGTGTTCCGAACTGTGCGGCGTCCGCCACGCGTTCATGCCGATCCACATCCGCGCGGTGTCGAAGCAGGACTTCGCCGATTGGGTGAAGACGGCGCAGAAGAAATTCGCCAAGGCCGACGGTTCGCCGGCCGATCCGGTGCAGGTTGCGGTCGATGCATCGACCGGGAAGCTGATCACCGTGACGCATCCGGGGCCGGACAAAGTGGCCCAGGCCGCGAACCGGTAATGACGGGCATTTGTTGACGAAGCGTACAAAAAACGAAAACAGGACACAGCGAAGAGGTTTGACCCATGGCCAGTGACGCGACAACCCACGGCGGGTACGAAGATCATAATCACGCCCCGAAGGGCATCGGACGGTGGCTTTATTCCACCAACCACAAGGACATCGGGACCATGTACATGGTCGTCGCGGTGTTCGCGTCCCTCCTCGGCGGGCTGGCCTCCTGGCTGATCCGGTTGGAACTGGCGGAGCCCGGCATCCAGTACATCACTGACGGTCACTTTTACAATGTGCTGGTCACGGCGCACGGCTTCCTTATGATCTTCTTCGTCGTCATGCCGGCGCTGATCGGCGGGTTCGGCAACTGGTTCGTGCCGATGATGATCGGCGCGCCGGACATGGCCTTCCCCCGGATGAACAATATTTCGCTGTGGCTCCTGGTCGCGTCGACGCTGCTGTTGATTTTCTCCGGCGCCATCGGCGGCGGCGCGGGAACGGGCTGGACGGTTTATCCGCCGCTCTCGAGCGTCACCTTCCATCCAAGCATGGCTGTCGACTTCGCCATTCTGTCGCTGCACGTGGCCGGCGCATCGTCGATTTTGGGCGCCATCAATTTCATCGTCACCATCCAGAACATGCGTGCCCCCGGCATGACCTTCCACCGGATGCCGCTGTTCGTCTGGGCGATGTTGATCACCGCGTGGCTGCTCGTGCTGGCGCTGCCGGTTTTGGCCGGCGGCCTGACCATGCTGCTGACCGACCGCAACTTCGGCACCACGTTCTTCGTGCCGTCGGGCGGCGGCGATCCGATCCTGTGGCAGCACCTGTTCTGGTTCTTCGGTCACCCGGAAGTTTACATCATGATCGTGCCGGCCTTCGGCATTATCTCGCAGATCGTTTCCACGTTCTCGAAAAAGCCCGTGTTCGGCTACCTGGGCATGGCGTATGCTATGGTGTCGATCGGCTTCGTCGGCTTCGTCGTGTGGGCGCACCACATGTATACGGTCGGCCTTAACGTCGAAACGCGGGCCTATTTCATCGCCGCGACCATGGTGATCGCGGTGCCCACGGGCGTGAAGATCTTTTCCTGGATCGCCACCATGTGGGGCGGCTCAATCCGTTTCGACACCCCCATGCTGTGGGCCGTCGGGTTCATCTTCCTGTTCGTGGTCGGCGGCGTGACCGGCGTGGTTCTGGCCAACGCCGGCGTCGACATGGCCTTCCACGACACCTATTACGTCGTCGCCCACTTCCACTACGTGCTGTCTCTCGGTGCGGTGTTCGCGATCTTCGCCGGATGGTATTACTGGATCGGCAAGATGAGCGGCCGGCAGTACGACGAAACCCTGGGCCGCCTGCACTTCTGGGTGACCTTCATCGGCGTGAACCTGCTGTTCTTCCCGCAGCACTTTTTGGGCATGGCGGGCATGCCGCGGCGTATTCATGACTATCCGGACGTCTATGCCGGGTGGAATATGGTGTCGTCCATCGGCGCGCTGATCACCGTGCTGGGCACGTTGATCTTCTTCTACGTGATGTGGCGGACCCTGGCCGCGGGCAAACCAGCGGAAGCCAACCCGTGGGGCGAAGGGGCGACGACCCTCGAATGGACCGTGCCGTCGCCGGCGCCGTTCCATACTTTCGAAGACGTGCCCGATATGTCCGGCAAGGCCGGGGCCCAGCACTAGGCGCCGCGACACTGTTGGCGCAAAGGACCTAAACGCTGTGACGGACAGACCGCAGAAAACCCGAAACCTGATAACAGCCGCCGTGCTGTTTTCGGTCGTGGGCGGCATGGTCGGTTTGTCTTTCGCGGCAGTGCCTTTGTACAAGCTGTTCTGCCAGGTCACCGGGTTCGGCGGGACGACGCAGGTCGCGGAGGCCAAATCCGCGCCCGGTGCTACGACCGACCGGCGCATCACTGTGACCTTCGACGCCAACGTGGCGCGCGACCTGGGTTGGCGGTTCGAGGCGGAACAGGGCAAGGTTTCCGTCAAGGTCGGCGAGCAGGGACTGGCCTTTTACAAGGCGGTCAACAAGGAAAGTCATGCTGTCACCGGTATGGCGGCGTTCAACGTGACGCCGCACGAGGCGGGACTTTATTTCGCGAAGATCGAATGCTTCTGCTTTGCCGAACAGACTTTGCAGCCGGGGCAGTCCGTCGACATGCCGGTACAGTTCTTTATCGACCCGGAAATCCTGAACGATTCGAACATGCGGGACGTGACGGACATCGTATTATCTTACACCTTCCACCGGGCCGAGAAAACCCAAACGCAAACCAGCGCCGTCGCCGGGTCTAGCGACAAAACCGGCGGCTGATGGCCAGTGATTAGATAAGTAAACAGACGAGGACTTGGGCAAGCGCCCAACGAGAGAGAACAAGGGAGTTAGGAATAATGGCGAGTGGCGGTAATCATCCGTTCCATATGGTTGAGCCGAGCAAGTGGCCGGCGGTCGGGGCTACAGCGGCCTTCATCATGGCCTGCGGCGCCATCTGGTTCATGCACGGCGGCCCGTGGTTCCTGTTGGCGGCCGGATTCCTGATCCTGTTCTACACCTTCTACGGCTGGTGGAAGGACGTGATCGGCGAAAGCCTGACCCGCAAGTACCATACCGATATTGTCAGCCACGGGCTCCGGATCGGGATGTTACTGTTCATCGCGTCCGAAGTGATGTTCTTTTTCGCCTTCTTCTGGGCCTTCTTCCATGCCAGCGTGCCGTTCCTATCCAACGTTGCGACGGTTCCGTGGCCGCCGGCGAAGATCACCCCGTTCAACCCCTGGAACATTCCCTTCCTGAACACGCTGATCCTGCTGACCTCGGGCGCGACGGTCACCGTCGCTCACCACGCGGTCCGCGCTGGCGACAACAAAACCTGCGCCAAGTGGCTGCTCTACACGGTCCTACTGGGCGCGACGTTCACCGGGTTCCAGGCGTACGAATACCACCACGCGGCCTTTGGGCTTAAGGACGGCATCTATCCGTCGACGTTCTATCTGGCGACCGGTTTCCATGGCTTCCATGTGCTAGTCGGCACGTGCTTCCTGATCGTCTGCTATTTCCGGGCGTCCAAGGGCCAGTTCCTAGCTGAAAAACACATCGGCTTCGAAGCCGCCGCTTGGTACTGGCATTTCGTCGACGTAGTGTGGCTGTTCCTGTTCATCTGCATCTACTGGTGGGGCAAGGGTAACGCCACAAACCTTCTTTGATCCTGCCCGCAAGGCAACAAATCCTGGAAACGCTCCCCTCTGGGGAGCGTTTTCTTTTTCAGCCCCGAGTGTCCGCCCCGGCCGGCAGCCAATTGGGCGGTTCTGGTAAATTCATGGGGACAATCGACGCGCGGGGCTGGTAAACGGCTTCCGAAGGGACTTTCTTTACTTTATATTTTTTGAATATGTTATGGTGACGCCATGAACGAGTACACTCCCGAGACCACCGCCGCTGGCAACGACGGCGCCAAACCGGTGATGCGGGGCATCCGCGGGCGGTGCCCACGCTGCGGCGACGGCAAACTGTTTTCCGCGTACCTCAAGGTCGCGGACAAATGCGATGTGTGCGATCTGGGGTTTCAAGGGCACGACACGGGCGACGGGCCCGTGGTGCCGGCTTTGTTGATCATCGGCGGTATCGTCGTCGGGTTGGCGTTGTGGGTCGAGATCACGTACGAACCCTCGGTTTGGGTGCACATGGCGCTTTGGATTCCTCTCGGCACCGTGCTGACCCTCGGCATCCTGCCGCGCTTGAAAGGCATGGCTGTGGGGCTTCAATACAAATACCGTTCGACCGAACAAGACGCACAGGTCGGCGGGATTTAGTCCGAGCGGCGGGCCAGAAAGCTGCCTGATCCCCGCACCGTGACTTCCGTTGTTTCTTCCATTACATAGTAGATGTCGGTAAAGCCCAGCTCGCGCAGGATCAGTTCGTACGGATTGGCGAATAGGATGTGATGGTGCCTGGGCGCCAGTTCGAACATCACCGGCAGGTCGGCAGATATTTTACCCGATGTGTTCGCCAGATAATCCCGGAACAAAACCTGGCCGGCGATGTCGCCGGCTTTGGTCAGAACACGCCGAACCATGTCCGGCAGCAGCATGCACAACGTGTCCGAGGCAAGAAACAGATCGAAACGGCTGCGGCCCAGGGCATCGGCACCGATCTCGATGGAATCTTCCGCCATGCCGGCGGCGAAGCGCTGCGTCGGATAACGTCGCTGGGCGTCGGCGGCGAGAAACGGCAGGGCCTCCATCCCGAAAAAATGCAGCGTCATCTCCGGGTGAAATTCCATCATGTGGCGGACTGTCGTGCCGTTGGCGGCGCCGATCTCGACGATGGAAATCTCGCTGTCACCGCGTTCGCGTTTTTCCGCGACGACCCGTTCAAGCTAGGGCGCGACCGTGGTGAACCCCGGTTGGCTGTAATCGGCTAACTGGCTGTCGATCACCCGTTGCATGAAGTCCGCTGGATATTCCTCGCCCTCGCGAAGTCCCCGGGTTGTCCACATCTTTTTGTCTTTTGCGTATAGCGCCTCGGCCTCGGCAGGGTCTAACAGCTCTCGATAAACGCGGCCTCGTTCATCGGTCCATTCCTTGCCAAATTTCAAGTTCATATCGCAACCTCATCGCACGCTGGATTGTGCGCACGCCGAAGAGTATTTCCAAGCGATATAAATGGGCAGGGATCAGGAAACCAATAGCCAGGTCATCATGCCCGACGCCGAATGTTCGACCATGTGGCAATGCATCAGCCACTTGCCCGGATTGTCCGCGACGAAGGCAATCTCGGCCGTCTCCTCGGGTTGCATCAAGAGCGTGTCGCGGAAAGGTCCCGTCGTCCCGTCGGCTCCGACTTTCTTGAAATGATGGCCGTGCAGGTGCATGGCGTGCGGCCAGGCGGTCAGATTTTCCATCTTGATGCGGATGGTTTCGCCGAGGCGCGCGGTCAGGAAGGGTGTCTTCGGCATCTCGGCCATGCCGTTAAAGGCCCAGACACGGCTGTGGCCGATTAATTCTCGGATGCCCATGCGCTGGCCTTTGAACGTGGCCTCGTGCATGGCGCCCATGGCGCCGCCTTCCATCCGCAGCAGCGCGGTTTTGGCCTTGCCCAGGTTACCCAGCGGCGGCAGCGGATTGGTCGCGATCGGTTCTGGCGGCGGCAGGGCGCCGGCCCGTGCCGCTCCCTCGACCGTGAGAGTGCATAGCGCGATCCGCTGATCCCGGAACCGGCCATAGATAAACGCCTCGCCGCCCCCGTTCGCTGTTTTCTCCGGAGCGGTGATGTCGGCGATTATGTCGGTACGCTGCGCCGGCGCCAGGGTGACCTCGGTCACGGGTTCGGGCTTTGCGAGCGGCTGCCCGTCGAGCGCGACCACCCATCCGGTCATGCCGACTAGGCCGAGGGTGAAAATGCGCGCGTTGGCCGTGTTGACCAGGCGCAGCCGCAGCCGCTCCATCGATCGCGCCCGCGCCTTGTAATCGCTCCGGCCGTTGACCGTGACGAAACCGCCGAGCCTCCCGTTATGCGACCAATCGCCCATGCTTCCGAAACTGTCTTCGTGGATCATGCCGTCCTGACCCAGGCGCCAGTCATCGATCAGCAGGACTTCGTCCCGGTCGACCCGGGGCGGGTTCGGTTCGTCGACGATCAGCGCGCCGTAAAGCCCCCGGGCGAGCTGTTCCCAGGTGCGGTTGTGCGGGTGATACCAATAGGTGCCGGCGTCGGGCACGGTGAAGTCATATAGAAAGTCGCCGCCGGGCGGCACCACCGGCTGGGTTATGTCCGGCACGCCATCCATGGCGTTGGCGATGCGGATGCCGTGCCAGTGAACGCTCGACGGTTGCGGCAGGTTATTGACGAACCGCCGTGTCAGGCGCTCCCCCTGCTTAAGCCGGATCACCGGGCCCGGCGTCCCGCCGCCGTAGCCCCAGATGCCGGTTTTGGCGCCGCCTGGGTGGCCCAGGTCGGCGGCGGCGGGCTTTGCTTCAAGCACATCCTCCGCCCGGCCGGCAAAAACCATACGGGGCCCGGCCGCCGCCAGGGCCGCCGACCCGCTTAAAAACATCCGCCGGGTCATGTCCGATTTCATGCCCCCGAAATATAGGGACGCGCGGGGTGTGCCGCCAGCCGAATCGAACGCCGCCGCTTCGGGCCTGGTCGAACCCGCCCGCCGTTCTTCCGGCTGGAATCCACGGGCGAATATTGTATAGAATCCGGGAGGTTCCGGATCGGCCCACCCATCCGTGAAAAACGGGCCGGCCGCGGTCAAAGGACAACCGAAACGATGAAGTCACCGGCATTCGATACGTCCGCTGCCTGGCGGGTCGATCAGCTGGACCAGGCCAAGGGCTGGGTCTTTCCCATTGCGGAAAACGACGTGCGGCAATTGGCGCGGGCGGCCAAGGACGCCTTCGATCCCGAACGCCCGCTGTTCGACTATCGCCGGGACGACTTCGATCTTGGCGACGGACTCGCCACCATAACGGCCGCCGCGCGCGAGGCCTATTTCGGCTGCGGCCTGTCGCTGGTCAGAGGCCTGCCCCGGGCGGACCTGACGGGGCCGGAATTCCGGCTTCTGACCTGGGCCATCGGCCTGCATCTGGGCGTCGCCCGGCCGCAGGGGCGGGCCAGCCAGTACATTTCCGACGTGACGGCGGCGGGCGGGACCTACCGGTCCGCGGGCGGGCGCGGGTACAACACCAACGCGAGCCTGGATTTTCATGCCGACGGCTGCGACATCGTGGCGCTTGCGTGTTTCAACAAGGCGCGCGCGGGCGGCCAGAGCATGATGTCCTCCAGTGCCACCGCCTGGCAGGTGCTCTGCGCCGAACGACCCGACCTGGCCGAGGTCGCCTTGCAAGACTTCTGTTTCAGCCGCAATCAGGAACAGGCGCCCGATGAAAATCCCTTTTACGCGCAGCCGCTCTACGATTTCGCGGATGGCCGCATTTTCGGCAAATGGAACCGCAACCGGGTGCGCACGGCGCAGGACCTGGACGGCGTGCCGCCGCTGACCGATGCGCAAAAGGAATGCACGGACCTTTTGGATGAAATCCTCCGTCGGCCCGATGTCATGTACACGATGTGGCTCGAGCCCGGCGACCTGCAGTTTATGAACAACCACGTCATGCTGCATTCGCGGACGACGTTCGAAGATTACGAGGAAGAAGACCGCAAGCGGCTGCTATTCCGGCTTTGGATGGCGCCGCCGTTTTCCGTGCCGTTGCCGGAAACCTGGGGCGATTATTTCCGCTCCATCAAACCCGGAACCGTGCGGGGCGGTATCCGCGGCCATCAGCACGACGATGTCTGCCGCGCGTTCGAACGCCGACAGGCCGGCGATCTGGGCATGCCGATTCCGGCGTAACCCGCGCGTCCGTGTCTTTCAGGGAAACAGGATTTATTCCGCGGGTCGCATAAGCCGCCCCAGGGGTTTGTCGTCAATCGGCAGATGCAACAGCGCGCTGACGAACCCGAGTGCGATGGCGACCCACCAGACGGCGGCGTAACTACCGGTCGCGTCGAATAGCCGCCCGCCCAGCCAGACGCCGGTGAAGCTGCCCAACTGGTGGCTCAGGTAAACCACGCCGTAGAGCATACCCATGTAGCGAGTGCCGAATATCTGCGCCACGAGGCCTGACGTCAACGGCACGGTCGACAGCCACAGCAACCCGATGGACGCCGCGAACAGCACGATGGTGACCGGCGTTGTCGGCACGCTAATGAACGCCATCACCAGCAGCGACCGGACAACATAAATGGCGCTGAGCGCGTATTTCTTAGGCACCCGCCCGCCGAGCCACCCGGCCCCCCAACTGCCGCCCATGTTGAACAGCGCGATCAGCATCAACGCCGTGGCGCCGAGCGCCGTGCTGGCGCCCTGGTCGGTCAGGTAGGCGGGCAGGTGCATGGCCATGAAGGCGATCTGAAAACCGCACACGTAAAACCCCGCCGTCAGCAGCGCGAACCCCCGGTGGCTGACCGCTTCGCCGATGGCCTGGCGCAGGTTCATGTCTGTATCTTTGTGGCTCTGGGTCTTGAGCGCCGCCGTCATGGAAAACGCCATGGGCACGATCAGCCCGGCCATGGCGGACAGGGCCAGAAGGGCGACAACCCAGTCAAAACCGGAAAGCAGCGTCGAACTCATCGGCACGACCAGCAATTGCCCGCCGGTGGCCGTCGCCGTGCCGATGCCGAGCCACAGGCTCCGTTTCTCCGGCGGTGCAACCTGCCCGACGATGGCAAGCATCAGCGGCAGGCCGCAGGCGCCCAAGCCGATCCCCGCCATGATCCCGGCGCTGGCGAATATGGTTTCCGGCTGGGTCGACTGGCTCATGATCAGAACGCCCAACGCGAAGATCCCGCCGCCCAGCGCCACCGTCTTCGGCCCGCCCCACCGGTCGGCAATGGCGCCGGCGAACGGTGCCGAAATCCCGATCATCAACTGCTGCGTGGCGAAGGCGATGGACAATGTTTCCCGTCCCCATCCCAGATCGTGGGTGATCGGGTACATGAATAGCCCGAAGCTCTGGCGGATGCCGAAGGACGTAAAGACGATCAGCGACGCCGCAATCAGGACGAAAAGGGGCCGCTGCCAAAAATGCGCGTTGTTCTTGTGGTCTTGGTTCGCGGGCATGCCAGTTCTCATTTATCGTCCGCGCATCTGCTGGTCGGGGCAGGGTTGGGTGCCGTAGGAACAGAAAACGCAGTGGTCGCCCGGTTCGGGTTTCAGCAATTGGCCGCATTCCATGCACTGGTAATATTCGATGACCACGTCCGGGGGCATGCGTTCGTCCGCATGGTGCCCGCACATAGGGCACTCGACCGTGGTGATGAAATTAAGGGGTGCCCCCGTCATGTCGGCTCCCGTGGCGTCGCCGGTTAAAGATACCCCAGAAACCGCCACCAGAGATAGTTGACCGGCACCAGAACCGCGAAGGTGACGGCGGCGATCAACAGCGTCATGCGCACGGCCTGAACGAACGGGATTTCCGCCAACTGGATGCCGACCACCAAGGGCGGCCCCTGATAGGGCAGGATGACACTGGAATACCCCACCACCACCAGCAGCAGGACCGATTTGATCGGCAAGCCCGCCGCGGTGGCCAGGTCCTGCGCGAAAGGTGCCAGGATGGCGGCAACGCCGGGGGCGGTGGTCAGCATCCCCGTTGCGGCGCCCAGGCCGACCAGCGCGTAATAATTCCGGAACGTTTCCCCCGGTTCCAGCGGCAGGTGGCTGGCCATGGCGCCGCCCAGGTACTGACCGAACCCGGTATCGACGATGACCGCGGCGACGGACAAGACCGCCGCCACGTAGATGGCCGATGCGGTATTGAATTTGGTCTGAAAATCGGCGGCCGGCACGATGGCGATCCCCGGCAGCAGGCAGGCGACGGCAGCGGCCAAGGCGATCCAGGCGGATGAAATGCCGTGCAGGAAATCCAACGCCCAGAACGTCAGCGTCGCGGCCAGGATGAAAACCAGGATTTTCTCATCCCGCGACATGGGGCCCGGTTGTTCCATGGCCTTGACGGCGCCGTCGGCGACCCGGTCGCGGAACACGGTACGGACGGCCGCGTAAATCAACAGCGCTTTCAAAATCCCGACCATCGGGAAGTGTAGCGCCAGGTATTCGCCGTAGGTGATATGGACGTTCCACAAATTTTCGGCGACGCCGGCCAGCACCATGTTGGGTACGTTGGACGGCAGTATCGACGCCGACGGCATCCACGTCCCCCACACCATGGCGGCGGCAAGCCCATATCGCCCGGGCCGCCCCGGCCCCAAGCCCAGCCGGTCGGCCAGCGCCATGGCGATGGGCATCAGCAAAATGATCCGGCCCAGCGTCGACGGCATGACGAATGCGAGCGCTACGCCGACCGTCACCATGGCCGCCGTCTGCCCGGCGTAGGTCGGCCCGTACAGGCGGGTCAGCCGCGCGGCCAGGCGAAACCCCAGACCCGTCCGGTTGACCGCCAGGCCCAAAATAAGCCCGCCGACCGTGAGCCACAGCGCCTTGGTCGTCCACCCGGCGAAGATCACGTCGGCGGGGGCGACCTTGATCAGCGTCGCGGCGGCAAAGAACGCCAGTCCAGTGATGAATTCGGGCATGGCGCCGGCCGCGAAAAATCCCATGGCGAACAGCGTCAGCGCCGCCCCCCGCATGACGCGGGGGTCAATGCCGTCCGGCGCCGGCAGAACCAAAAGGGCAATGGAAACGGCCAGCACGGCTAGCGCCGTCAGCTGGGCAAAGCCGGGTTTTGCGCGGGGGTCAGTCATGGTGGAAATCTTGTAGGCGAGGTCGCGGCCCGTTGGAAGACCCATCTGCAACTGCGGCGCCCCCGCCGCTGGCGTCCCCGGATCAACACGGCTACACTTGCCCTGAAAAGGCGGACGCGGACCCAAGGGAACACATATGGCGGACGAAATCCCGGACAAACCGGCCTTCGATGCGGAGGAAGCGCAGAAGACCGCGCGGGAACTGACCAAGCGCTGCCAGCGGATCACGGCTGCGTTTTTGGAGCGGCAGGCCGATCAGCACGGGTTTCAGATGCCGGATCCGATCGTCATCTCCCGGGCGTTTTTCGACCTGGGCGCCGCCATGATGCGCGATCCCGATAAACTGGCCTGGGCGCAGGCTCAGTTGTGGCAGGGCTATGCGGACATCTGGCAGGCGGCGTCGAAACGCCTGGCCGGCGAAGAAGCGGAACCGGTGGTCGAGCCCGACCGCGACGACAAACGCTTCAAGGACGACGCCTGGACGGAAAACGCCGTGTTCGACACGCTGAAGCAATCCTACCTACTGACCGCCAAATGGATGCAGGGGACGTTTCGCGATGTCGACGGGCTCGACCCCAAGACGCGGGAAAAAGTCGATTTCTACACCCGCCAGTGGGTTAACGCCTGGTCGCCCACCAATTTCGCCGCGACCAACCCCAAGGTCCTGCAAAAAACCATCGACACCAAGGGCGAAAATCTGGTGAAGGGGCTGGGTCACCTGCTGGACGATTTGGAAAAGGGGCAGGGGCAGCTTCGCATTTCCATGACCGACGCGGACGCGTTTACGCTCGGTGAAAACGTCGCTACGACGCCCGGCAAAATCGTTTTCGAAAACGACCTGATGCAGTTGATCCAGTACACGCCAGCGACCGACACGGTCGCCAAACGGCCCTTGCTGATCGTGCCGCCCTGGATCAATAAGTTTTACATCCTGGATCTGCAGCCCAAGAACTCGTTCATCAAGTGGGCGGTGGATCAGGGGCACACGGTGTTCGTTATTTCCTGGGTCAATCCGGGAAGCGATCTATCCCATAAAGCGTTCGAAGATTACATGCTCGAAGGGCCCCTGGTGGCGTTGGACGCCATCAAGGCCGCGACGAAGGAAAAATCCGTCAACGTCATCGGATACTGCATCGGCGGCACGTTGACCGCGTGCGCGTTGGCCTATCTGGCGGCCAAGGGACAGGCGGACAAAATCGCGTCGGCGACGTTTTTCACCACCATGATGGATTTTTCCGAACCGGGGGAACTGGGTGTCTTCATCGACGAGGAACAGCTTTCGTTGCTGGAACGGCACATGGCGGAAAAGGGATACCTGGAAGGCAGCCACATGTCCCAGGTCTTTAACATGATGCGGGACAACGACCTGATCTGGTCTTTCGTCGTCAACAACTACCTGATGGGCCGGGAGCCCATGGCCTTCGACCTTCTTTATTGGAATTCCGACAACACCCGTATGCCCGCCATGATGCACGGCATGTATCTGCGCAAAATGTATCTGGAAAACCGGCTGGTGCAGCCGGGCGGGATCGAGCTCGCGGGCGTGCCCATAGACCTGTCCAAAATCGAAACGCCGGTCTATATGCTGTCGACCATGGACGACCACATCGCGCCCTGGAAATCGACCTATCGTGCGACGCAGATATACGGCGGTCCGTTTAAGTTCGTGCTGTCCGCGTCGGGCCACATCGCGGGGGTCATCAACCCGCCCGCCGCCAACAAGTACTGTTATTGGACGAACGCCGAGACGCCCGCCGACCCGGACAAGTTCGTCGATGCCGCCACGCGCCACGAGGGTTCCTGGTGGCCCGATTGGCAGGACTGGGTGGGCGAATATTCGGATGGTTCGGTCAAGGCGCGCGCGCCCGGTGACGGCAAGCTGACCCCCATCGAGGACGCCCCCGGCCGGTATGTCAAGGCGCGGACGGACTGAGGGCGTTCTCAAGCAGGCGGGCGTTAGAGGGTAAAGCCGACGATGTTCTGTGCTGTGTGAACGACGGCCCCGGGCAGCAGCGACCGGGTCATCAGAAAAAGCGCTGAGTACACACAGCTGCCGAAAAAATATTGATCATCCCGACGTTGCCCCGAGACCAGTGCGCCCGCGAAGATCAGGGACGTAATGATCACTGCTGGGACAGCGCGCGGGATGACCAGTGAAATATAAAACAAGACGACGCTGCGATAGTATATTTCCTCGATATTGAATTCAGAAAAAGGCCAAAACTGAGGTCGAAATACTTGATGAAATCTTATTGATAAGGCGAAAAGGACCAAACTCTTTAAGCGGCATCCATCATCTACCAGAAATACTCGACCACGCCCGCAATCATCTAGTCAGAGGCGAACGCGCCTACCATCAAGGTCAGCACGAAAACCAACGCGCCGCCGCCTTCGGCCCAAGGCAGGTTCGGCGTCTTGGGCGCGAAGGCCGCAGTTCGGCGGAATGCGGGCGTAGACAGGCAGACGACAATAACAGAGGTTCTCAGGCCATAATCCGCCAGCAGAAAGTGTTGATGTCTAAATCGACCAAATAAATGTCGTTGCCGTAGGCGAGCGTCAGGCAAGCCGTGATCAGCGCCAGTTCGAGCCGGGGCCGGATGAGCGCCTTGGCGCAGTCGAATATCTTAAGCGGGTCGGTGCGCGGGATCATCGTCTTATAAGTGTAGGCGTTGGGCCCCCGGCGATCAACGCATGTCAAACGCCGGGGTGCCGTTGCGGATTTTGTTTTAACCCCGTATCCCTCCCACCGGCTTGTCCCCTAAACCTGGAACTTTATTTCCTAGGTGAATTTTAACGATGCCGCGTTCCAGAAGAAACTTTTCGACTTGTTTCTATGTATCGCTCTTTGTGTCGGCTTATCTGGGCCGTCCGTTCGGCGGATGGAACTTTTCGCGGAATCTGTTATTCGCGTCCTGATTTTCCAGCGGCTTGGACTGCCTCCTAGGGTTTTTCGGAGCTGAGATGGAATTCTGCGCGAGCACCTTGTTCACTTGTCCGATCGTCGGCCCGTCGGTTTTCATGACGCCGTCGACGGCGAGCCCGTGGGCGCTCTGGAAATTCCTGACGCCGTCGATCATCGGCCGGTCGGGGAATTCGGTCAGGCTGTGGTCGGGCAGTGTCATTTGGCCGGGGCCGGTCATGGCGACCTTGGTGTTAAGGGCGTCGCCGAGGTCCATGTCGTAATCCTCGCCGACGGTTTTGTTGAGGCTGATAGGCTGGAACATGCGGTCTCCCATGGTTTGGGATGGGGCGGGCGTGGCGCTGTCGACGGCCGCCTTTGCGCTGGTGGTCAACCCGGTATCGGTGGTGTCGACGGGGGTGGACGCCTTTTCCTGCGCCGCCACCGGCAAGGGCGCGACGGACCACGCGCTTTCCGCCGTCGCGGAAGAAGATTGGCGGCTGCGGCGCGGGCTCAAGGGCGATGACGTGTGCAAGACCGAAGACACGCCGTCGTAAAACGCCGACGCGGCCCCGCCCGCCGAGCCGACACTGGCGCCGGCGTCGTTTCAGTAATTTCCCGGGCGGCCGGCCCTATCGGGCGAAAGAAGCCCGCCGCTTGACCTGGCGCAATCCCGGTGCCATTCCATGCCATGAAGGTATGCGTGGCCGCCCCCCGGTGGAAACGCCCGCCCATAAACCGACCGACTGACCTCTCCTAGACCGTGCCATGACCCTCGCCTCCTATCGATCGAACATTTTTCTGCTGGCGACGGCGCAGGGGATGTTTTTCATCAACCGCTACGCCTTCGTCGCCTTCGCCGGTCTGGCCGGGCAGATGCTGGCGTCCGACAAACTGCTGGCGACCATGCCCATGGCGCTGGTTACGGCGGGGACGGCGGCGGTGACCATTCCCTTGTCGCTGATGATGAAGCGGACGGGACGGCGGCCCGCGTTTCTGCTGGGCGCGCTGTCCGGCGTTGTCGGCGGCGGGATATGCGCCTATGCGGTCTGGATCCAAAGTTTCGAGCTGTTATGCGTGGCGGCGCTGGTCCTCGGGACCAATCAGGCGGCGAGCCAGTATTACCGCTTCGCTGCCATCGAGGTTGCGCCGGCGACGCACCTGAGCCGGGCCATTTCCACGGTGCTCGCAGGGGCGGTGATCGCGGCGCTTCTGGCGCCGACCATGGCGCGGTATTCGGAAAGCCTGTTTGCGCCCGCCACCTTCGTCGGCGGGTTCATGCTGATCGCGGTGATCAGCGTCGTGTCTATGATCCCGTTGGGTCTGATGACTATCCCCATGCCCAAGGAAAACCATCAAGACGCACCCATGCGCCCGATGCTGGAAATCATGAAGCAACCAGCCTTTGCCGCAGCGGTGATGAATTCGGCCTGTTCATACGGGCTCATGTCGTCGGTCATGGCGGCGGCTCCCATCGCCATGGTCGCCTGCGGGTTTTCCGTCAGCGACGCAGGGTCAGTGATCCAGTGGCACCTGCTCGCCATGTTCGTGCCGTCGTTCTTTACCGGGCGGCTGGTCGATAAATGGGGTGTGCTGCCGATCCTTTATTCGGGTCTGGCGCTGTTCGTCATTGCGGGCGCGTTCGCCATTTCGGGCATCGGGCTCGGCCATTTCGGGGCGGCGATGATCTGCCTCGGCGTCGGCTGGAACTTCCTTTACGTCGGTGGCACGACGCTGTTGACCGAGGCGCATACCCCCGGCGAAAAAGCCAAGGTGCAGGGCATCAACGAATTTCTGGTGTTCGGGTCCACCGTCATCGGCACGGCGGTGTCGGGCGGGCTGTTGAACCTCGTCGGCTGGGACGCGGTCAACTACGGCATGGCGCCGTTCCTGTCGGCGACCCTGATCGCGACGCTGTGGTACACGTTTTCCCGCCGCGGCGGCGCGGCGGCGGGCGCGTCCCCGGCCTGACCTTGGGCGCACCGGTCAGTAGGACCGGGGCATGCCCAACACGTGTTGCGCCAGAAAACTCAAAATCAGGTTCGGTGAAATCGGCGCCGTGCGGGCGAGCCGCGCTTCGCGCCATTTGCGTTCGATATGATATTCACGGGCGAAGGCGAAACCGCCGTGGGTGGTAAAGCACGCTTCGGCGCAGGCCCAGGCCGCGTTCGATGACAGAAACCGCGCCATGTTAGCTTCCGACCCGCAGGGCAGCCCGGCGTCGAACATGGCTGTCGCCTTGCGGACCATCAAATCGGCGGCCTCAAGTTCCGCATAGCCCTGGGCGATCGGGAACTGGATGCCCTGGTTCTGGCCGATGGGGCGGTTGAAGACGATGCGCTCATTGGCATAGGCGACGGCCTTTTCGATGAAGTACCGGCCGTTGCCGATGCCTTCCGACGCGGTCAGGCAGCGCTCGGCGTTCAACCCGTCCAGAATATAGCGAAAACCCTTGCCTTCTTCGCCGATGAGCGAGTCGCCCGGGATCGGCACGTTGTCGAAAAACACTTCGCAGGTGTTGTGGTTGACCATGGCGTCGATGGGCGTGATGACGCAGCCGTTTTTCTGCGCCTCGTTCAGGTCGATCAGAAAAGTCGAAATACCGTCCGTTCGTTTTTCCACCTTGTCGGCGGGGGTCGTCCGGGCCAGCAACAACATCAGGTCCGAGTGCGCCGCGCGGGACGTCCAGACCTTTTGCCCGTTGACGACGTATCCGTTGCCCTTTTTGTCGGCGCGGGTTTTCAGCTGCGTGGTGTCGGACCCGGTTGTCGGCTCGGTCACGCCGAAGGCCTGCAGGCGCAGTTTCCCGGATGCGATCTTGGGCAGGTAATAGTCCTTCTGTTCTTTCGATCCGTGACGCAGGATCGTCCCCATCGTGTACATCTGCGCGTGGCCGGGCGATGCGCTGCAGCCGCAGGCGTTGATGGTCTCCAAGATCACCGCGCCGCCGCGCACCGGCAGGCCCGCGCCGCCGAATTCCTCGGGGATCAGGGCGGCCAGGTATCCGCCCGCCGTCAGCGCCTCGATAAACTCCGTCGGATAGCTGCCGGACGGCGGCTGATCTTCCAGCTTCCGCCAATAATCGCCGGAAAAGTCGGCGCACACCTTGGCCACCTGTTCGCGGATTTCCGGAAAATCGGTACCGATGGGCATGCTCAGGTCGGAGTCGGACATGGTCGTCTGTTCCTTTGTTGGTCGTTCATTGGTTTTCTGATTTCGGTTACGCGGCTGAGGTGGCGACGAAACCCTTGGGCCGCCCGGCAAGCGCGAAGGTGCCGTGCACGGGTTCGCCCTTGAGTTGGCGAACCATGATCTCCCGCGCGTCCAGTAGGCCGTCCAGGTCGATCCCGGTCCGAAGGCCCATGGATTCCAACAGGAACACAAGGTCCTCGGTCACGATGTTGCCACTGGCGCCGGGGGCGTAGGGGCAGCCGCCGAGCCCGCCCAAGGACGCGTCGAATTCCCGCACGCCGGCGTCCAGCGCCGCGAACACGTTGGACAGGCCCAAACCCCGCGTGTCGTGAAAGTGCGCGCCCACGGGCATGTCCGTGCCGACGGTTTTGAACAGTTCGGTAAACAGATCGCGCACCTGTTTCGGGTTGGCGTAGCCGACCGTGTCGGCGACGCCGAGCCGTTGCGCGCCGCGCTCAAGCAACCCCTCGGCGCAGCGCATGACGTCCTTCACCGGCACCGGGCCGGAAATGGTGCAGCCGAACGCCGTCGCCATGCCGCCGGAAACCACCATGTCTATGAATTCCGGGTGGGCGTCCCGGTACTTGACGATTTCGGCGAACCCGTCGAGCGAATCTTGGACCGAGCGGCGGACGTTTGCCTGATTGTGCGCTTCGGACACGGACATCACGACGCCGATCTGATGCGCGCCCGCGGCCATGGCGTTTTCGGCACCCCGCAGGTTCGGTACCAGGGCGGAAACGGTCAGTCCCGGAATTTCCACGGACTGGCGGACGATTTCCGCCGAGTCCGCCATCTGCGGCAGTAGTTTCGGGGGCACGAAAGACCCGACCTGGATCTGCGGCACGCCGGCGGCGGCTTCGCGGTGGATCCATTCCATTTTGCCCTCGGTCGAAAAAATCGTCTGAATGCTCTGAAGGCCGTCGCGGGTGCCGACCTCGTGAACCAGAACGTCGATGTCATTCTTCATGGGATGTCTCCCTCACTTGCCGGTGAACTTAGGTTTGCGTTTTTCATTGAAGGCCAGAACGCCTTCGCGTCTGTCTTCGGTGCCGACCAGCCGGTTATAGGCTTGCAGTTCGAACTGATAGCCCGTCGCCCGGTCCAACTGCGTCGCGACGGTAACGGCGCTTTTGGCGGCGCGGATGGACAGCGGCGCGTTGGAGGCGATGCGCTCGGCGGTCCCGATGGTTTCTTCCATCAGTTTGTCCGGTTCGCACACCTTGTTGACCAAGCCCCAGTCATAGGCTTCCTGCGCGGTGAAGGGCTGGCCCGTCATGATGATTTCCTTGGCCCGCCGTTCGCCCACCGCGCCCGGCAAATTCTGCGTGCCCATGGCGCCCGGCATGATGCCGAGCGTGACCTCGGTCAGCGCGAACCGCGCCGTGGTCGATGCGTAGACGAAATCGCAGTTGAGCGCCGTTTCGCACCCGCCGCCGTAGGCCGCCCCGTTGACGGCACCGATCACCGGCACCGGGCACATGCGGGTCGCCGCGACGGCCTGTTCGAACACGTGGTGCTGGTACTGCCACTGCTCGTTGGTCATGCCCTTGCGTTCCTTCAAATCGCCGCCGGCGGAAAACGCCTTGTCGCCGCGCCCGGTCAGGATCACGCAGCGGACGTCGCCGGGCGCCGTATACAGGTTTTCGAAGATTTCCTTCTGTTCCAACCCCATCTGGGTGTTCTTGGCGTTTGCCACCTCCGGCCGGTCCATGATGACGACCAGAACATGGTCGTCGACCATTTCCAGGGTGAAGGTTTCGTAATCCATCTTCATCAGGTGTTGGCTCCCTTGATTTCGTCGTTGTCGGCTCCGACCCGGGGCGCATAGCGGCGGAGCGGCGGGCGCTCCCCGTCAAAGCTGAGCGGCAGGCCGGCCAGCACCGGCCCGCCCGCGGCGTCGCGTTGCAGGATGCCGAGCGCCGCCGTTTGCGGATCGGCCATCATTTCCAAGGTCTGCTGCACCGGCGCGGTGGGGACGCCGACGGCCTCCAACACATCCTGCCAATGGGCGCGGGGGTGTTGGGCGAAGATCGGCTCCATAAGTGCGTTCAGCGCGTCCAGGTTAGCGAAACGCAATTGGTTCGACGCAAAGCGCGGGTCCTTCGGCCATTCCGAATGCCCCAGCACATTGGCGAGCTTTTTAAACAGCCGGTCATTGGGTGCGGCGACGATCAGATGCCCGTCCGAACAGCCATAGGCCTGATAAGGCGCCATACCGCGCGCACCCGACCCCTGGCGCGACGGATTTTCCCCGTCAACGCCCGATGCCGCGACGGCGTTGTTCATCCAGCCGACGGCGGTTTCGTACAGCGATGCGTCGACGATGCCGCCGCGGCCAGTGTCGGCCAGGCGTTTCATGGCCGCCAGGATACCGATGGCGCACCACATGCCGGTCCCCATATCGATGATCGACACGCCGATGCGGATGGGCGGGCGGCCTTCTTCGCCGGTGATGGTCATCAGCCCGCCGTAGGCCTGCATCAGCGGGTCGTACCCGGCGCGGTCCTTTAACGGCCCCCGGTTGCCGAAGGCGCCCAGGTTGCAATAGATCAGCTTCGGGTTGGCGGCGGTCAGGGTCTTGCCGTCCAGACGGTTTTTTTCGACGCTGCCCGGCCGCATGTTCTGAATGACCACGTCGGCGTTGTTGATGCAGTAGTCGCGAAGCCAGTCGACCTCGGCCGCGTTCGAAATATCGACGGTGATGCTTTTCTTTTCGCGGTTCAGCGCGTGAAAGTACGACGACGACCCGTCGTCGAACATTTTTCCCCACTGCCGGGCGTCGTCGCCGGCGCCGGGGCGTTCGACCTTGACCACCTGCGCCCCCATGGCCGCCATGATCCAGGTTGCGTAAGGGGCGGCGACGCTGGACCCGAGCTCGACAACCCGGATGCCGTCGAGGCATTGCCACGCCGCAAGGTCTGATGTGTTCAAGGTTGCCTCCTGGGCGGCCTCTGGCGGGCCATTCCTTATACAATATGTAGCCGAAGTCCCGGTGCCTGGCACTAGGTTTAAATCCGGCTTTTCAGGTATGCAAAAAGGTCCGAAAACAGTCCCTTGATCGTCCGTTCGCGTTCCGTATCGATGTTCACGGTCGCGGTCATGCCGGCGCGCAAGGGCGGTGCGTCCGGCTTTTGCAGTAGGGCTAGGCGCACCGGTAGGCGCTGCACCACCTTGACCCAGTTGCCCGACGCGTTCTGCGGCGGGAGGATCGCGAATTCCGCCCCCGTCGCCGGGGAGATGGATCGTACTTCCGCCTGCCACGTGACGTCCGGGTAGATGTCTAGAACCACCTTGGCTTTCTGGCCCGGGCGCACATGGGTTAGTTCCGTTTCCTTGAAGTTGGCTTCAACCCAGGGCGGCGTGTCGGTGACGATGGCCATCAACGCCTTGTTGGCTTCGATCTGTTCACCGGCGACCAAAGGCACGCTGACCACCCGGCCGTCGGCGGGGGATTTAAGTGTCGTCCGATCCAGGTCCAGTATCGCCTGTTCCAGCGCCGCCATCTTGGTTCGGACCAGCGGGTGGTCGTCGACCGGCCCGCCCGGATCGCCGCCAAGCGACGTCTTGATGCGGGCGATCTTCTGGCGCGCCAGGGCGACCCGGTCGCGGGCGACGCGGGCGTCGTTTTCCAATTCGTCATAACGCGTCGCGGCGGTGATCCCCCGCTGCGCCAGGCCTTTTTGCCGTTCGAACCGTTTTTTGAAATACGCTGCCTGTTCGATGGCGTCGCTTAATTCCGTTTGCGCCTCCGTCAAGGTGACGGCGAGGATTTCAATTTCCCGGCGCGCCTGATCCAGTTCGGCCTTGGCGCGGTCGACGGCAATCTCGAACGGTGTGCGGTCGATCAGCACGATGACATCGTCCTTGCGGACTCTCTGGTGGGCGGACGGTACAACCTCGAATACCCGGCCGGACACTTCGGCGGCGACCTGGGCGATGTCGGTCTTCACATAGGCGTTTTCCGTTGAAACAAATCGCGCGGAATTCAGCCAGTAACCGAAGGCGCCCGCGACCGCCAGCAACGGCGCGCCGACAAGCAGGCCCGCGCGCTTCAGCATCCGACGGCGCTTTGTCGGCATGGCGCCGGTCCCGGTCATGTGTTCCGATGACTGTTCGAGTGTCTGGCCGTCAGGCATTCTTTTTCTCCAGTTCTTCCGACTGAATGATGTCCATGTCGCTCGCCATGTCCTGCAGGCGCTGTTTGACGTTCAACAAAAGGGTGGTCAGCGCTTCGCGTTCCCTGGGCGCCAGGCCGGACAGTTCTTCTTCGACCATGGCCTCGGCGATGGGCGTGAAGTCGCGGTAGGCGCGTCGGCCCATGCCGGTCACGTAAAGCCGTTTGACCCGCCGGTCGGTTTCGTCCGGCCGGCGTTCGAGCCAGCCGAAGTCCTCAAGCTTGTCGATGACCCGCCCGGCGGACGCCTTTTCGACCTCCAGCAAATCGGCCAGCGACGATTGGTTGATGCCCGGCTGATCTACGACCCGGCGCAGCGCCAGCCACTGGGTTCGGGTAAGGCCCAGGTTGCGCACCCGGCGGTCGAACACCGTGCGCTGCAGGCGCGCGGCCTCCATGATCAGAAACGCCAGATAGCGGCCCTCGGAAAGAGGGTGGCTGTTGATTTTGCTCATAGGGGATTGCCCTTTTCAAATTAGTAAGCAATATTACTATTGCTATCCTGACAGTCAATAGGGTTACTAACTTCAATGGCTCAGAGCGAGGCAATCAGCGCGCCTTTGCCCGCAAGGCCGGATTTGTCCCCGGCCCGGCGCTATCTGATCCTGCTGTCGATCATCCTCAGCGTGACGCTCTATTCGACGTCGATCCTGGTGGTCGCGGCGGTTTTGCCGCAGTTGCAGGGCGCCATGGCGGCGACGCCCGACGAAATTTCCTGGACCATGACCTTCAACATCCTGGCGACGGCGGTGGCGACGCCGCTGACCGGGTGGCTCGCCGGGCGGTTCGGGCGGCGCAACCTGCTGGTCGGCAGCGTGCTGATATTCACCATCGCGACCTGGATGTGCGGCGCCGCCCATTCGCTGGAAGGGCTGATTCTGTGGCGGGTGATTCAGGGCGCGGCGGGCGCGCCGTTGTCGCCCATGGGCCAATCGGTGGTCATGGATACCTTCCCGGGGGAAGAGCGCGGCATGGCCATCGGCCTTTACGGCATCGGCGTCGTCATGGGGGCCTTCATCGGGCCCATGGTCGGCGGCGTCATGGCCGAGGTCTATACCTGGCGCTATGCGTTCTACCTGTTGGTGCCGATCGGGTTCCTGTCCGCGTTGGGCGTCTATCTGGCGCTGCCGCGCATGCACCGGACACAGAAGATCAAACTGGAATGGACCGGCTTCATTCTGATTTCGGCCTGCATCGCCTGCCTTCAGTTGGCGTTGTCGCGGGGCCAGCGGCTCGACTGGTTCGAAAGCCCGGAAATCGTCATCGAGGTCTTTTTGGCCGTCCTGGCGCTATACATGTTCATCACCCACAGCTTGACGCACGACAAACCGTTTTTGAATTTACGGCTGCTGACCAACCGCAACTACGCCATCGGGCTGATATTGGTGACGATCTACGGCATGTTGAACTTCACGCCCATGGTGATCCTGCCAGGGTTGCTGCGCGAACACGTGGGCCTGCCCGACAGCCTGATCGGCTATGTCGTGGGATCGCGCGGGATCGGCGCCATGTGCGGGTTTTTTGTGGCGAGCCGTATCGGCCAGAAATTTCCCCGAAAGACCATCGCCGCCGGGTTCGGCATCCAGGTGGTCGCGGGCATCTGGCTGATGACGACGGGGTTGAACACCACACCCTTTGAATTCGCATTGAACGGCGTCATCCAGGGCTTCGCCGTCGGCATGATCTGGGTGCCCATGACGGTGGTCACGTTTTTCACCGTCGATGCCCGCAACCTGGATGAATGCGCGTCGGTCTATCACCTGCTGCGCAACATCGGGTCGAGCTTCTTCATTTCCATGAGTGTCACCGAAATCGTCCGTTCCGCGCAGCAGAACTACGAACGGCTGACTGAAAATATTTCCCAGTTCAACATAGCGCTGAAATTTCCCTGGGTCATGGGCCGCTGGGATATCGATAGCGTCGAGGGCCTGGCACGGCTGTCGAAGGAACTGTACCATCAGGCGTTTCACATCAGCCACGTGAACGTCTTCGGCATGTATACGCTGGCGTCCGCCGCGGCGATCCCGCTGATCCTATTCGTCAGCCGCCCGACCGCCAAAAAGGACGCGGTCGACCCGCACTGAACCCGGCCTCGCCCGCCGGCCCGCAGCCCGACACCTGGCCTTAGGCGTTGGATTTGCCCGCCCGCAGACTTCCCTATCCGGCGCCAACAGGGCATAGTTCGCCTATGTCGAACGCACCCGCCATCAAGGCCAAGGACGCCGCCCTCATGGACGCCCGCCGGTTCCAGGCAAACCTGGAACTGCTGGCCGACATGTCCCGCGATTTCGCCGCCTCGACGGACCTAGACGGCGCCTTGCTCAAGGCAGTCGGGCTAATCACCGATTCCGTCGATGCCGAGGGCGGGGCGCTGTTCCTCCTGGACAACGCCGGGGAAAAGCTCCGCTGCTATGCCTGCGTCGGCGCGACGGAAATCACCGGGCTGGTGATCAACGCCGACCAGGGCATCGTCGGCCGCAGCGCGCAGAACGACCTGGGCGAAATCGTCAGCGACGTATCCAAGGACCCGAACTTTTTCGGCGGCGTCGACGAAAAGACCGGCTACACCACCAAGTCGATCCTGTGCGCGCCGTTGACGGTGAAGGGCGAACGCCTGGGCGCCATCGAGCTTATTAACAAGCGCGGCGGCGACGGGCTGTTCAATAACGACGACCTGCATTTTCTGGAAGCCTTGTCGGCGTCGGCGGCACTGGCGAACCTGAATAAGCGCCAAGCTGATGCGCTGCTTGAACAGGAACGTCTCAAGCGCGAACTGGAACTCGCCCGCGAAATTCAAAACTCGCTCCTGCCGCCGGCCCTCAAGGGCGGCTTGATTGCTGGGTCCAACACACCGGCGCGCGGCGTCTCCGGCAACTTTTACGATTTTTTCGAACTGGAAGATGGGCGCATCTGCTTCACTCTCGGCGACGTTTCGGGCAAGAGCATGAACGCGGCGCTGTTGATAGCGAAAACCGCAAGCCTGTTCCGCTGCCTCGGCAAGTCCATCCTGTCGACGGGCCGGTTGCTTGCCCACATCAACCGGGAAATTTGCGAAACCGCGCACCGCGGCATGTTTGTGACTATCACGGGCGGGGTTTACGACCCCCGGACGGGAACGATCCGCATCGCCAACGCCGGGCACGAACCGCCGTTATTGATGACGGCCGCCGGCGAGATTTTCCAGACTTTCCTCAACGACCTTGCCAAAGCCGCCTAGAGGCCGCCGCGGGCCGAAGGTCAGGGGCCGTCCGCGCCGCCCCCGTCCGTCCGCGAAGCAACCCAAGGAAATCGTCGACGTTACCGTCGACGGCATCGCCGCTCAGGGCGACGCCGAAGCCCGGACCGATGACGGCCGCCGCCTGTTCATTCCCTATGCCGCGCCGGGCGACCGGGTCAGGGCCGCCGTCGGGGCGCCGCGGGGCGAAGGGTTCGAGGCGTCGGTCGCAGAACAGCTTGAGGCCGGTCCCCGGCAGGAACCGTTCTGCCCGCAGTTCGGCCAGTGCGGCGGCTGTTCGGTGCAGCACCTGACGGATACCGCCTACCGGGATTGGAAGACCGGCCTGCTTCGAACCGCGCTCGGCCGTCGAGGGCTCGCCCCCGACATATCGGACATGGCCGAGGTGCCGCGGGCGGCCCGCCGCCGGCTGACATTTTCCGCCGCCAACACGGGCTCGGGCGCGGTGGTCGGGTTCATGGCGTCACGGCGTCACGAGGTCGTTCCTCTGGCGACCTGTCCCCTCGCCGATCCGGGGCTGAACGCGCTGCTACCGGCATTGAAGGACTTGATGGGCGACATCCTCGGCCTGGGCGAACGGGCGCGCATCGCGCTGGCCCGTTTGGCCGCCGGGATCGACATGGTGCTGGAACGGGACGCGGCGGCCGATTTGCCGGCGCGCGAACGCCTGGCCGCCTTCGCCGACGCCAACGATCTGGCACGCTTGTCCTTACGGGACGGCAGCGGCCTGATCGAGCCGTTGGCGCAACGCCGCCCGGTCGAGGTCGATTTCGGCGGTGCGGCCGTGCCGTTACCGCCCGACGGGTTCATGCAGCCGACGGCAGCGGGGGAGGCGGCGTTGACCGCCGCCGTGACCGGGGCGGCGTCGGGCGCGGTGCGGATCATCGAACTATACGCCGGCGCCGGCACCTTCACTCTGCCGCTTGCAAAAGACTCGCTGATTTGCGCGGTCGATGGTGATGCGGATTTGGTCGGCGCGCTTAAGACCGCCGCCGGGCGCGCCGGGCTCGGCGGACGTGTCACCGCCGAAGCCCGCGATCTCGCGGCCCGGCCCCTTCTGGCGGCGGAATTGGCGGAAGTCCTGCCGGGGGCGGCGACCGTCGTGCTTGACCCGCCGCGTGCCGGCGCGCTCGCCCAGGTTCGGGAAATCGTTGAGGCGCCGGGCATCCGCCGCGTTGTCATGGTGTCCTGTAATCCCGCCACGTTCGCCCGCGACGCCCGCGTACTGACCGACGGCCGCTTCGCCATGGGCGCGGTGTTGCCGGTCGACCAGTTTCCGTGGTCGCATCACCTGGAATGCGTGGCGGTGTTTGAGCGTTAGGGTCCGCGCAATGCCACTTTCGCTCGCTGAGGCTCGCTCAGGTTTTGCGGTCATTATGTAATTTGCGCAAAGCCACTTTCGCGGCCTTCGGCCACTCAGGTTTTTTGGCTAGTTCATTCCCAGCGCGCGCATGTAGACGCTCAGGACCTCTTCCATCTCATTCCGGTCGTTGGTGTCCATTTTGCGAAGCCGAATGACCTGGCGCATGATTTTCACGTCAAACCCGGCGGATTTGGCTTCCGAGTAGACCTCGCGGATGTCCTCCGACAGCGCCTTTTTCTCATCTTCAAGGCGCTCGATCCGTTCGATAAATGCTTTCAGCCGGTCTCCGGCGACGCCGCCAATATCGCTCATGGGGTGTTCTCTTATCATTTCATGGTATTGATGCACGGGTTGGCGGGCACCATAAGTGCCCGGCCGTTCGAGGGCAACCAGGTGAAAAACGGGGATAAACCGTTTATTCCCTTATTTACGGGGATGGGTACGTGCATTGGCATGTGCCTTGCTTGTGACACAGCGGTATCGGGCAAGGGATTGAACATTGGCGCCAAATAACTTTGAACGCGTAAGTCTGATGCTGTGCGAGGACAACCATTTCGTCTCGCGCACGCAGTAAGAACTTTTGCGCCAGTTCGGTCTCGAACGCCTGACCATTCTCAAAAACGGCCAGGAAGCAATCGAAAGCCTTAAGCTGTTGAAACAGGCGGGCAAACCGGGACCGGACCTGATCATCGCCGATTTGGTGATGGCGCCGATTAACGGGCTGTTGCTGTGCCGATGGTGAAGGGCGGGTCCTGCCGGGGCATGTCAATGAAGCTCCACCCGGAACAGGCCGTCATCGGCGATCATCAGTGTCAGCACACGGTGGAGGATATCCGCCCACCGCGCCTGACCGGCTTCGTCCCGGACCTGATCCTGGTTAATTTCGATGACGCAGTTGGCGAGCCCCTGCGCCGCGCCATGAACATTGATGGTGTAGGCAAGCTCGCGCCCCGAATAGGGCAGGTTGTCACCGACATCCAGGCCTTCGTCATGCAGGGCCTTGATGATCGGCCGGGCGATGCGGGGGTCGCGATTCCACAACACGCCGACGTCCCACGGGCGCGGCGTGTCGCCCATGCTGGCGGTGAAACTGTGCACCGAAAACAGCGCCGGCGGCCGGCGTTCGGCCCACACGCCCGACAGCGCTTGCCGTAAAAGATTGTGATAAGGGTCGAAAAGCTGATCCAGCCGCTCCGCCCGCGCACCCGGAGTTAACCCCCGGTTGGCCGGAATGACCGTCTTGTCGCTGATGTTCGGCATGCCGTCCGGGTGGCCGGGCGGGCGGTTGAGGTCGACCACCAGCCGCGAATACCCGGCGATCACCGCCCTGGCGTCCAACGATGCAGACAACCGCCGGGTTACCGCCTCGGCCCCGATGTCATAGGCGATGTGGCGGTTGAACTGGTCGGCGGCGACGCCCAGGTCGCCCAATTTACGGGGCACCCGGTTGGACGCGTGATCGCAGCACAACACAAGGTCTGCGGCGCCCGCTGGATTGACCAAGGCGGCGGCGGGCGGTTCGTCCGCCGCCAGAAGCGGCGGGGCGGGGTTTAGCGAAATTGCTTCGTCCATGCCGTCAATATACCGCGCCCGGGCCCGCGTCGTAGTCCCTTATGGCGGTTTTCCGGGCGGTCCGTTTGGCCTAGATTGGCGGGCAATTAGAGGAGAATCGGCATGGCGTATCGTCGCATCCGTAAATACAACACGAAAGAAACCCAGCCCGGCCAGGACATCGAAAACGACCTGTGCCAGGCCGTCGTGGCGCGGGGCGCCTATGTCTTCGTTCGTGGCCAGCCGCCGCAGGACCTGGACACATATGAAAGCGTTCACATCGGCGACCCGGCGGCGCAGGGCGACTTCGCCATGCGGAACGTGATCAAGCTATTGGCCGAAGCCGGCGCCAAGCCCGAATACCTGTGCAAGCTGACGGTCTACATCACCGACGTGCGCTACCGTTCGCCGATCTACAAGGCCATCGGCAAACACATAAAAGGCATCTTCCCGTGTCAGACCGGCCTGGTCGTGCAGGCCCTGGCGCGGCCCGAATGGCTGGTCGAAATCGACGCCGAAGCCGTCATTCCCGAAGGCGTGCCGGCGGTAACTGAGTGACCACGCCCTATTCGACCGCCAGTTCCCGGGCTGCGATGGTGACGCTCGCGGCGCTGATCGTCGGCGCGTTGTTCGCCGGATCGTCCACGCTGTTCGTGCGCCTGAACGAGTTGGGCCCGGTCACGTCGGCGTTTTACCGCGCGTTTTTGGCGCTTCCGGCGTTGTGGCTTTTGATGCGCGTCGAGGCCACCCGGCCCGAAGCACTCGCCGCACCCCGGCTAGGCGTGCGGGAGCTGTTACTTTTGGTGGTGGCCGGGCTGTTCTTCGCGGGCGATCTGTTTTTCTGGCATCTGGCGATCATGAACACGGCGGTCGCCAGCGCGACGCTGCTGGCGACCCTGGCGCCGGTCTATGTTGCGGTGATTGTCTATTTCCTATTCGGCGAACGGGCGACTCCCACCTACATGGCGGGCACGGCACTGGCCATCGTCGGCGCGGGGTTGTTGATTGGCGACAGTTTCGCCTTCCGGCCTGAACGGCTGACCGGCGATCTTTACGGCCTGACCACGGGATTCTTTTTGGCCGGATACATGGTGACCGTCGGGCGGCTTCGCTCGGGCGCGCGGGTCTCGACGGGCGTGGTGATGTTCTGGTCGTCGCTGGCGACGGCGCTGGTGCTGCTGCCGCTGGCGTGGCTGATAGAAGACCGGATGCTCGCCATGACCGCCTTCGGCTGGTTTATGCTGGTCACCCTGGCGATGATCAGCCACGTGGCGGGCCAAGGGCTGGTCGCCTACGCCTTGGCGCACCTGTCGACATCGTTCGCCACCGTCGGTTTGATTATCGAGGTCGTCGCCGCCGCCGTGCTCGGCTGGCTGTTTCTGGATGAACCGCTGTCGGCGCTGCAATGGTCCGGCGCGGTGGTGGTTGTCGCCGGTATCGTCGTCGCCCGGCGCGGAAGCCCTTGACGCTTCGGGGCGCGGGCGGCATTTAAATCCCATGACCGACAAAACCGACCCCGCCGACATCGACGCCAAGCTGCTGGAACAGCTGTTGATCAGCCCGTGCATTAGCGTCTGCGTCGTCGACGAACCCACCGGCTATTGCAAGGGGTGCTGGCGCACGGTGGACGAGATCGCAGCCTGGGGCACGATGATCCGCGCCAAGCGGCTTGAGGTGCTTGAACGCCTCGCCAAACGGTGCGGCGCGACGTCGCTGACGGATCGCGGCCGCGGGCCGATGCTGGCGGCGGACTAGCAAGCGCGGACAATCGCGCGCCCGCTTACCAGCTTCCGGTGTTTTGCATCGACGCCCACGGTTCGGCCGGGGCCAGCGCCTCGCCTTCCTGCAGCAGTTCGACGGAAATGCCGTCCGGCGAACGGACGAACGCCATACGGCCGTCGCGGGGCGGGCGGTTGATGGTGACGCCGCCGTCTTTTAGGCGCTGGCATAGGCCGTAGATGTCATCCGTATAGAACGCCAGATGGCCGAAGTTACGCCCGCCGGTATAGGCCTCGGGCTCGTAGTTGTAGGTCAGTTCGATCTGCGCGTCCGGGGTTTCGTCGGCGGCGAGGAAGATCAGCATGTAGCCGTATTCCGGCCGGTCCGACCGACGGACTTCCTTCAATCCCAACAGATCGCAATAAAATTTCAGGGAGGCGTCGACGTCCGAAATACGGACCATGGTGTGATAGTATTTCATAGGA
Organism: Rhodospirillaceae bacterium; assembly: GCA_038109305.1. GTDB lineage: Bacteria > Pseudomonadota > Alphaproteobacteria > Rhodospirillales > Casp-alpha2 > UBA1479. The sequence goes on from JAYNIR010000005.1 coordinate 43,785, forward strand.
ATGTCTCTCGAATGATGTTCTGTGTGTTCCTGACAAGGGTGAAGGATGGTGTACCACTTTTCCGTCGCTTCATCCAAGGGCGCGAGCCATCTGAAAGAAGTTCCCTGACGTGTCTTCCGAACCGCGCCCTTATCACCCGCTTTTGCCCTGGCTGGTCTGGGCGCTCGGCGCTTTCGTCTTCGGCTATGCGTTTTTTCAGCGCGTCGCGCCCGGGGTGATGGTCGATACCCTTATGCGCGAATTTTCCGAGTCCGGGACGATGATCGGCAATCTGACCGCCGCTTATTTTTATACCTATGCGGCGTCTCAAATTCCGGCGGGTTTAATGGTCGATGCCTAAGGGCCCCGGCGTACCTTGATCGCGTCGGCGACGATGCTGACCATCGGCAGTCTGGTCTTTGCCGAGGCGACAGGGATCGTTCAGGCGTTTGCCGGGCGGCTGTTGATTGGGCTCGGCGCCGGAGCGACGTTCGTCATTGCGCTTAACCTTACCCCCGTCTGGATCCCGAAGGGACGGCAGCGGCCTGACCTTCACCTTCGGCGTGCTCGGCTCCTTCATTAGGCAAATTCCGCTCGCCTGGGGGATCCAGCTTGCCGGATGGCGAGGCGCCCTGCACTGGGCGACTTTGGCCGGGCTCGTCACCTGCGTCGCGCTCTAGTTTATCTTGCGGATCCCCTGCCCGAAGCTGCGCCCCGATGCAAAGCCCGATTTCTGGGGTAGTCTGGTATCCGTCATGAAACGGCGCGACGCCTGGGTTCTGACCCTGGCCGGCGTGGGGACGGCGGCGGTCATGCTGGTGTTTTCGGACCTGTGGGCCGTGCCCTGGCTTATCCAGTTGCATGATTTCACCCGCGCCGAAGCGGTGGCGGCGGTGTCGCTTAATGTCATTGCAAGGGGGATCGGCGCGGCGGCGCTGGCGGTGGTCGCCGGACTGGCCATGCCGAAAGACCCGGTCCCGGGCCGATCCGCCGTCGACGGACCGCCGTCAACCATGTAAGAACGTCACGGGCCGCGTTGCGGCCGAGGCATCGGGTTTTCACCGGATTTTTCACTGCCGCGAGCGTCATCACCGTGGACATCACCTTCGTCAATCACGCATCGGTCCTGATCACCGGCAAGGACTGGGGGATTTTGTCCGACCCCTGGTACTTCGGCACGGCGTTTCACGAGGGCTGGTCGCTGCTTTACGAAAATCCCGAGGCGGAAATCGACGACGCGCTGTCCCAGACTTCGCACATCTGGCTGTCGCACGAACACCCAGATCATTTTTCGGTCCTGTTCTTTAAAAAATACGCGGCGCGCCTGAACGACCGGGCCATCCCGGTGATTTTTCGGGCAACGCGGGACGGCCGGGTCGCCGGCTTCCTCCGCGCCAACGGGATCGCGGTGATCGAGGTCCGGCCGGATGAGGCATATCAGATCGGTGATGCGCGGCTCCGCATCGTGCCGAGCGAATTTTACGACAGCGCCCTGTTGCTCGAGGCCGAAGGCGTGCGGATCTTCAATCTGAACGACTGCCCGGTTCGGGATGCGCGGGAGCTGGCTGAATTCCGCGCCGTCTACGGCCCCTGCGATGTATTGTTGACGCAGTTCAGTTACGCCGCCTGGAAGGGCGGGCGCAACAACCGCCAGTGGCGCGAGGACGCAGCCCGCGAAAAGCTCGACACCGTGGCGCTGCAGGCGAAAGTGCTGGAGGCCAAAGCGGTCATCCCCTTCGCCAGCTTCGTCCGATTTTCCCACGACATGAACGGCTACCTTAACGATGCGGTCAATCTGCCGGGGGCGGTCGCGCCACGGGCCGGGGACTCGGTGCGGACAGTTGTCATGCGGCCCATGGAGCGGCAATCGGTCGATGCGCTCAAGCAAGACTCGGAAAGTCTAGCCTTCTGGGACGCCGTCTTCGCCGGCATTGGCGACATGCCGAAAACTGCGTTTCGGGCCTCTGTGCCACTGGACGATTTGCAGGCTGGGTTCCGGGGCTATCAGGCGCGGCTGTTCGCCGCCAATTCGGCTTGCATGATCCGGCTGTTGAAATCGACGGGGCTATTGGGGGCGTTTCAACCGGTCGTCCTGCGGCTCGTCGATCTGGACCGGGTGGTGACCGTGGACATCACCGGCGGCGTATTCGAAACGCCGGCTGCCCAGCCCCATGCGGACATGCATTCGGCGTCCCTCGACCTGATCTTCAAGACCGACTTTGGATTCGACACGCTGACCGTCAACGGATGTTTCGAGGAAACGTCGCCCGGCGGCTTCCAGAGACTGGCTAAGGTTTTTGCGCTCGGCAACCTCAACAACATGGGCATTCACCTGACGCCGCGAATCGCTCTCAACGCAAATCTGATACTGATGTTCCTGGGCCGGCTCCGGAAGGTTGCCGCAAAAATGGCGTAACGTCTGAATTTTCTCGTAAAAAGGGATGAATGGTTGAATCCAAATGTTTGTTCGTGATATGTTCCTTCTGTGAGGAATATATTGCTGGCATTTGCGATGCTCCTGGCGATGCTCCTGGCGATGGTGCCGGCCCGCTCGGCGGAACTCGGCCCCGTCAACGCCGACGTGATCCGGGTGATCGACGGCGACACGGTCGAGGTGCGGGCGGCGGTGTGGCTCGGGCAAAGCCTCGTGACGCGGGTCCGCGTACTGGGCATCGACGCGCCGGATAAGGACTGCCCGATGATGCAGGAACGCGCGACGCAAAAGCTCCGGGACCTGATGGGACCGACCACGGTGCTCTCCAAAATCCGCTTCGGCAAATACGCGGGCCGCGTGTTGGCGCGGCTGACCACCAAGGACGGCCGCGATCTAGGCAGGGTGCTGCTTCATGAGGGCCTCGCCCACGTTTACGACGGGCGCGGCAAACGCGGCGGGTTTGTTAGCTTTCCCCGGCGTTTTTCCCGCCCGTGCGGCTGCGCTGCTGCTGTTTGCGCTTGGTCAGGTTGGCGCGGAGCTGTTCGGCCTGCCGGGCGGCGCGGGCGTCGGCCTCCGCCCGGCCCTTGTCGGACCGGTTGGGCTGTTGTTTCGAGGGTTTTTTGCCGGACATCGTGGCTCCAGATCAACGCACTGACGGGACTTTGCGGGCCGGGCCGTTTCCCGGTCAAGGGGCACTTGTCATCGGGGGGGCGCTATACTATTGTCCGGCCCTTCCGAGCACCCCGGTAAGCCGCCGTAGCTCAGGGGTAGAGCGCGCCCTTGGTAAGGGCGAGGTCCACAGTTCAATTCTGTGCGGCGGCACCATTCCCTTGAATGCATCGGTCAGAGACGCGCGCGATTGGTTTGGTCCGGTCGGCAATCGCGCGCCCAACAACCTTTTCCGGGGGCGGCTTGGTGCTCGCATGGGAACCGCTCAAGGCTCCGGTGACGGAGCCGAATAGCGCCTCCCCCGATTTATCCCAACATTTCCCCATTCCGACCATGACAGCGCCCCATTTGGTCTGTTAAACGGGGGCCCATGGACGCAATATGCATCAAGGGCGGCCGCCCGTTAAACGGCACCATCGCCATTTCCGGCGCCAAGAATGCGGCCCTGCCGCTGATGGCGGCAAGCTTGCTGACCGACGAAACGCTGGAACTGACCAACGTGCCGGCGCTGGCCGACATCGCCACCATGGGCAAGCTGCTGGCCGAACTGGGGGTCGATATCGGCGGCGGCGATACGGGCCCCGGGAACGAACGCGGGATCAAGCTGACGGCCCGGAACCTGACCACAACCGAAGCGCCCTACGATCTGGTCCGACGCATGCGGGCGTCGGTCGTCGTCATGGGCCCGTTGCTGGCGCGCAAGGGACGGACGCGGGTGTCGCTGCCCGGCGGCTGCGCCATCGGCACGCGGCCAGTCGACCTGCACCTGAAGGCGCTGGAGGAACTGGGCGCCGAAATCGACTTGAAGGAAGGCTATATCGAGGCCCGCGCGCCCGGCGGGTTGACGGGCGGGCACATCATGTTCCCCAAGGTCACCGTCGGCGGCACGGAAAACGCCCTGATGGCCGCGGTGCTGGCAAAGGGCGATACGGTCATCGCCAACGCTGCGCGGGAGCCCGAAATCACCGACCTAGCCAAATGCCTGATCGGCATGGGGGCGAAGATCACCGGCCTCGGCACCGATACGCTTCGCGTCACCGGCGTCGACAAGTTGCACGGTCACAAGCACCGCATACTGCCCGACCGGATCGAAACCGGCACCTACGCCTGCGCCGCCGCCATCACGGGCGGCGAGCTGACGCTGACCGGTACGGAGGCGGGCCTGATCGGAAGCACCATCGATTTGCTGGAACGCGCGGGCGTCGAAGTCGCCGATAACGGCGAGGGCTTGAAGGTGAAATGCGTCAACGGCCTGCGCGGCGTCGACAGCATGACCGAACCCTATCCCGGCTTCCCGACAGACATGCAGGCCCAGGTCATGGCGCTGATGACCGTCGCCGAAGGGGCGGCCATGATCACCGAAACGATTTTCGAAAACCGCTTCATGCACGTGCCCGAACTGAACCGCATGGGCGCCGACATCAACGTACATGGCCGCTCGGCCATTGTCAGGGGCGTTAAAAACCTGTCCGGCGCGCCGGTGATGGCGACGGACCTGCGCGCGTCCGTGTCGCTGGTGCTGGCCGGGCTAGCGGCCCGCGGCAAAACTACCGTCAACCGGGTCTACCACCTGGACCGGGGGTATGAGCGGATCGAACAGAAGCTCGCCGCCTGCGGCGCCGATATCGAACGGGTAGCGGGGGACTGAACCCTCCGCTATTCTCTACCCGATCCGAACGGGAGGGTTCGATGCCGAAAGCGCTCTCAGACGCCGCCGTCAAACAGTTCAAGGACGAAGGGTATTACTTCCCGGCCGATATCCTGTCGTCGGCGGAAGTCGCCGATTACCGCGCCCGGATCGAGGCGTTTGAAGCCGCCCAAGGCCACCCGCTGGCCGGGGCGCAGCGCAACAAGACGCACCTGTTGTTCAAGTGGCTCGACGATCTGATCCGCGACGATCGCATCGTTGATGTGATGGAAGATCTGCTGGGCCCGAATGTGCTGTGCTGGAACACGCTGATCTGGTTCAAGGAACCGGGATCGGGCCAATACGTGTCGTGGCATCAAGATTCCAATTACTGGGGCCTTGCCGGCGGCGAGGTGTTGACGGCGTGGCTGGCGCTCGCCGACGCATCGGTCGAGGCCGGATGCATGCGGGTGATGCCTAAGACGCATGTGGGCCCGCCGCTCAAACACCACGATCTCTATCATCGGGACAACATGCTGACCCGCGGCCAGGAAATCCTTGACCTGGACGAAGACAAGGCCGTGTACATGCCGCTGAAACCCGGGCAGATGTCGTTCCACAACATCCGCCTCGCGCATGCGTCGGGGCCGAACAATTCCAATGACCGGCGCATGGGCATTTCGTTTCATTACATGCCGGCCAAGGCCATGCAGGTGGTCGGCCAGTGGGATACGGCGGCGCTGGTCCGGGGGGAGGATGCGTTCGGTCATTTCGAACACACTCCCCGGGTTCAAGGGGATTTGGATCCGGACGCGGTCGCCTATCATGCCAAGGCCGCCGACGCGGTAAGCAAGGTCCTTTACCACGGCGCCGAAAACCAGACCGGCAAGCTGTGACCCATCCCATTCCGTGACCGCCGAACCCCAATTCATCGACTCTGGCGGCAAGCGGCTTGAGAGCCGGGCGATTGGCGACGTTGCCGGTGCGGGGCCAGTCCTAGTGTTTCTGCACGAGGCCCTGGGCTCGGTCAGCCTGTGGCGCGACGTGCCCGACCGGCTGGCGGCAATGACCCGGCTTCCGGCGTTCGTTTATTCCCGCGCCGGATACGGCCGGTCGGATCCGGTGGACCTGCCGCGCCCCACACATTTTCATGAGATCGAGGCATGGGACGTTCTCCCCGAAGTGCTGGACGCCGCCGGAATCGAGCGGGCCGTTATGATCGGGCATTCCGACGGCGGTACGATCGCGCTGATGGCGGCGGAACGGGACCGGCGCGTCCGGGCCGTCGTAACCATGGCCGGCCATGTGATGAACGAGGATGTCACCCGCCGGGGCATCGCCGACTTTACCAAAACCTGGGCGACGACGGACATCCGGGCGAAGCTTGAACGCCACCACGGCGCCAACGTGGACATCGCCTACCGCGCCTGGTCCGAGACCTGGCTGCACGACGATTTCCGTGACTGGAATGTGGAAGCCGGGCTCCCCGCCGTGACCTGCCCGGTGCTTATCGTCCAGGGGGAAAACGACGCCTACGGCACCATGGCCCAGGTGGAAGCCATCCGGGCGGGCGTTTCCGGCCCGTCGCAAGTCCTGATCATCCCCGGGTGCGGCCATATCCCGCATTTCGAGGCGCCGGACGCCCTGTTCTCCCGCATAAACCAATTCATTGCCGAATTGCGCCTATAACACCAAATTATTCAAGCAGATGAAGGGTTCCGCCCCTGGTATGATGGGGGGAAACCCTTTATGAATGCGCCGCTACCGGCCCCCGCGTTACGGTTTGGGGCCGATCTCGACGGAGACCGATCATGGCAAAGGCAACCGCCGCCAACGAAAAGCTGGTTCTGGCCCTCCCCAAGGGACGCATCCTAGAGGAAGTGATGCCGCTCGTCCACCATGCGGGGATCGAACCGGAACCAGCCTTCGACGACCCGAAAAGCCGGGCGCTCCGGTTTGAAACCAACATCCCGACGCTAGACATCATCCGCGTGCGGTCGTTCGACGTGGCGGCCTTCGTCGCCTTCGGCGCGGCGCACCTGGGCGTCGCCGGCAATGATGTGCTGATGGAATTCGACTATTCGGAAATTTACGCGCCGGTGGACCTGAAGATCGGCCGCTGCCGCATCGCCGTGGCCGAAGCGGCGGAACTGGTGAAGACCGACGACCCCCGTAAATGGTCGTCGATCCGCGTTGCGACGAAATACCCGGGGCTGACCCGCCGCCACTTTGCCGGGCGCGGCGTGCACGCCGACTGCATCAAATTGAACGGCGCCATGGAACTTGCGCCGACGCTGGGGCTCTGCCGCCGCATCGTCGACCTGGTATCGACGGGCGCGACGCTCAAGGCCAACGGCCTGGTCGAGGTCGAAACGATTGCCGAGATCACTTCGCGCCTTGCCGTCAACCGCGCCGCGTGGAAAACCCGGCCCAAGGAAATCGGCCACTGGGTCGACAAGTTCCAGGAGGCCTCCGATGCCCTTGCGGCTTGATAGCCGGGACGTGGGGTTCGAGGCAGCGTTCAAGGATTTCCTTGGCGCCAAGCGCGAGACCGAAGCCGACGTCGTCGATACCGTCGCGGCCATCCTAGCCCATGTTCGGGCGCGGGGCGACGCGGCTGTCGTCGATTACACCCGCAAGTTAGACCGCTTCGACCTGACCGCCCGGACCATGCGGATTACGGCGGACGAGGTCGCGTCGGCGCGGGGGCAATGCGCGGCCGATACCTTGTCGGCGCTGGAAACCGCGGCGGCGCGCATCCGGGCGTTTCACGAACACCAGGTGCCGGACGATCTGGATATCACCGACGAAGCCGGCCTGCGGCTGGGTTATCGCTGGCAGGCGGTTGAAGCCGCCGGGCTTTACGTGCCGGGCGGCACGGCGGCTTATCCGTCGTCGGTCTTGATGAACGCGGTGCCGGCCAAGGTCGCGGGCGTCGACCGGCTGGTCATGGTCGTGCCGACGCCGGATGGGGTTCTCAATCCGCTAGTTCTGGCGGCGGCGTCCATCGCCGGCGTCGACGAAATCTACCGCATCGGCGGCGCCCAGGCGGTGGGCGCGCTGGCCTACGGAACCGACACCATTAAACCCGTCGATAAAATCGTCGGCCCCGGCAACGCCTATGTGGCGGCGGCCAAACGGCTTGTCTTCGGCGCCGTTGGCATCGACATGATCGCGGGCCCATCGGAAATCCTCGTGCTGGCCGACGGCCAGAACGATCCCGCCTGGATCGCGGCGGATCTGCTGTCACAGGCCGAACACGACACGGCCGCGCAGGCGATCCTGATCACCGACGACGGCGGTTTCGCCGACGCGGTCGTCAAGGCCGTCGACGGTCACCTGAAAACCCTGCCGCGCACGGAAACCGCCGCGCAAAGCTGGGCCAATTACGGCGCTGTCTTCACCGTGCCGTCGCTGGCCGCGGCCCTCCCCCTGGTCGACCGGATCGCGCCCGAGCATTTGGAGATCGCCGCCGAAGGCGCCGATGCGCTCGGCCGGCGGGTCCGCAACGCCGGGGCCATTTTCATGGGCCGGCACGTGCCGGAAGCCATCGGCGATTACATCGCGGGGCCCAACCACGTTTTGCCGACGGCGCGCAGCGCGCGATTTTCATCGGGGCTCGGCGTTTTGGATTTTATGAAGCGGTCGTCCCTGATCGAATGTTCGGCCGAAGGACTTCGCGCCATCGGGCCGGAAGCCGTCACCCTGGCGCGGGCCGAAGGGCTCGACGCCCATGCCCTGTCCATCGCCATCCGCCTGAACGCGGCGGGCGAGGACTGAGTGGAACGAGTTTAGAGAGCAGGCCGGTGAGCGAAGACACCCATAAAATCGTTCACATCGAATTGGACGAAAAAAGCATCATCAGCCGCTCACCCCAGGTCGAGCACGAGCGCAAGGTCGCGATCTATGACCTGTTGGAGGAAAACACCTTCCAGCCGCTCGAAATCGATCACGACGGGCCTTATTCGGTGAAGCTCGCCATCCATGAAAACCGTCTGGTCTTTGACGTTCACGACGCGGACTGGAAACCCCTGGTCAAGGTGACGCTCCCGGTCAGCGTCATGAAGCGGGTCGTACGCGACTACTTCATGATATGTGACAGCTATTATCAGGCGATCAAAACCATGACGCCGTCGCAGATCGAAGCCATCGATATGGGCCGCCGCGGGCTTCATAACGAAGGTGCTGAAATCCTCCGCACACGGCTGGACGATCGCGTGGAAATGAATCTGCGCACGGCGCGCCGGCTGTTCACGCTGGTCTGCGTCCTGCATATCAAGGCGTGATGGGGCGAGGGGGAATGCCTGACCTGCCCTCCGCCGTTTTGTTCTCCTGCACCATGAATTCCATCCGCTCCTCCATGGCGGAAGGCATTCTGAAATTTCTGCACGGGCACAAGATTTACGTCGATAGCGCCGGCGCCCGCCAGGGGCAGATCGACGGCTATACCATCGCCGTGATGGACGAAATCGGCATCGACATGTCGAAACACCATTCCAAAACCTTCGACGACCTGGAGGACGATTTTTTCGATCTGGTCGTCACCCTGTCGCCGGAAGCCCAGCACAAGGCCATGGAACTGACCCGCATCATGGCCTGCGATGTGGAGTTCTGGAACACCTTCGACCCCTCCATCATCGAAAGTGAAAACCGCGAGGACAAGCTTCAGGCCTACCGCATGGTGCGCGATCAATTGATGGAAAAAATAAAGCAGCGCTTCCCGATCCACAGCGTGGTGGATACGTGACCAACGTCGGCCGTCATGCGGTGTCTTGCCAACCGAAACCCCTCGGGATAGGAAGATTTATGACTCGTTTGCTGACGTGCGCGTTTGTCTCCGGTATGATCGCTCTGCGCGCCGGGTTTGACGCCGCCGCCCAACAACACGACCACATCTTCGACCGCCTTGCGTCCGAGCCGGTGACCGTACTCGACAGCGGCATTAAGCAGCTTTGAGGGGTGGTTCGGGACACCGCCGCCGTCCTGAAGAAGCCGAGCGGCCGGGAAACCCAATTCAGCGCGGCTTGCGAAAAAGATCGCCAGACCATCGAGATTAAGTTCTTTGTCGATTTCCCGGGGGCCAAGCCGACGTACGATGCTTGATGGGACGTCCGGGGCAAGGCGCTGGTTCACATGTTTCTGTTAGACCGTCGGCGTTAGACCGAAGCGCTAAGCCCACAGTCCCGCGTTCATTGGCGGCTCGGAATAATGTTTACGGTCGAGCCAACGACGAAAAATCTCCGAGCCATCGTGACCGGGCAGCGGATTGGCGAACTGGTGTTTGCCGAAGTGACCCTGGCCGCCGCCACAGGCGGGGACCAGGTGACCTGCCGGGGGCGGGTCGACCAATTGACCCGACCGATCACCAACACGAAATAGAAACGAAGCCCCGCCGGCGGCTTAGCCCACTGCCGCCCGCGCCTGCCGCCGGGCGCTGCCGCGCGCCGAGGTTTCCCGGAGCACCCGGTTCTGTGCTGCTTCCAGGATCAGGCGTAGCAGGTCCGCATAGCTCAGGTTCTGGAACGCCGCCATCAGGTTAAACTTGCCGTCCCAGCACCAGCCCGGGTTCGGGTTCACTTCCAGCAGCTTGATGACGCCGTTGCCGTCGGTGCGAAAATCGAACCGCGCATAGTCCCGGCAGCCGAGCCGCTGGAACAGCACCGCCGACCAGTCGGACAGCATGCGTTCCCGGTCGCTTTCCAGGTCCGCCTCGCGGTATTTGATGTCGGTCCAATAGGGGGAATCGGGCTGCCATTTGGATTCATAGCCCAACAGCTTCGGCAGGTTCTGCGGCAAGCCCGAATAATCGACCTCGAGCACCGGCAGGGTGATGAACCCCATGCCTGGGTTGCCGATCAGCGCCACTGAATATTCCGCGCCGTTCAAAAATTCCTGCACCAGCGCCGCGCGCCCCGGCAGGGTGCGGCGCAGTTCGTTCAGGTATTCAACCATTTGTTCCGGGCGTTCGACGACGGCGTTTTTGGTGATGCCGATGCTGCTGTCACCCAGCGCGGGTTTGATCAGCGCCGGAAACACCGACGGCAGAGTCGCGCCCTGGTCGTCGGCGTCGACATAGGTTTCCAGCGGCACGGGAATTTCCCACTGCTGGGCGACCGCGCGGACGATGGACTTGTCATAGCACAGCCCGAGCGCTGCTGGCCCGGCGCCGGAATAGGGGATGCCGAGGGTTTCCAGCATGGCCGGCACGTGCAGTTCCTGGGTCGCGTGGTTGTTGAAGCCCTCGTCGCAGAGGTTCAGGACGAAATCTGGCCGGTGGGCGATCAGGTCGTCGCGCATCTTGGCGTGGTCGTCCAGGTAGGCGAACTTGTAGCCGGGCAGCCGGCCGAGTGCGTGTTTAAGCTTGCGCACCGTGTCCAGGTCTTCGGGGTTGAACTGGCCGCCCAGCTTGACCGAGTCGGGCTGACGCGGGTCGCCCAACAGCACGGTGACTTCCGGGTAATGCGGCCCCTTAACGGTGGCGGCCTTTTTCTCGGGCGCGGTGCAGGTCATCAAAAGCCGGCGGGCCATCATCCCCAGGTCCTTACCTTCGGCGTCGGTCCGATCGGACAGGCCAGTCAGCTCGTCATGAAAAGCGATGTCCCGAAAGCCCGCTGCTTCCAGCAGTTCGCGCAGCCCGTTAGCGGAATAAAGCCGTTCGGCGTAAAACTGGTCGGCGATAACGCCTTTTTCGGCGTGGATCACCACTTCGCGGGAAATCAGGCGCTTGCGGTCCGACGCCAGGCTGCGTTCGCGGCAGACCAGCTGATCGCCGTCGATCCATTCCCACGACCGGGGCTCGTAGTGGGAGCGCATCCAGTCTCCGTCGGTCACGTCCATGACCAGGGTACCCGATGACACCATGACCCGGCGGACGGCGGTCAGCACTGACAGGTCGTCTTCCTCGCGCTCGAAGTACCCGAACGAGTTGCCCATGATCAGCACCGCGTCAAAGGCGTTGTCCGGCAGGCTGAACTTACGCGCGTCGCCTTCCTTGAAGTGGACTTCGAGTTTTTGCGCCCGCGCCCGGCGGCGGGCCAGGCGGATCAGATAGCGCGACCGGTCGACCCCGGTAACGTGCTTGAAGCCGCGGCGCGCCAGTTCCAGCGTATGCCGTCCCTGGCCGCAGCAAAGATCGAGGATCCGTTTGTCCTTGGATATCTCGGACGCCGTCGTGACGGCGTCGATTTCCTGGCGGGTCGCCTCCACGTTTTCCGTCACGTCGCCATCGGTCTTCAGATAGATGGCGTTAAAAAGCGAACGCCACCAATCGGCCGGCAGGTGGCGTTCAAGATCACTAATGGGGCCAAGGGTTCGTTGCGGAGGCTGTACAGCCATTGCGGGGCCTATCATTCCAAAAAGGGAGAACAAAAGTGAAAGTGTGTAGGGTCGTCTAGGCGGCTTGTGCGCTGGCCGCGGCATGGACAGGCAACCTAGCAAAGAGGCGGTTAATCTCTGCGAAAAACGCGCGTTTGTCGAGACAGATCAGCAACTGTTTTTCCAGGCTGTAAACGTCGGACGCGACCTGCCGCCAAATGGGCTGCACCGTGCCCGGCACTTTGTGGCGCGGGAGGGCGCCCAGGTCGACGACGTCGGCGACCCGGCCGACCAATAGGCCGTAGGTCGACCCCAAGTCCTGGACGGCAATGCTGCGGTTTTCCGCCTTTTCGGGGCGGGTTCCCCGCTGGTCGATCCGCAGCAGGCAGGCCAAGTCGATGATCGTCACGACCCGCCCGCGCAGGTTCAGCGCGCCGGCGATTTCCGCGGGGCTCAGGGGCACGGTGAAGATGCGGTCGGCGACGAAAATTTCGGAAACGTCTGAAACTGGAAGCGCGAAAAGTCCGCCGCTCAGTTCGAGCGTCAGATACAGGTCGGCCGAGCCGGGCACGACGACGTCGCGGGCGCCGGGCGCCTTTGCCGGCATTTCGCCGGTTACCGCCGGCAGGTTATCTGACATCGGGAAAACCTCGTCTGATTTTCGATGATTGAAAAAGGCAGGGATGCGGAAGGCACTCGAAAACGGGAGGAACTTGATCGCCGCTAGATCTACAGTGAAAAGATGCGGCGGGTGTTCCCGTTTCCGATGAAGCCCTCCCAGATGTAATTCGACGATCAGTTGGTTTTGATGGAAAGCCTGCCGTCTCTAATGACTGCGATCTGGCTGCCTTCAAACTGCATCGCTTCTCCGCCCAGATTGATGGTGCACTTGGTGCAAATTTCGATGAAGGATTCGCCGGGCTGTACCCGCATCAGGTCGGAACCCTGATTGTCGGTGACCAGGATCTGGGCTTCGGTCTGGTCTTGGTTGACGACGTCCACGGCGTAGGCTGGCGCGGTCACGAGTACGGCGGCCAGGGCCAGGCCGAGGAAGGGGAAAACTTTCATGGATGCCCCCAAAGCGACATCCGGAATTGGACGGCGGCACAATCGTGCAGGAATTAACTTTAAACAAGCGAATTAAAACGGATATTGATATGGAAAATATAAAATTGTAGCGTCTCAGGCCCGGTGTTTTTTGCTCTGTTTGCCGACCGCCGGATTTAGCGCCTGATCGTGCCCTTTCACCCTGGATTTCCGTCCTTGGACATCACCCTGATCCGTACCTTCCTGGTTATTTGCGAGGTCGGTAACTTCGTAAAGGCCTCCGAGCGCTTGTACGTGACCCAGTCGACGGTCAGCACGCGGATACGCCTGCTTGAGGAAACGCTCGGCCAGTCCGTTTTCATCCGCACCAAGGCCGGCGCGTCGCTGACGCCGGCGGGCCGGCAGTTCAAGCCCTTCGCCGAAAAAATGGTTCAGGTCTGGGAACAGGCGCGGCACAACGTCGGCCTGCCCGAAGCGTTCAATCAGGTGCTGACCATCGGCGTCGAATTCACCATCTGGGAATACCTGATGGCGGCGTGGATGTCTTGGGCGAAAACCGGCCTGCCGAGCGTGGCGCTCCGTGCCGACATCGCGGCGGGGGAAGACCTGATGCACCGCCTCGCCGAAGGCTTGATCGATATCGCGGTCACCACCGCGCCCAGGCACCGGTCGGGCCTGCGCATCGAAAAATTGATGGAAGACGCGCTTATCCTGGTTTCCGCCGACGCAAACACCCGCGGCCCGTGGGAAGAAGGCTACGTTTTCGTTGAATGGGGCGATGCCTTCCGCGCCTGGCATTCGGAGGCCTTCCCGCATCTGGAAGCCCCGGTGCTGGCGGTCAATTACGGGCCCCTAGCGCAGCAGCACATTCTGCTCAACGGCGGCGCCGCGTTTTTGCCGCGCCGCTCGGTCGGCCCCCGTTTGGAAAGCGGGCAGCTTCATATCGTTTCGGGCGCGCCCGAGTTTTCCCGCCAGATTTACCTGGTCCAGCTGGAAACTGTAGACGGCACCCAGCTCCGCCGCGACGCGGTTGCGGGCCTCCGGATTGTCACCAGTCACTGATCCGGTCGCCGGCCCGTCGGCGTAACGCCGGGGAATTCCTTGATTTTTTGTGCTCATCCCGGCATGTTTCGGGACCTGTTGCCGATGCCGAGGAGTTTTAATGGCCAAGGAAGACGTACTTGAGTTCACTGGCACGGTTACCGAACTGCTGCCCAACGCCATGTTCCGGGTAAAGTTGGACAACGATCACGAGATCCTTGCCCACACCGCCGGGAAAATGCGCAAGCACCGGATCCGGGTGCTCGCAGGTGACCGCGTGAACGTGGAAATGACGCCATATGATCTGACCAAGGGCCGGATCACTTTTCGCTTTAAATAGTCATTGGCCTGTTCGATGGCCGGCCGCCTTATTCTCGCCTCGGCTTCGCCCCGGCGGCTTGATTTGTTGGCGCAGGTCCATATCGCGCCCGATGCGGTCGACCCCGCCGACATCGACGAAACGCCTCTTAAGAACGAACTGCCCCGCGATATCGCGCTGCGCCTCGCCAAGGCCAAGGCGGTGGCCGTCGCCGCCCGTCACCCGGGCGAATACGTGCTGGCCGGCGACACGGTGGTCGCGCTCGGCCGCCGTTCCCTGCCGAAACCGGCGGACGCGGCCGAGGCCGCCCGCTGCCTCGCCCTGCTGTCGGGCCGCCGCCATCGGGTTATCGGCGGCGTTGCCATCGCCTGCCCGGACGGCCGGACCGTTGTCCGCGCCGTGACCACGGCCGTCCGTTTCAAGCGGCTCGCCGCCGCCGACATCGATAGGTATGTCGCGTCCGAGGAATGGCGGGGCAAGGCCGGCGGCTACGCCATTCAGGGCCGGGCGGCGCTGTTCGTTTTGGACATCCAGGGCGACTTCAACAATGTGGTCGGCCTGCCGCTGCAAAAAGCGGTCGCCATGCTCCGGGGCGCCGGGTGGCTGCCGGGCGCGGGGGGCTGACGCCGTGCGCCCGGATACCATCCTGATCAATGCCCAGCCCGGCGAAACGCGGTTGGCGCTTCTGGCTGGCGAGCGGGTCATCGAGGTCACGCACTTCCGGCACGGCGACGGCGGGGTCGAAGGGGCGGTGTTCGCGGGCCGTGTGACCAAGATCAACCGCGACCTGAATGCGGCCTTTGTCGACATCGGCGGCGACGCGCCCGGTTTTCTCGCGGCGTCCGACGTGCGCCGCTGCGCGGATGAACGGATCAAGTCCGTCGCCGCAGTATTGGGCGAGGGCGACCGAGTGCTGGTTCAGGCCGACCGGGAAGCCATGGACGGCAAGGGCCCGCGCCTGACCTGCCGGCTGACGCTCCCGGGGCGGTGTCTGAACCTGCTGACCGGCGGCGGCGGCGTGAAAATTCCGAAGTTCGTGCCCAAGGGCGACAAGGCGCGGCTCGAGGGCCTAAGCGAACTGCTGCCGGACGGCATGGGCGTGTCGTTCAACCCGGCATCGGGGGGTGCGGACATGGCGGCGCTGAAAAACAAACTGGTCCATCTGGTCGGCGAATTGGACGGTCTTTACGACGCGTTTGAAGAGGCAAAAAAAGTACCCTGCCTACTGCGCCCGGCGCCGTCGGCGCTCGACCGCGCGCTTGCGCTGTCGTCGCCCAATTGCCGCATCGTCACCGACGATCCGGATGCGGCGGTGGGAATGGCGTCGGAACCCTGGCGCGGGCCCGAACCGCTGTTCGACGCCCTGGGCATCGAAGACGTGATTGACGCCGCGCTTGCGCCTGCTGTCGCGCTGCCGTCGGGTGGGCGGGTGCTGATCGCAGAGACCCCGGCGCTGACCGCCATTGATGTCGACACCGCTCGCGCCGCCGAAGGCCAGCCGCGGCGGCTCGCCGCCAAGGCGAATGACGAGGCCGTCGGCGCCATCGCGCGCGAATTGCGGCTTCGCAACATTTCCGGCCAGATCGTCATCGACTTTCTGGCGATGAAGGGCCGGAAGGAACAGAACGACCTGCTGGCCCGGCTGCGCAACGCGCTGGCGGCGGACCCGGTCGAATGCCACGTCCTCGGCATGACCGGTCTGGGCCTGGTCGAACTGACGCGGCGGCGGCGGGGCCCGTCCTTGGCAAGTTATCTGGGATCGACGGGCCCATGGCGCCCGTCGCCGGAAACCGCGGGCCTCGCCGCGCTGCGCCGCGCCGCGGCGCTCCGGGGCGGGCGGATCGTGCTGATCGCGGCGGCGGATGTTGCGGCGGCGCTGCAGGGTCCGTTAAAAGGGGCGGTGGCCGATGTTCAGGCGCGGCTCGGTGGCGCCTTGACGGTTAAAACGGATGAACGCCTGCACCCCGGCGAGGCGGACGTCAGGAAAGGATAGCCCGAGGACATGGCGGACGGCGAAAAGGCAAAAGTCATCCCCCTTAAGGTCAAGCCCTGCCCCGTGTGCGGGCGACCGGAAACGCCCGATTACCGCCCATTCTGTTCCAAGCGCTGCGCCGATATCGACCTCGGCAAATGGCTGCAGGGCGATTACCGCATCCCGACCAATGAATTCCCCGAAGAGGGCGAATTGCCGGACATCTACCCCGGCGAAAATCCCGAGGATTAACCGTCCTTTGGCGGGGGCTGGGGCGCTAGACAGGTCTGCCGATTTCTTCTATAAGCCACCCCTTGCCAACAAGCGACGGCCGCATCCGGCCCCGCCGTTTTTCATGGGCCCAGGTAGCTCAGTTGGTAGAGCACCGCATTGAAAATGCGGGTGTCGGTGGTTCAAATCCGCCCCTGGGCACCATTTTCTTACACAAAATCAAATATTTGCGGAACCGGCTATTTCTTGCCCGCGGCCTTCATCGCCTGTTCGCGATAGGCGATGATGCGCGCTTTGAGGCCGGGGACGGAGGCCGTCCGCGCAATGTCGGCCATGTCGGCGTCGCGCGTGTCCGTCGCGGTGACGCGGAACAGATCGGCGGTCGCCTGCGCCGTCAACGTGTGCGCTGCCGCCGTTGCCTTGGCGGTCAGGTCGGGCCATGCGTCCTTATCGGCGATGGCGGTGGCGAAGCCGAGGGTCAGCGCTTCGTCGGCGTCGAATATCAGGCCAGAATTCTGGATGCGCCGGGCCGCGTCCTCGCCGACCCGGACCTTCAACCGCCGGGTGCCCAGCACGATGCCGAACCCCAGCCCCGGCATGCGGAAGGTGGTGTACGGCTGGGCGACCCGTTCGCTGCACGCGCAGAACAGGTCGGCGCCGGCGCCGAACACGCGGCCGTGGGCCAGCGCGATGGTCGGGCAGGGCGCGTGGTAGACCGCCTGCAACAGCGTTTCGATGCGGATCAGCCGGTGCGCCAGATCGCCGTCGGAAACCGCGTCCAGGTCCGACAGATCGAACCCGGCGCAGAAATGTTTGCCCTCGCCTTCCAGCACTATCAACCGCGTGCCGTCGGCGGACGCGGCCATGACGGCGGCCAACAGCGCCTCGACCAGATCGGGGCCGAGCGCGTTGGCCTTGTCGGCCCGGTTCAGGAAAATGCGGGTCATGCCACCGGATTGGGTGACTTCGATGGGATGGGTCATGGAAGGGCGGTCGCTCCGATGGGCTGCGCGTGGTTTGGGATGGCAAGCGAGTTTACAAAACGAACGAGGCGGGGGCGAGGCCCGATCGGCCCCGTCCCCGCCCCGCTAGAGGAGCGTTGATATCCGCCTATTCGGCGGCGTTGCGGGCGGCGTCCGATCCCATTTCCTCGCGCAGCATGGAAACGAAGATGTTGCGCGCTCGGCGCAGCGCCGTGTCCGTGCGGAGGAACAGTTCGGAATAGCCGTCCAAAGGCAGTTCGAACATTTCCTGCTGTTTTTCCAGCGCCCAGCGGTCTTCGGCGATGACGGACGGGAACATTTCCGCGACGCGCTTGGCGGCACTTTTGGTCGGGTCGCCCTTCGAGCGGTGGGCCGCTTTGCAGTTGATGATGATTCGCCACACGTGATTGCGTTCGTCGACCGGTGTGTGGGTGTGCATCAGCACATAGCCGCGTTCCGCGTCGGTGTCGAGCTGCCCCGGAGGCGCTACATGCATTTCAACATGGGTGAAGGCCGGGCCGATCAGCGCGTGGGTGTGCAGGCGGTCGACGGTTTCGTAGCCGAACCAGTCGACCAGGAAGGGCGGCTGTTCGTAATTTTCGGCGCGGCGGATGTTTTTGATGTAAGGATTGCCTTCGATGTCGCCTTCTTCCATTTCCACCGGCAGGCGCGAATTGGCGATGTCGCCGATGTTGCCGTCGTGCAGCGGATAGAAGTGGGTGATGTCGAGAAGGTTTTCGATCAGCAGCAGCGAATTGGCCGGCACTTCCATCGGCCCGGTCGAAATGCTCTCCCATTCGTCGTCGGCGACGATCGGCGCCGGCACGGGGCGGCGGTCGTTGCACTTGGCCGGGTCGCCGGGCCACACCCAAACGATGCCGTCCTGTTCGATCAGCGGGATCGCCGGCACCTTTGCCTGGGGCGGGATTTCACGGTCTTCCTGGGCCGGGATGCGGACGCATTTACCGGACGTGTTGTAACAGATTCCGTGGTAGGCGCACTCAAGCGTGCCGTCTTCCATCAGGCGGCCCTGGGACAGCGGAAACCGCTTGTGGGCGCAGCGGTCGTCAAGCGCCGCCATCTTGCCGTCCTTGCCCCGCCAGATGACCATGCGGCGGTTGCAGATCTTGTGGCTGGTGAGCTTGCCCTTCTCAAATTCGTCGGACAGGCCCGCCACGTACCAGCAGTTTTTGACGTAGCTATACGGATTGATCTGGTTCATCTCACTCTCCCTAGATATCCAGGACCAAGGGCGATACCATGGCCCGGGCGCAACAAATAAGAACGTAGCGGTCGCGTTCGCTGTCGCCCAGGACGTTGTCCCGGTGTTCGGGTTCGCCGCCGGAATAAGGCGTCAGGCAGGTGCCGCAGAACCCGTCTTCGCAGGACGTGTCGACGTAATGCCCGTGTTCGCGCAGCACTTCGACGATCGACTTGTCCGCCGGCACCTCGAGGACGTCGCCCGACCGTTTGAGCTTGATCTGAAACGGCGTGTTGGCGGCGGTGTCCTTGGCGCGGTCGTCGGGCGATGAAAAAAATTCGAAATGCACCGCGCCTTCGGGCCAGTGCGCGGATGCGCCCGCCACCGCCGCCATGAACCTCTTGGGCCCACAGTAATACAGATGACGGCCGTCGGGCGCGTCGCGCAGCAGCGCCGCGATGTCCAGCCCCTTTGCCGGGTCGCCGCCGTCGTGGTGCAGGTGGACGCGCCCGGCCGCGATGTGCGGGGCGAGCCGGTCCAGAAACGCGGTTTTTTCCGGCGCGCGGGTGCAGTAGTGCATTTCCCAGTCCGCGCCACGGGTTTCAAGTTCGGCGGTCATCGCCATCATCGGCGTGACGCCGATACCGCCCGCCAACAACAGGTGGCGCTTCGCCCCGGCGTTCAGGGGAAACTGATTGCGCGGTTCCGACACGGTCACAATCTGGCCGGGGCGCAGCGTTTCGTGCATCGTCTTGGAGCCGCCGCGGCCGGCGGGTTCGTTCAGCACGGCGATCCGGTAGCGCTTGCGGTCGGCGGGATCGCTCAACAGGGAATACTGCCGGATCAAGCCAGGCGCGGCATGCACGTCGATGTGCGCGCCCGCCGTAAACGCCGGTAGATCGACGCCCGACGGATCGGTGAATTCAAAGCTCAGGATGCCGTCGGACTCGAACGCGACGGCGTTCAGGCGCAGCGACAGCTTCCGGATGGGGCCGGCGCCGGCGGGCGCGTCGCCATCCATGGTTTCCTGCGATGGGGTCATTCCATCCATTTCCGATTCAACTTTCGACCGCCGCCATTATACCCGGCGCGCGGCCCGTTCTTTATTTTTTGGGTTTTCCCCAATTGGCCGCCAGACTATGCCTGAACCAAGACACCCATAAAAACGAATTTATCAGGATATTTTATATTTGTTTTATTGAAGTCTTGCGCTTGCCTGCCTTGCCCGCGCCGGATGGCCGGGCCGCCCACACGGCTGGCACCGGCCGCGCCCCAGGGAGTGGCGGCGCGGCCGGTTGCCGGACCCGGCTTAGCCCGGGAACTTGAAGTCGAGCGCGCGGGCGCGGACGAAGTCCATGTCCGAGGTCGAGGTATAGATCATCTGATGTTTGCGGAACTTTGACATGCTTTCGAACGCCTTGGCGCTGTACTTGTCGACCTTGGCAAGATCGGAAATCACCTCGCCGGTGATGGTGCCGATCTTTTTCAGAATGTCGTCCGACAGCTGGTTCAGCTTGACGCCGTGCTTGTTGAGGAACGAGTCGAGCACCGGGCCGGAACGGGCCTGGAATTCGCTCAGCATCACCACGTTGGTTGCCGCCGCGCACTGTTCGACAATGGCTTTCAGGTCATCCGGCAGGCCGTCCCAGGCTTTCGAGTTGACGAAACATTCAAGGACGATGCCCGGCTCGTGCCAGCCCGGGTTGAGATAGTATTTGGCGTGGCGGTAGAAGCCCATGGAGGCTTCGCCGTACGGGTTGTTCCATTCGACCATGTCGACGGCGCCCGACGCCAGCGCGGAGGCGACTTCGGAGCCCGGCAGGTTGACCACGGTCGAGCCCATGCGCTTCAGCACCTCGCCCGGAATGCCGGGGATGCGGACCTTCAGGCCCTTGTAGTCGTTGATTGACGTGATCGGCTTGCGGGCCCAGCCGCCGTGCTGCGCGCCGGTGTTGCCGCAGGCCAGGAACTTGCAGCCCAGCTGCGCGCGGTAGATTTCATCGCACAGTTCCTTGCCGCCGCCGTAGTAGTACCAGGCGTTGTATTCCTGGGCAGTCAGGCCGAAGGGATAGTTGGCGAGAAACTGGGTCGCCGGCGACTTACCTTTCCAGTAGTAGGGCGCGCCGTGGCCCATTTCGACGGTGCCGCTGCCGACGGCGTCGATGGATTCGAACGCCGGCACGATTTCGCCCGACGCGAATAGTTTGATCTCGAGCCGGCCGCCGGAACACTTGGTCACCTGATCGGCGAAATACTGCGCGCCGGTGCCCAGGCCCGGCAGGTTTTTCGGCCAGGTCGTGACCATGCGCCACTGCATGCGCTTTTGAGACAAGGCCGGCTTTGCGAACGCCGAGGCGGCGACGGCGGCGGTCGCGGCGGTAGCCGCGTAAATGAATGATCTGCGTTTCATGAGATGATTCTCCGTGGTTTGGGGGCCGGTATGGGACCCCGTTTAAGACCAGGAGACTCGCGTCCAACCCCAACGAAAATGGCGGATGAGTCCCTTTTCAAAGGGGCGGACCGGCTGAATTGTTGATTGTCTTGTGCGTCCCACCCCACAGCACAGGCAAGTAGACGCGCAAGTGTCAGATCAGAACAAACGATATTTTCAAATTGATTCCATTCGGATTTTTTGAACTAATAAGTCGGGGAAAAAACCAAACAGAATCAAGTGACAGAGCTTGACCGCCCCATGGGGAACCGCATCCGATGAACCTGAAACGGCTTGAAACATTTTATTGGGCGGCGACGCTCGGCAGCTTCATCGCCGCCGCCGAACGGCTGAATTCGACGCAGTCGACCGTTTCCATGCGCATTCAGGAGCTGGAACGCGACCTCGGCGTCGACCTGTTCAACCGGTCCCAACGGACGGCCCGGGTCACGCCCAAGGGCCGCGATCTGGTGAAGCTGGCGGAACAGATATTAACCCTGTCGGCGGAAATCCGCGAACGCATGTCGGCGCCGGAGGATATTCCGGGGTATGTCCGGTTGGGCGTCGCCGAGGTGATTTCCGTGTCGTGGTTGCCACATTTGATCCGGGCGCTTCGCGAAAAGTATCCGAAAATCGTCATCGACATGGACGAAGCCCTGACCTTCGATCTGTACAAACGTCTGCAGGACGGGCAGCTGGACTTGGTGCTGGCGGCTGAACGCCTGCCGGGCCACGATCTGGTGACGCGCTCGCTTGGCCGCGTTCCCGTCGCCTGGATGGCCAGCCCCGATCTGGCGTTGCCCGACGGCACGCTCGGCCCCGCCGAACTGCAACATTTTCCCGTGATCGCCCTGTCGCCGACGTCGATCCACCACGCCAAGATCGAAGACTGGTTCCGCTCCGGCGGCGCGTTCTGCCGGCGCATCTTCACCTGCAAAAGCTTCGGCGTCGCGGCGTCGCTCGCCGCCGGCGGGCTTGGCGTCACGTTGCTGCCGGTCAATCAATTTCAACCAGAAATTAAATCCGGCAAGCTTCGGATCGTCGATACGGAACCGAGGATGCCGCCCGTGGAATTCACCGCGACCATGTCCATATCGGCGCTGTTGCCGGTGACGGGACTAATCGCCGATCTGGCGCGGAACGTCAGCACCTTCGATAAATCCTGATCGGATTTTCCCGATCAGTCCTACAACAGCATCCGAGGCAGCCATTCGGCCAGCCAGGGGTTCGTCCATAAGACACCCAGCGAAATCAGCTGAATGGCGACGAAGGGGATAACGCCCCGATAAATATCGGCTGTCCTGATTTCGTCCGGCGCGACGCCGCGTATGTAAAACAGCGCCCAGCCGAACGGTGGCGTCAGAAAGCTTGTCTGCAAGTTCATCGCCATCATGACGCCGAGCCACACCGGGCTGATATCGGCCAAAAACAACGCCGGCGCGACCAGCGGCACGACGATGAAGACGATTTCGATAAAGTCGAGAACGAAGCCCAGCAAAAACATGATCAGCATGACGACGACCATCGCGCCAGTGAACCCGCCCGGCAGATTGGCGAGAAATTCGTGCACCATTTTGTCGCCGCCAAGCCCTCGGAAGGTCAGGGAAAACAGTGACGCGCCGATCAGAATTGCGAACACCATGGCGCTGATCCGGGTCGTCGATCGGACCACACCCTGCATGACCGAAAAATTCAGCTGCCGTTTGACCGCCGCCAGCAAAATCGCGCCGACGCCGCCGAAGGCCGCGGCCTCGGTCGGCGTCGCCAGGCCGCCCAGGATCGATCCCAGCACCGCGACCACCAGAAACGACGGCGGCAGCAACGCCTTGGCGATCCGGACAATCAGGTCCGACGCCTTGACCCCTTCCTCGTAATAGGCGGGGGCGACCTTGGGCTTGAAAAACGCGATCACGACCAGCCACAGGATGAACAGCCCGACCAGCATCAGGCCCGGCAGCATGGCGCCGGCGAACAGGTCGATGACGCTGAAGGGTTCGATCAGGTAGTTACCCTTCGCCAGTTGCGCCTGGTTATAGGCGCCGACCAGCGCGTCGCCCAAAATAACCAGCGCAATCGACGGCGGAATGATCTGGCCGAGCGTGCCGGATGCACAGATTGTGCCACAGGCGAGCTTGGGGTCATAGCCCGCGCGCATCATCGTCGGCAGGCTCAACAGTCCCATGGTGACGACCGTCGCGCCGACAATGCCGGTCGACGCCGCCAACAGCATCCCCACCAGGGTAACGGAAATAGCGAGCCCGCCTCGGACGCGGCCGAAGCATTGACCCATGGTGGTCAGCAGGTCTTCGGCGATGCGTGAGCGTTCCAGCATCACGCCCATGAAGACGAACAGCGGCACCGCGACCAGCACTTCGTTGCTCATGATCCCGAAAAACCGCGACGGAATGGCGTGGAAAAAGATCATGTCGAAGGCACCGAGCGACCATCCGATGAATGAAAATATGACCGCCATGCCACCAAGCGTGAAGGCGACGGGAAAGCCCGCCATCATCGCGACGCAGATCGAAAGCAGCATGATGATGCTGAGAATTTCGTTGAGCGGCATGGCCTACACCGCTCCCTGGCTGCGGTCGGGCGCGATATCCGGGGCCGACCTGTCCATCAGGATGAAGGCGTTGCGGCCCACGCACGCGATCGCCTGCAGCGCCATTAAGGCGCAAAAGACCAGGATCGTCGATTTGAACAGGTAAAGCCCGTACATGCCGCCGGCTTCGGGCGATTCTTCAAGCCGGCTCCACGACAGGGCGACATAAGGCCAGCTCACCCGCGCGATGACGCACAGCATCGGAATCAGCAGAACCACGGTGCCGATCAGATCGACCCAGGCCTTAACCCGGACCGATGCGCTGCGATAGAATATGTCAACCCGCACGTGGCCGTCGTGCAGCAGCGTATAGGCGGCGGCGACCATGATGATCGTGCCGTGCATCCAGACATAAATTTCCTGAAGCCAGATCCAGCCGAGCTCGAACCCATAGCGCAGCACGGCGACGGAAAACGTGGTCAGCACCAAGAACAGCGACAACCAGGAAATCACCCGGCCGACGCGTTCGTTCAGTCGGTCAATGCCGCGGACAATCGCCGCAGATGTGCCTTCGCTGATCATGCTCTTCCCCAAAGACCGGCCGATTGAAGGGGCATCCCCGGGTGCTCTGGCCGGCCCCGTCAGATGCCTGCCATGCCCCAACCGAAGCACAAGCTTATCAGTTATCTAGTCGAATTAAAATTCGCTGGCAAATTAGAATAATTGATCGTGACTGACCGGGTTAGCTGGGGTTGTCGCGCCGGGGCCATGTCATCGCCCATGTCGTTGCCCCGATTGTCGCCGGGCGGACGGCGGCCGTTGCGGCGGAGGCAGCCCGCCGTCACCCGCCCTTGATGGCGGGGAAGATGGTGATTTCGTCGCCTTCGTTCAGCATCACGCCGACCCGTTCGGAAATCGCCACGGCGTCGTCGTTCAACATCGTCATGTAACTCTCGCCGACGCCGTCGGGCAGCTTCATGGCGGTGATCGCGTCGGCTAGATCGGCGCCGTCTGCCAACGTCAGTTTACCGACGCCTTTGTCGTCGAAACCGTACGGCGAAAACGGCTCCATGGATATCAGTTTGACGATGACCTTCATGGCCGAGATGCTTTCCATTGTGCGTCATTCCCGCGCGCGGGAACCCATCGATACTTTTGGACGCTCGCTTTCGCGGGCGTGACGTCGGGCTAAATCGTTACGCCAGGCCCAGCCGCTGCAGCGTCTGGGTCGTCGGTTTGCCGTCGGGGGTCCAGCCGCGCAATTCGTAATATTCCGGCAGCATCTTGGACAAATACGCCACATGGCCCTTGCCGGCGCCGCCCTTGGCCGGTTCCTTAAACACGCGGTCGGGCAGCGTGTCGTCCTTGGCGGTGAAGCCGGCGGCGTTGTTGAACATGCGCTCCAGATTGAAGATGCGCTCGCCGACTTCCAGCAACCTTTCGACGGTCCAGTCGCCTTCGCAGGCGGCATCGATCTGATCGGCATAATCGGGCGCCTGCCATGCGGCCTTGGTAAAGGTACAGAGCCCCGATGAATCGATGGCGGCGACGTAGTCCTGGCTGTCCTTCACGATCTTCGCCTTGCCGTCGGTGGCGATGCGTTGAAAATCATCGACGAAGGGTGCTGCTTTTAAGTGGCAGGCCCCCCGGTTGGATGTGGCATAGCCCAGGGCCATGCCCTGCATGGCGCGGGGGTCGTAGCCGGGGAATTCCTGACCCTTCACGACCATGGCGAATTCCGGGCGGCCGTATTTATCGCACAGCCGCTTGGCGCCCATGCCCAGTTCAACGCCGAAGCCTCGGGCTGAACCCGTGACTTCGGCGGCCCAGACGAGCGCTTCCGCATTGCCGAAGGAAAAGTCGCGGCCTTCGGTTTCCTTGGTGGAGATGGCGCCTTCCTCGAACAGTTCCATGGCGGCGGCGACGGTCGCGCCGAAGGAAATGGGGTCCATGCCTTGTTCGTTGCAGACGGCGGAGGCGTAGATCGCGGCCTCCAAATCCGTTATGCCGCACATGGGGCCGACGGCATAGGCGCTTTCATATTCCAACCCGCCGGTGACACCCCGGTGCTGCGGCTTGTCCTTGACCGAAAAGTGGTTGGGATCGATCAACGCCATGCGGCCGCAACCGATGGAGCACGCAAAGCACGCCTTGTTGCCCTGATAGGGGGCGACGCCGTCGGACTTACGCTTGGTGTGCTGTTTTTTCACATTCACGTCGCCGATGCCGGAAAACTGAACTTCCCGGCAGTTTAGCGTCGGCAGCGATCCGTGCGCCTGGGTCACGTCCATCATCGCCATGGTGCCGAGCCCCGAATACCGCGCGCGGGCCGGGCTGGGGTCGAGGATTTTTCGTTTTGCGCGGGTGACTTCCAAAAATCGTTTCGGATCCTTCACGGCGACGCCGTGCGATCCGCGCGCGGCGATGGCTTTCAGGTTTTTCGATCCCATGACGGCACCGACGCCCGACCGGCCGGCGGCGCGGTCGCGGTCGTTCATGATGCAGGCATAGCGGACCAGGTTTTCACCCGACACGCCGATGGAGGCGATGCGGATCAACGGGTCCTGATGGCGCTGCTTGATGGCGTCTTCAGTTTCCCAGACGCTTTTGGTCCAGATGAAGCCTTCGGCGTCGTGCAATTGCGCTTCGTCGTTGAAGATCGTCAGATAGACCGGCTTCGGCGACTTGCCTTCAAGGATCAGCATGTCCCAGCCGGCTAACTTGAACTCACCGCCGAACTGCCCGCCCGAGTTGGAGCAGGCGATGGCGCCCGTCAACGGCCCCTTGGTGACGACGGAATACCGCCCGCCCGTGGACGCGCACGTCCCTGTCAGCGGCCCGGTTACGAAGATCAGTTTGTTGTCGGGGCTGAGCGGATCGACCTTGGGGTCGACTTCTTCCGACAGGTACTTGCTGCCGAGCCCGCGCTGGCCCAGGTAGAGCTTCACCCAGTCCATGTTCAGCGCCTCGGACGTGCAGGTGCCCTCGGTCAGATTTACGCGCAATACCACGCCATGCCACGCCATTTTTGGGGAACTCCTCTGGGGAATGTATACAATCGTTCCGTCCGGTTTACGGAATTTCAGGCCCCGTTTCCAGTGACAAGTTGATCACCCGCCACCTGTCAGCCGGGAAAATCCGGCTGGTTTTCGGGCCGGGCTGCCTGAAACGCCGGGATTCCGGCGGACGCCGCGTCGATGCCTAAAATCAGGGGAAACCGGGCCAGATCGAACCCGTAGACCCGCGCATTATACAGCATCGGGATCAGGTAGATGTCCGCCAGCGTCGGCCGGTCGCCGTAACAAAACTGCGTTGCCGACGGGCGGCGTTGCAGCATGGTTTCCAGCATGGCGAGCCCCGACGTCACCCAATGTTCGTACCAGACCATGGTCTTTTCCTCGGACCAGCCTTCGACGTCCATAAGGTGGTCGCGGACGCGGTGATTGTGGATGGGGTGGATTTCACAAGCGATGTATTGGGCGAAGCCGCGCGCGGCGATGCCGTCCAGCGGATCGTCCGGCAGTAGCGACGGTTCGGGAACGGTCTGTTCAAGCCATTCGATGATCGCCGTCGACTGGCCGAACACGCGGCCGTCGACCTCGAGCGCCGGCAACAGGCCTTGCGGGTTCAGCCGCGTGTATTCCGGCGCGTGCCAGTCGCCCATGGGAACGTATTCGTAATCGACGCCCTTAAGCCCGAGCGCGATGCGCGCCCGCTGCCCGGCCGAATTGCGGTAACGCGAATAGAGTCTGATCGGTTGCTGGCCCATGGTCGGTGATGCCCGGCGGGTTCGGTGCTGCGCTAAATCAGCCGCCCGCGGGACTGCGCGTCGACCACAGCAAGGGCGCTCATGTTGACGATGCCGCGCGCCGTCACCGCGTTGGTCATAATGTGCGCCGGCTGATCCATGCCGATCAGGATCGGCCCGATGGGCAGGCCGTTTTCCAAGGACTTCAGCAGGTTAAACGCGCTGTTGGCGGCTTCCCGGTTGGGGAAGACCAGCAGGTTCGCCATGCCCGTCAGCTTCGAATTGGGGAAGATGCGCTTGCGGATTTCCTCGTCGACAGCGGCATCGGCCTGCATTTCGCCTTCAACTTCCAATACCGGCGCCTTTTCGCGAAGCAGCATCAGCGCATCCCGCATTTTTTGCGCTTCGGGTGTGGCGTCGGCCCCGAAATTGGAATGCGACAGCAGCGCCACCCGGGGTGTTTCGCCGAAATTTTTCACATAGTCCGCGGACAGCATGGTCATTTCGGCGATTTCCACGGCCGTCGGGTCATGGGTGACCTGCGTATCGACCAGGAAGAACGTGCCCTTGGGCAGCAAAAGAACGCTGAGCGCCGACACGTCTTTGACGCCTGGCGCCCTGTTGATGACGCTCATCAAATGGCGCAGGTGATAGTCATACCGCCCGGTGACGCCGCAGATCATCGCGTCGGCCTCGCCGCGTTTCAGCATGATGGCGGCGATGACCGTGGTGTTGGTGCGTACGATCTGGCGGGCCGCCTGCGGCGATACGCCCTTTCGTTCCATGATGCCGTGATAGCACCGCCAGTATTCTTCGAACCGGGGATCGTCGTCCGGGTTACAGACTTCGAAGTCTTTCTTCGGGTCCAGATGCAGTCCCAGTCGTTCGATCCGCACGGCGATCACGTCCGGCCGGCCGACCAGGATGGGCCTGGCCATGCCTTCGTCGATCAGGACCTGCGTTGCGCGCAAGACCCTATGCGATTCACCGTCGGCGAAGACCAGGCGTTTTGGGTTTTGTTTCGCGCGTTCGAACAGCGGCTTCATCAGCATGCCCGACCGCCAGACGAAGCGGTTCAACTGGTCGCGGTAGGCGCCGAAGTCGGCAATCGGGCGCTTTGCAACGCCGGAATCCATGGCGGCCTTGGCGACGGCGGACGCAACCTCGACGATCAGCCGCATGTCGAACGGTTTCGGCAAAAGGTATTCCGGGCCGAAGCGCAGGTCTTCCCCGGCGTAGGTCGCGGCGACGGTTTCGGAACTTTCCTGCATGGTCAGGTCGGCGATGGCCTGCACTGCGGCCAGTTTCATTTCCTCGTTGATCGTCGTCGCCCCGCAATCGAGCGCGCCACGGAAGATGAAAGGAAAGCAAAGCACGTTGTTGACCTGGTTCGGATAGTCCGACCGGCCCGTGCACATGACCACGTCGGAGACGGCGACCTTGGCGTCCTCGGGCAGGATTTCCGGGTCCGGATTGGCCAGCGCCATGATGAACGGGCGTTTCGCCATGGCCTTGACCATGTCGGCCTTCAGGATGCCCCCCGCCGACAAGCCCAGGAACACGTCGGCGCCCTTGACGGCGTCGGCCAGTGTGCGGCCCTTGGTGTCTTGCGCGTATTCGGCCTTCTGGTCGGTCATTTCCTCGGTCCGGCCCTTGAAGACGATGCCCTTGTGATCGACCAGCGTTATGTTTTCCCGCTTCACGCCCATGGACACCATCAGGTTCAGGCACGCGATGCCCGCCGCCCCGCCGCCGGTGGACACGACCTTGATGCTGCCCATTTCCTTGCCGACGACGCGAAGCCCGTTGGTCAGCGCCGCGCACACGACGATGGCGGTGCCGTGCTGATCGTCGTGAAAGACCGGGATGTTCATCCGCTCTTTCAGTTTCTTTTCCAGGATGAAGCAGTCGGGCGATTTCACGTCTTCCAGGTTGATGGCGCCGAAGGTCGGCTCCATGGCCGCGATGATGTCGACCA
The DNA here is from genome assembly GCA_038109305.1 of Rhodospirillaceae bacterium. Classification (GTDB taxonomy): domain Bacteria; phylum Pseudomonadota; class Alphaproteobacteria; order Rhodospirillales; family Casp-alpha2; genus UBA1479. The sequence continues at coordinate 73,304 of JAYNIR010000005.1, forward strand.
GCTTTTCCGGGTCCAACTCGTTCAGTTCGATGTCGAACACGTTGATGTCGGCGAACTTCTTGAACAGCACCGCCTTGCCTTCCATCACTGGCTTGGACGCGAGTCCGCCGATGTTGCCGAGGCCCAGGACCGCCGTGCCGTTGGAAATTACGGCGACCAGGTTCTGCCGCCCGGTCAGCGTCGCGGCTTCTTCGGGGTCGTCCTTGATCGCGAGGCACGCATAGGCCACGCCCGGCGAATAGGCGAAGGACAGGTCGCGCTGGGTCGACAGCGACTTGGTGGGCCGGATTTCCAGCTTGCCGGGAATGGGCTCGCGGTGAAACGCCAGCGCCCGTTCCTTGAAATTCTCATTGCCCGCCATCCCGCGCCCCCTTTTGTGGTGACCTCGGCGCGCCGGCTCCGGCGTGTCCCAGTCACAGAAACCTCTTGTAAGGGTGCGCGGTAAACGGCAGAAAGACAACGGTTTTGATGCAAATCCCGATAAGTTCTTCAAAAGCGAGGCAGGGCGGTCCATGACCGGGCAGACCCAACTTCCGGCTATCATCGGCCATCGTGGCGCGGCGGGGCTCGCGCCGGAAAACACGCTTGCCTCCATCCGGAAAGCCCATGATTTGGGCGTCCGGTGCGTCGAATTCGACGTCATGCTTACCGCCGACGGCACGCCGGTGCTGTTTCATGACGAAACCCTGGAACGAACGACGAACGGCACGGGCCGCCTGGCGGACCGCCGCTGGGAAGACATCAAGTCATTGGACGCCGGCGGCTGGTTTTCCGGCGCCTTCAAGGGCGAACCGATTCCCAGCCTGCATCAGACGTTGGCCGTTTTGGGCAAACTCGGCCTTGCCGCCAATGTGGAATTGAAACCGGCGGCGGGGACCGACGCCATGACCGGCGTCATCGCCGCCCGTACATTGCAGGAAAACTGGCCGGCCAACCTGCCGGCGCCGGTGCTGTCGAGCTTTTCCGAAATGGCGCTCTTGTCGGCGGCGGACCAGGCGCCCGAATTCCCACGGGCGTTTCTGGCCGACGCCGTGCCGGGCGACTGGCGGGCCGCGTGCGTACGCCTAGGCGCGGGGGCGCTGCACGCGGGCGGCAAACGCCTGACCCCGGATCAGGCCAAGGCGGTGACCGGGGCGGGGTACGCGCTCCGCGTCTATACGGTGAGCGACCCGGCCGACGCCAAACGGCTGTTCGGCTGGGGCGTTGAAAGTGTGTTTACCGATTTCCCCGACCGGATTGCGGCCGCGTGATGCCGATCATGGCCGGGATAAAAGGGTCGGCGGCGCCTGGGCGGGCGGTCACGCTGGCGGTCATGGGGGGCGCGTTGTTGACCTTCAGCGACGCGGGGCTGAAATGGCTCTCCGGCGAATTGGCGCCGGGCCAGATCATGTTTTTGCGGGGCGTCATCGGCGGCTTGATGGTGATCGCGATTACGGCGGCGACCCGGGGGGCGGGCGCGCTTCACCCCAAAAGCCTGACCATCCACGGGCTTCGCGGCGCGATATCGATCCTCGCAACCTTCACTTATTTATTGGGCATTCCGGATGTACCGCTGGCCATGGCGACGGCGATCCTGTTCGCAAGCCCCATCCTGATGACCGCCCTTGCGCCGTTTTTCATCGGTGAAGACGTCGGCTGGCGGCGGTGGTCGGCGGTCGGCGCCGGGTTCGTCGGCGTGCTGATCATCATCCGGCCGACCGGCAGCGGTCTTGAATGGGCGGTACTGTTCATTCTGGCCGCCGCGTTCGGCGAGGCCGTGCGCGATTTGATCACCCGGGGCGCATCGGGCCGCGAAACTACCCATTCGATCCTGTTCACCATGATGCTGTTCATGGCGGGGTCGGGGCTAGTTCTGCCGCCTTACGACTGGCCCGACATGGCCGCACTCCACTGGACGGTCATGATCGGCGCGACGGCGATCTGGACGACCGCGCATGTGTTTTTGATCGAGGCGTTCCGCTTTGGCGAGGCGGCGCTTCTGGCGCCCTTTAAATACTGCAACCTGTTCTTCGCGACGATCCTGGGGTTTGTCATCTGGGGCAACCTGCCCGATGCCTGGATCTGGACCGGCAGCGCCGTGATCGTTGCGTCGGGGCTGTACATCCTGCACCGTGAGGTGCTGCGCCGCGCGCCGGTGACGGCGCTCGACCCCGTGCGGGACGATCCGGAACTGGAAAAAGAGCCGGAGCCCGCCCCTAAGTCGGATCAAGAGACCGAACCGAAATGAACGTTATCTTTTTCGCCATCGTTGCCGTTGCATTCCTGGCCGCTGCCGGGCGGCAGATCGGCTGGTCGGGCGACGGGGTATCACCCATGGCGGCGCTCGCTACAGGCATGATCGATGCGGCGGCGGGGGCGGTGACGCTGGCCATCGGGCTGGTGGGCTTGATGGCGCTGTTTCTGGGATTGATGAAGGTAGCGGAAGAAGGCGGGCTTCTCCGCATCATCGCCCGTGTGCTGCGCCCGTTGATGGTGCGGCTGTTCCCCGACGTGCCGGCGGACCATCCGGCGATGGGGTCGATGATCCTCAACATCTCGGCCAATGCGCTCGGGCTCGGCAACGCGGCAACGCCCTTCGGCATCCGCGCGATGCAGCAATTGAACGACCTGAACTCGACGAAGGGTACGGCGACCAACGCCATGGCGCTGTTCCTCGCGATTAATACGTCCAGCGTGACTTTGCTGCCGACCGGCGTGATCGCGCTGCGCGCCGCGGCGGGGTCCGCCGACCCGGCGGGCATCGTGCCGACGACGTTGTTCGCGACCATCTGTTCGACGGCGGTCGCAATCATTTCCGCCAAACTGCTGGCGCCCCGGTTCGCGCAAACCGCCGCCGACCAGACGAAAGGACAGTCCGAACCCGTCGCCCTGGATATCCCGGGCGCGGTGACCGCCGAAGTCGGCGCCGACGGGACCGAGGCCTATCCCATGTGGGTTTCCGTCACTGCACTTCTGGCCGTCGCGGCGTTGGTGCCGCTGACCGTGGTCTTTGGTAAATCCATCGCGCCCTGGATCGTACCGGGGCTGATGGTCGGGATTTTGACCTTCGGGGTGTTCAAGCGCGTGCCGGTCTACGAATGTTTTGTCGAGGGGGCGAAAGACGGCTTTAACGTGGCGCTCCGGATCATTCCCTACCTGGTGGCGATCCTCAGCGCGGTCGCCATGTTCCGCGCGTCGGGCGCCATGGAAATGCTGATCGGCCCGCTGGGCTCCGTCACCGGATTGCTGGGTCTGCCAGCGGAAGCCCTGCCCATGGCGCTCTTGCGCCCGCTGTCCGGCTCCGGCGCCTACGGCATCCTGGCGTCGATCATCCAAAACCCGGCCATCGGGCCCGACAGCTACGTCGGCTATCTGGTGTCGACCTTCCAGGGATCGACGGAAACGACCTTTTATGTGCTGGCCGTCTATTTCGGCGCGGTCGGCATCCGCCGCATCCGCCACGCGTTGTTTGCGGCGTTGCTGGCCGACGTCGCCGGTATTTCCGCTGCCGTTTTTATCGTCGGGCTGCTCTATGGATGACGCCGCGATGAAAGGGGATACGTCATGGCGTTGATGGCGACGGTCAACGGATCAAGCGCCCCCGGGCGGGCGATTTTGCTGATGCTCGCGGGCGGGTTTCTGCTGACCGTCAACGACGCGGTCATGAAATGGCTGACCGGCGGCTACCCCGTGGGGCAGTTGCTGCTCGTCCGCTCGGCCTTTTCCATCCTGTTCATCATGGGGTTGATGCGGTTTACCGGCGGCATAGAGAGTTTGCGCGTCCGAAACTGGCGTTTGCATCTTGTCCGCAGCACCGCCGTGGTCGCTGGCACGTTCTTTTTCGTTTCGGGCTTGCAGTACCTGACCCTTGCCGAGGCGACCGCCGTGGTCTTCGCCGGCCCCTTGTTCATCACCGCGCTGGCGCCGGTTTTGATCGGCGAACATGTCGGCTGGCGGCGGTGGACGGCGGTGATGATCGGGTTTACCGGCGTGATGATCATCGTCCGTCCGGGGTCCGACGCCATGCAGTGGGCGGTTATGTTCCCGCTTGCCTCGGCCATGACCGGTGCGCTTCGCGATCTCGTCACCCGTGCCGCGTCGACGACGGAAAAGTCGACGGCCCTGCTTGCGACCGGCACGGTGGTGACCGGGATCGGCGGGCTGTGTTCCTATCCGTTCGGCTGGGCGGACATCGCGCTGCCGGATTTCGGGCTAATGGCGCTATCGGGGATTCTCATGGCTGGCGCGCATTTCATGGTGATTGAAAGTTTCCGCCACGGCGAAGCGGCGATGGTGGCACCCTTCAAATATTCCAACATGATCTATGCAGTGGCGCTGGGCTTTTTGATCTGGGGCGACCTGCCGGACCTGTGGACCTGGGCCGGCACGGCGGTGCTGATCTCCTCGGGGCTTTATATTCTCTACCGCGAACGCCAGGTCGGCGCGGACATTCCGCGCACCGGCACGTCCGGCGGCGCGGGCGGTTAGGCGGCGGGATTTTCAATTCCCTGAATTCGGATTATTTGCCCTTGGGGGCGACCGGCGCGGGTAAGGCGGGGATTGATGCGCCCGGCGCCGCGGGCGCCGTGGTGGCCGCCGGGAAGGCGGTTTCTTCCGGTTTGGTGACCGACGCCGGCAGCGCCTGCTTCAACGCGTCGCGGGCGACGATGGCTTTCTTGTCGCCGTTTTCGGCGGCGGCGCTGATCCATTTGTAAGCCAGCTTGTCGTCCTTGGGCACGCCCTGGCCGTTGTAATAGAGGAAGCCCAAATTGAACTGCGCCGCCGGGTTGCCTTTTTCGGCGGCGCGGCCGAACCACTCGGCAGCCTTGGCGTAGTCCTGGGCGACGCCGGTGCCGTTGTAATGCATGGTGCCGATGGAATACTGCGCGCCCGGATGGCCGTCGATGGCGGATTGGGCGAACAGCTTCGCGACCTCGGCCTTGTCGGTCTCGGTCTTGGCCTTGCTGTAAAGATCGATCGCCCGTTTATAGGTCAGGTCGGCGGCGGGGGGCACCGGTTTGGATTCCGGAGTCGGCTGTGTCAAATCCATGGGCTTTGCCGTGGCGGCGGGCATGGGTTCCGCCGGCTGGGCGGCCACTTCCTTGGCCGGCTCCGCCGGTTTTTCGGCGGCCGGCATCTGCGCCTTCATGGGGTCGGCCGGGGCCTCGGGTTTGGCCGGCTCGGCAGCCATGGCCGGGGCCGGTTCGGCGGGCGCCGCCATTTCCGGTTTCGGCTCGGGCGCCGTCGGCGCTTCGGCCATGGGTTGAACTTCAACCGGTTTTTCCATGGGTTCCGCGGCGGCGGGTTCCTTGGGGTCGCCCGGCATAGGCTTGGACGATTGCTGCGTCACGTGCAGGACCGGCGGCAGGTTGATCCGGGCGCTCGACGTCAGGTCCAGGTCGAAGGCGTCGCGCAGATCCCACCAGACCGAGCGCGCGGCGAACATCATATCGCCGCCGCCCATGCCGACCTTGCCCTTGATCTTGTGTTTGATCTCGATGACCTGAGCGATGTGCTTTTCCGGCACCCCGGCGGAGCGCAATTGCGAGGCGAGCGTGTAGTCGGGATATAACAAGGCGAGCCCGCCCGCGGCGATCCCCAGGATAATAGCCAGGATGATCAGCCCCTTGATCAGCGAGCCTACCAAACTTCTCTTTTTCGCCATCAGGCGATCCCTCCTTCGCCCCGGCCCGGCGCTCCCCGTGCGGCCGACGCTAATACCTTTAATCTACTGTTTTTTTGCTCCGACGGAACCCGCCAAAAGTAATAGTCCCGGTCACCCCGACCATTCCGATCAACGTTAAACAAGATTTACCCCTTGGCCTGGGCGCGAAGCCCGGAAAGCGTTGCCGACGGGGTGATCGCCTCCGGGTCGGTCCGCAGTTCGATCAGCGCGGGCGCGCCGGCTTTTCTGGCGCGTTCAAGCGCCCCTTCGAACTGTGATGTCTCCGTCACCAGTTCCGAATAACAGCCATAGGCCTTGCCGAGCGCCACGAAATCCGGATTGACCAGTTGCGTGCCCGATACCCGTTCGGGGTACTCGCGTTCCTGATGCATGCGGATGGTGCCGTACATGCCGTTATTGACAACCAGGAAGATCACGTTGGCGCCGTACTGTCTAGCGGTCGCCACTTCCTGACAGGTCATCATGAAGCATCCGTCACCGGCGACGCAGACGACTTCCCGGTCGGGATAACGCAGCTTGGCGGCGACGGCGGCGGGCACGCCGTATCCCATGGATCCCGACGTCGGCGCCAACTGCGTGCCGTATCCGCGGTACCGGTAAAACCGGTGCACCCAGGCGGTGTAGTTGCCGGCGCCGTTGCAGATCATGGCGTCGGGCGGCAGCACGTCGCGCAGGTGTTTGACAACCGCGCCCATTTGCACATCGCCGGGGGTCTTCGGCGGCTCGGTCCAGGCGAGGTACTCGTCGTGCGCAGTGCCGGCCCAGTTGTCCCACCGGCCCTTCACGGGTTCCAGGGCGCGGGCGGCGGCGGCGAAACCCGCCATGCACGAATTGATGCCGAGCGCCGGGCGGTACACCCGGCCCAGCTCTTCCGCCCCCGGATGCACGTGGACCAGCCGCTGCTTCGGCGTCGGGATGTCCAGAAGCGCATAGCCCGACGTGGTCATTTCGCCCAGCCTCGGGCCGACGGCGATCAGCAGATCCGTCTCGCGAACGCGGGCGGCCAGTTTCTGGTTGATGCCGATGCCAACGTCGCCAGCGTAAAGCGGGTGTTCGTTCGAAATCAAATCCTGGCGGCGGAACGACACGGACACCGGAATGTTCGACGCCTCGGCAAAGGCGATGATGTCCCGGGCGGCGTCTTCGGTCCAGGTCGGCCCGCCCAGCATCAACAGCGGCCGTTCGGCGCCCGCCAGCATGTCACGCAGCGCCGTCATGTCTGCCGGCCCCGGGTGGGCCTGATGGCTTTCCGCCCGGCCGGCGGCGGCGGGGGCGTTTGGCGCTTCTTCTGTCAGCATGTCTTCCGGCAGGGCGATGACGACCGGGCCGGGGCGCCCCGCCATGGCGCGGTGAAACGCCTGATTGACGATCTCGGGCATCTTGTTCGGGTCTTCGACCTGGGCGACCCATTTCGCCATTTGGCCGAACATGCGGCGGTAGTCGATTTCCTGAAAGGCCTCGCGCTCGGCCTGATGGCGAGCGACCTGGCCGATGAACAGGATCATCGGCGTACTATCCTGAAACCCGATGTGCACGCCGGCGGACGCGTTGGTCGCGCCCGGCCCTCGGGTGACGAAGGCGATGCCGGGGCGGCCCGTCATCTTACCGTCGGCTTCGGCCATGATCGCGGTGCCGCCTTCCTGGCGGCAGATGACCAATTCGATTTCCGGCGCATCGACCAAGGCGTCCAGCACCGCCAGATAGCTCTCCCCCGGCACGCAAAACGCGCGGTCGACGCCGTTTGCTTGAAGCGCATCGACCAGAAGGCGCGCGCCCGTTCTTCCCTGTCCCTTGGCTTTTGCCATGTTCGTCAGTTCCTTGATCCAGCCTGAGATTTCGACTGTCTTAGCCTCTCAGTCCGCCCAAGGGAAGCGGCGTGGGACGTGGCCCCTGAAGCGGCATCCGAAGCGGGGGCAGGGCAGACTTGCTCGCTGGAACAGCACGGGTCCACATTCTGGCCGCACCGGCGGCATTGCACGTGGCCGTGCACGGCGACCGGTTCGGACGGATGATGGCAGAGCGGGCAGCGCCACCCTTGCGCGGGGCCGGACATGCGGCTTCCCCCAATTTCTTGTCGAGCGCGACCTTATCCTCGGCAAAAGCCATGACAGAGGCCAGCCGGCACCGTAAACTCAACGGCCAAGAGGCCGTCCGGCGCCCAGCCGGCGCGAAAGGGCGGATCAAAAACGGCGAATCGACCAGGGAGACGACGCATGAGCGGCAAGGAAATCCGGATCAAAGGCAAAGACGGCGACTTCATGGGCTATCTGGCCATGCCCAAGGGCGGTTCGGGCCCCGGCGTCGTCGTCATCCAGGAAATCTTCGGCGTCAACCAAGTGATGTGCGAGATCACCGACGGCATGGCGGCGGCGGGGTTCGTGGCGCTTTGCCCCGATATCTTCTGGCGGCAGGAACCGGGCATCCAACTGACCGACCGGACCGAGGCCGATTGGGCCCGCGCGTTCGAGCTGTTCAACGGTTTCGATTTGGACAAAGGGGTCGAGGATTTGGAGGCGACGGCCAAGGCCCTTCGCGCGGTCGATGGTTGCACGGGGAAAGTCGGCTCCATGGGCTTCTGCCTGGGCGGGCGCTTGGCCTACCTGACGGCGACGCGCTCGTCCGTCGACGCGGCGGTCAGCTACTACGGCGTCATGCTCACCGATCACCTGGACGAAGAAATCAAATCGCCCTTGATCCTGCATGTGGCGACGGAGGACGAATTCGTGCCGAAGGATCAGCAGGCCGCGGTGCACGCGGCGCTGGACGGTCATGCCAAGGTGACGATTTACGATTATGTGGGGCAGGACCACGCCTTCGCCCGAACCGGCGGCCAGCACTATGAAAAGGCGTCCGCCGATCTGGCCCGAAAACGTACCCTCGATTTCTTCGCCGAACATCTGAAATAGGCCGGAATCCCAAAAATTTGGAAAAAGAATCGAATGATTCCAACGGGACTCCTGTGTCTCCGCAAAAAATGCGGGTGAGTGATGCAGATCACTGCCGATCCGGGGGCGATCCCATAAATTGCCACACAGATGAGATCTACTCTTGTTCGCCGGGATGGAAACGCCGCCCGGCGATTTTTTTTGTGCCTGCGCCGGGCGCGATATAAAAAGCGAAAAGCTGCGGTATGGTCGCCTTAATGCTCGCCGATGCGCAGACTTGAGGCGCAGGCTGGAATTTCTGGCATTCCTCCTTCCCGGCGAGCACCACTTTTCGAAAATTCAAACTGAGGCATTGTCGCCCGGGTGCTAGGCTGAGGCTTCCAACGACGGAGGCTCCTTATGAAACCCGCAACGATGAAATCCGCTCTTATAATATTGTGCCTGTTCGCCTGCGGCGTTGCGCTCGGTGTCGCCTGGGCCAAGCCCGCCCGCCCGCTTTGGACCTACCACAACGGCAACACCCTATTGGCGCAGACGGCTGATTACCGGCGGGGCTATTTCATCGGCGTCGTCGACGGCTACATGACCGGCCAGGTGCGCCGCGATGAAAAGGACGATCGGGGCGCATGGCTCGACGCCTGCCTGACCGACGGGTGGACCGTCGGACGCGCGGGGCGCGAGATTGAAAATCACTTCCAGGCCTCCGTCCGGCTCTACCCGAACCCCGCCGCCGCCATCGTCATGGACGGGCTGGAAAAGGCCTGCGGGCCGAAATAGCGGCTTTTTATAAGCCCCTTAGCTTAACCACGATCGCCGGGCCTTATAGGCGTCGGCGAACATGCCGATCTGGCCGTCGTATTCCATGGTTAGGCCGATGTCGTCGAGGCCGTTGAGCAAACGGTGCTTGTCAAAGCCGTCGATCTCGAACGAATAGGTCGCCTGGTCCGGGCCGGTGATGGTCTGGCTGTCCAGATCAACGGCGATTTCCGCCCCCGGCCCGTCTTGGAGCTGCTTTCTCAGTTTGTCGCAGTCCTCGACCGTGAGCTTGATCGGCAGCACGCCGCGCTTGACGCAGTTGTTGTAATGAATGTCGCCCATGGAAGGTGCGATGACGGCGCGGATGTCGTTGGCAACCAGCACCTCGACCGCGTGTTCGCGACTCGACCCGCACCCCCAGTTCAAGTCGGCGACGATGATCTTGCCGCCCCGGAAGCCGTCCCGGTTGAAGGCGAAATCCTTTTCCGATCCGTCGGCGTTGAACCTAAGGTCGTGCAGCAGGGCCCTGTCGAAATCCGCATCAAACGGCGATTTGCGCAAAAACCGCGCAGGCACGATCTGGTCCGTGTCGCAGTTCTGGATATCGATGGGGATGGCCGCCGACGCGAAGGTCTTGAACGGCTTCATGGGTTTGCCTTCGCTCATTGTCCGTCTCCCTTCAGCAACTCCCGCACGTCGGTCAGGTGGCCGGTCACCGCCGCCGCCGCCGCCATGGCGGGGCTGACCAAGTGTGTGCGGCTGCCGGGACCCTGACGGCCCCGGAAATTGCGGTTTGAGGTCGAGGCCGACCGCTCGCCCGGTTGCAGCATGTCGCCGTTCAAGGCGATGCACATGGAACATCCGGGCTCCCGCCATTCCATGCCGGCATCGATGAAGACTTTATCGAGCCCTTCGACCTCCGCCTGCTTTCTGATCAAGCCCGATCCGGGGACGATCAGCGTCCGTGCCTTGGCCGTGCGGCCCCTTGCGACTTCCGCCGCCGCCCGCAGGTCTTCGATGCGCGAGTTCGTGCACGCGCCAACGAAAACCGTGTCGATCTTGATGTCCGACACGGGCATGCCGGCTTTCAGGTCCATGTAGGCAAGGGCGGCTTCGATTTCCGCCCGTCGGTTGGGATCGGGCTCGTCCTTTGGGTCGGGCACGGTGCCGGTGATCGGCACGCCCCATTGCGGCGACACACCCCAGGTGACCATGGGCTCGATCAAGTCGCCGTCGAACGTGATTTCCGCATCGAATTCGGCGTCCGGGTCGCTCTTCAACGTCCGCCAGTATTGGACGGCGGAGTCCCACTGGTCCGCCTTGGGCGCGAAGGTCAGGCCCCGGCAGTAGTCGATGCATTTGTCGTCGGGCGCGATCATGCCGATACGGGCTCCCGCCTCGATGGTCATGTTGCAGAGGGTCATACGGCCTTCCATCGACAACTGATCGATGGCCGACCCGGCGTATTCGATGGCGTATCCGGTGCCGCCGGCGGTGCCGATCTTTTGGATAATCGCCAAAATCACGTCCTTGCCCGAGACCGAGGGGCCGAGCGTGCCGGTGATGGTGATCCGCATCTTTTTCGGTTTCCGCTGCCACAGGGCTTGCGTGACCATCACGTGTTTGACTTCCGAATGGCCGATGCCGAAGGCGAGGCACCCCATGGCGCCGTGGGTCGAGGTATGGCTGTCGCCGCATACCAGGATGATGCCGGGAAGGGTGATGCCCTGTTCCGGGCCGACCACGTGGACGATGCCGTGGCGGTCGTCGTCCATGGCGAAGTGGACGTAGCCGAATTCCTTCTGCCATTTGTGCAACCCTTCAACGGTCATCCGCATTTCACCCTCGGGGATATCGTCGATGGTTTTGGCCGTCGTCGGCACGCTGTGGTCCGGCGTCGCGAACAGCTTGTCGGGCTCACGCAGTTTCAACCCGCGGTGCTTTAGGTCGGGGAAGGCCCGGTGGTGCATGTCGTGGGTCAGGTGCCGGTCGATGTAAAGCAGCACGTTGCCGTCATCGCGCTCAAAGATGACGTGGTCGTCCCAGATTTTGTCGAAAAGGGTCTTGCCCATAATTGTCCATCCACCCCTGAAAAACGCTGTGTTTGACCTCTACACGCTCGCCCGGGGGGAGTCCACATTTTGTATACAATGTCTCAGGCCGGGGCGGGGAATGGAGCTCTCCCGGCAGCCGCCGGGCGTGCACTATTCATCAATCGTTAACCATAAAAACGCCCATCATGTAGCCGCCCGCGCAAAATGTTTCCGACCGCGATTTCGGCCCTTCGGCCCTTTGTAATCCGCGGGTCGGGCAGGTCAACCCGGCGCTGCGGGCGCGGGGCCACACTTTAGTCGAAACCTACCCGGCCGAAGCCGTCCGGGTAATCCGCGAATGGATGGCCGAACCCGCCCCTGCCCGCTACGCCGTTCATTAGCCGGGCGATTGGGGATTTGATTTTTCTGCCGCCGCCGTTAAAACCACGGGCTCGACGTTTCGATATGTACGCCCTTGCAGGAGCCTGACCGCCCGTGACCGAAATCACCATCGACCTCCGCGATCCCGCCAGCTTTTTCTGGTGGACCGACGTGACCATCCGTTTTTCCGACCAGGACCCCAACGCACACGTGAACAACACGGCCTTCCCGGTGTATTGCGAGGCCGGCCGGGTCGATTACCTGAAAGCGGTGCGCACGCACCTGGATATCAAGGCGCGGTCGGTGCTCGCGAGCGTCACCGTCGATTACGTCAACCAGCTTTATTACCCGGGCGTGGTCTGCGTCGGCACGCGGCTAACCCGCGTCGGCGGCAAGTCGTTCACGCTGTCCCAGGGGCTTTTCGCGCAGGGAACGAAAAAAGACGGTCTAGTCGCGACCTCGACGGCGGTGCTCGTCGGCTTCAATTACCAGGAAGACCGCACTCTGCCGCTCCCTGACATCATGCGCGACGCGCTGGCCGACGGCCGGCCCCTGACGTCCAAAGGTTGACGCCCCAGGGATGATACAGCCCCTGACGGTGAAGGGTTGACGCCGCGTGGATGACCGGGCGTTGACGGCGGCGGCGCGGCTGGGGCACCCTCGGGTTTGCATCCAATCATTACCGTTTAAGGAGTCCCCAATGTTCTGGCACGTGGACAAAACCAAGGAACACGGTCTCGCGCGCAACCCGTGGAAAGCCTGCGTGGTGCCCCGGCCCATCGGCTGGATCACGACGATCGGCCCCTCGGGCGACGTCAACCTTGCGCCGTACAGCTACTTCAATGCGTGTGGCGAAAATCCCTGCATGGTGATGTTTTCCGGTGGGCCTCGGCCCGAAGGCCCGATGAAGGACACGGTCGCCAACGCGGAACAACAGGGCGAATTCGTTGCCAACATCGCGACCTGGGATCTGCGCGACGAAATGAACCGGTCGTCGGCGGCGCTCCCCACCGGTGTCGACGAAATGGAATTCGCCGGGCTCGAGACCGAACCGTCGCAACTGGTCAAGCCGCCTCGGGTGAAGGCGTCGCCGATCCACCTGGAATGCGTCTATCACACCACCGTCGTCATGCCGAACAACGACGGCGGCGAGGGCAACCGTGTCGTCTTCGGCCGCGTTCTCGGCATTCATATCCGGGATAACGTGCTGACCAACGGCTTGGTCGACATGGAAAAGGTCAAGCCCATCGCGCGGCTTGGATATATGGATTACACGCGGGTCGACCTGGTGTTCGCCATGGATCGGCCGCGGGTGAAAGCGGAGGCGGCGGAGTAACTTTCGGTTTTCATCCCAACCTACGCGAAATCCGCTTTGCGGCGGATTACGGCTGTCGCGGCCTGCTTTATTAGAGGTCAGCCCGTCGCCATTGTTACAGCCACCTCTCGGTTTCGGGTTTGACCTCATTCATCGCTTCGGTCAAGACCGATTACATTCGTATCGCGTCGACTTTTCCGGAAATCATGAAAACGGCCCATTTGGACCGGGAGGCGGTCAGGAACGCGATCAAGACTTCGCCGCTCTTGGATGAGGGGCATATGCCGCGCACTTGACGGGAATATTTAAAAGTCTGAATTGAAGCTTGCCTGGGCAATGCCGGGAGCATTGCCCGCTTGGGTCATTTCCGGACACTTGCCGGATGTAATTCCGATGGCTGGATTTGGCCGGACGGCGGACATCAAAGTCTATAATTTCATACGGAAATAACGCGAAAGGTCGGCGCGTACGCCGCTTAGCCGGTCGGCTTCAACCGCATCAGTTCATGCACGGACACCTGTGGGAAGATGCCGGGCGCGCCCTCGCGGTACAGCATGATCACGCCGTTCCGGATGTCGGGAAAGCCGTCTCTGGTATCGTCGTATTTGCGGACTTCCAGCATCACGGGTTTTTGCGTCACGCGGTCGAGCGCCCGCCAGATCGTCGACGTGTTGTCGCGGCGCGGCTGCCCGAAGGGCGAGATCGACCGGTTGACCGCCTGCGACGGCGGGCCGAACCGGCGCACCATCCAGTCGGTGATTTCGTCGAACGCGTCGGCCTGATAAACGACCTGCATGCGGGTCGGGCTGCCGTCGTCGAAGCGCACCACCGCGCCGGTGCCGGTGTAAAGAATGGTCGAAACCAGAAACTTCGGTTCTAAAAACGCGGGCCACGACAGTTCGGTGATGCAGACCTGCGTGCGGCCGCCGGATTTTTCGATGCATTCCGGCGCGCGCCCTTCGCCGCCCTTGGCGTTGGCGGGGATGAAGGTATTGTAGAGGTTGGTGCCCGTGCCGATGGAAAGCGTCACGTTTTCGAGCGCCGCGTTCTGCCCGGCCGCCGACGGGGGCAGGGGTTCGCCGCCCTGGCCTGCGGGCGGCGGCTGCACCGACTTGCCGTCGGCCATTTCGATCTTGGTGACCGTCCAGGCACCCGCCGAGTTAGCGCCCGGCGGCCCGGCGCCCATCAGGGTATCGGACTTGCTGCGGTCCAAACCGGCGCGGAAGCCTGCCGGCGTCACATAGGCGCGGGCCAGGTCCTTGAGCGGCGGCTGCTGGCCGGTCAGGACGACCGGCTCGGTCCATAAGCCCGGCAGGATCGGGCGGCCTTCGAGGTCGAGTTTGACCTGTGATCCCGCAGGCAGGACCTTCAAAATTTCCGCGGGCGTCGCGGGCGGGGGCGCCGCGGCGGCTTTGCGGGCGTCGTCGGCGTCTTTTTTGGCGGCTCTGTCGCGCAGATGGCCGAACGCTTCCCGGCGGCTGTCGGCAAGCGACTTGCCGCCGTCGCGGTCGACCGTCCGTTTCAGCAACTGGTCAAGCCAGGCCAGGCGTTCCACCGGCGTCATCTTCGTCAGGTCGGGGACCGCCGGCGCATCCGGCTGATTTTCGCTATCGGCGGCCGCCTTTGCCTTGGGTTTGGCGTCGCCGTCTAAAATCGAGAGGTCCGCAAGCGGATCGCCCGCCGGCTTGCTTGCGCATTTTGTCCCGTCGTCGGGGATCGCCAGCGCCTTGCCCAGCGGGTCGTCCGATGCCGGCGCCTGGGCAAGGGCGCGGGGCAGATCGGCTTCCGGCAGATCGCGCTCCGCCGGTTGCATGTTGGGGTTGGCGGCGGTGGCGATGGCGTCCGCATCCGTCGGGCGGCGCGGCGTTTTGGGGGCCGGGATACCGGCGACCTTCGGCGCCGGAGCCGCCCCGGCAGCCGGCGGCGGCGATGTGTCGGCGGGCTGCGTCAGGGCCCGGGGCTCCGCCGCGGCGGTTTTTGGTTGCGTCGGGTCGGCAGGTTTTGCCGTTTCCTTATCGCCGAACAGGCCGTCGATCCAATCGGCGGCGCGGGCGAGCATGCCTTTTTTCAGGGCCGGTTCGGCGGCGGGAGGAGGTGTGACGGCATCAATCGCCGGTTTCGGCGCGTCGGAAAGGGGTGCGGGGGCCGGGACCGGCGTTTGCGCGATGGCGTTCGCGGGGGCATCGGGCGCCCGGGCGGTTTCCTCCGGCGGCGGCAGGGCGAAGTCCGGCACTTTTTCCGACCGCGGCCGGGTCAGAAGGTAGTGGGCGATGACGTTGTGGCCCAGGCGGACAGCGGCCTGCGGGGCGGAGACGCCGTCGGCGCTGCGCTGGCGCGGGTCGGCGCCGGACTCGATCAGTTGTTTCACGCGGGCCAGGTCATTGGCGCGGATCGCGTCGAACAGCGACGCCGCCGGATCGGCCGCCCGGACAGGCGTGAGGGCGAGCGCGGCGGTCAGCGCCGCCGCTCCGGCAGCCGCCCGGAAAGCCGCGGAAATCCATTGATTTCGACCGTTCTTCATACCCAAATCTGCCCCACGCCATCGAGCCATGGACAGTCCGTCATGATACCACCACGACGGCAGCGCCATACTGCGAATCTGCCCTGACAATATGGCCGATTTACGGTAAACAAGGCGTTAAGCTATTGAATACGGGTCTTTTTGGCGGGCTGCCCCAACGCCTCGGGCGCCGTCTCAGGCGGCACTTCTGGCGCGCGCGTCGTCGCGGATCATGTCGGCGGCCTTTTCGGCAATCATGATCGACGGCGCGTTGGTGTTGCCCGACGTGATGGCCGGCATGACGGACGCATCGGCGACGCGCAGGCCCTCAATACCCTGGACGCGGAGCCGGTCGTCGACCACCGCGCCGGGATCGCTGCCCATCTTACAGGTGCCGACCGGGTGGAAGATCGTCGTGCCGATCTGCCCGGCCGCGTCGGCCAGCTCGTCGTCGGACGTCAGATGGGCGCCCGGGCGGAATTCCTCCGGGTGAAACTTTCGCAGCGCCGGTTGTTCGGCGATTTTTCGGGCCAGGCGTATGGCGTCGGCGGCGACGCGGCGGTCGCCCGGCGTCGATAAATAGTTCGGCTGGATCGATGGGTGCACGAACGGATCGGCGGATTTGATGCGCACGTGTCCGCGGCTTTCGGGACGCAGGTTGCAGACGCTCGCCGTAAACGCGGGGAACGGATGCAGCGGCTTGTCCCAACTGTCGAGCGACAATGCCTGCACATGGAATTGCAGGTTGGGCGTTTCGCGCGACGGGTCCGACTTGGCGAAGCAGCCGAGCGTCGACGGCGCCATGGACATGGGGCCCGACCGGGTCAGCGCGTATTCCAGGGCAATGCCCATCTTGCCCAAAAGCGATCCCGCCCGCTGATTGAGCGTCACCGTATCCCGCACGCGAAAGACCGGGCGGATCTGCAAGTGGTCCTGCAAATTTTCGCCGACGCCGGAAAGCGCGTGCCGGACCTCGATCCCCATGGACGACAGGAAATCCCCCGGGCCGATGCCGGACAGTTGCAGAATTTGCGGCGACCCGATCGACCCCGCGGACAAAATCACCTCGCTCCGGCAACGGACGCCGGCGTCCTTGCCCTCAACGGTCAGGTCGAGCCCGGTCACCCGTTTGCCGTCCAGGCGGATTTTTTTCACGTGCGCGTGGGTGACGATATCCAGGTTCGGCCGGTCCTTGGCGGGGTTGAGAAAACCCTTGACCGTGTTCCACCGCACGCCCGATTTCTGGTTTACGTGGAAATAGCCGCACCCTTCGTTGTTGCCTTTGTTGAAGTCGTCGACGATGGGCAACCCGTATTCCGCCGCCGCGTCGCGGAAGGCATCCAGGATTTCCCAAGTGACGCGCACGTTTTCGACCCGCCATTCGCCGCCTTTTGAATGAAATTCATCAAGGCCAATGGCGGTCTGGTCTTCGGATTTCTTGAAATACGGTAGCACGTCGTCCCAGCCCCAGCCGCGGTTGCCCAACTGCCGCCAGTGGTCGTAATCCCGCGCCTGGCCGCGCATGTAGATCATGCCGTTGATGGATGAACACCCGCCCAGCACGCGGCCGCGCGGGTAGGCCAGCGCCCGGCCGCCCAAGCCCGGTTCGGCTTCGGTCTTGAAACCCCAGTCCGTGCGCGGGTTGCCCATGCAGAACAGATAGCCGACGGGGATGTGGATCCAGTGGTAATTGTCGCGACCGCCAGCTTCAAGCAGCAGCACCCGCTTGTCCCGGTCCGCCGACAGCCGATTTGCCAGCACGCATCCGGCGGTGCCGGCGCCGGCGATGACGTAATCGTATTCTCCGAGATCGCGCATGGCCGATCCGCTACCTGTTCTCGTGGGTTTCAGGGTCAGGAGCCGCCGAACAGACCGAAAAACCCCTTCATCTTTTTTGCGAGCCTGCCCAGACTAGTCATCGGGCGGTGCATGGCAAGGGCTTCGATCATGCGGAACTGGCCGTCGGTCAATTTTCCGAACTGGCACCCGAGACTGGTTTCCGCGTAATCGACGCGAGCGACTTCGGTCGGCGCGCCCAAAGGCACCTTGCCGTCCACGTCGGTGATCACGTGGGTGGCAGTAAATTTTTGGCCTGTCCGCATTTTGCCGACGGCCTTTTGCAGGCTGAACCCGCCGACGGAAATGTCGCCCACGGGGAAATCGCCGCTGCCGATGACAAGCCGCATGCCGCGCGCGTCCAGCCGGACATCGCGGCGCTTGTTATTGTCTTTGTATCCGGCGAGTTTTCTAAAAGACATGGATATCACGCTCCTCCAATACTTTACCCCGCAAACCGGCCCGGCGGGAATACGCCGTCTGCGGGTTTTTGTATTGCGGGACAGGACCGGCCCAAGTCCGGCCGGGCCCGGGACCCAACTTAATGACTCGCATCCCTTGGCGTTGCCCTGATAGGCTTTTGAGCAACAAAAACGAATGATTTCCCTGGGACCGCAAACATGGCTCAAAAACTTGTCGTGACCTTTATTGCCGACGACCGGCCGGGCCTGGTCGAAAAGCTGGCGAATACGGTCGCCGCCGCTGGCGGCAACTGGCTCGACAGCCGCATGGCGCACCTGGCGGCCAAGTTCGCGGGTGTCGCGGAAGTCGAAATCGACCCGGCGAAGTCCGACGCGCTTGAGGCCGCGCTCGCGGCGCCGGACGCCGAAGGCTCTCATTTGATGGTCGAGCCCGCGCCCGAGGACGCGGCCGCCCGAGGCCCGCAGTTCGACCTGGAGTTGATCGGCCCCGATCATCCGGGGATTGTCCGCGACCTGTCGCATCTCATGGCGCAGCGCGGATTCAGTGTCGAGGAAGTGGAAACCGACATTCGCGAGGCGCCGCACGCCGGTGGCACGCTATTTCATGCCCATGCGCGGTTGCGTGGGCCCGGCGGCTATCCGGATGACGAGCTTCTGGCCGCGCTGGACGATCTTGCGGATCGCGCCATGGTCGACATCGAAGTCGAAAAAGTCACCTGACAAATCTCAATCGCACCTGACATCCTGAGGAGGATCACATGGAACTGAAAATGCCGGGCCGCAAGGCCCTGATCACCGGTGGAAGCCAGGGTATCGGCCAGGCCATCGCCCACGCGTTTTCCGGCGCGGGGGCGGAGGTCGCGATCGTCGCCCGCCGGCCCGATGTCTTGGAACAGACCAAGGACGAAATCGAAGCCGACACCGGTGGCCGCATCATCCCCGTGGTCGCGGACGTGTCGACCGCCGACGGCTGCCAGTCCGCGTTCGACAAGGCGGTCAAGGAAATGGGGCAGCTTGACGTTCTGGTCAATAACGCGGGCTCGTCCGCCCGCATGCCGTCGGTCGAAATCACCGACGAACTGTGGCAGGCGGATCTGGATCTAAAGCTGTTCGGCGCGATCCGTTTGTGCCGGCTCGCAATGCCGCCGATGATGGCGCGCAAGTGGGGGCGCATCATCAACGTGCTGAACTCCGGCGCCAAAGCGCCCGCCGCGGGTGGCGCGCCGACGGCGGTGACCCGCGCCGCCGGCATGGCCTTCACCAAAGTGCTGGCGGGCGAGGGCGCGCCGCACAACGTTCTGGTCAATTCGCTGCATGTCGGGAAAATCCGTTCGGACCAGTGGGTTCGCCGCGCCAACAAATTGGGCATGGACCTCGAGGAATTTTACGTCGAACAGGGCAAGGCGCTGCCAATGGGCCGGGTCGGCACGGCGGAGGAATTTGCCGCTACCGCCTGTTTTCTCGCGTCCGACGCCGGGTCCTACATCTGCGGCGCCGCCATCAACGTCGACGGCGGCCTCACGCCGGTGCCGTAAACGAAGCGGGGCAATCGGCGGCGGGCGCCGGGCGGGGTGGCACACACCTGTAGGCTCGATTAGTGGAATGTATTGTGGTGCCTCTCGGGCGGGCGCCGGACCGGCCGCGCTTGAAAGGGGCGTCGACGCAATATGGACGCGGATAACGACCGCATGGTCGTGGTTTATACAATCGAGGCGGATGGTGCCGACCCCATCGCCTTCGAACTCGACATCGCGTTGCCCGAGGTCGCCCTCAATCAGCCGGAACCGGCTGGATTGCCCGACTGGACCAGGCTGGATTACCACAAATGCAGACACTGTCCGTTTTCGAAAAAAAATTCGCCGCGTTGCCAGGTGGCGTCGATTGCGTTCAGCGCGCCGGCCGCATGGTATCCTTTTCAAAGGTCGTGTTGACGATCGCCATCGACGACCACGTGTTGGCGGCGGAAACCGCGGCGCAGGAAGCACTGTGTTCGATCCTGCGGCTGGTCATGGCGATCAGCGGCTGATCGAAATTTACCGCAAGGCGTAGGAAGTCAACCGCAGCCTCGCGGAACGGCTTCGCCCCGACCAGGTGTTCAAGGAACTGAACTGGCTAGCCGAACTCGACAGCTTCGCCGGCATGATGCCCTTGACAGTTGGACGGTCCTTGCTTAAGGCCAAGGCATATTTTCAAAATTAAACAACGGAGCGGACAATGAGCCCCGACAGTACCAATACCACCGAAGGTCTCGCCGACATCAACGGAAGCGGCCGCGTCGCGGTCGAAGACCTGCCGGCACCCTATGACGGGCCGAAGTCCCAGGATGCGCTCGAAGAACTCTACATCCACGACGGCTACGCCAAGGACGATCCGCGCCTGTGGGTGCCGCTGGCGCCAGGGCGCTGGTCGCGGCCGCTGTGCCTGAACGTGTCGCAAGGCTATTGGGTGCACCTGACCAAGGTGGTCGGCGGCGGCATGTTGTCGCGCCACCGCCACCCGGCGCCGGTGCATGGTTTCGTCATCAAGGGCAAGTGGCGGTACCTGGAACGCGATTGGATCGCCGAACCGGGATCGTATTTGTACGAACCGCCGGGCGACATCCACACGCTGGTGGTCGAACCCGACTGCGATGAAATGATCACGCTATTCCACAACACGGGCGCGCTGATCTATTGCGACGAAAACGGCAACACCGTCGGCACGACGGATGTGTTCGACCGGATCGAAGCCTGCCGCCGGCATTTTGAAGCGGTCGGCCTCGGTGGCGACTACGTGAAGACTTTCATTCGCTAATCGCAAACCCCGAGCGAGCATTTGCCCGCGACGACGCGGTTGCGCGAGACGAGATTTTAAGCTGATCGAACGACCAGCGCATCGACGGCGACAACGCCGCCCGCGTCGGTGACGATCAGCGGATTGACGTCGATTTCAACGACATCCGGGTTTTCCTCGGCGCATCGGCTGACCGCCATGACCGCCTTGGCGAATGCTGCGCGGTCGACGGCCGCCATCCCTCGGTATTCGCCGAATATCGCGGTCGCGCCGAGATCGTCGATCATGGCGGACGCTTCCGCGTCGGAGACCGGCGCGAGCCTGAGCGTGATGTCGCCCAAGGCTTCGGCGAAAATACCGCCGAGGCCAAGGGAGATCACAGCACCCCATTGCGGATCGCGCTTCATGCCGAGTATCAGTTCGCGTTTGCCCGAAGCCATTTCCTGAACCAAGAGCCGCGATCCCTTGGGCGCGCGGGCGAGAATATCCCCGGCCGCGCGGCGGAACGCGCCGTCCCCTGTCAGCCCGAGGGCGACCAGGCCCGCTTCGGTCTTGTGGGCGAGGCCCGGCGTATCCGCCTTGACCGCGACGGGGCCGTTCAGGCTCGCGGCGAAAACGGCGGCCTCGTCAGCGGTCGCGGCGGATTGTTCCCTCGGCACGGGCAGGCCGTACTGGGCGAGCAACGCCTTCGACTGGCTTTCGGATAGGCTGTTCATCGCTGAGGCTCCGTGCCGACGCTGTCCAGGAACCGGCCGTAATCGTATAGCCGCCGCATGGCTTTCACCGCGCCCCGCGCCGACATATACACGGGCACGCCGTTCTGTTTAAGCGCCGGCAGCGCCTTGGAAGCCAACGACGCTGCGCCCGTCCAGGCGACGATCACGGGCTTGTCCGCGGATTTGGCGGCGTCCGTGAACATGTCGGCGTAAATGCTCGCGCGCGGTTCTGCCACCATGGTCACCAGCAAAAACAGCCCATCGATTTCGGGCGCTTGCAGGACCGTCCGGATGGTGTCCTGGTATCCCGTTTTGAAGGACCGGATTTCCTGCGTCACGTCGACCGGATTGCGCAGGGCGGCGAAGGCCGGCAGGGAGGATTTGAGCGCTTTCTGGGTTTCGGCGCTCAGTTCCGGCACATCCAGACCCCAGCGATGGCATTCGTCGGCGCACACGCCGCCGATGCCGCCCGACGGCGCGACAAGGCCCATGTTCCGGCCGCGGGGCAGTTTGTTCAGAAGTCTTGAAAAGGTGATTGCCGTCGGCAGCAGTTCCGATGCGTCGTCGACCCGGACCAGCCCGAATTTTTTGCAGACCGCGTTGAACACGTCATCCGATCCGACCATGGCGCCGGTGTGGGAAAGCGACGCCGCCGCCGAAACATCGGACAGGCCGATCTTGTTCAGCACGATGGGTTTGCCCGCCGCCGCCGCGCGGGCAGAGGCCTTGGCGAACCTGTCTGGATCGCGAATGCCTTCGATGAAAAGCGTGATGACGGTTGTGTCCGGGTCATCCGCCAGCCAGTCCAGGTAATCGGCGACGGTCAAGTTGGCTTCGTTGCCAACGGATATCCAGTGGCTGAAGCCGCCCATTTCCTCCGTCCCTGTGCCGAGCATGGAACCGCCGACCGCGCCCGACTGGGTGATGAAGGCGATGCCGCCCGGCCGGAATACGTCCAACTGGCAGACCATGGAGGTACACGGCGCCATGGCGCCGGCGACGGAAATCAGCCCGTTGGTGTTGGGCCCGCAGAACCGGACGCCGCCCGTGCGGGCCGCATTGATCAATTCGGTTTCCATGTCGCGCTGTCCCGCTTCGGCAAATCCCGACGCGAGCACGATGGCGGCTTTGACCCCGCGTTCGCCGCAGGCCGCCATGACCGCCGCGCAGGCCGGGCCCGGTACGGCGATGACGGCCATGTCGATGTCGCCCGGGACGGCGTCCAGCGTCGGGAAACACGGCAACCCCTCGACCGTGGTTTCCTTCGGGTTCACGGGATAGATCGCGCCTTGGTACCCGTGCTTGATCAGGTGTTTCAAGGCGACCGTGCCCAGCTTGTCGCCGCCCGCCGCGTTGGGCGTGTTGGACGCGCCGATGACCGCGACTGCGCGGGCGCGGATCAGCGCATCCAGCGCGCTCGTAGCCGGGCCGGCCAAGGGCGTCAGCCTTTCTTCTTGGCTTCAAGCGTCGCGACCAGCGCCGCCACGGCCTCGTCGTGTTCGGGCTCGTTGTGCGCTAAGGCCTGAAACGCCGCCGACATTTCCAACAGCGTTTCCAGCGACGTGTGCATGCTTTCCCGCATCAGCCGCTTGGTCAGGCGCAGCGCGTGGGACGGGTTCGACGCGATGCGTTCGGCCAGTTCGCCCGCCGTGGCCATCAGTTGGACCGCTGGGACGACGCGGGAAACAAGACCGATGCGGTACGCTTCCTCGGCGTCGATCTGATCGCCGGTGAAGGTCATTTCGTAGGCCTTCGCCATGCCGATGACGCGGGGTAGGAACCACGCCCCGCCGTCGCCCGGAATAATGCCGAGCTTTACGAAGCTCTCCGCGAACTTGGCGTGTTCCGACGCGATCCGAATGTCGCACATGGTCGCCAGATCGCACCCCGCGCCTATGGCGGGGCCGTTGACGGCGGCGATAGTGGGCACATGAATGTTGTAAAACGCGCGGGGGATGCGCTGGATGCCTTTTATATAATTCATCCGGATTTCCGCCGGGCGGCCCGCCGAATTGCCCGTGCGGTCGCGCATGGCATACACGTCGCCGCCCGCCGAAAACGCCCGCCCGGCACCGGTCAGGATGACGCAGCGCACGTCGATGTCGCCGTTGATCCGGGCGCACGCCTCCTCGAACTCTGGCGACTGGTATTTGCCGGTCAACGAATTGCGCTTGTCCGGGTTGTTCATGGTAAGGGTCACCACCCGGCCCGCTTTTTCGTATTTCAGGAATTCGTCCATGGTTCCGCCCCTATCCGGTGGTGCATTTGATCAAGTTCCGTTCGCCGCCTGTTGTAGCCGATGGGGCGGCCTGATAGAAAGTTTTGTATACAATTCTTTGAGAAAGCACCCGTGGAAAACATCCGATTTACCCTAGGCCATTTGCCGCCAAAAGCCGAGGCGCTCCGGGCCGAGGTCCGCGCCTTTATCGCCGAACACATGAAGGGCGTGCCCGGCGTCGTCCGGGCCAAGTCCTGGGCCGGATTCGACAAGGCCTTTTCGAAAAAAATGGGCGACCAGGGCTGGATCGGCATGACCTGGCCCAAAAAATACGGCGGGCACGAGCGTAGCGCCCTGGAACGCTATGTGGTGCTGGAAGAAATGCTCGCCGCCGGCGCGCCCGTTGCGGCGCATTGGGTCGCCGACCGGCAGAGCGGCCCGCTTTTGCTCCGCTTCGGCACCGAGGAGCAGCGGCAAAAGTACCTTCCGCCGATCACCCGCGGCGAAAGCTATTTCTGCATCGGCATGAGCGAGCCCAATTCCGGATCGGACCTCGCCTCGATCCGCACCCGCGCCGACAAGACCAACGACGGCTGGGTCGTCAACGGGCAGAAAATCTGGACCTCCAAGGCGCATGAAGCCGACGGCATGATCGCGCTGTTCCGTACGGCGCCCGTCGACCCCAAGGACCGCCACGCC
Source organism: Rhodospirillaceae bacterium (assembly GCA_038109305.1). Lineage (GTDB taxonomy): Bacteria > Pseudomonadota > Alphaproteobacteria > Rhodospirillales > Casp-alpha2 > UBA1479. The sequence continues at coordinate 97,502 of JAYNIR010000005.1, forward strand.
GGCATGTCGCAGTTCATTTTGGATCCGCGCACGCCCGGCATCACCGTCCGCCCGATCCGCAACATGGTAGGCGAGGAAAATTTCAACGAGGTGTTTTTCGAAGACCTGCACCTGCCCGCCGATGCGCTGGTCGGGACCGAAGGCGACGGCTGGGGGCAGGTGACGACGGAACTGGCATTCGAACGCTCGGGCCCTGAACGGTACCTGTCGAGCTATCAACTGGTTTTCGAACTGGTCCGGGCGCTTGCCGAGGACCGGGCGGAAGGCACCGTCGACCGACTGGCGGCCCAGGGCTTGGGTCGGATGATCGCCCACATGGGGACGCTCCGGCGCATGTCGCTCTCCGTGGCCACCATGCTGGAAGCCGGCGAAACGCCCAATCTCGCCTCCGCCTTTGTCAAGGAAGTCGGCGTCGCCTACGAACAGGCGATCCCGTTCCAAACCCACGACATCATGGGCCGCTCGCCGCTCATGGGCGGCGACCCGTTCGACGAGGTGATGAATTATAACGCGCTGGCGTCTCGGTCGTTTTCGCTTCGCGGCGGCACGCGCGAGGTCATGCGCGGCATCATCGCCCGCGGCCTGGGCCTCAGGTAGGGGATAGCGATATGAGCAGCGAAACCGCAACCCTGTTGGCCGAAACAGCCGAACGCCTGTTCGATGACCATGTCACCCGCGACGTCATTGTTGGGGCGGAGGAAGGCCAATGGCCCGACGCCCTTTGGTTGGCATTGGAAGAAAGCGGCCTGACCCAGCCCGTCGCCCCCGAGGATCGGGGCGGCCTCGGCCTTGCCTGGGCCGACGCCCTCGTCATCGTCTTTGCCGCCGGCAAGTCGTGCGCGCCCGTGCCGCTCGCCGAAACCATGGCGGCGGGGTGGCTTTTGGGCCGCGCCGGGATCGACGCGCCGTCGGGGCCGCTCGGTCTCGCGCCCGCCGATGCCTCCCAGCCCGTTCCCTGGGGCCGCCAGGCGGCGAACGTGATCTGCGTCGACGGTGACGATGTTCAATGCCTGATATCCGATCCCGCCGCCATCCGGCCGGACGCCAACATGGCGGCGGAACCGCGCGATTTCATCAATCGGGAAGACGTGTCCGTTGAAGCGTCCGGCTCGATTTCGCTCGTGGGCGGCATGTCCGCGGCCGATGCCGTGGGCGCGTTGGTGCGGTCGGCGCAGATGGCGGGTGCTGCGGAACGCTGCATCGAACTGGCCGTCACCCACGCCCAGGACCGACAGCAGTTCGGTCGCCCCATCGCCAAGTTTCAGGCGATCCAGCATATGATCGCCGTCGCCGCCGCCCGCGCGGCGGAGGCCCGGGTCGCCGCCGAGGCCGCGTTCGCGGCCATGGACCGCGTCGGCCCCGACGGGCAGGGCTGGGACGCGGCGCTTTGGGACATCGCGGCGGCCAAGGTGGTCGCCGGCGAGGCGGCGGGCATCGTCTTCGACTATTGCCATCAGGTGCACGGCGCAATCGGCTTTACCCACGAACACGAACTGAATTTCGCGACGCGCAGGCTCTGGGCCTGGCGGGGCGAATTCGGGTCGGAAACCGCGTGGGCGGATTATTTGGGCCGCCGGGCCTTGGCCGAAGGCGCTGATAATCTCTGGCCCGCGCTGACGGCGGCGCAGGCGGCGGAGTGACGTCGGCATCGCGGAAAGGGGTTCAATCCAACGGGAGGTGATCATGATTCGCGCAATTCTGGTTTCCCGTGCCTTGCTCGTGGCAGCGTGTGTTTTCACGGCAGCCTTGCCCTGCGCGGTTCGCGCGGACGGAGTCGGGGTCATCCTCATGCACGGCAAGAACGGCACCAACCGGCCGGGGTCGCCTGTCGGCAAACTCGGCGGCGACTTCAAGGTCGACGTGCCGGAAATGCTCTGGTCGCGCGACCGGGATTTCGACAAGACGCTTTCGGATGCGTTCAAGGAAATCGACGCAGCCGTGGCGCGGCTCAAGGATGCGGGCGCTACCAAGGTCGTCATCGGCGGGCATTCGCTCGGCGCCGCCGCGGCGCTTGCGTATGCATCACAACGGGGCTAGCTTGCGGGCGTCCTGTTGATGGCGCCGGGCCATCGACCCAATCTGCTGGCGGGGGACAATCAGGAGGCGATCGACAAGGTGAAGAAATTCATCGCCGACGGCCAGCCGAACGAGCGAGTGGATATCCGGGACGTGAACCAGGGCCGTGAAAAAACTGGTCCGACCCGGCGCGCATCGCCGTCGACTGGTTCGACCCCGACGCGGACACGTTGATTTTCAAGAGGTTGCCGGCAAACGGCAAAAGCGCCTATGTCGTGGTCCCTGGCGGACACAAGGCGACAGCGACCAAGGGAAAATCCGAAATCAAGCCATGGTTCGGCGGGCTATAGCCCGGCCCGCCGTCGCGCGGGTGCGCCGCCTCAGCCGCCCGCTGTCGCGATGAATTTATCGACGTCGGCGGGTTCCGTGTTGAACGCGAGCACAAGGCGGATCAGGTGCCTGCCGTCCGGGCCCGCGCCCCGATCGTAAAACAAAAACCCGGCGGCCTTTAAGCGTTCGACGGTCGCGGCGGGCAGGCGCGGGAAGACCTGGTTGCCGTCGACCGATTGCGTGATCTCGACGTCCTGGATATTGCCGAGCCCGTCGGCCAGCCGTTTCGCCATGGCGTTCGAATGCCGCGCGTTCAAAAGCCACAGATCGTCTTTAAGATACGCCTCCATCTGCACCGACATGAAGCGCATTTTCGACAACAACTGGCCCGCGCGTTTCTGTTTGTAAAGGAACTCCGCCGCCAGTGCCTTGTTGAAGATCACCACGGCCTCCAACGCCAGGGCGCCGTTCTTGGTGCCGCCGAACGACACCACATCGACCCCGGCCTTCCACGTCATGTCGGCGGGGGAGCAGTTCAAGCCCACCATGGCGTTGGCGAACCGGGCGCCGTCCATGTGCATGGCGAGCCCGTGCTTGCGGCAGACATCGCCGATGGCGGAAATCTGATCGACGGTATAGGCCGTGCCGCGCTCCGTCAGTTGCGTGATCGAAAGGGCTTTTACCTGCGCGTAGTGTTCGTCACCGCGCCCAGTCATCACCCCGTGGTCCACCTCGGCCGGATCGATCTTGCCGTCGCCGGCGGCCAGCCCGATCAGCTTGGCGCCGCCCGTGAACATCGCGGGCCCGGTGCCTTCGTGTTCGTTGATGTGGCTGGTTTCGTGGCAGACGACGGCGCCGTGGCCGGGCACGCACGCCGACAGCGCTAGCCCGTTCGCCGCCGTGCCGGTCGCGACTAAAAAGACATCGCAATCCGTGTCGAACGTATCCGAGACGATGGTGCGGACCCGGTTGGTCTCGTCGTCGCGGCCGTAGGGCATGCGGCGGCCGTCGTTGGCGTCGGCCAGGGCCTGGATGATTTTGGGATGGCAGCCGGCGGTGTTGTCGGAAGCGAAGTTCATGGGCGGGCGGATCCTTTTTCTTTTTTTGCGGTCATGTCGGCCTGGTTGGTCGGTGTGACGGCGATTTCGTCGAACCCGGATTTGTCGGCCTTCACGACGAAGGCGCGGGGCGGGGCGGCGCGGCCGCCCGCGACCGCGACGATGACCCAGATCAGGTCCGGCTCGTAGGCCTTGGCAAGGTCGGTCGCCGACGGCTCGGCTCTGCCGTTCGGGTGTGAATGATAATGTCCGACGATGCGTTTGTCCGTGTGCTCAAGCGCCCGCATCAAATCGAACCGCACCTGCGGGTCGACCTCGAACGAATCTTCGGCCTCGCCGGTGGTCAGGTTTTCCGATGGCTTCACGCGGGTGACGACGATGGTGTCTTGGCCGTGATCGCGTCCCGCCAGAAGCCCGCAGCATTCGCGGGGCCAGGCGGCTTCGGCGGCCTTGGTGATCGCGGTGAGGAACGTAGCGGGGACCAGCAGCATGGCTCAGGGGGCAAGCTTGCCCGTCACCCGGCCCAGCGCCGGATCGACGATCAGCACATGGCCGCAACGGGCGGCGGACCGGGGACCGGTCAGAACATAGAGCATGCCGCCCGCACTGTTGACGCCTGTTACTTCGCACCCGGTCGGCAGGCCGAGCGCGAGATCGCCCGAGAGCGCGATCGGCGGGGTGGGGCGTCCGGTGGGCATGGCGGCCTTGGCCGGGGCGTCCGATGTACTGAACAGCTTCCAGTTGGGGTCCTGGGTGGTTTTGTAGAACCCGAAGACCAAAAGCCCGAGGCTCAGCATGATCAGCACGCCCATGCCGATCACCAGTGTTTTCAAAAGCGCATGCATGGCGCTGTTGTCGGTCGAGAAGCCTGGTCTGTCAAGCCGGGCGGACCGCCGCCGCCCGCCGCGCTTGACAGGCGGCGCTCAGCCCGCGTTTCCTCTTGGCGTCATGAGCGAGACGCGGGAAATCATTGTTCCGGACGACCGGGCGGGAGAGCGGCTGGACAAGGCGCTGGCGGATCTGTCGCCGGATCTGTCCCGGGCGCGCGTGCAGGCGTTGCTGGCCGGGGGTCTCGTTGCCGATGCATCGGGCCGCCCGGTTGCCGAGGCCAAGCGCAAGGTCCGCGCCGGTGACCGCTTCGTGCTGACGGTTCCCGCCCCGGCGCCGGCCAAACCGCAGGCTCAGGCCATGGACCTGGACATCGTTTATGAAGACAGCGAGCTAATCGTCGTCAACAAGCCCAAGGGACTGGTTGTGCATCCGGCGGCGGGCAACCCGGACCGGACCCTGGTCAATGCGCTCATCGCCCACTGCGGCGCGGGTCTTTCCGGCATCGGCGGCGAAATGCGCCCTGGCATCGTCCATCGGCTGGATAAGGACACCTCGGGCCTGCTGGTCGCGGCCAAGACCGATGCCGCCCACCAAAGCCTGAGCAAACAATTCGCCGAGCATTCCATCGAACGCGCCTACCTGGCGGTGGTCTGGGGCGTGCCGAAACCGCTGCGTGACGACATCGAAGGCAACATCGGCCGCGATCCGAAAAACCGCAAACGCATGGCGGTCCGTGTGAGAGGCGGCAAGCCTGCGAAAACCGCCTATCGGGTGATCGAAGCGTTCGGCGATCAGGCGGCCCTGGTCGAATGCCGGCTGGCGACCGGGCGCACCCATCAGATTCGCGTGCACACGGCCTCGATCGGGCATCCGGTGATCGGCGACCCCATGTACGGCGGCCGGCGGGGGCGGCAGTACGCCTCCGCGCTGGTCGGCAGGACCGTTAGAAAGACCGCCGAAGACGCCGGGCTCATCCTGCCTGAAACCCAAGCCTTACACGCATATAAACTGGGATTTCATCACCATCTGACCGGTGAGGATTTGCATTTCGAATCAAAAAGTACAAGAGAAATCAGTAATTTATGCGACTTTTTCAGGTCGCTCTAAGATTCCCCTATACTTGAGTAACTTCGTCATGTATTGTCCTGGAAATCGTAGAAACACGCCAATCTCTTGAATTTTCGGCGGGCGGCTGTCCGGCCTTGGTTCTGCACGGGTTGGCCGGAAGGGACGGTGGGCAGGGCGGCCAACGCGTCGGTGCTACCGCAGACTAAAATGGGTTCTTACGCACCGCCCAGGAGTGATCTGGCCTTCGGGCCGGACGACAACCTGTCACGTTATCTCTGCCGCATCCGGGAATTCCCGATGCTGGGAACGGGCGAGGAAGTCTCGCTCGCCCGCCGTTGGCGGGACCACGGCGACGAAGACGCCGCCGCACAGATGGTCAAAAGCCACCTTCGGCTGGTCGCCAAAATCGCCATGGGCTATCGCGGCTACGGCCTGCCCGTGGGCGATCTAATTTCAGAAGGCAACGTCGGCATGATGCAGGCGGTTCAGCGGTTCGATCCGGAACGCGGGTTCCGACTCGCGACCTATGCCATGTGGTGGATCCGCGCGTCGATTCAGGAATACATCCTGAGGTCCTGGTCATTGGTCAAGCTCGGTACCACGGCGGCGCAGAAGAAGCTGTTCTTCAACCTGCGCAAGATCAAGGCGCAGATGAAGGCGATTGACGACGGCGACCTGCATCCGGAACAGGTGCGGAAAATCGCCCGCCGGCTGGATGTGTCCGAGGTCGAGGTCATTTCCATGAACCGGCGCCTTGCCGGGGTCGACCAGTCTCTCAACGCGCCGCTTCGCGAAGACGCGGATGGAGAATGGCAGGACTGGCTGGTGGAAGACAGCGACGACCAGGAAAACATGCTTGCCGATCATCAGGAACTGTCGGAACGGCGGAACATGCTGAGCGCCGCGCTGAAAAACCTGTCCGACCGGGAACGCCGGATTATTTCCGAACGCCGCCTGAAAGACAGCCCGGCGACGCTCCAGGATTTGAGCGAGGAATACGGCATTTCCCGCGAACGGGTCCGCCAGATCGAGGTCCGCGCCTTTGAAAAGCTGCAGAAATCGGTCAAGAACGCGGTCATCGAGCAACACATCGCTCATTAGCCGCCGGGGCCTGCTCATCAAGGCGCAATAACCGGCCGCCGCTGATCGGACCTTAGCCGGTCGCGGGCGGTTGGTTCTAATCACCTTGCAGTGGAAAGAGCGCCGATGCCGCTCAGGCGCGGGCGGCCGCTGGCGGCTGACCGCCGCCCGAGTGGCCCATGGCGGGCGCCCCGTCATCGTCGTTGTCGGGCACCGGTGCGTCGCCCGGCGGCGGCGAACCACCGGCCGGTGCGCCGATGCCGAGCCGCACTTCGTCGCCCCATTCCGTGATGATCCGCCGCTGATTGGACCGCAGCGCCGACAGCCGGCGTTCTGTCAGCACGGTCATGAACGACGTCACCACCGGCGGAATGATCGCATAAATCATCCAGCCGCCGGCGGCCGATCCGTATATGGCGGCCAGTGCGAAAACGTCGGTGATGATGTTCAGCGCGCCGGTCAGGCTGTGGTTGCCCGACCACAAATCCATCAGATAGGGGAACCAGCCCGCGAAGTTGAACCCTAATACGCAGAAAAACTGGTACTTCTGATCCGTGCGGTCGGTAAACCAGCTGACCAGCCCCGGCGCCAGACCGACCACGACGATGATCAGCGTCGGAAACGCGACGGCGATCAGCATCGCCAGAATCAAAAAGAAATACAGCAGCCCCCTGCCGCTGATCCGGCGTCTCTGCGGCATTGGGGCCGGCATTCTGCGTGCCATACGCGCCATCGTCAGAACACCTTGATGATGAAAAGGATAAACACGATCGACATCGATACAAGCAGCGAGCCGATGGCCGTCGCCTGCTGACCGGTCCGTTCGGCCTTGGTCAGCTGTTCCTCGCCGCGGCCCTCGATATCCTGGATTTCCAGTTCGGCGGCGGTGTATTCGGCGACGGCATCCTCGAGCCCTTTGATGTCTTCCCGTCGGCGGTCGGCGTTGTCCATCAGGTCGAACAGTTCCGGCAGCGACCCGCGTCGGACAAGGCGGGGAATTTCCCGCTCAATGTCTTTTCGGGTGCTGCGGTTGTGGTAGGCGTTGATCGCCGGTTGCAGGTGCCCGCCGACCCAGCTCGACAATCCGTAAAGCGATTCGACCTTAAACTTCCACTGGACGAACGCGAGCAGGCTCAGCATCCCGATGGTCTGCATTTCGCTGGCTTCCGAGGCGAGCGCGCGCAGGTGCGGGTTGATGTCTTCCTTGAAGCGAGCGGTGATGAACGCTGTGATGTGCGCGTCCAGCGGCTTGTGCTTGAGGTCTTGGGTGTTGGCCTCGCGGTCCAGCCCCGGCAGAAGGTGATCAATATCCAACACGTACTGCTGCACCAGAAGCCGGCTTTGGCAGGGCAGGGACGGGTTCGATTCATAAAGGCAGCGTTCGATCCCGAACCCCGGGTCCTTGTTGTTGAGCACGATCTTCAACTGCGAGAAGTCCTTTTGATGGATCGACGCTTCGGGGGCATAGGCCTCCTGCGCTTCGAACCATATGTCCGAAATATCCATGGCGATGATTTCGCGGGGCACGTCGCTTCGGCCGCTGCGGATGAATTCCAGCGCAAAGGCAGGGCCGAACCCGTCGATCATGAACGAAAAGCCCTTGTACCGGATGGGGCCCAGCGGGTCCATCAGGATGGCCACGCGAGTCACGACCACTTCGTCGGTGCCGGCGAACGACCCGGAATGAGCCGCCGCCACGTCCAGCACGTTCTTGATCGCGTTGGCCAGGTTCTTGTCTTCGACCGAACGGCGCAGCCATGTATCGAACTGTTGGGTACGAATAACCCGCGCGGCGTCCGCGATGTTCTGCGTAAACGAATGGGCGAGCTGGCGAACGCTCTGAAATTCCTTGCCGGCGAACCGGAATGACGTCTGCCCGCACTTGCCGGCCTTTTTTTGCTGCGGCGAAATTTTGCGCCCCGACAGCCAAAGGTTGATTTCATCGGGGCCCCAGCGTTTCATGGGGTCGTCGCCCAACATCCCGCGAAGCGGCTCCAGCAACGACAGCGGCAGGTTCTCGTTGCCGGTGATCACGGCGTAGGATCCAGAGTCCAGTTTTTCCGCGAGGATTTCCTCGTCGGTCCAGCTGGAACAGGGCTGCTTGTTGAGCACCAGCCCGACGATGGTCACGGCAAACGCATAGGCGTCGTCGCGCGAGTTTCCGGCGCCGCGGCCCGAGCGGCGGGCGAGCCCGCGCTCCGCCGGTTCGTACACGATCGGCTGATCGTATCCCGGCGGCGACGTATAACATTCGCCGAAGGCGATGATCTGGCGGTCGGCATCCATGAAGAACAGGTTGTCGCAGCGGATCGCGCGGTGCGACACGCCGATCGACGCCATTTCGGTCAGCGCCCCGGCCAACGGTTCAATCACCTTGCGGGGCAGGTCGTATTCGCTGATCTGGAATTTTCCGTCCTTGAGAACCCGGCCGCCCAAAGGGCGTTCGAGAATAAGGATCATCGTCCGCTGGCGGATATGCGGCCAATAGTCGACGTCCCATTCCAAAATGCCGACCAGGGTTTTGATGCCCGAGCCCCTGAGCGAAATCATCGCGCCCAAGCGCGTCGGTAGGCCCGGATTACAAATCAGTGCGAACACCGGCCGGTCGATATCGCGCCGGTCTTCGGCCATGAACGCCTTGGCCGACGGCGAATCAAGTTCCGGAAGCGGCGTGCGGGGATCGACGGAGAACCGGTCCTTGATCAGGATCGGCCGGAGGTCGCCAACGTCCGGCGGCTGGGCGTCAGGCGGCGGGCCGGCGGGTGGCTGCTGAAGGGTATCGGTTTCGGCCATCGTTCCTCGGTCTGCATTCATGCCGGCCGGACATCCGTCCGAACGGTGCGTCGCAACCCGGCCCGCGCCCGGTTACGCCGGTGGCGGGGCGGATTTCCGCACAATTCCACAGGCTGACTGTACCCGCCAATGGGTTGACAGACAATTAATGGTCGGATGGCCTATAAAGTATTGTATATAAGAAATAAAATAGAAAAACCGCTGGCTCCGGTTAGCTCAGTCCGCGAACGGGTCGTGGACCAGGATCGTGTCTTCCCGCTCCGGGCTGGTCGACAGCAGCGCAACGGGAGCCTCGATCAGTTCTTCGATCCGGCGCACGTATTTGATCGTGGTCGCCGGCAGTTCGGCCCACGATCGCGCACCCTGGGTACTTTCCTGCCAGCCGTCCATTTCCTCGTAAATCGGTTCGACCAGCGCCTGTTCGATCTGCGACGCCGGCAAGTGATCAAGCACCCGGCCGTTCACCCGGTATCCGACACAGACCTTCAGTTTTTCCTGCCCGTCCAATACGTCAAGCTTGGTCAGCGCAATGCCGTGGATGCCGTTGACCTTGATCGCCTGGCGGACCAGCACCGCATCGAACCAGCCGCACCGGCGCGGCCGTCCGGTCACCGTGCCGAATTCGCGCCCGCGTTCGGCAAGTTGCTTGCCTACTTCGTCTTCCAGTTCCGTCGGGAACGGGCCTGATCCGACGCGGGTCGTGTACGCCTTGGTGATACCGAGGACGAAACCGACCGCGCCCGGACCCTGGCCCGATCCGACCGCCGCCTGGCCGGCGACGGTGTTGGACGACGTGACGAAGGGATAGGTCCCGTGGTCGACGTCTAGCATGGTGCCCTGCGCGCCCTCGAACAAAATGCGCTTACCGGCGCGCCGGGCCTGGTCCAGTTCCTGCCACACGGTGGCGGCAAAGGGCAGAACCTTCGGCGCAATGTCGAGCAGTTGTTTGAGCAATTCGCCGCCGTCGACTTCGGTCATGTTCATGCCACGCAGCAATGCATTGTGGTGGAACAGCAGGCGTTCGATTTTTTCCTTCAACAGGTCTTCATAGCGCAGATCGCCGACGCGGATGGCGCGGCGCGCGGTCTTGTCTTCATAGGCCGGACCGATGCCGCGTCCGGTGGTGCCGATCTTGGCGCGTCCGGCGGCTTCCTCGCGGGCCAGGTCCAGGTTTTTGTGCAGCGGCAGGATCAGGCTGGCTGCTTCGGAAAGCCGCAAGCACTCAGGCGTAATCTCGACGCCCTGGCTGCCGACGCGTTCCATTTCCTCGATCAGCGCCCACGGGTCGATGACGACGCCGTTGCCGATGACCGAAACCTTGCTGCGCCGAACGATCCCGGAAGGCAGCAGCGACAGCTTATAGGTAATGCCGTCGATGACCAGGGTGTGCCCGGCGTTGTGGCCGCCCTGAAACCGCACGACCACGTCGGCGCGTTGCGACAGCCAATCGACGATCTTGCCCTTGCCTTCATCGCCCCACTGGGAGCCAACGACCACTACATTTGCCATTCTGCCATTCCTGTTTTCTGATTTAATTGGCGGAGATTGTTGTCCTCACGCGCCGACCGGCGCCGGCGTGTCCCCGTCGAGCCAATGCCCGCAACCGAGGCGTTGCGCCTCTTGTGTAGGTTGGTCCGTGGGTTCCAGCCCCATGACCGTGATCCATCCGTCGGCGCGCAGGCCGTCCAGCGGCCGCGCGTTTGCGGCAAATGGCACGTATAGCCGGTGATTGGTTTCGGGCCGGGGCAGGGCGCGCAGCAGGCTGTCGGTGAACAGGGTAAAACCCGTCGCCGGTTCGCCGGCGCCCGCCTGGCCGGCGGCGCCCGCCCGGTAGCGGCCGCCCGAGCCCAATTCGCCGCGCACGTTCGCGGCGTAGATCGTGAAGGTCACGCCGGCATGGTATTCGAACCCCCGGTGTTCCACCGGGTCGATAGTCAGCGTCATGTCCGGCGCTTGGCGGGAAAGGCTGTCGACGACCGCCAACAGACCATCCCATTCCCGGCGCACGGGCGCCGGCAGGTCGATGGCGGCGACGGCCTTGATTGTCTTTTCTGCCGGGCCGGAGGCGGCGACCAGTGCTCTCAACATCCCGACGGCGGGTTTATCGGCGCCCTGGAAAAATCCGTCGAGCGCGCCCGTATCCTTGTGGTCCAGCGCGTCCCGCAGGTCGGCCGAGCGGGCGAGGTCGGGCTGGTCGGCAAGCAGCGAGGCGACCAGCGTCGGCACGCCCAGATCGACCGACAGGCCGGTGATGCCGACGGCCTTCAGCGCGTCATGGCCCAATCGAATAACTTCGGCGTCGGCGGCGGGGTTTTCGCTGCCGATCAGTTCCGCGCCGATTTGCGCGAATTGGCGTTCGGGGCGGATCTGATCGCCGCACACGCGCAGCACCTGCCCCGCGTAACACAGGCGAAGCGGCCGGGGCGCGCCGCCTAACCGGGTTTCGGCGATGCGCGCGATCTGCGGCGTGATGTCGGCGCGAAGCCCCATCATACGTTGCGATACCGGGTCCATCAGGCGGAATACCTGCCGGTCCATGGCGGCGCCGGTCCCGGAAAGCAGGCTGTCCTCGAACTCCATCATCGGCGGCTTGACCCGCTCGTAGCCCCGGCTTTCGCACGCCCCGATCAGGCGTTCGAGCAGCTGGGCTTCGAACCCGGCGTCCGGCGCCAGCAAGTCCGATAAGCCGGACGGCAAAAGCCCGGGGGCGGGGGATTGGGTCATCAACTGCACTCTCACTAAGATCGGGCGGTAAGAACGGGATGGCCGTTTCGGTGGCCTCGTGATCGGCCTCCGGGGCTCGTTTCCTACCCGGTTTGGACCGGAGGGGCAAGCTCGGAGGCTCGTTCCAACGGGTCAGTTGCCCCCGAATCAGGCTGCTTGGGGATCAATCGGGAAGGGGGAAATTCTCGCCCTTGACGGTTTTGCCGATGCTGCGGACCAGCGGCACGACCATCGCCCGGACCAGCTTTTCATTGTTGGCGGTGCCCAGGTTGCCGCTGGCCATCCCCTGCCAGAAGCGGGCCAACCGGCCGGGGCCGGCGGGGCCGTCGATGGTGACTTTCAGGCGGTATTTGCTGGGCGTGACGATTTTCGTGCCGCCCGATCCCTTGTTGAGGATGCCGCCGGAATTGCTGTCGAAAACGTTGAACCGCGCCTGCGCGTCCTCGCCGCCGGTGCGGCTGCCTTGGGCTTTCAGTTCGATGAAATAACGCCGGTCGGTGACCGAGTAGGCGCCCACTTCGTCGATGATTTCGAAGGTCAGCACGACGTCCGATTTGGGATCGATGCGGTGGCGGTGGGCGACCAGTTCCTGTTCGAACAAGGATTTGAGCTTGAGCGCTTCGTCGGAATCGTCGAGCGGCCGGACGGCGAACGGCTTACCCGCCGGCAGCGGCGTGCTTGAAACCGCGGTCAGGCGTCCGTCCTCGGCCGCCGCCGGGAGCCCCGGCAGCAAGAGAAGTATCGCCACAACTCCGCCAATCATGTATCGCATCGTCAATTCTGCTCCAACCGATGAACCTGCTCAGGTCATCCGTAATTTACCGTTTAGGTCTCATATGCGGGCCAAACCGGCCCGGCCGCCTCTAGTTATAAGAGGATACTGGTACGTGCGGTCAATCTTGGGATAAAAGCAAATAAACGTTAAGACAGATATAACCAATTCGGCGGCTGGGTTGCCCGGCGCCCGTTCGGGGACGCTTTCAGGCCCGGGGCCGCCGAAAAACCGCCTGGACGGGCCTTTGACTTAACATAGTCCCAATTCCCATGCTGTTTCCGCCAACGCCTAGTTCGGCGCCGTCGCCGCCGGTCATGCGCTGACCGCCGCCGGGGCGGAATAATAGCCATGCCGGGGCAAGTGCTCATCGTCGATGACCTCGCGACAAGCGTCAAGGTTCTCGCGGCCAAACTCACCAGCGAATATTACGATGTGATGCCCGCGCATGACGGCGCCCAGGTGCTTGATATTATCCGGTCGACGGAACCCGATCTGGTCCTACTTGACGTCATGATGCCGGGAATGGACGGCTTCGAAGTCTGCCGCCAGATCAAAAGCGATCCGGCCACCCGCCATGTTCCGGTCATTTTGCTGACGGCGTTGAATGGCGTTCGCGACCGGGTCAACGGCCTGACCGCGGGGTCCGACGATTTTTTGAGTAAGCCCGTCAACGACACCATGCTGTTCGCCCGCGCCGACTCGCTCATTCGGATCAAACGCGTGGTCGATCAAATTAAGCTGCACCAGGAAACCCTGCGAAGCTTCGGCATGGCCGCCGACTTGGACTGGTCCGCCGACGGCGCGGCGGGGGGCCGGGTCACCGTGGTCGACACAAGCGACATTTACGGCGGTAATCTCAAGAAAACCATCGAGGACGAGGGGCACGAAGTGACGCTGCTGACCGGCGCGGAAGAGACCGCTGCGCGGATCGCCGAAGATCCGGGCGACCTGGCGGTGCTGAACCTGGATTACGAAGGGCGCGGGCCGCTTGGCGTCGTGTCGATGCTGCGGTCAAACCAGGCGACCCGCCACCCCCGGTGATTCTGATCGGCGATGCGGAAGACGAAAACAAACTCGTCGCCGGGCTCGACCTAGGGGTCGAGGACTGCATCTTCCACCCGGCCCATAACGAGGGGATCATCGCTCGCGTCCGCATCGGGATCGCCCGAAGCCGTTTCCGCCGTCAGTTCGCCCGGTTGTTGCAAGGCCGGCCCGCCGAATTGATCGATCCGGTGACCGGCGCCTTCAGCGCTGCTTATGCCGAACGTCACCTCGCGTCGCTCTCGGCGTGGGCGGCGCGGTCAAGGCGGCCGCTGTCGGTTGTTTTGTTGGGGCTCGATTTCGTCGGTCAGGCCAGCGACCCTCGCGGATCAAGCGAAGCGGCGGCGATCTTAAAGAACGTCTCGCAGCGGGTGAGCGCAAACGTCCGTAATTTTGATCTGATCGCCAGCTTGGACAGCGGGACGATCCTTGTCGCCATGGCCGATACAGATTTGGCGATTGCCGGGTCCGTGGCCGACCGGATCGTCTGCCGACGGCGGCGATTTGATACGCCGCGCCCGGGCGCTTCTGGTCGACGCCCGGCATCGGGGCGGCTATCAGTTTGCGGTTCAATCGGCACCGTTGCGGGCGGGCTGAAGCGAACCGGGGGACTTTAGCGAAAGAACGGCGTCGGCGCCCGTCTTCGGGCCCTGGCATTGCGTCATATCGAGGGGAAAAGGGGCGGAGCGCCCGATTACTTGATCTTCGCTTCCTTGAAGACCACGTGCTTGCGCACGACCGGATCGTACTTCCGGAACTCGAACTTTTCCGTGGAATTCCGCGGGTTCTTTTTCGTCACGTAGAAAAAGCCCGTGTCGGCCGTCGAGACCATCTTAACGAGGATTGTCGCGGGTTTTGCCATCGGTCTGCCTGTTCTTAAAAAGTACGCGTTACGGCCCTGGGAGCCGGTTCCAAAGCGCGAAACATACTGCCGTTTCCCGCCCTGTCAAGAGGCATCGGCCGGGCCGGGGGGCCGAAACCCCCTAATCAGGGTCTTTTCCGGCAGTCGGCGTGTCGGTCGCGGTCAGCGTCAAGGCCCGGGCGAACAGCCCTTTTTCAAGGATGATCCGCTTCGCGACCGAAAGGTCCGCGTCGTCCTTGCGCCGTTCCGGCGGGCACAGGTCGCGGAGCGTCGACCGTTCGTCCGCGGTCAGCAATGCGGGCCGGCGCCAGCGGCTGAAAACCTCGATCGCTTCGGCCGCGCTGCTGACCGCCTGGGCGACGCGATCCGCATTCAGGCCGAACGCGGTGGACGACGTGCACACCGTGGGATGAATGCCGAGCCCATGGAGCGTATAACCGGTTGGCGCGATCAGCCGCGACCAGGTGAGCGTCAGTTCGCCGTCGTTGGGCAGACGGATCACCGTCTGAACGCTGCCCTTGCCGTAGGACGAGGTGCCGACGACCACGGCCCGGTTGCGGTCCTGCAGCGCCGACGCGGTAATCTCGGACGCCGACGCCGATTTGCCATCGACCAGCACGACCAGCGGGCGGCCCTGGAGGATATCCTCGCCGTCGGCGTTGTACTGGTGAAGGCTGTCCGAGTGGCGGCCGCGGGTGCTGATGATATGCCCCTGGGTCAGAAACAGGTTTGCCAGGGTCACCGATTGCCGCAACAGGCCGCCGGGATTTCCGGTCAGGTCCAGCACCATGCCTTTCAGCCGCGCGCCGGAGGTGCGCCGGTGTTTCATGACGGCGGTTTTGACGTCGGCTGCGGTCTTCTGATTGAAGCTCGATACCCTGACGACCAGAATGCCGTTTGAATACGTCGCGGTCACCGTTTGCGGGACGATGTGGCGGCGGGTTAGCACGATCTCCCGTTCAACTTTCGTGTCGCCTTCGCGGTACACCAGCCGGATCTGGGAATCGACCGGCCCACGGAGCCGCTTCGACACCTCGCGGACACTCAGTCCCACCATCGGTTTGCCGTCGACCGACACGATGACGTCACCTTCTTCCAGTCCTGCCTGCGCCGCCGGGGTTTCCGGCGTCACATGAATGATTTCGATCTCGCCGTCATCCAGGCGGAATCTGAGGCCGATGCCGCCGAACCCATCGCGGCGGGCACGATTGCGGCGCGCTTCGTCCGCCCCGGAATACCGGGAATAGATATCCAGTTCCGACAGCATGCCGTCGAACACCGCTTCGTAAATTCGTTCCGGGTCCGCCTTGCGCATTTCGTAGGACCATCCGCGCGCCGCCACCGCCACCTGCGTCGTCAGCCGACCCCAGGCGCGGGGCGTCGCCGGGTCTGGGATTTTCAGGCGGATGAGTTCCCCGCCTTCGGCGTAAAGGCCGATCTTGCCGTCCGCGCGCTCGATGGACAGGGCCGGATCGATGGCGCCGAGCCCGCGCAACGCCTCGAGCCCGATGTCGTCAAGCGCCAGCGCTTCGATGTATTTGTCTGAAACGTGCTCGTATCCGGCGGAAAACACTTCGTCCACCGCCGGGTGGGAAAACCCTGTGTCCTCGACCACCGTGGGTAGGATGCGCGGTTGCGCGCAGGCGGCGAGCACCAACAAAAATGCCGCCGCGGCAAGGTGCCTAAAATGGGTCATGCCGATGGTCATCCGGACGAATTGTCGGCGATTTTCCGCCCGCCGTCACTATGGAAAGCGGGCCGCCGGGCCGTGCCCGCGCCGTCGGGCGTCTACTTCCGGCGTTTGTCCTTACCGGTGCGGGCCTTTCGCCGGGCGGCCCGGGACTTGCCTTTGCGGGCCGGGCCGGCGCCCCGTTTGCCCGTCCGCGCGGACTTGCCGAAGCGTCTGCCGCCGCCGCTGCCACCGCCACCGGCGATTTCGAAAATCATGCCGCCGGTCAGCGGGCGGGCTTCGGCAAGCCGCACGCGTACCGGATCACCCAGGGAATAGATCATGCCCGTCGACCGGCCGCGCAGCTGGTTTTGTGCCTCGTCATGGTCGTAATAGTCGTCGGGCAGTGATCCCATGGGCGCCAGCCCGTCTGCGCCCGTTTCGTCCAGGGTGATGAACAGGCCGAACCGGGTGACGCCGTTGACGCGGCCGGTAAATTCGGCGCCGACCTGGCTCGCCATGAAAGCGGTGGTGAGCCGGTCGACGGCGGCGCGTTCGGCCGCCGCCGCGCGCCGTTCGGTCATCGACAGGTGTTCGCCCATGTCGCTGTATTCCTTGTGGCCGTCTTGAAGCCCGCCGTCGCCGAGTTTCAATCCCCGGATCAGCGCGCGATGGACCAACAGATCCGAATACCGCCGGATCGGCGACGTGAAATGCGCATAGCGGCGGAGCGCCAGACCGAAGTGACCGATGTTGTCGGGTGAATATTCCGCCTGCGCCTGCGACCGCAGCACCAGTTCCTGAACCATGCGGGCGTGCGGCGTGTCCTTGGATTTGGCGAGGATGCGGTTGAACTGCTCGGGTTTCAGAACCTGGCCCTTGTGCACCGAAATGGCGACGGTTTCCAACGCCGTGCGCAGGCCTTCCATCTTTTCCAGGCTCGGCTGGTCGTGCACCCGGTACATGCAGGGTATGCCTTTGGCCTCAAGCGTTTCCGCCGCCGCCACGTTGGCGGTGATCATGAATTCCTCGATCAGTTTGTGGCTCGCGAACCTTTCACGCAGCGCGATCCTGACGACCTTACCCTGGTCGTCGACCTCGACCCGACGTTCCGGCAGGTCCAGGTCCAGCACGTTGCGGGCCCGCCGATTGCGGTCGAGCGCATTATAGGCGCCGTAAAGCGGTTGGATCACACGCGATATCAACGGCCCAGTCACGTCGTCCGGGTTGCCGTCCTTCGCCGCCTGCACCTGGGCGTAGGTCAGCCGCGCCGCCGACCGCATGAGCGCCCGGTGAAAGCGGTGGCGCTTCATCCCGCCGTCCTTATCGATCCACATTTCGGCGACCATGCAGGGCCGGTCTTCCTTCGGGTTTAGCGAACACCATCCGGTCGACAGTTCGTGCGGCAGCATGGGCACGATGCGGTCGGGGAAATAGACGCTGTTGCCGCGTTCGTACGCGCTGCGGTCCAGCGCGTCGCCCTGGCGCACGTACCAGGCGACGTCGGCGATGGCGACGATCAACCGCCAACCGCCCGGGTTTTTCGGGTCCGTATCCGGTTCGGCGAACACGGCGTCGTCGAAGTCGCGGGCGTCGGCGCCGTCGATGGTGACCAGCGGCAGATCGCGCAGGTCCAGCCGCTTGCCCACTGGCGCGGGGCCGGCAGTCTTGGCCTGGTCCAACGCCGCCTGCGGAAATTCGAACGGCAGTTCGTTTTCGTAGATGGAAATCAGGCTGATGGATTTCGGGTCGTCCATATCGCCCAGCCGTTCCGTCACCTCCGCCCGGCGCAAGCCCAAGTCCTTGCCCGGCAGGATTTTCGCGCGCACCAGATCGCCCGGCTTGGCGCCGCGGGCGTTGCCCGGCGGCACGATGAACTCCATCTTGGCGCGCTTGTCCGTGGGTTCGATCCGGCTCTGTTTTTCGCCACCCGGGCCGATCTCTTCCCGGTAAAGGCCCATGATGGTGTCCGGCACCGATGGCAGGAGGCGGATGGTGCGGGCTTCGTACCCGTCGCCGTGGCATTCCAGCCGCGCCAGAACGCGGTCGCCCGGGCCCGGCGCCGGTTGGCCCCGGCGTTCGGGCTTCATAAAGATTTTCGGCGGCGGTCCTTGTTCGTCTTCGTCCCAGTCGTCCGGCCGGGCGATCAGGTCACCGTCCCGGTCGACGCCGAAGACGCGCAGTACCGTCACGTCCGGCAGCGCGTCGGCCGCGGCAAACCGGCGGCCCCGGCCACGGTCAAGCGCACCGTCCTGTTCCATGCTTCTCAGCATGTCGCGCAGCATCGCCTTTTCTTCCGATCCCATCTTGAAGGCGCGGGCGATCTCGCGCTTGCCGACGCGCGTGGGGCTCGACTGAATGAATTCGAGAAGTTCGTCCCGGCTCGGGAACGGCGGTTTCGATTTGGGATTTGTCGCCAACGGCGGGGCCTAATCGTCCGCCGGGGATGCGTCTTCGTCGGCCGTCGTCTTCGCCGCCGCCTTCTTTTTCGCCGCGGGTTTCTTTTTCGCGGCCGCCTTTTTCTTCGGCGCGGCTTTCTTCTTGGACGTGTCCTTGCCGTCCTTGCCCGATTTGGCGGCGAGAAGTTCCAGCGCTTGTTCTAGCGTCACGCTGTCCTTGTCCGTGCCGTTGGGTAGGCTCACCATTATCTTGCCGTGCTGCACGAAGGGGCCCCAGCGGCCCGCCTTCTGCACCACTGGTTTGCCGTCCTTCGGGTGTTTGCCCAATTCCTTGGGCGGATCTTTCTTGGGTTTGTCGGCAAGCAACGAGACCGCCCGGTTCAAGCCGATGGTCAGGACATCGTCGTCGCCCTTGAGCGATACATAGGTGCCGCCCAATTTGATGAACGGCCCGAACCGGCCAATGCCGGCGGTGATCATGTCGCCGGTTTCCGGATCGGGGCCGACATCGCGGGGCAACGCCAGGAGGTCGATCGCCTTTTGCAGGTCGACCGCCGCCGGGCTCAGGCCCCGGGGCAGGGATGCACGTTTCGGCTTCGCGTCATCGTCTTCCGCGTCGCCGAGCTGAACATAGGCGCCGTAGGGCCCCTTGCGGAGGCTCACGTCCTTGCCGGCCGTGGCGTCCTTGCCCAAGGCCTTTGGGAACGTAATCGCCGCTACCGCGCCGTCGCCGCCCATCGGAACTTCCAGCGCCTGGGTGTGGCGGCAGTCGGGATAGTTGGAACAGCCAATGAACGCGCCAAACTTGCCGAGCTTCAACGACAGGCGCCCTTCGACGCAGGTCGGGCATTTGCGTGGGCTAGGGTTTTCCGGCGTTTCCGGGAAGAAGTGCGGGCCCAAAAGGTCGTCTAGTTTGTCGAGCACGTCGCGGATGCGCAGTTCCTTGGTGTCGTCGACGGCTTTGGAAAAGGCGCCCCAGAAATCGCGCAGCACTTCCTTCCACTGCCGCCGCCCGCCGGAAATGTCATCCAGGCGTTCTTCCAGTTCGGCGGTGAAGTCGTATTCCACATAGCGCTGGAAAAAGCTGGTCAGGAAGGCGGTGACGACGCGGCCCCGGTCTTCCGGCTCGAAACGCCGGTTTTCCAGCTTCACGTAGTTGCGGTCCTGCAGAACCGACAGGATCGAGGCATAGGTCGACGGCCGGCCGATGCCCAGTTCCTCCAGCCGTTTGACCAGGCTGGCTTCGGAATAGCGGGGCGGCGGCTGGGTGAAATGTTGCTCCGTGTCGACGCCCTGGCGGACCAGCGCCTGGCCTTCCTTCACGTCGGGCAGGATGCGAAGCTTGTCTTCGTCGTCGTCATCGCCGCCGCTGTCCTTTTCGTCGTGGCCTTCCTGGTAAACCTTGAAGAACCCGTCGAAGGCGATGACCGATCCGGTCGCACGAAGCTGGCACGATCCGTCACGGGCGGTGATGTTTACGGCGATCTGATCCAGCACCGCGCTTTCCATCTGGCTCGCGATCGTGCGTTTCCAGATCAGCTCGTACAACTTCAACTGATCGGAATCCAAATGGCGGGCGACGTCTTCGGGCTTGCGGGTCAGTTCCGTCGGGCGGATGGCTTCGTGCGCTTCCTGGGCGTTTTTGGCCTTCGTCTTGTAGGCGCGGGGGGCGTCCGGCAGGTACGGCTGGCCGTAGGTGGACTGGATCACCTGGCGGCTCTGAGCGACGGCCTCGCCGGCCATCTGCACGCCGTCCGTCCGCATGTAGGTGATCAGGCCGACGGTTTCGCCGTCCAGATTGATGCCTTCATAAAGCCGCTGTGCGACCTGCATGGTACGCTTGGCCGACATATATAACTTGCGCGCCGATTCCTGCTGCAGGGTCGAGGTCGTGAACGGCGGCGATGGATGGCGCTTGGTTTGCTTGCGCTGCACCTCTGCGACGGAAAACTGTCCGGCCTCGATGGTTTTTTTCGCGGCCTCGGCGGCGGCGGCATCGGGGATGTCCATCTTGCCGAGCTTGTTGCCGTTCAGGTGCGTCACCTGCGCCGACAGCTTATGCCCGCCGTCGGCGGCGAAGGTCGCCTTCAGCGACCAGAATTCCTGTTTCCGGAAAACCTCGATCTCGGCTTCGCGTTCGCAGATCAGGCGCAGCGCCACCGACTGCACCCGCCCGGCGGACCGCGATCCCGGCAGTTTGCGCCACAGCACCGGCGACAAGGTAAAGCCGACCAGATAGTCCAGCGCTCGGCGCGCAAGGTAGGCATCGATCAATTCGTGGTCCAGCTCGCGCGGATGTTCAAACGCCGCCTGCACGGCCTTTTTGGTGATTTCGTTGAAGACGACGCGTTTGACGTCTACGCCGTTGAGCGCCTTTTTCTTGTTCAGGATTTCCTGCACGTGCCAGGAAATCGCCTCGCCCTCGCGGTCCGGGTCGGTCGCGAGGAACAAGCGTTCGGCGCCTTTGACCGCGTCGGCGATGGCCTTGATGTGCTTTTCCGATTTGCCGTCGATTTCCCAATCCATTTCGAAATCGGCGTCGGGCCGCACCGATCCGTCCTTCGACGGCAGATCGCGGATGTGGCCGTAACTGGCCAGCACCGTGTAACCGGAGCCCAGATATTTGTTGATCGTCTTTGCCTTGGCCGGGCTCTCTACGACGACGACATCGGTCATGCGGCTTGTGCCTTTGTTGCGCCGGCCCGGTAAAAAATGGGGCCGGTCAGGGATCCATCAGGATCGAAACTTTGTTCTCGGAGTGCCTCTCTAGCCGTCCTGCGAGTTCCAATTCAAGCAAAACAATGGACTCCACGGCGGGGGAGAATTGACAAACACGATGCAGTTCGTCAACCGTCGATAGTGAGGGTCCCAGCGCCTGAATGATTTTATGCCGAGCGCTTTCCAGGTCGCCGGCGTCTGAAAGTTGGCCCACCGGACCCGCAATTTTATTCTTATTTTCAATTAATTGCAGGGGGGACAGCTGGCCCAGCGCCTGCAATACGTCATCGACGTTTTCGGTCAGATTGGCGCCATCGCGAATTAATCCGTTGGTGCCCCTGGCGCGCGGGTCCATGGCAGCACCCGTTACAGCGAAAACTTCGCGGCCCTGTTCCAACGCCATGCGTGCGGTGATCAGCGAACCCTGCGGGGGGCTGGCCTCGACCACCGCACCGCCCCGGGCCATGCCGGAAATAATCCGATTGCGCCGGGGGAAGTGCCGCGCCTGCGGTTGCATGCCCGGCGCCGCCCCGGCCGGCAATTTCGGGGAGTGCCGCCGTGCCGTAATGGCCGAGCAACCGGAAGAACCTGTCGGGCCCGGCGTTTTCCGACCGAATCAGGCGCAGCCAGTCCGTGCGCTCGCCGTCGGTCAGGGTTCGTTGGCTGGGGTGTGTTGGTTTGTCGGCATGATTGGGGGCTCACCGGCGCTGCCGGAACCAAGGCTAGCCGAGAAAAATTATCTGTAAAAGGGAAAACAGCTTGCTTATTTGCTCATTTTGGTTGTTCGGCCCAAAATCCAGGCCGGGATCAAGGCCGTCGAAAACACCAACGCCGAGACGATGAAGGCGTCCTGGAAGCCGAGCGTCGTCGCCTGGGCGTGAATGACCTTGGCGAGAAAGTCGAGCGCCCCCGCGGTCTGCTGCGTATCGGGCACGCCGCTTTCACCCAGTACGCGCCCGACCGCCGACAAAAACTCGCGGCTCAGCGGATTGGCCGACGTTTGCGTTGCCGCCATGGCGTCGGCGTGGAAGGCGGTGCGCTGTTCCGTAATAACCACGAAAATCAGGGTGCCGAACGCGCCGCCCAATTGCCGCACGAAGTTGTAGGTCGCGGCGCCGGCGTTGATCTTGGGTTCGGGTACGGCGCGGATCGCCGCCGCCCCCATGGCCGGCATCACCAAGCCGATGGCCAGCCGCGATAAAACGGTCAGCAGCACCATGACGAGGAAGGCCGTGTTGACGTCGGACTTGGCGATGATCAGGGCAGCGATGACGAAGATCAACACGCCCGCGGAAATGGGATATCGGGGCGACACATGGTCGTTCAGCCGCCCGGCCACCGGGGTGATCAGTAACAGGAAAATTCCCGCCGGCACCAGCACCATGCCCGCCGCCGTTGCGGTGAAGCCCTGCACCTGTTGGGTGAACACGGGAATGGCGTAGTTGGTGGCGAAGTTGCCGGCGCCGAACAGAAAGGCGATGACCATGGCCGACGCAAAGGCCGGATTGGTGAACAGATTGACGTCCAGCATGGGGTTTTTCGACCGCATCTGATGCCACAGGAAAACGATCCCGGCGGCGATACCGCCGACCAGAAGCACCAGCACCTCGTTGGAATGCCAGCCCCAGCGCTGGCCGTTGGCGAGACCGCTCATGACGCTGAAGCAGAAGGTCACCACCAGCACAAGTCCGGTCCAGTCGAATGGCGGTTTCGGGCCTTTCTGACGTTCCTGCGGCATGAAGCTAAGCCCCAGCACGAAGGCGATGAAGGCCAGCGGCAGCGGCACGATGAAAATGTGCCGCCAGGTAAGCGCGTCCACAATGACGCCGCCGACCACGGGCCCGAAACTGGGCGCCAGCGTCACGCCGACCGAATACATGCTGACGGCGAAACCGCGCCGCTCGATGGGAAAAACGGCAATGATGGTCGACAGCACGAGGGGCTGAACGATGCCGGCGGAAATCCCCTGCATGATCCGCCCGATGATCAGGGTGTCCATGTTGGGCGCCAAGGCGCAGACGAACGCGCCGGCGGCGAACAGCACCAGGGTCATGGCGTAGGCGTTGCGCTGGCCCAGGTGGGCAACGACCCAGACACTGATCAGCTGGCTTGCCACCATAGAGGTGATGAAGGTCGTGGACGCCCACTGGGCCACGGTCTGGCCGATGCCGAAGGCGCCCATGAACGACGGCACCGCGACGTTGACGACCGTTGCCGATAAAATCATTGCAACTGCGCCCAGCAGGCCGGACATGGTCAACAGCCATCGGCGAGCCGGGCTTATTGTCGCGGGATCAAGGCGCGAAAGGGCTGCGCTACTGGTCAACGTTGATCTTGATTTCGACCATCATGCCGGGGCGAAGCAGCCGTTCGACTTGGGCGACGGCGATGCGGACCGGCAGGCGTTGCGTGATTTTGGTGAAGTTGCCGGACGGGTTGGGGCTCGGCAGCAACGCGAACTCGGCCGTTGTCGAATTGCCGATGATCTGAACCTTGCCCTTGAAATTCTTGTTCGGGTAAGCGTCGACCGAGACCTGAACTTCGTCGCCGACCTCGATTTTACGGATGTCCGTTTCTTTGATGTTGGCGTCGATCCAGATGACATCCGGGTTGTGGATCAGCACCAACCGCTGGCCCGGGGTGACGTATTCGCCGACGTCGACAAATTTCTTGTCGACGACACCCTGGATGGCGCTTTTGATCGTGCGGTCGGCCAGGTCGAGCCGCTGTTCGGAGAGCTTGGCCTGCAGTTCCGCTTCACGGTGGCTGTATACCTTGACCGCGCTGTCCAAAACCAAAAGGCGTTCGCGTTCGGCTTCGACTTCCGCCAACTTCGCTTCCGCCGCGTTCAGGTCGGCGATGGCGATCCGGTGTTCGCGTTCGATCTTTTTCAGTTCCGTTTCTGCCTGATCCAGTTGCCTGCGGGACACCACGCGCTTGGCGTAAAGGGATTTGGCGCGTTCGTGTTCGCGCCGCGTCAAATCCAATTGCGGCTGCAGGGACGAAACGGTCACCTGCGCCGACTGGACGCGGGCGCGCTCGGACTTCATTTTTGACGACGTTTCCTTGTCGACCAGGCTTTTTTCAGCAAGTGTCCGGTCCTTTTCCGCCCGGAGCCCTTCGATCTGGGCTTCCAATTCTTTAACCCGAAGTTCCGACTCCCGGGCGTCGATGTTGACCAGCACCTTGCCCGGATGAATATCGTCGCCTTCCGAAACGCCGATCGCCGTGACGAAGCCCGCGACGCGGGAGGAAATGGTGATCAGATCGCCGCCGATGCGGGCGTCGACTTCGTGGATGTTTTTGACCCGGTCGTGGATTTCGATGCCGCCCAGGATGCTGCCGACGATGCCGATCAGGGCGGCGATGGCGATCCGGCGCTTGCGCGCGCGGACGCGGTTGGCGTCCTCAAGCGCCTTGACCGTTTCCATCGCGCTGGCCGACGCAGTGTCCGGCCGCGGATCGACGTCCGTGGTGTCCGGCATGGTCAATTCCTCGAATAATTGAAAGCGACATTACCGTAACAGAGATTGTATACAATTGGAAAGTTATCTCTACGCCGCACGGTTGGCCGGTTTCCGGTCATAGCCTTGACTTAAAGCTTATATGTCGCGCATCGCATATTAGGTAAGATCAATACGCGGAAAAGTGATAATGCGAGCCCGAATCGGTTATCGCGACGGGACCCACAGGGCCTGAAACACGAGTTTAAAGGGCCGGAGTCAATCAGTCACACAATACGCAAGGGGGTTGGATTAATCATGACGACACAGAATGCCGCCGCCGACAGCGCCGCCGTCGTGAAACCCGCGTCTCCCACCGTAAATTCGGGGAACTTTTTCACGAACATGAAACTGAGCACAAAATCCGGCGTCGGTTTCGCCGCCGTCATCGGCGTGGTCGCCACGGGAGACGGCGGGGCGCACGTCCGCTTCGAGCTGTACGATGCCGCCGCCGAAAAACTTGACGCGCTGATTACCTCCCAGGAATAGCGCGCCTTAGGCCTCCGCGCGCCCACGCCGATTCATTTGCTGGCTTAAATCAGGACCACGGCCCCTTGCGGGCGGGCCGGGCGGCGGGCTCACCGCCGGCCATGGCTTCCAGCCGGGCGATGCGTTCGTCCAACGGCGGATGGCTTGAAAACAGCGCCTGCATCTTGCCGGCGTTGATCGCGAGGGCGGCCATTTCATCGGGAATCGCCGGCGTATCATGCGCTTCCTTAAGCCGTTTCAGCGCCTCGATCATGTTGCGCCGGCCGGCCAGTTCGGCGCCGACCACATCCGCCCGATATTCCCGCCACCGGGAAAACCACATGACGATCATCATCGCCAGAATGCCGAAGATGAATTGGGCCACCATGGAAACGATCCAAAACGCCGGGCCGTGCCCGCGTTCGACTTTGAACACCATGCGGTCGACCAGGAACCCGACGATCCGCGACAGGAAAATCACGAACGTATTCACCACGCCCTGGATCATCGTCAGCGTCACCATGTCGCCGTTCGCGACGTGCGCGACCTCGTGGCCGAGCACGGCCTCGACTTCCTTATGGCTCATATGATCCAGAAGTCCCGTCGATACGGCGACAAGCGCATCGTTCTTGCCCCACCCGGTGGCGAAGGCATTGGGTGACGGGTGATCGAAAATGCCGACTTCGGGCATGCCGATGCCGGTGCGCTGGGCCTGCGACGCAACTGTATCCATCAGCCATTTTTCCGTCTGGTTCCGGGGCTGGGAAATCACCGTCACGCCCATGCCTGCTTTGGCCATGGTCTTTGACAGCAGCAACGAGATGAACGCGCCGGCGAAACCGACGACCACCGAATAAACCGTTAGCGCGGTGATATCCAGGTCGACCCCGTTCTGCTTGAGAAGCCCTTCAAACCCAAGCAGGCGGAAGGTCAGGCTGATCAGCGCGACGATCGCCAGGTTGGTGGCTAAAAACAGAAAAATGCGAAGCATGGTTCCAGTCCCCAATGATCAACGATGCGGCCCCGCGCGGACCGCGCTGTTTTTCTCGCAATTAATTTGGGCTGAATTTGGGCGGGCGCAATCGCCCGGGCGGAGAATTCAGGCGTCCGATGGCATTGTCAGCAGCGGATTTTGGAGGGGATCGGGCGGGTGGCGGA
Organism: Rhodospirillaceae bacterium; assembly: GCA_038109305.1. Taxonomy (GTDB): domain Bacteria; phylum Pseudomonadota; class Alphaproteobacteria; order Rhodospirillales; family Casp-alpha2; genus UBA1479. The sequence continues at coordinate 123,995 of JAYNIR010000005.1, forward strand.
TACCGGGTGGCGCCTAGGCGGCGTCGCCGCCGTCCGGCGCGGCCGCTGGCGGACCGTTCTTTTTTTTGCCGATCTTGCTTTCCGTACCGTTCATCAGGCGCTTTATGTTGTCCTTGTGGCGGACGACGGCCAGCACGGCGAGCGCCCCCGCCATCCAGGCCATGTGGTCGCCGTTGATCCAATAGGCATAGACCGGTGACGCGGCGAGGCAGACCAGCGACGCCAGGGACGAATACCGGAAGGTGCCGGCGACGATCAGCCACGTGGCGCCGGTGGCGAGCCCGACCATGAAATCGGCGGCGCACAAGACGCCGAAGGTTGTCGCCACGCCCTTGCCGCCGCGGAACTTGAGCCCGACCGGAAAATTGTGGCCGACGACACCGGCGAACCCGGCGACGAGCCCCGCGTCCCAGCCCCAGAAATGCGCCGCCGCGATGGCCGCCGCCGCGCCCTTGCCGGAATCGCAGACGAGCGTCATGAGCGCAAGGACCTTGTTGCCGGTGCGCAGAACGTTGGTGGCGCCGATGTTGCCGGAGCCGATTTTACGAATATCGCCGAGCCCCGCCATCCGGCACAGCGCCAGCCCGAAGGGGATCGACCCCAGCAGGTAGCCGCCGAGGGCGGCGTAGGCGAGCGCGGGTTGCATGATGTCGCCCCCGGACATGGCTCAGCCGCCGCTAGGATGCTCATGGACCGTGCGGCCGTCGATCACCGTGCGGAGCACGAGCCCCTGCACCGGGCGGCCGTCAAACGGCGAGTTCTTGGACTTGGAATTGAGCTTGTCCGCGTCGACCTTCCAGCTCCGGTCCGGGTCGAACACCACCAGGTCGGCCGACGCGCCCGTGGCGAGCCGTCCGGCCTTCAGGCCCATCAGGTCAGCCGGTTTTTGGGAGATGAGTGCAAGCGCCTGTAAAAGGTGCAGATGGTTGTTGTGGTAGAGTTCGAGCATCACCGGCAACAGCGTCTCCAAGCCGATACCGCCGGTGGCCGCCTGGGCGAAGGGCAGGCGTTTTTCTTCTTCGTCCTGGGGCCGGTGGTCGGACGCGATACAGTCGATGACGCCGTCGGCAATCGCCCGGACGATGGCCTGGCGGTCGGCCTCGTCACGGAGCGGCGGAGAAAGCTTGGCGAACGTGCGGTAGTCGCCGATGGCCATTTCATTCAGCGCGAAATAGGGCGGCGCCGTATCGCAGGTGATGGCAAGGCCCCGGTCCTTGGCGGCGCGGATCGCCTCGATGCTGTCCGAGGTCGAAACGTTGGCGAAATGCAGCCGCCCGCCGGTCATCGCCGCCAGCCGGATGTCGCGTTCGACCATGATGATTTCGGCCTCGCGCGGAATGCCCGATAGGCCCAGCCGCGTTGCGTTTTCGCCCAGGTTCATGGCGCCGCCGTCGGCGAGCGCCGGTTCTTCGGGCCGCTGGCAAATTAACAGGCCGAAGGTCGCCGCGTAGCTCAGCGCCTGGCGCAATACCTGCGGGTCGGCGACCGAGTTGACGCCGTCGGTGAAGGCAATGGCCCCCGATCCGCGGAGCAATCCCAGTTCGGCCAGTTCCTTGCCCTTCAGCCCCTTGGTCACGGCGCCGTAGGGATAGACCTTGGTCAGACCCAGTTGCCGCGCCCGGCGGGCGACGAATTCGACGACCGACATGTCGTCGATGGCCGGGTCGGTGTCGGGCAGGCAGACCAGCGTAGTCACGCCCCCCGCCGTCGCGGCGCGCCCGGCGGTTGCCAGGGTTTCTTTCTGTTCGGCGCCCGGTTCGCCCAGGTGTGCCCTGATGTCGACCAGGCCCGGGCCGATGCAGGCGCCGCCGCAGTCGATGATCGTGGCGTCCTTCGGCTCGCCGCCCTTGAAAATGTCGGGACCCCAGTCGGCGATGGCTTCGCCGTCGGTCAGCACGCCGCCGGCTTTGGACGCGGGCGCGTCGGTGCCGCTCGCCGGGTCGAGCAGGCGGGCGTTGACGTAGGCAATCCGCCCGAGCGGCTTGTCCAACTTAACCGCCATGGCGCCCTCCGTCCTCCGCCGGCCGTGGTCCGGCCCGGTATGGCGTCTTGCCGGTCACAGGTTTTTCTCGCTCAGCGGTTCGAGATTGTGGGCGAGTATTTCCAGCGCCGCCATGCGTACGGCGACGCCCATTTCCACCTGTTCGCGGATGACCGACCGGTAAAAGTCGTCGGCGACTTCCGAATCGATCTCGACCCCCCGGTTCATCGGTCCCGGATGCATGATCAGCGCGTCCGGCTTGGCGTGCGCCAGCATTTCGTAATTCAGCCCGAAATAGGTGAAGTATTCCCGGACCGAGGGGAAGTAGTTGGATTTCATGCGTTCCTGTTGAAGCCTGAGCATCATGACGATGTCGCAGTCCTTCAAGCCCTCGGCCATGTCGTAAAAGACCTCGACGCCATACCTTTCCGCCGCTGTCGGGATCAGCGTGCGCGGCGCGATCAGCCGCACGCGGGCCCCCATGGTGGTCAGGAGGATGATGTTGGACCGCGCAACGCGCGAATGCAGGATGTCGCCGCAGATCGCGACCGTCAGCCCGGCCAGTCGGCCGAGCCGCCGCCGGATGGTCAGCGCGTCCAGCAGCGCCTGGGTCGGGTGTTCATGGCTGCCGTCGCCGGCGTTGATCACGGCGCAGTTCACTTTTTCGGACAGCAGCTTCACCGCGCCGGAACTGTCGTGGCGGACGACAAGCACATCCGGGTGCATGGCGTTCAGCGTCATCGCCGTATCAACCAGCGTTTCGCCCTTTTTAATAGAGCTGCCGGAAATCGACATGTTGATGACGTCGCCGCCCAACCGCTTGCCGGCCAGTTCGAACGACGTGCGGGTGCGGGTCGATGCCTCGAAGAACAGGTTGATGACCGTGCGTCCGCGCAGCACCGATTTTTTCTTATCGGTCTGCCGGTTCTGTTCGACGTAGGTTTCGGACCTGTCGAGAAGAAAGGATATTTCCGCCGGTGTCAGGCCTTCGATACCGAGCAAATGGCGATGGGGAAATTCTGTCAATGCCGTGTCGCCGGAATTCATGGCCGGGAATATAGGGCGGACAGCCCCCCGGGTCACGCAAAATTGCCACACTTTGTAAACCGCGGGATTTGATGGCATGATAGGCAGCGTCTGCGGCCGAAAACCGCAGAGGATGATCAGATTTGCGGTCTGTTCGGCGACGATTAGCGGAAGCGGTGCCGCCAAACCGGAAAATAAACGAGCAATCGAATTTGGCGCCTCAGAAACCAAAAAACCGCGAGACCGATTCGGTCAATACGGGAACCGACGTGTCGATGCCCCAGGTCCTGGACCGGTTGCATGACGGTGTCGCCGTGTTCGGGGCCGATGGCGGGCTCGTTCACGCCAACGAAGCCTGCCGAAATTTGTTCAAGCCCATCGCCCGCGAATTCAAGCCCGGCGCGACCTTCGGGGCGTTGATGTCGTTGGCGGGCGACAAAAACATCCTAGCCGACGCCTTCGTCGGGCCTGGTGAACTGGAATTTTCCGAAGGCCGGGTGATTTTGCTTCGTGAAAGCGCGCTGCCGGGCGCCGGCGTTGTCCGGACATTTTCGGACCTGACCGAATACCGCCGCCAACAGGCGCAGATCGTTTACGAGGCAAGCCTGGACGAAGTCACGGGCCTGCCGAACCGGTCGTTGTTTCTCGACCGTCTGGGCGCTGCGCTCAGGCAGAGTGCGCGCGCCAAAAAACAGCTCGCGGTTTTGTTCATCGACCTGGACGGGTTCAAGGCGCTCAACGACACGCTGGGGCACGAGGCCGGGGACCTTGTTTTAAAGCAGGTCGGCGTGCGGCTGTCGGCCCGGGTCCGCGCGTCGGATACGGTCGCCCGGTTCGGCGGCGACGAATTCGTCGTGTTGCTGCTTGAAATTTCCAACGCCGACGACGTAGGCATGGTCGCCAAATCCATCGTTGATGAGTTGTCCCGGCCGTTTTTGGTCAGGGGCGACACCGCCGTGATCGGCGCGTCCATCGGCGTTGCGGTCTATCCCCGGGACGGCGGCGATGGCGACGAACTGATCCGCCGGGCGGACAACGCCATGTACGACGTCAAACATTCGGGCAAACGCGGGTACCGGCACGCCAGCGAATTAACGTCCTGAACGGCGCGCCCAAGGACCGACGCCTTGATGTCAGCGGATTCCCGGACGGCGGGTCAATTGATGGCGTCCAGCGCACCTTGCAATATGTAAGTCGCGGCCAGCTTGTCGACGACCTGCGCCCGGCGGCCCCGGGTCATGTCGACGTCATCGACCAACATCCGCACGACGGCGGCGGTGGACAGCCGTTCGTCCCAGAACGCGACCGGCATGTCGCGGCGCGCCAACAGGTTTTGCGCGAACTGCCGGGTCGATTGGCACCGGGGGCCTTCGCGGCCATCCATGGACACGGGAAGCCCCAGGATCAGGCTGGCGGCGCCGTGTTCGTCCATCAAGGCGAACAAGGCCTCCGAATCTCGGGTGAATTTCCCCCGGGCCAGCACGGTCAGCGGGCTCGCCACCTTCCGTTCCACATCGGACAGCGCAAGGCCGATGGTTTTCGTGCCCAGGTCGATCCCTATCAACCGGGCGTTGCGGCCGAGGGTGCCCGATATTTCCTTGATATCCATGATCGCCATTTTCGGCCCGTTGGTGTAAGTTGTTTCTAACCCGTTGATAGAGGTAACATATATCGTGCTCTCGAAGGGATAACACTAAAAAGGGGTAAGGCTGGTCGAAGGGCGTCAGCCATGATCATGATGGCGTTCGGTCTGCAACGCGGTTGGCGTGGGGAGGATGGTCTTCCCGGCGACGGCGGTCTATTTGCGGCCGTCCGATCCAGCGCCCTGTTCGCCGCCGTTTGCGTCGCCGGTCTGTTTCCGGCAGGCCCGGCCGAGGCCGACGATAACCGGGGGGTGATGTTCCTCGGCCATCCGATTATTCCCATGCCGGGCCGCTATCTCGTGACCAAGGATGTCCAGGTCCGCAAGTCGCCCGAAACCAAGGGCGAAAAGGTCACCACGTTCAAAGAAGGCGCCCGGATCGATGTGTTCGGCCGCGCCAAGGGAAGCTGGATGGCGGTGCGCCGGAAAGGCAAGGACCTGGGCTTCGTCTATGAACCCATACTGGTGCCGCTGTTGTCCGATCCGCCGGCGATCCCGGTTATATCCAAAGCGTCGTTTCCCAAGGGCCGGTGCGATTACAAAATCCAGCCCGAGGGTGAAACTCCCATCGAAAGCCAGGAATTCCGGTCGTTCGACTACCGGGTGAAATTCGAATGCCGGGTCGACGACCGGTCGTTCGCGTTTGGATCGCCCATGTTCATCAGCGAAGGCCCCTACAACAACAGCCGTCAGCCGATCCATCAGATCGGCCTCGACGTGCTGGAACTGTCGCAGGATTACGACCGATTTTTCTCGACCAACCTGCTTTACGACCGGCTCAAGGGCGAGGTCCGGTTCGACGGCGTCAGCGTCGATGCCTACAAGGTCAAAACCCCGCCGAAGGCGCGGCGTGCCAAATCCGCGACGGACGCGTTGCGCGCCGCGGTTGCCCTGGCGCTGGCCGCCTGGTCGGAGGCCTTTTGGCGCGATTTCTCCAAGGCCTTGAAAAAAGAGGATGAATAGTGCTGACGCGCGGCAACGCCGCGCCCGCTGTGTTCCGGCGCGCACCCTGCCTTGGGCCTCGGGCCGCCTTAGATTTGTGAATCCCGCCAACCGTGATCTGTGAACCGGCACCGCCCGTGGACACCCGGTATTTACGCCGGGCCGGATTTCGTGCATACAGCAAAAGGGCCTAATTTTTAATCATTTATACGATTATGTCACTTTTTTAATCGTTCTCTTGTTGTTTTTTTGCAACACCAACCTCGAAAATATCTTATAACTTACTGTTTTAATATAGTAATTTATTTTACTGTTATGTGGCACTCCTTTCGCTACGTGTTGCACCTGAGCGGGTGAATGCCCCCAAAACACAATGCAGAAGGATCAGATAAATGAAATGCATGGTGCGGCTTTTGAGCGCGATGGGCCTGGTGGCGGCGATGGTGGCGCCTTTCGAGGTTCAAGCCGCTGAGAGCAAATCTAAATTTCCGGGGACTTTTTCCGCCAATGCAGGCGTCGTCACCGAATACCGGTTCCGCGGTCTGGACCAGTCCGACAAGAACCCGGCCATTCAGGGCGGGATTGATTGGAACATCGACACGGGCTACGAGGACACCGGCGTTTACGTCGGCATGTGGGGCTCCAACATCGACTTCAACGACGGCGACGATTCCAGTGTTGAAATCGACTGGTACGGCGGCATCACGGGTAAGGTCGGCGCTGTCGGCTGGGACCTGGGCGTCGTCTACTTCTCCTATCCGGGCGCGGCGTCCAGCCGTAATTATGACTTCGTCGAAGTCGGCCTGGGTCTGAGCTACGACATCGGCGACACCGGTGTTTCCGTCAGCGCCAATTACAACTACTCGCCGGACTTCTTCGCCGGGTCGGGTAACGCGCACTGGTTCACGGTGGGCGGTTCCTACGCGGTTCCGGTTGACATCATGGAAGGCGTGACCCTCGAAGCCTCTGTCGGCCGGCAGATCATCAATGACAACACGGCGTTCGGGCAGCCCGACTACACGACGTGGTCGCTCGGCGCGACCTTGGGCATCACCAGTAACGTCTCCGCCGGTATTTCCTATCAGGACACCAACATCACCAACAGCCGCCTCGCGGACACAGTGGTGATCGGTTCATTGACGGCGCGCTTCTGATCTGACAGTCGCCTGAAAAAATTGCCCCCGGTTGATCGGGGGTGGGACAAAATCCGCCTGGCGCCGGTCTCCCCGGTTCCGGGCGGGTTTGCTTTCGTTTCGCGTTTTGCGATGCCTCCGGTGGCTTTGGCGGCTTGCCGCTCCCCGTGGGCGATGCTAGGTTTCGCGCCGACCGAATTCCCGATGAAATCCACCTGAACCGGAGCCCATTGTCCAATGTCCCTGGATAAAGAAGACGTCCGCCGCGTGGCGTTTCTGGCCCGCATCCGCGTGCCCGAGGACGCGCTCGCCCCGGTGGCCCAGGAATTGAACAACATCATCGACTGGGTCGAACAACTGGCCGAGGTCGACACCGACGGGGTCGAGCCCATCACGGGCGTGACCGCCCTGACTGCGCCCATGCGGAAAGACCAGGTCACGGACGCGGGTTATCCCAACCGGGTCGTCGGAAACGCGCCCGACCGGGTCGAAGACTTTTACGCCGTTCCGAAGGTGGTCGACTGATGACCGCCAGTAAGCTGAACGAGCTAACCATCGCCGATGCCCGGGGCGGGCTGGCGGCGGGCGATTTTTCGGCCGTCGACCTGACGCAGGCTTGCCTTGACGCGGCCGAAGCGGGCCGCGACTTGAACGCCTTCATCACGCTGACGCCCGACATCGCGCTGGAGCGCGCCCGCGCTTCCGACGCCCGGCGCAAAGCCGGCAACGCCGCCGGGTCGCTCGACGGTATTCCCGTCGCGGTCAAGGATCTGTTCTGCACCGACGGCGTGCTGACCACGGCGGCGTCGCACATCCTGGACGGTTTTCACCCGGCCTACGAAAGCACGGTCACGCAAAATCTGATGGACGCCGGTGCGGTGATGATCGGCAAAACCAATCTGGACGAATTCGCCATGGGCTCGTCCAACATGACCAGTTTTTACGGCCCGGTGAAAAACCCCTGGGTCGGCGCGAACGGCGAAGATCTGGTGCCGGGCGGTTCGTCCGGCGGGTCGGTCACCGCTGTCGCCGCCCGCATCTGCCCCGCCGCCACGGGCACCGACACCGGCGGTTCGATCCGCCAGCCCGCGTCGCTCTGCGGCGTTGTCGGCATGAAGCCCACCTACGGCCGCTGTTCGCGGTGGGGCATCGTGGCCTTCGCCTCGTCGCTCGATCAGGCCGGGCCATTCGCCCGCACGGTGCGGGACGCCGCCATCCTGTTGGGCGGCATGGCGGGGCATGACCCAAAGGATTCTACATCCGCGCCCATCGACGTGCCCGGTTTCGAGGCCGCCATCACCGGCGACATCCGGGGCCTTCGCGTTGGCATCCCGGCGGAATACACCATGGACGGCATGCCCGCCGAAATCCAGGCACTGTGGGATCAGGGCGCCCAGTGGCTGAAGAATCAGGGCGCGGAAATCAAACCGGTGTCCCTGCCGCACACCAAATATGCGCTCCCGGCCTATTACATCGTCGCCCCGGCGGAGGCCTCGTCCAACCTGGCCCGCTATGACGGCGTGCGTTACGGGCTCAGGGTCGACGGCGACAACTTGGACGACATGTACGCCAACACGCGAGGCGAAGGTTTCGGCGCCGAGGTCCGCCGCCGCGTGCTGATCGGCACCTATGTGCTCTCGGCGGGGTATTACGACGCTTATTACATGAAGGCGCAAAAGGTCCGCACCCGCATCCTTGAAGATTTCACCAAGGCGTTTGAGGACGTGGACGTGCTGCTGTCGCCGACGGCGCCCAACGCGGCGTTTCCCATCGGTGCCAAGATGGACGACCCTATCGCCATGTATTTGAACGACGTGTTCACCGTGCCGGCGAACCTTGCTGGCCTGCCGGGGATCAGCGTGCCGGCGGGCCTCGACAAGGACGGCCTGCCCTTGGGCCTGCAGCTGGTCGGCCGCCCGTTCGACGAGGCAACCCTGTTCCGCGCCGCCGACGCGCTGGAACGCGCCGCCGGTTTTTCGGCGCTGCCCAAGTATTTGGGAGGGCAGGGATGATGGGCTACATCATTCGAGGCGATACGGACGATTGGGAAGTCATCATCGGGCTCGAGGTCCACGCCCAGGTCACCTCCAACGCGAAATTGTTTTCCGGCTCGCCCACGGCCTTCGGCGCCGCGCCCAACTCGCAGGTATCGTTGGTCGACGCCGCCATGCCGGGGATGCTGCCGGTCATCAATGAATACTGCGTCGAACAGGCAGTGCGCACGGGCTTGGGCCTCAACGCGCAGATCAATAAACATTCGGTGTTCGAACGGAAAAACTATTTCTACGCCGACCTGCCGCAGGGCTATCAGATTTCCCAATACCTACATCCCGTCGTCGGCGAAGGCACGGTGACGGTTGATCTGGATGACGGCTCGTCGCGGGACATCGGCATCGAACGCTTGCACATGGAACAAGACGCGGGCAAATCCATCCACGACATGGATCCGTCGCGCACGTTCATCGATTTGAACCGCGCGGGCACGTGTTTGATGGAAATCGTCACCAAGCCCGATATACGGTCGCCCGAAGAAGCCGGCGAGTTCGTCCGGAAGCTCCGCTCCATTTTGCGATATTTGGGGACGTGCGACGGCAACATGGAAGAAGGCTCCATACGGGCCGACGTCAACGTCTCCGTCCGCCCCGTCGGTGAGGAAGGCTACCGCACGCGGACCGAGGTGAAGAACGTGAACAGCGTCCGCTTCATCATGCAGGCGGTCGAGATCGAGGCGCGGCGTCAGGTCGAGGTCCATGAAAGCGGCGGCACGGTCGTTCAGGAAACCCGCCTGATGGACCCGGACCGGGGCGAAACCCGCCCCATGCGGGCCAAGGAATTCTCCCACGACTACCGCTATTTCCCGGATCCAGACCTGCTGCCCCTGGAACTGACGGATGCGTTTATCGAAGGCATCCGCGCGACCCTGCCGGAACTGCCGGACGCCAAGAAAAAGCGCTACGTCGACGCGCTGGGCCTGAGCGCCCGCGACGCCGCCGTGCTGGTTGCAGATCGCGAAAGCGCCGATTATTTCGAGGCCGTGGCGAAGGGCCGCGACGCCAAAAAGGCCGCCAACTGGGTGACCAACGAGTTATTTGGTGCGCTCAACAAGGCCGGCCATGGCATCGCCGACAGCCCCGTCTCCGCCGATGCGCTCGGCAAGTTGCTGGATTTGATGGATGGCGGCACGATCTCCGGCAAGATCGCCAAGGACGTGTTCGACATCATGTTGGCCGAAGGCGGCGATCCGGAAAAAATCGTCGAGGACAAGGGCCTCAAACAGATCACCGATACCGGCGCCATCGAAGCGGCGGTCGATAAGATCATCGCCGACAACCCGGCGCAGGCGGACGACGTGCGCGGCGGCAACGACAAGGCCATCGGCTGGTTCGTCGGCCAGGTCATGAAGGCGACGGGGGGCAAGGCCAACCCGGGTGTCGTTAACCAGTTTCTCCTTGAGAAATTAAAAGGCTGATGGATATCCGCATCCGCCCCTACGCCGGCTCCGACTTGCCCCGCGTCCGGGAAATCTTCATCGACTGGAACCGCGCCATCGCGCCCGAAGGTCTGAAGGACCAGTTCGAGGCCTATATCCAGCTTGCGCTTAAACACGAGATCGAGCGCATCCCCGATTATTACGCGCCCGACGGCTGGGGCTTCTGGGCGGCGGAGGTTGACGGGGTCGTTGCCGGGTGCTGCGGCCTGGAGGGACTGCCCGAGCAGCCCGGCGTGGTCGAGGTGCGGCGCATGTACGTGGCGTCGGAATTCCGCCGCCGGGGCATCGGCCGGGCGATGATGGCCGATCTGGAGGCGAAGGCGCGGGGCTTTGGCTACGAGCGGATCGTGCTATCCACCTCCGCCCTGCAGCCGCAGGCCAAGGCGCTTTACATCGCGACGGGATACGACCTGATCCGCGAAGAAGCCTCCACCGAACAGACCATCCGCACCGTCGGCAGCGGCCTCGTGCGGTTTTATTTCGAGAAGCCGTTGCGCTAGACTCGCCCCGGGATCTTTTGAGGGAGAGGATAAAGCCATGCCGAAGGCTGCCGTCATCTATGAAAAAGGCGCGCCGGAAATTTTCAAGTTAGAAGACATCGGGGTCGGCGACCCGTGGCCGGGCGAGGTGCGCCTCAAGCACACGGCCATCGGCGTCAATTTCGTCGACACCTATCACCGGCGCAGCGTGTCGCACCCGAAATAACCTTGGGCCACATAACGCCCGCCCGGAATTTTCCGGCCAAATACCGTGCAGGATTTTTTCGGGCCTGCTATTTTTTAAAAAACACGATCCACGGGAGATAACGCATGGACCTGGTGATCCGGGGCGCTGACGTATTCGACGGGCTTGGCGGCGCGGCGGTCAAGGCCGACGTTGCGGTCGACGACGGTCGCATTGCGCAAGTCGGCACGGTGCCGGAAAAGGGGCGGGAGGAAATCGACGCCGGCGGCCTCGCCCTCATGCCCGGCATCATCGACAGCCACACGCATTTCGACGCGCAGATCACCTGGGACCCCTGGTGCATGCCGTCGCCGCAATTGGGCGTGACGACGGTCTTGATCGGCAACTGCGGGTTTACCATCGCCCCCTGCAAGGCCAAGGACCGCGACCAGATCATGAAAAACCTGGTCCAGGTCGAGGGCATGTCGCTGGACGTGCTGCGCCAGGCGATCAGCTGGGATTTCGAAACCTTCCCCGAATACATGGACATGCTGGACCGCCGCGGCACGGTGATGAACGTCGCCGCCTTTTTGGGCCATTCGTCGCTGCGGACCTATGTCATGGGCGATGCGGCGACGGACCGTGCCGCCAATGACGACGAAATCGCCACCATGGCCGCAATCGTCCGCGACGCCATGCGGGCAGGCGCGGTCGGCTTCGCAACCTCGACGGCGCCGCAGCACAACGGCTGGGGCGGCGTGCCCATGCCGTCGCGCCTGGCCGACCGGACCGAACTTGAAACCCTGGTTGCGACGATGGGCGAGGACGGGCGCGGCGTCTTCATGCTGACCAAGGGCAACACCACGGATGTGCCGTATCTGGAAACCGTCGCCGCCAAATCCGGGCGGCCGGTGATGATTGCGGCGTTGCTGCACAACCCAACCAACCCGGACGGCACGTTCAAGGATCTGCGCGCCGTTGCCGCCGCCCGCGCCAACGGTCACGAGCTCTGGGGGCAGGTCTCGTGCTGCCCGCTTTACATGGATTTTTCGCTCAAGTCCGCTTATCCGCTGGAAGGGCTAGCGGCGTGGAAGCGCGCCATGGAGGTGTCGGGCGACGCGTTGAAGGCGCTCTACGCCTCCGGCGATTTCCGCCGGGCCGTTAAAGCCGAGTTGGAGGGCGAGGCCGGCGTGCGGCTTTTCAACGGCGAATGGCACAAGATCGAAGTGACGGAAACCGCCTGTCCCGAAAATGCCAAATACGATCAGAAAAAGGTCGCTGACTGCGCCGCCGCGGCGGGCAAACATCCGCTGGACTGGATGCTCGACCTCGCCATTTCAGAAAACCTGGAAACGCTGTTCATGGCGGAGCTATTGAATTCCGACGAAGACGCCGTCGGTAAAATGATGGCCGACCCCAACGCGTCCGTGGCGCTGTCGGACGCGGGCGCGCACCTGACGTTTTTCTGTGACGCCGGGTTCGGCCTGCATCTGATGGGCCACTGGTCGCAGAAGTTGGGCAAGCTGACCCTGCCCGCCGCCATCCACGAACTGACGGCCAAGCCCGCCCGCATTTACCGCATCCTGGACCGCGGGCGAATTGAGGAAGGGTGCTTCGCCGATTTGATGCTGTTCGACCCCAAGACCGTGGGCCGGGCGCCGAAACGCCGGGTCCATGACCTGCCGGGCGGCGCGCCCCGGTTGACGACGGATGCCGTCGGCGTCCACGGCGTCTGGGTCAACGGGCAGCGCATCGCCGATCAAAACGGCGCGTTGGAAGACGCCAGGTATCCCGGCCAGATCCTCCGCGACTTCGGATCATAAGGAACCGCAAATGACCAATACATGCATCGCCGTCATGGCGCCGGGGGACATGGGCCACGGCGTCGGGCGGGCGCTTCGCGAACACGGCCACGACGTCATCACCTGCCTTGCCGGGCGGAGCGAGCGGACGCGCAAACTGGCCGCCGCGGGGGGGCTCCGCGACGTGGCGGATCTGACCGCGCTGGTGACACAGGCGGACATGATCCTCTCCATCCTGCCACCGGACCGCGCGGTCCAGCAGGCCCGGGACATGGCGGCGGCGATGACGGCGGCGGGAACCACGCCAGCCTATGTCGACTGCAACGCAATCGCGCCGTCCACGGCGGAACAGGTGCGGGCGGCGATCGAAGGTGCCGGGGCATCGTTCATCGACTGCGGCATCATCGGCTTGAAGCCCGGCCCCGACAACCTGCCGCACTTTTATGTGTCCGGCGACGACACCGCGCCCATGCAGGCGCTGGACGGCTGCGGCATCAAGGTCATCCCCATCGGCGGCGGCACCCGCGCGTCGGGCATGAAGATGGTCTACGCGGCGCTGACCAAGGGCACCTGGACATTGCACGCGGCGATCCTGATGACGGCGGAACGGCTCGGCCTTTATGACGACCTGATCGGCGAATACGAACAAAGCCAGCAGGCGGCGTTGAAGGCGATGGCGGCGCGGTTGCCGCGCATCCCGGCGGACAGTGGCCGCTGGATAGGTGAGATGGAGGAAATCGCCAAGACCTTCCGCGACGCCGGTACGCCCGGCAATTTCCACGACGGGGCGGCGGCGGTGTTCCGCGTCATCGCCGAAACGCCGTGGTCCAGCGAAATGCGCGAAACCATCGACGGGTCGCGGACGCTCGAGCAATCCATCCGCGAATACGTGAAGCACCTGGACGCGGCTTTCCCGGCAACGAAAGCAGCCGCTCAGAAAGACGCAGCCGATGACTGAGCGGCGCTTGAATCTGGCCGAGGTCCATGACCTCGCATTCAACTGCCTCAAGGCCAACGGCTGCGATGGCGACAATGCCCAGGCCGTCGCCGATACAGTTACGGCGGCGGAACGGGACGGATCGGAAAGCCACGGGCTGTTCCGCCTGCCGGGATACGTCGCATCATTAAAAAGCGGCAAGGTCGACGGCCGCGCCCAGCCCGCCTTTACCGATCTGGCTCCGGGGGTATTGAAGGTCGACGCGCGCGGCGGGTTCGCGCCGCTGGCGTTGGATCTGGCTCGCCCGCGCTTGTTGGAAAAGGCGCGCACCCAGGGTATCGCCGCGGCGGCTTTCGTCAACGTGCATCATTTCGCGGCGCTGTGGCCCGAGGTCGAGGCGCTGGCCCGATCGGGCCTTGTCGGCATCGCCTGCACCTGCACCCTGCCGTTCACCGCCCCCGCCGGCGGAGCGAAGGCTGTATTCGGGACCAATCCGCTCGCCTTCGCCTGGCCCCGGTCCCTGGATGACGACGACGTAAACCCGGTGTTGTTCGACATGGCGACGACGACCCAGGCGCGGGGCGAAGTGATGATCGCCAAGCGCGAAGGTCACGGCGTGCCCTTGGGCGTCGGGCTCGACGGCGACGGCAACCCGACGACCGACCCGGCGGCGATTTTGTCGGGCGGCGTGATGCTGCCGTTCGGCGGCTACAAGGGATCGGCCATATCGATGATGGTGGAACTGCTGGCGGCGGCGCTGATCGGCGAGGGGTTCAGCTTCGAAGCGGGTGCGGCCGACAACTATGACGGCGGCCCGGCCCGGGGGGGCGAACTCTTGATCGCGATCGACCCCGGCCGGTTTGGCGACCCGACGGGATGGCAGGCCCATGCGGAGGCGCTGTTCCAGAAAATGATCGCAAGCGGCAAGGATGAAACCGCCGTGCGCCTGCCGGGCGATCGGCGTTACGCCAACCGGGCGCGCACGCCCGTGGACGGCACGGCCATCCCCGAGGCGCTTTATGAAAAGATCGTCGAACTGACCGGCGACGCGGGCGCCGACACGGCGACCGAGGTCTGATCCCACCCGCAACCGAGCACATGGCGAAGCCGCCCGCGACGGTCACGCGGCCCAATCAATCTTTCGGGATACAACGCCGAGGCGCGCCGTTATTTGCCGCCGCTACTTGCCGGGCGCCGGGGTCTTGGCGACCGGCGGGCCAACCGACAGATCAAGCGTCGGGCTGTCCGCCGTGGCCGTGGCGGGGATGGCGCCATTGTTGATGTCAACCTGGCGCTTTTGTTCATAAAGCGCTTTTCCCGTCGCGTACTGGTCGACGGAATTATTGGTCGCGGCGTTGATCGCGTCCTTTTTGTCGGCATAACTGACCGAGCCCTGCGCGGCGGCGCCGATCAACGGCAGTGGATTGGCCAGTGTCGTCAGAATGTCGCCCGTGGCGTCGCGCAGGTTCGACGGGCCCAGGATCGGCAGCACGATGTGCGGCCCCGCTTCGACGCCGTTTTTGTCCATCGCTTGGCCTAAATCTTCCTTGCGGCTTTCGATGCCCATGTCTTTCGCCGGGTCGCTGACCCCGCCGATGCCGAAGGTCGAATTGATGAAGAACCGCTTGGTCGCGGTTTCATCGTTCACGTTATCGCCTTGCAGGAAGTACGAGGCCGCCGTCACCGACTCCGACAGGTTGCTGGCGGCGTTGGAAGTCATTTCCTGCATGCCGATGGGCGTGACGATCTTTTACCCCTCGACCAGCGGGTCCAGAATGTTCTTGCGCACGAAACTGTTGAAGCTTGAGGTTACGCGGTTGACGGAGTCCAGCGGGTCGTCGCTTTGCGCGGTCTTGCCGGTATCCTTGTGATGCATGGTCGCGCCGGCGGCGGGTGTGTTGGCCTGTTCTTTGTCGTCAGCGGAAACGGGCGATGCGCCGAACAGTGCCAACGCCAACGCGGCGGGCAGGATGATGGTCGGGTTCCGGTTCATAATAGCCTCCATGGGCCGGTAAAAGGGCCTCCGAAACGGCGGCGGGATGCCCAAATATCGGCCATTGTTGGCGGCGATGACTGCCGTTATGGTCCGTCCTCGAACCGGGCAAAGGCGGGATATCGTGCTGAAAAAGTTCTGGAATTGGTTTGTTAAGCCGGAAGCGGACGGCAGGCGCCTCAACCGCGATGTGGCCTTTATCATCAATTCGCTGCGCGAGGGGCATTACGGGCCGATCGCGCCGGAGGTCGCCGCCGACCTGCGGGGCGATATCGACTATGTATTCAATACCTTCATCAACCGGGACGAAGCGTTCGGCCACAAGCGGGCGCTCGACCATTTGAAGCGCATGCACGGCGAGGCCCGCCGGCGGCGCGACCAGCGCGCGCTGACGTCGCTGACGCTGGCGATCATCTACATCCGCGCGGGCGCGCTCGGCGATCTTGGGACGCCGGCCAGGGACGCCGTCGACGGCTATCTTTCCGAATTCGCGCATCAGGCTCAGGAAGACAGCGGCGCCTTGCCGCCGCAGGGATGATCCCCCCGCGCCCATACGGATAGCCCGCGCCCGACCGCAGGCCTTAGGCGGACACCAGGGGTTCTTGCCCTTCTGGGCGGATGGCTTATGCTGCCCGGCACAAACACGGCTCCAAAGGGAGAGGCTGTAAAATGATCGATCTTTATACCTGGGGCACGCCCAACGGGCGCAAGGTTTCCATCATGCTGGAGGAACTGGGCCTCGACTACAACGTCCACCAGATCGCCATCGGCAAGGGCGAACAGCACGCGCCTGAATTTCTGAAAATTTCACCGAACAACCGTATTCCGGCGATCGTCGATTCAGACGGGCCGGACAGTAAACCGATTTCCGTCTTTGAAACCGGCGCGATCCTGATCTACCTGGCGGAAAAAACTGGCAGCGACCTGCTGCCGAAATCCGTACGCGACCGGGCCGCGACCTTCGAATGGCTGATGTGGCAAATGGGCGGCGTCGGCCCGATGTTCGGCCAAGCCCACCACTTTTTGTTCGAACCGAAGGAAGTCGTGCCCTATGGCCAAAAACGCTATCACGACGAAACCAAGCGCCTTTACATGGTGATGAACAACCGCCGGCTGAACGAGAACGAATACCTTGCCGGCGCCAAATACACGATAGCCGACATCGCGGTCTATCCGTGGGTATCGCGCCACGAACGGCATCAGGTCGATTTGAACGACTACCCCAACGTGAAGCGCTGGTTCGACAAGATTTCCGAACGGGACACTGTCAAAAAAGGCATGGCCGTGCCGTTCCAGAACTGACCGGCGCGGCCGGGCGGGCAACGCGAAACGAGGACACCGATATGGCGTTCAAAAGCAAAAAATCCGTGCAGCGCGTCGTCGAGGCGCTCAAGACCGCGGGCCTCGGCGACCGGGTCATTGAAATGACGCAGACGGCGCGGTCCGCGCAGGATGCGGCGAAGGCCGTCGGGGCGGAACTGGGCCAGATTGTCTAATCGCTGACCTTCCGGGTTGGCGAGCAGCCGGTCCTGGCGCTGATCGCGGGCGACCACAACTGCGTGCCCGACAATCTGCCCCGCGTGTTAAACATGGAAGGCAAGGTCACCAAGCCGCAGGCGCAGCGGGTCAAGGACACGACCGGCTTCACCATCGGCGGCGTCGCGCCCGTCGGGCTCGCCAATCCGATGCCGATCGCGATTGACGCGAGCCTCCGCCGTTTCGAATGGCTCTAGGCCGCCGCCGGCCACCCGCACTGCCTGTTTCCGGTGTCGTTTGATGAATTGAAACGGCTTACCGCCGGCTTCGTTTCCTACAATATCGCCGAGCCGATTGACCCGAAAACCCTGGAAACGCCCGGCTTCGGACGGTCGTACACGTTCCAGCGCAAGGCGGAAGAGGCGGCGGCGGCGGAGAAATCGACCTCCTAGGGCAAGCAATCGGTTGAAAGCGCCGGGTGGCTTGGTTATGACTGCGTTTTCCAGCGCGGGGCCGTTTGCTCCCGCGCAGGCGGCGGGACAGGTGCGCGAGTGGCTGAAGCGGGCTCCCTGCTAAGGAGTTGGGCCCCAAAAGGGTCTCGAGGGTTCGAATCCCTCCCTGTCCGCCAATTTTTGCTTATAAGAACATGAAAAATAACAATAAAATTAAATTAGAGTTTTATATTCCCACAATTATTCCCACGTTTTGATGCCGCTAGAGCGCTTTATGTCGATACTCGGTAAAGAGAAAGGTGAGGCTTTGTAGCCTCACCTCCCGCGCTAAATTTCAACCTTTTCTGCGATTTCGATGGCGTCATCGACCTCAATTCCAAGATATTTGACAGTGCTCTCGATTTTCGAGTGCCCAAGTAGCAGTTGTACAGCTCGAAGGTTCCCTGTCTTACGATAGATCAGAGCTGCTTTCGTCCGCCTCAAAGAGTGGGTGCTGTACTGCGTCGGATCTAGGCCGACACTCGCAATCCATTTTGAAACTAACCTTGCATATTGTCTGGTTGAAATTGGCCTAGGGGGCGTCCCTCGGCCACGGAATAGAAAGTCAGCATTCCGTGCCTCATTCTTTGACAAATACGCCTCAACAGCTGACTGCGTAAGGTCAGAAATCTCGAATGTGACTGGTCTCCCGGTCTTCCGTTGTCTGATCGTTGCGCGACTGGCGACGGTGCCTGTTGGCGCAATGTCTGATACTCGTAGCCTTACCAAGTCACAGCCTCGAAGCTTGCTATCAATTGCAAGGTTAAACAACGCAAGGTCTCTTGATTTTTGGCCAATCTGGAGGCGTGTGCGGATCGCCCATACATCTTTTCGTTTGAGTGGCGGCTTCTGACCAATCAACCTTCCTTTGTTCCAGGGCTCGTGATTAAGTCTGGTTCTATGTCCGAAAAGCATGGTCTTTCTCCTGTCTGGTTGGAAAGACCTTCAATATTAATAGGGCCTGTTAGGTCGCTTGCCGGCCGTTTAGCGGACCTGGAGGGAAGTTTCGGAAGATGGCGGCTTTTGACCCGAAGCGGACATCTTCGTCTTACCCACCGGAAGCGCCAAGGCGTATACTAAGTCATCTTGTTTTTCGTTTAAGGCGGCAAAATGACGGAGGTCGAGTTCACGGGCCGTATCCTGTTCTTGTCGGATGATCCCGCCAAATTGGATCGGCAGTTTGCCGGAGAGGATCTGGCGGCTGCCACGGCACGTCCGCTTCGAAACGATATCTCGACGGATGAAATTACGCCGATCCCAACCCTGGTTCATTACGACCAAACCATTGCCCGGTTTGCGCATACCGGTTTCGTGACGCAGGGCAGAACCCCGATCGCCGAAGGGGCGGTCCTTGACGGCGGGTTCTCCGTCCTTGTCGGCGGCAATCGATACGGCAAGGGATCGTCAAGGGAACACAGCCCGCTTGCTGAAGTTCGCGCAGGCATCAAACTGATCATCGCCGAGAGCTTTGAACGTCTCTATCG
>JAYNIR010000005.1:143154-144265 GCA_038109305.1 Rhodospirillaceae bacterium
CATGCCATGATGACGGAGCATTACGTTTTGCCCGGACAACTTGCTGCGGGGACGGACAGTCATACGCCCCACTGCGGCGCTCTGGGCTGTTTCGCCTACGGCATCGGCAGCACTGAAATGGCAAACGGTCTGATGACGGGCCTGACGCGGATCAAGATACCGGAAGTTATTCGAGTGGACCTTTTAGGGGTCATCCCTGACGGTGTCATGGCCAAGGACATCGTTCTTCACATTTTGGCGGAACCGTTCGTTCGCGAAGGCGGCGGCATCGGACGGGTATTCGAGTTTACCGGCCCTGCCGCATCCCAATTATCGACCGATGAACGGGCGACATTGACCAATATGACCGCCGAAATGGGAGGGCTTACAGGCATCTTCCTGCCCGATGAAGAAACCCGGCGCTTCCTCAAGGAACGTCGGGGGCTCGACTTCACGATTGAGCCTTGGATGACAAGTGACCCCGACGCAACCTATGCGCACGAAATCTCAATCGACTGTAATGGTCTTTCCCCCATGCTTGCATGGCCGGGCGATCCTGGAAACGGCCGTGCCGTCACGGATATTGGCGAACCGGTCTACGTCCATATCGCCTACGGCGGCTCCTGCACCGCCGGAAAGCGGGAGGATTTCGACGGGTATCACCAAGTTCTGAAATGGGCGGCGGACCAGGGCCTCAAGGTGCCCGACGGCGTGAAGCTGTACCTGCAATTCGGCACCACCGCTGTCAAGGACTATTGTCGGGAACGGGGATACTTGGATGCTTTTGAGAAGGTCGGCGCGGAAATCTTAAACCCCGCCTGCGGTGCCTGCGCCGGGTGCGGGCCGGGTTTATCCGTTACATCCGACCAAGTGACCATCAGCGCCATCAATCGGAACTTCCCTGGTCGGTCCGGGCCGGGAAAAGTCTGGTTGGCAAGTCCGATGACGGTCGCCGCCAGCGCCATTGCCGGTCAGATCACGTCATTTGAGGACTTGCGGCGGAAATCATCTTGATCGATGGCCGCTTCCGGCTAGAAAGCGACCTTCCCGGCACTGGCCCGCAGAGGTCGGTTTCTAACCCGAAGTAGACATCTCCCCCACAAATTTCAGGCTTCAAATCCGCAGGAGATGA
>JAYNIR010000006.1:0-30876 GCA_038109305.1 Rhodospirillaceae bacterium
GGCCGGGCCTCACCGGCGCGGGGCTCGGCCGCGGGCGCGACGGCGGGGGCCTCGGGCTCGACCGCCTCGGGTTCGGCCCGGGGCGGTTCGACCGGCATCGGCCGCTTGGGCAGCTGCGGGCCGAGATCGGTGTCACGCGCCTGTTTGGCCTGTTCGAGAATTTTCTGCCGCGCTTCGCGTTCTTCCTCGGAGAGGCCGCCGACGGCTTCGCCCAGGACAGCGCCCCGGTCGGCCTTGGCGTCGTCGCCGCCAGGTGTGATGGTGCGGCGCTTCTTGACCTCGACGGTCACCATCTTGGACCGGCCGTGGGAGAAATTCTGGCGCGTCTGACGCTTCTCAACCGTTTTGTTGAGCGTCAGCTTGCCGCCGGAGAGCCCCAGCTTGCCTGCCTTGTCCTTGTCGTTTTCCGTCGTCTCAGCCATCAAATCCTTCCGATCGGCCAGGCGGTCATAAATGAAAGTCGCCGCCCAAACCGCTTAGTTGCCGGAAACCCCCGCCGCTTGGGGATCTCCGCGAAAACCGGACAGCCGGTCTTGTTCGTTGACCAGTCTGTCCGCCAATTTGCCCCCGGCCACCACCGCGTGAACCACGTGGTCCCGGCCGAAGGCGCGCCGCAGTTCCTCTGCGTCAAGCACCCAGAACCGGGGCAGATCAGGGGCGAGGCGATGCAGCTTCGCCTTGCCGTCGCGGCCGGCATCCGCTGCCTCGACCAGCAGTCCGCCGCGGCCCATCCGAATCCATCCGGCCGCCTTCTCAAACCCGGCGGCCGCCTGCCCCGCACGATTGGCCAACCCAAGAAGGTCGATGCAACGGCGCGCAAGCAGAACTTCCAATATGCCGGCCAAATCCACCGGAACGGCCACGTTTTCCTTGGCCGCCCGGGTGAACAGGCCCTTGGCGCAGGCTGTATTTACCACATCGCGGCTTGCGCTCAACCATATTCCCCGGCCGGGCAAGCCGCCGGCGATGTCGGGAACGACCTGATTTTCGGGCCCGATCACGAAACGGATCAGCCCCGATTGCGGCAAACCGGCACCGGTGACTAGGCACTTGCGCAGCGGACCGGCCCCGTCCGGGGCATCATCCGCCCCGGGGCCGCCGGCCTTACCCGCCTTTTGCTGTACCAATCCAGCCATCCGATCTGTCCCTAGCCTCAGGTCATGACGTCAACTTTAACCACGTGTGCATTACGCGAACCGCTCCACTTATTAAGTGGCCGCAGTCGTTTCCGCCTCGCCGTCGGTATCCGCGCCGGCGTCTTCCGCGGGCGCTTCGTCGTCGGCAAACCAGTGCGCGCGGGCCGCCATGATGATCTGGTTGGCAGCTTCGTGCGTCAGCGGCGACGGAGTCAGGAGCTGGCGCAATTCGCCTTCGTCCAGCCCGGCGATGCTGTCGAGCGTGTGTTCGCCCCGGTCCGCCAGCATGACGAAGCGCAGTTCGTCGCTGACCAGATCGGCCAGATCGTCACGGGTCTTCACCCCGTTTTCGCCGAGCCGGACCATCATGTTGGGGGTCACGCCCTCGACCTCGCCCATTTCGTCGGCGACGCCCAATTCACGACGGCGCTGATCCATTTCCGCATCGCGGGTTTCCAGGTACGACTGGGCGCGAGCCTGCAGTTCCTGCGCGAGAGCTTCGTCGAAGCCCTCGATATCTGTCAGGTCTTCGACGCCGACGAAGGCGACTTCCTCGACTTTCGAGAACCCTTCGGTCACCAGCAGGTGGGCGATGACGTCGTCGACGTCCAGCGCCTCGACGAACAGTTCGGAGTGCGCGCGGAATTCCTCGTTGCGGCGTTCGGACTCTTCGGCTTCGGTGAAGATATCGATGTCCCAGCCGGACAGCTGCGAGGCAAGCCGTACGTTCTGCCCGCGGCGGCCGATGGCGAGCGACAACTGATCGTCGGGCACCACCACTTCGATGCGGTTGGCGTCTTCATCCATCACCACCTTGGTCACTTCGGCCGGCGCCAGCGCGTTGACGATGAACGCCGCCTGGTCCTGGGACCATTGGATGATGTCGATCTTTTCGCCCTGCAGTTCGCCGACCACGGCCTGAACGCGGGACCCGCGCATGCCGATGCAGGGGCCGACCGGATCGATGGAGCTGTCGTGCGACAGCACCGCGATCTTGGCGCGGGAGCCCGGATCTCGGGCGACGGATTTGATTTCGATGATGCCGTCGTAAATTTCCGGCACTTCCTGGGCGAACAGTTTCGCCATGAACTGCGGATGCGTCCTGGACAGGAAAATCTGCGGGCCGCGGGTTTCCTCGCGCACATCCATGATGTAGGCGCGGACCCGATCGCCGTTGTTGAAGTGTTCGCGGGGGATCGATTCATCCCGGCGCAGCAGCGCTTCGGCGCGGCCCAGGTCGACGACCACGTTGCCGTATTCGATCCGCTTGACCAGGCCGTTGACGACCTCGCCGATGCGGTCCTTGTATTCCTCGTACTGGCGCTTGCGTTCGGCCTCGCGGACCTTCTGCACGATGACCTGCTTAGCGGTCTGCGCCGCGATACGCCCGAAATCGATGGGCGGCAGCGGATCGACCAGAAATTCGCCTACGGCGGCGTCGGCCTTTTTGTTGCGCGCCTGGTCGAGGCGAAGCTGCGTCAGCTCGTTTTCGATTTCGGCATCGTTATCAATGACCTCGATATAGCGGGCCAGCGTGATGGCGCCGGATTTTCGATCGATGACGGCGCGGATGTCGTGCTCGTGCCCGTATTTGGAGCGCCCGGCCTTCTGGATGGCCTGTTCCATCGCTTCCAGCACTTCATCGGCCTCGATCCCCTTGTCGCGGGCGGCCTGTTCGGCGGCGGCAAGCAGTTCGGGGCGGGAATGGACCGCTTCGGTCGGCATCACTTCACTCATTTTCGTCTTTCCTTGCAACCAATTAAATTGGATGGACAAATTTGTTCATTACCGGTCAACCGGCGGGTCAGGCGTTTTCCTGGGCTTGCTGATGTGCGGCCAAAAGCTCATCCGTCAGCAGTAATTTCGATCTCGAAACATCTTCGAACGGCAGCTCCACGGCGCCTTCCTCGACCGCGACCACGACGCGACCGTCCTTGACACCCATGAGCCGGCCAGAAAACCGGCGGCGGCCGTCGACCGGCACCCGCATTTCGATGCGCGCGTCAAACCCGGCGAACCGGTCGAAATCCGCCAGTTTGACGAGCGGCCGGTCGATCCCGGGGGATGACACTTCAAGCGTATAGGCGCGCTCGATCGGGTCTTCCACGTCCAACAGTGCCGAAACGGTGCGCGAAATCTGAGCGCAGTGGTCGACGGTCATGGCTTCGCCCGTCGCGGGTTCGGCCATGATCTGAAGTTTCAAGCGCTGCTGGCCGGAAACCAGCACGCGCACGAGGTCGAAGCCCAGCGCCTTAAGAGCGGGCTCGATAATGCTGGCGATGTGCTGTCCCAACGTCATGGGCGGCGCGGGTCTCCTTGGCCGGGGGCCTCGAAAATCAAGGCCCCAAAAACACAAAAGGCGGGCCCAGGGCCCGCCCCATCAAGTCCGCATCGGAACTAATGAAGCGCATTCTTTAAGATGAATGCAAGTCGTGTATAGGCCCAAACGGCTGAAAAGACAAGCGTTCAGTGCCCGGCCGCAGGGTCGGGCGCGGCACCCGGGGCCGGCGCCCTAGTCCGCCCGCCGGCGGAAAGTCAGATAAACGGGTTTGCTGCCGGCCAGTTGTTTTTCTTCATACCGGGTTGGGAAACCGTCCTTCGGCCGGTCGCGCCAGTCGGCGGGGCCGCGCGCCGTCCACTCGAACGCCGGGTGGCGGATCAGCCGCCACAGCGCCCAGCGGGCGTGGTCCATGTGATCGGTCGCGAAACGGAATTCGCCCCCCGGCCGGATGACCCGCGCCAGTTGGCCGAGGGTTTCCGTCTGCACGAAGCGGCGATCCCAGTGACGTTTTTTCGGCCACGGATCGGAATAGAGAAGATAGACCCTGTCCACCGACCCGTCGGGGAGACGCGGCAGCAATAGCCTCGCGTCCTCGGCGAAGACGCGGATGTTGTCGAGGTGCGCCGCATCGATTTGCGCCAACAAAGACGCGACGCCGTTGACGAACGGCTCCGCGCCGATAAAGCCGATATCCGGATGGGCCGCCGCCTGCGCGGCCAGATGTTCGCCGGCGCCGAACCCGATCTCCACCCACAGGTGACGCCCGTCATTAATAAAAAGAGAGCCCGCATCCACCGGGCCGTCATCGGGCACCGCGATGCGCGGCAGCAGATCTCGCATCAGGGCCTCGCGTCCCTGGCGCAATTTCTTGCCGCGGCGGCGGCCGTAGAAACGGGGTCTGTCCGGTTGCACGAATCGTTAATGACCTAAAAAACAGGCCCGGGTCAATGCGACCTGGGCCCGCCTGTTGCGACTTTCGAAAGACCTTACGCGCCGAAGGCGGACTTGAGGCCGGCGGCCAGGTCGGTCTGTTCCCACGAGAAGCCGCCGTCCGCGTCGGGCGCCCGGCCGAAGTGACCGTAGGCGGACGTTCGGGTATAGATCGGTTTATTCATCTTGAGATGTTCGCGGATGCCGCGGGGCGACAGGTTCATCATGTCCTGCAGGACTTTCGAGGTTTTTTCCTCGTCCACGTTGCCGGTGCCCTGGAAGTCGACGTAAACCGACAGCGGCTTCGAAACGCCGATGGCGTAGGCCACCTGAATGACGCACTTTTCAGCCAGGCCCGCGGCGACGACGTTTTTCGCGAGATACCGCGCGCCGTAGGCGGCGGAGCGGTCAACCTTCGTCGGGTCCTTGCCCGAAAAGGCACCGCCGCCGTGCGGCGACGAACCGCCGTAGGTGTCGACGATGATCTTGCGCCCCGTCAGTCCGACGTCGCCGTCGGGCCCGCCGATAACGAAGCGGCCCGTCGGGTTGACGTAAAATTCGTCTTCCGGGCACATCCAGCCTTCGGGCAGGGTTTTTTCCACGTGCGGGCGGACCAGTTCGCGGACGTCTTCAATGCTGACGCTTTCTTCGTGCTGGGTCGACACGACGATCGAGGTCGCGCACACCGGCTTGTCGTTTTCATAACGCAGCGTCACCTGGCTTTTTGAGTCTGGCAGAATGCCCGGCAGCCTGCCCGCGCGCCGCGCGTCGGCCATGGATTTCAGAATCTGGTGCGAGAATTGGATCGGGGCGGGCATCAGCGCGTCCGTTTCCGTGCAGGCAAAGCCGAACATGATGCCCTGGTCGCCGGCACCTTCGTCCTTGTTTCCGTCGCTATCGACGCCCTGGGCGATATCGGCGGACTGGCCGTGCAGGTAGACCTGCACCGTCGCTTTTTCCCAGTGGAAGCCGTCCTGTTCGTAGCCGATGTCCTTGACGCATTGGCGGGCGATTTTTCCTATCAGCGCCGCGTCGGCGTTGCCTTTTTTATCGAACATGTCGCCGCCGCAGCGGCCTTCGCCGCCGACGATGATGCGGTTGGTGGTGGTGAACGTCTCGCACCCGAGCCGGCAATTGACCGGGTCGCGGCGGATGAATTCATCCAGCACGGAATCGGAAATGCGGTCCGAGACCTTGTCGGGATGGCCTTCGGAAACGGATTCGGACGTAAAAAGATAATTGGAAAGGGTCACGGGTTGGTGCCTCCGGCAACGTTGGTTTCGTCTGCGGACCCGGGGGACGATGCGTTTTGGGAAATCGACGCTCGCCCGCTTAGCGCTTTGGTTGGCATGGCTGCAAGCGGTCCAAATACGCCATGGTCCGGACGATGCCGGGCGCGCGTTTTGTTGCAAGGATCGGGCGTCAGGTCAAGGGTGATCGCTGGATTCCTTGGGGATTCCCTATTGGATTTCCTGGCGGCGAAGCGCCCAAACAGCGCCAGAAAGCGCCGCCAGGATCAACGCCAGCGGCAGCGCATTGCCGTACCGCGCGAAGGGGGTGAGGCCGGGGGCCGGCCGGGGCAGGCGGGTGTCGATGACGTCGGCAACACCCAGATCCAGCACCGCCGCCTCGCGGCCCCAAGGGTCGATGACGGCGGAAATCCCGGTGTTGGCGAGACGGACGACGGGGAGGCCTTCCTCGACCGCGCGGAGCCGCACCAACGCATAGTGCTGATAGGGGCCGGGGGAGCGACCGAACCAGGCGTCGTTGGTGACGTTCAGCAGCCATTCGGGGCGCGGGCCGTCCGCCGGCACGGCGGCGCCGGGGAAGATCGCTTCGTAGCAGATCAAGGGCGTCACCGGCGGCAGGCCGCGGAACGCCATGGACCGGAGCCCCGAGCCCGGCTGAAAACTGCCCTGGTCGATGCCGATCTTCATCAGGTCGAACCAGTCGTGCAGCGGCACGTATTCGCCGAACGGCACTAGGTGGACCTTGTCGTAGACGTCGGCGATGCGGCCCGAGGGTTCGATGGCGAACAGACTGTTATAAACGCGGACGCCGCCACCCGGCGCGTTTTCGGCGCGGAGCGCACCGGTCAGCAAAACGCCTTTGCGGGGCGCCGCACCCGCCAGCGCGCGGATCATATCGGGTTGTCGGTTCAGAATGTAAGGGGCGGCGGTTTCGGCCCAGATGATGTGGGTCGGCGGCGGGCGGCCCGGTTCGGGGGGCTGTGCCGACATTTCCAACTGCCGTTGGATGTGCCTTGCGCGAAGGTCGCGCCGCCATTTGTCGGCCTGGCGGATGTTGGGCTGGACCAGACGAAGGTGCACGCCGTCGGCATAGGTGATGTGTGCATCGGAAAGCCGATAGGCACCGAAACCGTATAGGGCGGCCAGGACCAGCCACCCTGCCATCGCCGCCCGCACGCCCTCGAAGAACAGCGCAACCGCGAGGAAGGTCAATAGCCCCAGGCCGAAAACGCCGATGACGGCGGCGGACTGAACCATGGCGTCGGAAAAAATCCAGATGCTGGCCAGCAGGTTCCACGGCAGGCCGGTGAAGATCCAGCCGCGCATCCATTCGAACACGGCCCAGAGCGCCGCCGCCGCGAGCACGCCGGCGGCGCCCGGCGCCCTGTCGCCGGCGATGCCGAGCCGCCTGCGAAGTATATTCAGGGCAAGCGCCGCTAGTGCCGGAAACAGGCCGAGCACGGACGCGAAACCGATCACCGCGAAGGGAATGAGCCAGGCGTGTTTTTCCGGGTTGACCAGAAGCGAATTGGCGATCCAGAAAAATCCCGCGCCGCAGTGTCCGGCGCCGAACCACCAGCCCCGGAAGAACGCGCGCCGCGCATCGGACGCGGCCCAGGCTAGCCAGACAAATCCGGCAAGCGCCGGCGGCAGCAGAAAGATCATATGAAAAGGCGGCAGCGCCAACGCACCCAAAATGCCGAGCGCCAAGGCCGTGCCCCGAAGACGCCAACCGGAAAGGCCGGTCAGAAAAATACAGAGCCCCGCCAACCGGCCGGGCGTCATCCGCCGGCGCCCACGTCGGCGGGTGCGTCGGCATCCGCCGGGGCATCGGGCCGGCGGCGGATGCGGACGCCGTGAATGCGGCGGGGATCGGCCTGCAGAATTTCGAACTCGAGCCCGCCGTCGAAGTTGACCAGCTCACCCCGGATCGGCACGCGCCCCGCGATGGAAAACACCAACCCGCCCAGCGTATCAATGTATTCGCGGTCTTCCAGATGGCCCAAGGGACCAAGCTTTTCTTCGAGCGCTTCGAGCGTCACGCGGGCATCGGCGGTGATCGACCCGTCGGGATTGTCGTGGATGATGGGCTCTTCCGAACGGTCGTGTTCGTCTTCGATTTCGCCGACGATTTCCTCGACCAGGTCTTCGATGGTCACAAGCCCGTCGACGCCGCCGTATTCATCGACGACCAGCGCCATGTGCGAACGCCGCGCACGCATTTCCAACAGAAGTTCCAAAACCTCCATCGACGGCGCCACGAACAGCAGCTTCCGGAGCAGCTTGGTCAGATCGAATTCCTTGTCTGCGCCCTGCCAGATGAATAGGTCCTTGATGTGGATCATGCCCATGGCGTCGTCCAGCGACTCGCGATAGACCGGCAGGCGCGAGTGCCCCTGCTTCGCGATGATGTCGACGATTTCGGCGCGCGGCGTGTTGACCTCGACCGCGATCACGTCGGCGCGCGGCACCATGACTTCTGAGACGCTGCGCCCCTTGAGTGTCAGGATGTTGGTCAGGATCGTGCGTTCGTCGTCGCCGATGGGTTCATCCGCTTCCGCCCGTTCGTCGATAATTTCCTGCAACGTTTCGCGAACCGAGCCGTTGGCGCCGTTGCGAAAACGGCGCAACAGCCGCTGCCAGGCGGACGGCGTCTTGCTGTCGGTCGAAGGGTCTTGGGGCGCGGCCCCGGGTTCCCGGGGCGATGGACTAGAGAACTGGTCGTTCATGTCTCGCGGTTCATTACTTGTCCGGGCCGACGGTCAGCCGCCGCCGGCCGGTTCGTAGGGGTTGGCGATCCCGAGGCCCTGAAGAATGTCGATTTCTAGGCCCTCCATGCGGGCCGCCTCGTCATCGGTCTCGTGGTCGTGCCCCATGAGGTGCAGTATACCATGCACGATCAAGTGGGATAAATGATCGGCGGGCGAAAGTCCTGCGTTTTCGGCCTCGGCCAGGACCACGCCGGCAGCGACCGCCACGTCGCCCAGCATCGCCGGCACGCCGGGATCGGGTGGCAGCGGCCCGCCCAGGGCCGGAAACGACAGCACGTTGGTCGGCCCTTCCTTGCCGCGATGCGTCTTGTTCAGGTCCGAAACCCGGTCATCATCGGTCAGCAGGATGGAAACCTCCACCGCCCGTCCGCCCGGCAGCCTGCCGGCGCCCGCGACCGCCGCCAGCGCCGCGGCGCGGATAACGCCGTCCCAGTCCGGCACACGGGCCAACAGCGCATCGGCGCCGTCGGCGGCGATGTCGATGTCGGCCAAAACGTCGGTCGACAGGACGGGCCTCGGGGCCTCAGCCCTCGCCATCTTCTTCATAATGTTCATAGCGCGCGCCGGTCTTCCGTTGGGCCTCGACCCCCTGATAGGCCTTGACGATTTTCGACACCAGCGGATGGCGGACGACGTCTTTTTCCGTGAACTGGATGAAACCCACACCCTTTACATTGGCGAGCACGTCTATGGCGTCGCGAAGACCCGAGCGGATGCCGCGCGGCAAATCGACCTGGCTTAGGTCGCCGGTCACCACCATCGACGAATTTTCGCCGAGCCGGGTCAGGAACATCTTCATCTGTACGGGCGTGGTGTTCTGCGCTTCGTCCAGAATGACGAAGGCGTCGGACAACGTCCGGCCCCGCATGAAGGCGAGCGGCGCGACTTCGATCTCGCCGCTTTCCAGGCGCTTCACCACCTGCGGTGCAGGCAGCATGTCGTAAAGCGCGTCGTAAAGCGGGCGCAGGTAGGGGTCGACCTTTTCCCGCATGTCGCCGGGCAGAAAGCCCAGTTGTTCGCCGGCCTCGACCGCGGGGCGCGACAGGATGATGCGGTCGACCCGGCCTTGAACCAGCCGTTCGACCGCCTTGGCGACGGCCAAATATGTCTTGCCGGTGCCGGCGGGCCCCTGGCCGAAGACCAGTTCGGATTCGTCGATGGCTTTCAGGTAGGCCGCCTGCGTCGGCGTGCGGGGGGAAATCACCTTGTTCCGCGTGAGCACGGTGACGCCGCTGTCCTTGAGCCCGCCCCCGTCGCCGTCCGACATGCGGAGCGCCGCCGCCACGTCGGGCGCGTCCACGGGCTGGCCGGTCCGCAGGCGATCGTAGAGCGCCGCCAGCACCGCCGAGGCCCGGTCGGCGGCGCGGCCGCCGCCGGTGATCGACACTTCGTTGCCCCGCGCGTGGACGACAACGCCGAGCGCGTCTTCGATCTGCGCCAGGTTGCGGTGATGCGGACCGAACAGCGCTGCCGCCAGGCCGTTGTCGTCAAACGTCATCTGGTGCGAGGCGGCGGCGTTCGCCTTTCCGGTCCCACCCGCATGGACTTTGGCGTGGCCATTGTTGTGCCCGTTGCCGTTACCATGGCCGTTGCCGCCCCGGGTTTGGCGTTTGCTGCGCGAGCGGCTCATGCGATGGCCCGCCTTTCGCCACCGGCGGGGGCTTCGCCGGCCATCGCCGCCGCCAGACTGTTGGCGGTGGCGCCGGTGATGGTCAGCGGCACGATGTCGCCCAAGCGGCCGGCGTCGGCATCCACGTGAACGGCCTGCATGTAGGGGCTGCGCCCGACCAGTTGTCCCGGATGGCGGCCGGGTCGGTCGAGCAGCACCGGCATGTCGCGGCCGACGCAATGGTCGTTGAAGGCACGCTGCTGCGCATTCAAAAGATTTTGCAATTCGGCCAACCGCGCGTCCTTGACGTCTTCGGGCACCTGCAGGTCCATGGCGGCGGCCGGCGTGCCCGGACGCGGCGAAAATTTGAACGAATAGGCCTGGATGAATTTGACCTCGCGGACCAGCGACAGGGTTTCTTCGAAGTCCCGGCCCGTCTCGCCGGGGAAGCCGACGATGAAGTCCGATGACAGGCCCAGATCGGGCCGGGCGGCGCGCAGGCGTCCGACCAGGTCGATGTAAAACGCGCGGTCGTGACGCCGGTTCATGGTTTGAAGCACCCGGTCGGACCCGGATTGCACCGGCAGATGCAGAAACGGCATCAGTTCCGGCACGTCGCGGTGGGCGGCGATCAGATCGTCGTCGACCTCGGCCGGGTAGGAGGTGGTGTAGCGCAGTCGGTCGAGCCCGTCGATTGTCGCCAGCCGCCGGATCAGGCCGCCCAGGCCGGTTTCCCCGCCGTCCCGGCCGACGCCGTGATAGGCGTTGACGTTTTGCCCGAGAAGCGTGATTTCGCGCGCACCCGCGGCGACCAGACGTTGGGCCTCGGCCGCGACCTGATCGACGGGACGGGAAAATTCCGCGCCCCGCGTATAGGGCACGACGCAGAAGGTGCAGAATTTGTCGCAGCCTTCCTGCACAGTCAGGAAGGCCGAACGCCCGTCGATGCGGTGCGATGCATCCCCCCCGGCCATGTGATCGAATTTGGATTCTTCGGGAAAGTCGGTATCGAGAACCGCGCCGGTCTTGCGGTGCAGTTCCGCCACCATCTGCGGCAGACGGTGATAGGTCTGCGGCCCGAACACCATATCCACATACGGCGCACGGCGAAGGACTTCCTCACCCTCGGCCTGAGCGACACAACCGGCGACGGCGAGGATCATGTCCGCCCCGCTTGCCCGGCGGGCGTCTTTTATCAACCGCAGGCGGCCCAGTTCCGAATAAACTTTCTCCGCCGCCTTTTCGCGGATGTGGCAGGTGTTAAGCAACACCATGTCGGCATCGTCCAGATCATCCGACGGCGCATAGCCGAGCGGCACCAGCAATTCCGTCATGCGTTCGGAATCGTAGACATTCATCTGACAGCCGTAGGTTTTGATGTGAAGCTTCTTGCGCGGTTGTTCCGTCACCTGCCGCTTCTCCGCACCCGCAAGGGATCAGTCATCCTTTTTTATTGGCTTTCCATACAGTTCCAGCTTATGGCCCACCAGCCGCATCCCGTACTTGCGGGCGATGGCCTCCTGAAGCTTTTCGATTTCCTCGTTCTGGAATTCGATGACTTCGCCCGTATTAACGTTGATCAGGTGGTCGTGGTGTTCGTCCGTCGCCTCTTCGTACCGGGCGCGGCCGTCGCCGAAATCGTGGCGTTCGACGATGCCCGCCTCTTCGAATAGACGCATTGTCCGGTAAACTGTGGCGATGGAAATTCGATTGTCCAGTTCGTTCGAACGCCGGTGCACTTCTTCGACATCCGGGTGGTCTATGGCATCGGACAGAACTTGGGCGATGACCCGGCGTTGTTCGGTCATCTTCATACCCTTGTCGATGCAGAGACGTTCGATACGCGATCCCGTCATGAGATTTGAGCGGTCCCCTCGGTTTTCCCGGGCCGCCACAGGGCGGCGATGCCACTATACCCCGTCCGCCGCCCAGGCCAAAGCCCCAGCGCGCCGGAAAATGCGGGTGCTATTTGCGCTTCCTGGGCTTGGTGCCGAGGCCGATTTTCTTGGCCAGGCGACTGCGGTGCTTGGCGTAATTCGGCGCGACCATGGGGTAGTCGACAGGCAGGCCCCAGCGTTCCCGGTACTGTTTGGGCGTCATGTTATAGGACGTCATAAGGTGCCGCTTGAGCATCTTCAGCTTTTTGCCGTCTTCGAGGCAGACGATATAGTCCGGAAATACCGACCGTTTCGGCGGCACCGCTGGCTCGGGCCGTTCACCGGGCCCCTGGGCACCGCCACCGACGCCGGCCAACGCCGCATACACTTCGGTGATCAATCCCGGGATGTCCGCCGGCGCGACTTTGTTGTTGCCGACATAGGCGGCGACGATTTCGGTCGTCAGCTCGATCAATTCGGACTTATTGGGAAGTTCGGTCATTGGTAGATTGGCTCCTTAGTCTTTTTGACCACCGTAATGCGGAAGACAACAGTTCAGCAGAACAAATTAGTCTAAAAAAAGACGAATATTCGTGGGAATGCTTTACCTGCGTGCTTTAAAATTTCAGTGAGATGACTTAAACATCACTTTAGACGAAAACTAACAACACACACAAGATTTGCCATGATCAAGCCCGAGCCGCGCGCGCCGGAAGACCGCCCGTTCATCGACATCACGGGCGACATCTGCCCCATGACGTTCGTGAAAACGAAACTGTTCATCGAACGGCTGCAACCGGGCGATGTGCTGGAAGTTCGGCTGAAGGGGGTGGAGCCGCTCGACAACGTGCCCCGGTCGGTCCGTGATCACGGACACGAGGTCATCAGCCTGACGCCCGAGCCGGGCGGCGACGGGCTCGATCAGCCGCATCGCCTGATCATCCGAAAATCCTGATCTGAACGAACCGGCGCCGGCCTGCGTCACGGCCTAAGCCTGCCGCACCGGAGCGGAATTTTCGCGTCGGGCGGACGCAGGTATATGGGATGGGGCACGTGGTCGACGCCCACCGGGGGCAGCGGGCGCGCCGCCGCGATCCGGCCGACCACCGCCGCGTTGGGGACGCCGGGCGCGGTTGATTGCTCCACTGCGATGCCGACCGCCTGAAGCGCCGCCGCCGCGCGCGGGGCGGCGTCGCCCCCGACCAGCACCGGACCGATTACGACAACCGCGGCAAGCGCGTCTTCGGCAAGCGCCGCCGGATCCGTCACCGGCGCGAGCTCAGGCCCGAACACTTGCGCGTAGACATCGGCGCGCTTGCTGTCGAGGGCAACCAGAATCCGACGGCCGTCGCGTTCGGCCCCCGGCACCGCGTGGGCGACGGCCTCCAGCGTCGTCACGCCAATGACCGGCAAGCCCAGTGCGAGGGCGAGCCCGCGGGCGGCGGCAAGCCCGATGCGCAGGCCCGTGAACGCCCCCGGGCCGTTGGTTACAGCGATGGCGTCAAGGTCCGGGTAATCCAACGCAGCATCCCGCATAACGTCGGCGATCATCGGCATCAGGGCTTCGGACTGGCCGCGCGGCAATTCCGCCGACGCGTGCGCCAGCACCCGCCCGTCCGCCAGACAGGCGGCGGAACATCCCCAGGTGGCCGTATCGAAGGCAAGTAGGTTCATATCGTCATCCGCGCCGGGCGCGCGCCAAGAGGCCCCGTCGCCGTCAGAGAAACCAGCCCGTGCGCCAGACCGCCCAGGCGATCAGCGCAACAAGCACCGCGCCCGACACGGTATACAGGGGCGCCGAGGTCCAGGCGAGCCGGAAACTGCTCTCCCCGGTGAGCCGCCCAACAACCAGGGTTGTGCCGGAAAACGGCGAACTAGTCGTCGACAGGCCCCAGGTGCCCAGCATCACCAGGGCCATGATCAGCGGCGGCATGCCGAACACGTCTGGCGGCAGGGCCGTGCCGATGATGATCACCAGTACCACCGGGTGCAGGCCGGCCGCGCCCGCGGCAATGATGAACAGCGCCAGCGCTAGGGACTTCAACCAGTCGGGCCACAGCGCTATGTGCAACACGCCGGCGACGCCGGCCGGGTCGAGCGCCGCCGATATCCTCGTGCCGAACAGCTTGGCGCTGACGAACACTAGGGCCTCGCCACGCAATCCGGGCTGGGCCTGGACGACGCGGCGGGGCTGGCGTCGGGCGTCGGCGGGGCCGCCGCGACCGATCAAAAGCCAGACGACCGCGAAGGGCGGCGACACGAGGGCCAGCACGACCGGGATCGAAAGATGGAACACGGTTTCGACGGTTATGACGGCGGCCATCAGACTTGCCAGCAATACGATCAGCCGCCCCCAATAAGGGTTTTCGGCGGGCCGGCGGACCGGCGGGGGCGATCCCGGGCGGCGGGCGATCAGCGGGTCCATCGCCGCCGTAAGCCCGACCACGGCGAACCCCAAGAACAGGTCGGGCGCCGCGATGTCCGTCCATTTCATGCCGGGGCACGCCGCCAGCACCACGGCGACGCTGACATAAAACGGCGACCAGGCGGAAGCGGCGGTGAAGCCGATCATCAGCGCGACGGCAAGCCGGTCTTTAAGTCGGCGGTCCTGCGCCCGGGACACCATGTCGGACAACAACGTCAGCGCCGCCAGACTGAGGAACGCGCCGAGCCCGTGCGCGGCATAGGCCAAAATGGTGAACCGCTGACCCGCACCAGGCGTTGCAGCCAGGCGACGGCGAAAAACACCAGCAGGAGCTTGAGCGACCGCGCGATGCCGTCGAGGAACACCTGCCCGCCGTCGCCGGCGGCGAACCCCATCGCCGTGCCGCCCAAGGCCAAGGCATAACCGACAACTCGCTGCACCCGTGACGTCTGCCGGAATTCGAGCGCCAGATATGCCGCCGTCAGCGCCGCCGCCGCACAGACCATGCCCGGCGGATGCCAGAACGCCTGCGCCATGGCAGCGACGCAGAGCATCAAGTAAAGCCAGGCAGACACCGGAACGGGCGCCGCGGCGTCATCCGGCGGCGTTGTAGGCCCGGTCGGGTCGAAAGAATCGGGCGCGGCCACTATGGGGCGGGTCGGCGGCGGTTCGAACGAAAAATCAAATCACATCACCCGGCAGCTATCGTCGAAGCTCATGCGCGGGCTCCGGGGGAATAGGTCGTCGGGCTTGCCGTGGCCGATGTTGCAGAGAAAATTCGCCCGTACCTTGGTGCCGGCGAAAAATTCGGCGTTGACCTTTTCCTGATCGAACCCGGACATGGGCCCGCAATCGAACCCGTAGGCGCGGGCGGCCATGATGAAGTAGGCTCCCTGCAGCGTGCCGTTGCGGAACGCGGTTTCGGCGATCAGCGCGTCATTGCCGGCGAACCAAGGCCGCGCATCCGTGTGCGGAAACAGCTCCGGCAGTTTTTCGTAAAATTCCATGTCGTGCCCGATGATCGCCGTAACCGGCGCGGACACGGTTTTGTCGACATTGCCGGGAGCCAGGCACGGTTTCAGTTTTTCCTTGGCCTTGGACGATTGCACGAAAACAACCCGGGCCGGCGAGCAGTTGGCGCTGGTCGGGCCCATCTTGGTCAGGTCCCATATTTTTCGGAGGTCGGCCGCCGCGACCGGCGTGTCCTCCCAGGTGTTGTGGGTGCGCGCGTCGTTGAACAACAGGTCCATTCCCGCGGCGTTCAGGGTTTTGTTCATGATCGGCCTCGCATCGTATGTCGGCAAGGGGCATGGAAAAAACGTAGAACACTTGTGCGATGCGGCGGAAGGGGGAAAAATCGATCCAGGGCAAGACTATATCGATTATTTGTGTGGGGTGAGGAAGATGCCTATTCGAAACCGTTCCCGGGCCGCCTTCGGGCGGCGGGTCCGTCCTGTTGTTATCAGGGCCGCGCTTCGGGCCGTCGTCGCGGCCATAACCATCATGACACTGGCCGCGTCGCCGGCGGCGGAGGCCGCGCAGTCGGCGGTCGTCGTCATGTATCACCGGTTCAACGAACCGGAACACCCGACAACCAACATCCGCCTGGATCAATTCGAACAGCATCTGGCCGAATTGACGTCCGGCAAATATACGGTCCTGCCGCTTTCGAAAATTGTCGCCGCGCTCAAGGCCGGCGAACGCCTGCCCGAGCACACCGTCGGTATTTCCATCGATGACGCGTTCGCATCTGCCTACACGTTCGCGTGGCCGCGGCTGAAAAAAGCGGGTCTGCCGTTTACGCTGTTCGTGTCGACCGGCCCGGTGGATGGCAAATTGAACGGCATTATGACCTGGGATCAGATCCGGGAATTGAAGGCAGGCGGCGTCGAGATCGGCCACCATACGGTCAGCCACGGTCACATGGCCGACGCCTCCCTACAGCTTAATCAGCGGGAAGTCGACGACGCCAAAGAACGCTTTAAGGCGGAAATCGGCAGCGTGCCGGCGCTGTTCGCCTATCCCTACGGCGAAGCGTCGGCGGATATTCAAGCAATGTTGCGGGACAAAGGATTTACCGCCGCCTTCGGCCAGCATTCGGGCGTGGCGCACGCGAGCCTCGGGTTTTTTTATCTGCCGCGGTTCGCGCTGAACGAAAATTTCGGCGGCATCAATCGGTTCAAGCTTGCGGTCAACGCCATGGCTATCGACGTCACCGACATCACGCCCGTCGATCCGCTGGTCGGCGCCGCCAACCCGCCGGCCATGGGCTTTACGGTCAAACCTCCGGCGCCCGGAGGCATCGGGCGGCTGACCTGCTTTGCCTCGAACCAAGGGCCGACGCAGGTTGAAAGCCTGGGCGACGTGCGGTTTGAAATCCGGGTTAGCAAACCGTTTCTCCCGGGCCGGACGCGGATCAACTGCACGCTGCCGGGGCCGGACGGGCGCTGGTATTGGCTGGGCCGGCAGTTTTATTTACGAAAATAATCCGGGAGGTGCCGCGATACGGTCAGGCGCCCGACCATCGGCTCTGTCAGGCGGCCGGGCGACGATCCGAAGATCAGGCTTCGGGATCGGTCGCCTGACCGTAGGCGAGGCGCGCGTCGTCGAGCCGGTTAAGTTCGTTCCCCTGGATCATGTCGCGGATGGCGTCCACGTAATGATCGCCGCGCTGGGAATAACGGTTGAGGAACCGGGCCAGCGACAGACCGTTCAACGGGTCGCCCGCGCGGCGGAGCGCTTCGCGCCCCTGGCGCAGCTCGCGGTAGGCGCGATGAGTATTCAAATTGGCCATGTAGGCGCGGACGGAATCGATCAGCGCCTTGAACCGGCGGACCAAGTGGTCCTTGTCTTCGTCCCGGTTGAGCGGCACCAAGCCCTCAGCCTTTTCCATGGTCCATTGGCCGAAGATGGCATTGCCCTGGCGGGCGAAGCGGGACGTGCCCCAACCGCTTTCCTCCGCCGCCTGGGCCAGCGCCAGCGACGGCGGAACGATGTCGACCCGGCGTAAAAGCGTCGTCAAGTCGCCGGGATCGGTTTCGTATTTTTCCGCCATTGCGCGGAGCCAAAGCCGATCCTGGGCCGGGATGGCGCGGCCGAGGCGGTCATCCGCCTGCACGCGCCAAAGGCGTTTGCGGTCGGCGAGAATTTCCTGATTGGCGCGCAGGATCAACGGCAGCACCGCCTGGAAGAACAGGCGCTTGCGTTCCTGGGTTTCGCGGATGCGGCCCAGGTCCGGCGGCAGCGACGCGAGAAACGCCGGCGGCACGGTGGCGCCTTTTTCTCGGATATGTTCGAGGTCGTATTTCAATTCGGCGAACCAGTCGCTGAGCGCCAGCACGGATTGCGTCGGCGGCCGGTCGACCTTGGGCCGCTTTGGCGGCAGTAGCGGTTCGGCCTGAGTCGCTTGACGGGCGACCTGACGGGCCGCCTGCTCAATCGCCGGTTCGCCCGGCGGGATCGCGGCGGCGGCGAAATACGCGACCTCGGGCCCCTGCATGCGGCTGACGGCAAGGAAGCCCGCGCTCACCGCAACGGCGAGGACGGGCGCAATAATCAGGCGTTCGTCAATCTGCTGCATTTTTGAAATCATGCTTTTCCGGAAACCGGTTCCGTCCCCCATTGCGCTACAAACAAAGCCCCGCCGCCCGAAAACGCAGACCGCAAAGTCTCCCTCGAATTGCCCAGGGTGCCGCAGGGATGAGCGCTACCGATTTGATTTTCCGAAGATCCGGCCGCTCCCTCCCGTGGCAAACGGCCGATCAGCACTCTAACGCCCTCAACGTTTCAAGATCTGCTCCGGTCGTTCTCAAGGCGTCGTTATTTTCCGGTTTTTTTAATAGTTAACCGCATCCTCGAAGCGGCGCTTATACCACCCGACCGCGGGGCGGGCCAAATGCAAATGACGCAGGGCTGACGGCGCCTTTCGCATGGCGTTTCTGCCCCGCGCCGGGCGGGGACAGGGCGGATATGGGCACAGCCTTAAAAAGTTTGTCCGATCAGCGGATTAGATAACCGCCTGGACTTCCTTCACTTCGGGAATGTAGTAGCGCAGCATGTTTTCGATGCCGTGCTTGAGGGTCGCCGTCGACGACGGGCAGCCGGAGCACGCCCCCTGCATCTGCAGGTAGACGATGCCTTCTTCGAACCCATGGTAGATGATGTCGCCGCCGTCCTGGGCAACCGCCGGGCGCACCCGGGTTTCCAGCAACTCTTTGATCTGATTGACGATTTCACCGTCGTCGCCCGCCGCTTCCGTATCGACTTCGGGGGCGGCGGCGGCGATTACCGGCAGGCCCTTGGTGAAGTGATCCATGATGCCGCCGAGAAGCCGAGGTTTTAAGGTGTCCCAGTCGCGGTCATCGGCCTTGGTCACGGTGACGAAGTCGGCGCCCAAAAACACGCCGGTCACGCCGTCGACGCCAAACAGCGCCGTCGCCAAGGGTGAACGCCCGGCCTCGGCCTGATCCGTGAAGTTGGCAGTGCCGGTTTCCATCACCGTGCAGCCCGGCAGAAACTTGAGCGTCGCCGGATTGGGGGTGGTTTCCGTCTGAATGAACATGGCTTCGATCTCCGATGCGGGCCGCCGGCCCGGCGGCCGATATGACTTTGGCTTAACATGGGGCCTCCCGGCCCCCGGATCAAGGCCCCGGATGGCGGCCCGCCCAGCGGTTACGGGCGCAGGAACCCCACAATGTCGAACACCTGGTCCATGATCGGGCCGGATATGGCGCGGGCCTTCTCAGCACCCCGGCGCAGCACGCCGTCGATGTAAGCGGGGTCGTCGGCGAGTCGGCGCATCTCGACGGTGACCGGTTGCAGCTTGGCGACCGTCAGATCGGCGAGCTGCTTTTTGAAATCCGAGAACTGTCCGCCGCCGTGATCCTTCAACACCTGGTCGACGGACTGGTCGGCCAACGCCGCGAAGATGCCGATCAGGTTGGCGGCTTCGGGGCGTCTATCCATTTCCTGTTTGGTTTCCGGCATGGGCAGGGGATCGGTTTTGGCCTTGCGGATTTTTTTGGCGATGGCGTCGGCGTCGTCGGTCAGCGTGATGCGCGACTGATCGGACGGGTCCGACTTCGACATTTTTTTCGAGCCGTCCTTCAAAGACATGACCCGCGTCGCCTCGCCGAAGATCAAGGGTTCGACCACGGGGAAGAATTCGACACCGAAGTCGTTGTTGAATTTCTGCGCGATGTCGCGGGCCAGTTCCAGGTGCTGTTTCTGGTCGTCGCCAACGGGCACATGCGTACCGTGATAGGCCAGGATGTCGGCGGCCATCAGGTTCGGGTAGGCGAACAGCCCGACGGATGCGTTTTCCCGGTTCTTGCCGGCCTTTTCCTTGAACTGAGTCATGCGGTTGAGCCAGCCCATGCGCGCGACGCAGTTGAAAATCCACGCAAGTTCCGCGTGCGCGGGGACCTGGCTTTGATTGAAGATCAGCGCCTTGTCCGCATCAATGCCGGCGGCGATCATGGCGGCGGCCACTTCATGGGTCGAGGCGCGCAGTTCCTTCGGGTCCTGCCATACGGTGATGGCGTGCAGGTCGACGACGCAGAACAGGCAGTCGTCGAATTCGTCCTGCAGACGGACCCAATTACGGATCGCGCCCAGGTAATTGCCGAGGTGCAGATCGCCGGTCGGCTGCACGCCGGAAAAAATGCGCCGCATGATCGCGCGGTCTCCCTGAATGCTGAACCGCGCCGGTTATGGACGCTCCCGAAGCGGGGGTCAAGCCCGGGCCCCGGCGCCCCGTCCGCACGCCCCCCGGGCGCGCCCAGGACCCGCTGGTCAGCCGCCCCGGCGGAACATGGCCTTGGCGTCTTGGGCGCTGGCGGCGCAGAGCAGCACGGCAAAAACGAAGTAGGACGCCATGCCGGCCGCCGCCAGGATGCAGAGCGCCGTGGCCCCCCCCGCAAGCCCGCTCGACATCATGAATTCCAGGTTCTGGCGGGCGATTTCGACGACGCCCGCCATGCCGGCCGCCGCCAGCACGATACGCGGCAAGCGCATGCGGAGCCGGGCATCCAGCGCGATATGCCCACGGCCCCAGAGCACCCAGTAAAGCGCCACCACGTTGACCCAGGCGGAAACGGACGCCGCCGCCGCAATGCCCTCATGGCCCCAGACGCGCATGAGGATCAGGTTCAAGACAATATTTACCAGCATCGCGCCGATGGCGATGCGAACCGGCGTCGCCGTGTCTTCGCGCGCATAAAACCCGGGCGTCAGCACGCGGATCAGCACATAAGCCGGAAGCCCCGTTGCGTAGGCGAACAGGGCACGGGCCGTTGCGTCCGCGGCGGCCGCGTCAAACGCGCCGTGCTGGAACAGCACGCGGATGATGTCATGCGGGATGACCAGAAACGCGGCGGCGGCCGGCAGCGTCAACAAGAGCGCGAATTCGAGGCCGCGGTTTTGGCTGTCCATGGCGGCACTGTCCTCGCCCGCCTTCAACTGACGGGACAGCATGGGCAGCAGCGCCGTGCCGACGGCGACGCCAACGACGCCCAAGGGCAGCTGCGTCACCCGGTCGGCATAGTATAAATAAGCCACGGCGCCGTCGGCGACGTAGGTCGCGAGGATCGTGCCGATCAGAAGGTTGATCTGATAAAGCGACGCGCCGAACACGACGGGCAGAATGCGTTTGACCAGCAGCGCGACTTTTTCCGACCACCGGGGCCGGACGAGGCGGAGCGGAAATCCGCTTTCCCGGCAGTGCCAGGCGAGCCACAAAAACTGCACCACCCCCGCCGCGAAGACACCCCAGGAAAGGGCGTGGCCCGCGGTCTCCGTTCGGTGGGCAAAACCCAGTAGCGCCGCGATTAGGGTGATGTTCAACAGCACGGGTGCGGCGGCGGCGGCGGCGAACTTGCCCAAGGAGTTCAGGACCCCCGAATGCAACGACACCAGCGAAATGAAAAGGAGATAAGGGAAGGCGATGCGGGACAAGTCCGTCGCCAGCGCTAATTTTCCGGGCACGGCGGCGAATCCGCCCGCCATGACCGCCATGACCCAGGGCATGGCGAGTTCGACCACGATGACGACGGCGACCAGCACGAGGGCCAGGACCGATTGCGCGTGTTCTGCGAATTCTTGGGCGCGGCGGCGGGCCGCTTCGGCATCGCCGCCCAGACCGGGTTCGAGCTCGCGAGAAAACAGCGGCACGAAGGCGGCGGCGAAGGCGCCTTCGGCAAACAGTCTTCGGAACAGGTTGGGCAGGCGGAAGGCGACGACAAAGGCGTCGGCGACCATGCCGGCGCCTAGGAAATTGGCGATCAGAATGTCCCGGACAAAGCCGAACACCCGGCTTAACAAGGTATAGCCGCCGACGGTGGTGATGGCCTTCAGCAAGTTCATGGGTCGCTAGTACGCTGTGACGGGGGCGAAAACAAGGCCCCCTTAGGGCCCTCCGGGGGCGCTATTC
The DNA here is from genome assembly GCA_038109305.1 of Rhodospirillaceae bacterium. GTDB lineage: Bacteria > Pseudomonadota > Alphaproteobacteria > Rhodospirillales > Casp-alpha2 > UBA1479. The sequence continues at coordinate 21,709 of JAYNIR010000006.1, forward strand.
GGCGGCGGCGGCGGACGGTTTTTGCGCCTTTGCCTTTTTCTTTTGCGGCCCGATTCGCGCCAAAACCCGTTCTTCGATGGATTTCAGCTTTTCCGGATGGCGGATTTTAAGGCCGAAAATGTCCTTCACATAGAACACGTCGACCACCCGTTCGCCATAGGTGGAAATCTGCGCGCTGGCGATCTGCAGGCCTTCTTCGGTCAGAACCGAGGTCACGTCATAGAGGAACCCCGGCCGGTCACCGCCATTTATTTCGATAACGGAATATGTATTGGAGGCCTGATTGTCGATCAGCACCCGCGGGGCGATGTCGAAGGCCTGGGCCTTGGTCGGCAGGCGTTCGTCCTGCGCCTTTTTCAGGTCGCGAGCGGGGCTGCGGGCGCCGCGAAGCGCGTCCTCGATACGCTGGACCATGCGTTTCAACTGCCCCTGTTCGTCGATGGCGAGGCCGGTGCCGTCCTGGACCCAGAAACTGTCGAGCGCCATGCCGTTGGACAGCGTCGAAATGCGGGCGTCCAGAATGGACACGCCGGACAGCGCCAAGGCCCCCGCGATGTTGGCGAACAGGCCCGGGTGATCTGCCGTGTAGACGGTAATTTCGTTTGCGGAACGTTCCGGGTCGATCCGGGTTTCGATGCGCAGGTCGATTCGTTTCGCCTCGGCATCGCGGACCAGTTGGGCGTGCCGGGCGTGGGTTTCCGGGTCCGCCGACAGCCAGTAGGCGTCCGTGCCGCGGTCCAGATGGGCCTGCAGATCGGCTTCCGGCCATTTCTTAAGCAGCGCCGCCAACGCCAGTTTGGCGCCTTCGATGCGCTGGGCGCGCCGGTCTTCGGGCGCATCGCCGGTCAGGGCCGCCTTGGTCTGCCAGAAAAGTTCGCGCAAGAGACCCGCCTTCCAGTTGTTCCAGACGTTGGGGCCGACGGCGCGGATGTCGACGACGGTCAGGATATTCAACATCCGGAGCCGTTCCGGCGACTGCACCACGGCGGCAAAGTCCTGGATCGTTTTCGGATCGTCCAGATCGCGTTTGAAGGCGGTGTGGGACATCAGCAGGTGATAGCGCACCAGCCAGGCGACGGTTTCCGTTTCCCAGTCGCTCAGGCCCAAGCGCGGGCAGAGCTTGAGCGCGACCTCGGCGCCCAGTTCGGAATGGTTGCCACCCCGGCCCTTGGCGATGTCGTGCAGCAAAACCGCGACGTAAAGCGCGTCCTTCGATTGGATTTCGGAAATTGTATCGCAGGAAACCGGATGGTCTTTTTTCAACCGCCCGGTATCGATCCCGTGCGTCAGGCCGATGGCGCGGATGGTGTGCTCGTCGACCGTATAGACGTGATACATGTCGTACTGCATTTGCGCAACGACCTTGCCGAAATCGGGAATGAAGCGGCCGAACACGCCGGCTTCGTTAAACCGCATGAGCGCCTGAACCGGATCGCGGCCGCGTAGCATGTCGACGAACAGGCGGTTTGCTCTCTTGTTTTTGCGCAACTTGGCGTCGACCAGTTTCAAATTCTGGCTGACCAGGCGGAGCGCCTGGGGGTGGATGTCCAGGTCGTGGGTTTGCGCCGCGTGAAACAGCCGGACCATTTTCAAGGGATCGTCCCGCAGTTCTTTTTCGGACGCGAGGGTCAGGCGGCCGCCGTCGACGGCGAAGCCGTCGATCTTGCTTCCCTTGCCGAAACCCAGAAACGGAAAGCTGAACCGTTTGGCGGATTTTTTGTGCTGTTCTTCCAGCACGGCGCAGAGAATCCGCGTGATGTCGCCGACATCCTTGGCGATCAGAAAGTAATGCTTCATGAAGCGTTCAACGCCCATGATGCCTTTTTGATTGCGGTAGCCGAGCCGCTCGGCGATTTCCGCCTGAATGTTGAAGCTGAGCCGTTCTTCCGGCCGGCCGGACAGGTAGTGCAGATGGCAGCGCACGGTCCAAAGGAAGTTTTCCGCTTTTTCGAACAGCTTCAGGTCGTCTTCGGTAAAGACCCCCTGGGCCACCAGTTCGGTCATGCCCGACACGCGGTACAGATACTTTGCGATCCAGATCAATGTCTGCAGATCGCGGAGCCCGCCCTTGCCTTCCTTCATGTTCGGTTCAAGCACGTAACGCGTGTCGCCCATTTTGTCGTGGCGCGCGTCCCGTTCACCGAGCTTTTCTTCAACGAAGGCCATGCCGGTGCCGTCGGCGACCTGCTTCCAGAATGCCGCCCGGAATTGATCGAACAGCGCCTGATCGCCCCAGACCCAGCGCGCTTCCAACAACGACGTGCGAATGGTCACGTCCTGTTTGGCGAGGCGCACGGTTTCGTCGACGGAGCGGGTCGCATGCCCGACCTTAAGCCCGAGATCCCAAAGCATGTAGAGCATGAATTCGACGAGCTGTTCCGTCCGGGGCGTGATCTTGTAGGGCAGCAGGAACATCAAATCGATGTCGGAAAACGGCGCCAGTTCACCCCGCCCGTAACCCCCCGTGGCGATAACGGTCAGCGTTTCCCCCGTCGTCGGATTTGCCGACGGATAAACCCACTTGTCGGCGAAGTCGTGCACGACGCGGATCAACTGATCCATCATATAGGCGTGCGCGTGGGTCGCTTCGGGCCCGGTGCATTCGCCCGATTCAAAGCGGCGTTTGATTTCGGCCCAGCCCGCCTGATGGGCGTCCTTGAAGATTTGCAGCACCTGGCTGCGGGTATTGGGCGTATAGCCGGACCACCCGGCTAGATCCTCGAGCTTTTTGGTGAGTGCGGCGCGGTCAATCAGCGCGCGCAGATTGGCGATGTTGTGACGGGGCATGGGGTTCTTATACACCAGGGCCGCGCGGAACGCACCCGCAGCAATGGGGGCGATCAGCCGCCGGCCTTGGCGGTCAGGTCCTTCAGGCGGTAGAGCAGATCAAGCGCTTCGCGGGGCGTCAGTTCATCCGGGTTGACGCCGGCAACCGCTTCGTCCACCGGCGACGGGCCGCGGTCCATGCGGGCGCCCGCGCGGGGCCGGTCCAAAGCCTGAAAAAGCGGCAGGTCGTCGGCCAAATCCGCGTGCATCGGGCCGTCGCCGGATGCGCCGCCGCCCTTTTCGAGCTTTTCCAAAACCTGTTCGGCACGCTCGGTCACCGCGGGCGGCAGGCCCGCGAGCCTGCCCACATGAATGCCGTAGGACCGGTCGGCCGCACCCGACCCGACCTCGTGCAAAAACACCACGTCGCCTCTCCATTCCTTCACCCGCATGGTGTGCGGTTGAAGGTCCAGAAGCTTGCCGGCCAGTTGCGTGAGCTCGTGATAATGCGTCGCGAACAGGCCCCGGCATTTGTTGGCTTCGTGCAGATGTTCGACCACGGCCCAAGCGATGGAAAGCCCGTCAAAGGTGGCGGTGCCGCGGCCGATTTCGTCCAGAATGACCAGGGCCCGGGGGCCCGCCTGATTGAGGATCATCGCGGTTTCGACCATTTCGACCATGAAGGTCGATCGGCCGCGCGCCAGATCGTCGGCGGCGCCGACGCGGGAAAACAACTGATCGACGGCGCCGATGCGGGCATACGCCGCCGGCACGAACGACCCCATCTGCGCCAACACGGCAATCAATGCGTTTTGCCGCAGGAACGTGCTTTTGCCCGCCATGTTGGGGCCGGTAAGCAGCCAGAGGCGGCCCTGGTCCGCATCGGTTGCGGTATCCGCATCGCCGCCGCCCCGCGCGGTCAGTACGCAATCGTTGGCGACGAAGGCCGGCAGGCCCTGGGTTTCGAGCGCCGCCTCCACCACAGGATGGCGGCCGCCCCGGATGTCGAAGTGGAGCGTGCGGTCGACCACCGGCCTGGCGTAGCGCCGGTCGCGGGCGAGATCGGCTAAGGCCGCCGAAACGTCGAGCCGCGCCAAAGCATCGGCGGCGAGGGAAATTTCCCGGGCGCGACCGCTCACTTCTCTGACCAGGTCCTGAAACAGGTCGAGCTCCAACGCCAGGGACCGGTCACCGGCCGAGGCGATGCGGCTTTCCAGATTGCCCAGTTCCACCGTCGAAAACCGCATGGCGTTCGCCATGGTCTGGCGGTGAATGAAGGGGCTAGCGTCGCCGTCCGCCGATTTGCCGGTGGGCACGCGATCCGCCTGCTTGGCCGGAAGCTCGATGAAATAACCCAGGACATTATTATGTTTGATCTTGAGCGCCTGAACGCCGGTTTCGTCCGCATACTTCGCCTGCAGGCCCATGATCAATTTGCGGCTGTTGTCGCGCAATTGTCGGTGATCGTCCAGCGCCGGGGCATAGCCGCGGCGGATGAAGCCGCCGTCCCGGGCCAGAAGCGGCAGATCGTCCGCTAGCGCGCGGCCGAGCCGATCCACCAATTCTCCATGCTGGCCCAGGTCCCGGAGACACGCGCGGACACCGTCGGGCAGGAGGCTGCGGGCGCCGTCGAGCCGTTCCTGAATCAACGCTGTCTGCCGAAGCCCGCCACCAATCGCCGCCAGGTCGCGCGGCCCGCCGCGGCCGAGGCTGATGCGGGACAACGCGCGGGCCATGTCGGGCGCTTCGCCCAAAACCGCGCGCAGGTCGGCGGCCAAGGCCGCGTCGTCATAAAAGAACTGCACCGCATCCAACCGCGCATCAATCCGGGCCGGATCGGTCAGGGGTGCCGCGAGCCGTTCGCCCAACAGGCGCGCGCCGGCGCCGGTGACCGTGCGGTCGATGACATCTAAGAGCGAACCCCGCCGTTCGCCGGAAAGCGTGCGGACCAGTTCCAGGTTCCGCCGCGTCGCTGCGTCGATCGCCATAACGTCGCCAGCCGAAACGCAGGCCGGCGGGCGCAGGCGCGGTAGGCGGCCCTTTTGCGTCAGATCGATGTAATCGACCAGCGCCCCCGCCGCCGCCAGTTCGGCCCGGCCGAATTGGCCGAACCCGTCGAGCGTTTTGACGCCGAAGAAACCCTTCAGGCGCGCCTCGCCATTGGCGCTGTCGAACCGAGCCGACGGCAGCGGGCTTAACCGGTCTTTCCAGTCGTTGACGGTTTCGAACAGGCCCGGCGTTTCAAGCGCCTTTTCCGAAACCAGGATTTCGCCCGCGTCGATCCGCGCGAGGGAAGCCGCGAGCGACGCATCGTCGACGGCCTGAATCAGAAAATCGCCCGTCGACATGTCGATCCAGGCCAGGCCCAGATCGCCCTGCGCCATGCCCAGCGCCGCCAGATAATTATGGCGGCGGGCATCCAACAACGCGTCTTCGGTGATCGTACCCGGGGTGACGACGCGCTGCACGGCGCGGCGGACGACGGATTTCGACCCGCGCTTTTTCGCCTCGGCCGGGTCTTCGGTCTGTTCGCAGATGGCGACCTTGTGGCCGGCCCGGATCAGCCGGGTCAGATACGCTTCGTGACTGTGCACCGGCACGCCGCACATGGGGATGTCATGGCCCAGGTGCTTGCCGCGCTTGGTCAACGCGATGTCGAGCGTTTGGGCGGCCTTCGCCGCGTCGTCGAAGAACAGTTCGTAAAAATCGCCCATGCGGTAGAACAGCAGCGCATCCGGATGGTCGGCCTTGATTTCCAGATACTGTGCCATCATTGGCGTCACGGCGGCGTCGTTTTCGCTCCGCCCGCCGGGGGGCGTCACGTCGCCATCGTTATCGCTCCGATCCACCGCAAGCGTGGCGTCGGCATCATCGCCCTTGGTGAGTTGGTTGGCAATTTTGAGATCGGGCGCGGCGTCGTCCGGCGGCATGGTCCCACCATGTAAATTATCAATGCGCCCAGGATGAAGTTATCATACCACGGAATCCGTTGCCACTGCCAACCGCCCCAGGCCACGACAAGGCCATAAGTTTTGGAAATCACTGGCCGGAATCGGCCCTTCGGACCGGGTCAGCCCACCCCGCCTTCAGGCTTTCCTTTGCCCCGGCCCTTGGGCAATATGTATGAGGAAGAAAACATAAAGGAAGCACTCTGGGCGAATTGGCCGGGCTTTTGGGGAGCCGCCGACGTTCTCTGAAAAGAACACCGTCGATGCCGCTGCGGGCTGTTGGCAGCGGTGCGTTCGTCCACCCGGCGCCGGTATCCAAGAGAACAGAAACATGAAAAAACAAGCCGACGACATGATGTACCAGGACGCGCTCAAGATGCATGCGAGTGGCCGCCCCGGAAAAATGCAGATCAGCGCGACCAAGCCACTTACCACGCAGCGCGATTTGACGCTGGCCTATTCGCCGGGCGTCGCCGCCCCATGCCTGGAAATCGAAAAAGATGAATCCAAGGGCTACGAATACACGGCCCGCGGCAACAAGGTCGCGGTCATTTCCAACGGTACGGCGGTATTGGGGCTTGGTAATATCGGCGCCGCAGCAGCAACGCCGGTGATGGAAGGCAAGTCGGTCTTGTTCAAACGCTTTGCCGATATCGACGGCATCGACCTGGAAGTGAACACGGAAAACGTCGACGAGTTCGTCAACTGCGTGCGCTATCTGGGCAAGTCGTTCGGCGGCATCAACCTTGAAGACATCAAGGCGCCGGAATGTTTCATGATCGAGGAACGGCTAAAGGAAATCCTCGACATCCCCGTCTTTCACGACGACCAGCACGGTACCGCAATCATCACCGCCGCCGGGCTGATCAACGGCCTGCACCTGACCGGCCGCGACATCAAGGACATTAACCTTGTCGTCAACGGCGCGGGGGCTGCGTCCATCGCCTGCGTCGAGCTGTTTCAGTCTATGGGCCTGCCGGCCGCACAGACGTCGCTGTGCGATTCCAAGGGCGTGATCTACGAAGGCCGCACCGAGGGCATGAACCAATGGAAATCCAAACACGCGGTCAAGACCGACGCGCGGACGCTGGCCGACGCGTTGAAAGGCGCTGACGTGTTCATCGGGCTTTCTGGCGCCGGCGCCGTGACCAAGGACATGGTCGCCGCCATGGCGGCGAAGCCGCTGATTTTCGCCATGGCCAATCCGGTGCCGGAAATCTGGCCCGAGGAAGTGCGCGAGGTGCGCGACGACGCGATCATCGCGACGGGCCGGTCGGACTACCCAAACCAGATCAATAACGTGCTGGGCTTCCCCTATATCTTCCGGGGGGCGTTAGACGTTCGGGCATCCGCAATCAACGAAGAAATGAAACGCGCCGCCGCCCAGGCGTTGGCCGAGCTGGCCCGCGCCGTGGTGCCGGGCGAGGTCGACGCCGCCTATGCCGGAACACGTCTAAGCTACGGCCCCGACTATCTGATCCCGACGCCGTTCGACCCGCGCCTGATCGTCGCCGTGCCCAAGGCCGTCGCCCAGGCGGCGATGGACACCGGGATCGCGCAAAAGCCCATTGAAGACATGGCGGCCTACGAGGCGGAACTGTCGGCTCGGCTCGACCCGACGGCGGGATCGCTGCAGAACATTTTCGACGCGGTGAAGGCCAATCCGAAACGCGTTGTCTTTGCCGAGGGTGAGGACGAGCGGTCCATCCGCGCCGCTTATTCCTTCATGACGCAAGGATACGGCACGCCGATCCTGATCGGGCGGGAAGGACGCATTCGCGAAACCATCGAAAAACTGGGCCTGCCGAATACCGACGGGATCGAGCTTGCCAACGCGCGGCTTTCGAAAAACAACAAGGCCTATATCGATATGGTCTACGCCAAGGAGCAGCGGAAGGGATCGCTCTATCGAGACGCCCAACGGCGGGTCAACAACAACCGTAATGTCTTCGGCGCCTGCATGGTCGAAGCCGGCGACGCGGACGCGATGATCACCGGGCTGACCCGGCATTACAACGTGGCGATCCGGGACCTTGCCCGCGTGCTGGAAGTGGGCGGCGGCCGGCCGGTGCTGGGCGTTTCCATCGTGTTGACGCGAGACGGCCGCGCACTGTTCATCGCCGACACGGCGGTCAACGTGTCGCCCAACGCGGATGAGCTGGCCGATATCGCCGCCGGCGCCGCGTCGGTCGCGCAGGCGATGGGGCATGAACCCCGCGTGGCGATGATTTCGTTTTCCAATTTCGGCAACCCGGACCTGCCGCGCGCCGAAATCGTCCGCGATGCCGTCGGTGTGCTGGATCGCCGCGACGCCGATTTCGAATACGACGGGGAAATGAGCTGCGGCGTGGCGCTGAACCCGGACCTGATGGCGAACTACCCGTTCTGCCGCCTGTCGGGCCCGGCCAACGTGCTGGTCATGCCGGGACTGCATTCGGCGCGGATTTCGGCGCGGCTACTGAGCGCCGCCGGCGGCGCGACCGTTCTGGGCCCGATCTTGCTGGGATTTTCCAAGCCGGCGCAGGTCGTGCAGATGGATGCGGGCGTATCGGACATCGTCACCATGGCGGTGCTGACGGCGCATCAGGCGAACGAGGTTCGATAACCCCATCAGGCTTAAGGGAGCGGTCGGCCAGTGACCGACGACCCGAAAGACTTTCATGCAGATGACGACCGCCCCATCGGGCGGCGGACGGCGGCGCCGCTTCCGGCGCTGATCCATCGTCGACGGGTGTTGCAGGCGGGCGCGGGCCTGATCACCTGGGGCGCGCTGCCCGGCATGACCGTCGCCGCATCAACCAATCCGTCATTGCTGACCTTCGAACAGCCGCCGCAAAAAATCGGCCCGGACCACGCCGTCGCGAACGGATACGACGCCCGCGCGCTGATCGGGTTCGGCGATCCGGTGCTTACGGGCGATGGTGCGGCAAACCATTTCAGCGCCAACAACGATTTCATTGCCTTTATGCCGCTGCCGCGTGGGTCGGATTCGGGCGACCACGGGCTTCATTGCGTCAATCATGAATACACCAACCGGGAACTGATGTGGCCGGATGCGTCCAGGCGCGATGCCTTCGGCCTCAGCCCCGATCAAATGAAAACCGAAATGGCAGCGCACGGTCATTCGGTGATCGAGGTTAAAATAGATGCGGGCGCTTGGCGCATCGTTGCCGGAAGCAACTATGCGAGGCGGCTGACAGCAACGACACCGATCACGATATCCGGCCTGGCGGCTGGGCATGCGCGCATGGGCATCCGAGGCAGGCCTTGGTACGGCTGGGCGAAAATCGACACGCGTTTTGATGTGGAGACTGAACCCAACGAACCCAACCGCTTCGGCTGGATGGTCGAGATCGATCCCTATGATCCGCAATCCCAACCCGTGAAGCGCACGGCGTTGGGCCGGTTCAAGCACGAGGGTGCGGGCGTCGCAATAACATCGGACGGCCGCGCC
>JAYNIR010000006.1:30976-139413 GCA_038109305.1 Rhodospirillaceae bacterium
CCGCGCCTGGCCCCAGCGGCAATCCCGACCATGGCGCGGACAAATTTACCTGGGCGGTCTTCTTATTGGCGGGCGATCCGGCGGACCCGGCGCAGCGCGCGGCCTATCACCCGGGCACAAACGAACACGGCGCCTGGCTGTCCTCGCCGGATAACGCCGCGACCGATCCGACGGGCCGCCTTTGGATCGCGACGGACCAGGGCGGCCGCCAGAAGCGAAACGGCGTCCCCGAGGGGCTTTACGGCATGGACGCATCGGGGCCGGGGTGCGCGCTACCGCGCCTGATTTACGCCGGGCCGGTGGGGTCGGAGATTTGCGGGCCAGAGTTCACGCCGGACGGGCGGACATTATTTTTGGCCGTGCAGCACCCGGGCGAGGGATCGTCCTTCGATAAGCCCACGACCCGATGGCCGGATTTTGAGCCCACGCGCCCGCCCCGCGCCGCCGTCGTCGTGATCACCAAAAAAGACGGCGGGGTGATCGGCTCTTAGCCGGAGCGCACCCTTATCCCCGCGCCGCCATGGCGGCAGGCGCCCAGGCGCCGACGATTTTACCCAACAGCGGCCCGACGATCAGAAAGCCGCTGCCAATGATCGAGGCCAGAGGCGTGACCGTCGTCCGCCATATCCGGTTGCCGGTGACGGCCGGCAGAAAAAACCCGGCCACGGCGATCGCCGCGATCACGACGACAACGATATCAAGCTGTCCAATCATCGGTTACCGGATGCCCCGGTCTGCGGCGTTCGTCGAATTCGTCTGTCGGGCGCCGCCCTGTTCGAACGCGGCGGTCGGTTACTTTTCCTTGGCGCGCGCCATGGAGGCGCGGATCAGGTCCATCGCCTGTTCGGCCTCGCCCCAACCCTTGACCTTGGCCCACTTGCCGCGTTCCAAGTCTTTATAATGTTCGAAGAAATGCGCGATCTGATCGAGCAGTACCGGGCGCAGATCGCGATAGCTGCCGACGTTGCCGTAAAACGGATGCAGTTTATCGACGGGGACGCAGAGGATCTTTTCGTCAATGCCGCCTTCGTCTTCCATCAGCAGCACGCCGACCGGGCGCGACGGAATGATCACCCCCGGCTGCACCGGGATCTGGCCCAAGACCATGGCGTCGGCCGGGTCGCCGTCTTCGGAGAGCGTGTGGGGGATGAACCCGTAGTTGGAAGGATAGTACATGGCCGTGTGCAGGAAACGGTCCACGTACATGGCGCCCGATTCCTTATCCAATTCATACTTCACCGGATTGCCGCCCATCGGGATTTCAATGATGACGTTAACGTCGTAAGGCGGGTTTTTGCCCACCGGAATTTTGCTCATATCCATGGTTCAAACTCCCTTACAGCGCCGTGGATCAGGAACGGCGGAGTATATGTTGCATTGCACAAAAATCAAGCCACGCGGGCCCGGGGCCTTGCGACCCGCTATTGACGGGGCGTCGGGCGCATCGCTGGCGTAGGGGCTTTACACCGCCATCGTCGGCGGGTTCGTCGTCTCGGCGCGCAGCGGCAGCCGGTTTCAGGTCGGTGGCCCGGCGGGGGCGTTCATCGCGCTGGTCGCGGCGACCGTCCGCGCCCGCGGCATCGACGGGCTGATCCTCGCTATCGTGTTGTCGGGATTGATGTTGGCGGTGATAAGGTTCTGCCGGCTAAGCACATACATCAAGTTCAGCCCCTATCAGGTGACCGCGGGGTTCACGGCGGGGATCTCGCTGATCATCTTCATGGGTCAGGTTAAGGAACTGTTGGGGCTCAGCCTGTCGGGGCCGTTTTTGGAAAAGCTGCCGGTGATGTGGGCGGCGTTGCCGACCATGAAGCCCGGGGTGATCGGCCTGTCGCTTGCGACCATCGCCATCATCTGGGCGACCGCGCGGTTCCTGCCCCGGCGGCCGGGGATGTTGATCGCCGTCGGCGTCACCGCCGCCGCAGCCCATGTTTTCGACATCCCGGCGGAAACCATCGGCGGGCGGTTCGGCGGCATCCCGGCGAGCCTGCCCGCACCCGCGCTGCCCGACATCACTTGGGCCAAGGTCGCCGTCATCCTGCCCAACGCCGCCGGCTTTGCGCTGTTGGGCGCGATCGAATCGCTGTTGTCGGCGACCGTCGCCGACGGCATGACCGGGCGGCGCCACCGGTCCAACTGCGAACTGGTGGCGCAGGGAGCGGCCAATGTGGCGTCCGGCCTGTTCGGCGGGTTTTGCGTCACCGGCACCATCGCGCGCACGGCGACCAATGTGCGCGCCGGTGCACACGGGTCCGTCGCGGGTATGATGCATGCGGGGTTTTTGCTGCTGTTCGTTCTGGTCGCCGCCCCGCTCGCGAGCTTCATCCCGCTGGCAAGCCTCGCCGGCGTATTGGCCGTCATTGCCTGGAAGATGGTCGAATGCGATGCGTTCCTGACATTGATGCGCGCATCGGCGGGCGATGCCCTGGTGCTGTCGACGACAGTGGGGCTGACCGTGTTCCGCGATCTGACGGAGGCCATCGTCGTCGGATTTGCGCTGGGATCGGTGCTGTTCATTCACCGCATGTCGAAAACGACAGCGATCGAAACCGGCGGCCCCCTGGTCGCCGAAGACCTGGCCGACGGGGTGAACGGCGTGCGCCCGGATGACGGGCCCGAAACCGCCGCCGCACCGGATGTCGTCGTTTATCGCATTCGAGGCGCTTTCTTTTTCGGCGCATCGGCGACCATGGGCGCGGTGCTTGACCAGATTTCGGAAAGTTACCGAGTTTTGGTCATCGATCTGTCGGCGGTGCCGTTTCTCGATTCAACAGCCGCCAACATGATCGAAGGCCTGACTCGAAAAGCCCAACGCCGCGGCGTTGCGGTGGTCCTGACCGGAACCGGACACGATGTCCGCCAGGACCTGTTCGCCCACGGGCTAAAGCCACCCCTGGTCCGCTATGCGGCGACCATCGACGCGGTGGTGTCTAAATATCGCGAAACCTAAGCCCAAAGGGCGACAGTGGCTTCGCGAAGACCAAAAATCCTCACGAAGCCGGAGCCGACCGAAGGCGCGCGACAGCAGCTTCGCGCGAGATAAATATCAGTCATGACCGCCGGGTTGATGGCCGACGGTGCCGGCGTATTTTGCGAGCTCGGCTTCGTCCAGATAGGCTTCTTCCCACTTCTTGATCTGATCGAATCCGGCAAAGGTATGGAAGTCACCGACCGGGTGGGACTTCATGCCGTCAAATTGTTCGGCTTCGACCATCGGGCCCTTATCGCGCAGGTCGACGCAGAAATCGTAAAGCGACAACAGCGTCGCGCGGAACAGCGCGCCCGGCAGGATGGTGATGGCGATGCCTAGATCGTTCATTTCCTCTTCGGTGAAGCGCGGCGACACGCCGGTCTGGTTATAAAACACCGGGCCGTTTACTTCCTTGCAGATGCGGGCCACTTCCTCGCGGCTTGTCGGGCCTTCGACGAAGGCCATGTCGGCGCCGGCGTCCAGATACGCGTTGGCGCGTTCGATCGCGATGTCGAGGGAGCCGCCGACGGCGCCGCGGCTGTCGGTCCGCGCGATGATGATGAAGTCCTTGTCCAATTGGTTGCGCACGTCGGCCGCCGCGCGGTATTTGCCGCAGGCTTCTTCCATGGGGATAACTTGGCGCCCCGCCACGTGGCCGCAGCGTTTGGGAATGATCTGGTCTTCCAGATGGACGCCGGCGACGCCGGTCTGGATGTATTCGCGGATAGTGCGGATGACGTTGATGGCGTTGCCGTAGCCGTTGTCACTGTCAGCAATCACCGGCACGTCGACGGCGTTGGCGATGTAGCGCGCGTTCAGGTGCATTTCGGTCATGGTGGCCAGGCCCGCATCGGGCATGCCCAACAGCGCCAGCGAGGTGCCGTAGCCGGTCATATAAACAGCCGGGAAGCCGACCTTTTCCAAGATTTTTGCGGAAAGCGCGTTGTAGCAGCCGGGAACGACGATGGTTTTGCCGGTTTTGAGCATTTCGCGCAGGCGGGTGGATTGGCGCATGGGGCCTCCTTTCAGGTGTGACGTGATCAGGTCAAGCGCGCGGGGCGGGCTGCGGGCGCATTTGCGCCGCCGGCCCGGCCCGCGTTGGCTTGGGCATGGCGGTAATCTAAATCCCAAACACCCAGGGTGCCAATAGGTACATGGCGGCGAAGGTCACGGCGAAAGCGATAATGTTCAGCCAGAACCTGGCCCGGACCATGTCTCCCAGGCGCATGCCGTCATAGGAAAACACGATGGCGTTGGGCGGTGTCGCCACCGGCATCATGCGCGCCGTGGATGCGCCGACGGCCACCGGCACCGCCAGATAGCGGGGATCGAGACCAAGCCCGGCCGCCACGGCGGCGAGGATCGGCAGGAACGTCGCCGTCGACGCCGTGTTGGAGGTGATTTCCGCCAGATAGGCGATGGCCACGGTGACGATGAAGACCAGCGTCCAGACGCCCACATTGAACCCGGTCACCCGCCTGCCGATCTAGGCAGCGAGGCCCGTTCCCTAGAACCCACCGGCCAGCGCCAGCGCGCCGCCGACCAATCCATGGCGAACACGCCGTCCTTGAGCAAAATCGGCCAGGCTAACAGTGCGATGGCGGCGGCGATGGCGATCATCGTGTCGTTGATCGGCAGCCCCGCCCACGCGACGATCTTGGCCCGGAAAATCTAGCCCAAGGCCGTCGCGGTGAAAACGGCGGCGACCGCGCGTTCGCCGCGGGACAGGCCGCCGAGCGCCGCAAGCTCGGCGCGGATCACATCGACGGTGTCGCCAAGCGCGAACCCCTTGGTTGAAAAAACAAACTTGGTCAACAGCACCCAGGCGACCGGCAACATCACCAGCACGACGGTTACGCCCGAGCGCATCCAGGTGAAGAAGTCGATCTGAATGTTGTAATTGCTATGCAGGAAGCTCGCGAAGAGCGCATTGGGCGGCATGCCGATCAGGGTGCCGACAGCGCCGATGGACGCGGCGTAGGCAATGCATAGCATCAACCCGACGCCGAAGTTGCGGGCGGCGTTTCCGTCTTGGGATTTTTGCGTCGCGAATTCCATCACCGACAGGCCGACCGCAAACATCATGATTGTCGTCGTGGTTTTGGATATCCACACGACCAGAGACGCGGCCGCCAGCATGAAGCCCAGGATGATGCGACTCGGGCTGGTGCCGACCATGGAGATGATCCGATTTCATGCCGTCGGGCGCGGGCAGCAAATAAATTATCACCGCCACCGCCGGCCCAGCGACCAGGGCTGCGATCCGAAGCGGCTACCATGCCGCCTCGGCCTTCTTTATGTCGGTATCGGCCAAGGGGCCCTCCTCTCCCAGCGGGTCGGCGCAGTGCGCCGGACGCCCGCCCCTCAAAAATCAGGGGAGCTTAACCGCGCCAAATATATCCGACTTGATATATCTCAAGCGAGCCTTGCGGCGGCGGGATCAGCGGAAGTGGCGGTCCTTTTGCATCAGCCACAAAAGGATCATCAGCGCCGGCAACGACGCCAGCGTCGTCAATATAAAGTAGTTGGCCCAGCCGACGGCCTGTGCGACCTCGCCGCCGCCGGCGACGAAGATTTTCCGGCCCAAGGCGGCGAAGGCGGTCAAGAGCGCGTATTGCGTGGCGCTATATGCGCGATCGCAAAGGGCGGACAGGTAAGCGACGAAACACGCCGTCGCCATGGCGCTGGTCATGTTTTCAAGCGCGATGACCACCGTCAGCGCCGGTACGCTGGGCCCCTGCCCTGCCAGCCAGGCGAACGCGAGGTTGGTCAGCGCCTGCATCAGCCCGCAGGCGAAAAGCGCCCGAAACACGCCGAAGCGCGCAACCAAAAGCCCGCCCGCAACGGCGCCCGCAATGCTCATGGCGAAGCCCCAGGCCTTGGTAACCAGACCGATCTGAGTCTTGGTGAAGCCCATGTCCAGATAGAACGGATTGGCCATGACGCCCAACAGACCTTCGCCACACTGGAACAGCGTGATGAACAGCAACACGATGATCCAGTTGCGCCGGGTCATGAAATCCAAAAACGGTTCGACGATCGCAGTTCGGAACGGTTGCCCCGATTTCGTCGGTGGGCGTTTGGGCTCGCTTGCCGCCAATGTCGTCAAAATGCCGACGGTCATCAGCACCGCCATCATGGCGTAGGCCGCCTGCCAGCCCCATTGATCGGCGATCAAAAGTGCGCCGGCGCCGGACGCCAGCACGCCTAAGCGGTATCCGTTGACGAAGTTGGCCGTGCCGGGGCCTTCGAGGTCGCGGTCCAGCGTATCGATGCGGTAGGCGTCGGCGACGATGTCCTGGGTCGCCGACGCGGCCGCCAGCACGACCGCCCAAAAAGCCGTCCCGGCGAGGTCGCGCCCGGGATCGGAAAAGCCCAAGAAAACGATGGCAAGGGCGACCATGGTTTGCGACAGCAACAACCACGCGCGCCGTTGGCCAAGCGCGCGGGTCAGGACCGGTAGCGGCGTTTGATTGACCACGGGCGCCCACAAAGGTTTCGCCACATAGGCCGCACCCGCCAGCGAGAACCAGCCGATGGCGGCGACGGACAGTCCCGATTCACGGAGCCACGCCGACAGCGTCGAAAAAACCAACAGATAGGGAAGCCCGCTCGCAAAGCCCAGGCACAAGACGATCAGTGCGCGGCGATGGAAGTACGCCGCGAGTGCGTCGGTCCAGGTCCGGCGGGGATGGTCGGTCACGGCCAAGCGTCCTTTCCAAGACGACCTTTCGGGGGAAACCTTAGGCGCGGCTCTGGATGCTCACAAGCGATTAAGCTGTGGGCCAAGCGTCAGACCGCTTCGGCCTCGCGCTTACGTTCGGCCTTTTTGCGTTCGTTCGGGCACAGCATCGCCTTGCGGAGCCGGATCGCCTTGGGCGTGACCTCGACCCGTTCGTCGTCGCCGATGTAGCTGATAGCTTGTTCAAGCGTCATGCGCTTGGTCGGCGTTAACCGGATGGCGTCGTCTTTACCCGAGGCCCGTATGTTGGTCAGCTGTTTGCCTTTGAGCGGGTTCACTTCCAGGTCGTTGGGCCGTGCGTTTTCGCCAACGATCATGCCTTCGTAAACCGTTTCACCTGTACCGATGAACAGATTGCCGCGTTCTTCCAGGTTGGCGAGCGCATAGGCGACGCTTTGGCCGTCGGCGTTGGAAATCAGAACGCCGTTCCGCCGCCTCGGCACCGGACCCCGGTGCGGCCCGTAGGCATGGAATAGGCGGCTCATCACGCCGGTGCCGCGGGTTTCGGTCAGAAAGTCGCCGTGATAGCCGATCAGTCCCCGCGTCGGCACCAAAAACACTAGCCGCGTTTTGCCGCCGCCGGACGGTTTCATTTCGCGCAACTCGCCTTTCCGCAAACTCATGCTTTCGACGACGACGCCGGAGTATTCTTCGTCGACGTCGATCACCGCTTCTTCGATGGGTTCCAACTGCTGGCCCGTCGTTTCATCGGTGCGGCAAAGCACGCGCGGACGCGAGATAGAGAGTTCATATCCTTCGCGGCGCATGGTTTCGATCAGCACGCCCAGTTGCAGTTCGCCCCGGCCCGCGACCTCGAAGGCGTTGTCGTCGGGCGTGTCGATAATGCGGATGGCGACGTTGCCTTCGGCCTCGCGCAACAGGCGGTCACGGATGACGCGGGACTGCACGCGCGAACCGTCCTTCCCGGCCAAGGGCGAATCGTTGATGGAAAAGGTCATCGACAGCGTCGGCGGATCAATCGGCTGCGCGGTGAGCGCTTCCGTCACTTCCGGATCGCAAAGAGTGTGCGCCACTGTTGCCTTGGCGAGCCCGGCAATGGCGACGATATCGCCGGCGACGGCGCGGTCGACGGCCTGGCGTTTGAGGTCGCAGAACACCAAGACTTTCGACACCCGGCCCTGTTCGACCATCTTGCCGTCGCGGCTGAGCGCCTTGATGGGCATGTTGGGTTCGACCGTGCCGGACTGGATGCGCCCGGTCAGGATACGACCTAGGTAGGGGTCGGCCTCGATGGTTGTCGCCAGCAGCTGAAACGGCGCGTCTTCGCTGTCGACATCTGGCGCCGGCACGTGTTCCAGAATTTTGTTGAACAGCGGCTTGAGCCCGTCGGCCCGCGCGTCGGGCGCGTCACCAGCCCAGCCGTCGCGGCCGGAGGCGAAAAGCAGCGGGAAATCCAATTGCGCGTCGTTGGCGTCCAGCGCCGCGAACAGATCGAAGACCTCTTCGTGGACTTCGTCGATGCGGGCGTCGGGCCGGTCGACCTTGTTGATGACGACAATGGGGCGGAGGCCCAGCTTCAACGCCTTCGACAACACGAACTTGGTCTGCGGCATCGGTCCTTCGGCGGCGTCGACCAGAAGCAGAACGCCGTCGACCATGCCCAAAATACGTTCGACCTCGCCGCCGAAGTCGGCGTGGCCCGGCGTGTCGACAATGTTGATGCGGCGGCCCGTCCATTCGATGGACGTACACTTGGCCAGGATGGTGATGCCGCGTTCGCGCTCCAGGTCACCGGAATCCATCACGCGTTCGGCGACGGCCTGATTGGCGCGGAACGCGCCCGACTGTTTGAGCATGCCGTCGACGAGCGTCGTCTTGCCGTGGTCGACGTGGGCGATGATGGCGATGTTGCGAAGCATGCCGCGGGCCGCAAGGCGGGTCATTAGCCCAAGGCCTCCGCCATGATCCATTTCAGATCCACGTCGGGCCGCGCGCCGATATGTTGGATGACGTGCGCCGCCGCGATGCCGCCCATGCGGGCCGCCGTCACCAGGTCTTTTTCGTGCGTATAGCCGTATAGGAACCCGGCTGCGTAGGCATCGCCAGCGCCGGTTGTGTCGCGCACCATGTCGACCGTTTCAGCGTCGACAACGTGCACTTCGTCACCGGCGACGATGACCGAGCCCTTGCCTGAGCGCGTCAACGCCGCGATCTTGCAATGCCCGCGCACGTTCTGCAGCGCGTCGTCGAACGAGTCCACCTGATAGAGCGAGGTGATTTCGTCTTCGTTGGCGAACAGGATGTCGACGTCGCCTTCGATCAGTTTCAGGAAATCGTCCCGGTGGCGGTCGACACAAAAGGCATCTGACAGCGACAGCGACACCTCGCGCCCGGCGTCATGCGCGGCGCGGGCGGCGGTGCGGAAGGCTTCTTTCGCTTCGAGCGGATCCCACAGGTATCCTTCAAGATACGTGACCTTGGATTTGGCGATGACGTCCGTGTCCACATCGGCCGGGCCGAAATGCACGCTGGCGCCCAGGTACGTCAGCATCGTGCGTTCCGCATCGGGGGTGACCAATACCAGACAGTTGGCGGTGTCGGGGCCGTCGGCCGCCGGCTGGGTTTCGAAATGCACGCCCAAGGATCGGATGTCGTGCGCGAAGATGCGACCCAGTTCGTCGTCCCGAACCTTGCCCATGAAGGCCGCCTTGCCACCCAGGCCCGCGAGCACGGCGATGGTGTTGGCGGCGGACCCCCCGGAACATTCGGTCGCCGGGCCGACTTTTTCATAGACGGCGCGCGACCGGTCCTGATCGACCAGGGTCATCGCGCCCTTGTCGAGGCCCTGGGCCGCGAGAAACGTATCATCGGTTCGGGTCAGCACGTCGACGATGGCGTTGCCGATGCCGGCAACGTCGTAACGGGGGTTATTCATGGGAAAGCCTTTGTAATCTCACGCTCGCGTCGGGGCGGCCCAGCCGCCCTCAATTGCGGGCGGAGTATAGCGTCCGCGCCGCCACAGTCCAGTGGGAAGCCCGAGCGGCCCGGGCAACCGTCGGGCGGATCCGGGTAATTTCCCTGCCGACGCTTGAAATTACCGGGGAATCGGACAAATGTGGGCCATGATCGATGCCTTCATCAAAGGCGTCCAGCAACTGGGCGACAAATACACCCGACGGCCCCTTTGTTTCAGCATCGGGGCGGCGCTGGCCATTTTCGCAGGCCTATGGGCGGCGGCCTTCGGCCTTTTCAAGTACACGGCCTTTTTCTCCATCCCGTGGATCGAGACCGTCGCCGACTGGCTAGGCGGGATTGTTGTTCTGATCCTGACTTGGGCACTGTTCCCGGGCGTCGTTTCCGCCGTCGTTACGTTGTTCCTCGAACAGATCGCCGAACAGGTCGAGCGCCGCCACTACCCGAGTCTACCCGCCGCGGCGGGCCAGTCAGCGGGCGAACAGGTTGCGACGGCGCTCCGCTTTTTGGGACTGGTGGTGCTGCTGAACCTATTGCTACTACCGTTCATACTTCTGGGGCCGGCTTATCCGCTCTTATATTATACGGTAAATGGATACCTTCTGGGTCGGGAATACTTCGAAATAATCGCCGCCCGCAGGCTTGCTGCCCGCGACGTGGCGATGATCCGCCGCCAGCGGTCCAGCTACATCTTCATGGCGGGCGTCGCCATCGCGCTTTTGCTGACCGTGCCCATCGTCAACTTTTTGACCCCGGTGATCGCCACCGCCGCCATGGTGCACTTGTTCCAACGGTACCGCGGCGACGCCGGGCGCATGGGCGCCGGGCAGGCAGAGGCCGGCGGGCCGGGCGCGGCACCGACGACCCAACCGGCGGTTCGGCCCGACAACTCAGTGCTGGACGGAACGCGGCAGGATGCGTAAAGAAAAGTCCATGTTTGGCAAAAAAATCGGCAATTCGACCCCTTCAGAGGACACTTTTGAAAAGGATTCCGACGTGAGTGACGAAACCCGAGACGGCAACGACGATCTGTCCGCCCCGCCGCTGAAACCCTTTTCCCGAAAAGGAACGCATGCGCCCGAGCCGCCGATGTCGTCGGGGCTGCAGCCGGACATGCACCGCCGGGCGCCGGAAATGCCGTCGACGACGCGGCGCATCGATCGCGCGCGCTCGCTCGATTCGGGATCGGACCCAAAACGCCTTATCGTCGGCCGGGACATTTCGCTGACCGGCGAAATCACCTCATGCGACCGGCTGGTGGTTGAGGGTCAGGTCGAAGTGACGCTGCCGTCGGCCCGCCTGATTGAGGTTTCGCCGACCGGCGTGTTCAAAGGCAACGCCGATGTGGAGGAGGCCGACATTTCCGGCCGTTTCGAAGGCGAATTGACCGTTCGCGGGCGCTTGGTCGTCCGCGCCGGGGGGCGCATCACCGGGAAAATCCGCTATAGCCGGATCGTCATCGAGCAGGGCGGCGAAATCTCGGGCGACATGCGTACCCTGGATGAAAGCTAGGTTCGGACGCTTCCTTCCGGTTGTTCTGGCGTTGGGCCTTTCGGCCTGCGCCGCGGCCGGGCCCGCCCCGGTGCCTGGCAACACCGCTCAGTCCGCATACGATCAACCGCCCGAATCGGCAAACCAGGCCGAACCCGAGGTCGCGGGTCTGCCGCCCCTGCCGCCGATCGCCCCCGCCGACATCATGGGATATTCGCGGGCGGAACTGGTCAGCGCGCTGGGTGCGCCGGTCTTTCGGCGGGTCGACAAGGGATCGGAGATGCTGCGGTTTCAAGGTCAGGGCTGCGTGCTGGATGTGTATCTGTACCCGGACATGAACGGGCCCGCCGGCCCGGATGGAAAAACCATCCCCGGCCACGCCCGGATCGCGCATTTGGAAGCGCGGGACGTCCGCGGCTTTTCCATGGAAAAGCAGGCCTGCCTGGGGCTGACGCCGCGGGCGCGGGGCTAATACCTAGAAGCCTTTACCTAGGTCCGTTAAACCGTCGTTTTTCCCTTGAACCGGCAGAGGTCCGACACCGAGCATTTGATGCACTCAGGCCTCCGCGCCTTGCAAACATAACGGCCCAGCAAGATCAGCCAGTGGTGGGCGTGGCGCATATAGGCGCCGGGGGTCACCTTCAACAGCTTCTTTTCCACGGCCAACGGGGTTTTGCCGGGGGCGATGCCGGTGCGGTTGCCGATCCGGAAGATGTGCGTGTCGACGGCGATGGTCGGCGCGCCGAAAGCGATGTTGCGGACCACGTTGGCGGTCTTGCGGCCGACGCCGGGGAGCGCTTCAAGCGCGTCCTGATCGTCCAGCACTTGCGATCCGTGCCGTTCGATCAGGATTTTTGACAGCGCGTGGACGTTCTTCGCCTTGTTGCGGTAAAGCCCGATTGTTTTGACGTAGTCGCGGATTTTGGCTTCGCCCAGCGCCGCCATTTTCTCGGGCGTGTCGGCGACCTTGAACAAGGGCCCGGTGGCCTTGTTGACGCCCACGTCCGTTGCCTGCGCCGACAGCACGACTGCGACCAGCAGCGTGAACGGATTGGTCCAATCCAGCTCGCCTTCCGGCTCCGGGTTTTCCGCCTGCAGGCGGCGGTAGAACTCCTCAACATCTGCTTTTTTCATGGCCGGAAGGTTCGCGAAAATTTCTGGTTAAGTAAAGCCGCCTGCGCCATCATTCCCGCATGATCGACCCCGCCGCCCCCTGCCTGTACCGGACCGAATTGCGCCCGCATCGGTCGATGTCCCTGAAGGGTGTGCACACGGCCATGTGGATTTTGTTCATCGCGTGGGTTCCCTTCATCGTTTTGTTCCTTTTCTTGGGCGCGTGGCCGGTCCTGCCGCTCATGGGCGGGGAGGCTTTGCTGCTGTACGCGTTGTTCCGGCTTAACCTCAAACGTGGTAACGAGGTCGAAACGATCGCCATGACCGAAACGGAATTGACGGTCGAGCGGGTCAACCATTGGGGACGTAAGCGGTCCTGGTCGTTTCAACCACAATGGCTGCAGGTGCTGGTCGAGGAAGCCCGGGGCCAAAGCGGCCGGCTGATGCTGCGGTCCCACGGCCGGTCGGTGGTTATCGGACGATTTCTTACGAACACGGAACGATATAGCGTGGCTGACGGCTTGAAGCGCGCCATCGCCGGCCTGCGGCGTCCGGGCGCGCACGCGGAAAAGGCGGTTTAGGCCGGCTTCCGACAATTTATTACGATGTAGAAACGGTTTAGGCGAGGCCCAGTACGTCGCGCATGGAATAAAGACCGGGGGCCTTGCCCCCGGTCCAGAGCGCGGCGCGGACAGCACCCCGGGCGAAAATGCCCCGGTTGGCCGCCTTGTGGATCAGTTCGACCCGTTCGCCGGGCCCGGCGAATACGATCGTATGATCGCCGACCACGTCGCCGCCTCGAAGCGCCGCGTAGCCGATGGCGCCTTCGGGCCGGGCACCCGTGTGGCCCTCGCGGCTCAGCACCGCGCTGGCATCATGGTCGACGCCCCGGCCCGCCGCCGCCGCGCGGCCGAGCATGAGGGCCGTGCCCGAGGGCGCGTCGATCTTGTGCTTGTGGTGCATTTCGACGACTTCGATGTCGTAGTCGGATCCGAGCGCCGCCGCCACCTGTTCGGCCAGGCCAACCAAAAGATTAACGCCTAAGGACATGTTACCGGCCTGCACGACGGGGGCCTGTTTAGACGCCGCCGCGACCGCCGCCTGCTGCGCCGCATCGAGCCCCGTGGTGCCGATGACCATGGCGGTGCCGGTTTTGGCTGCGAGGGCCGCATTGGCCGCCGTTACGGCGGGCACGGTGAAGTCAATGACCACGTCGGACGCGGCAAACAGCGCCGCCGCGTTATCGCCGACTGCGACGCCCTGGCTCGCCACGCCCGCGAGCGCGCCCAGGTCCGTGCCGACGAGGTCGCTTCCTGGCGCTTCCGCGCCGCCGGCGAGGTCGGCGCACCGGGTCTCAATCACCGTTTCGATCAGCATCCGGCCCATGCGGCCGCCGCAGCCGACTATTCCGATTTTCATTTTAAGGCTCCGTCCCTATCCGTTGCCTTCGGCATCCACCGTCATTGCATGTGGCGGAAATCTATGGGCCTGGGCTAAGAAAGGGAACCGGAAAATTTCCGACCTAAATTCAGAGGACTTGTGCGCCATGGGCAACGACGCCGCGACCGCGACCGCGAAGATCACCGACGCCATGCGAAAGATCGTCAAGGACCATCGGCTCGGCTATGTCGCAAGCGTGGGGGCGGATGGCCTGCCCAACCTGTTACCCAAGGGCACCTTCGTCGTCGTCGATGGGGGATCGATTGCCTTTGCCGAGCTTCCGCCCCCCAACACCATGAAGAACATCCGAACGAACCCGGCGGTCGAAGGCAACTTCGTCGACCCGTTCTCCAGAAAGGGATACCGATACCGTGGGAAGGCGCGCTTCGTCGGCAAAACGGACGATGGTTTTGCAGGCCTGCGCCCGCTGTTCGACGGATGGGGCGACCTGGCCGAGCGCATTAGCAGGATCTTCGTCATCGACGTCGACAGGCCGCGATGCTGACCAGCCCGGCCTACGACATCGGCGCGACGGAGGAAGAGCTTCGCGCCCAGTGGGCGGAAAAATTCCGCGCCATACAGCCAGTCGGCAAGTTCGCCTTCGAGTAATCACCCCGCATCAAAAGCATTCAAAAATATCAGTAAGGAGAAAGACCATGGCGACCATCGGCTTTATCGGCATCGGCAAAATGGGCCTGCCCATGGCGAGAAACCTGATAAAAGCGGGCCACGACGTGACCGCCTTCGATCTGGTTGAAGGCGCGCTTGCCGCGATCAAGACCGACGGCGCGGCGGTCGCCCCGTCGGCTGGCAACGCAGCGAAAGACAAGGACGTCATCGTCACCATGCTGCCCGCCGGGAAGCACGTGAAAGCGGTCTACGAAAACGACCTGTTCGGCGCGGCGAAAGCGGGCGCGCTGATGATCGACTGTTCAACCATCGATGTGGAGACGGCCCGCGCCGTGCACGAAGGTGCCGCCCAGCGCAAATTTCTGATGCTGGACAGCCCCGTATCCGGCGGCGTCGGCGGGGCCGAGGCCGGAACGCTCACCATGATGGTCGGCGGAGCAGTGGCGGCGTTCGAGGCAGGAAAGCCGTACCTGGACATCATGGGCGCCAACGTCGTCCACTGCGGCGGGTCCGGCAACGGCCAGGCCGCGAAAATCTGCAACAACATGATGCTGGGCATTCAGATGGCGTCGGTCGCCGAAGCCTTCGTGCTTGCGGAAAAGCTCGGCCTCGCGGCAGAGGATTTGTTCAAGGTTTCGTCGAAGGCGTCGGGCCAGTGCTGGTCCTTGACGACCTATTGCCCGGTGCCGGGGCTGGTGCCGACATCGCCCGCCAACCGGGATTACAACCCGGGCTTCGGCGCGACGCTCATGTTGAAGGACATGCGGCTTGCGCTTGAGGCCGCTAAGCAGACGGGCGTGGAAACGAAAGTCGCGGCGCGCGCCTCGAAGCTCTACGACGACTACATTGAGCGGGGCGGCGGCGAGACTAAGGACTTTTCAGGGATCATCAATTTGGTGCGCGCTAATTCAAAGTAAACGCAGGCGGTAAATTCTGATTCTTTGTTTTTCGTAAAGCCACCGTCGGTCTGACGGCCTCGGGTTTTGATTCTTGATTTTTTTCGCAAAGCCACCACCGGCCTGACAGCCTCGGGTTTTGCTAGTCCTTCAAATCTTCCCAAAGGTCTTTGACCTTGTCGAAGAAGCCGGTGGACTGCGGGTTCTGTTTCGCCTTGTCGCTTAGACTTTCGAACTGCTTCAAAAGTTCCTTTTGTTCGTCGGAGAGTTTCTGCGGCGTTTCGACCACGACCTGAAGGAACATGTCGCCGCGCGCGTCGGATCGCATGACCGACATGCCCTTCCCCGCCAGGCGCAACTGGTGTCCCGTCGGCGTGCCTTCAGGAATGCTGATGCGGGCGAGCTTGCCTTCGATGGTCGGCACTTCGATCTGGCCGCCCAGCGTCGCCGTCGTCATGGGAATCGGCACGCGGCAGTGAATGTCCGTGCCGTCCCGTTGGAAGAACCGGTGCGGGCGGATACCCAGAAACAGATAGAGATCGCCCGGCGGCGCGCCGCGCAGGCCGGCCTCGCCTTCACCGGCCAATCTGATCCGCGTGCCATCCTCGACCCCCGCCGGGATGGTGACGGAAAGCGTCTTGTCCTTATGCACGCGGCCGTTGCCGCCGCAGGTTTTGCACGGGTCCTTGATCACCGTGCCGCGGCCCTGGCACGAGGGGCACGTGCGCTCGACCGTGAAGAAGCCCGATTGCGAGCGGACCCGACCGTGGCCGCCGCAGGTTCCGCATGCGACGGCCTTGGCCGCGCCCTCGGCCCCGGTGCCGTCACAGGCGGCGCAGGAGACCGACGTGGGCACGCGGATTTCCGCTTTCTTGCCCTTAAAAGCGTCTTCCAAAGACAGTTCCATGTTGTAGCGAAGGTCGGCGCCCTGGCCGCCGCCGTCGCCGCCGCCGCGCCCGCGCTGACCGCCCATGAAGTCGCCGAACATTTCGTCGAAGATGTCGGCAAAGCCGCCGAAGCCCTGGGCGCCCTGGGAAAACCCGCCGAAGCCGCCGGGCCTACCGGCGCCGCCCTGTTCGAACGCGGCGTGGCCAAAGCGGTCATAGGCCGCACGTTTTTCCGCGTCCTTCAGGACTTCATAGGCTTCGTTCAGTTCCTTGAATTTTCTTTCCGCTTCCTTGTCGTCCGGATTGCGGTCCGGATGGAATTGCATGGCGAGCTTGCGGTAGGCGCTTTTCAGCCCCTTGTCGTCGGCGTCTTTCTTGACGCCCAAGACATCGTAATAATCGCGCTTGTCGGCCATGGAATTTCCCCCGGCGTGCGGGACAATGAAAGGCTATGGCTCGCCCGCGGGACGGGATGATACCCGCCCCGCGGGGTGACCGGTAAGCCTAATCGCCCTTCTTGCCTTTTTCGTCCGTGTCCGGATTAACTTCTTCGAAGTCGGCGTCGACGACGGTCGCGTCTTTGCCGGACTTGGCGTCTGCCGCTTCGGCCTGTTCGGCCTCGGCGTCGGCTTCCTGAGAGGCCCTGTACATGGCCTCGCCGAGTTTCATAGAGGCCTGGCTGAGCGCTTCGCACTTGGCGTTGATGGCGTCTGCGTCGTCGCCTTCCTTGGCTTCCTTCAATTCCTCGACGGCCTTTTGGATGGCGGACTTGTCGGCCGCGCCGATCTTGTCGCCGTATTCGGCCAGGTTCTTTTCTGCCGAATGGATCAGCGTGTCCGCCGTGTTCTGGGCGTCGACCAGGCCGCGGCGTTTTTTGTCGTCCTCGGCGTGGGCTTCGGCTTCCGTGACCATGCGTTCGATGTCGTCATCGGACAAACCGCCGGAGGCCTGGATGCGGATCTGCTGTTCCTTGGCCGTCGCCTTGTCTTTCGCCGAGACGTTGACGATACCGTTGGCGTCGATGTCGAAGGTAACTTCGATCTGCGGCAGGCCTCGGGGTGCGGGCGGAATGCCGACCAGGTCGAACTGGCCCAAGAGTTTGTTGTCCGCCGCCATTTCGCGTTCGCCCTGGAACACGCGGATGGTGACCGCGTTCTGGTTGTCCTCGGCGGTGGAAAACACCTGGGACTTCCGGGTCGGGATCGTCGTGTTGCGGTCGATCAACCGGGTGAACACGCCGCCCAGCGTTTCGATGCCGAGCGACAGCGGCGTCACGTCCAAGAGCAGCACGTCCTTGACGTCGCCCTTGAGCACACCGCCCTGAATGGCGGCACCGATGGCGACGACTTCATCCGGGTTGACGCCCTTGTGCGGTTCGCGGCCGAAGAATTCCTTCACGACCTTGTTGACCAAGGGCATGCGGGTCATGCCGCCGACGAGGATGACCTCATCGATTTTGGATGCCTTAAGTCCCGCATCTTTAAGCGCCTTCTTGCAGGGCTCGATGGTGCGGTTGACGAGGTCTTCAACGAGCGTTTCCAACTTGGCGCGGGTGAGCTTGATGTTCAGGTGCTTCGGCCCGGACTGGTCGGCGGTAATAAACGGCAGGTTCACTTCCGTCTGCGTCGTTGACGACAGTTCTATCTTGGCTTTTTCCGCCGCTTCCTTCAGGCGCTGCAGCGCCAGCCGGTCGTTGCGAAGATCGATGGTGTTGTCCTTTTTAAATTCGTCGGCAAGGTAGTCGACAATGCGCTGGTCGAAGTCTTCACCGCCGAGGAACGTATCGCCGTTGGTCGATTTAACTTCGAACACGCCGTCGCCGATTTCCAGGACCGAGACGTCGAACGTGCCGCCGCCCAGGTCGTAGACGGCGATGGTGCCGGTTTCTTTTTTCTCGAGCCCGTAGGCGAGCGCCGCCGCCGTCGGCTCGTTGATGATGCGGAGCACTTCAAGCCCGGCGATCTTGCCGGCGTCCTTGGTGGCTTGGCGCTGTGAATCGTTGAAGTAGGCGGGGACCGTGATGACCGCCTGGGTCACCGGTTCGCCCAGATAGCTCTCCGCCGTTTCCTTCATCTTCTGCAGGATGAAGGCGGAGACTTGCGACGGGCTGTATTTGTCGCCGGAGATTTCGACCCAGGCATCGCCGTTGTCGCCCTTGACGATCGTGTAGGGGACGAGCTTTTTGTCTTTCTCGACGGTCTTGTCTTCGTACCGCCGGCCGATCAGGCGCTTGATGGCGAAAAGGGTGTTTTCCGGGTTGGTGACGGCCTGGCGTTTTGCCGGCAGGCCGGTCAGGCGTTCGCCGCCGTCGGAGAAGGCGACCATGGAGGGCGTCGTGCGCGCACCTTCCGAGTTTTCGATGACCTTGGCGTCCTTGCCGTCCATCACGGCGACGCAGGAGTTGGTTGTGCCCAGGTCTATGCCAATAACTTTGCTCATTTCAGTTCTGTCCTTTCATTGCGGCAAACCGTTCTTGGGGCCCGTTTCGGCGCCCGCGGCTCCGGTTTCCTTCGGCCTTAAAACACTGAATGTTCTGAGCCTTCGGGTTTAATTCAAAGGGGTTAAGGGACCCTTTGGAAAAACCCCTAAGGCTTGAGGGTTATATAAGGCCATGAAAAAGCCATCGCAACGGTGTCGGCGATAAAAGATTAAAGCCGCCCTGCCCCGGTTTTCACAGCTTTTCGTCGACTTGCGCGCCCGATTTGCCGCCGTCCTTTTCGTAGGCCTTGTTGCCGTCTGGCCCGGGTTTCCCCTGGGCCGCGTCGGCGGCGGCCGGAGCCGGTTCGGGCTTGGGCCCACCCTTGGTTACGCCGACCTTGGCCGGGCGTAACAGCCGGTCGTGCAGCATGTAGCCGACTTCGATCACCTGGGCGACGGTGCCCGACGGCTGATTTTCATCGGGCACTTCGAACAGCGCTTCGTGCTGATTGGAATCGAACCGCTGGCCAAGCGGGTCGACCGGCTTAATGCCCTGGCGTTCCAGCGCCGAGATCAATTCCCGTTCGGTCATTTCGACGCCGGTGGCCAAGGTTTCCATGGCGTCGCTGGCCTTTCGCGCATCGGCGTCGATGGCGTCGAGCGCCCGGCGCAGGTTGTCTCCGACGGTCAGCACGTCGCGGGCGAAGGCCGCGACCGCGTATTTCGACGCATCCTGTTTGTCGCGTTCGGCGCGGCGGCGGACGTTTTCGGCTTCGGCCAAAGCGCGGAGCGCGCGGTCGTTGGCTTCCGCAACGAGGGTTTCCAATTCGGCGATGCGGGCTGCCGGATCAGCGTCAGCGCCGGGGGCCGGAGCGTCTCGGGTCGCAGACGGGATCGGCGGATCGCCCTCGGGCGCGTCCGCGTCCGCCGCCGGGGCGTCAATGCCTTCGGGGGCCGCGCTTTGGTCGGCGGCAGCGTCTTCGGGGTTCGGTTTTTTTTCTGACATGATTTTCTCTGGCTTCTATCTGTTCGGTGTTCAGTCGCCGCCGGTGCGGCCGATATACCCGCCGATCAGGTCGGCCGTGTAATCGACCATGGGAATGATGCGGGCGTAGTTCATGCGGGTCGGGCCGATGACGCCGACCGCGCCGATGATCTGTTGTTTTTCGTTGCGGTAGGATTTGACCACCAGCGAACAGCCGGACACATCGAACAAATCATTGTCCGCGCCGATGAAGATCTGCACGCCGGCGGCGCGTTCGGCCATGGAGAGCACGCGGAGCATTTGTTCCTTGGTTTCAAGTGCGTTGAACAGACTCCGCACCCGTTCCAGGTCGGCGACCATGAACGGGTCCTCGAGCAGGTGCGCCTGTCCGCGGACGATTAGGGACCCGCCGTCTTTTTCCCCGGCCCAGGTGGCAAGCCCGGCGGCGACCAGACGCGCCGTCAATTGATCCAACTGTGCGCGCTGATTCTCCAGTTCGGCCATAATGTCCTCATGGGCTTCGGCTATGCCACGCCCGACCAGGCGTGCCGACAGAAAGTTAGTCGCGGCGACCAGCGACGACGCCGGCAGGTCCGCCGGAATCCCCATGATGCGGTTTTCGACGACACCCTGTTCGGTCACCAGAATGACCAGCGCCCGGCCCGGCGACAGATGGACGAATTCAATGTGCTTCAACGGCACGTCGGCCTTGGGCACGACCACCAGCGACGCACAGTTGGCGAGGCCCGATAGCGTCGACGTCGCCTTGTCCAACAGGCCTTCGATGGAACTGGAGGTGCCGGCGCAGCGGCTTTTGATGTCGGCGCGTTCGGTTTCGGTCAGGTTGCCGATCTCCAACAGCCCGTCGACGTAAAGCTGCAATCCCGTTTCCGTCGGCAGGCGCCCGGCGGATGAGTGAGGCGCGAACAACAGGCCCAGATCTTCCAGGTCGGCCATAACATTCCGGATGGTCGCCGATGACAGCGCCACCGGCAGGCGACGGGACAACGTGCGCGAGCCCACGGGCTCGCCCGTTTCGACGTAGCTTTCGACGATTTCGCGGAAGACCTGGCGCGAGCGTTCGTTGAGTTCGGTAATCATCGGCGTCGGCAGACCGTTGTGTTGGGTTGCGGAATGATGAAGGCATTCGTTGGCCGGAATTTAGTCACCAAGGGGGCCGGGCGCAACGATTCCGGGCAATCCGGGCATTTACCGGTTTACGGGGTCGGGCGGCGCGTATAGGTTTTCGGCCATCTGACGGAGGCTTGACTATGAGACCATCGGGACGCACGCCCGACCAATTGCGCGAAATTTCGCTGGAACCCGGCTTTGCCAAATACGCCGAAGGATCGTGCATGGCGCGGTTCGGCGAAACCCACGTGCTGTGCACCGCGACGGTGGAAGACCGGGTGCCCGGATGGATGCGGGACACGGGGCGCGGCTGGGTCACCGCCGAATACGGCATGCTGCCGCGGTCGACCGCCGAGCGCATCAACCGCGAAGCCGCCCGGGGCGGCCAATCGGGCCGGACCCAGGAAATCCAGCGCCTGATCGGGCGCTCGCTCCGCGCCGTGACGGACTTGGAGGCGATGGGAGAAATTCAGGTGCGCATCGACTGCGACGTGATCCAGGCCGACGGCGGCACGCGGACGGCGTCGGTCACGGGCGGGTTCGTGGCGTTGCATCTGGCGTTCAAACGCTGCGTCGACATCGGTTTATTGAAGGCCATCCCACTGACCGATCAGGTGGCGGCGGTGTCCTGCGGGCTTTACAAAGGCACGCCGGTTTTGGATTTGGACTATGCGGAAGATTCCAACGCGGGCGCCGATGCCAACTTCGTCTTAACCGGGCGCGGCGGCATCGTCGAAATACAGGGCACGGCGGAAGACAAACCGTTTTCACCGGGGCAGTTCGACGAGATGATGGCGCTCGCCGGCAAGGGCGTCGGGGAACTTTGCCAGGCGCAGCGCAAGGCGCTCGGCCTCGGCTGACCCCGATGGCGCGGCGGTTCCAAGGCGGCCGGCTAGTCATCGCCACCCACAATCCGGGGAAGCTCCGGGAAATTCAGGATTTGCTCGGCCCCTTCGGGATCGATGTGGTGTCGGCGGGGGCGCTCGGCCTGCCCGAGCCGGTGGAGAACGGCGACACCTTCGTCGCCAACGCCTTGATCAAGTCCCGTGCCGCGGCGATGGCAAGCGGCCTGCCGGCATTGGCCGACGATTCCGGATTGGCGGTCGACGCGCTGGGCGGGCAGCCGGGTATTCATTCCGCCCGCTGGGCCGGGCCCGACAAGGATTTCAACGCAGCGATGGAAAAAGTCTGGGACGGCATCAAAGACCAGCCCGACCGGCGCGCGCATTTCGTCTGCGTGCTGGCGCTGAGTTGGCCCCCCGGAAACATTGACGGCGGAACAAACGAAGTTTTCGAGGGCCGGGTTGGCGGCAAACTCGTCTGGCCCATGCGCGGCGACCGTGGTTTCGGATACGACCCCATGTTCGTCGCCGACGGATACGGCATCACCTTCGGCGAAATGGCCCCAGCTAAAAAGCACGCCATCAGCCACCGGGCGGTTGCGTTCCGGCAATTGTCCGCGGCGTGTTTCGGAAAAGATGACTGACACCGGCGTACCCGCACCGACAGGTGACCGGCCCGATGGGCCGCTGGGCGTTTACGTTCACTGGCCGTTTTGCAAATCAAAGTGCCCTTACTGCGATTTCAACAGCCACGTGCCCGAAGGCTCGGTGGATCAGGCGCTGTGGGCGGATGCCCTGATTGCAGACCTGACGGACTACGCAAGGGACACACCCGGGCGAACCGTTGAGACCATGTTTTTCGGCGGCGGCACGCCGTCCCTCATGGCGCCCGAAACGGTTGCCCGGGTAATCGCGTGGGTCAAGTCGCTCTGGCCGACAGCGCCCGGGATGGAAATCAGTCTGGAAGCCAACCCGACCAGCGTCGAGACCGAAACCCTGCCAGCCCTGAAGGCGGCCGGGATCACCCGCCTTTCGTTGGGCATTCAGGCGTTCAACGACGCCGATCTGGCCACATTGGGCCGAACGCACAGCGCAAAAGACGCCCTGAAGGCATTGGAATTGGCAAAATATATCTTTCAAGAGTATTCATTTGATCTTATTTATGCAAGGTCGGGCCAGACAGAATCCGGATGGCGGGAGGAGCTGACCCAGGCGCTCGAACACGCCGGGCCGCACCTGTCGTTTTATCAATTGACCATCGAAAGCGGCACGCCGTTCCACCGCGACGGGGTCGAGGCGGCCGATGACGATACGGGCGCGGTGCTCTATGACGCGACCCAGGAGATTTTGGACGGCGCGGGCCTGCCGGCGTATGAGATATCCAATCACGCCCGCCCGGGGCACGAATGTCGGCACAACCTGAACATCTGGCGCGGCTGGGATTATGTCGGCGTCGGGCCGGGGGCGCACGGGCGGCTTTGCATCGGCGGGGACAATTTCGGCACCCACCAGATCCACAATCCCGAACGCTGGCTGCAGTCGGTCTTAGGCAAAGGCCACGGCGGTGCCAAGCGGCGGTCCCTCAAGCCCGAGGACCGGGCGACGGAGCGGATCATGATGGGCCTGCGTCTGGGCGAGGGCATCGACCGGGCGCGGTTCCGGGCGCAAACCGGTGAGGACGTGACCGCCTATCTTGACGCTGACGCCGTCCGCCAGGCGGCGGACGGCGGGTACCTGGACGTTACCGGCGATTGTTTCCGCGCGACGGCGGACGGGCGGCTACGGCTGAACGGATTGCTCGCCCGGATCATCGCCTGACGATTTTATTTAGTTGGTCAGCGCCTGGAATGTCTGCGGTGCCGCGTTGATGACGACGGCGTCCCGCTGGCGGACCTGCAGGATGGCGAAGCCCCGTTGCGCCGTGCCGTCGAGGAGAAAGCGGAAGATACCATCGCGCCCGGCGTAGCCGTTGGGATTGGTCAGTACGGCCGCCGAATATTTGTTTTCGCCTGCGCTCTGGGCCATGACCGCCGCCAGCGCCGCCGCGTCGTAGGCGATCGTCGCGAGCCTGGGCGGCGGCACGCCGTAGAGCGAGGCGTATTCCTGTTCGAAGCCCGTGCGGCCGGCGGGCGAGGGGGCGGCGTACCAGCCGCCGACCAAGGCCGGTTCAGCGCCGATGCCGGGTTCGTCCCACTGCCCGGTGCCGAGCATGCGTACCTGGTTCGGGTCGATGTCGTAGAACGGCAACAGCGCCGCGATCGCCTGCAGGCGTTTGCCGCCGTCGGCGACCAGCAGCGCGTCATAGGGCAGATCGCCGATGGTCTGCAGATTTTCAAGCCGCTTCAGCGCGCGCTTGGACACTTCGTCTTCCTTGCCCTCTAGCTGTTTGCGTTGCGCCAGCAGCGCCGCGCGGCGGTAATCATAATCGGCCAGCTTGCGGACGACGGCGGAAAAGTCCGTCGCCTCCGGATTATAAAGTTCAAGCTGCGAGACCTTGCCGCCCGCTTGCGCTACGGCGCGGCGCAGCGCCGAGGCGACCGTCCGGCCATAGGCGTTGTCGGGCGCCAGCGCCGCGAACCGCTGCAACCCTTGGGCACGGGCGAAAGTGACGACACGGTCGACTTGATCGGACGGCAGAAATCCCAATGTATAAACACCCTGGCCCGCGACCGAGCGATCGGATGAAAACGCGATCACCGGCACGCCCGCTTGCCGCGCCACCGGCGCCATGCCGAGGACGGACGTCGACAGCAGCGGCCCGAGGATCAACCGCGCCCCATCGCCGATGGCGAGCTTGGCCGCGTCGGCCGCCCCCTCGGGCGCGCCGCGGGTGTCGTGGATCAACAACGTGAAGCGTTTATCGGCGAAGGAAAACAGCGCCATCTGCGCCGCGCTCAGCATCGCTTTGCCGACGGCGCTGTTGGAGCCGGTCAGCGGCAACAGCAGCGCAACCCGGATGCTGCCGTCTTCGGGGGCTGAAACGACGGTGGTTTCAGGCTGCGCCGGTTTCGCCGGATGTTCCATGCGGGTCAGCGGCGGCGGCGCCGGGCGCGGCACCGGGCGCACCGTATAGGTCGGCGGCGGCGGGGGGGCGGTACGTGGGCCCGAAAAAATCGGCGGCGCGCCGGAGGCGGGCGATCCACCGCCTTGCACCAGGCCGCCGAATGTCGTTGATTGGCAGGCAGTGAGCCCTGGCAGGGCGAGCGCCAGCAGGGCGAAGAGGGCCCAGGCGGCCCGACGTCCTTGGGGGGAAGGAGCCGGTGTCATCCATGTCGAAGCCATCAAACGATCGTCCCTTTCAGTCAGCCGGCGGCGAAAGCCTCCCGGAAAATTATGTCGGGGGCGGCCCGGAGCCCTTGTCGGCGTTACTTTATCTGGTCTCCACGCCCATCGGCAACGCCGGAGACCTGAGCCCGCGCGCCCAAGATGTGTTAGCGCGCGCCAGCGTCATCGCCTGTGAGGACACGCGCGTTACCGGACCCTTTCTGGCCCGTTTCGGCATTTCGGGCAAGCTTCTCGCCTATCACGACCACAACGCAGAACGCCGGCGGCCGGCAATCATCGAGCGCCTGAAAAAGGGCGAGAGCGTGGCACTGGTGTCGGACGCGGGCACGCCACTGGTGTCGGATCCCGGATACAAACTGGTGCAGGACTGCATCGAACAAGACATTCCCGTCACCGCCGTGCCGGGGCCGTCCGCCGTTCTGACAGCGCTGGCCCTGTCGGGTCTGCCAACGGACCGGTTTTTTTTTGGAGCCTTTCTGCCGCCGAAATCGGGCGCGCGGAGAAAACGCCTGGCGGAAGTCGCGGCCATACCGGGCACGCTGATTTTCATGGAGGGGCCGAGCCGCCTCGCCGGATGCCTCGCCGACATGTCGGAAATGTTGGGCCCCCGCAGCGCCGCCGTCGCCCGCGAGCTGACCAAAAAGTTTGAAGAAGTGCGCCGCGGCGCGCTTCCCGATCTGGCGGCGCACTATGCCGACGCCGGCCCGCCGCGCGGCGAGATCATGATCGTCGTCGGCCCGCCGGGCGATGCGCCCGAAGCATCGGACGCGGATGTGGATGCGCTTCTTATAAAGGCGCTTAAAAACGGATCGGTGAAAGACGCCGCCGCCGAGGTTGCGGCGGCGACCGGCATGGCGCGAAAGGCGGTATACGCCCGCGCGCTCGAGATCAAAAACAAATGACGGCCGACTGATGACGGAGAAACGCCGACGGGCGGAACGCGCCGGACGGCTGGTCGAAAGCTGGGCCGCATGGCGGCTGCTCCTGACCGGCCATCGCGTTCTGGCTAGGCGATACCGGTCGGCCGCCGGTGAGATCGACATAATCGCGCGGCTTGGGCGGCTGTTGATTTTTGCCGAGGCCAAAAACCGTCCAACGCTGGATCAGGCGGCCAAAAGCGTCACCCCGGATCAGCGCCGCCGGGTCGAACGCGCGGCGTAGGCCTTCGCCCGTAGCCGCCCGGATTTGGCCGGACTGGACTGGCGATTCGACTTGATCCTGGCTGCGGCCCCCTTTTGGTTTCGTTACATTAAGGACGCCTGGCGCCCGGAACTGTCATGAAATTTCCATGATCGCCGGGGCACAATTTGTCGCCCGGCGCGGCTGGGCATAAGATATGCGGCGCATCCCCACGGCGTCGGCTGCGCCTTTTGAAACACGGCCAAGGAATGAACCCATGTCCCCGCCCCTTCGTACCAACGCCCTTCCCCGGCCCCGGTCAGCGCCCAGCGGCAAATCGGTCGCTTCACTTTTACTGATGGCCCTGCTGGTCCTTACGCTCGGCGGATGCGCCGGCGTAGTGGTCGGCGCCGGCGCCACGGTCGGCGTCGCAGCATTGGACGAACGGGGGGTCGAAGGCGTCGCCCGGGACACGGCGATTGAAACACAGATCCGCGCCAAGTGGCTGTCGAGCGATCTGGACAAAGGCGGCGCGCTTTCCATCGAGGGCGGCATCATCGTGCACGAAGGCCGCGCGCTGTTGACCGGCACGATGAAATCAGAAGAAGCGCGGGCCAAGGCGGTCGCCTATGCCTGGCAGGTTGAGGGTGTGAAAAAGGTGATCAACGAAATCGAAATCGGCGACGACACGGTCACCGACATCGCCGTCGACAGTTGGATCACCGCTCAACTGACATCGAAGCTGACGCTGGACCAGAATGTCAAGGCGATCAACTTCAAGATCGAAACAAATGCCCACAAGGTCTACATCATCGGCATCGCCCGGTCCGAGGCCGAACATCGCCGCGTCATCGGCCATGCACGATCCGTCGCCCGCGTGCGCGATGTGATCGACCACATCCGCGTCAAGGCGTCGGCGGAAAAATCCGAGCATGCGCCCGGCGCCGCAAGGGGCGCCTGACCTTGACAATCGATCCCCGGCAGCGGCTTCACGATCTCGGCCCTGCCGCCGACGAAGCCGTGCCGTATATGGAGACCGCCTTGGCGCTGTCCGCCGCCCGCGCGAGCGGACAAGACGCAACGGCCCCGATTGATACGTCGGCCCCACGCGCCGCCGGGCGCGATATGTCGGCCTACCACCGCCACGTCGATCGGCTGACCCAGGAGGTTTCCGATTACGCCGGATCCAGCGCATCAGGCCCGTGGCAGCGATCGGAGGCGTTGGTACAGGTCGTCTGCCGGCGATATGGATACGGCGGCAATGATCAAGTGTTCGACGACCTTGGCGCCGCCGACCTAGCTCACGTGATCGACACCCGGCGCGGCCTGGCGGTGGCGCTCGGCATTATCTATCTGGAAATCTGCCATCGCCTTGGGTGGCCGTTGGTCGGAATCGATTTTCCCGGCCACTTCGTGCTGCGCATGGATGCGGGAGGCGAACGGATAATCGTCGACCCGTTCGCTGAACTGCGAGTTCTGGAAGCGCAGGACCTGCGCGCGATCTTGAAGAATCTTCCCGGCGGCGACATGGGGCTGGAGCCCCGGTTTTTGACCGAAATGACGCCCCGGCGGGTGTTGTTGCGCCTTGAGAACAACATCCGCATCCGGCAAATGCGGCGGAGCGACCTGGCGGGCGCGGCAGAGACGCTCGGCCTGATGGTCGCCTTCGCGCCGGGGGCCGCGGACCTGTGGCGCGAACTCGGCATGGTCAATGCGCGGCTCGACCGGGTGCAGGATGCTGTACTTGCACTTGAAAAGCACATTCGACTGGCGCCCGAAAGCGCCGCGCGCTACCACGCGTCAAGGATGTTGCAGGAACTGCAAGCCAAGCTAAATTAGGGGTCCGGCCGGGACGGACAACGCGCACGCCCGGCCGACGGAGGAGGAGCCTTCACCTTGGCGCTTCGCGTTGCCATCCAGATGGACCATGTATCGTCCATCGATATCGCCGGCGACAGCACGTTCGTGTTGGCGCTGGAATCGCAGACGCGCGGCCACACGCTGCTGCATTACGAACCAGGTGACCTGAGCTACCGGGACAGTCACGTCCGCGCCTGGGCCCAGCCGCTTGAGGTCCGCCGGGCGAGGGGTAATCACTTCACGCTTGGCGAACGCCAGCAGATCGATTTGAAGGATGATGTCGATGTCGTTTTGATGCGTCAGGACCCGCCGTTCGACATGGCTTATATTACGGCGACGCATCTGCTTGAGACCGTGCACCCGGAAACGCTGGTCGTCAACGACCCGCGCGAAGTGCGCAACGCGCCGGAAAAACTGTTCGTCAACCAGTTTCAGCAGTTCATGCCGCCGACGCTGATCGCGACGAGCCGCGCCGACATCCTGGCGTTTCGCGAAGAATACAAGGACATCATCGTAAAGCCGCTTTACGGCAACGGCGGCGCCGGGGTGTTTCATCTGAAGCCCGGCGACGAAAACTTGATTTCGCTGTTGGAAATGTTCACGCAGATTTTCCGCGAACCGATCATCGTGCAGGCCTATCTGCCCGACGTGCGCCAGGGCGACAAACGCATCATCCTGATCGATGGCGAGGTGGCAGGCGCGGTCAACCGCGTGCCGGCGGAAGGCGAAAGCCGGTCCAACATGCACGTCGGCGGCAAGCCGGTGAAGTCCGAATTGACGGGCCGCGAAAAAGACATCTGTGCGGCGCTTGGGCCGGAGCTGAAATCCCGTGGCCTGATTTTCGTCGGCATCGACGTGATCGGCGGGTACCTGACCGAAATCAACGTAACCTCTCCAACCGGCCTGCAGGAAATTGGCCGCTTCGACGGGGTCAATTTGGAATCGAAAATCTGGGACGCCATCGAGGCGCGCCTTTAAAAACCGCAACCGGGAGACATCCATGCCGCTGATCGAAAACATGGTCGAGGTCACGACCAAATACGGGATCATGCCCGCGTTCACCGCCTGCCCAATCGCGGGCGGACCGCATCCGGCGGTGATCTTTTATATGGACGCGCCGGGCTTTCGCGAAGAGCTCAAGCACATGGCGCGGCGCATCGCCAAGGCGGGATATTTCTGCATCCTGCCGGATCTGTATTACCGGCTCGGCACCATCCGGCTCGACATCGTGCGCCGCAACGACGGCATGACGACGGTGCTGCGCGCGGCGATGGGAACGCTGTCGAACGCCGACGTCGTCGACGACACGGCGGGCATCCTGCAATACATCGACGGCCGGGCGGAGGCCGCCGCCGGGCCCGTCGGCTGCGTCGGCCATTGCATGAGCGGGCGGTTCGTCACCACCGTCGCGGCACGCTATCCGACACGGATGAGGGCGGCGGCGTCCATGTACGGCGTCGGCATCGTCACCGACAAACCGGAGTCCCCTCACCTTTTGCTGAAACAGGTGCAGGGCGAACTGCTGTTCTTCTTCGCCGAAAACGACGTGCATGTACCGGCACCCGTTATCCCGGCGCTGAAAAAAGCGCTTAAGGCCGCCAAGGTAAAAGCCACCGTGGTGCAGGCGCCCGGCACCGAACACGGCTATCAGTTCCCGGAGCGCGGCGCTTATGCCGCCGTGCAGGCGGAGGCCGCGTGGGACAAGCTGTTCGAGCTGTGGGACCGGAACCTGAAACCCAAGGCCCGCAAGAAATAAGGCCCGCATCGCCGGGCTTTCGACATAATAGGAATGGCTGTTCTTCCGCCCTAGGATAAGCGCCAAAGGCGTGGCCGCGCGGGCCGCACCGGTCAATCGCGCCGGGGGAAATTGCAACCGTGGTCGCGCGCATCGCCACCGTCGCCTTTCAGGGATTTGACGCTCTGGACGTGGATGTCCAAGTGCAGGTGACGTCGGGCCTGCCGGCGTTTTCCATCGTCGGATTGCCAGACAAGGCCGTCGCCGAGAGCCGCGAACGGGTGCGCCCCGCCCTACGCGCCATGGGGTTGGCGCTGCCGCCCAAGCACATCACCGTCAAAATGGCCCCCGCCGACGTGTTGAGGGAAGGCCGCCACTTCGATCTGCCGATCGCGCTGGCGTTGTTGACGGCCATGGACGTGTTGCCAGCGGAAGACATGCCGCGATATCTGGCCCTGGGCGAACTGGCGCTGGACCGCGCGCTGACGCCGGTCGCGGGTGTGCTGCCCGCCGCCGTTCACGCCAACGCGCGTGACTTAGGGCTGATCTGCCCGGGCCCGCAGGGTGGCGAGGCGACCTGGGCCGGCGATAAAAAGGTGCTGGCGGCGACGGACCTTTTGGCTCTGGTCAATCATTTCAAGGGCATGCAAGTGTTGTCGGCGCCGGACCGTGCCCAGGCGGCGACCGATACAACCTACGCCGACCTTGCCGACATCAAGGGGCAGGAAACGGCCAAGCGGGGGTTGGAGATCGCGGCGGCGGGCGCCCATAACCTGTTGATGATCGGGCCGCCAGGAGCCGGCAGGGCCATGCTCGCGCAACGCCTGCCCGGGTTGCTGCTGCCG
Organism: Rhodospirillaceae bacterium; assembly: GCA_038109305.1. Classification (GTDB taxonomy): domain Bacteria; phylum Pseudomonadota; class Alphaproteobacteria; order Rhodospirillales; family Casp-alpha2; genus UBA1479. The sequence continues at coordinate 61,301 of JAYNIR010000006.1, forward strand.
TTGGAGCCCGCAGAGATTTTGGAAGTCTTGATGATCCAGAGCCTCACCGGGGACCTGACCGACGGCACGCTGTCCCGCCAGCGGCCTTTCCGCGACCCGCATCATTCGGCGTCCCTGCCGGCGCTGATCGGCGGCGGGCTCTGAGCTCGCCCCGGGGAGGTGTCGCTCGCGCACCTGGGAGTGCTGTTTTTGGATTAACTGCCGGAGTTCGAACGGGCGACGCTTGAAAACCTGCGCCAGCCGCTTGAGACCGGGCGCGCCGCGATCACACGGGCCAACGCGCACGTCACCTACCCTGCCCGCTTCCAGCTTGTCGCCGCCATGAACCCTTGCCGCTGCGGATATCTTTTGACCCGGCGCAGGCGTGCTGCCGCGCGCCAAAATGCGCCGAGGATTATCAGAGCCGCATTTCCTGCCCGCTGTTCGACCGCATCGATCTGCACCCGGCCGTGCCGGCCGTTAGCCCCATGGACCTGGACCTGCCGCCACAGGCCGAAGGGTCGGCCGAGGTCGCCGCCCGCGTCGCAAATGCGCGCGCGGTGCAGCGCGAGCGGTATCGCGATCTGGGTGCAAAAGGCATCCGCACCAATGCGGAAGCCGACGGGGAACTCTTGGACCGCGTCACTCGGCCCGATGACGCCGGGCGAAAACTTTTAATGGAGGCCGCCGACCGGCCGGGGCTTTCCGCGCGGGGATATCACCGCGTCTTGCGCGTCGCCCGCACGCTCGCCGACCTGGGCAAATCCAACGGCGTCACCCGCATTCACGTGGCGGAGGCGGTTTCGTTCCGGCGCATTCAGCCTGGGCGTGGCGTGGTAGCGCCGATGTTTTAAGGCCGCCCTACGCCTTGCGCTTAAGCATGGGACCAGTACGCTCACCGCCGACGATGTGAAAGTGCAAATGGTCGACTTCCTGGTGGCCGTTTTCGCCGGTGTTGGCAATTAAACGATAACCGTCTTCGGCGACGCCCATTTGCTTCGCGATTTTACCGATGGCGCGGACAAAGCTCACGATCTCCTTATCCGATGCATCTTCAGAAAACGCGGACATGTCTTTGTAAGGCCCCTTCGGGATGATTAGCACATGGACATTGCGCTGCGGGCTGATGTCCTTGAAGGCGAGCGTGTGGTCGTCTTCGTAGACTTTGTCACACGGTATTTCTCCACGGAGGATTTTCGCGAAGATGTTGTTTGGGTCGTATGCCATTTTTTCCCCTCAATCGGCGGGCGGGGCCGTCCGGCCCCTTACCTCGGCGCATCTGCGCCGGTCGGCCGCTTGGCCTCGTTAGGATCGTCGGCGGCAGCCATAAAACTTAGTTTTCTCTGTTACGCAAAGGCACTTTCGGCCTACGGCCTCAGGTTTTGCGACAGGGCCCAGCTGTCGTCCTCGGCTATTTGTCGCGTGAATTCTTTTCCTCAATGCCCGACTGCGCCGTGCGGCGTTCGAGCTCACGCCAGATCTGATCGGGTTCAATATCCATGTGCGCCCAAAGCGCCAGCAAGTGATAGAGCACGTCGGCGCTTTCGTTGACGACGCCGTCTTCGTCGGACGTGAGGGCGGCGATCGCGGTTTCGACCACTTCCTCGCCGAGTTTGCGCGAGATCACCGGCAGGCCGCCCGCGAACAGTTTTGCGGAATAGCTTTTTTCCGGGTCCGCGCCCTTGCGGGACTGCAAAGTTTTGTAGAGATCTTCGAGGGTGTCGCTCATGGGTTCATGTCTCCCTCCGTCGCCGGGCGCACGCACCCGTGCGCTCGGGGCGGCGCATCCGCCCGTTCAGCAAAATCAGTCATCCAAATCGTCGAGGCGCATGGCGGCGCCGTTGGCGTTCATATAAGTCTTGGCCTCGGCGACGGAGTGGGTGCCGAAGTGGAAGATCGACGCCGCCAGAACTGCCGACGCGTGACCCTTGACGACGCCTTCGACCAAGTGATCCAGCGTGCCGACGCCGCCCGACGCGATCACCGGAATGGAAACGGCGTCGGCAACGGCGCGGGTCAGTTTGATGTCGAAGCCTTCTTTGGTGCCGTCTCGGTCCATGGAAGTCAGGAGGATTTCCCCAGCGCCCAGTTCGGCCATCTGTTCGCACCAGGAAATCGTTTCGATCCCCGTCGCCGTACGGCCGCCGTGGGTGAAAATTTCAAACCGGGTCGAGCCATCATCCGTATGCACGTGTTTTGAATCGACGGCGACGACGACACACTGCGCGCCGAACTTGAGCGACGCGTCCTTGACGAATTTAGGATTTTCAACGGCGGCGGTGTTGACCGAAACCTTGTCGGCGCCGGCCAGCAATAATTTCCGGATATCGTCGACCGTGCGCACGCCGCCGCCGACGGTGAGCGGCATAAAGCATTGTTCGGCCGTCCGTGCGACGACATCAAAGATGGTGTCGCGGCCTTCGTGGCTGGCGGTGATGTCGAGGAAGCAAAGTTCGTCCGCGCCGGCGGCATCGTAAACGCGCGCCTGTTCCACCGGATCGCCGGCGTCGACCAGATCGACAAAATTGACGCCCTTGACAACGCGGCCTTGGTTGACATCCAGGCAGGGGATCAGCCGTGTTTTCAGCATGGCACGGTTTCCTTTTCCGCCAACAGCCGTTGGGCGGCCGATAAATCAATGTGCCCGCCGTATACGGCGCGCCCGGAAATGACGCCTTCGAGCAGCCCGGCGCTGGCTTTTTTCAGCGCCTTGAGGTCATCCATGGACGACACGCCGCCCGACGCGATCACCGGGATGGAAATCGCCCGGGCCAAGTCCACCGTCGCCTTGACATTCGGGCCTTGCATGACGCCGTCCCTGTCGATGTCGGTGAAGATGATGGCGGCGACGCCGGCGTCTTCGAATCGCTTGGCGAGGTCGAGCGCCGACATGTCGGACACTTCGGCCCAACCCTCGGTTGCTACCCGCCCGCCGCGCGCATCGATGCCGACGGCGACACGGCCCGGATGGGCCCGGCATGCCGACCGGACCAGGTCCGGATCGGTCAGCGCCACGGTGCCCAGGATGACCCGCCGGACGCCGCGCGCAAGCCAATCGTTGATCGTCGCCATGGTCCGAATGCCGCCACCCAGCTGAACCGGGATATCAAGGGCCGCTAAGATGGCGTCGACCGGCGCTGCGTTTACTGGTTTTCCCTCGAAGGCGCCATTAAGATCAACTAAATGAACCCATTCGCATCCGGCGTCCTGAAACTGCCGCGCCTGCGCCGCCGGGTTGTCGTTGAACACGGTCGCCTGGGCCATGTCGCCCCGGACCAGCCGGACGCACTTTCCGTCTTTGAGATCAATGGCCGGGAAAAAGATCACGGCTTCCACTCCAGGAAATTCTTGATCAGGCGCAGGCCCACGGCCTGGCTTTTTTCCGGGTGGAACTGGGTCCCGATCAGGTTGTCCCGGCCGACCGCCGCCGTCACCGGGCCGCCGTAATCGGTGATCGCCAGGATCCGGTCCGGATCGTCGGGAACGAATTGATAGGAGTGGACGAAATAGGCGTGGTGGCCGTCATCAAGACCCTTCAGCACCGGGTGGCCGCTGCCTTTGAGGGTCAGCGTGTTCCAGCCCATGTGGGGGATTTTTAGTTTTTTGTCGTCGGGGGAGATAGCCTGCACGTCACCGGGGATCCAATCGAGCCCGTCGAATATGCCGAATTCAAAGCCCTCGCGGGCCATCAGCTGCATGCCGACGCAGATGCCGAGAAAGGGCTTCCGATCCATCAGCGCGTGTTCCATTAGCGCTTCGACCATGCCGTCGACGGCCAGAAGGCCCTTGCGGCAGTCGCCGAAGGCGCCGACGCCCGGCAGCACCACCCGGTCGGCCTTGATGACGGCGTCCGGATCAGAAGTGACCAAAATCGGCGTTTTTTTGCCCGTTTCGGCGACCGCACGCTCGAACGCCTTTGCCGCGGAGCGCAGGTTGCCGGACCCGTAGTCGACAATGGCGACGGTCATGACGGCACTCCCTGGGGCAAGGCGGACGCAATGTCGGCGGCCACATAGGGCTCGGCCTCCAGGTACCGGTGCAGCGCCTGATCTTCGTCGGCGGCGGCAACCAGCCCGGCCACGGCAAACCCCTGGTCCTGCAGGTGGTTGCGGCGCAGATCATCGGCAATGAAGCCGATCGCAAAAGACAGGGCGAGTGATAGGGCAACCGCAGCCGCCCCCTGCCCCAGCGCGGCCTCGGCCGTGAGGCTGACGGCGGCGACGGCGATAAACAGCCACAAGGTCGCCCGCCACATGCGGTGCCACAGCGCCCAAACGAAGGTGAACAGGAAAGCCGGCCACGAGAATCCCTCGCGGACTAAGACTAGATCGTCATCCGGCATGAGCCCGTGGCGGCGCAGGTGAACCGTATAGACCCGCATCGATACCCTACCCTGTGTTCGTTTTCCGGCCGGCTTTCGCGCCTCAGAGGGAGCCGCCGAGCGTACCCTTGGTGGATGGAACCGCGTCTGACTTTCTAGGGTCGATTGTAACCGCTTCCCTAAGCGACCGGGCAAGTCCTTTGTAGCAGCTTTCGACGATATGGTGATTGTTCTCGCCATACCGGTTTTCCACGTGGAGGGTCGCACCGGCGGCCTGGGCAAAGGCCTGAAACCACTCTTTGAACAGTTCCGTATCCATTTCGCCGAGCTTCGGCTTGGAAAACTCAACCCGCCAGATCAGATACGGCCGGTTGGACAGATCGATCGTCACCTGGGACAGGGTCTCGTCCATTGGCACGATGGCGGCGCCGAAGCGGGTGATGCCGCGCCGCTCGCCCAAGGCCTGATTGACCGCTTCGCCGATGGCGATACCGGTGTCTTCCGTGGTGTGGTGGAAGTCGATGTGGGTGTCACCCCTTGCCTCGACCTCGAGGTCCATCAGCGAATGCCGTGACAATTGCTCGAGCATGTGGTCAAGGAAGCCGATTCCCGTCGACACGTTATAAACGCCCGTGCCGTCCAGGTTGACGGATACTTTGATCCGAGTTTCCTTGGTGTTGCGCTCGACGCTGCCGGTCCGCATGGTCTGGTCCTTTGAAGTAGGGCGATGCAGGTGTTTCGGGCAAGGGGCCCTTGCCGTCTTTTACCAGCCGGGGGCGGGGTTTATCAAAACATTATGACGCCCCGGTTAACGCAGGGGGCAACGCCCGGGTTTACGGCCGGACCGGCGCCCTTGCCGGCGACCCGTCGGCATCTGAGGCGGCCGCCGGCCTTGACCCGGGGGCCTTACGAGACCAAATTCCGGCCCTAGGCTAATTTTTATCAATCCCCGGGACCCCGTATGACCCAAGAGCCCGAAACATGGCACGGCACGACCATCCTTTGCGTCCGCAAGGGCAAGGACGTTGTGATCGCCGGCGACGGGCAGGTCTCGCTCGGCCAGACGGTCATCAAGGCCAATGCGCGTAAGGTCCGTAGGCTTGGTGACGGCAACGTCATCGCCGGGTTCGCCGGCGCCACGGCCGATGCCTTTACGTTGTTTGAGCGGCTTGAGGCGAAACTGGAGCAGTATCCGACGCAACTGACCCGCGCGTGCGTCGAGCTCGCCAAGGACTGGCGGACCGACCGCTACCTGCGCCGGCTGGAGGCCATGATGGCCGTCGCCGACAAAGAGGTGTCGCTCGTCCTGACCGGGACGGGCGACGTGCTCGAACCCGAAGACGGCCTGATCGGCATCGGATCGGGCGGCAATTACGCGCTCGCCGCCGCCCGTGCGCTCATGGACCGGGACGACATGGCCGCCCGGCAGATCGCCGAACAGGCGATGAAAATCGCCGCCGGGATCTGCGTTTACACCAACGGCAACCTGACCATCGAGACTTTGTAGACATGGCCCTTGATTCGCAAACGCCCCGAGACACAACGAAGGATGCCGACGACGCGGGTGCTGCGACCAGCTTCACGCCGCGTGAAATCGTGTCGGAGCTCGACCGCCACATCATCGGCCAGAAGGACGCCAAGCGCGCCGTCGCGATCGCTCTCAGGAATCGCTGGCGGCGGCAGCAGTTGACTGGCGACCTGCGGGAAGAGGTGTTGCCGAAAAACATTCTGATGATCGGGCCGACGGGCGTCGGCAAGACCGAGATCGCAAGGCGCTTGGCCAAATTGGCGCAAGCACCGTTCATCAAGGTCGAGGCGACTAAGTTCACCGAAGTCGGCTACGTAGGCCGCGATGTCGAACAGATCGTCCGCGACCTGGTCGAAACCGCGATCCACATGACCCGCGAAAGAATGCGCAAGCAGGTGCAGGCCAAGGCCGAACTCCGCGCCGAAGAACGCGTGCTGGAAGCCTTGGTAGGCGAGGGGGCCGGCGAGGCAACACGGGAAAAATTCCGCCGCATGCTCCGCAACAACGAACTGAACGACAAGGAAATCGAGGTTCAGGTCTCCGAAGCGCCCAATATGGGATTCCCCACCTTCGACATTCCCGGCATGCCGGGTGCGCAGATGGGGATGCTTAACCTGAACGACATCATGGGAAAGGTGTTCGGCCAGCAGAAAAAATCCAAACGCATGACCGTCGGCGAAAGTTACGAGGCGTTGCTGGCGGAAGAGGGCGATAACCTTCTGGACGACGACCGCATCGTCCACGAAGCGATCCATGCCGTCGAAAACAACGGCATCGTTTTCTTGGACGAGATCGATAAAATTTCCGCGCGCTCGGAAGTGAAGGGCGGGGACGTTTCCCGCGAAGGCGTGCAGCGCGATTTGTTGCCCCTGATCGAAGGCACGACGGTCTCGACCAAGCATGGGCCCGTCAACACGGATCATATTCTGTTTATCGCGTCGGGCGCGTTTCATGTATCGAAACCGTCGGATATGCTACCGGAACTTCAGGGGCGGCTACCGATCCGCGTCAACCTGCGGGCGCTGACCCGTGATGACTTCAAACGCATCCTGACCGAGACCGAAGCGTCATTGCTGAAACAATATGCGGCGCTGATGAAGACGGAAGAGCTGACCCTGGACTTCACCGACGATGCGGTGGACTCCATCGCCGATCTGGCGGTTGAGATCAACGACGGGGTCGAAAACATCGGCGCCCGGCGGCTGCACACGGTGATGGAAAAGCTGGTTGAGGAAATTTCCTACTCGGCGTCCGAACGCTCCGGCGACACAGTGACGATCGACGCGAAGTACGTGAACGATCAGGTGGCCGAGCTCGCGAAGAACGCGGACCTGTCGAAATTCATTCTCTAATCATAATTTAACTGGGCCGCTGAGGCCCTGCGGAGCGTACGCGACGCGAGCCAAGGATGCGGACGCGTCCGCCCGCCGCTTGAGGGATTCGTTTTATCTGGTGCGCAAAGCCACTGTCGCCGCTTCGCGTCTCAGGTTTTGCGGCTTAATGCGTCGGCCCGCGGCGGATGCGGTTAAGCCGCCGGCCGTGGATTTCATTGATGATCCATTCGACAGTATCTTCATCCAGTTCGTGGATCACCTCCGACAGCAAGTTCGCTAGTTCCGTCGCCTTCGGGTTGAGGCCCGAGGTATCGACGGTGACGCGTGGGTGCGACAGTTGCGCGAGGCGCGCGAGATCGTCCGTTTCTTCCGACGACATTAGGAAGTAGCCGGCGATCTGCTGCACCAGGCCCGAGGTCGGGCGGCCGCGATAGCCGTGTTCGAGCGCCGAAAAGTATGCCGACGACACGCCCAGGTCCGCCGCCATTTTTTTCAGCGTGATCTTGTTCTTTTTTCTGAGCGCGCGGACGCGCTGACCGAACGGCGTCATGCGGCGCCCCCATCGCGTTTTTTCTTGTCGCGTTTGAGCAACACATACAACGCGCCTTCGCCGCCGTGCTGACGGGCCGCGTAATCGAAGGCATGGATCATGGGTTTTAAGGGCGGCGCGTTGAGCCAGCCGGGCACGGCCTTTCTGAGCACACCGACCTCGCCGGTTTCCTTCAGCCCCTTGCCGGTGACGACGATGACCGCGCGTTTGCCCTGGTTTCGCGCATTAGTCAGGAACGCGATCAAGGCCCGGTGGGCTTCGGTCTGGGTCAGGCCATGCAGATCGATCTTGCCTTCGACGTCGAGCTTACCGCGGCGCAAGTTTGTCTGCGTCCGCCGGTCGAGCCCGGGGGCGCGGCCGTGGGTCAATTCCGCCGCCGCCGAAGGTGGCAGCGCGGGCAGCGGTGTCGGCAACGGTTGCGCGGGGCGGGCACGTTTCAACGCCTTCGGCTTTACGGGTGGCGGCAACGGCGCATCGGTTTTCTGACGGCGGCCTGGCAGCGGCGTGACGCCGTCCGTCAACTGCGCCCAGAGCGCCGCGTCATCATCGTGATTTTTCCGATCGCGGGGCCTGTCAGTCATCTTCGATAACGATGATGTGCAGGTTCTTCGGCCCGTGAATGCCGAGGAACAGGGTCAGTTCGATATCCGCCGTGCGCGACGGGCCCGTGATCCAGTTGACCGTGCGGGGCATGAAGCCGCCCGATGCTTCCGTGCCTGCGCGCATTGATCTGAGCTTTGCCCAGGCGTCTTCGTAACAGCCTTCGATGTCCGCCGCGCGGATAACGGCGATGTGCGCCGGCGGCAGGTAGTTGACCGTGTTGGGGCTGTCCGGGCCTGAGGTAAAAACAAGCGTCCCCGTTTCGGCGACGCCGGCAAACGCGTGGCTGACGCCCGCCGTGTCGTCGCCCGTGGCGGGGCCTTCGGAAATACTGAGCGCCGTTTTATTCCACGCCGGGGTTTTGAGGCGCGGGTCCGGTGTCATGCGGATGGAGGCAGGCATGTTCTGCGCCGCCAGATAATCGGCGATGGCCTGTGGCACGGCGTCGATAGAGTTGACGCGCTGGACGGTGGCGTTCACCCGCTCGGCCTCGGACTGGAACCAGTCGATACGGGCCGTGCCTTCCAGTTGCCCGCGCTTGGGCGTCAGGTGACGCGCCTTTGCGGATAAACGATCAGCAACGGCCTGACGGCGCACGCCGTCGTCCGGTCCGAGCGCGCGTTTCAGGTCGTCCAGGATGGCGCGGCGCATATTTTTTTCGGCGCTCATGATTTGCCGTTCCGGATCGCTGCGCCGAGGGGCCCGCGATGGTACTGCGCAATGAAGCTGTCGCCCTGGGGTGCCGGGAGATCGCGCGGGCCAGTCCAGCCGCCGGCCAGCGGTAGCCATCGGAACCGCCCACGGCGGCGGCCGATGATGGCAAGCGCCGTAACGGCGGGCGCGGTGACGGCGCGGTAAAGGCGCGGGCGTTTGGCGAACCACGCCCAGATGGCGAGACCCGCGCGCGCCGTCGTCGAGTTGGCCTTGCGCTCAAACAGTTTTTCACGCCATGCGCGCAGCATGCGCGGCAGCGGGATGCGCATGGGACAGACGGTTTCGCATTTGCCGCAGAGCGTCGACGCGTTGGGCAGATCGCCCGCTTCGTGAATGCCGATCAACCCCGGAATGAGAACCGCGCCCATGGGCCCGGAATAAACCCAGCCGTAGGCATGGCCGCCGATGGCGCCGTAGACCGGGCAGTGGTTGAGGCACGAGCCGCAGCGGATGCAGCGGAGCATTTCCTGAAATTCCGTGCCGACCAGATCGGCCCGGCCGTTGTCCAGCAGCACCACGTGGTATTCGTCGGGGCCGTCGAGATCCGGCACGCGTTTCGGCCCGGTGCAGAACGATGTGTAGACGGTGATGTCCTGACCCGTGCCCGATCGCGCGAGCACGCGAAGGACGTTTGTCGTGTCTTCCAACGTCGGGATGATTTTTTCGATGGAAGCAATGACGATGTGCACGCGCGGCAAAGAGTATGTCAGGTCCGCGTTGCCTTCGTTGGTGACCAGAACGTTGGTGCCGGTTTCCGCGATCAGAAAGTTCGCGCCTGTCAGGCCCACGTCGGCGTTCAAAAATTTTTCGCGGAGTTCATTGCGCGCTTCTTCAAGCAACGATTTCGGGTCATCCAAGTTGCGCGCGGGGTCGAGGTTTTGGTGCGCCTCGCGAAACGTGTCTTCGACTTGGTTCTTATTCAAATGCACGGCGGGCGCAATGATGTGCGATGGCGGTTCCTTGCGGAGCTGGATGATGTATTCGCCCAGATCCGTTTCGATGGGGGCGACGCCGTTGGCTTCGAGATAATCGTTGATGGCAATTTCCTCGCCGATCATCGATTTAGATTTCGTCACGGTCTTGGCATTGGCGGCGCGGCAGATTTCTAAAATTTTCGTGCGCGCGTCTTCGGCCGTGCGGCACCAGTGGACATGCCCGCCGGCCTCGGTGACCCGCGCTTCGTATTCCTCAAGATAAAGATCCAGATGCGCCAGCGTGTGGTTCTTGATGTCGCGGGCGGTGTCGCGGAGTTTTTCAAATTCGTCTTCGGCGAGGCGGTCAATCGCCTCCAGCCGGCGAAGCGGAAACCCGTGGCCCAACCGGCCCAAGGCCTCGGCCAGTTGCATATCGGCCATGGCGGCGCGGGCGTTGGATTTGAACTGGCGGGTCTGGGATTCCATGGCGCCTAGTCGCCCCCGGGCCCGTCGACGTCACCGGTTCCATCACCGATGCCGGGCGCATCGGTCAGACCGGCCAGAACCTCGGCCACGTGACGAACCTCAATCGCCGATCCCTTGCGGCGGAGCCGTCCGGCCATGTTCATCAGGCAGCCCATATCGCCGGCAAGCAGCAGATCGGCGCCGGTGGCGATGATATCTTCGGCTTTGTTGTCGACCATGCGTTCGGAGATATCCGGATATTTGACGCAGAACAGCCCACCGAAGCCGCAGCAGGTCTCGGGAATTTTTCCTTCAATTAAGGATAGTCCCTTAATCTTATTAAGCAAAACCCGCGGCTGCGTTTTGATTCCAAGCTCCCGTAGGCCGGAACAGGAGTCATGATAGGTGGCCTTGGCCGCGCAATCCGGCGGTGAAACTTCGGTTTTCAGGACATCCGTCAGGAACGAGACCAGCTCGTGCGTTTTGCCGGCGAGCGCCTGGGCCCGGTCCGCCCACCCCGCATCGCCCTTGAACAGCGCCGGATAGTGGTGCGCGATCATGCCGCCGCAGGACCCGGACGGCGCGACCACGTAATCGAAGCCTTCGAAGGTTTCGATCACCTGTTTGGCGATGTCGCGGGCATCCGGGCTGTCGCCGGCATTGAAGGCCGGTTGGCCACAGCAGGTTTGCGCCTCGGGTACGTAAACGCGGCAGCCCGCATCTTGCAGAAGTTTCACCGCGGCGAAGCCGACCGAGGGCCGCATCAGATCGACTAGGCATGTCGCGAACAGGCCGACGCGGGGCCCTTCGGCGCCCGCGCTGGATGAAATTTGAGTGGAAGTATCGCCGGTCATGTCCACCAGAGAATGCGGGCCAGGGCGGGCTTTGGCAAGGCCGTAGTCGCCGCGTTACAGCGGCTTTTTCGGCAGCAGAACGTAATAGGCGCCGGCCTCGTTCATCAGCCCGGCGCGGGACTCGGCCTGTTCGCCGAAACCCCAGAAAAGATCGCCTCGGACCGGCCCCTTGATCGCGGACCCGGTATCCTGCGCCACCACAAGGCGGCGAAGCGGAGTTTTATTTTTCGGATCGAGCGGATCGGTGGTGATCAGCCATATCGGCACACCAAGCGGGACGAAATTCGGATCGACCGCAAGCGAGCGGCCCGGCGTCAGCGGCGCGCCCATCGCGCCCTTGACCGCATCGTCCTTTTCAACCCGGAAAAAGATGTAGGAGCGGTTCGCCTGCATCAGATTTTGCGCAGCGAGCGGATTCTCCCGCATCCAGTTGCGGAGCGAAAACAGGGTCACGTCCTTAAGCGGCATGATCCCCTGGGCCACGAGCTTGCGGCCGATGGAAGTATAGCGGTGGCCGTTCCGCCCGGAGAATGCCAAGCGCACGAAGCTGCCGTCGGGCAACAGCACCCGGCCCGACCCTTGAACATGGAGGAAATACAGGTCGACCGGATTTTCCGCGAACAGCAGTTCAAGCCGCTGTCCGGTCAGCGCGCCGGCTTCGATCTCGCGGCGGTCGTAATATGGGACAAGCTTGTTGTCGACTAGCCGCCCGGCGAGCTGTTCGCCGCGGCGGTCGGGATCGAATTTGTCCAATTCGACGACGATGATATCGAGGGGCCGGGTATAGACCGGATAGACATAGCGGTTGTCACGCTGCCAACTGCCGCGCAGCAGCGGTTCGTAATAGCCGGTGAAGATGCCGGTCTCCCGGCTGTTGCCGCGCACCAGGAAGGGGCGGAATCGAGATTCGAAGAAAAACCGGATTTCGACGTTGCTGTCCGTGTTGATCTTGGCCGCGTCCCGGCAGATTGCCTGCAGGTCGCCCATGGTGCCGTGTTCGGGCCGGTAGCCGAGCGACTCGCCCGCGGGCCTTTTGGCGATCACCGGGCAGGACTGAAGAAATGCCTGCAGACCGTCGGCCAGGATGTCGGCCTGCCAGCCCGGCAGGTTTTTGAACTCCTCTTCGCTGAGGGTCAGGGACGGCGGCGCTTCGGGCTCGCGTTCGTCGCTCGGCGGGACCAGGCGTTCGATGGCCCCGCACGCCGCGAGCGCAAGCGCAAGAAGGCCGAATACCAAAGCCGACACCAGCCGGCCGGCGCGGCGCGCGGAATCAGTCGGCGCTGTGGGTGGCAACGAGGGACCAGTTCGGATCGCGGGACTTGGTGTCACGGGCGAATGTCCAGAAATCTGTGACGGTAATGACTTCGTTCGGGTTGCCGTCGGCGACCTGTCCTTCGGCGTCCCGGGTCACATTAACCTGTTCGGTGACGAATTTCACCGTCACATGCGCGGTCCGGCCTTCGATATAGGCCTCGACCACCTCGGCGGACTTGATGCCGACGAGCGTGTCTTCGACTGTCAGGCCGTGTTCCTCGCGGTCGCGAATCGCGGCCTCGAAATCGGCGTAGATGCCGGAGTCGAGAAGATTGGAAAGCGTTTCCGTGTCGCCGGAAACAAAAGCGTCGAGCACCATTTCGAAGGCGACGCGGGCGCCCACAAGAAATTCTTCCGGTGAAAAGTCCGGATCGGCAACCTTGATCTGCACCATGCCGGAATTGACCGGGTCGTCCATGTTTTTCTGAGTCGCCGCCTGGGCGCGGGCCGCGTCTTTTTCCGTGCGGTCGGGCAGCGATATCACGCTGTCGTCCTGCGCATCGCCGGTCGGTTCGCCCGCCGGCGGGCGGAACGGATCGCGGTGGCCGCGCCCGTCGTTGCCGTCGCGCCGGCCCAGAACGCTCCGGAGCCGCAGCACGAAAAACGCCGCAACCATGGCGAAAAGAATGATATCCACAAATTGAATGCCGCCGCCCATGGAGTTCTCGGACCTTTGCCAGTGTGCCGGACGTGCCGGCGGTCGGATCGGTCGCCCGGCGGATTTAAGCCGGCGCCGTCCCTCGATTAATGCCTTTCGGGACGCCTAGAACCGGGCGCAGAACCGCCCGGCGCCCCAAGGTTAGCGGCTCACCCCGCCCAGGTCCAGCGAAGCCATTGCCGGTCCGGTTGGCGGGCGCGTCGACAATCCCGCCCTTGCGGGTGGCGCCTCACCGGTTACATAAGCTCAAGCGCTACAAGGAACAAGCCGTGCCTTTTATTATTCTGTCTCTATTCATTACCGTCCCGGTCATTGAAATCGCCCTGTTTATCGAGGTCGGCGGGCGGATCGGCGTCGGCGCCACGTTGGCGATCGTCATCCTGACCGCGGTGATCGGAACGGCGCTTCTGCGCCGCCAGGGGCTGGACACCATTCGGCGGATTCAGGACATTATCGCCCGGGACCAGCTGCCGGTCGCCGAACTGTTCGAGGGCGCCTGCCTGCTGTTCGCGGGGGCGTTGCTGCTGACGCCCGGGTTCATGACCGATGCGCTGGGATCTCTATTGTTCGTGCCGCAGTTCCGCGCTTCGACGGCGCGCGCCATCGACGCTTATTTCCTCCGCCATGGCCGGGTGCACGTATCCGGCATGGCCGCAGGCGGCCCCGCAGGCGGGACGGGATCTCGGCGGCATCCGGGCGGCAGTGGCGTGATCGACGGCGAGTTCGTGGACATTACGCCGGAGAACCGCGGTGGCGCCCAGGACGATAACAAGAATCGGCCCGCCATCGACGCGGACGACCCGGGCACATACCGCCGGTGACCTCGCCGCCCGCCGCCTTGGCCGTTGTTCCCGGGCACGATCCGTGGTAGCAGGCAAACCGCCCGCAGCATGGAGAGACACATGAGCGAAACGACCCCCGAAACCCCCTCAGGCGACGAGCAGGGCCAAAAGGTTCCGCTGACCATTCATGGTCAGTACATCAAGGATTTTTCCTTCGAGGTGCCCGGCGCGCCGCAAATTTTTCTGGACGCGCCCGCCGGCAAGCCGGAGATGAACCTGAACCTCGACGTTCAGGTCGAAGGCATCACCGACGAAACCTTCGAGGTCATTCTCGACATCAAGGCGGAAACCAAGATCGCGGACAAATCGGCCTATATCATGGAGCTGAAATACGCGGGGCTGTTCACCATTCAGGTGCCGGAAACCCACAGGGCGGCGGTGTTGTTCGTCGAGTGCGCGCGGCTGCTGTTCCCGTTCGCGCGGTCGGTGCTTGCCGACATCAGCCGCGACGGCGGCTTCCAGCCTTTGATCCTGGGGCCCATCGATTTCGCGTCTCTGTACGAACAGAACATCGAAAAAATCCGCGACCAAACGGCGGAAAAGAAGGGCTGATTCGGCGGGTCCCGGGACCCGTCGGCCATTTCATTTTTGCCCGGCCGGATCAGGCCGACCAGATCGGATTTTCGAGCTCTTCCAAAAACGCCCGGTGGCGTGCTTCTTCCTCGGCGCTTGCCGCGTGCGCCCGCGGCGGGCGGCTGTTGACCGACGCCCGGACGGTTTCCGCCTGCGGCGTTTTCTCCGCCGCAAGGCCCAGGTCCGTCTGCCGGCCGCCGATCAGTTCCAGGTAAACGGACGCAAGCAGTTCCGCATCCTTCAGCGCGCCATGCAGATCGCGGTGAGAAATGTCGATCTGAAAGCGGCGGCAGAGCGCATCCAGGCTGGCGCCGGCGCCGGGAAATTTCCGGCGCGCCATGGATACCGTATCGACCGCCTGGTCACGCGGAATTTCCGGCCGTTTCAGGCGCGCCAGTTCTGCATTGACGAAACCCATGTCGAACGACGCGTTGTGGATGATCAGCGGTGACGATCCGACGAACTGGACGAAGTCGTCGGCGATGGCGGCGAAGGTCGGGTGATCGCGGAGGAAGTCTTCGCTGAGCCCGTGGACGGCATAGGCCTCCGGCGGCATGTCGCGTTCAGGGTTGATGTACTGATGATAGTGATTGCCGCTGGGCACGTGGTTGATCAGTTCGACGCAGCCGATTTCGACGATCCGATGCCCGGTCAGCGGATCAAGGCCGGTGGTTTCCGTGTCCAGTGCGACTTCCCGCATGGCGCCTTCCTTTATTCATCAAGCGATCGCAACAATCAAACGCATCGATCATGCGCGGGACGGCGCCCAGACCCGTCCTTGTTCGTGAGCCAGCAGTGTGACGGCGTCTTGTATGGCCCGCAAGGTGTGGTTTTTCCCCAGGCCCGTCTGAAAAACAAAATCGGCGAGGCGGCATTTTTCCGACGACGGCATCTGCTTCGCCAAAATGGCGGCGAACTTTTTCGCCGTCATGCCGGGCCGGGCGAGGACCCGGCGCACCTGCACCAGGGGCGGGCAGTGGACGACGGCGACGGCGTCACATCGCAAATGGCCGCCGGTTTCGAACAACAGCGGAATATCGAGCACGACCAACGCTTCGCGCCGCCGGGCCGCCGCGGCAAGGAAGCGCCCGGACGACTGCCGCACCATGGGATGCAAAATCGCCTCGAGCCGCTTAAGCGCCTTAGCGTCGTCGAACACCCGGGCGCCGAGCGCCTGGCGATCAACCACGCCGGAATTCACGACGCTCGGAAACGCGGCATCGATGGCGGCGACGGCGCCGCCGCCCGGGCCGGTCAGCGCATGTACGGCGGCGTCGGAATCGTGGACCGGAACGCCGAGCCTGCGGAACATCGCCGCCGCCGTCGATTTGCCCGTGCCAATGGAGCCCGTGAGGCCGAGGATGAACATCCCGAGCCCCCTCAACCGCCGCGGATTTTCGCGAGCAGATGATCGCGGAGACCTTGGGTAACCTCCGGCTCTTGCCCGAACCAGGCGGCAAAGCCGGGGCGCGCCTGATGCAGCAGCATGCCGAGTCCGTCAACCAGAGGATTGCCGCGCGCCCGCGCCGCGGCCAGCAAGGGCGTTTCCACGGGCGCGTAGACAATGTCGTTAACCAGCGCCGACACGGGCAACCGGGTGAGGTTCATGTCGAGCGGGTCCTTGCCAGTCATGCCGAGGGTCGTCGTGTTGACCAGCAGGGAGGCCTCGGCCACGGCGTCGGCGCGGCGGTCCCAATCCATGACCGCGACCGGGCCGCAGAGGTCGCGGACGAGGACTTCGGCGCGGTCCCGCGTGCGGTTGAGCAACCTGATTTCCGGCGTGCCCGCATCGGCGAGCGCCGCGACGACAGCGCGCGCGGCGCCGCCCGCGCCCAGCACCACCGCCGGGCCCGCCGATGCATCCCAGCCCGGCGCGCCGGCTCGCAGATTTTCGATGAAGCCAAACGCATCCGTGTTGCTGCCGGCAAGACGCCCGCCGGCCGCGACGACGATGGTGTTGACCGCGCCAATGCGCCGCGCGACGTCGTCGACCGTATCGGCCGCCTGAAGGGCGGCTTCCTTGTGCGGCACGGTGACATTAGCGCCGGCATAGCCGTCATCGGCGAGGCGGCGGATACGGGCGGCGAAGTCGTCGGGCAGAACCTCGATGTGTTCATACGTTCCGTCGATGCCATACTGCTTGAGCCAGTAGCCGTGTAGCGCCGGTGACAGCGAGTGCCGCACGGGCCAGCCCATGACGCCGGCTCGTCTCATCGTCTGATCGAGGTTCTTTCCGGTCGGCGCCACGGGCGAGTTCCTTCAACTGTCGGTCACTTAGCGCCGGCGGGTCAGGACAGCAAGCCGTCCGGCGGCGGCGTCTGGTCGCGGAGCGCGGCCAAAAGCGGCAAAAGCGGCAGTCCGAGAATGGTAAAGTAGTCCCCTTCGATGCGGTCGAACAACTGGCTACCGGTTTCCTCCAACCGGTAGGCCCCGACGGACGCCAGCACGCCGGCACCTGCGGCGTCGAGGTAGCGGTCAATCGCGTCTGTGTCCAGCGCCCGCATGGTCAGCACCGCGACGGCTGCGTAATGCCAAAGCACGGCGCCGTCCCGCGCAAGGCACATGCCGGAGACAAGGCGGTGATCGCGGCCCTGCAGCTTCACAAGGGTTTCGCGGGCCTGGGCAAGGTCGGCCGGTTTATGAAAAATTTTGCCGCCGCAGTCCATCATCTGATCGGCGCCGATGACCATCGCGCCCGCGTGGCGCGCACTGACCGCGAGCGCCTTGGCGCGGGCGAGGGCAACAGCGACGGCGTCGGTGGCGTCCCCGTCGGCGCGGCAGGAGGCCTCGACCGCGCGTTCGTCGATATCGGCCGGATCAATCACCGGGTCGAGCCCGGCGCCCCGGAGCATCGCCGCCCGGGCGGAGCTGCCCGACGCCAGGACGATCCGGGAAGACGCCCCGGCGGTCATCGGCGGACGGGTCCAGCCGCCTGACGCCCGACACCCGAGATCGCGGTCACGTAGTGATGGCGGGGGTTTCGCCCCGCCGGCGGTTCAGCAGCTGCATGACGTTGGCCGCCGTTTCCTCGATGGACTTGCGGGTCACGTTGATGACTGGCCAGTCGTATTTGGAAAAAATCCGCCGGGCTTCGCTGATTTCCTTGGAAACCATGTCCAAGTCCACGTAGTCGGTGTTTTCGTCCCGGTCGAGAAGCTTCAAGCGCTGACGGCGGATTTCGACCAGGCGGCGCGGATCCTTGGTGAGCCCGACGATCAGGGGATCGGTCAGTTTGAACAGGTCGTCGGGTAGCGGCACGCCGGGGACGAAGGGCACGTTAGCGGTCTTGATCCCCCGGTTGGCCAGATAAACGCTGGTCGGTGTTTTCGACGTGCGCGAGACGCCGACCAGAACCACGTCGGCGTCGTTCAAGTCCCAGGTCGACTGCCCGTCGTCATGGCCGAGCGCAAAATGCATAGCCTCGATCCGTTCGAAATAATCGGCGTCCATGGCGTGCTGGCGGCCAGGACGGGCACGGACCTTGGCGTTCAAATACCCGCCCATGGCGGTTACAACCGGTTCGAGCACGTCGATGTGCGGCACCATCAGGCGGCGGCATCCGTTTTCCAGCTTTTCCCGGATGTCGTCATGAACCAGGGTGTAAAGCACCATGCCCGGCTGTTCGCGGACAGCGGCTAAGACCTCCATGACCTGTTCTTCGGAGCGCACCATGCTCCAGACATTTTCGCGGGCGTCGACGCTGTCGAATTGGGCAAGACTGGCGCGGGCCACCAGGTCGACGGTTTCGCCGGTGGAGTCCGAAACCAAGTGCAGATGAAATTCCTTCACGGGCGGGATAACTCCGGTAAAACGCCTGTACAAAAATTGCGCGGTTTGTGGAAAACCGGGGCGAATCGCTATCCCGAGGTTTTCACAACCGATGTCCGCTTATGGATACACAGGGCATTTTCGACTGTAAAACATAATCCACCCGAAAAAGACCCAGGAACAGCCGCCGGGCAGAGACGGGTTATCCCCCCTATCCAGGAAATCCCCAGGACCATAGAACGGCGATGCCAAGCCGTTTTTACAAACCTGTTTCCCGATCCACCCACAATCGGCGGTGACAGGCGTGCAATCTTGCCCGAGACCTGTATAACCTGTTGAGAAATTTAATCCCCGGTTTTCCCCCCACCAACTACAAATACAATCTTTCTTATAAAGACTTGTTTTTTAGTAATGGGTAGACCCGTACCATGGGGACCTTTCCGGAAACCCGGCTGAACAACGAAGCGAAGTCATAAGGGAAAATCCGTTGCGCAAGTTCCTGAAACCCTTTCACGGCGACGCCGTCACCCCGCCGCCCGTCTGGTTCATGCGCCAGGCCGGGCGGTATTTGTCGGAGTATCAGAAGCTTCGAGCTGAGGCACCGGATTTTCTGGCGTTCTGTTATTCCCCTGATCTGACCGTCGAGGCGACGTTGCAGCCGATCCGCCGGTACGGGTTCGACGCGGCGATATTGTTTTCCGATATCCTGGTAATCCCGGATGCGCTGGGCCAAACGGTAGAGTTCAAGCAAGGCATCGGCCCGGTGTTGCAGCCGGTCGAGGACGCGGCGGGCGTGGATAGGCTTTCCGGCGACGGCGTTCTGGACCATCTGGCGCCGGTGTTCGAAACCCTGACACGGCTTCGCCGGGAGCTGCCGGAGGAAACGGCGTTGATCGGGTTCGCCGGGTCGCCTTGGACGCTCGCGTTTTACATGGTCGAGGGCCGGGGCGGCGTCGACGGCAGCAAATTGAAACGCATGGCATACGGCGCGCCGGATTTGTTCGGGCGGATGATCGGCATGCTGGAAGACGCACTGGTCGTGTACCTAGCGCGGCAGGTGGACGCGGGGGCTGAGGTTATTCAACTGTTCGACAGTTGGGCCGGGATCGCCGACACGGACCTGTTCGAAAAATGGGTCATCGGGCCGACGGCCAGAATCGTGAAACGGCTGAAAGAAAAACACCCGCATGTGCCAGTGATCGGGTTTCCCCGAAAAGCCGGGGTGGCCGCGGTGACCTATGCGGAAAAAACCGGCGTCCGGGGTTTGTCGCTGGACAGCCAGACGCCGCTCAAGTGGGCGCGGGATGCCGTCGGCCGGGATATTGTCCTTCAGGGCAACCTGGACAACCAACTTTTGGTTACCGGCGGCACGGCCCTGGATAACGCCGTGCTGAAAATTCTGGCGGACACGCGGGACCGCCCGTTCATTTTCAACCTGGGGCATGGCATCGTGCCGGACACGCCGCCGGAAAACGTCGGGCGGGTCATCGACCTGATCCGTCAGGACAAGGCTGGTTGAGCCATGACGAAAAAAACGGCCATCGTTCTGTTTAACCTGGGCGGACCGGACAAGCCGGAGGCCGTTCGTCCGTTTTTGTTCAACCTGTTCAACGATCCGGCGATTATCGGTCTGCCCGGACCGTTCAGGTGGCTGTTGGCGAAATTCATCAGCGCCCGGCGGGCGCCCGTGGCGCGGGAAATCTATGCCCACATCGGCGGCAAGTCGCCGTTGTTGGAACAGACGAACGCGCAAGCACGGGCGTTGGAAGCGGCATTGACCGGCAGGAATGGCAGCGGCGCGTACCGGGTGTTTGTCTGCATGCGGTATTGGCACCCCATGAGCGACGAGACCGCGAGGGCGGTCCGCACCTACAGTCCGGACGAGATCGTGCTGCTGCCGCTTTACCCGCAATATTCGACGACGACGACGGGATCGTCGATCAAGGACTGGCACCGGGCGGCGGCAAAGGCCGGGATCGACAAACCGACGCGGACGATTTGCTGTTATCCGACGGACGGCGGGTTGATCCGGGCGCAAGCGGATCTGGTCCAGGCGGCGATCGCGAAGCTTGCGGGTGAGGGGACGCCCGGCGTAACGCCCAAGAGAACACCAAGAGTTCTGTTTTCCGCCCACGGCCTGCCGAAAAAAGTGATCGACACCGGCGACCCCTACCAGTGGCAGGTGGAACAGACGGTCGCCGCCGTGGTGGCGGAGCTCGGGGCGCGGGGTGTCGGGCCGTTCGATCCGGTGGTTTGTTATCAAAGCCGGGTCGGGCCGCTGGAATGGATCGGCCCGTCGACGGAAGACGAACTGGCCCGCGCCGGGAAGGAAGGCGTCGCCGTCGCCGTCGTACCCATCGCCTTCGTGTCCGAGCATTCGGAAACACTGGTCGAACTGGATATCGAATACCGTCACCTAGCCGAGAAGGCGGGCGTCCCGGCCTACGAGCGGGTGGCGACGGTGCAGGTGTCACGGCCTTTCATCGAAGGGCTGGCCGGCGCGGTCAGGGTTGCGCCCCGGGGCCCGGGCCACCTGGAGGGGAGCCGCATCTGTCCGGACGCCTGCGGCCGCTGCCCGATGTCGGAGGGCACCCGGTGATCGAGATTTCGGCCGATGTTTACCTGTGGATCAAGGCGGTGCATGTGATCGCGGTGATCGCGTGGATGGCGGGGATGCTCTATCTGCCCCGGTTGTTCGTTTACCACGCGGAGGCCGAGCCCGGATCGGATAAGTCGGAAACCTTCAAGGTCATGGAGCGGCGGCTTTTGCGGGCGATCATGAACCCGGCGATGATGGTCGCGGTGACCTTGGGGCTGGTGATGATGGTGGCCCAGGGTGCCGCGCTATGGCAGACGGGGTGGTTTCCGGTCAAGGCGGCCTGCGTTGGCGGGCTGATGGCGCTGCACGTGCAGATGGGGAAATGGTGGCGGAACTTCGCCGAGGACCGCAACACCCGGTCGGCGAAGTTTTTCCGGATCATGAACGAAGTCCCGACGGTTTTCATGATCGCCGCCGTGATCATGGTCGTCGTCCGGCCGTTTTAGGGCCCGGTCCGGGGGTTGCCGGAATTCTACCGGGCGACTGTCAAAATTCCGGCACAAAATATTCAATTGACTTGATTTTCATCATTCTTTAATCATCCCTGCGTGCTGCCCAGGGCAACACCCCGCCATTCAAAGGGCCGACAAAAAGACCCTTTTCTCCCACTACTCCCAATCGGCGCTGATCTTCGCGCGAGCCCGATGCCTTTCCTGAAGCCGTTGACGGCATTGGTTTTTCACCAAGCCTGCCCCTTTTGGGGCTCCCGCCACGGCCGCCAATCGATCAAACCCCGCCCTGTCCGAACGTGATCCAGGAAACGCCATGAATCTCAAAGAGCTGAAACAGAAATCGCCGGCCGACCTGTTAGCCTACGCGGAAGAACTGGAAATCGAAAACGCGAGCTCGCTGCGCAAGCAGGACATGATGTTCGCGATCCTGAAGCAACTGGCCGACAACGACGTCGCGATTTACGGGGATGGGGTGCTGGAAGTTCTGCAGGACGGATTCGGGTTTTTGCGCTCGCCGGAAGCGAATTATCTGCCGGGCCCGGACGACATCTACGTCTCGCCGTCGCAGGTTCGCCGGTTCGGCCTTCGCACCGGCGATACGGTCGAAGGCGAAATCAGATCGCCCAAGGATGGTGAGCGGTACTTCGCGCTTCTGAAGGTCAACCAAATCAACTTCGGCGACCCGCAGGCGGTGCGCCACCGCATCAACTTCGACAACCTGACGCCACTTTATCCTGAAGAACGGCTTGTCATGGAAATTTCCGATCCGACCCACAAGGACCCGACGTCCCGGGTGATCGACCTGATCAGCCCCATCGGCAAGGGCCAGCGCGCGCTGATCGTCGCGCCGCCCCGCACCGGTAAGACCGTGATGCTGCAAAACATCGCGCATTCGATCGCGACCAATCATCCGGAATGCTATCTGATCGTTCTGTTGATCGACGAACGGCCCGAGGAAGTGACCGACATGGACCGGTCAGTGAAGGGCGAAGTGATTTCATCGACGTTCGACGAGCCGGCGACCCGCCACGTGCAGGTGACGGAAATGGTGATTGAAAAGGCGAAACGCCTGGTCGAACACAAAAAGGACGTCGTCATTTTGCTGGACTCGATCACCCGTCTGGCCCGCGCGTACAACACCGTCGTGCCGTCGTCGGGCAAGGTGCTGACGGGTGGCGTCGACGCCAACGCGTTGCAACGGCCGAAACGGTTTTTCGGCGCCGCGCGAAACATCGAAGAGGGCGGCTCGCTGACGATTATTTCCACGGCGCTGATCGATACCGGGTCGCGCATGGACGAAGTGATCTTCGAAGAATTCAAAGGCACTGGCAACTCGGAAATCATCCTCGACCGCAAACTGTCGGACAAGCGCACGTGGCCGTCCATCGACATCACCAAGTCGGGCACCCGGAAGGAAGAGCTTCTGGTCGACAAGGGTGTGCTGGCGAAGATGTGGGTCTTGCGCCGCATCCTCATGCCCATGGGCGTGACCGACGCAATGGAGTTCCTGTTGGAAAAGCTGAAAAACGCCAAGACCAACGACGACTTCTTCCAGAACATGAATACCTGACGCAAAAAATGAGTGGGCCGTAGGCCCGCGAGGTGGCTTTGCGTTTAATTGAGAACTTTTCGCCCCGCAAGCGCCCGGCGCTCACTCCGTTCGCTTGGATTTTCGCGCCCGACCGGCCCGCGCTCCCATAGGGTCCAGTTGGAGGAACAAAAAACCCCGGTCGGATGTTTCCGCCGAGGCTTTTGTTTGCGTGGCCTGTCGGCGTTACGGAATCAATACCGACGAGCCCGTAGTCTTGCGGCCTTCCAAATCCCTGTGGGCCTGGGCCACGTCTTTCAGCGCGTAGGTCTGATTGATGTTGATCATGATCTTGCCTGACGTCACCGCTTCGAACAGCGCATTCGCGCCTTCTGCCAGGATCTGCGGGTTGCGGGTGTGGGTGGCGAGCGTCGGCCGGGTCACGTAGACCGAACCCTTGGGGCCCAGGATCGCCGGGTTGAAGGGGTCGACCGGGCCGGACGCATTGCCGTAGGTGGCGACGACGCCGAAGGGGCGGAGCGAGTCGAGCGACGCCATGAAGGTTGCCTTGCCGACAGAATCGTATGCCGCCGCGACGCCTTCGCCGCCGGTCAGTTCGCGGGCCCGTTTGGCTATGTCTTCCTTGGAATAGTTGATGGTGTGGGCGGCGCCTGCCGCCTTGGCGATTTCCGCCTTTTCGTCGGAACCGACACAGGCGATAACGACGGCGCCCAGCGCCGTGCCCCACTGGCAGAGGATCTGGCCGACGCCGCCAGCGGCGGCATAGACGAGAACCGGATCGCCCGGCTTCACCGGATAGGTCCGGTGCAGAAGGTAATGCGCGGTCATGCCTTTCAGCATCATGCCGGCGGCGGTTTCGTCGGAGATACCGTCGGGCAGTTTCGCCGCCTTCCAATCGGGGATGATGCGTTCTTCGGTATAGCCGCCCTTGACCATCGGGTAGGCGACGCGGTCGCCGACCTTGACGGATTTCACGTCCTTGCCGACGGCGGTGACGGTGCCGGCGCCTTCCATCCCGATCACTTCCGGGAAATCGGTGAGCGGGTAAAGCCCGGTCCGAAGATAGACGTCGATGAAATTGAGGCCGCAGGCGGTCTGTTTCAGTTTGATTTCACCGGGACCGGGATCGCCGACCTCGACCTCTTCGTATTTGAGGACGTCGGGTCCGCCGGTTTCGTGAATAACGACTGCTTTGGTCATGAGATTCCTCCTGGATCAGGTGGTGTTTTTTTGTGTGCCGGCATCTTGGGCCGGGCGGCGGCGATGGGCAAGGGCGTTTGTCCGGCGCCTCAAATCGGGCTCCGTCACGCGGATCAGATCAGCCGCGCGCCCTCGAGCCGGAGCAGGATTTTCTTGGTCTCTATCCCTTCGCCGCCAGAATAACCGGTCAGCGCGCCATTGGCGCCGACGACCCGGTGACAGGGGATAAGGATCGGGGTCGGGTTGGCGCCGCAGGCGGCGCCCGTCGCTCGCCCCGCCCCCGGTTTGGCGCCGGCGGCTTGTGCCAGCTCCCCATAGGTCCACGTCTCTCCGTAGGGGATTTTTTGCATGGCGGCCCAGATGGATTTCCGGAAGGGCGTGCCGGCGGGGTTGAGCGGCAGGTCGAAATCCCGCCGCATGCCGTCGAAATATTCGGTCAACTGCCGGGTCGCTTGGTTGATCAGGGGCGACGATCGGGAGCCGGGCGCGTGCCCCCACTCAAGGACCGTGATGGCGCCGGCTTCCTCGAACACGGTCAGCGGGCCCAGGGGCGAATTGAGGGACGCGTAAAAAACCGTCACGGCACCGGGTCGTTATTTCTGCGCCCGGATTTCGGTGAGCACGGTTTCGGCATCGGCGATCGGCAGCGAGCACGTCTGGCCTACGCAGATGAACGCGGCGGGCGCGCCGCCGGGGGCGGCTTTGCCCTTGGCCGGATGGCCGTCGGGCAACGAGGCCGGGTCGGGCGCCCGCATGAGGACGAGGCGCGGGTGTCCGGACCGGAGCGCGGCGTCTGCGAGCGACGCGGCCCCGTCCCCTTTTCCGGCGATGACGACCTGCACCGCGCGTTCGAGAATTTCAAAGCCCGACAGGAACGTCGGCTGATGCGCGATGGCGTGGGCCTCTTTGGGCGTAAGGGCGGCGATCAGTTTATCGGCGCGGTTACGGTAGGCCGTATCGCCGGTCAGGTGATAAAGCCGCGCCAATACCTCAATCATCGTACCGTTGCCGGCGGGGGTCGCGTTATCGTGGACGGTTTTGGAACGGGTGAGAACATCCAAGGTGTCGTCCGCTGACATGAAATATCCGCCGTTGGCGTCATCCCAATAATGCGTGTTCAGGATGTCGACCCAGGCGGCGGCCGTGGCCAGGTAGGGCGCGTGCCCCGTCGCCTGATTCAGCGCGAGGGCGGCGCGGGCCATGTTCGCATAATCTTCCAGAACGGCGGGATGGGCGGCGCGATCTGCGCACCAGGAATGCAGGAGGCGGCCGGCCTCTCCCAAGTTGTCGTTGACGACGGCGAACACACCCTCGGCGGCCTCAATCCAGTCGGGGCGGTCGAACACGGCGCCGGCGTGGACCATGGCGGCGACGGCGAGGCCGTTCCAATCGGCGAGGACTTTGTCGTCGCGCCCGGGAGGGATGCGTTTGTCCCGTTCCTGCAGAAGCGTGGCGCGGCAGATCGCGAGTAAGGGCTCCAGGTCGGGGTCGCCGAAATTTGTATCGGCGGTGCGGTTGAGGATTGTTTTGCCCTCCCAGTTGCCGGATGTGGTGACGTCGTAGGCGGCTTTGAACTTCTCGGAGTCCGGCCCCAGCAGTCGGTCGATCTCTGCCTCGTCCCAGACGTAGAATTTGCCTTCCTCACCCTCGCTGTCGGCGTCATAGGCGGCGGTGAAGGCGAACGGTCCGTCGGCTGCCGACCGCATATCGCGAAGCAGCCAATCCACTGTTTCGGTGACGCGGGTCCGGTAGAGGTCCTGCGGGACGTAGGGCCAGACCGCCGACAAGAGATCAATTAAAAGAGCATTATCGTAAAGCATTTTCTCGAAATGCGGGGCCAGCCATTCGACGTCCACCGAGTATCGGGCGAAACCGCCGCCAAGGTGGTCGTATATGCCGCCCTGGCAGATTTGGGTGAGGGTCGAAGTGACGGCTTCGCGGTACAGCGCGCCGCCGGTGCGGACATAGGCGCGCCAGATGGCTTGGAAGAAATTCGGTTGCGGAAACTTGGGCGCGCCGTGGGTGCCGCCGTTCACCGGGTCGACGTGGCGGATCATCTGCTGCGCGGCTTGGTCGAGGGTCGCCATCGATAGGTCGCCGCCGCCCGCGGGCTTCGCAAGGTTGGCCAGGGCGTCCCGCATGCGCCCGGCGTTCGATTGGATTTTGTCGGGTTCGTTGGCGTAGGTGCTGGCGAGACTTTCGAGCACCTGGGTAAAGCTCGGCCGGCCGTAACGCGGCTCGGGTGGGAAATAGGTGCCGCCCCAAAACGGCTCTTTCTCCGGCGTCAGAAACATGGTCAGGGGCCATCCGCCATGTTCGCCCATCATGGCCAGCGCGTGCTGGTAGATGTTGTCGAGGTCGGGCCGCTCTTCCCGGTCGACCTTGATGTTGACGAAGTGGCGGTTCATCAAGTCTGCCGTCGCCGGATCTTCGAAGCTTTCGTGGGCCATGACGTGGCACCAGTGGCAGGCGGCGTATCCGACCGACAGTAGGATCGGTTTGTTTTCCCGACGCGCCCGCTCGATGGCGGCCTCGCCCCAAGGCTGCCAGTGGACGGGATTGTCCTTGTGCTGGAGCAGGTAGGGGCTTGTTTCCTTTGCGAGGAGATTTTCGGTCATAACGCTCCGGGGTCCGGCGAGGTGCTCGGCGGCGCAGTTTCGTTGCAGAAGGCCACGCCTGTGGTTACGTTGGGTGGCCCGGAAAGGGATACAACCTCTTTCACCGTTTTCAAAGGAATGGTGAGGCGGGAAAACGGCAAAATGGGCGTGACGCAAAATGAGGTGGCACCGATGAAGATCACGATCAATATTGACTGCACCCCGGATGAGGCGCGGAAGTTCCTCGGGCTGCCGGACGTGGAGCCGCTGCAAAAAGCGCTGCTGAAGGAGCTTGAGGAGCGGATGCGGGCCAACATGACGGCGTTGGACCCGGAGACCATGTTCAAGACCTGGCTGCCGGCGAGCGTCGAAGGGCTTGAGCAGATGCAGAAAATGTTCTGGGGCCAGATGGCCGCTGGGACCAAGGGCCGAACCAAGAAGGACTGACCGCCTAGATGACCGACACGAAAGACCCCGATCCTTATTATGATCGCCATGTTTTCTTTTGCACAAACGAACGCCCGGACGGCCACCCGCGGGGATCCTGCGCCTGCCGGGGTTCGGTCAAATTACGTGATTACATGAAGGCGCGGGCCAAGGAACTCGGGCTTAAAAAAGTTCGGGTCAATTCCGCCGGTTGCCTGGATCGGTGCGAACTCGGCCCGACCGTTGTGATTTATCCGGAAGGCGTCTGGTACAAGTGCGAAACGACGGCCGA
Organism: Rhodospirillaceae bacterium; assembly: GCA_038109305.1. Taxonomy (GTDB): domain Bacteria; phylum Pseudomonadota; class Alphaproteobacteria; order Rhodospirillales; family Casp-alpha2; genus UBA1479. Next base: position 88,830 of record JAYNIR010000006.1, read on the forward strand.
CGTGGACCGGGTGTTGGAGGCGCATGTCCGCGACGGCGGCCGTGTTCCCGACCTTATGTTGCGGCCGGAAGACGGGCCCAAGTAGGCGCACCGGCGGGGGGTCGGCTATGGCCCGAACATCGGTGAGGGGCGCCGTCGCCGCAAATCAAGGAGACGGGTTCCGTGGATGACTTGACGATTTTCGCGCGGGCCACCGGCGCGGGACGCGCGGGTATCGCGGTCATCCGCATTTCCGGGCCGGCGACGCGGGCGGGGCTTCACGCGGTACTTGCCCACCCTGGGGGCGCCGGTTCCGGTGATGCGGTGCCGCCACCCCGGCGGGCCGCCCTTCGGCGGGTGATTGATCCGGGGACGGGTGATCTTATCGACGACGGTCTGGTGCTTTGGTTTCCCGGCCCCGGAAGCTTTACCGGAGAAGACATGGCGGAACTTCACGTCCACGGTGGTCACGCGGTGGTCGAGGAGGTATTGCGGGCGCTGGGTCGGCTTCCCGGGTTTCGGACGGCGGAACCGGGTGAGTTTTCCCGACGCGCCTTCGTCAACGGGCGAATTGATCTGACCCAGGCGGAAGCTATCGCAGACCTGGTCGATGCCGAGACCGAGGCACAACGCCGGCAAGCGCAGCGCCAGATGGCGGGCGGGCTCGGTCGGGTCTATGAAGGCTGGCGGCAGGACTTGATCCGGGCGATGAGCCGGCTTGAGGCGGCCATCGACTTTTCCGACGAGGATTTACCGAGGGACGTGAGCGACGAAGCGCGGACGATTGTCGCCCGGCTGATCGCCGAGGCGGAAGCGCATCTATCCGCCGGCCATCGGGGCGAGCGGCTTCGGAGCGGCGTGCAGGTCGCGTTGATCGGCCCGCCCAACGTCGGCAAATCAACCCTGTTGAACCGGCTTGCCGGGCGTGACGCGGCGATCGTGTCGGCGACCGCGGGGACGACGCGGGATGTGGTCGAGGTTCATTTGAACCTGGACGGTTATCCCGTTGTCATGGCCGACACGGCGGGGCTGCGCAACGGCGGCGACGAGATCGAGCTTGAGGGCATGCGCCGCGCCGTCCGCCGAGCGGAGGACGCGGACCTTGTCGTGGGGGTTTTGGAGGCGGCGGAGCGGATGACCGTGCCCGACGCCATCCGGGCCCGCCTGACAGTGGATGCGCTGATCGTGATCAACAAGATTGATCGACTGTCGGGTCCGCCGGGCGAGGTCTTGGCGTCGGACGGGACGGCGGCCTACCCGATTTCGGCGAAGACCGGCGCTGGGTTCGAGCAGTTTCTGGGTGGGCTCACGGCCCGCGTGGCGGCGCTTGCCGGCGGTCCGACCGGAGACCCTGTCCTGACCCGCGCCCGCCACCGCGAGGCCGTGGAGGCGGCGGTGCGGCATTTGCGGGCCGTCCAGCAAGGCGGGTACGAATGCGGCGCGGAGCTGATGGCGGAAGACATACGTTTGGCCGCCCGCGCCATCGGGCGGATTACAGGCCGTATCGGTGTCGAAGACATTCTGGACGTGGTGTTTGCAGATTTTTGCATAGGCAAATGATTTTAATGCTAATGCAACTAGCCACTATATATATGTACATTAAATTAAAAAATTACCGATTTTTTGAATTAGATATTTTTAAAGCTCTTAGAATAATTTTGACTTTTACATGTTTTCGCCCCCGCCTAGGTTGCGAGGCGAAATCGCGGCAAGAATGTTTCACGTGAAACAATTCGCTGGCGGAGACTTTTTCGCGCTGCATTTTGGGCCGTTTTCGGGCCGGCCGGCCCGTTGTACGCTGGTCTGCGGCGGATTTGTGCCGGGTTTAAGGGTGCCGGCCCGCCGCCGGGCGCCCGGGAGAGTCCCGGTTGGGGATCTGGGAGGGAGGGGTAAGGCCGTTTGGGGGCGGCCAGGGCCGACCGAGGCCCAGGCGAAAGGCGATTTCCAGCCTGAGCCCGCAAATCGCCGGCCTGCCAAGGCCCGGACGGCCCCCGAGCCCGCGGGAACTTTGTTTGACAGCCCCGGTGCCGGGGCATAGATTCCCGGCCCATGAGCCAGGATCGCCATATTTCGGGAGACTTCCCCATTTCCAGCCCTCCTAACGGGGCCTGTTTCGACGTCATCATCGTCGGCGGCGGCCATGCGGGCACCGAGGCTGCGGCTGCGGCTGCCCGCATGGGGGCCAACACGTTGCTGGTGACCCACAAGGCTGCGACAATCGGCGAAATGTCCTGCAATCCGGCTATCGGTGGCCTGGCGAAAGGCCAGCTGGTGCGCGAAATCGATGCCCTGGACGGTATCATGGGCCGCGCCATCGACCGGGGCGGCATCCAGTTCCGCATGCTGAACCGCAGCAAGGGTCCGGCGGTCTGGGGCCCTCGGGCCCAGGCCGACCGAAAGCTTTACCGCCGCGCCGTCCAGACGCTTTTGGCGGCCCAGCCGGGGTTGACCGTGGTCGAGGCGGGGGCGGAAGACTTGATTTTCAGCGCCGACGGGGCGCTTGGCGGGGTGAAGACGGATGACGGCCGGGCGTTTCGTTCCGGCGCAGTGGTCATCACCACCGGCACGTTTCTGCGAGGCCTGATCCACCTGGGCCAACAGCGGATCCCGGCCGGCCGCGTCGGCGAAGCGCCGTCCCTGGGTCTTTCAGGGACCTTTGGGCGCCTGGGTCTGACCCTGGGACGCCTGAAAACCGGTACGCCGCCGCGCCTCAACGGCAAAACCATCGACTGGGCGGCCTTGGAAATCCAGGAAGGCGATACGCCGCCGGTGCCGTTTTCCGACCTGACCGCGTCCATCACCACACCCCAAACCGTTTGCCATATCACGGAAACCACGCCAGAAACCCATCGGATCATCCGCGATAACATCCACCTGGCGCCGGTCTACAGCGGCCAGATCGAGGGCCGGGGCCCGCGGTATTGCCCGTCCATCGAGGACAAGGTGGTGCGCTTTGCCGAGCGCAACCGCCACCAGATATTTCTCGAACCCGAGGGGCTGGACGACCCGACTGTTTATCCAAACGGCATCTCCACATCGCTACCGGAGGACGTTCAGGCTGCTATCGTTGCCACCATCCCCGGCTTGGAACGGGCGGAAATCCTGTGCCCCGGTTACGCCATCGAATACGATTTCGTCGATCCCCGGCAGCTCTCACAAACCCTCGAAACCCGCGCCCTTCGGGGACTTTTCCTGGCCGGGCAGATCAATGGCACGACCGGCTATGAAGAGGCGGGCGCCCAGGGCCTGCTCGCCGGAATCAATGCGGCGCTCCACGCCGCAGGGGGTGGCCGGACTTTTGTCCTTGACCGGGCGGACGCCTATATCGGCGTCATGATCGACGATCTGGTAACGCTCGGGACCCAGGAACCCTACCGCATGTTCACCTCCCGCGCCGAGTACCGCCTGCGCCTTCGGGCTGACAATGCAGATCAGCGCCTGACGCCTTTGGGCGTCGCGGCCGGGTGCGTCGGGCCCGTGCGCCGGGATGTTTTCGCCGGCAAGAAGGCGGCCCTGGATGTCGCACGGTCGACGCTGCAGGGCCTCGAAGAAACGCCGAGGGCACTTGCGGAAAAGGGCCTTTCGGTCAACCAGGACGGCGCGCGGCGGTCCGCCTGGGCGGTCCTGTCCTACCCCGACGCGGACACGGAAACCATTTGCCGCATCTGGCCCGAGGCCGCGGCGATCCCTGGCCCCATCCTGCGGCAGGCCGCCATAGAGGCCAAATACAGCCACTACATCGATCGACAGGCGGCCGACGTGGAGGCCTTCCGGAGAGATGAGGGGCTCGGTATTCCCGAGGGCTTCGACTACGACGCCCTCTCCGGCCTGTCCAACGAAGTCCGGGAAAAGCTCAAGGCCGCCCATCCGGGCACCATCGGCCAGGCGGCCCGTATTCCCGGCGTCACGCCGGCGGCTCTGACCCTCGTCCTCGGCCGTATCCGCCAAGGCCGCCAGGCCCGGGTTGCATGACGGCCCAGGTCGCATGACGGACTGTTTCACGTGAAACAATCGGGCTCGAGTGGCGCGCCGGCATTAGACCGCCCGCCGCCACATGTCGCAAACGCACTTAGCCTGACCGAGGATGAAGCCGAAAAATTATCCGCTTACGTTGCGCTGTTGCGCCGGTGGCAGGCGGCGATCAATCTGATCAGCGGGAAAACCCTGATCGATATTTGGGACAGGCACATTCTCGACTGCGGCCAGCTACGGGAGCACGTACCCGACGGCTCGACTGCGATCGCCGACATTGGATCGGGGGCGGGTCTGCCGGGCATCATCCTGTCAATCATGGGGATCGGCCCCATCACGCTGATCGAAAGCGACAACCGAAAGGCGGCCTTTCTGCAGACGGTCATCGGAGAGCTGGGATTAACGGCAAGCGTCGCGCCCGTGCGGGCGGAAACCATGCCGGAAGAACAGTTCGACCTGATTGCGGCGCGTGCCGTGGCGCCCCTGGACGGGCTGATACAACTCACAGCCCCACTGTTGAAAACCGGTGGAAAACTTTTGATATTGAAGGGAAAAACCCATCAAGAGGAATTGACCGCCGCCGGCAAAAATTGGACTATCGACGCGCAAACGTTCTCGAGCCGAACTGACCCGGCGGCGCGGATTTTGCTGATAGAAAACATTCGGCCGAACGATGAACGCATTGCCCCCTGACGACATGACCGACTTGGACGAGCAACCGACGGAAGCCGCGGCGACCGCCTCCGACGCACCCCGCCGACCACCCCGCGTCATCGCCGTCGCCAACCAGAAAGGCGGCGTCGGAAAGACGACCACGGCAATCAACCTGGGCACGGCGTTAACCGCCGTCGGCAACCGGGTTCTGATCATCGACACCGATCCGCAAGGCAATGCCAGCACCGGGTTGGGCATCCCGCCGCAGGATCGGACCGTGACGGCGTATGATCTGATCGTCGGTGATGCCAGCCTGGACGACGCGGTGAAGCCGACGGAAATCCCCGGCCTGTACATTGTCCCGTCCGGTGTCGATTTATCGGGGGTCGAACTCGAACTGATCCAGGAAGACCACCGGGAAGGATTCCTGAAACGCGCCCTGAACGGCGCCGCGTCGGCCTACGATTATATTCTGATCGACTGTCCACCCGCCCTCGGTCTTTTGACTGTCAATTCACTGGTTGCGGCGCAGGCCGTGCTGGTGCCGTTGCAGTGCGAGTTTTTTGCGCTTGAGGGCATCGCGCAGCTGACCCAGACGATCGAGCGCGTCCGCCAAGCCTACAATCCGGCCCTGGAGCTGCAGGGCATCGTGCTGACCATGTTTGACCAACGGAACAACCTGTCAGGCGCCGTTGCCGATGATGTCCGCGGCCATTTCGGTGACAAGGTTTACAACACCATCATCCCCCGAAACGTTCGGATTTCCGAAGCGCCGTCACATGGACGGCCGGTCTTGATATACGACACCGCCTGCGCCGGGTCCCGCGCGTATCTGAGCCTGGCATCTGAGGTCATGGACCGGGAGCGCAAATTCCGCGACCAACAGACGAGTGCCCGAAATGTCTGAAAAACGCAGAAACTTAGGGCGCGGGCTGTCCGCGCTCTTGGGTGACGCACCGGCGCCGGACACCGGCGTACGCCAGTTGCCGGTTGCAAAACTGTATCCCGGCAAGTACCAACCTCGACGCTCCATGGCCGAAGATGACCTGAAAGACCTGGCCCAATCCATCAGGGAGCTCGGCGTCCTGCAGCCGATTCTCGTCCGCGAGCATCCGGACATTTCGGGCGACTATGAAATCATCGCCGGCGAACGCCGCTGGCGGGCCGCGCAACTGGCGCAGCTGCATGAGGTGCCGGTCCTGGTCAAAGTGCTCTCCAACAAGGAAACGCTGGAGGCCGCCCTGGTCGAAAACCTGCAGCGCGAAGACCTGTCGCCGGTGGAGGAGGCTATCGGCCTGCGCCGGCTGATGGATGAGTTCGGCCATACCCAGGAGCTGCTTTCCCGCGCCGTCGGTAAAAGCCGGAGCCACGTTGCCAATACGCTTCGCCTGCTCGGCCTGCCCGATGCGGTGAAGAAGCTGTTGGACAGTGGCGTACTCAGCGCCGGTCACGGGCGCGCTATCTTGACCGCCAAGGAGCCGGAGCACCTTGCCGCGTTCGCCGTTGAAAATGGCCTGAGCGTGCGCCAGACGGAAGAGCTCGTCGCGCGGGAATCGGCGCAGAAATCCCCGAAGCGCGGCAAGACCGCGGCGAAAGACCCCGATACCCGGGCGTTGGAAACGGACCTGTCGGAAATGCTCGGTCTGAAGGTCGACATCAAGGGCCGGGGCGGAGCCGGCAAGGTGACGGTGTTCTACAAGTCGCTGGACCAGCTGGACGGCCTTTTGCAGCGCCTTAGCGGCCAGCAACAGGGCGGCTGACCGACTATTCAATCTTTAAGATCAGAAAAACGACCCAATTTACCGTTCGCCACCGGTCAAGGTGCCGGTCGGCCTGTATCGGCGTGGGGCAGCCTCTGAAAAGGATCGCCACCGCCGTGGGGCGTCAGTGGATTCGGCACGCTACCCGGCACGCCCGAGGCGGGCCACCTGCAGCACGGCCCGTTCGCAAATGTCCGTATCCGGCCCACGGCCCGATTTACAGGCCTTTTCGGCGACCGTCAGAACATTGAGTGCCTGGCCAAGGTCCGTCGGCCGATATCTCGATAGTGCTCTGACATAAAGTGGTTTTTCCTTGAAAAAGATCGGCGGTCGCATGCTGTCGACGGCCCGTGCCGGCGGCGTGCCCTTGGCCACCGTCCGGCTTGCGGCGTGCAGGCGTTGGAAAAACCGCTGCAGAATCCGGGCGAGCGCGACGGCGTTCATGCCGTCTTCAAGGCACTTCTGGTACCCGTCCAGCACGGCTCCCAGGTCGCCCCGCGCAACCCCAGCCAGAAGGTCGCTGATCCCGGTCGGTTCGTTTTCGGCGATGGACGCCCTGACGTCGTCGACGGAAATTTCCCGATCCTCGCGGGCGCCGATATAGGTCATCAATTTGTCGATTTCACTGCGCGTGATCATCCGGTCGTTGCCGAGGGAGCCGGTAAACAGTTGCAGCGCCTCGCGGTTGAAATGAAGCCCCCGATACGCGGCCGCGGTTTTTGCGACTTCGGCCAAAGTGCCGGGGTCGTCGGCATAGCACGCGACCGCGGCCGCCCGGTCCGACGTTTCACAGAATTTCCGGAGCTTCGATCGGGGGGGAAGGTCGCTGGCCTCAACCACGACAAGCCCATCGCCGGGCGCGCTGCATGCCTGTTCGACGGCGTCCGCGGATCGGTCGGTGGCGCCGGTAAGTACGATGACCCGGCGGCCGCCGCCGAAGACAAGTGCGCTGCGCTCCGCCGCCAGCAACCCGGCGTCATCGACGACCTGTTTTTCCGATAACTCGACCTTGCCGAACGGATCGCCGGCATCACCGGCTGCCTGCGTCACCTGTGTCGACCGCTCTTTGACGAGCCCCTGGTCGGGCCCGTAGAGCAATACTACGGCAACGTTGATTTCCTTGTTCCGGACAAATCGGTCCGCATCGCGCGTGCCTACTTTCATACCGGGGCCCTTCCGAAGGTCAGGATCGCCGCTCCAACGCCGTCGCGATTTTCAGCCGAATGTCATCAACGACCTGTTTAATGGCCCGCTGGCGGGCGTTTTTTTCGGCCATCAGGGTGGCGAACTCGGATTTCAGAATGTTCAAGCTAGCCGTTGCATGGGAGTTGCTGGAGACGATGGAAGCGCCCGTCGAAATGTCGACCAGCTGAAAATCGGCGTTGACGGTCAGGATTGCCCGCGTTGCGAAGGCGGTTTTCTGAACCGCCAAGTCGGACGTGCCCTCGGTCAGCCGGACCCGCAATACGAATTCCGGTTTCTCTGTCGTACCCCTGGTGACGAGTGCGTCAAGCAGTCCATTGCGGACCTGCTGGCCGATGCGGTCGGGGATCGGCGCGATCTCGATCCGCGCCATTGCTTCGGCGACGCTTTCCGATCCGGCTTCGCGCCCAAGGTTGCCGTAGAGCGGACGGAATCCGCACCCCGCCAGCAGGGCGAGCGCGACAAGCATATAAATTGTCTTATGCCACGACATTGACGATCCGATTGGGTACGACAATGACTTTCTTCGGCGACCCACCCTGAAGAATGTCTTGAACTTTGTCGAGCGCGAGGGCCGCGCCCTCGGCCTCGTCCTTCGACGCATCCTGCGGCAGCACGATGGTGCCGCGAAGCTTTCCGTTTACCTGAACGGCGATCGTGACCGTATCGTCGACCAGATGCGCAGGGTCGGCGGCCGGCCAGTCAGTTTCCGCGATCAATTGCGGCGCATTCCCCAGCTCCCGCCACATGGCTTCGGCCAGATGCGGCATCATCGGTGCGATCAAACGGGCGATGATCTCAAGTGCGAAGCGGCGGGCATAAACGCAATCCGGCGCATCACCGGCAAGCGCCTCCGCCGCATTTGTCAGCTCGCGGATGCGGGCGACGGCCTTGTTGAAGTGAAACCGCTCCAGATCGCCGGTGACGCCTTCAATTGTCCGGTGCACGGCCTTGATCAGCGAATTGGCGTCGTGGCCCAATTGGGCGGGCGGGGCGTCACCCGCGTTGCCCAACGGATGATTGGGTTCGGAAACCGCCCGCCACAGCCGGTTCAGGTAGCGCCATGCACCGTCGACGCCGGCATCCGTCCACTCCAGATCGCGGTCGGGCGGACTGTCTGACAACGTGAACAACCTTGCCGTGTCGGCGCCATAAGCGTCGATGATCGCTTCCGGGTCGACGACGTTGCGCTTTGACTTGCTCATTTTTTCCGACCGACCGGCGGTCACCGGTGCGCCGGTTTTGGCGTTTCGCGCCTGGCCACCCTTGATCGTCACGTCGCCCGGGAACATCCATTTGCCCGAATTGTCGCGGAAGGTCTGGTGGCAAACCATGCCCTGGGTCATCAGGCCGGCAAAAGGTTCGTCCAGGCCCACGTATCCGCAGACTTTCAGCGCGCGGGTGAAAAACCGGCTGTATAACAAGTGCAGAACCGCGTGTTCGATGCCGCCGATGTACTGATCCACCGGCAGCCAGTAATCGACGGCGGCGCGGGGCAGGGCCTCGTCAGCGCCGGCGGCGCAGAACCGCGCGAAGTACCATGACGATTCGAAAAAAGTATCGAAGGTATCGGTCTCGCGCCGCGCCGGTTTGCCGCAGGCGGGGCAGTCCACATGCTTCCATGTGGGGTGATGGTCCAACGGGTTGCCGGGCTTGTCGAACGAGACTTCTTCCGGCAATTCGACCGGCAATTGATCCTCCGGCACGGGCACCGCGCCGCAATCGCCGCAATGAATGATCGGGATCGGGCAGCCCCAATACCGCTGCCGCGACACACCCCAGTCGCGAAGCCGGTAATTGACGGCGCGCGTTCCCTGGCCCATTTGTTCAAGCCGGTCGATCATCATCGCCTTGGCGTCGGCGACGGAAAGTCCGTTGAGAAAATCCGAATTGATTAGGATACCGTCGTCGGCGAAGGCCTCGTCGGTAATGGTGACGGTCTTGGCGTCGGTGTCCTTCGGCGCAACGACGGGCTGCACCCGAAGCCCGTAATTGTTGGCGAAATCCAAATCGCGCTGGTCGTGCGCGGGGCATCCGAAAATCGCGCCGCTGCCGTATTCCATCAAGACGAAATTGGCGACATAAACCGGCAGATCAATCGATGGATCGAACGGATGCACCGCCCTGAGCCCGGTGTTGAAGCCGCGCTTTTCGGCGGCCTCAATCGCCGCTTCGCTGGTGCCCATGCGGTTGCATTCGGCAACGAAGTCGGCAAGGCCGGAATTGTCCGCCGCCAACTCGTGGGCCAGCGGATGGTTGGCCGCGATGGCGCAAAAGGCCGCGCCGAACAATGTGTCGGGCCGGGTTGTATAAACGGACAAGGAGTCATGCCGGCCTTCGATCCGAAAATCGATGCGGGCGCCCTCCGACCGGCCGATCCAGTTTTCCTGCATGATGCGGACGCGTTCGGGCCAGCGCTTCAATCCGTCGAGCCCTTCCAGCAGATCCTGCGCGAACGCGGTGATCTTCAGGAACCACTGGCTCAGCTGTCGCTTTTCCACGGGCGCGCCGGACCGCCACCCGCGACCGTCGATCACCTGTTCGTTGGCCAGCACCGTGTTTTCGACCGGGTCCCAGTTGACCCACGATTCCTTGCGGTAGACGAGACCATTGGCAAGGAAGTCGAGAAACATTTTTTGTTCATGTTTGTAATAGTCGGGCTCGCACGTCGCGAGCTCCCGGTCCCAGTCATAGGACAGGCCCATGGATTTAAGCTGCCGGCGCATGGTTGCGATATTTTCCTGCGTCCACTTCGCCGGCGGGACCTTGTTTTCGATGGCGGCGTTTTCCGCGGGCAGGCCGAACGCGTCCCAGCCCATGGGGTGCAGGACGTTAAACCCCTGCGCCTTGCGGAACCGCGCGACAACATCGCCCAGCGTATAATTGCGAACGTGGCCCATGTGGATGCGACCGGACGGATAGGGAAACATCTCAAGCACATAATATTTTGGCCTGGACGAATCTTCGGTCGCCTTGAAGCAGCCGGCCGTTTCCCAGGCCGCCTGCCAGTGGCGCTCATTTTCCTTGAAATTATATCGGCTCACCGGCTGTCTCCGCCGCCCGCGGCCACATGAAGGCGCGGGGGCATCCGGCGGGCTCCGTACATGACCGCCATGCTATTTCTTGGTCCCGAGCGTTTCCCGGCGAAGCTGCCGTGCCCGGGTCAGGATGGCGTCTTCGATCCGTACGCCGGTGTTGTCCGGCACGATGGAGTCGCGCCACTGCCCGGCGGTGTCCTGACGCTGGCTGAACACGGCGACGCGAATGCCATCGGCGCGCAACGTGCGGCCGAGGATATAGACGTTCAGTTTGAACCGTTCATTCGGCGCCTCGGGCGTCGAATGCCAGTCGGTCAGGACGACGCCGCCGAAGGGGTCGGCCGTGGAAACCGGCATGAAGGCGATGGTGTCAAGGGTTGCCCGCCAAAGGAAGCTGTTGACGCCGAGTGCGCCGCCATCGTCGTTTTTGTCCGAACCGCCCAGTAGGCTCAGCCCGCCCTTGCCTAAAATCGTGTTGCCCGTCGTGGCGCCTTCCTTGGTGGGATCGTATTCATAGTCAGCGGGGCTGAAATCGGAACAGGCCGCGACGGCCAACAGGCCCGTCAAGACGGAAATCCGTACCAGTGCGTTCAATATTCCGTTGCCTGACATAATTACCTGTATTGCCTGTATTGCTTTTCGTTCCTGGTTCGGCTGCCGACCGCGCCGCCAGTGAGCCCCTTCATAGACCAAAATGGTCGCCCGCGCCAAGCGGGGCCTTTCTTAAGCGGGCTTAGAGTCCGCGCCGCCGGCCCGCCGGCCTGACCGCACTGATCCCGGCGTACCCGGCAGCGCCCGTCATGACGACCCGCCGAAGACGTTCCGGCGTGACGCCGCCAAGTGCCAGAACTCCGCATTCTAAGCGCCCGGCGGTCCGGGCGAAGGAGATGACGCCAAGCGCCGGGCGGTCCGGATGGCTCGCCGTCGGAAATACGGGTGACAGCAGAACCAGATCCGCGCCGGCGCGGTCGGCGGCGCGGGCCGCGGCGAAGCCGTGGGCGGCGGCGGTCAAGAGTCCCCGCCACCGGGGGGCGAACCGCGCCGGGCGCCGCACCATCCACGCCGGCAGATGCAGGCCGTCCGCGCCAAGCCGCCGTGCCAGTCGCCAGTCCCCGGCGACGACGAAAACAAGGCCCAGCCGCATGGCCCGCTCCCGCAGCCGCCGCCCGAGGCCGGCCCTATCCGGCGCGTCATAGTGGCGAAAGATCACGACCGCGCCCCGGGGCAGGCGGCCGATATCGGCCATGGGGTCCGGAGTCCGCCGGTCGTCGGTCATGTAGACAATGACCGGATGCCGCCGGCCGCGCCATAGCCGCCGCCGGTTTGCCGCCCCATCGCTGCGTGCTAGACTCCGCAAATTGCCGTCTCCGGTAACCTTCGTGGGTCAATCAATGCCTTCTTTAGAAACGGTCCCTGATATCGCGTCAAATCTCGCCGACGTCCAGCGCCGAATCAACGACGCCGCTCGGGACGCGGGGCGTGATCCCGGGTCGGTCCATCTGGTTGCGGTCGGCAAAACCTTCGGCGCAGAACGAATCGTGCCGGCGATTCAGGCCGCGCAACGGGTGTTCGGCGAAAACCGCATCCAGGAAACGGAAGACAAATGGCCGGCGCTGCGCGACGCGCACCTGGGCCTGGAGCTTCACCTGATCGGGCCGCTGCAATCCAACAAGGTTCGCCGGGCGGTCGAACTGTTCGACGTGATCCAGACCGTCGACCGCGCGAAGCTTGCGCGCCGGATCGCCGACGCGGCGGACGAAGTGGGGCGGCGCCCCGCCTGTTTTATCCAGGTCAACACCGGTGCCGAATGGCAGAAAGCGGGCGTTCTGCCGGCCGACGCCGACGCGCTGGTCCGCCAGTGCCGCGACGAATATGGCCTGACCGTTGCGGGCCTGATGTGCATTCCGCCGGTGGACGAAGAACCTTCCCTGCACTTCGCGCTGCTGGGTGACATCGCCCGGCGGAACGGCGTTACCGGGCTCAGCATGGGCATGAGCGCGGATTTCGAGGTTGCCGTCGCCTTTGGTGCCACGCACGTCCGCGTGGGATCGGCCATTTTCGGCGCACGCACGCCCGCCGCCGGCTGACCGGCGGCCCCTGGATACGGATCAGCCGATTTCCATGGTGTCACCCGCCAGGGCGAATTTCAGAATTTTCAGCAGATCGTCCCGCCGGACCGCGACGCAGCCCTCCGTCGGCTGGAGTCCCTCGGCGGCCACATGCAGGAAAATCGCGCTGCCGTTGCCCGCTGCGGGCGGCGCGTCGTTGTGGCCCAGGACAACGACCAGATCGTAAAGCGGATCGTCCCGCCACATGGTCTCGTGACCCCACAGGCTGGGCAGCCGGACCAGCCGGTTGTACGCGGGGCTCTCCGGGTCGTCGCACCAGCCGAACCCGCGCCCGAGCGGCAATGCGGGGAGCCGCGTTTCGGGGGCGGAAAGACGGTCCGGCCGGTAGAACAGCCGCCGCATGGGAACCCGGCCCACCGGCGTGCCGCCGTCGCCTTCGCGCTTGTTGCGGACAAGGCCGCTCCGGCCAAGGGCACAGTCAATCGCGCCGCCCGGCCATGTCAGGCGGCCCCTGTGGCGCGGGCCCGGCTGCGTCTGGGTAACTGTGATCACCATGGCCCGAGACTATAGCGCTCGGCCGCCGATGAAAACGCCGGATGCGCGCCGGCGCGTGGCCGGTGATTAGCTCGCGTCCGGGCGCACCGCCAGGTCGGGCCGATATCCCGGTTCGGCATGATGGCGGGCCGCTTGGTACTTGGCCCAGCCTGCCATCATGTTGTCCTTGAACCAACCGCCCTCGCCGGCGATGGCGCCCGTCTGGCGTTCGCTGCCGGCGCGGCGGTCTTCGCCGGTATCGCGGGATTCGTTGGCGGGCTGCGCCGCGTGGGCCATCTCGCGGGTCCGGTTGCCGTGGATCCAAGCGAGTTCGATTTCCGCCCACCGGGTCACGCCGGCGGCATCGGATCGGTCGCGGCGCCAGGCGGCTTCACCTTCGGCCCAGGCGCTGGCCGGGTCGATGCCGTCTGTTCCGGCGGCGACGGGGCCGGCGGACTGTTCGGCAACTTCGGTGGCGGGTTCGTCGCCCCGGTAAAAGGCCTGCTGACTTTGCGCCCATGCGGCCACGTCATCGGTGGCGGCGGCAACTTGGACCGGAGCCGGATTGGCGCCGGGCGCGTCGACTCGATAGAAGGCATGTTGCTTGGCCGCCCAGGCGGCGACATCGGCAACTTCCGGTGCGGGTTCGGGCCGGGCCGCGACGCGGCGGGCGGCTTCGCCGCCGCCCTGGTAATACGCGGTCTGCGCGCGGGCCCAATCGGTCACGTCAACGGCTTGCTGGGCGACCCAGGCGGCAACGTCCGCGGTTTCAGAGGCGGTCTCGGTCTGCGCCGCAGTTTGTGCGGCGGCCCGATCGCCGCCCCGGTAATAGGCGTTCTGGGCGCGGGCCCAGGCTATGACGTCATCGCCCTTGCTGTCCTGCTGACCGGCGCCGCCCTTGTAAAACGCGGTCTGGTCCTGCGCCCAGGCGGTGACGGGATCGACGCCGTCCGTGCCGGCGACCGGTGCCGCCGACGCGGTTTTATGGCCTCTCGCAAAGGGCTCCGAGTCATTCCGGAAATGCGCCATGACATGTTGTCCCACGTCCTGGCCGGTACTGTGTTCGACCGCGACGTTGATCAGCGATGTCGCAAGCCCGATTGGCCCGAGGAACAAGGTGCCGCCAAGCACGCGCGGCGCTGGGTCAAGCTGATCTTCCGTCAAGTCGCGGTAGACCGTCGAAACCACCGGGATGTGCTGCAGTGGGTTGACGATGTCGATCAGGTCCCAAAAGGTGACCCCGTCGTCGCCGAAGGGCTTGAATTCCGTGCCGTCGCCGCCGGCTTCTCGAAGGCCGGCCGGGCCATGGGCGGCGGCGGGGTCCTGGGTTTCGATTTTCTGCGGCGGGAGCTTTACGGGCGCGCCCGCATTGGGGGCGGAGTGCGCGCGCCAGGGGTTGATCCCTTCACTGGGCAGTGTCACGGCAATTTTTCCCGTTCTATCGGCCCGGTTTTCCGGGCGTTGATTGTGAAGGGTATACCGCAAGACCCGCGCCAATTTAACACATTGAAACCAAACGGTAAAATTCATGTGCGGCCGGGCATTAGTTGCCGCGCCCGGCAAAAATTACCGGTGCGGGGCCGTTAACCCAGCGGGACTCAGGGATGGTTGGGGCGGGATGGTTATCGGCGGCGCCGGGCGGGACTAGAAAAGATGGCCCGCGCGTTGCGCCTTGGTCCGAAGGTAGGATTCGTTGTGCTTGTTGGATGGGAAGGCGTGGGGCACGCGTTCCGTCACTTCGATCCCGCAGTGGGCGAGCGCGCGCACTTTTTCGGGATTGTTGGTCAACAGCCGGACCTTGCCGTAGCCCAACATCCGCAGCATCTGCGCCGCCGGCAGGTAAACCCGCTCGTCCGCGTCGAAGCCCAGTTGTTCGTTGGCGTCGATGGTGTCGAAGCCCATATCCTGTAGCTGATAGGCGCGCAGCTTGTTGACCAGGCCGATGCCGCGGCCTTCCTGGGCCAGGTACAGCAGAATGCCCGACCCGGCGCGGGCGATTTCCGCCAGCGCGCCCTGCAGCTGATCGCCGCAATCGCACCTGAGGCTGCCCAGCAGATCGCCGGTGAAACATTCGGAATGGACGCGTGTCAGCATGGGCGCGTCGGCCGCCGGATCGCCGATCACGATGGCCAGATGTTCAAGCGCCCCGTCCGCTGGGCGGAAGGCATGGACGCGGGCGGGCACGTCGGGCGCCGCCGCCAGGGGGATTCGCGCCTCGCCCACGGGGCGGAGCGTCCGGGCCGCATCGGCGGCATGTCGGAAGACGTCGCCGGCATCGACGAAAAGCATGTCTTGGCGGCGGCTCCAAAGCGCCAAATCCGGTTGTCCCGTCACCGGCGCGATGACCGCCGCCGGCAGCAGCCGGGCGATCTTGGCCAGCGCGACGGCCGCGGCCGCGTTGTCGAAGCGGCCAGCCGGCCGCCAGTCCTGTTGCCGGTCCTGAACCGGCCGGGCATCCGCCGAACAGGCGGTAGCGGCCGGATCGGCCAGCTCATGAATGATTTCCGGCGTCGCGCCGGGGTGGAGCGTCAGCACCATGACATTTGCGCTCGGCGCCGGTATACCAAGGGCGGCGGCGCGCCGGGCCGTCAAGGCGATTTCGAGCACCGCCGCCGTCAGGCCGGCCAGTTCCGCCAGCCGCTCGGCGTCGGCTTGTTCGGCGCTGATCGCCACGTGGCCGTTGCCGCGCCCGTCGGCGAGGACGACCGGGCGGCCTCGCCGCCATTCGCCCGCGGCGCGGTCGACGACACGCTGTGCCCGGGGCTCCCGCGTCGCGGGGGCGTCGCGGCGGTCCAACTCGCTTTGTTTACGATCTGTCGTCATGGGCCCCAGTATACCTCAATCAGAACGCTGCCGAGCCGGTTTTATCGCCTGGCGGTATGCCGCGGCCCGGGGGACAGGCTCATCCGCCCGTATGCCGTCTTCCAGCAGCTTGCCATTGACCCGGGACATGAAATACGGAAAATCCCTCTATCCCAAAGCCTGCGGGAGTACCGGGTAGCAGAATGACCGACGGCAAGCAAATCCTCATTGTCGACGACGAACTGGAGTTCCTCGAAACGCTTTGCGGGCAGCTGCAGCTGCACGAGGAATTTTCCACCACCACCTGTCAGACCGGCGCGGAAGCGCTGAAAGTCGCGAAGGGAGACCGGTACGACGTGATCATTCTGGATGTCGGCCTGCCTGATATGGACGGGCGCGAGGTCTGCCGGCTGATGCGCCGCAACGGGGTGTCGTCGCCGATCATCATGTTGACCGGCGCCGACACCTATGCCGACACGGTTCTGGGCCTTGGAGCCGGCGCCAACGATTACGTCACCAAACCGTTCCGCCTGGGCGTGCTGCTGGCCAGACTCCGGGCCCACATTCGCCAACACGAACGGTCGGACGACGCCGTGTTCGCCATCGGCCCTTATACTTTCCAGCCCGCCAACAAAACCTTGCTGAACCAGGAAACGGAGAAGAAAATCCGCCTTACCGACAAGGAAACGGCGTTCCTGAAATTCCTTTACCGGTCGGGCAACCGGGTTGTCGGGCGCGAAGTGCTGCTGGACGAGGTATGGGGCTACAACGCCGGCGTCACCACCCACACGCTGGAAACCCACGTCTACCGCCTGCGCCAGAAAATCGAACTGGATCCGTCCAATGCCGCCATTCTGGTGACCGAACCGGGCGGCTACCGTCTCGTCCCCTAGAGGTCTTCATGCCGCACCCTCGCCGCGCGGCGCGTCGTTCGGCTGTTCTTTGTGCGCAAAAAAAGCGCCCGGCGGGGGAGGCCGGGCGCTTTAACTCCGTTTTCCGGAGACGGCGAAACACGAGGGGGGCGCGGGTTTCGCCGGATCAAGACCAATTATCTCGTCTTATGACACCATTTTGCTTTAGAGGCCTGAATGCGCCAGAGTTATGTGTGCCGGGCTGACATGCGCCAAACGCATGGCTTTGCCTCAATCGCCCGATCGTTGTTGCTCCGCCTCTTCGAGATGGAACGCCTTATCGTCGATGGTGCCGCCGAAAAACGGGTCGGTCAGCACGATGTCGGTGATGTTGCCCTGCGCGTCCAGGACCGACCACTTGCGCAGGCTGAGCGGTTTTTCACGGAAGATCAGGGTCAGCCGCGCGCCGAAGGAGTCCTTGCGGTCGGCGACGGTGATATAGATGTTGCCGTTTTCGCGGATGACCTCGTGAAACGCGACATTGGCCGGATCGAAGGTGATTTGTTCCCGTAACAGAAACGCCGCCGGCGTGTCCTCGATCGGGATGTGGCTCAGCTGGTTGATTTCACGATCCAGGTAACTGAGGTGATCGCCCGACGCGACGATCACGACCTTGACCGGCGGTTTGTACTCAATTCGCATTTTCCCAGGCCGCGACAGAAAAATCCGGCCTTCGGCGAACTCGTTGTTGGACGTTTGCTGAAAAAACGTCGACTGCATGGTGGTGATGCCGTTCAGGTGGTCCTCGACCTTTTTCACCAGCTGGCGTTGATCCGCACTCAAGGTGATTTCCCGGTCGGCCCCCTGGGCTTCCGCCGATCCGGCAAGGGCCGCCGGCAACAGGGCCCAGCCGCAGGCGAGCCCGATCAGGGCGCGGCGGGTCAGATGAACCGGGCGGGGAAAAGTGGCCTTCATAACGGTTATTTAGGCCTGTTGGCGGCGCCGGTAAAGCGGCGGCGCGGAAATACCGGGTCCGACGCCGGTGGTTCGGACAAGGACCCGGTCCGGCGGATCAATGCGCCCCGACCAGGACTTCGCGGCGGCCGACGCGGTCGGCCGGGCTGATCACGCCCTGTTGTTCCATCTGTTCGATGATACGGGCGGCGCGGTTATAACCGATCTGCAGGTGCCGCTGGATGAAGCTGGTCGACGCCTTGCCTTCGCGGGCGACAAGCGCCACGGCTTCGTCGTAGAGCGTATCGCCGTCGCCGCCGCCGGGACCCGCGCCGAAATCGCCGCCCTCTTCATCGCGGGTGACTTCCTCGATGAATTGCGGTTCGCCCTGCGCCTTCAGGTGGCTGACGACCTGTTCGACTTCTTCATCGGATACGAACGGGCCGTGCACACGGGTGATGCGCCCGCCGCCGGCCATGTACAACATATCGCCCCGACCGAGCAGTTGTTCGGCGCCCTGTTCGCCCAGGATGGTGCGGCTGTCGATCTTGGACGTCACCTGGAACGAAATACGGGTCGGGAAATTGGCCTTGATGGTGCCGGTGATGACGTCGACGGACGGACGCTGCGTCGCCATCATGATGTGGATGCCGGCGGCCCGCGCCATTTGCGCAAGGCGCTGGATCGCGGCCTCTACATCCTTGCCGGCGACCAGCATCAGGTCGGCCATTTCGTCGACCACGACGACGATGAACGGCAGCGGCTCGGTGCCGAGCGGCTGGTCTTCGAACACCGGGCGGCCCTCGGCGTCGAAGCCGGTCTGCACGCGGCGGGTCAGGACCTCGCCTTTCTTGTTGGCTTCGTTGATGCGGGCGTTGTAGCCCTCGATGTTGCGCACGCCCAGTTGCGACATGGCGCGGTAACGCCCTTCCATCTCGCGGACGGTCCACTTCAACGCGACGACGGCTTTCTTCGGGTCGGTGACAACCGGCGTCAACAAGTGCGGGATGCCTTCGTAAACCGAGAGTTCCAGCATTTTCGGATCGATCATGATGAACCGGCACTGATCCGGCGTCAGCCGGTATAGAAGCGACAGCACCATGGCGTTCATGCCGACGGACTTGCCGGACCCGGTGGTGCCGGCGATCAAGAGGTGCGGCATGGTTGCAAGATCGGCGATCACCGGCCCGCCGCCGATATCCTTGCCGAGCGCAAGCGGCAGTTTCGCCTTGATTTTTTCAAACG
Source organism: Rhodospirillaceae bacterium (assembly GCA_038109305.1). Classification (GTDB taxonomy): domain Bacteria; phylum Pseudomonadota; class Alphaproteobacteria; order Rhodospirillales; family Casp-alpha2; genus UBA1479. The sequence goes on from JAYNIR010000006.1 coordinate 107,891, forward strand.
GCTGGGAGGCCAGAAGCTCGCGCAGGTGCACGCCTTCGCGGTCGGCGTTGGGCAGTTCGATGCCGATGACGCTGCGCCCCGGCACGACGGCGATGCGCACGCTGATGGCGCTCATGGACCGGGCGATGTCATCCGACAGGCCGACCACGCGGGACGTCTTAGTGCCCGGCGCCGGCTCCAATTCATACAGCGTCACCACCGGCCCGGGACGGACCTTGACGATTTCGCCTTTGACGCCGAAGTCGTCAAGTACGGAGGCCAGGTATTCGGCGTTCTGAGCCAGTTTGTCGGGGTCGTGGGACGGGACTTGGATAACGTCCGGGCCGCCCAGCAGGTCGAGCGTCGGCGTTGCGTAGGTGCCGTCCCCCAGGTTCAGCGACTTTTGCCGGTTGGCGCTTTTTGACGGCCGCGGTTTCGGCGCCGGCGGCTGGATCAGCGCCTTTTTATCTTTCGCCTTGCGGGCCCGGTCGAGAAGGCTCCGGCGGGGCGCCTTGGGCACCTTGATTTCGGGGTCGACGCTTTCGGCCGGACCGTTTTCGTCGATGTCTTCGTCATCGGCCGCATCGTCGAACCGGCCGTCGTCCGCTGTGCCCGGCGTTTTCAGGCGGTCGCGCAGATCGAGGACCCAAATGCCGGCGCGGCGGCCATGGTCGGCGGCGGACGCCGCCCCCCGGCCGATGGCGATGCCGCCGTTCAGCCAATCGCGGAGAGTGAATCCCAACGTGCCGATCAGCGCGGCCAAGCCCAATACGGCGGCAGCGCTGCCGACCCATTCGCCGGGAATGTTCAGGGCAAACCGTTCGGCCAGCACCATGACGCCCTGAAACCCGAAGGCGCCGGCGATGCCGCCCAGTCCCGTCATCAACGGCCAACTATCGGGCAGCGCCAGGGGCGCCATGGCGACCGCGGAAAACCCCAGACTCAATAATAGATAAAGAACGCGAAGCGCCGCCGACGCCTGATGGCGTTTTCGGGCGAGGCTCCATCCCCAGGCGACCATCGCCAGCGGTAAGAGCACCGCGACGACGCCGAACATCTGCAGGCCCAGGTCGGCGGCCGCCGCGCCCGGGAAGCCCAGGGCGTTTTTGACCGCCGCGCCGCTCGCCGTATTGAACGAAGGGTCGCCCGCGTGGAAACTGAACAAGGCGGTGAGCCCGGCGGCCCCGCCGATTATCATCGCCAGGCCCGCGATCTCCGCAAGCCGGCGGCGGACGAACGCCCCGGTCCCTTGCGGGAACAGGTTGAACAGTCCTGTGGTTTGGCGTGACACTGCCATATGCGCCTTATAGGTTATTAAGGTTTACAATACCTTAACAAGCCTTCTTAAGGCAGTCTCTATGGTTTCTTCCGCATGTACCAGGGCGACACGGATATATGCCTTGCCCGGGTTTGGTCCGTCGGCCGTGGTCTCGGCCATGTAGGCCCCCGGCAAGACCCGAATTGCCGCGTCTTTCCAAAGGGCTAGGGCCGCCTCTTCACCGTCCCCCACATTCAGCCAAAGGAAAAACCCGCCGGCCGGGCGGCGGAATTCGAAGCGGTCGCCGATGATGTCCTGGGCGATTTTGATGAGCCGCTGATAGGCGCCCCGGTAGCGAAAAGCGTCCGAATCGTCCCGCCACAGACGGGCCGAGGCGTAAAGCGCTGGGTGCGGCATCTGCGCGCCGACGAAATTTCGCAGCATCCGGTAACGGGCGATCAGATCCGGATCACCGGCGACGAATCCGGACCGCATGCCGGGAGCGCTGGAGCGTTTGGAAAGGGAATGAAACACCAGAACGTTGGCGGCGTCGCCGTCGAGCGCCCGGCAGGCTTCGAGCGCGCCGGGGGGCGGCGCGGCGTCATAAATTTCCGCGTAGCATTCGTCTACGATCAGGGCGAAATCGTATTTTCGGGCGAGCAAAATCGCATCGGTCAAAAACCCCATCGACGCGACGCCGCCCTGGGGATTGCCGGGCGAGCACAAATAGAACAGGGCGCAGCGTCGCCAATCGTCCTCGGTCATTCGCGAAAGGTCGGGCATGAAACCGGTTTCCGCCGTCGCCGGCAGGTATTTGCGTTCGGCGCCGGAAAACACCGCCGCCCCCATGTAGGCGTGAAAGCACGGATTGGGCATCACCACGGTCGGCGGCCCGCCGCCCTTTTCCGGCGGCACGACAAGGTTGGCGACCAGGGACAGGCCTTCCCGGGTGCCGACCACCGGCAGCACATGGCAGGCCGGATCGATCATACCGTCGGGCAGGTGGTAGCGCCGCGTAAGCCAGCCGGCCACGGCGTCCCGAAAATCGGCGGTGCCGTCCGTCGCTGGATAGCGGCCCCACAGGTCGGCTTTTTCCGCCATGGTCTGGCTGAGCGATCCGGGCGGCGGAAAGGTCGGGTCGCCGACGGCGAGCGATATGGGTTCGAGCCCCTTTGCCGGCGGCACCGGATCCAACAGCGACCGCAGCCTGTCAAACGGATAGACGGGCAGATTGGCGTAACGGGGGTTGAGCATGGGCGGCGGCCTTCGGTTGGGTCGGGCGCAGTCTATCCGCGCCGGCCGGGCAGGGGAAGAAATCCACGTGGCCGGGCCCATAAACCGCAGCGCAAAAAAATGGGGCCAGAGGGACATTGCCCACCGGCCCCAATCAGGAGGAGAGGGGAGTAGTCGGTTACGTTAGATCGACTGGGAGCCCCTGAATTCGGGATAGGCTTCCATCCCGCATTCGGCCATGTCGAGGCCCATTTCCTCGGCTTCCGAGCTGACCCGGATACCGATGACCGCCTTGATCACCATCCAGACGATGGCGCTGGTGACGATGACGAACCCGCCGATCGCCGCCACGCCCAAGGCCTGGGTCGCGAACTTGGCGTCGCCGTTCGACAGCGGCACCGCCATGGTGCCCCAGATACCATCGCACAGGTGAACCGGAATGGCGCCGACCACGTCGTCGATCTTGAACTTGTCCAGGAGCGGGACAACGACCACGACGATCACACCGCCGATGGCGCCGATGATGAGCGCCAGGCCGAGGCTCGGCGAATCCGGGCCGGCCGTGATGGACACCAGACCGGCAAGCGCGCCGTTCAGGGCCATCGTCAAGTCGACCTTCTTATAGATGATCTGCGTCAGCACGATCGCCGCAACCACGCCGCCGGCGGCAGCGATGTTGGTGGTAATGTAGATGTTGGCGATGGCGATGACGTCCTTGGCCGACCCCATGGTGAGCTGCGAGCCGCCGTTGAAGCCGAACCAGCCGAGCCACAGGATGAAGGTCCCGAGGGTGGCCAGCGGCAGGTTGGCGCCGGGCATCGGCCGGACGGAACCATCGGCGCCGTACTTGCCTTTGCGGGCACCCAGGATGATCGCGCCGGTCAACGCGGCCCAGCCGCCGACCGAGTGAACCAGGGTCGAACCGGCGAAGTCGGCAAAGCCTTTTTCGGCCAGCCAGCCGCCGCCCCACTGCCACGCGCCCTGGATCGGATAGATAACGCCCGTGAGCACGACCACGAAGATCAGGAAGCCCCAAAGCTTAATCCGTTCCGCCACGGTGCCGGAAACAATCGACGCCGCGGTGGCGACGAACACCAACTGGAAGAAGAAGTCGGATGAAGCGGCGTAGGCGGTGACGCCTTCCCCGGCGAACTTGCCGCCGAGCGCCGCGCTGTCGTCGTGGCCCCACAGGCCGATGGTGCCCATGAAGCCCTTGTCGACCCCGTTGTACATGAGGTTGTAGCCGATCACGTAGTACATGATGGTCGCGATCGAAAACAGGCCGACGTTCTTCAGGCACTGCATGGTGGTGTTCTTGGTTCGCACCAGGCCCGCTTCGAGCATGGCGAAGCCGGCGGCCATCCACATGACCAGGAAGCCATGCACCAGGAACGAAAACGTATTGAAGATGAACTGCGATTCATCCGGCACGGCCGCCATGGCGGGTCCGGAAAGAAGCAGCAGCACCGCCGCAGCGGCCAGGATACGGACCCTGCCCGCGGCTTTCATGCATTTGTGGAACATGTTTTTCATTTGAAAGACCTTCTAAAGGGCGTCCTGACCGGATTCGCCCGTGCGGATGCGCACGGCTTCCTCCAGCTGGGAAACGAAGACCTTTCCGTCGCCGATCTTGCCGGTCTGGGCGGTCTTCTGAATGGTTTCGACGATCTGCGGGACGAGTTCGTCCTTGACGGCGATCTCGAGTTTCACCTTGGGCAGAAAATTCACCATGTATTCCGCCCCGCGATAAATTTCGGCCTGACCCTTCTGGCGGCCGAAGCCCTTGACCTCGCTGACGGTCATGCCTTCGACGCCAAGCGGCGTGAGGGCTTCGCGCACCTCTTCCAGCTTGAAGGGTTTGATCACGGCCATGATCAGCTTCATTGTTAAATCCTTTCTGTTCCGGCCTGCTTCGCGGCATTGAGCGTATGCGTCGCCGCGCACGCCGATTTGGGAGCCACAAAATCGGCTCTTGTCGCGGTGAAACATTTCAAGAAGTGCGCGGACTCGGCGGAAGGGGAATTTCCCCCTTAAAAAACAATTGGTTAATGGTTATCCATCGGCGCATCAAACGCCATAAAGATACCTAATTTTTACCCAAAATCTATTATTTGCATAAAAATCATGCAATCTTTCGGGCTGGACAAGGCCGTGCGCCGATGATGAAAGTTTGCCAGCCACAACCGACACCGCCCGCGCCGCCTGCCGGCGGGCAAAGGAGAGATCGTGCCGCGAGCCACGCCATCGGATCGGACGCCGGAACGCTTTGACGCGATCATCGTCGGTGGCGGGCTGGTCGGCGGTACGCTCGCCGCATTGTTGGCGGGGGCGGGGATCAAAACCGCCATGGTCGACCGGGCCGACCCGCATGCCGGGCTGGATGCGGGGTTCGACGGTCGGGCGTCGGCGATCGCGCTGGCGACGCAGCGGGTTCTGGTCGCGGCGGGCTTATGGCCCGGCCTTGCGGACCGCGCCCAGCCCATGGACGACATTCGCGTCGCCGACGGCGGATCGTCCTTGTTTCTGCATTACGACCATCGTGATCTCGGCGATGAACCTTTCGGCTACATGATCGAAAACCGACACCTGCGCCGCGCGCTCTATGACGCGCACAACGCGCTGCCGTCGCTTGTCCAAATCGCACTGGCCCGAATTACGGCAATGGACTTAAGTCCGCGCGAGGCGCGGCTCGAAGTCGACGGCGGCGGGGCGCAGAGGACCCTTGCCGCGCCGGTGATTATAGGCGCCGATGGGCGCGCGTCGCAGACCCGCGCGAGGGCGGGCATCGGGACGACAGGGTGGTCGTACGATCAGATGGGGATCGTCTGCACCGTCGATCACCAACACCCGCACGGCAACGTCGCGCACGAACATTTTCTGCCGTCGGGCCCGTTCGCGATCCTGCCGATCCGGGGCGCCGCCGGGCGCGAGGGGCATCAGTCGTCGCTCGTCTGGATCGAACGGCAGGATCTGGCGCCGGCGCTGATGGCGCTTCCGGACGATGCGTTCCTGGCCGAACTGGCCCGCCGGTTCGGCGATTTTCTGGGCTCGGTGCAACTGGTCGGGCCCCGGTGGAGCTACCCCCTGGGCCTGCATGTGGCGGCCCGCGCGACGGCGACGCGGTTCGCGCTTGCCGGCGACTCGCTCCACGGGATGCATCCGATCGCCGGCCAGGGCCTGAACATGGGACTTCGCGACGTCGCGGTGCTGGCGGAAGTACTGGTCGACGCCCGCCGCCTCGGCCTCGACCCCGGCGGTGCGCCGGTGCTTTCGGATTACGAGGCCCGCCGCCGGTTCGACAATTCCCTGATGCTGGCCATGACCGACGTTTTGAACCGGCTGTTTTCCAACGACGTGCCGCCGGTGCGGGCGGCCAGGGACCTGGGCCTCGGGCTGATCAACCGCCTGCCCGAGGTGAAGAAGTTCTTCATGTGTCACGCCATGGGTGATGTCGGCGACCTGCCGCGGGTCATGCGCGGCGAGGCGCTGTGATCCCCGCCGACGTTCGATGCGGGCGATTGATGCAGATCAAAGCGCCGCGCGGCGTACTTTGCGAGGATCGCGTCCGCCCCCGGCATTGACGGTTTGACGCCGCTCGGCAAAGGTTCTACACGAAAACCCACATGGCTGGCTGGCGCCCGGCCGCCAAGATCGGAATGGACCGCCGCTTGTCTTTTGAACGCAATACCGAAACGCTGCAAAAAAGCATCGAAAACTCTGATGCGCGGGCGACGCCGTTCCGTCATTGGCTGGTCGACCGCGTGTTCGAAGACGATGTGATCGAGGCGCTGGTCGCGCTGCCGTTCGACGCGCCCCGCGTGGAATATTCAAAGGGCGCCCGCGCGGCCAACAACGACACCCGCAGCTATTTCGATCCGGGCCGGCGCGACGAATTCCCGGTCTGCCAGACCGTCGCCGAAGGGTTCCAAAATGCCGAGACGGTGAAAAAGATCGAGGCCATGTGCGATATCGATCTGTCCGGGACCTACCTGCGGCTTGAATACGCGCAAGACCGCGACGGCTTCTGGCTGCATCCGCACAAGGACATTTCCGTCAAATGCCTTTCGATGCTGGTCTATCTGTCGGACGCGCCCGAGGGCGAAGATTGGGGAACGGATATATATTCAGGACCCAAGGAAGAAGACTATTTCGCGCCGACGCCGCATCAGAAAAATCGTGCGCTGATTTTCGTTCCCGGGTCCGACACCTGGCACGGATTCCGGTGCAAACCGATAAGCGGCATTCGCCAGACCCTGATCGTCAACTTCGTCACCGACGCGTGGAACAGCACTCACGAACTGGCGTATCCGGATCAACCGGTTTAGCGCCGCCGCCGGTTACGGATCGCGGCTCAGTCCCTTCGCGTCCAGCGCTTCAAGGTAGTCGGCCCATAGCCGTTCCTGGTTGACGCCCATGTCGTAAAGCGTGTCCCACGAATAGATGCCGGTGTCGTGCAGGTCGTCGAACTTGAGCCGGACCGCATAGTTGCCCACGGGCTCGACCCCGATGATGTTCACGTGCCGGCGCCCGGCGACGATGGTCTTCTGCCCCGGCCCATGGCCCTGCACTTCGGCCGATGGGCTTTCGACGCGAAGCAGTTCCGCCGTCAACCGAAACGACGCGTCATCGAAATCGACCTCAAGCATCTTTTCGTCTTTCTTGACCCGGATTTCGTTCGGCGGGCGGCGGGTTTTGAATTTGTCGGGCATTATTTACGCACCTCGTTTTCCGCATCCGTCAGTTCCCTGGCTTCGTCGGGAAGCATGATCGGAATACCGTCGCGGACAGGGTAAGCCAGGCGCGCGGCCCGGCTGATCAGTTCGCCTTTCGCCGCGTCAAATTCCAACGGTCCCTTGGTGACGGGACAAACCAGAATTTCCAGAAGCTTCGGATCGATACCGGGGTTTGCCATGGTGGCTCTTTCTTCAAGGTTTCGTCAGAAACGCGTCGGCCGTCAGTGCGCCGCGCCCTTAAGGCCCACCGCCTCGCCATGCGCAGCCATGGTCAGAAGCTCCGTCAGCAGGCGCGCCTGCCCGGCGGGATCGGCGCATTCCAAAAGCGCCTGTTTATCGCGCCCGTCAAGCGGGCAGGCCATGGCCAGCGACGCCAGCAACTCCGAATCCGCCAGGCGTTCGATCTCGGTCCAGTTGGCGTCAAACCCCTGCGACTTGAAATATCCCGCGGCGGCCTTGATCAGGCCCACCCGGTCCAATTGGGCGTCGGGCCCGCCGCCGCCAGTCAGGTCTTGTTCAAACGCGGCATAAAGCGCTTCGACGCGGCGGTAGCCCTTTTCCATCGCCAGTTCCCGGCCGATGTGGAACCGCGTCAGTCCCAACAGCGTGATCAGCAGGCGGCCGTCGCCGGTTTCGCTGAACGACACGATGCGTCCCGCGCATCCGACCTGGCAAAGCGGCGGCTGTTCTCGGAAATCGGGATCGCGGGCCTCGACCCCCGGTCCGGGCGCCGGTTGGATCATGCCGATCAACCGGCCGGCGCCCATGGCGTCAATGGTCATGCTAACGTAGCGCGGTTCAAAAATATTCAGCGGCAATTGCCCGCCCGGCATCAGCAAAACGCCCGACAACGGAAACACCGGGATCACATCCCGAAGGCGCCCGGCATCCGGATATTCGGTCCTCGCGGTCATCGCCCGGTTACGAAAACAAAACGGATGACAGGCGCTTGCGTCCCGCCAACGTCAGTTCGTGGGCGCCGCCCAGCGTGTCGAAAATCTTCACCAGCTGCTTACGGCCGGCGTCGTCGTTCCAGGCGCGGTCGCGGCGCACCAGTTCGATCAGTTCGTCGATGGCGCCTTCGGCGTCGCCGCGGGCGAACAGTGCCAGCGACAAATCAAGCCGCGCCTGATGGTTTTTCGGATCGCCCTCGACCTGGCTGCGGAGCTCTTGCTCGTCGCCGGTTTCGCCGACCTCGCGGGCAAGTTCCAGGGCCGAGGCGGCCGCCTCGATCTCCGCCCGGGTGCGGATGTTGGGCGGCAGGGCGTTCAGGATCTCGCCGGCTGCATCCAGCATGCCCAGCGCGACCTGTGCGCGCAGCACACCGCCCAGTGCGTGGATGTTATCCGGATCCTGAGCCTGCACTTCTTTGAATATCTCAAGCGCCTGGTCCGCCTCGCCGGCGTCCATCGCGGCCTGGCCCTGTTCAAGCGCCTGATCGATCGGCGTCTTTTCCCCGCCCAGAAGCTTTTCGATGAACGCCTTCAACTGGCTTTCCGGCAACGCGCCCATGAAGGCGTCAACCGGCTGACCGTTCTTAAAGGCATAAACCGTCGGCAGGGACTGCACCCGAAGCTGCATGCAAAGCTCTTGGTTTTCATCGGCGTTGATTTTGACCAGCCGCACCATGCCCCGTGCCTGGTTGACCAATTTTTCCAGGACCGGGGTCAGTTGTTTGCACGGCCCGCACCAGTCTGCCCAGAAGTCGACCAGGACCGGCGTTTGCTTCGACACCTCGATCACGTCCTGCATGAAAGTCTGCAGGTTCGAACTTTTAATATATTCGCCGCCACCCGCCGCCGGGCCCCCGGTGGCCGGGGGCACCGCGCCGGCGCCCGCGTCGGGTTTCGGGCTGGTGCTGCCGTTGGGGTTTAGAATAAATGCCATGCCGGTATCCCTAATAAGTCAGTCGTGATTTCGATGGTAGCTCAAAGATGGCCTTTTGCCGCCCGGCCCGCAAGGCCGGACCCGGCTTTTCCGGGCCTAGTCCTGGTCGGCCACCATGGGCGAGCGGTGAACGGCCTCAAGAAATCGAATCAGGCCAGCCAGCGCAATGGCCGTCGTCGCCGTATTGCGAAGCGGGTGAAAGTTCAAAATATCGGCCCCGGTCAGCGCCTGGTCCAGCACCATGGCCACCCGCAGATCCCGGTCAATTGCGGGCGGCGACGCCTGGGACATAGCCCAACGGCGGCGGCCGGGCAACCGCTATAGACCCTTGCAATCTACGGAAAATCGCGTATAACCCGCTCCTTCCTTCGGGAATGCGGGCGTAGCTCAGGGGTAGAGCGCAACCTTGCCAAGGTTGAAGTCGTGAGTTCGAATCTCATCGCCCGCTCCATTTTTCTTTCAATTTAAAATCTGAACACGCTTTTCGGCGCGGCCTGACGCGCGTGTCAGGGGCGAACGCGGAACTCCAATAGATCGGCGTCCGCCATCTCGCGGATGACTTGGGCTATGTCGGCATTGATCTTTTTGGTGGCTTTCTTGGCAGGGCCCGGCTCCCCGGCGGCGGCGATCGCGTCCCGCACCGTGCGAACGCCGTCGAAGGCTTCGATCAGGCCGATCAGGTCTGGCGGCACATCGACGAAAATATTCCTGTCCTCATGATGCGGCCAACTTAGGCGGAAGGCGGGCCGTGCATCCGTCGGCCTTTCGCCGGAGATGCCGGGCGCGAGGATCGGGATCAGCGAGCCCCATCCATTCGGCGATACATCGATTTCGTAGGTTTCAGGTGCCCGCCCGGCGTGGCAGGCGACGAAGGCGTGTTTCTTGATCGAAGCGCGGACCAGTTCGCCGGCGGCAAGCCGCGCGGGCTCGTTTAGCCGACCCAGCCGTTTGGCCAGGCCTGGCGCCGACAGGGGTGTGTAGCGAGGGTCGTAGCGCGCGCGGAACAGCAGCTTCTGCAACTTCAGTCCGGCGCCCTTGAGGCAACCAAGGATTTCAGGCAGCGAATAGGCCCGGTCCTGCACATGCAAAAGCAAATCGACCAGACCCTCATCAGACCGCCAATCGGGGTGCCGGCTCCGGGCGGCGGCGAAGGGATGCGTCTCGGGCAGTGCTTCGATCAGCGCGCGGATGGCTCCGAACTCTCTGTCCAACACAGTGTCCGGCGTGAAGCCGAGCGTCCGAAGCAGGTCCTGCATCATATAGACGCCGTGGCGGGCGTGGCGACCGTAAAGCATCAGATGCATCGCGCCGTCCGGTCGGAGGACGCCGGCCAAGGCCCGTAGGCCAGCATCCGGGTCCGCTAGGTGGTGAAGCACGCCGGTCGAAATCACAAGATCGAAATCCAAGCCGAGGTTCCGTGTCTCTTCGATGGCAAGCTTTTCCAGCCGGACGTTTGGGATGCCGGCTTTTTTCAGGAGCGTCCGGGTTGCGGCAAGGCTGTTTTCGGCGATGTCGGTGGCGACGATCCGGGCGTTCGGAACGCCCGCGGCGATCTCGGCGGCCTGCCGGGTGCCGCAGCCGGCGATCAGAATGTCGAGATCATCCGTCGGCGTCCGGTAAGGCCAATAATGATGAAAATTCGGGTTCGGCGACTCGAGCAGCCAGGCCTCCCCCCGGACAAAGGCGTCGATGTCGTCGGCGGGCGATGGATAGGGATGCCGTTCGTACATGCGGCGGACACGTTCGCGCGTCGCCCGGGCGTCATCCGCTGGATCCGTCATCGGTCGCTCTGTTCCCTGTTTTCCGTCGGCACCCCTTCGGGGCACCCTAAGGGGGCGGGCGGCATCCTGGCAAGGTTGTCCTGTCGGCCGGTTATCGACCCCCGCGGCAGACCCGGGGTACGGCCCCCGCCGCCCCGCTGCCCCGCCGCACCGGGCCGAGCGCTGCCCGAGCCGGAGTGTCGTCAAACTTTAGCTGTTAAATACAAGTACCTGATTATAGTGTTTTAGCTGTCGGCAGGCCGATGCTGGGCAATATGGAAAATCCATCGACCGTGGCCGGCCGGGCGCCGGGCGTAACTCGCGCAATCCTCCGGCCCCCGGAAGCGAAAATCTGGGAGGGGCCGATGGCCGTCAAAAGGGATCTGAAGACCGAGGCGCTGCTGAAGCAGGTCGCGAAGGAACTGGGCGCCGGCGCCAAGGGGCCCAAGGGCAAGGTCATGGCGGCATTCGCCGCGCAATATTTCGCCCTGATGCCGCCGCAGGACATCCAGGCCCGCGATGCCAAAACATTGGCTGGCCTCGCTAAAAGCCACTGGCGGACCGCGTCCGTCCGCAAACGCGGCCAACCGGCGATCCGCGCCTACCGGCCGGACCTGAAAAAAGATAGCTGGGCGTCAAACCACACGATCATCGAAATCGTCACCGAGGACATGCCCTTCCTGGTGGATTCCGTCACCTCAGAGGTGAACCGGTGGGGCTTGACCGTGCACCTGGTCGTGCATCCCATCTTTAAAGTCCGACGCGACAAGGCGGGGCGGCTCGACGGCATTTTGGAAGCCGGCGAACCCGAGGACGGCGCGCTGCTGGAATCCTGGATGCATATCGAGGTTGATGACGACACCCCCGAAGGGCGGCGCAAGATCGTCAGTGGTATCGAGCGCGTGCTAAAAGACGTCCGCAGCGCCGTCGAGGATTGGCGCCCCATGCGCGAACGCATGGGGGAAGTCATTGACGACATCCGCAAATCCGCCGGCTCCATTCCGTCGGAGGAAGTTCACGAAGTGCGTGAGTTCCTTCGTTGGATGCATGAAAACAATTTCACGTTCCTCGGCTGCCGCGACTACCGCGTCGCCGGGACCGGCCGCACGGCGGAAATCTCCCTCGTGTCGAAATCTGGCCTGGGCGTTCTGCGCGACCCCAAGGTTGCGATCCTGATGCATTCGTCAGACCTGCCGAAAGTGCCGGCCGAAGTGCGCGCGTTCGTAAGCGATCCGGGCCTGATCATCCTGACGAAAACCAACCAGCGGTCATCCGTTCACCGCCCGGTGCACATGGACGCCGTCGGCATCAAGACGTTGGGCAAGGACGGAAAGGTCAACGGGCTTAGGGTGTTCGTCGGCCTGTTCACCTCCGCCGCCTATAACCGGAGCCCCCGCGACATTCCGCTGCTGCGCCGGAAATTGCAGCGCGTCGTCGACGGCGCTGGCCTGCCGCCGTCGAGCCACGACGGCAAGGCGCTGATGAACATCCTGGAAACCTATCCGCGGGATGAACTGTTCCAAATTACCGAAGACCAGCTGCTGGATACCAGCATCGGCATTCTGCACTTGCAGGCCCGCCAGCGCGTTGCGTTGTTCATGCGACCGGACAGTTTCGGGCGGTTCATTTCGTGCATGGTGTTCATTCCCCGCGACCGGTACTCGATGGCGCTGCGTGAAATCATGCAGGACATCCTGTGCGCTGCGGTCAAGGGCAGGGTCGCCAATTTTTCTACGTTGTTGGGTGATACGCCGCTGGCCCGCCTGCACCTGATCATCGCGACCACGCCGGGCGACGTGCCGGCCTATTTCTTGAAGGGGCTGGAAAAACAATTGGCCCGCGCCAGCCTCAGTTGGGGCGACCAGCTTGCCGATGCGTTGGTTGAACGCCTGGGCGAGGGCGAGGGCCGCGCCTACGCCCGACGGTTCCAAAACGCCTTCGGCCCCGGGTACACCGCGCAGTACACGGTCGACGATGCGGTCGAAGACCTCGGCATCATCGATCAGGTTCTCGCCGACGGCGAAATCGGGCTCAATCTGTACAAGGGGGACGACGAGCCGGAAAACCACGTGCGCTTCAAGGTCTATCATCCGTACGCGCCGGTGCCGCTGTCCGACGCGTTGCCGCTGTTCGAACACATGGGTTTCCGCGTGCTTGACGAAACGCCCCATGAAGTGACGCTGTCGCAAGACGGCGGGCCCGCCCAGATCATGATCCACGATTTCGGGCTTGAAACGCGCGACGGCGGCAGCGTCGACATGGGCGACGTGCGCGACAAATTCCAGGACGCGTTCCGCCGGGTGTGGCGGGGCGAAATCGAAAGCGACGGCTTCAACGCGCTGGTCGCGCGTGGCGGCCTCGATTGGCGCGAAGTTTTGGTGCTGCGGGCCTATTGCAAATGTCTTCGCCAGATGGGAATTCCCTATTCCCAAACCTACATGGAGCAGACCATGGCGAAGCACCTGGACCTCGCCAATATGATCGTCGACCTGTTCATGACGCGGATGAATACGGCCGGGCTGAAAAATCGAGACGCCAAGGTGGCGGAAATTCGCAAGCGCATGACCGAAGCGCTCGAGGCTGTGACCAGCGCCGACGAAGATCGCATCCTGTCGCGATTTATCAACCTGGTCGATTGCACGCTCCGCACCAACTTTTTCCAACAGGCGGCGGACGGCGGGCGCAAGTCGTATGTGTCTTTCAAATTCAGGTCTCGGGACATCGATGAGCTGCCGCTGCCGCGCCCGCTCCGCGAAATTTTCGTCTACAGCCCGCGGGTCGAGGGCGTGCATCTGCGGTTCGGTTTCGTCGCCCGCGGCGGGCTTCGCTGGTCGGACCGGCTGGAAGATTTCCGGACGGAAATCCTGGGCCTGGTCAAGGCGCAGCAAGTCAAGAACGCGGTCATCGTGCCGGTCGGATCGAAGGGGGGCTTCGTCGTCAAGCGGCCGCCGGCAACGGGCGGGCGCGACGCGTTCCTGGAAGAAGGCATCGCGTGCTACAAGACGTTCATCGCCGGGCTGCTCGACATCACCGACAACCTGAAGGGTCGGCGCGTGACCGCGCCCAAGGATGTCTGTCGCTGGGACGATGACGATCCGTATCTGGTTGTCGCCGCCGACAAGGGCACGGCGACGTTTTCCGATATCGCCAACGGCGTCTCCATCGAATACGGCCACTGGCTCGGTGACGCGTTCGCGTCTGGCGGCTCGCAGGGCTATGACCACAAGGGCATGGGAATCACCGCCAAGGGCGCCTGGGAATCAGTCAAGCGCCACTTCCGCGAATTCGGCCACGACACCCAGACCCAGGACTTCACCGTGGTCGGCGTCGGCGACATGTCGGGCGACGTGTTCGGCAACGGCATGATGCTGTCCGAACACATCAAGCTGGTCGGCGCGTTCAACCACATGCAAATTTTTGTCGACCCCGACCCGGACACGGCGAAAAGTTTCAAGGAACGGGTGCGTATGTTCAACCTGGGCCGGTCAAGCTGGACCGACTATGACGTCAAGACCATTTCGAAGGGTGGCGGCATCTTTGAACGCGGCGCCAAGTCCATCAAGCTGTCGTCCGAAGCGCGCAATTGTTTCGGCCTGACGAAAGACACGGTCTCGCCCAACGAACTGATGCAGGCGATGCTGAAGGCGCAAGTCGATCTGATGTGGTTCGGCGGCATCGGCACCTACATCAAGGCGTCGACCGAATCGCATGCCGAGGTCGGCGACCGGGCGAACGACGCGATCCGCGTCAACGGCGCCGAGCTCAACTGCAAAGTCATCGGCGAAGGCGCCAACCTGGGCGCGACGCAACGCGGCCGCGTCGAATACGCCATGAATGGCGGACGGCTCAACACGGATTCCATTGACAACTCCGCCGGCGTCGACTGCTCGGACCACGAAGTAAACATCAAGATCCTGTTGGGCGTGGTGATGGCGCGGGGCGGACTGACCGAAGCGCAGCGCAACAAGCTGCTGGCGAAGATGACCGATGAGGTCTCGGACCTCGTTCTCATCCACAACTACAATCAGACGCAGGCGTTATCATCCATTCAGGCGAAAGGCCTGCACGGGCTCGACAATCAGATCCGTCTGATGCGGATGTTGGAACGGCGGGGGGTCCTTGACCGCGCGGTCGAATTTTTGCCCGACGATGAAACACTCGCCGAACGCAAGGCGCAGGGACGGGGTCTTATGCGGCCTGAATTGTCGGTGCTGATTTCATACGCCAAGAACTGGCTCTATGACGAACTGCTGGCAAGCAATCTGCCGGACGATTCTTATCTGTTGGATGAAATCGTCAAATACTTCCCGTCCGATCTGCGGGTGAAATACCTGAACGAGATCAAGGGGCATCAGCTCCGGCGTGAAATCATCGCGACACGGGTGACCAACTCCATCGTCAACCGGGTCGGCGACACATTCATTTCCGAGTTCATGGAAAAAACCGGCAGGGCGCCTTTTGAAATCGCCCGCGCGTATTTGATCGCCCGCGAAGTTCTTCGCGCGCGCGGCCTTTGGTCGGACATTGAGGCGCTGGACAACAAGGTGCCGACCCGGGCGCAGACCAGCATGTTGGCGGCGCTCAACCATCTTTTGGAATGGGTCACGCTGTGGTTCCTCCGGAACGGTAAGGCGGGGCTGGACATCGGCGCCCATGTGGCCGAGTTCGGCCAGGGTGTCTCCCGGCTTGCCGACGGCATTTCGCACGTTGTGCCCAAGCACTATGTCGCCGACATGAAAAACCGCGCCAAGCCCTACGCGGATGACGGCGTGCCGACGGCATTGGCGCAAAAGATCGCCAATCTAGTAAACCTTTATTCCGCGTGCGACGTGGTGCTGCTGGCCAACCGGCGCAAGATGGATGTGCGCGATGTCGCCAAAGTCTACTTCGCTGTCGGCACGCACTTCCGCCTGGGCCGGCTCAGGGCCGCCGCCGAAGGGCTCGACCAGGGCGATCACTGGCAGCAGTTGGCGGTCGCCGCGCTGGTCGAGGAAATTTACAGCCACCAACTGTCGCTGGCGTCCCACGCCCTCAATCATTTCGCCAAAGCCAAGAAGGACGCGGACAAGGCGATCGACGCCTGGATTTCGGAAAACCGCGATGCGGTCAACCAGACGGACGTTCTGCTGAACGATCTGTGGTCGACGGATGTCGACGATCTGTCGATGATTGCCGTCGCCAGCCGCCAGTTGCGCGCGCTTAGCGACGCGCAGGCTTAAGGTCCCATGCCGCCGCCGGCAGAGGCGGACGAATCCGTCCGCGAGCGGGCCGGGCGACCGGGGCGGGCTGCTTGGGCGCTCTACGATTGGGCCAACTCCGCCTTTCCGACGGCGATCATCACCTTTGTCTTTTCCGCCTATTTCACCAAGGCCATCGCCGAAACGCCGGAGCGCGGGACCGAGCTCTGGGGCTACGCGATCAGCCTGTCCGCCCTTGCCGTGGCGGTGCTGAGCCCGCTTTTGGGCGCGATTTCGGACCACGCGGGGCCCCGGAAACCGTGGATTTTTACATTTTCGATCATTTGTATAATCTTATGTTTCGGGCTGTGGCATGCAGCGCCCGAAGCCCGCAACATCCTATGGGTCCTGGTTGCGGTGGGTGTCGCCAATCTGGCTTTCGAAATGGCGGCCGTGTTCTACAACGCCATGCTGCCGGACATCGCCCGGCCGACCCACATCGGCCGCCTGTCCGGCTGGGCCTGGGGCCTGGGTTATTTCGGTGGTATCGCCTGCCTGGTCGGGATTTTGGTGCTGTTCGTGCAGCCGGAGGTTCCGGCTTTCGGGCTCAGCGCCGACAAGGACAAGCTTGAAAACGTCCGCGCCGTCGGCCCGTTCGTCGGCGCGTGGTTCGCCGTCTTTTGCCTGCCGATGCTCTTTCTGACGCCGGACACGCCGGCCACCGGGGTCGGCATCCGCGACGCGGTTCGACGGGGGGCGCGAACGCTCGCCGCGACCATTCGAAATCTCAGGCAATACCGCGACATCGCCCGCTATCTTCTGGCACGGATGATTTATACGGACGGGCTCAATACCCTGTTCGCCTTCGGCGGTATTTACGCTGCCGGCACATTCGGCATGGAAACGGATGAAATCATCAAGTTCGGCATCGCGCTGAATGTCACCGCCGGCATCGGCGCCTTTGCGTTCGCGTGGATCGACGACTGGATCGGGCCCAAGCGGACGATCCTGATTTCCGTTTGGGGCCTTCTGGCTCTCAGCAGCGCGATCCTCTTGATTGAGGACAAGGCCCTGTTCTGGATCGTCGGTCCGGCGCTGGGCCTGTTCGTCGGCCCGGCGCAATCGGCAAGCCGGTCGATGATGGCGCGCATGGCGCCCGCTGACATGCGCGCCGAAATGTTCGGCCTTTACGCCCTTTCCGGCAAGGCGACGGCGTTTCTGGGCCCGGCGCTACTGGCCTGGACGACCGGGTATTTTATGAGCCAGCGTGCAGGCATGGCGACGATCCTGTTGTTTTTCGCCGCCGGCATCTGGCTCATGCGCGGCGTCCCCGACATTCGTGCAAACAAAGGCCATTGAACCGGAAGATGGAATTGAGGACACTCGGCGCATGACATTCCCCGACGAAAAATTTCCCGGCATCGGCGCCTTTTTCGACGCCTACGCAGACACTCTCGGGCGGGCCGCCGCGTCGGTTGACCGGCGTGCGCTGGCGCGGGCCGAGAGCATCCTCACGGCGGCTTATGAAAACGGTAACGCCGTTTATGCCTGCGGCAACGGCGGCTCGGCGGCGATCTCGAACCACCTGATCTGCGATCATCTGAAGGGCGCCCAGACCGATACGGATCTCAGGCCCCGGGTCATTTCCCTGTCTGCGACGGTGGAAACGATCACCGCCATCTCCAACGATATTTCCTATCACGACGTGTTCGCGTATCAGCTTCGCACCCTCGCCCGCGCGGGCGACGTGCTGGTCACGATTTCGTCTTCGGGCGATTCTGAAAACATCGTCCGCGCCGCTCAGTGGGCCAAGGAAAACGGCGTCCGCGTGATCGCCATGACCGGTTTCGGCGGCGGCCGCTCGGCAGAGCTCGCCGACGTCAACCTGCACGTGGCCGGCGACAACTACGGCATCGTCGAAGACGTGCATCAATCGTTGATGCATGTTCTCGCGCAATATATCCGCATGGCGCGGATGGACGCGCAGACGATCAAGGACCGGAAGTTCTAAAACGAAAAAGGCCGCGGGGAGCGGCCTTTCGTTTCTTGCAAAACCACCGGCGCCCGCCCCGAGCGTAGCGACGCCGGCGGGCGCGGAAGGCAGGCTCAGGTTTTGCGCTAGTTTGAGCCCTCGCAAAGCCACCGTCGCCCGCCCCAAGCGTAGCGACGCCGGCGGGCGCGGAAGACAGGCTCGGGTTTTTCGATTAATGCCGAAAATGCCGCATGCCGGTGAACACCATGGCGAGGCCTTTTTCATCGGCGGCGGCGATCACTTCGTCATCCCGCACGCTTCCGCCCGGCTGGATGACCGCAGTGGCGCCGGCTTCGGCCGCCGCCAGCAGACCGTCTGGGAAAGGAAAGAACGCATCCGACGCGACCACCGCTCCGATCGCCCAGCTTTCCTTGTCACCCGCGACGCGGGCGGCGTCCTGCGCCTTCCACGCGGCGATGCGGCTTGAATTGACGCGGCTCATCTGCCCGGCGCCGACACCGACGGTCGCGCCGTCCTTGACATAAATGATGGCGTTCGATTTCACGTGCTTGCAAACCTTGAAGGCGAAAGTCAGGTCGCTCATTTCCTTGTTGGTCGGCGCCCTTTTGGTCACCACTTTGATGTCATCCGTCAGCGCGCCGTCGCGGCCTTGCAACAGGTACCCGCCGGCAAGGGAGCGCACGGTCATGCCCTCGGCAACGGGATCCGGCATGGCGCCGGTCGTCAGCACGCGCAGATTTTTTTTCGCGCCCAGCACGCGGGCGGCGTCGGCCGACAGGGCGGGCGCGATGATCACTTCGGCGAACAGGTCGGCGACCAGCTTCGCCGTGTCGCCGTCGAGCTCCCGGTTGAAGGCGATGATCCCGCCGAAGGCGCTTTCCGTGTCGCAGGCGAGCGCGCGTTTGTAGCATTCCGTTAAACTGTCTCCGGCCGCGACGCCGCAGGGATTGGCGTGCTTGACGATCACGCAGGCCGGACGGTCGGTGAATTCGGCGACAAGTTCGAACGCCGCGTCCGTGTCGTTCAGGTTGTTGAAGCTAAGTTCCTTGCCCTGCAGTTGTTCTGCCGTGGCGATGCCGGGGCGGGCCGGCCCGCCCATGTAAAACGCGGCTTGTTGATGCGGGTTTTCGCCGTAGCGCAACACCTGCCGCCGCTCGCCGGCCATGACCAGGCGTTTCGGGAACGTGTCGCCCAATTGCCCAGCGAACCATGCGGAAATGGCGCCGTCATAGGCGCCCGTCCGGGCGTAGGCTTCCGCCGCCATACGGCGGCGGAAGTCCGGCGTGGTCGCGCCGCGGTTCGCCGCCATTTCAGATTTCAGTTCGTCATAATTGGCGGGGTCGACGATGACGGTCACGTCGCCGTGGTTTTTCGCCGCGGCGCGGATCAGCGCAGGCCCGCCGATGTCGATGTTTTCGATGCAGTCATCGAACGCGGCGCCCCGCGCCACCGTCGCCTCGAACGGATAAAGATTTACGACCAGAAGGTCGATGGGTTGAATGCCGTGATCGGCCATGGCCTTGCGGTGGGTTGCGTTTGATCGGACGGCCAGAAGGCCGCCGTGGATTTTCGGTTGCAGCGTTTTTACTCGGCCGTCCATGATCTCGGGAAACCCGGTAAAGTCCGAAACTTCCACCACATCGATCCCGGCGTCGCGGAGCGCCGCCGCCGATCCGCCCGTCGATAAAATCTCCACGCCCTGATCGGACAAGAAGGCGCCAAGCTCCTTCAAGCCGGTTTTGTCCGAAACGGAAATCAGCGCACGGGTAATCTTGTCGGTCAAAACTGTCCTGCTCGTTTTTTAAGGGCGGGCGGGGCGCCGTCCAGCGACCCGGTGAATTCGGGAACCAGGTCGCTCACCACGGCGGCGACCTTGGCGTGATCGTGCGACCGGCAGGCGGTTTCCAGGTCGGCCAACGCGCGCATGACGTCATCTAGCGGTACAAGCCGCGGCGCTGCCAGAAGAATGCCCGCGGCGTTTGTCGGTACCGGCGCCTCGTCACCATGAAAGATCTCTTCGTAGAGTTTCTCGCCGGGCCTGATCCCCGTGAACTCGATGGCAATGTCCTTGTCGGGCTCCATTCCCGCAAGCCGGATCATCTGGCGCGCCAGGTCCAGAATTTTTACCGGCTCACCCATGTCGAGGACGAAGATGCGCCCGTCGGCTTCGCTCGAGAAGCCAAGCGCCGAAGCCGACAGGACCAGTTCCACCGCCTCCCGAGTGGTCATGAAAAATCGCGTCATGTCCGGGTGGGTGACCGTCAACGGGCCGCCCTGGGCCAACTGCTTCTCGAACAACGGCACGACCGATCCGGTAGAGCCAAGCACATTGCCGAAACGCACGGTAACGAACCGGGTGCCGCCGCTGTCGCGCGATTCCACGTCAAACGCCTGACACGCGACTTCGGCGAGCCGCTTGCTCATGCCCATCACGCTTGTCGGGTTGACGGCTTTGTCCGTCGACACCATCACCATGGCGGCGGCGCCCGACCGGCGCGCGGCGTTGGCGACCGACAGGGTCCCCAGAACGTTGGTCAAAAGCCCTTGGTACTTGTTATCCTCGACCAGCGGGACGTGCTTCAGGGCCGCCGCATGGAAAACCAACGCCGGCTTCTCAGCGTCGAAAAGCCGGGCGATCTCGTCGCTTTCACGAACGTCGGCCAATACCGCCTTGCGCGGCACGTTGGGCGCTTCGCCGCCCAGTTCCTGGTCGATCTGATAAAGCGCGTACTCGGAATGGTCCAACAGGATCAGGTGTCCCGGATTGAGTTTCGCGATCTGACGGGCGAGCTCGCCGCCGATGCTGCCGCCGGCGCCGGTTATCAGCACCCGGCGGCGTTCGATCAGGTTGGCCATGGCGCCCCGGTCAAGCGGCGTTTGCGGCCGGCCCAACAGATCTTCGACGGCGACGGGCCGCAGCGTCAGTCGCTCGCTGACCCCTTCGCGAAAATCCGTCATTCTGGGCAGGCGGGACAGCAGGATGCCGAGCCGTTCCGATTCCGCCAACAAGGATCGGACAACGGCGCCGTCGATGCTGCGCCGGGTCAGCACAATCCGCCGCGGCCGGTTGCCCGATGCTTCCAGCCGGCCGACAATCTGGGCGATTTCGTCGAATGTACCCAGAACCTCGTGGCCCCGGATCAGTTGACCGATCCGCCCACGACGCTCGGCGACAAGCCCGACGACCCGGTATTCCGCCTGGTCCGTCTGGCCAAGCGCACGGATGAACAATTCCGCCTCGTCCCCGGCGCCAGCCAAAAGGATCGGAATCCGCCGGTCATCGACGACGCCGCTGTCGAAGGAGACTTTGCGATCTTTGATGACCCGGTGGATAAACCGGGGCCCGCCCAGCATGCCGATCAGAATAAACCACTGAATGAAAAACAGGGACCGGGGAAACGGCTCGAGCCGGACCCAGATGAACATGGCGACCACGAACACGGCGATGGCGAGAGACACCGCCTTAGCGATGGCCAACAGGTCGTTGATCGAGGCATATCGCCAGACGCCCCGGTAAAGTCCCATGAAAAAGAAAATCACCGCTGCCTGGACCGTGAAGAACGCCCCGGCGGGGATCATGATGTCTTCCGGGAAAAGCGCCATGTCGTCGCCGACGCGCAGATAAAGCGCCAACGGGAACGATACCGCCGCCATGAAAATATCGTGCCCGAAAGCGATCCAGCCTCGGGGCGGAATGCGGGGAATTCTCAAGTCGATCACGACCAATATGGCTTTCACAGTTCGGCGGCGAGGGCCGCCTGGAAGCTTTTACCACCTTGGGCCCATAGCACAAACCCCGAGACGGCGTCACCGTCTCGGGGCTTGAGAATCCGCAGTTTGCGGCGGGATCGAGAGCTGGAAAGGCCTAAGACTTTCCTCCCGCCCCGGAAAACAGAAGCAGCAGCCCGCCGACGGCCGCGGCCGCCAAGGCGATGCAGGCCCAGACCGGGCCGGACATCGACGCAAAGGCCAGCAAAATCAACGCGGCGTTACAGATCAAAACCATGCCGGAAACCTCGTGATGACCAAGCCCGTTTTGCGCACTTCTTTGATAAAAGTGGCTGCGGTGGGCCCGCCAGACGGCCTCGCCGCGCATGGCCCGGTGGATCAGGGTGATGGTCGCGTCCGCCAGATAGTATCCCGGCAAGATCAGCGCCGCCGCCCAGGCGCCTTCGGCCGCCAGCGACAGCAACAGCCAGCCGAGCAGAAAGCCCAGCGGCACACTGCCTACGTCGCCCATGAAAATCCGCGCCGGATGCCAGTTCCAAATCAGAAACCCGAGGGTCGCCGCCCCCGTGATCAATCCGGCCCCGGCGAGGTCCTGGCCGATCCCGCCAGCCACGGCAAGAAGGGCCACGCCCAGGCCGATTGTGAGCGTTTCGACGCCGGCGATGCCGTCGACCCCGTCCATGAAGTTGAATAGATTGATAAACCATACCCAGGCGAGTGCGGTGACGGTGATTGCCGCGGGCGCCGGCAGAATCCGGGCCGCCGCCCCGGCCAGCGCCGGGTCTGCATAGAGCACGGCCGCGACGGCAACGAAGTGGCCCGCCAGCCGCGCCGGCGCGCCAAGCCCCTTGAAATCGTCCCACAGGGACAGAACGGCCAACCCCGCCGCCGGAATCAGCAGATAAAACGCCCCACCCGGCGTAGACAGGGACCACAGCGGCAGAACCGCCAAGACGATAACGATGCCGCCGCCCGTCGGGGTCGGCGCCAGGTGGCTGCTGCGTTCGTTCGGCACGTCAATCAGCCGCCAAGACCGAAGAAAACCGATCAGGGGCCCGGTCGCCGCTGCGACGACGGTGAACGCGGCAAGCGCGTAGAGGGCCGAGCCGTCTGACATCATCTCCATCATCCTACCGCACCCCAGGCGGCGCGTTGGTACAGTGCCTTAACCTGTTCGCCGATGACTTGCGCCGACATCCGGGCCTCGACAGCGCAGCGGGCCGCGGCGCCCATGCGCCTGCGTTCGTCCGGATCGCCGGCAAGCCGGGCGATCGCCGCCGTCAGCGCGTCGACATCGCCCAAGGGGCACAGCACCGCGCCGGCATCCCCCGCCGCCAGTTCGCGGCACCCCGGAACGTCGGTCATGATCAGGGGCCGGCCGGACGACGCGGCCTCAAGCATGCTTTTGGGTAAACCTTCCCGGCGGGACGGCAGGACAGCGATGTGCGATTTTGCCCATACCGCCGCGATATCGTCGCGTTCGCCCCACCATTCGATCAGGCCCTCCGCCTGCCAGCGGCGAAGATCGGTCTCGCGAACACTGGTCGGATTTTCCGGATCGGGGCTGCCGACCAGAACCATGCGAACGTTTACACGCTGCTGTTTCAGCCGCCGGGCGGCTTCGACGAATTCGCCGACACCCTTCGACCACAACAATCGCCCAACCAATGTCGCCGTCACCGGTCCGTCCGCCGGTTCCGGTTGGGCCGGGAACGCATCGGTGTCGACGCCCGACCCCGAAATCAAATGAACGCGGCCCGGTTCCGCCGCAAGGCGTCCGGCGACAAACGCCCGGTCGTCTTCGTTCTGAACCAGAAAGCCGATCCCGGCCCGGCGGCAGGCGCTTCGGATCGCGGCCAATAGGATGTTGCCCTTGATGCCGAAGCCGGCGCGCTCCCCCGGCACTTCGTGAAATAGAATGCCCATGCCGGTGAACGCATTGATCACCGCCGGCACCCGGGCGGCCCGGGCGGCGACGGTGCCGTAAAGAATCGGCTTGGTGGCGACGTTGTGGACAATGTCCGGGCGGTATTCCTGCATCACCGCGGCAAGCCGCGCGAAATAAACCATGTCGGCGAACGGGGCGATGGCGGCGCGGCGGACCGGCACATGAAAGACGCGGATGCCTCGCGCTTCGATATCCGTCGCATGGCGGCTTGTCTGCGCCGCGACGGCGACGTCGAACCCGGCGGCCATGGCGGCCCGCGCCATGGGCAAGCGGTGGCGCAGGAACGCCCAGTCCTCGGTCACGGCGAACAACAGCCGCCGCCGGTTACCGGTTGTCCGGGTCATGGTTTTCGGGTGGCCGTCCGCACCGCTCACAGCCGCCAGAGGCTGATGCCGTCTGGCAGGCTGTCTCGGTCGAGCCGGCCCTTGATGTCGATAACAATGCCGGCGCCGTCCTTCAGCCGCGACTGCACCAATGGCCAGCCGCGGTCCAGATACGCCTTGTGCGGCACGGTCAGGATCACCGCGTCCGCCGCTGGCATGGCGTCTTCGGCAAACAGATCGATGCCGAACTCGTGGGCGACCTCGCCCGCATCGGCGAGCGGATCATGTACGACAACCTCGGCGCCCCGGGACTGAAACTCGCGGATCATGTCGACGACCTTGGTATTTCGCACGTCGGGCACGTCTTCCTTGAACGTAATGCCGAGAACGCAGATCCGCGGATGGGCGATGCCGTTGCCGTTAAGCCACAACATCGTTCGCTGCGCGATGTGGGGCGCCATGGCGTCGTTGATCCGCCGCCCCGCCAGGATCACTTCCGGGTCGTGGCCGACGCGTTGCGCGCGGTGGGTCAGGTAATAAGGATCGACGCCGATGCAGTGGCCGCCGACGAAGCCCGGAGTGAACGGCAGGAAATTCCATTTCGTCCCCGCTGCCTCCAGCACGTCGCCGGTGTCGATGTTCAATTTCTCGAAGATCACCGACAGTTCGTTCATCAGCGCGATGTTCAAGTCGCGCTGGGTGTTCTCGATGACCTTTGCCGCCTCCGCCGTTTTGATGGTCGGCGCCATGTGAACGCCGGCCTTGACGACGCGGCCGTAGGTTTCGGCGACAATGCGCGCGGTTTTTTCGTCGCAGCCGGAAACAACTTTCTTGATGGTTTCGAACCGGTGGGCCAGATCGCCCGGGTTGATCCGCTCCGGCGAATAGCCGACGAAAAAGTCACTCATGTAATTCAGGCCCGATTGGCGCACCAGCAACGGAACGCAGTCTTCTTCGGTGGCGCCCGGGTAGACGGTCGATTCATAAACGACGATATCGCCAGTCTTGATGATGCCGCCCAGCGTTTTCGTCGCCGCCAATAGCGGCCCTAGATCCGGCCGCCGTTCTGTGTCGATCGGCGTCGGCACGGTGACGATGTGAAAATCGGCGCGCTTCAGATCTTTAGGGTCGCTGGTGAAAAACAGGCCGGCCGATGCCAATTCGGCCGGCGGCACCTCGTTGGTCGCGTCAATGCCGTCCCGCAATT
The DNA here is from genome assembly GCA_038109305.1 of Rhodospirillaceae bacterium. GTDB lineage: Bacteria > Pseudomonadota > Alphaproteobacteria > Rhodospirillales > Casp-alpha2 > UBA1479. The sequence goes on from JAYNIR010000006.1 coordinate 133,118, forward strand.
GGGCCAGCCGTTTTTCATTGATGTCGAAGGCGACGACGTCAAAGCCCGCGCGCCCGAAAGCGACCGCGACGGGAAGCCCGACATAGCCCAGGCCGACAACCGAAATCTTGCGGGTTTCAGACATGGCTTCGCTCTTATCCCAATCCGCCGCCGCTGCCAACAGGCGGCATGGTCAGGCCGCCGCCAGGGCGCGGACGGCGTCGAACGTCAGGCGGCTTTCAATGGTTTCGCCCGCGGCGGTCGGCATGGCGAAGGTGCGGTTCTGGACGCCGTCGCCGGCCAGATGCACGATGCCGAGCGGTTGATGCGGCGCGTGCGGTTCGACCAGAAGCCGCCGTTCTGCGTCCCACATGGGCAGGCCCTTGCCGCAGAACCAGTTGCAGTAGGCCGGCAGAAACGTCGCCGACGCCTGCATGGCGTAGACCAGGTAGTTCATCGCCGTTTGTTCCGACACATGCGCATACAGGCCGCGCCGGTCCCGGAAAACCGCCCGGCGGCAAAGCGCCTGTTTCAAGGCGTCCTGCCACATGCCCCAATGGGGGGCGTCGCCCGAAAGCGCGAACACGCCGGAATTCAAAATCGGATTGCGGGCCAGCCGGTCCGCCGCCCGCCAGCCGTAAGCCCACCGGTAAGCGCGGAAATTCTGCGTCCGGTAATAAGGGCGGGGGCGCTTGTAAAACGACGAATAGGCGCGGTCGATTTCCGGCACGACGGCAAGCTGCCCCTTCGCCGCCGCGTCCAGGTAAATGTCGACGGCGCCCGCGTCCTGGACCCAGGCGTCCGCATCCAGCCACATATAGATGTCATGGCCCGGAAAATACCGGGGCAGGGAGGGCCGGGCGGTCATCGCCTTGAAGTAGGCGGGGAAGCAATCGCGGCCCGGGAAATCGAAATCCCATTCGGCCTTGGCGACGGCGTCGACCAGGGGGGAAAGCGCTTCGATCTGGCTTTCCTCAAGTCCGAGGTCGAGGACCGACAGCGCCATGCGGCCGCGCAGCCCGGCGTCGTTGACCGACTGCACGGCCTGGGTCAGCAGCGGATAGTATTTCGCGTCGGCGGCGCAGATGATGGTCGGACGCTGGGTCATGGGGCATTGTGATCCGGAGCGCCGACCTTGTTCAAGGTTTCCTCGGTTGCGCCGGCGCGGGTGTCCCAGGAATGGTGGGCGGCGATGATATCGCGGCCCCGGCGGCCCATGGCGTTCGCGCGGTCCGGATTGGCGGCGAGCGCCGCAACCGCCCGGGCCAGCGCCGGCGGGTCTTCCGCCGGGACGGCGATGCCGCAATCGTTGTTTTTGACGAGATCGCCCTGGCCCGGAAAGTCGGACACGACGGCGGGCACGCCGCAGGCGAGCGTTTCAAACACTTTCAAGGGATAAAGCCCCGTGCCGGCCCGGTCGCCGCCCGAATTTTTCGGCACCAGACCGCAGACCGCGCCGGCGATCAGCCCCGGCAGGTCGCGGTAGGGCCGGCGGCCCAGATAGCGGATCGCGGGGTCGCCCGCCGCCGCCGCCTCGACCGCGGGGCGGTCGGCGCCGTCGCCGACCACGACCAGCCCAACGTCTTCGGGCCAATCAGCCAACGCCTTCGCTGCCAGCATGGTTGGGATGCCCTGCCACCGCGCCAGGCCGCCGAAAAAGATGGCGTACTTGCGGGGCAGGGTATCCCCGCCCGCCGTCGGCGCATCCGGGCGGAACAGGTCCGTGTTGGCGCCGTTCGGCACGACATCGACAGGGGTCGCCACGCCCTGGGCGCGGACCCAGTCGGCCAATTGCGGCGTCACGGTGATCAGCCGGTCGGCCCACCGGTATTGCGTCCGCCACATCCAATTGATGACGCCCGCGAGCGGCGCCGCCCAGCGGTAGGCGATGGCGACGTCTTCATAAGGACCGTTGATTTCGTGAACGATGGGAGCGCCCCGGAGACGGGCCCACAGGGCCGCCGGAAACGCCAGAAAATGGCAGCGCACGTATACCCGCTCGCCCTCCTCAAACGCCCGCATTACCCGCCATTGCAGGCACAGGTATTCGATCAACCGGAAAGGCAGGGAAGGGCGCTTCCACTTGTCGGAATAGGACGGCGCGAACAGGGTCACCGCCCATCCCCGCCGCTCGAGCCCGGCGATGATCTCGTGGATATGCGCGTAGGATGCCTGCCCTTCGCGGGGAGCTTCCAACGCCAGATAAAGCAATCGTTTGTCGGTCACCGGCGGGCGGGAAAGTCCGTGAGCGCGGAGGCGATCCGCTCTGCCGCGTTGCCGTCGCCGTAGGCGTCGATGTCGCGGCGGGGAGTATCGGTTTCGGGCGACTGCCACAACCGGTTCCAGCCCGCGTCGATGGTTTCGACCCACTCCGTTTCGTCGCGCAGAGTGATGCAGGGTACGCGGTGGAAGTAAGCTTCTTTTTGCAGGCCGCCGGAATCGGTCAGCACGCCCAAGCTGTTTTGCACCAGGTGCGTCATGTCCAGATAGCCCAGCGGGTCGCATATCGTCAGATCGCCTGCGCCGATGCCGGCCTTGTCCAACGCGGCGCGGGTGCGCGGGTGCAGCGGCAGGACGACCGGTACAGTCCGCGCTTTCAGATAGTCCATGACGGCGGCAAGCTGTTTCGGGTCATCGGTGTTTTCCGCGCGGTGCACGGTTGCGACCTCGTACGCCTTGGGCGCCAGGCCCAAACGGTCAAGCACGCCGGCGCCTGCTGCGTTGGTTGCGGCCTGCATCGCCGCGTCATACATGACGTCGCCGATTTGCACGACGCCGTCGGTGATGCCTTCGGCGGCAAGATTCGAAACCGCCGTCGGCGTCGGGCAGAACAACAGGTCGGACAAATGGTCGGTCACCCGCCGGTTGATTTCCTCTGGTTGGGTCCGGCGGAAAGATCGTAATCCCGCCTCCACATGAAACAGCGGCAGGCTTAGTTTGGCGGCGGCGAGCGCCCCCGCCAGCGTTGAATTGGTGTCGCCGTAAACCAGGACGCCTGCCGGGCGCGCCTGGGACAAGACGGGCTCCAACGCGATCAGCATCCGCCCGGTCATGTCACCGTGCCCGCCGCCGGATATGTCCAGGTGGTGGTCCGGCGGGGCCAAGCCCATTTCGTCGAAGAACACGTCGGACATTCCGGCGTCAAAGTGCTGGCCGGTATGGATCAGGATTTCGCGGATGCCGGCCGATTGTAACGCGCGGCTGACCGGCCCGGCCTTGATGAACTGCGGCCGGGCGCCGACGATGGTGGCGATGGTAATGCCGGTCACGGCCGGGCGGCGTCTTTCAGAGCGGTGGCGATCCGCTCTTGCGTCGCCGCGTCCAGATAAGGATGGAAGGGCAGGCTTAAGACGTCGCGGGCCAGCGCCTCTGACACGGGTGTGCCGGTATTGGCGCGCGGGAAGCCGGCATAAGCCGGCTGATCGCCCAGCGGTACCGGGTAATAAACCGCCGTCGGCACGCCCGCCGCCTGCAGCTTTTTCTGCACGGCGTCGCGGCCGGGGATGCGGATGGTGTATTGCGCCCATGCGCTGACCGCGCCGGGCATGACATAGGGCACGGCGGCGATATTGCCGATCAGCTCGCCATAGCGTGCCGCCACCGCCTGCCTGGTTTCGATTTCGTCGGCGAAGATATCCAATTTCTGCAACAGGATTGCCGCCTGAATGGTGTCGAGCCGGGCGTTCAGGCCGACGACGACGTTATCGTACTTGTTGGTGCCCTGACCGTGCACGCGGATCGAGCGCATGCGCGCCGCCAGATCGCCGTCGTCGGTCAGCACCGCGCCGCCGTCGCCGTAACAGCCCAGGGGCTTGGCCGGGAAGAAGCTGGTCGCGGCCGCGTCGCCCCACGTGCCCACCGGTTTGCCGTTCAAACTGCCGCCGAAGCTTTGCGCCGCGTCGGCCAGGACCTTCATCCCGTTTTCATGGGCGACCGCGCAGATCGCCGGATAGTCGGCGGGCTGGCCGAACAGATCGACGGGGATGACCGCTTTCGGCCGGAGCCCGGCTGCCTTGGCTTGAACGATGGCGTCCTTCAGGCTGTCCACATCCATGTTGAAGGTATCGCCGGCGACATCGCAAAACACCGGCGTCGCGCCGGTCAGGCAGACAACTTCCGCCGTCGCGGCGAAGGTCATGGCCGGGACGATGACGGCGTCGCCGGGCCCGATGCCCCAGCCCATCAGGATCAGCGACAGGGCGTCCGTGCCGCTCGAGCAGCTAACACAGTGCGCCGTCCCGCCATGATCGGCCATGCGTTTTTCAAACGCCGCAACCTCCGGGCCCATGATGAACTTGCCATGGTCTAACACGCGGGCGATGGCCTTTTCGATCTTGTCGCCGATGCGCGCGCGCTGGGCTTGAAGGTCGATAAAAGCGATGGGCTGGTCGGTCATGAGCGGACTTCTTCCAATGTTCCGTCGGGCATAAGCCGGTATCGCCGCCCTTCGCGCGGACAGGTCAGGTCATCACCCAGTTTTTCTCCGGCGTGGCTGACCCATCCGATGCGCTTGGCGGGCACGCCCGCCATCAACGCGAAGGCGGGGACATCCGTGACGACCGTGGCGCCGGCGGCGATGAAGCAGTAGTCACCCAGGTCATGGCCGCAGACGACGGTGGCGTTGGCGCCGATGGTGGCGCCTCGCCCGACGCGGGTTTCAAGAAATTCCTCTTTCCGGTCGATTTCGGCGCGGGGCGTGTTGACGTTGGTGAACACGCAGCTCGGCCCGCAGAAAACGCCTTGTTCCAATGTCACGCCTTTATAAACGCTGACGTTGTTCTGAATTTTGCAGTTGTCGCCGATGGCGACGCCGGGCCCGACGGACGCGTTCTGGCCAATGACCACGTTCCGGCCGATTTTGGTATCCGGCAGAACGTGGGAAAAATGCCAAATCTTGGTTCCCTCGCCGATCTCGACACGGTCATCGACGACGGCGGTTTCATGGACGGCGGCGCCCGGAAAACGGTTGGGATTGGACTGGGACATGGCGGTCTCGGCTTTCTCCAGGACGCTTAGCACGCGTAGACCCTCGGCGCCATCCGTTCGGGGCGCCGCGCCCGTCCGCATGCAGTCGATGAAGTGCTGGCATTCGGCGCGAAGCGGTTCGCCCTCGTCGACGGCGACGGCTTCGGCATCCGCCTTTTCCGGCACCGGCACGCCGTCGCGCCAATCGATCTTGTGGGGATAGATCAGAAGTTTTCGACCCCATGCTTCGCCGTCGTTAAAGACGGCCATGCCGCGATCGCCGACGACGACCAGTTTCTGTTCCTTTGTCGGGTGCAGCCACGACACATAAATATGCGCCTTGATGCCGCCGGGGAATGTCAGGTGCGTCGTCGTCACGTCGGCGATCACGTCGTGCAGATAGTTTGCGCCGACGGCGGTGACGCACGAGGGCTCTTCCCCCGCCAGCGCCAGGATCATGGAAATGTCGTGCGGCGCGAAGGACCAAAGGGCGTTTTCCTCGCGCCGGATTTTGCCCAGATTCAGGCGGTTGGAATAAATATATTGCAACTTGCCGAGCGCCCCTTCGTCGGCCATCGCTTTCAGCTTTAGAAACACCGGATGGTATTGCAGCAAGTGGCCGACCATCAGGATGCGCTTGCCGCGACCGGCGGCATCCAATACGTCCCGCGCCTCCGCCATGGTCAGGGCCAGGGGCTTTTCGACGAACACATGCTTGCCCGCGCCAAGCGCCCGGATGGCCAAGTCTGCGTGGGCCTCCGCCGGCGCGGCGATAACGACGCCGTTAATGGCTGGATCGGCCAGCACGCCGTCAAGGTCGCGGGCGGGCACACCGTATTCGGCGGCCATTGTTTCGGCCAACGACCGGTCCGCGTCGTTGACGGCCGCGAGCGCGCCCAGCGCGGCGAAATTGCGCACGTGGTTGCGCCCCCAATGGCCGCAACCGATAACGGCGATCTTGGGCGAGGGCGTTGCAGGGGTGGCGTCAGACGGCATGGGTCCGGGGATTATCCGTATATCCGGCGGCGGACAAGGGCTTTCCTGCCGTGCGCGGGGTCAACGGGCGAATTCCGCATCAAAGATGTCCGCCCAGCGGATCAGATTGGCCCAGCGCCACACCTCGGGCTTCAGCGCGGCCTTGGTCCCGAGCGCGATTTCCGCTGCCCGCCGGTAGGGCGCCGTCGACAGCGCGGGAATCGCCCGCGCCCGGTCGGACAGCAGCGTTTCAGCCAGCCACGGCCCGCCGCGTTTCAGCCATGTATCCTGGGGCGTGATGAAGCCGATCTTGTCCCGGCGGTCCAGGATCGCGTCGGGCACCAGCCCCCGCATGGCGCGGCGGAAAACCCGTTTGG
>JAYNIR010000007.1:0-132426 GCA_038109305.1 Rhodospirillaceae bacterium
CTTCGGCGATGGCGTGGCCCTGTTTGCCCGACGACCGGTTGGCGATGTAGCGGACGGGGTCGATGGCCTCACGCGTTGGGCCCGACGTCACCAGCGCGCGTTTGTCTTTCAGCGTCTCGGCGCGGCCGAAAAATTTTTCCACTGCAGCGACGATCGCCAGCGGCTCCGACATGCGGCCCGGGCCGTATTCGCCGCAGGCCATGTCGCCGTCTTCTGGCCCGATGACCATGACGCCGCGCGAAACAAGCGTCTTTAAATTCGCCTGGGTCGCCGCGTGCTCCCACATGCGGACGTTCATGGCGGGGGCGATCATCACGGGCTTGTCCGTCGCCATCAACACCGTCGACGCCAGATCGCCGGCGAGCCCCGCCGCCATTTTAGCCATGATGTCGGCGGTGGCGGGTGCGACGACCAACAGGTCGGCGTCGCGGGACAGCTGGATATGCCCCATGTCGTGTTCATCCGTAAGGTCGAACAGGTCCTGATAGACCCGGTCGCCGGTGACGGCGCCCAAGGCCAGCGGCGTCACGAACTGCGCACCCCCCTGGGTCAGCACGCAACGCACGGCGGCGCCGCGTTCCTTCAAACGACGAACCAGGTCCGGCGTCTTATAGGCGGCGATGCCGCCCGCGACGATCAGCAATATGCGCTTGCCATCTAGCATGGCGGGGGTCTTCTCCGTCGGCGCGGCCCGTGGCGCGCGCGCAATCCCACGTTCCAGCCTTGTGTATAAGCCTAATAATTACGGGGAAAAGATGTAATTAGGGTAAATTTCACGGCCCTGGAAGGCAAGGGGAAACGAGCGGGCGGCGCCGGGTGACCGGGCCGGTGCGGCGTCCGCAGCCCCGCCTATCTCATCAGCGTGTAGATATAGATGATGACCAGCGCCGTGATGACGGCCCAGAGGACCTTGGGCGTCCGCCGGGGTTCTTCCCCGTCGCGCAGCAATTTGACCGTCTGGGGGTCCAGCTGCACCCGCCCGTCGGCCAGACGCGCGGCCCCTTCCTCCAAATCCTCCAGCACCCGGGGCAGGCGCTCGGCGGCATGCAAAAGGCTCTGTACCGTGTCCATCACCTTGGCTTCGGGCCCAAGGTTTTCGAACATCCACTTTTCGATCAGCGGCCGCGCCAGCACCCACATGTTGATGTCCGGGTAGAGTTTCCGGCTGACGCCCTCGGCGGTCAGCATGGTTTTCTGCAGCAACAGCAACTGCGGCTGGGTTTCCATGCGGAAGGTTTCGGTGACCTGAAACAACTGGCCTAAAAGCCGGCCGATGGAAATTTCGTGTTGAGGCTTATCTAATATCGGCTCCGCAATGGACCGGCACGCCTGGGTAAAGCTGTCGACGGATTTGTCGCGCGGGACCCACCCGGCTTCGAAATGGACTTCCGCCGCGCGGCGGTAATCGCGGGTCAAAAACGCCAAAAGCATTTCGCCCAAGGTCCGCCGGGTTTTCTTGTCGACCCGGCCCATGATGCCGAAGTCGACGATGCCGATGGCGCCGCCCGGCAGCACGAACAAATTCCCCGGGTGCAGATCGGCGTGAAAGAATCCGTCGCGGAACACTTGATTGAAAAACGCGCGTGCTGCGTTCTCGACCACCTGTTTGGGGTCGATCCCTTGGGCGATGATCGCGTCCCGGTCGTTGATGGGGATGCCGTCGATGCGTTCGGTCGTCAGCACACGCGAGCCTGTGCGCGCCCAGTCGACGGCGGGAACGATGAAGCTGTCGTCGCCCAAGAAATTATCGGCGAGCTCCGCCGCCGCCGCCGCCTCGAACCGCAGATCCATTTCAAGCTCCACCGACTGCGCGATGGTCTCGACGATTTCGCGGGGCTTCAGGCGATGCAGGTCCGGTCGTGCGCGCTCGACCATGCGGGCGGTCCAGCGGAACAGGTCAAGATCGCGGCGAAACGCGCTTTCTATCCCGGGGCGCAGCACCTTGACGGCAACCCGCCTGCTCTCCGCCGTTTCGGCGAAATGCACCTGCGCGATGGAGGCCGCGGCCACGGGCTCGTCATCAAATCTCGTGAAGATGTCCTGCAGATGGATTTGCAGTTCCTGTTCCACCGCCTGCTTGGCCACGGCGCCCGGAAACGGCGGCAGATCGTCCTGCAATTGCGCCAGGTCGTTGCAGATGTCCTCGCCCAACAGGTCCGGCCGGGTGGACAGCGCCTGGCCCAGTTTGATGAAGCTCGGCCCCACTTCGTTCAGGGCACGGGCAAGGCGTTCGCCCGGGCGGCCCGGTGCAGAGCGCCGGGAGACCAGCCGCGCCACCTTGGCGACGCCCGGCGCCACGCCGAGCATTTCCAGCGGGAACAGCGCATCGTGACGGGCCAGGATGTGTGCGACGGCGAACAGCCGACACAGATTATTCAATCCGGATGCCACGGCCGGGCCTCAGGTTCGCCAGGCGGAATGCATGGCCGCGATCCCCCCCGAGAGATTGCGGTATTCGACCCGGGCCAGCCCGGCGGCGCAGATCATCCTCGCGAAGTCGTCCTGCGCCGGGAATTTGCGGATGCTTTCGGAAAGATACTGATAAGACGCGCGGTCGCCCGCCACTCGTTCGCCCAGTGCGGGCAAAACCTCGAACGAATATTGATCATACAACTCGTCCAGCATGGGCACGACGACGCGAGAAAATTCCAGGCACAAAAACCGCCCGCCGGGCCTGAGCACGCGACGCGCCTCTTTCAACGCGTTTTCTGGGCGGGTCACGTTGCGGATGCAGAAGGCGATGGTATAGGCGTCGAATGAATTGTCGGGGAACGGCAGCGCCTCGGCATCACCGGTCACCCACTCGACGGCGGCGCCCGGCGCGTCTGGCAGCATCCCCCGGTCGAGCGCCCGGTCGCGGCCGACCGCCATCATGTCTTCGTTGATGTCGCAGACGGTGACGGTTCCGACGCCGCGTTCCAAAAACCGGAAGGCAATGTCGCCGGTGCCGCCGCCCACGTCCAGCAGTTTCATGCCCGCGCGCGGGCGCAGCCAGTCGAGCATCGCCGCCTTCCACAACCGGTGGACTCCCAGCGACATAAGATCATTCATCAGATCGTACTTGTCCGCGACCGATGAAAACACGTCCTTCACCAGGCCCGCCTTATCGGCCTCGGGCACGTCGCGGTATCCGAAATGCGTCGTCCCGGCGGCGGATCCGTCATTTGTTGTGTTGGCTGAATTGTTTTTTTTCATGGCGATGGAACATAGCGGAATAGGGGTGAACAGGCTACGCTGCAGAACCTTCCAAACCTTTAATCCCGAACTGCCCCAATCCGGCGCCCCATACCGATATGCCCGAACTGCCCGAGGTCGAAACCGTCCGCCGGGGCCTTCTACCCAAAATGCAGGGCCGCCGGCTCGCCCGCGTCGTCGCCCGCCGGCCGGACCTGCGCTTTCCCCTGCCCTACGACTTCGGGCAGAGGCTGACCGGCGCTTCCGTTAAGGACATCCGCCGCCGCGCCAAATACCTGCTGTTCGATCTGGATACGGGCGAAACGCTGATGGCGCACCTGGGCATGTCCGGCAGTTTCCGGATGGCCGATGCGCCGTTCCCGCCGGAAAAGCACGATCACGTTATTTTCACGCTCGACGACGGCGCAGAGGTCCATTTCAACGACCCCAGGCGTTTCGGCTTTATGGATTTGTTCTCCGGCGACGACGGCGCACATGCCGTGCTCAAAGACCTCGGGCCCGAGCCGTTGGGCGGCGATTTCGACGGGCCGACGCTAGCCATGGCGTTAAAGGGCCGGAAGACGCCGATCAAGGCGGCGCTGCTGGATCAGCGCGTGGTCGCCGGGCTCGGCAATATATATGTCTCGGAATCGCTTTTCCGGGCCGGCATATCGCCCCGCCGGGGAGCCCATACGGTCCAGGGCGGCCGCGCCGAAAAATTGGCGGCGGCGGTGAAGGACGTTCTCAGGGCCGCGATCAAATCCGGCGGCTCGTCGTTACGCGACCATATTCGGCCCGATGGCGAGCTCGGGTATTTTCAGCATTCCTTCGACGTTTACGGCCGGGCCGGGGAGAAATGCCGCGATTGCGACTGCGGCGGGGCGATCCAGCAGATAGTGCAGGCCGGCCGCTCGACTTTCTTCTGTCCCCACCGTCAGCGATGATGTATTACCCGGCGATGACGTACCCTACCCGGACACTCATATGTGTGCTGACCGCCTGCTCCATTATCTGGGCGGCGGGGACGACCCGGGCCCAATTCGTCGGCGGCATCGAAGACCTGCCGCTGATGCCGGGCCTGACCGAGGACGCGGGCGCCGGCGTGGTGTTTGAAACCACGTCGGGCCGGATTGTCGAGGCCGTCGCCGCCGGACCGGCCACCCGGGCACAGGTGCTCGAATTCTATGATGCCACCCTGCCACAATTGGGCTGGCAGCGGATCAAGAGCGGGCAATACCGCCGGGAAGGTGAAACATTGATCCTGGAGTTTCCGGGGGCCGGCGCGGGCACTGCCGTCCGATTCCGCCTGACGCCGCAAGGCTGACCCGGAACCTTCCGTCAATTCAACACCCAACCAGGAACCACATCACCATGAGCTACGAAAACATCATCGTCGAAACCCGCGGACCCGTCGGCTTGATCACGCTCAACCGGCCGAAGGCATTGAACGCGCTGAACAAAGCGCTGGTCGCCGAAATGCGCCAGGCGCTCGACGCCTTCGAAGCCGACGGCGCGATCGGCGCCATCGTCGTCACCGGGTCGGAAAAGGCCTTCGCCGCGGGCGCCGACATCAAGGAAATGCAGTCGCAAAGCTGGATGGACGCCTACACCACCGATTTCATCACCGTCGATTGGGAACGCATCGCGTCCTGCCGAAAACCGGTGATTGCCGCCGTCGCCGGATACGCGCTGGGCGGCGGGTGCGAAGTTGCCATGATGTGCGATTTCATCATCGCCGCCGACACCGCCAAGTTCGGGCAGCCGGAAATCACCATCGGCACCATCCCCGGCGCCGGCGGCACGCAGCGGCTGACTCACGCCGTCGGCAAGGCCAAGGCCATGGAAATGTGCCTAACCGGCCGCATGATGGATGCCGAAGAAGCCGAACGCGCGGGCCTCGTCGCCCGGGTCGTGCCGGCGGCGGATCTGCTGGACGATGCGATCAAGACGGCGACGATCATCGCCGGCATGTCCCGGCCCATCACCCTGCTGGCGAAAGAGGGGGTCAACCGGGCCTTCGAAACGACGCTCGCCGAAGGCATCCGGTTCGAACGCCGCATGTTCCAGGCGACTTTCGGCACCGAAGACCAGAAGGAAGGCATGGCCGCCTTCACCGAAAAGCGGAAGCCCGAATTCAAGGGCCGTTAGGCCCCGCCGGGCAGGTAAGGACGGGCTAAAAAGCCTGAGAATCTCGAGGCTTGACGCCCGCCCGGACCGCCTCTATAAACCGGCCTTCCGAATTCCTTTGGCATTAAGATACAGGTGACCCAATGGCCCATCATGCTTCGGCCAAAAAACGTATTCGTCAGACCGCGCGACGCACGGACGTGAACCGCACGCGGCTCAGCGCCGTCCGCACGTCCATCCGCAAGGTTGAAGAAGCGATCGCCGGCGGCGATCAGAAAGCGGCGCAGGACGCGCTGAAGAGAGCTCAGCCGCTCGTGCAGCGCGGCGCGCAAAACGGCGTCCTGCACAAAAGCATGGCAGCGCGCAAACTGTCGCGCCTCGCGAGACGCATCAAGGCGATGGCCGCCTAAAGTGTCTTTTCTTCGCATTCCAATAAGATAGACCGCGGTGATCGCCGCGGTCTTTTTTTGCCCGCGAAAAAAGCGCGCCCGAACGTTGCAAAATATGCCTTCGGGCGGACTCGCAGGGCATTTTTTGTCAAGGGTGTTTTTTTGAAGAATCCGCCCCAATGAGCGATTCGTTTTATTGCCAAGGCGACATCGCCTCCTTAATATCCGAACATCAACGTTCGGTGCGCGCAGCCGCCCACCCGCCCGTCGCGGTGTATCGGTGAGTGATGCAGACCCGCTTCGGTGATACGATCTTTTCGCATAGCATGCGTCCGGTGTTCAGTTAGAAGCCATCGTTCGTCACTCGATCAAAGCCAACATTGGAGGTCCACCACCCGTCGGCATGAATTTCTTCAAGTTGCCGGCAAGACGAAATTTGCTTTGCACCAATTAACGTCCCGCCGACCAAAAAAATTTTTGGCTTATCGAATTTAAGAATTGCCTCATACGTAAAAGTTCTCATCCATGACCATTCGTTTAACAAAAATTGAAAGACCGAATAACAAAAAAAGGGGGGGGGTCTGAGCCTGGATGTGACATCCGCTTATCCCAACCACGTTCGTTTGCGGCTCTGAACGATCGGTGGTGGAAGGCCGAAAATCGGCTACCGGGGAACAAGCGTCTGTCCTCTTTCGTCCAGCGTAAGGCCGGCCGGCGGCTCCCAGTGCCGGCGACCGCAACCTCCCAAGTTCCAGGGTGGAGGCCGAGGCGAATTGCCTCTGTTCTCCTCATAACGGCGGAAACGGCAAACTGTCCTTCGGGGCGGTAATGGAGTTTGGTGGCAGAATGAACGACATTGCGAAGTCAAAAAAAGAGCCGGGGCAGGAACAAGAAACTACATTGAAGGACGCGTGGACCACGCTGTGCGAGCAGCTGCGTGGCGAAATTGGGGAAGCCTCTTATCAAAGCTGGATTAAACCGATGCGTCTTTTGGGTCTGGACGGCGCCGTGCTGCGCGCGGGCGTGCCGACCCGGTTTATGCGTGAATGGATTCAGGCGCATTACGTGGACCGCATTTCCGAACTTCTGGCCGAAGCCAAAGTGGCGGACGAACTTGACGTCGTGATCCATCAGGAACACGGCGCAGCCGTCCGCGCTCAGCCGAAACAGGCCGAGGCCGTTGCCGAAGGCGTCGCCCAACCGGCGGTGCTTACGCCGGGCGGCGGGCGCGAAGACATCGGCGCACCTTTGGACGGCCGTTTTACCTTCGACAGCTTTGTCGTCGGCAAGCCGAACGAATTCGCCTACGCCGCCGCGCGGCGTGTGGCCGAGGCGCAGACCGTTCCCTTCAACCCGCTGTTTCTTTACGGCGGCGTCGGGCTCGGCAAGACGCACCTGATGCACGCCATCGCCTGGCACATCCGCCGGTCGACGCCGAAACGCAGCGTCATTTATCTGTCCGCGGAAAAATTCATGTACCGGTTTGTCCGCGCGCTTCGCGAACACAACACCGTCGACTTCAAGGAACAGTTCCGGTCCGTCGACGTGCTGATGGTTGACGACGTGCAGTTCATTTCCGGCAAGGACTCCACTCAGGAAGAATTCTTCCATACTTTCAATTCGTTAGTCGACCAGGGCCGGCAGATCGTGATTTCCGCCGACAAGTCGCCCTCGGACCTGGAAGGGATGGAAGAACGCCTGATCTCCCGCCTCAACTGCGGGCTGGTCGCCGATATTCACGCCACGACCTACGAACTTCGCCTCGGCATCCTTCAGGCCAAGGCCGAACAGATCAAGGTCGACGTGCCGTCCAAGGTGGTGGAATTCCTTGCTCACAAAATCACGTCTAACGTGCGTGAACTCGAAGGCGCCTTGAACCGCGTCGTCGCCCACCACCAACTGGTCGGCCGCGACATCACGCTGGAAACCAGCCAGGACGTGCTGCACGACCTGTTGAAGGCGTCCGAACGGCGGGTCACCATCGAAGAAATCCAGAAAAGTGTGGCTACCCACTTCAACATCCGGGTGTCCGACATGCATTCGGCCCGCCGCGCGCGCTCCGTCGCCCGGCCCCGGCAGGTCGCCATGTACCTGTCGAAGCAGCTGACGTCGCGGTCACTCCCCGAAATCGGCCGTAAATTCGGCGGCCGCGACCACACGACTGTCATGCACGCGGTCAAAAAGGTCGAAGAACTGCGCGAACAGGATTCCAGCTTCAACGAGGATGTGGAACTCCTGCGCCGGATGCTCGAGGGCTGATCCCGGGCGGTCCTCCGGGGCCCGGTTCAGGGCCCCGGAAAGCCCCCTGAAATCCCGGGAAAAGGCTGCGGAATCCATGGCCTTCTGCTATAATATGAGCCCCTTGCGAGGGCACCCTTCCGGGCGCCTTCAAATGTCTCTGAAAGGGGCGTTTTACGAGGGTTTCAGGGGCCTGGCCGCGGTAGCCGGGCGCCCGGCCGGCGGGGCGATTCGGCGGGATCGCCAAGGCCGGCGGACCTTCGGTTGCGTTTCCTGGAACGCAGCCAAGAAACGTTCGATCAACGATCTATTATTAACGGCGATAGACAGCACATATGAAACTGACAATCGAGCGGGCCGCCTTGCTGAAGTGCCTCGGGCACGTGCAAAGCGTGGTTGAGCGCCGCAATACCATCCCCATCCTGTCCAACCTGAAGATCGAGGCCGGCAAGGGCCGCCTCGCGCTGAACGCCACCGATATGGACCTGGACATCGTCGAAAGCGTCGAAACCGAGGTGTTGGAACCGGGCGCGACGACGGCGCCCGCGCACACGCTTTACGACATCGTCCGCAAACTGCCGGAAGGCGCCCAGGTCGCCATGGAAAAAGACGGCGACGGCCAATTGGTTCTCAAGGCCGGGCGCTCGAGGTTCGGGCTCTCGTGCCTGCCGACGGAGGATTTCCCCGTGCTCGGCTCGGGCGAACTGCCGCATCAGTTCAAAATGCCGGTGCACGACCTGCAGACGCTGTTGGACCGCACCCGGTTCGCGATTTCGACTGAGGAAACCCGCTATTACCTGAACGGCATCTATTTCCACGTCGCCGAACGCGATGGCGCCAAGGTGCTGCGTGCGGTCGCGACCGACGGCCACCGGCTGGCGTCCGCCGAAGTGCCAGTGCCCGACGGCGCCGACGGCATTCCGGGCGTCATCCTGCCGCGTAAATTAGTCGCCGAACTGGGCAAGCTGATCGACGAGGCGGTGGGTGAGGTCTTCGTGGGCCTCAGCGAAACCAAGGTCCGGTTTTCCATCGACGACATCGTGCTGACGTCAAAGCTGATCGACGGCACCTTCCCCGATTACGAACGGGTTATCCCCCGCGACAACGACAAGCTGTTGGATGTCGACCGCAAACTGCTGGCCGAAGCCGTTGATCGCGTGTCGGCCATCTCGGCGGAAAAATCCCGGGCGGTGAAGCTGACCTTGGGCGCCGGCGTCATCAAGCTGTCCGCCTCCAGCCCTGAACACGGCGTTGCCGAGGAAGAACTGGAAGTCGACTACAACGGCGATGGTCTCGAAATCGGCTTCAACTCGGGCTATTTACTCGACATCACCCGCCAGATCGAAGGCGACACCGCATCCCTCGCCATGACCGACGCGGCCTCGCCCACGTTACTGCGCGAAGCCGGCGACGACAGCGCGCTGTTCGTGCTGATGCCGATGCGGGTGTAACGGGACGAGGCCGGACGCTGTACGCGCAACCCAAATTCGATGCCGATCCCGCCGCCCCGCCGGCGGAGGCGTCGTCCGGCGGGGCGCTGGCCGTCAGGCGACTGACGCTCACGGATTTCCGCTGCTATGGGTCGCTTCGCCTGATGGTGGGGCATGAGCCGGTGGTTCTCACCGGACCCAATGGGGCGGGCAAGACCAACATCCTGGAAGCGCTGTCATTCCTGATTCCGGGCCGGGGTCTGCGCGGCGCCAAACTGTCCGAGGTCGCCCGCAGGGATGCCGACGAGCCCGCCGACACCGCCCGCCCCTGGGCCGTCGCCGCTGTGGTCGCGGGCCCGGCCGGCGACATGGAAATCGGCACCGGCGTCACTCATGATACCGAAGGCGAAGGCGGTCGCGACCGGCGCGCCGTCCGCGTCGACGGAGAAGCCCAGCGCGGCCAGGCGGCGCTGTCTGACTATTTTTCTGCGCAATGGCTGACGCCGCAGATGGACCGCCTGTTTCTTGAAGGCCCGTCGGGCCGCCGCCGGTTTCTCGACCGCATGGTGTTCGGCCGAGATTCGGCGCACGCTGGGCGCATCAACGGCTATGACCACGCCATGCGCGAACGGGCGCGGCTGCTGGCTCAAGGCGTTCGCAATGACGGCTGGCTCGACGCGCTGGAAAACAATATGGCGGAAAAAGGCGTCGCCATCGCCGCTGCCCGGCTCGACATGGCCGGCCGCCTCGCGCACCAATTGGATCAGGCCGGCGATGGCGCGTTTCCGCAGGCCGATCTGGCGGTCGAGGGCGAGACCGAGGCCTGGCTGGCCGACGGTTCGGCGCTCGCCGCCGAGGACAAACTCCGCCGCGCGTATTTCGACAACCGCCGCCAGGATGCGGACGCCGGGCGTACGGCGCGGGGCCCGCACCGCACCGACCTGTACATCGCTCACCGTGGCCGCGGCCGCCCGGCGGCGGACTGCTCCACCGGCGAACAAAAGGCGCTGCTGATCTCCCTCGTGCTGGCCCAGGCGCGGCTGCAGGCGGGCGAACAGGGTCGCACCCCCGTGCTACTGCTCGATGAGGTCGCCGCGCACCTGGACGAAACCCGCCGCACCGCGCTGTTTGACGAAATCCGGTCGATCGGCCTGCAGGCCTGGATGACCGGGACCGACCGCAGATTGTTCGACGGCCTCGAATGCGGCGCGCGCTTTTTACACGTCGATGCCGCCGCCGTCAAAGACGCCGATTTATCTTGAACCTCCAACCGCCGCTTGGCCGGCACCGTGAGCAAGACCATGACCGACGAAATCGACATCCCCGAAGGCGCCCCCAAAGCTAAGGGCAAGGCCAAAGGCGACAATGATGGTTACGGCGCCGATTCCATCAAGGTGCTGCGCGGTCTTGATGCCGTGCGCAAACGCCCAGGCATGTATATCGGCGACACGGACGACGGCTCGGGCCTGCACCACATGGTTTACGAAGTTGTCGACAACGCCATCGACGAAGCGCTCGCCGGGTATTGCGACACCGTCCGCGTGACGCTCAACGGCGACGGCTCGGTGACGATTTCCGACAACGGCCGCGGTATCCCCGTCGATATCCACGCCGAAGAAGGCATCTCGGCGGCGGAAGTCATCATGACCCAGCTGCACGCCGGCGGTAAGTTTGATCAAAACTCCTACAAGGTGTCGGGCGGTCTGCACGGCGTCGGCGTTTCCGTCGTCAACGCACTTTCCAGCGCGCTCGAGCTCCGCATTTTCCGCGACGGCAAGGGACACATGATCAAGTTCGCCGACGGCAAGTCCGTGAACCCGCTCGAGGTCGTCGGCGATGCCCCCGTGGGCGAAGACGGCCAGCCGATTACCGGCACGGAGGTGACCTTCCTCGCCTCGCCCCAGGTTTTCACCATGGTCGAATACGATTACACGACGCTCGAACACCGGCTCCGCGAACTGGCGTTCCTCAATTCCGGTGTCCGGCTTAATTTGACCGACGCGCGCGGCGTCGAAGCCAAGTCCGTCGATCTGAAATACGACGGCGGATTGGTCGAATTTGTCAAATTCCTCGACCGGTCGAAAAATTCGCTGCTGCCCGACAGCATCTCCGTGCGCGGCGAACGCGACGGCATCACCGTTGAAATGGCCATGCAGTGGAATGACAGCTATCACGAAACGACGCTTTGCTTCACCAACAACATCCCGCAGCGCGACGGCGGTACCCACCTGGCGGGCTACCGCGGCGCGCTGACCCGGATGATCAACAACTATGCCAATTCGTCGGGCATGGCGAAACGCGCCAAGATAGCCATCACCGGCGACGACGCGCGCGAAGGCCTAACATGCGTCTTGTCGGTCAAGGTGCCCGATCCCAAGTTCTCATCCCAGACCAAGGAAAAGCTGGTGTCGTCCGAAGTCCGCCCCGTGGTCGAAGGGCTGATCGGCGAAGGCCTGGATCAGTGGTTCGAAGAACATCCGGCCGACGCCAAGAACGTCATCGGCAAGATCATCGAGGCCGCCGCTGCCCGCGAGGCCGCGCGCAAGGCCCGCGAGCTGACCCGCCGTAAGGGGGCGCTGGATATTTCATCCCTGCCCGGTAAGCTTGCCGACTGTCAGGAACGGGATCCGGCGCGGTCCGAACTGTTCATCGTCGAGGGTGACAGCGCCGGCGGCTCCGCCAAACAGGCGCGCAACCGCTCCAACCAGGCGATCCTGCCGCTCCGCGGTAAAATCCTGAACGTCGAGCGCGCGCGGTTCGACAAGATGCTGTCGTCCGCCGAAATCGGAACGCTGATCGCCGCACTCGGCACCGGCATCGGGCGCGAGGATTTCGACGCCGGCAAATGCCGCTACCACAAAATCATCATCATGACGGACGCCGACGTCGACGGCAGTCACATCCGCACGCTGTTACTGACGTTCTTCTTCCGCCAGATGCCTGAACTGGTCGAGCGCGGCTATCTTTATATCGCGCAACCGCCGCTCTACCGCGCCAAACGCGGCAACTCCGAGGTCTACCTGAAAGACGATCCGGCGATGGAGGAATATCTGTTCGCCAGCGCCATCGACGAAGGCACGGTGTTCGTGCCGCACGACGGCGCCCAGGCGGCGGGGCCGGACCTGCATCATGTCGTCCGCCACGCCCGCGACGTGAAGAAAATGATCGAACGCCTGGCCCAGCACGTGCCCATGTGGGTGATTGAACAAGCGGCAATCCTGGGTGCCTTCAGCCCGGATATTCTGTCCAACCGCGACATTGCCGCCAGCACCGCCGAATACATCGCCAAGCGCCTGGACGCGCTGGTGCCCGATGCCGAACGCGGCTGGATCGGCGAGGCGCTGGACGACGGCGGCTTCGCGCTGACCCGCACCACCCGGGGCGTCACCGAGCGCTACGTCATCGACGGCGCCGTCATCCGCTCGTCCGAGGCGCGGCGCCTGGATGCGCTAGCGCCCGAGCTGCAGGCGCGCTATGCCCGCCACGGTACGATCATCATCAAGGACAAGGAACAGGTCGTGACCGGCCCGGTCTCGCTGGTCGATCAGGTGATGCAGGCCGGCAAGAAAGGCATCGGCGTTCAGCGCTACAAGGGCCTGGGCGAAATGAACCCCGATCAGCTGTGGGAAACCACGCTTGACCCCAACGTGCGCTCGCTGCTGCAGGTCCGGGTTAGCCACGCGGACGACGCCGAGGAAGTGTTCTCGACCCTTATGGGTGACGTCGTCGAGCCGCGCCGGGAATTCATCCAGGACAACGCCCTTAAAGTCGCCAACCTGGATATCTGACCGGATTTTCCGCCCCTGGGGGTTAGGCCATTGGTTGTGTTTAATATTATGGCGGCTTCCGCCCATGATCGCCCGAATTCGGCGGTAATCCGCCCCGCGGCATAAGGGAACAGGCGATGGCCGATACACACAAAGTGCTGAGCATGGTGGAAGCCTATGAAACCTGGCTCCGAGGCGGCGGCGACACCGGCAAGCGGGGCGAGTTTTTGCGCCTCAACATGCGGTATCTGGACCTGCGGGGGCTGCGCTGGCCGACGCCAACATTCGGGAATGCGACTTGACCGGTTCGGACCTGTCGGGCGCCGATCTTAGGGGCTGTTCGCTGGTTTCCTCGGTCATGGTCGGCGTCAAGTTCACCAACGCGTTGTTGGACTTTACGGACATGACGGACACGGACCTGCGCGGCGCCGATTTCACCGGCGCGTCCTTGGCCGGGGTCGACATGTGGCGGGCCAACCTGAAGGGGGCCCGAATCGATCCGATCACCCTGCACACCATCCTCGATTGCCGCGAGTCCGAGGAATCCTCTGCTTATTTTGCGTTAACCAAATCCTAACGCCGGCCCTCCCATAAGGGCATCATGGCGAAGAAACAACGCTCGAAATCCGCCGAAAAAACGCCCCCGTTCCCGCCGCCGCAAGGCCGGGGCTGGCTCGGCGCGTTTTTCAAATGGACCGCGACCTTGGCGGTCTGGGGGCTGATTGCGGGCATGGGGGTCACCGCCTGGTTCGCCTACGACCTGCCGGATATCGACGACGCGTTCAAAACCACCCGCCGCCCGCAGGTGACGGTCCTTGCGTCCGCCGGCGAGGTCATCCATCAGGGCGGCGACCTGTATGGCGAGCCGGTCGACCTCGCGAAACTGCCGCCGGCGCTGCCGGCCGCCGTGCTGGCGACGGAAGACCGCCGGTTCTACGGCCA
This sequence comes from Rhodospirillaceae bacterium, assembly GCA_038109305.1. Taxonomy (GTDB): domain Bacteria; phylum Pseudomonadota; class Alphaproteobacteria; order Rhodospirillales; family Casp-alpha2; genus UBA1479. The sequence goes on from JAYNIR010000007.1 coordinate 14,068, forward strand.
TTTCGGGTTCGACCCCATCGGCCTTGCCCGCGCCATGTGGGTCAACGTGCGGGCCGGGCGGATCGTCCAGGGCGGGTCGACCTTGACCCAGCAATTGGCGAAAAACCTGTTCCTGACAGCGGACCGGACGGTCAAGCGCAAGGTCCAGGAAGTCATGCTGGCGCTTTGGCTCGAACACAAATTCACCAAGGGCCAGATCCTGACGCTTTATCTTAACCGGGTCTATCTGGGCGCCGGGACTTACGGCGTCAACGCCGCCGCGCACCGCTATTTCGGCAAACCGGCGACGCAACTGAACGATTACCAGTCGGCGCTGATCGCGGGCCTGTTGAAGGCGCCCTCGCGATATAACCCTATCGTCAGTGCCGAACGCGCCTACGCACGTACCAAGGTCGTCCTCGCCAACATGGTGGCGGCGGGATACCTGACCGACGCTCAGGCCAAACGGGCCCGGCAGGGCGTGCAGATCGCGGCGCGGCCGGCCCACCGGGGACGCGCCCGGCATTTCGTCGACTGGGTGCTCGAAGCGCTGCCCGATTACGTGTCGGCCGCCGGCCAGGACCTGACCGTTAAAACGACGCTCGATCTCCGCCTGCAGCAGGCAGCGGACATCGCCATCGCCCGCGCCCTTGCCCAGGGGCAGAAGCGCCGCGTGTCCGAAGGTGCGCTGATCGCCATGACGCCCAATGGCGCCGTCCGCGCCATGATCGGCGGCCGCGATTATTCGGCCAGTCAGTTCAACCGCGCGGTCCAGGCCAAGCGGCAGCCGGGATCGGCATTCAAGCCGCTGGTCTATCTGGCGGCGCTCGAGGCCGGGGTGACACCGAATACCCGCTTCGTCGACAAACCCATCACCATCGGCAATTGGAGCCCCGGAAACTTCTCCGGCAAGTACGAAGGCCCGGTCAGTCTGAGCCGTGCCCTCGCGGGCTCTATCAACACCGTCGCCGTGCAGGTGGCGGGGAAGGTCGGCCCAAAGGCGGTCATCAAACAGGCACGCGGGCTCGGCATTACCTCTCGCTTGCCGGATGATGCGGGCATCGCGCTCGGCACCGGCGAAGTCAGCCTTCTGGAACTGACCGGCGCCTACGCCGGGATCGCCGCGGGCGGCGAAGGCGTGTGGCCGCACGCGATCGTTGAAATCACCGACCGCAAAGGGAATGTTCTTTACAAGCGCCAGGGCTCCGGCCCCGGCCGGGTTGCCGATGCGGACGCCACGTTGCAATTGACCCGCATGATGGCCGGCGTCATCGATGGCGGCACCGGCAAGCGCGCCGCCATCGACCGGCCCGCCGCCGGCAAGACCGGCACCAGTCAAAACTACCGCGACGCCTGGTTCGTCGGCTTCACCCCGCAACTAGTGGCGGGCGTCTGGTTCGGCAACGACGACGGCAAGCCCATGGACAGGGTGACCGGCGGCGGCCTGCCGGCGGTGGCATGGCGCGACTTCATGACGTCGGCCCACCGGGGTGTCAGGATCGCGGGATTCGGCGATGCGCCGGGCGCCTCGGGCGGATCGTTCTGGCGGCGTCTGGCGCGGCTGATCGACGGTGCGCCCGTCGTCGTCGACGACGAAAACGCGCGCAGCGGCGACTGATCCGCTCCGCCGTCAACCACCGATAAAACTTACCCGAAAAAACTTACGCGCCGCCGCCGGCAAGCCGGCGAATGGTTGCGGTCGTGCTGTGCCCCGGCGACAGTTCGGCCAGGACGATGCGGCCGCCCGCCGCTTCGACGATGTCGCGGCCTACAACCTGGTCGATGCGATAGTCGGCGCCCTTGACCAGGACGTCGGGTTTCACCGCTTTGATCAGTTTCTCCGGCGTGTCGTCGGCGAACAGCACGACGGCGTCGACCGACGCCAGAGACGCCAGCACCGCGGCCCGTGCGGCTTCGTTCTGCACTGGCCGGTCTTCGCCCTTCAACCGCTTCACCGACGTGTCGGAATTCAGCCCGACGACCAGCCGGTCGCATTCGGCGCGGGCCTGGCGCAGCAACGACACATGCCCCGGATGCAACAGATCGAAGCACCCGTTGGTGAACCCGACGGTCAGCCCGCGCCGGCGCCACGCGGCGACCCGGTCGGCGACCTGATCGGCGCCCAATACTTTCGCTTCGGCGCTGGCCAGGTCCTGATGGTGCAGCTGCTGCACCAAGTCGCCCGGATAGACCACGGCGGTGCCGACCTTGCCGACGACGATGCCCGCCGCTACGTTGGCCAGCGACGCCGCTTGATCCAGCGGCGCGCCCACGGCAAGCCCGGCGGCCAGTGTTGCGGCGACCGTATCGCCGGCGCCCGATACGTCGAACACGTCGCGGGCTTCGGCCGGCAAGTGGGTTGCCTCGCCCGCCCGGGTGACGAACGTCATGCCGTCTTTCGACCGGGTCACCAGCATACCCTTCAGGTTCAGGGCGTCGACCATCTGGCGGGCGGCCTCGACGATTTCGTCTTCGGACTTGAACGTTCGGCCGGTCGCCGCGGCCAGTTCCGCAAGATTGGGCGTCAGGTACGCCGCCCCCCGGTAGCGCGTGTAATCCTGCCCCTTGGGGTCAACCACCAGCGTCGTGCCGGCCTTGTCGGCGGCGGCGATGATCCGTGCCAATGTTTCGTCATCCAGGGCGCCCTTGCCGTAGTCGGACAGGATCGCAACCGGGAAGTCGGACAGGCTGTCCTCGACCGCGCGGCGCAGTGCATCCCGCGCCGCCTGCGGGACCGGCTCATCCGATTCCAGGTCTGTCCGCAACATCTGCTGCGTGCCGGCGATGAACCGGGTTTTGATCGTGGTTTCGCGGCCTTCCACGGCGGTCAGCCGTGCGTCGACACTGGCCTCGTCCGCCAAAAGCCGGGTGATCAGGCCGCCCGCGTCGTCGTCACCGATGACGCTTAAGAACCGCGTCTCGGCGCCCAACGACGACAGATTACGGACGACGTTGCCCGCACCGCCCGGCATGGCCGTTTCGTGATCGATCTTCAAAATCGGGATCGGCGCTTCCGGCGAAATGCGGCTGACCCGGCCGTAGACGAACCGGTCCAGCATGACATCGCCCAGGCACAATACCCGCGCGCGAGACAATTTATCGACCAAGGAGATCAGTCGGGTCCGGTCGGTCATGGCATCACCAGCCCCAATTCGATTTCCAGCGCGCCGCACAGCATCTGGCCCAACATGATATGCATTTCCTGGATGCGCGCGGTGGTATCCGACGGCACGATCAACAGCGGATCGGCAATACCGACCATGCGGCCGCCGCCGCGCCCGCTCAGGCCCGCGGCGGTCAGGCCCATATCCTTGGCAATGCGGAGCGCCTTGATGACGTTTTCGCTCTGGCCCGAGGTCGAAATCCCGATCGCCACGTCACCCGGATTGCCCAGTGCCTCGATCTGGCGGGCGAACAGCTGGTCGAACCCGAAGTCGTTGCCGATGGCAGTCAGCGCCGAGGTATCGGTGGTCAATGCAATGGCGGCGATGGCCTTGCGGTCGGTTTTGTAGCGGACGGTCAGTTCGGTCGCGATGTGTTGGCAGTCGGCGGCGCTGCCGCCGTTCCCGAAAAACAGCACCTTGTTGCCCGCTCTTAAAACATCACTGCAACGGTTGACGAGCGTCGTAAACGCGCCGCTCAGGGACACGCGGGTGGCATTGGCCACTTGGGTGTGTTCCTCAAGTTCGCTTTCAAAGAATTTACTTAAATCCATGCGATGCCGCCATTTTCGCGTGATACGCCCGGGGTTAGATGATGGATCGGAAATAAGCGATGGTCTTTCCCAGGCCTTCGGCCAGTTTGATCGTCGGCTCCCATCCTAGTTTGGATTTCGCCAACGTGATGTCGGGGCAGCGCTGCATCGGGTCGTCCTGGGGCAGCGGCTTGTAGACGATCTTGGTTTTCGAACCGACCATGGCCTGGACCTTTTCGGCCAGTTCCAGGATGGTGAACTCTCCGGGGTTACCCAGGTTGACCGGGCCGGTCACTTCGTCCGGCGCGTTCATCAGCCGCATCAACCCGTCGACCAGATCGTCGACGTAACAGAATGACCGGGTCTGCTGCCCGTCACCGTGGACGGTCAGGTCTTCGCCCTTCAGCGCCTGAACGATGAAGTTCGACACCACGCGCCCGTCCTTGGGGTGCATGTTCGGCCCGTAGGTGTTGAAGATGCGGGCGACGCGGATGTTCAATCCGTGCTGCCGGTGATAATCGAAAAACAGCGTTTCGGCACAGCGCTTGCCTTCGTCGTAACAGCCGCGCGGGCCTATGGGGTTGACGCGCCCGCGGTAATCTTCGGTCTGCGGGTGCACTTCCGGATCGCCGTACACCTCGCTGGTCGACGCTTGCAGAATTTTCGCGCCCGTGCGCTTGGCCAGCCCCAGCATGTTGATGGCGCCGTGGACGCTGGTCTTGGTGGTCTGCACGGGATCGTACTGGTAATGCACCGGCGATGCCGGGCAGGCCAGGTTGTAGATTTCATCGACCTCCACATACAGCGGGAAGGTCGCGTCGTGGCGCATCAGCTCGAAGTGCGGATTGCCGATCAGGCCCAGGACGTTGTCTTTCGACCCGGTGTAGAAGTTGTCGGCGCAGATGACGCTGGCACCCTGTTCGACCAGCCGCGCGCAAAGGTGCGAGCCGATAAAGCCGGCACCCCCGGTGACCAGAATTGTTTTACGAAGCGGCATGGCGATTGGTCTACCCCGAGCAGTTATTTTCTAAATCTCTGATTTCGAGACTTTTATACCGCCTCAAGTATTAAGAAACCGTCGTTTATTGCCCTCCAGCACCACCGAGGTCAAGGCACCTGATCGATAGGCGCCGGTGTCGCCGTTGATGCGGTGGGGCAGGTTTTCCGGCAGCCCGTCCAAGGTGGGGGTATGGCCGTGGACGACGACGGCGCCGACGTCCCGGTCCGACTATAAAAACGCATCCCGGATCCACATCAGATCGCGGGGTGACTGGTCTTCCAGCGCCGCTCCTGGCCGAACCCCGGCATGGGCGAAAAAGTACCCGCCCTCCCGGTGAAATGATTTGAGTCCTTCGAAAAACGCCCGGTGGGACGACGGCAGGGCGGCGGCCAGCCGAGCCCGGGCCTACTCCGGCGGATCGTCGAACCAGCTTGGCCCTGCTGGTTCCGCGCCGCAGCTTTCCATTGTTATTTCGATACCGTTATAAAGCACGGATTCCCGGTAATTTTCGCCCGCAAGAAAGCGAAGAAGAAGTCCCCATGATTGCCTTTCAGGAAGATCGTTTCGAACCCGGGAAGCGGGTTGCCGGCTAGCATTTCGACCACGCCCTCGGACTCCGTTACGCTGTCGATATAATCGCCCAGAAACACGCAGACAGAGGGCTGGGTGGCTGTCCGGGCGCCCGGCGGGATGCTCGCCGCGTCCTCGGCAATCAGGCTAAGGAGCCGCCTCAACAGGTCCGATCGCCCGTGGAGGTCGCCGACGGCGTAGATCCGCCGGGGCGCGCCGTAGGGGCTGCTGCCGGCGGGCTTGGCGCCGCTGCTCATAGTCCGGGCCGCCGGGGACGCCGGGAACCCGGGAAAGCGCTAAAACAGACTGACTTTTTTAACCATTTCACTTTAGCATGAACGCAATTACCAGCCGCTGTCCCGCCGTTTTCGGGCTGCGGCACCGTGCATGGGATAAGCTGAGATCAGATGGCCGAAATAACAAGCCCCGATACGCTTGAGGAGAAGCTGCTTCTGGAGCGTCTCGGCAGCCTCGACGGCGCCGGCACCTACGTCGTGCACATGCATCTGTCGGACCTGCGTTCCGCCAACCGCAAACCGCACTTCGTTCGCCTGGCGGCGCGCAACTTCGACAACCTGATCGGCCAGTACGAAGTGACCCTGTTTCAGTTCAAGAACGCGGATCTGATTCTGCTGTGCCACAACGTGCCCGTGGAAGAGGTCGAAGTTCCGGTCGAAAAAGTCCGCACGCTGTTCAGCGAAGACCCGCTGACGGCGGTCGACGACACGGGCTTGGGCGAAGACCGGCTGGCGTCGTGGCATGATCTGTCCGAACAGGACGAACTGCGCGAATTTACGCGCACCGTCGCCCGGCTTGTCATAGACGCCGAGGAACGCTCGAAGCGCGAAGCGGCAGAACAGGCGGGTCAGCAAAAATCTATCGGCCAGCCGCTGACGGCGCAGTACCTGACGGCGTTGTCGCAGGTCATGACGCGGATGCCGATTGACGATCTGATCCGCGAACAGCTGTGTCTGCACATCGGCGCGCAGGGGCCGGAAGGCATTATCTTCCGCGAAATTTTCATTTCCATCGGCGACCTGAAAAAGCGCGTGGCGCCCGGCGTCAACCTGTTCTCCTCCATCTGGCTATTCCAGTACCTGACGGAAACGCTGGATAAGACAATACTCGCCGCCATGGGCAAACGCGACCTGACGAAGCTGGCGGAACCGATCAGCCTGAACCTCAACATCGGCTCCGTCTTGTCCCGTGATTTTCAGAACTTCCACCGTGTCGCCGGACCGGTCGCCGACCGCGTCGTCATCGAAATGCAGGTGATCGACATATTCTCGGACCTGGACGCCTTCGCCGACGCCCGCGACATGCTGCAGCAAAACGGATACCGGGTTCTGGTCGACGGCATCTCGCCGGTTTCCATGCAGTTTTTCGACCCGGCGATCCTTCAGGCCGACTTCATCAAAATCGGCTGGGGCAAGGAATTCGAAACCGAGGAAGACGACGATTCCATGGTCGCCGCCCTGCGCCAGATCATTCGCGACGCCGGCAAGGAATCGATCGTCCTGTCGCGCGTCGATTCCGAGGCCGCCATTTCCTGGGGCCTCAACCTCGGGATCAGCCGGTTTCAGGGCTTCCTCATGGACCGGCTTATCGACACCATTCGCGCCCAGGGCCGCCGCGCCCGCCAAAAGGCGCAAAAACGGGCCGCGGGGTAGGGCATGGCGACGGCACCGGATCCGCAAAAATCGCTCCCGACCCAGGAAAACCTGCTGCTCGACTACGTGCGCCGGCTTGAAGATCACCGCGACGGCCGGGGTGCTGTGCATGTTCACCTGTCGCAGCTCCGCCCCTTCAACCGCCGCGAACAGCATATCCGCGCCGCCACCTCGAGCTTCGATCCCCTGGTGTCTTCCATGGACGGCCAGTTGTTCGCGCTCCGCAACGCGGACCTGATGTTCATCTTCAAATCCGACGCCAAGCCGCAGGTCGAAACCATCGTCCAGAAGGTGCGCTTCCTGTTTTCCGACGACCCGCTGATCGTCGAAGCGAAAAGCCACGGCCGCCCCCTCGCAACCTGGTACGATGCCGAAACGGCCTATGACGACATCCTCCTGCTGAGCCAGGGACTCGCCGACGAGGAGGAAGAGCGTCAGACCAAGGTGCGCTCCCACATGGATGCGCGCTCTTCCCTGAAAGCAAAGCAAAAACAAGGGGAGCCCTTGACCCCGGACGTCTTGGCCCGGGTCGAGGTCGCGCTCGGCCGGACCGACCTGTCCAATTTCGTGCGCCGGCAGTTCGTGTGCCGGGTCGATTCAAAACTCGTTCCGGCCCAGGAATTTTCCGAATTATTTATTTCGATTAACGACCTGCGGGAAACCCTGATGCCGGGCGTCAACCTGACGTCCAACCGGTGGCTGTTTCATCATCTGACCGAAACATTGGATAAGCGGATGCTGTCCATGTTGTTAAAAAACGACGCGGTCAGCATTTCCGGCGAAATTTCCTTCAACGCCAACGTCAAGACGCTGCTGTCTGACGAGTTTCAGTCCTTCGACAGCAACATTTCCGCGTCGCGCCGGGGCGCCATGGTGATCGAGTTGCAAAAAGAAGATATTTTTTCGGATCTTCCGGCATTTCTGATCGCCCGGGAATTCGTCCAGGAACGCGGCTACCGGGTACTGCTCGACGGTCTCACCATGCAAACGCTCGCCATGATCGACCGGGAAAAGCTCGGCTGCGATCTTGCGAAACTGATCTGGGCCCCGGCGTTGGCCGACGCCGGCGAAGACATGCGCGTCCGGCTCGAGGGAATCGCCGCCCAGGGCGGCGGCGGGCGGATCATCATGTGCCGCTGCGACACCCGCGAAGCCGTCGAATACGGTCGCTCGGTTGGCATCAACCGGTTTCAGGGCCGCTTCGTGGAAACGCTGATCGCCGAAGACGGTCGCCGCCGCGACCTGTTGAAGTTAAAGCACCGCATCCAGCGCGGCGATGCCCGCGACTACGAAGACAAAGAAGAATATGTGGAGTAAATTATACGCCCCTCACTCGCCGGGCGCTCGCTCCGTTCGCTTGGCTTTCGGCACAGTCGCGCCGGTCGGCCACTTGATCTACGTGGGCACTGCAAACCAGCCGTCGATTATTACCCCGACTTGCCGCTGACGCCGGCCTCGTCGAACGTCGCCATGCCGTCGAAACACGCCAGCGCCGCGCGGGCCAGCGCCACGGCTAGCACCGCGCCCGACGCTTCGCCGAGCCGCATGTTCAAATCCAGCAGCGGCTTCATTTTTAAATGCTGCAACAACCGCCGGTGCCCCGGTTCCGCCGACACATGCGCGGCCATGCAGTGGTCGAGCGCGGACGGTTCCGCCGCCCGCAGGCACGCCGCCGCCGCGCCCGCGACGAAACCGTCGAGCAGCACCGGCGTCCGGGTGTGGCGCGCGCGTATCACGGCGCCCGCCATGGCGGCCAGTTCCCGCCCGCCGAGCTTGCGGAGCACTTCAAGCCCGGTAAGACCCCGCGCATTGTTGATGTCGACCGCGCGCCCAACGGCGTCGATTTTGTTTTCAAGCGCCGAACCCTGGACGCCGGTGCCCGGCCCGGTCCAGTCTGCCGCCTCGCCGCCGAAAAGCGTCAGGCATAGGGCGGCGGCGCTGGTTGTGTTGGCGATGCCCATTTCGCCGACGCAGAGGAGGTCCCGGCCGTCGCCGGCGGCATCCCATCCGCGGGCGAAAGCATCCCTGAATTCATCCGCCGTCATGGCGGGGCCTCTGGAGATGTCGCTGGTGGGGCGGTCGAGGTCCAGCGCAATGACAGAAAGGTCCGCGCCGACGGCCCGACAGAGCTGATTGACCGCAGCGCCCCCCGCCTTGAAATTGCCGACCATCTGCGCCGTTACGTCGGCTGGGTAGGCGGAAACGCCACCGGCCGCGATGCCGTGGTTGCCCGCGAACACCAGTGCCCTGATGCGGTCCAGACGGGGCCGCGCCCGGCCCTGCCAGCGGGCGAGCCATTGAGTGATGTCCTCCAGCCGGCCGAGCGCCCCCATGGGCTTCGTGAGAGTGTTTTCCCGGGCGCGGGCTGCCGCCGCCGCCGCGTCATCGGGGCCGGGCAGGCCTTGAAGGGATGCCTCGGGCGACAAAACGGTTGGGTCGGACGTGGGGTCGCGGGACATGGGGCTGTTCCTTTTCCGGCTGGCCTCCCATATAACTTGCCCATATAACCCGAATGGCCCCAAGACAGATAGAACCTACAGATGGAACCTAGGGACATTCCGCGGTGAGCGCCGAAAAACCCGATCACAATGCCGACGCCGATGAGGCCGGCCCCGCGCCTGAAACAGGGGCCGCGGGCGGGACCCCGCCGGCAAACTCGCTGATGGACCAGGTGCGGCTGGCGCTGGCGTTTCTGACGCGCATCCCGTCGGGCGTAAACCATGACGGCGGAACGGGCGCGCTGGCCCGCGCGGCTTGGGCCTTTCCCTTGATCGGCGTATTGATCGGCGGCCTCGGCGGCGGGGTGGTGATGCTGACCTCGGGCTCCGGCCTGCATCCCCTGGCGTGCGCGCTGTTGGCGCTGGCCGTCATGGCGGCGGTGACCGGGGCGCTGCATGAAGACGGGCTTGCCGATTTCGCCGACGGGCTCGGCGGCCAGACGCGGGAACGCCGGCTCGACATCATGGCGGACCCACGCATCGGCGCCTTCGGTGTGCTGGCGCTCATTTTCAGCGTCGGGTTGCGATCGACGGCGCTCATGTCCCTGAGCGGCCCCGGCATCGCCTGCGCGACTATGATCGCGGCGGCGGGCCTATCCCGCGCCGGCATGGTCCTTGCGATGCATTGGCTCAGCCCCGCCCGCCAAGGCGGGCTCGGCCACGGCGCGGGGCGCCCGTCGCAAACCGTGACCATAGCGGCGGTCGCTCTCGGGCTCGCGGCGGCGGTGCCGCTTCTCTGGATCAACGGGGTGGGTGTCATCGGTATTCTGGGCGCGGCCTTCGCGGCGGCGCTGTTCACGGGCTGGGCCATGCACGCGGCCCTGGGCGGGCAGACAGGTGATGGTTTGGGCGCCCAGCAGCAGGCGACGGAAACGGCGATCTATCTAGCCGCCGCAGGTGCTGGAGTAATTTTATGAGCAAGCCCCCCGCAACCGTTACCCGCTGGTGGTGGGTGCGCCACGCGCCGGTGCCATCCGTCGTCGGCACCATCTACGGCGGCAACGACGTGCCGTGCGATGTCTCCGACCGGGAAAGCTTCCGCCATCTGGCATCCGCGCTCCCCAAGGACGCGTTGTGGCTGACCAGCCACCTTTCGCGCACCCACAAAACCGCCCAGGCGATCCGCGAGGAAGGCTTGGACTTCCCCGCCCCCATCGCCGAGGAACATTTGGGCGAACAATCCTTCGGCAACTGGCAGGGCATGACCTGGGATGAGATGCAGGCCGGTGACCCGGCGGGCTTCAAGGCGTTCTGGGACGATCCGGTGCGCGGCCGCCCGCCCGGCGGCGAAAGCTTCGCCGACCTGATTGACCGCGTTTCCCGCATCATCGACAAATATAATGAAAGTCACGCGGGTCAGGACATCGTCGCCGTCACCCACGGCGGCACCATCCGCGCCGCCATGGCGCATTCGCTGCTACTGCCGCCCGAAGCGGGCATGGCGTTCACGGTTTCGACGCTGTCGGTGACGCGCCTGGATCACATCCCCGACAAATTGTTGCGCGGGCGTGGCGGCCATTGGCGCATCGTCCGCGTCAACGCCCCGCCGCACGCGGTCGAGTCGCTGGTCAAGGGGGGACATTAATTACCATGTCGTCCGGCCTTCCGAAATTGACGCTTATCCTGGGCGGTCAACGCTCAGGCAAAAGCCAACTCGCAGAACGCCTGATCGAAGACGCGGCGGGCGGCGGCGTCTACATCGCCACGGCCGAAGCAGCCGACGGCGAAATGCAGGCTCGTATCGACGCACACCGGGCGCGGCGCGGCGCTGGGTGGCGGACTGTCGAGGAACCGGTTGATCCGCTCGCGGCCGTTCTGGAACACGCAGGTCCCAACACGCCCGTGCTGATCGACTGCCTGACGCTCTGGCTGTCGAACCTGATGGCTGCCGGGCGCGACGTGCCGGCGGCGGTGGACGCCTTGGCGGCGGGGCTCGGGGATTCGCCCGGACCGGTGGTGATTGTGTCCAACGAAGTGGGTTTGGGCGTCATCCCCATGAACGCCATGGCCCGGGAATTCGCCGATCACGCGGGCCGCGCCAATCAGCGGCTGGCCCGGGCGGCGGACCGTGTGCTACTCTCGTTGGCTGGCCTGTACATCGCCCTCAAGGACCAGAGATAAGCCCTCAACGGCGAGATTTAAACGTATGAAAATTCCCGCGACAGTCATTACCGGTTTCCTCGGCGCCGGCAAAACCACCCTGATCCGCCACCTGCTTGAAAACGCGGGTGGGCGCCGCATCGCGCTGATCATCAACGAATTCGGCGACCTGGGTATCGACGGCGAGGTCATCCGCGGCTGCGCCATTGAGGGCTGTGACGACGAAAACGTGGTCGAGCTCGCCAATGGCTGCATCTGCTGCACCGTCGCCGGTGATTTTCTGCCGACCATGGAAATGCTTTTGGGCCGTGACACGCCGCCTGACCACATCGTCATCGAAACATCTGGCCTGGCGCTGCCGAAACCGCTGGTCAAGGCATTCACCTGGCCGGAAATCCGTTCCCGCGTGACGGTCGACGGCGTCATTGCCGTGGTCGACGCGCCCGCCGTCGCCGAAGGCCGCTTCGCCCATGACCCGGACGCGGTGCAGGCGCAGCGCGAAGGCGACCACAATCTGGATCATCATTCGCCCCTGGAAGAACTGTTCGAAGATCAACTGGCCGCCGCCGACATGGTATTGTTGAACAAGTCCGACCTGATCGACGCCGCCGGTATGGAAACGGTGCGCGGCCGCGTGCTGCATGAACTGCCGCGCCAGGTCAAAATGGTGCCGACCAACCACGGCCGCATGGATGTTCAAGTGCTTTTGGGTCTGGGCGCCGCGGCCGAAGACGATCTCGACGCCCGTCCGTCGCACCACGACGGCTACGACGATCACGATCACGACGATTTTTATTCGTTCATCGTCGACCTCGGTGGCGGCGTGGAACCGGATGCGGTCAAGTCCCGGATCGCTCAGGTCGCGGCGGATCACGGGGTGCTTCGGGTCAAGGGTTTCCTCGACGTGACGGGCAAAACGCGCCGGCATGTGGTGCAGGCCGTGGGCGGGCGCGTCGACGGTTATTACGACCGGCCGTGGGCGGCAGGCGAGGCGCGGCAAAGCCGCCTTGTGGTGATAGGCGAACACGGCTTGGATCAACCGGCCATCGAAACGGCGCTTCGCGGCTGACGGTGCTTTGTAGACCGCGTGCCGTCCGGGCGCGCCGGAATAATATGTAGAGAGGTCCCCCGTGCATTTACTGGCGGCCCAGCCCGGCATGGTGGACGACAGCGCAGGTGCCGTCGACCTGGGCCAGACGCCCGGCGACATCGTCGTGCTGTCCGCCGCCGATACGGAACTGGCGGCGCTTGCCCGTGCGCAGGCCGGGCGGCTTGACCGCGATCCGACGGTGCCGACGCTTCGCCTCGCCAACCTCATGCACCTGGGCCACAACCTGTCGGTCGATCTTTACGTCGAAAAAGTGATCTTTGCGGCGCGGCTGGTTATCGTCCGTATTCTGGGCGGGCGGGGGTACTGGCCTTATGGCGTCGACCAGATCGCCCAGGCCGCGCGCTACCGCGGGGTCGCCGTCGCGTTTCTGCCGGGCGACGACGCGCCGGATGCGGAACTGGCCGATTGGTCGACCGTCAAGCGCGTGGATCAGCACCGGCTCTGGCAATACCTGGTCCATGGCGGCCCCGCTAACACAGATCAGTTTCTCGCTTATTGCGCCCATCTGCTCGGCTGTGCCGGCGATTGGCGGGACCCGGAGCCGTTCGCTGCCGCTGGGCTCTACTGGCCCGGCGCTGACGCGCCCGATCTTGCCGATCTGCAAACCCGCTGGCGGGAAAATCAATCCGTCGCGGCGCTGGTGTTTTACCGGGCGCTGATGCAGGCGGGGAATTTGGACGCCGTCGACGCGCTGATCGACGGCCTCGCGCGCACGGGTCTCAGCCCGCTTCCGGTCTACGTGAAAAGTTTGAAGGACGTGGCCTCGGCGGCCGCGCTGGAAAATTATCTGGCCGACGCACCGCCCGCCGTCATTTTGAACGGTACGGGATTCGCGGTCTCCGCCCCCGGTCAGGCGGCGCAGCCGGGGCCCTTCGACGGCTCGGGCGCGCCGGTGCTGCAGGTGGTGTTTTCCGGCGGCGCGGAAGACGCTTGGGCCGAGGGCGTCTTCGGCCTCGGCCCCCGCGACATCGCCATGAACGTGGCGCTCCCCGAGGTCGACGGGCGCATCATCACCCGCGCCGTGTCGTTCAAGGGCGGGGTCACGCGGGATGACGCGACGGAGACCGACATCGTCCGCTACGCGCCGGTCCAGGACCGCGTCGAATTCGTCTGCGACCTTGCCCGCAACTGGGCGCGTTTGCGTAACACGCAACCCGCCGGCCGGCGGGTCGCCCTGGTGCTTGCCAACTATCCCAACCGCGACGGGCGCTTAGGCAACGGCGTCGGGCTCGACACGCCCGAGGCGACGGTCAACGTGTTGCGCGCGCTTGATGCCGCCGGATATCGGGTCGAAAACATCCCCGAAAACGGCGACGCCCTGATCCGCCGCATGCAGGCCGGGCCGACCAACGACCTGGCCGCGCTGGCAGGCCGCACGGTCGACGAATTCCTGCCGTTCAACGAATACCAATTGTTTTTCTCAAGTTTACCAAAACCGGTGCAGGGTGCGGTGACGGCAAGGTGGGGCCGGGCCGAGGACGATCCCTATTACCGCGCGGGCGAGCTGGATTGCGGCGCGTTCATCCTGCCGGCGTTCCGGCTGGGCAACGTCGCGATCGGGCTGCAACCGGCGCGCGGCTACAACGTCGATCCGAAATCGACCTATCACGATCCGGACCTGGTGCCGCCGCACGCTTACTTCGCATTCTATGCCTGGCTGCGGCACGGCTTCCGCGCCGACGCGGTCGTCCACATGGGCAAGCACGGCAATATGGAATGGCTTCCCGGCAAGTCGCTGGCGCTTTCCGCCGACTGCTTCCCCGAAGCGGCCTTCGGCCCCACGCCGCATCTTTATCCGTTCATCGTCAACGACCCGGGCGAAGGTACGCAGGCCAAGCGGCGGGCGCAGGCGGTGATCGTCGATCACCTGACGCCGCCCTTGACCCGCGCCGAAAGCTACGGGCCGTTGAAGGACCTGGAAGCTCTGGTCGACGAATATTACGACGTGGCCGGCGTCGACCGGCGAAGACTCAAAGTGCTGGAGGCCGACATTCTGGCGCTCTGCCGCGCCACCGGCTTGGACGCCGACTGCGGCATGGCGGCGGACGACGATCCGGACGCGCAGCTGGCGAAGCTCGACAATTATCTGTGCGAGCTCAAGGAAATGCAGATCCGGGACGGACTTCATATCCTGGGCGCGGCGCCCGAAGGGCGGCTGTTGACCGATCTTCTGGTCGCGCTGGCCCGTGTTCCCCGGGGAGCGGCGGCGAAAGACGCGTCGCTGCACCGCGCCTTGGCCGACGATTTGGGTTTGGACTTTGATCCGCTGGACGCCGACATGGCCGCCCCTTGGACAGGGCCCAGGCCCGATTGCCTGAACAACACCGATCAGCCCTGGCGCACGGCGGGGGATACGGTCGAACGGCTGGAGGCGCTCAGCGCTGCGTTAATTCAGGGCGGCGCGACGGCGGATGCGGCCTGGACCCGGGCCCGGCCGGTTTTAGATTTCGTCCGCGACGACCTCAGGCCCGCGGTTGAGGCGTCGGGCATGGGCGAAATCAACGGACTGCTGACGGGATTGGACGGACGCTTCGTCGCGCCCGGGCCGTCCGGCGCGCCGACCCGCGGGCGGCCCGACGTGCTGCCGACGGGGCGGAATTTTTATTCCGTCGACAGCCGAACCCTTCCGACGCCCGCCGCCTGGCAGCTGGGATGGAAATCGGCCGACCTGATGATCGAACGCTATGCCCAGGACCATGGCGACTGGCCGCGTGCGCTGGGACTCAGCGCCTGGGGCACCTCCAACATGCGCACGGGCGGCGACGATATCGCCCAGGCGCTGGCGATGCTGGGCGTCAAACCACACTGGGACGGGCCGTCCCGACGGGTCACGGGGTTCGAGGTCATGCCCGTATCGGTCCTCGGCCGTCCCCGGGTCGATGTGACGCTCCGGGTATCGGGGTTTTTCCGGGATGCCTTTCCGGGATTGATCGACTTGTTCGACAGTGCCGTCCGCGCCGTGGCGGCGCTCGACGAAAGCGAAGCGGACAACCCCTTGGCCGCCCGCGTGCGGGCCGAATCGGCGGCGATTTTGCAAGAAATGGGCGGGGATGCGGACGCTGCATTCCGCCGCGCCGCCTACCGGGTGTTCGGGTCAAAACCCGGGGCCTACGGCGCTGGGCTGCAGGCCTTGATCGACGAAAAGGGCTGGCAAACGGCCGACGACCTGGCCCGTGCCTACGTCGCCTGGGGCGGTTACGCCTATGGCGCCGGGGCCGAGGGCCAGGCCGCCCATGGGTTGTTCGAAACGCGGCTCCGTTCCGTCGACGCGGTGCTGCACAACCAGGACAACCGCGAACACGATTTGCTCGATTCGGATGATTACTACCAGTTCCAGGGCGGCATGACGGCGGCGGCGCAAAGCCTTTCAGGCTGCCGCCCGGCGGTTTATCACGGCGACCATTCCCGCCCGGAAACCCCCAAAATCCTGGGGCTTGAGGAAGAAATCGCCCGCGTCGTCCGGGCCCGCGTCGTCAACCCGAAATGGATCCGAGGCGTCATGCGCCACGGCTACAAAGGGGCTTTCGAAATTGCCGCGACGGTCGACTATCTGTTCGCCTACGCAGCGACGACCGGTGCGGTGGCCGACCACCACTTCGACGCGGTGCATCAGGCGTTTTTGGAAGACACCCGGGTCCGGGATTTCCTTGCCGATCACAATCCGGCCGCCCTCCGCGATCTGGCGGACCGCCTGATCGAGGCGCAGGAACGGGGCTTTTGGCATTCGCGGCTAAACAGCACGCGCCCGCTGCTCGACCGGCTTTCGGCCATGGCTTGACGCGGGCCGCCCGTAACCCGGATAAGGGTGGATGCGGTCAGAACGCATCGAGGGCATAAAAATTAACGGAACAACGGTCAGGGATATGTACGGAAAGCCCAAGGACCAGATGACGGAAGCAGAACTCGACGCCCGTCATGCCGAAAAAATGAAAAAGAAAAAGGCGGCGCGGGACAAAATCCTCGCGACCAAGACCGAGGAACGCGGCCTTTTGATCGTCCACACGGGCAAGGGTAAGGGCAAGTCGACCGCCGCAATGGGCATGGCCATGCGCGCCGTCGGCCACGGCATGAAGGTCGGCATCGTCCAGTTCGTCAAGGGCGTGTGGGAAACCGGCGAACGCGACGTGCTCGCGAAATTCCCGGATCAGGTGACGATCCGCGCCATGGGCGAAGGATTTTCCTGGGAAACCCAGGACCGGCAGCGCGACCTCGCCGCCGCCCGCCAAGCCTGGGACGCGGCCAGGGCGATGATGGCCGATCCGGCCTACAAGATGATCATTCTGGACGAACTCAACATCGTGCTGCGCTACGACAATCTGCCGATCGACGAAGTCGTCGACGTGTTGAGGAACAAGTCCGATGACCTGCACGTGATTGTTACCGGGCGCAACGCCAAGGACGAATTGATCGAGATCGCCGACCTGGTGACCGACATGACGATGGTGAAACACCCGTTCCGCTCGGGCGTGAAGGCCCAGGCGGGTATCGAGTTCTAGGGCGGCGCCGTCGCGCGGCCCGGATGGAGGAACGGCGCATGAAACGCGGAATGATGTCTTTGGTTTTGATGATCGGCCTCGGTGCCGGCGGCTGCGCAAGCGTGGAATCCGAACCGCCGATCGCCGCCCGCCATGTGGTTTTGGAATCGCTCGCGACGATCGAACGGTTCACTACGATCCAACGGCTTGCCGAATTTTCCAAACATATCCCGAGCGCGCGGGCGGTGGTGATCCTGCCGAATCTGGTGAAAGCCGGATTCATCGCCGGCGGCGAAGGCGGCAACGGCGTGCTGCTGGCGAAGGGTGCCGACGGGGGGTGGCGCGGCCCGGTGTTCATGGCGCTCGGATCCGCCAGCGTCGGCATTCAGGCCGGCATTCAGCACACGGAACTGGTTCTGTTAATCCGGAGCGACGCCGCCCTTCAAGCCGTTCTGAAACGCCAGGGATCGTTCGGCGCCGCAGCTGGCGTGACCTTCGCCGTTTACGGTGCAACGATGGAGGGCGCCACGACCTCAAACATGGGTGCGGACATCTTCGCCTTCGCCAATTCCAAATCGGGGCTGTTCGGGGGTGCGTCGCTGGAAGGCGCCGTGTTCGTCCGCCGCCGCGATCTGAACGAGGCCTATTACGGCCCCAGCGCAACGCCGGACGCCATCCTGCAGGGCCAGTTCAACAATCCGGAGGCATCGGCGTTGATCCGCGTGCTGACGAATTACACCGGCGCGCCGGCCGCCGGGTCGCCCTCGGGTGCGCAGCCCACGGCCGCGCCGCAACCAGCGCCTTTGGCCCCGCCGCCGGGGCCGCCCGCGTCCTCCAAGCCGGTGCAGGCCCAGCCGCTCCCGACACCCCGCCGTTGACCGTCGGCCCGTTCGGGGCTTTGATGCCCGCGCCATGACAGGGACCAAGCCCAAAGCGTTGATGTTTCAAGGAACCGGGTCGGACGTGGGCAAGTCGTTCATCGTCGCCGGGCTTTGCCGCCTGTTTGCCCGCCGGGGTGTGGTCGTCTGCCCGTTCAAACCGCAGAACATGTCGAACAATGCCGCCGTCACCTGTGACGGGGGCGATATTGCCACAGGCGGGACGGGGGGCGAAATCGGAAGGGCTCAGGCATTGCAGGCCCGCGCGGCGGGGCAACCGCCGACGGTCCACATGAACCCCATCTTGTTGAAACCGCAGACCGACATCGGCGCCCAGGTGGTGGTGCAGGGAAAGGTGCGCGGCAACGCCAGGGCGCGCGACTATCACGCGCTCAAGCCCGACTTGATGGCCGCCGTTCTGGAAAGTTTCGGGATCGTCGGCGCAGGCGCCGATCTGGTCCTGGTCGAGGGCGCGGGCAGCCCGGCGGAGGTCAACCTGCGCGCCGGCGATATCGCCAACATGGGCTTCGCGCTGGAAGCCCGCGTGCCCGTGGTGCTGGTCGCCGACATCGGCCGGGGCGGCGTGATCGCGAGCCTCATTGGCACATGGCTCCTGCTGACCGAGGACGAACGCGCCTTGGTCCGGGGCTACGTCATCAACAAATTCCGGGGCGACGTTTCGTTGTTCGACGACGCCATCGCTATCATCCGGGACCAGACCGGCATGCCGTGCCTCGGCGTCGTGCCGCATTTTCCGGATGCGCGGCTGCTGCCCGCCGAAGACGCCATGGCGCTTGATCCGGCAAACGCGCCCCCCGCAAAAAAACAAGCCCGCGTGCGAGTTGCCGTGCCGCGCCTGCCGCGCATCGCCAATTTCGACGATCTGGACCCGCTTATGGCCGAAGATCAGGTCGACGTCGTGATTGTCGAGGCCGGCGACCCCATCCCCGGCAACGCCGACGTGGTGCTGATCCCGGGCTCAAAGGCGACGCTCGCGGATCTGGCCGCCCTTCGGGCCGAAGGCTGGGACATTGACATCATGGCGCACCACCGCCGGGGCGGCCTGGTTGTTGGCCTCTGCGGCGGGTATCAGATGCTGGGTCTTCGCGTCACCGACCCTGCGGGGATCGAGGGCGCGCCCGGCGAAGCGCCGGGCCTTGGGCTGTTGAGCGTGCAGACCCGGATCGGCGAGGAAAAGGCGCTACGCCCCGTCGCCGGCGCGGACGCGGTGTTCGGCATGCCGGTCGCCGGGTATGAAATGCACATGGGCCGGACCGAAGGCATCGACCGGGTGCGCCCGTGGCTGATGCTGGACCGCGGGCAGCGGCCCGAGGGCGCCATGTCCGCCGACGAGCGGGTGGTGGGCGCCTACGTACACGGCGTCTTCGCGTCGGATGAATTCCGCGCTGCGTTCCTGAACGGGATCCGCCAAGGCGATTACGGCCATGCGTCGCACGAAGCCCGCGTCGATCAAACCCTCGACGCTCTCGCGAGTCACCTGGAAACGCATCTGGACATGGCGGCGATAGAGGCCGCGTTCGGTTAATCGCTTAACCCGCGTCCTGGCCGCCGTCCGGCTGTTCAAGAAAATGCCGCGCTTCCGCCCGGTGCCGGTCGGTCAGGTGCGGCTGCAACAGCCGCCAGGCGGCGTAAAACACCGTCGCGTCGTCGGTGTAACCCAGACCGGCGATAAAATCCGGCACCGCGTCCAGCGGCAGAATGAAATACGCCAACGCCCCCATGACCGCGGCCTTCACGTGCTTGGGCGTCATCGGGTCGCGGGCGCAGAAAAACGCCGCCATCGCATCCGCCGCGAAGGGCACGCGTCCCATGGTCTGGCGGACCTTGCGGCCCAGGTCCCGGATCGAGACCTTGTCATTCTGATCCGGCGCGCGGCTCACGTTGTTCGGCCTCCCGGCCTTTGCTAGAAACGCTATTCCATCATCGTTCGACGGAGAAAGCCATGAACATATCAGGTCACGCCGCCCTGGTGACGGGGGCGGCCTCGGGCCTGGGCGAGGCGACGGCCCGGGCGCTCGCCCAAGCCGGCGCGCGTGTCGCCTGCCTTGATCTTAATTTGGCCGGGGCGAACGCCGTTGCAAGGGATATCGGCGGCGTCGCCATCGCCGCCGACGTCGCCGGCGCGCCGTCGCTGAAGGCCGCGGTCGCCAAGGCCAGCGAAGCCCACGGCCCCGCTCGCATCGCTGTCTCCTGCGCCGGCATCGCGCCGCCCAAGCGCATCGTCGGGCGGGACGGGCCGCAGGCGCTGGACGTGTTCGCCCGGACCATCCAGGTCAACCTGATCGGCACTTTCAACCTGATGCGCCTCGCGGCGGCCGGCATGCAGAAGCTGGACCCGTTGGCGGATGGGGAGCGCGGCATCATCGTCAACACGGCGTCGGTCGCGGCGTTCGAAGGCCAGATCGGCCAGGCCGCTTATTCCGCATCCAAAGGCGGTGTCGCGGCGATGACGCTCCCGGCGGCCCGCGAATTCGCTAAGGCCGGCATCCGCGTTCTGGCCATCGCGCCCGGCGTGTTCCGCACACCCATGGTTGCGGGCCTGCCCGACGGGGTCGAGGCGGCGTTGGCCGCCACCGTACCGTTCCCGCCGCGCCTCGGCGATCCGGCGGAATACGCGAAGCTGGTCCTCGCGATCTGCGACAACGTGATGTTGAACGGCGAGGTCATTCGCCTGGATGGGGCGCTTCGTATGGGCCCCAGCTAACCGCTGTGGCCTTTTCGCGCCCGTCGTCGCCGCCCCTTTCGGCGCTCGGGCCAGGGTCGGCCGCAAAACCCGAGGCCCTGTCGGGCCGAAGAAGCTTTGCGCAGACAAAAAAAATCACGCCGCCGCCTTGTCCATGAACTGGGCGAGCTCGATGTCTTTTTCCGTGACGCCGCCGGCGTCGTGGGTCGCCAGCGTCACCTCGACCCGGTTGTAGACGTTGAACCATTCGGGATGGTGATCCATTTTCTCAGCCGTCAGCGCACATCGGCTCATGAAGCCGAAGGCCTGATTGAAGGTTTTGAACTGAAACGTTTTGTGGATCGCGTTGCGGCCATCGACCTCGGCCCAGCCGGCCAGCCCGGCGATCGCCTGCGTCCGCGCCGCGCCTTCGAGTTTCTCCGCCATGGGGCTCCCTCCCTATTCGGTTTCGTTTTGCCTCGATAAGGTATAACATATCCTATGTCTGATCCCGCTTACACCTCCGCCCCCACGCTCACCGATTTCCAAGACATGGCCGAAGACGCCTATGCCTTGATCCCGGACGAGCTTCGCCGTCACACCGCCGGCGTCATCATCCGCATCGAAGACTTCCCCGATGCCGACACCGAAGATGAAATGGATCTGGAAAGCCCGTTCGATCTTCTGGGTCTTTACCGGGGCGTGGCGGTGACCCAGAAGAGCGTCAGCGATCCGGGTGCCGAGCCCGACATGGTCTTTCTCTACCGCCGGCCGATCCTGGATTACTGGTGCGAAACCGGCGAGGACCTGTCGCATCTGATCCGCCATG
Organism: Rhodospirillaceae bacterium; assembly: GCA_038109305.1. Classification (GTDB taxonomy): domain Bacteria; phylum Pseudomonadota; class Alphaproteobacteria; order Rhodospirillales; family Casp-alpha2; genus UBA1479. The sequence goes on from JAYNIR010000007.1 coordinate 35,555, forward strand.
TGCTGATCCACGAATTCGGCCATCACTTCGGCTATTCCGACGCCGACATGGATTGCATCGAACAGGCCGCCGACGCCGCCGCCCGCGACGCCTGATCAGGCCCATTTCGCCCCTGTGTCGAGGGTACGGGGTTGGAATATGCTCGGCTGTTCTGGCAGTTAGGCGGTTAAACCGGGAGGCCCCCAAAGGGAAACGTCGAAAAGACCCTTGAACAGAACGTGCAGCAGGTCGCCCAGTGGGTCGACAAGCTGATAGAATTCGGCGTCACCTACGGCTTCCAGATACTGGGTGCGTTGCTATTTCGGTTCGCCGGGCTCAAGGCCGGCGGCTGGCTGGCGCTGAAAATTCTCACCGTCTGCGAAAAAAGGGCATCGACGTCACCCTCGCCCGGTTCATCGGCAACACGGTGAAGATCCTGATCCTGGTGATACTCGCGATCATCGCCCTCGGCAACTTCGGGATTTCCATCGCCCTCCTAATCGCGCTCGCCGGCGCGGGCGCCTTCGGCGCGACCATGGCGATCCAGGGGCCGCTCTCCAACTACGGCGCGGGCTTGTCGATCATCCTAACCCGGCCCTTCGTCGTCGGTAACGCCACCACGGTGGGGACAACGTCGGGCGTGGTCGACGAGGTCAAACTCGCCTCGCCGGCGAAGACAGCTAAATCATCACCATCCCCAAAAAAGACATCGTCGGCCGCGTCATCGTCAACTCGGAAACCCGCCGCGTCGTGCAGACCAAGGTTGCCCTCGCCCCCGATGTGGACATCGACCGCGCCGTCGCCGTCGTCGCCAAGGCGGTGACCAAAGCGCTCCCCGCCGACGAAGGGGCGCGCGACGTGCAGGTCGGCCTGCATGACTTTGCCTATGGCGGTCTGGTGCTGGGCGTGCGCTTCTGGGTCGGCTCAAGCCGCTATTACGATCTGCGCTACCGGATCAACGGCGCGGTGCTGTCGGCGTGCGCTCCGCTGGCATCCCACTGATGGCGGGCGGCGTCGCCGCTGTGATGGCCGAAAACCTCACCGGCGACGGCATGCAGGAAGGCCGAACGGAGGATGCGCAAAGGCTCCGCCTTTTAATGTTTCAGTCGTCGTGGCGCCGGCAGCCTTGATCGGTTCCCAAGCGAGCATTGATCCTGACCGCGTGGCTTGCGGAAACAAAAGGGTCAAGCGGAGTGGGAAATAACAAAAGAGAGAAATGGTGGAGCCGGACGGAATCGAACCGACGACCTCTACAATGCCATTGTAGCGCTCTCCCAACTGAGCTACGGCCCCACGGGGATCCCGCCGGATGCCCGCAAATCGCGGGCGGGAGGGCGGGGGATTAAGCGGGCAGCCCTTGGGCAGGCCGCCGCCGGCGTTTGAGCCCGCGATTTGCGGGGGCCCAGGCCTCCGGAGCCCGGAAAATAAGAAAGGTAGGCCCGCGAAAGCAAGGAGAAAATCGCTTGGCCCTATGTCCCGGCTCGGAACCGGTCCTTCCGTGCGTCCCAATCAGGCCCCCGGAGGGGGCGTCAGGATCGATGCCGGGACCAGCGCCGGGACTGACCTCCCGGAGGCGGACTATTCCTTGGCCGGTTCGCCGTCGATATGTTCGCGGACTTCCTCGAGGTCGTCTTCGTCCTCGCCCAGGTCGGCGGTGTCCTCGATCAGGTCGTCGTCGTCGTCGTCGTCCATTTCCTCGAGGTCGTCGTCATCGTCGTCGCCGATGTCCTCGATATCCTCAATATCCTCGATGTCGGGAAGATCGTCGTCGTCTTCATCGTCCTCGGGCGCGGCCTTCGCTTCTTCCTTGGTGGGCTTGCGCTCTTCCGTCGGCACGGGCCGGGGCGTCGAACCGCGCCGGGGCCGGAGCGCCGCCAGCGGATCGTTTTCGGCGCCGCAGCTTGGGCACACCGCCGGCTCTTTTTTCATGTTGTAGAATTTAACGCCGCACCCGTTGCAGGTTATTTTGCGGCCCCATTCCGGTTTTGCCACGGGCAGTCTCCCGATCTTGCGTGCACAGCCCGCCGGTGCGGCCCGCGCAGTGGGTTTCAATCACTTTTACACGTTCCCCCAAAGCCGGCCGGGAGACCGGCTTCGTCAACGTCAGCGGTGCCCAATGCCATGATCGGCGCTGGCTGTCAAAAGCAAAATATCCGCAGGTTTCCGTTTGCAAGGATGATTGGCGCGGGCCGGGCCGATATGCTAGAGACCGGCCCTGCCCGACAGCCCGGATTCCGGGCCCTTTCCGGGCCTGTCCAGAGCGCGTAACCGGAGCCTCCTTTTGACCCAGCCGACCCCATCGACCCCGCAGAATCACCTTCGATCCGCAAGGCCGCAAGGCCCGCTCCGGGGCCGCGTGCGTGCGCCCGGCGACAAATCGATCTCCCACCGCTCGCTCATGCTGGGCGCGGTTGCCGCCGGCGAAACCCATGTCACGGGTCTGCTGGAAGGCGAAGACGTGATCGCTACCGCCCGCGCCGTCCGCGCCATGGGCGCGGTGGCGGAGCAGACGGGCGAGGGTAAATGGCGCGTCGCGGGCCTGGGCGTCGGCGGCCTGCACGCAGCGGATGATGTGCTCGACATGGGAAACGCCGGCACCGGCGCGCGCTTGCTGATGGGGCTGATCGCCGGCCACGACATGACGGCGACGCTAACCGGCGACGCGTCCTTGTGCCGCCGGCCCATGGGCCGGGTCACCGGGCCGCTAGAAAAAATGGGCGCGCACTTCGCGGGACGCGACGGCGGCCTTTTACCCATGACCGTGACCGGCGCGAAAACGCCGATCCCCATCGAATACAAACTGCCGGTGGCCTCCGCTCAGGTGAAGTCGGCGATCCTGCTGGCCGGGCTGAACGCGCCCGGAGTGACCACGGTGATCGAGCCGGAACCGACCCGCGACCATACGGAAAACATGCTGCGCTGGTTCGGCGCCGACGTCCGGATCGAAGACACCGGCGGCGGCCGGCGGGTGTCGCTCGTCGGGCAGCCGGAACTGGTCGCCCGCGACATTTCCGTCCCGGCGGATATCTCGTCCGCCGCCTTTCCCATCGTGGCGGCCCTTGTGGCGCCGGGATCCGAAGTGGTTTTGGAAAGCGTCGGGCTCAACCCGCTGCGCGCCGGGCTTTTGACGACGCTCTGGGAAATGGGTGCAAATATTGAAGAAAAGGATCGCCGCGTCGAGGCGGGCGAACCCGTGGCCGACCTGGTTGTCCGCGCGTCGACCTTGAAGGGCGTTTCGGTGCCGGCCGCCCGCGCGCCCTCGATGATCGACGAGTACCCGGTTTTGGCCGTCGCAGCGGCATTGGCCGATGGCGAAACCCTGATGGAGGGGCTGGCGGAACTAAGGGTCAAGGAAAGCGACCGTTTGGCCTCCGTGGCTCGTGGCCTTGCGGCCTGCGGGGTCCCGGTCGAAGAAGGCGACGATTATCTGGTCGTCCGGGGTACGGGCGGCAAACCGGTGCCGGGGGGCGCGACCATCCATGTGGATTTGGACCACCGCATCGCCATGGCGTTTCTGGTGCTGGGCCTGGCGGCGGAAGCGCCCGTCGTCATTGATGACGCATCGGCCATGGACACCAGCTTCCCCGGCTTTGCGGATTTGATGAACGGAATTGGTGCTAACATCGCCCCGCAGGACGGGCAGGTCAGTCAAGGCAGGTAAGGATACGCCCGATGATCATCGCCATCGACGGGCCCGCGGCGGCGGGCAAGGGGACCCTGGCCCGCAGGCTCGCGGCCGAACTGGGCCTCGCTTATCTGGATACGGGGCTTTTGTACCGGGCGACGGGGCGCTGCGTGCTGGACGTCGGCGGCGATCCGGAGGACCCGGTTGCGGCCGAGGCCGCCGCCCGGGCCCTGAAACCCGAGGATTTGAAGCGCGGCGACCTGCGCACCGACGACGCGGCCCAGGCGGCCTCCAAGGTTTCCGCCATTCCCGGGGTCCGGGCGGCCTTGCTGGAATTTCAGCGGGGGTTCGCGAAAAACCCGCCCGCGGGCGCAAAAGGCGCGGTTTTGGACGGTCGGGACATCGGCACCGTCGTCTGCCCCGATGCGCCGATCAAACTGTTCGTCACGGCGTCGGTCGAGGTTCGGGCACAGCGCCGTCACAAAGAGTTGCAGGAAAAGGACCCTGACGTTATATATGCGCGCGTCCTCGAAGACATGCGCGAGCGCGACGCCCGGGATTCGTCCCGGTCCGTCTCTCCGCTGGAGCCGGCCAAGGACGCGGTCATCGTCGATACAAGTGACCTGAACGCCGATCAGGCGTTCGAGAAAGCACTTGACGTCATCGGCTGACCGCAGCCGAACACCGCCTTCAAAGACCACCGAACCCCGGTTCCAACGACCGCCCCAAGGCGGCGGAACCGGATTTAATCAACCGAAGACCGCCGGAACCAACCGGCCGGCCAGAAAACCGAAAGGACTTAGTACTTATGGTCACCACCGATGCCGCGTCTGCGGCCCCCTCCAAAGAAAATTTTGCCGAACTGCTGAGCGAGTCGCTGGGCGACGATCAAGGGTTTGAAGGCCGCGTGCTGCGCGGCGTCGTTGTCTCCGTCGACGGCGATTTCGCCATTGTCGACGTGGGCTTGAAATCCGAAGGCCGCGTGCCGGCTAAGGAATTCATCAGCCCCGGGTCCGACGCCACGCTGAACGCCGGCGACGAAGTCGACGTCTATGTCGAACGGTATGAAGACCGCGATGGGCTCGTCCGGCTGTCCCGCGAAAAAGCGCGCCGCGAAGAAGCCTGGGTTGGCTTGGAAAAGGCGTTCGAAAAAGGCCAGCGCGTCAACGGCGTGATCTTCGGCCGGGTCAAGGGCGGCTTCATCGTCGATCTCGACGGCGCCGTCGCCTTCCTGCCGGGCAGCCAGGTGGACATCCGCCCGGTGCGCGACGTGTCGCCGCTTATGGGCCCGCCCCAACCGTTCCAGATTTTGAAGATGGACCCGCAGCGCAACAACATCGTCGTGTCGCGCCGCGCCGTGCTCGAGGAAACTCGGACCGAAGCCCGGTCCGAGCTGATCTCCAACCTCGAGGAAGGTCAGATCCTGGACGGCGTGGTCAAGAACATCACCGACTACGGCGCCTTTGTGGACCTGGGTGGCGTCGACGGTCTGCTGCACGTGACCGACATTGCCTGGAAGCGCATCAATCACCCGTCCGAGGCGCTGTCCATCGGCGAAACGGTGAAGGTGCAGATCATCCGCTTCAATTCCGAAACTCAGCGTATCTCGCTCGGCATGAAACAGCTCGAGGCCGATCCCTGGGACGGCGTCGCCGCCAAGTATCCGGTCGAAGCCAAGTTCACCGGCCGGGTCACCAACATCACCGACTACGGCGCCTTTGTGGAACTGGAAGCGGGCGTCGAAGGCCTGGTGCACGTGTCGGAAATGTCCTGGACCAAGAAAAACGTCCATCCGGGCAAGATCGTGTCGACCAGCCAGGAAGTCGAAGTCATGGTGCTCGACGTCGATCCTGGCAAACGGCGGATTTCGCTGGGCCTCAAACAGTGCAACGCCAACCCGTGGGAAGATTTCGTCACCAAGTACCCCACCGGCGCTGTTGTCGAAGGCGAAGTCAAGAACATCACCGAATTCGGTCTGTTCATCGGCCTCGAAGGCGACATCGACGGCATGGCCCACCTGTCGGACCTGTCCTGGGACAAATCCGGCGAGGAAGCGCTCGCCGAATACACCAAGGGTGACATGGTCAAGGCCAAGGTGCTGGACGTCGACGTCGACAAGGAACGTGTTTCCCTTGGCATCAAGCAACTGTCCGAAGACCCGACCGAAGCCGCCATGCACGGCCTGAAGAAGGGCGCTGTCGTGACCTGCACGGTGTCGCAGATCACCGACGGCGGCATCGAGGTCAAGGTCAACGACGCGGTGCAGGGCTTCATCCGGAAGTCCGATCTGTCCCGCGAGCGTTCGGAACAGCGGCCCGACCGCTTCGCCGCCGGCGAAAAGGTCGACGTCAAGATCACCCAGATCGACAAGTCCGGGCGCAAGCTGACGTTGTCCATCAAGGCGCTTGAGGTCGAGGAAGAAAAGCGCGCCATGAAGGAATACGGCTCGTCCGACTCCGGCGCGTCCTTGGGCGACATCCTGGGTGCGGCGCTGAAGGAAAAGGCGGCGCAGTCCGGCACGGACAAAGACGGCGACGACAAGCCGAAGAAAAAGGCTGCCGCCAAAAAGAAAACGGCCGCCAAGAAGGCTGACGAGGCGGACGAGGAATAATCCCCGCTGCCTTGCCCGATCGCGCGTCACCGCGGCAGGGTAAATGACGATAAGATGGCCGGGCGCCGCGGATATCGCGGCCCCAGCCTTCTTCTTTTTTGGCTTCTTCTTAGGGGTTGCCGCATATGGTTTTCAACCCGGACGTTCTGTTCGACCGGCGCCGTCTGAAACGGCGGCTGACGCTGTGGCGGCTGGTCGCGCTGGCGGCGTTGGGGGCGCTGGCGGTGGCGCTGTTCGGGCGCTCGGGCGGCCTTTTGGAACGCGACCATGTGGTCCGTTTCGACATCGAAGGCGTCATCTTCGACGACCGAGACCGGATTGCGACTTTGCGGACCCTGGCCGATGCGCCCGCCATCCGCGCCGTGATCGTGCATGTGGACTCGCCCGGCGGCACGTTCTCCGGCGGCGAGGCGCTCTATCGGGCGCTACGCGATCTGGCTAGGAAAAAGCCCGTGGCGGCGGTCATGGGCGGCACCGCCACGTCTGCGGGCTACATGGTGGCGGTCGCCGCTGACCATGTGGTGGCGCGGGACGGCACGCTGACCGGTTCCATCGGCGTCATCCTGCAGACCGCCGATGTGACCGGCCTGCTGCAAAAACTGGGCGTCCGGTCCGAAGTGTTCAAAACCGGCCCGTTGAAGGCCCAGCCCAACCCGCTGGAGCCGATCACCGACGCCGCCCGCGAAGCCACCAAAATCGTGATCGACGACCTGTTTCGGCAATTCGTGGACATCGTCGCCGAACGCCGGAAAATGGAGCGCGCGGCGGTTCTGAAGCTCGCCGACGGCCGGATTTTCACGGGCCGCAAAGCCAAGGATCTGGGCCTGATAGACGCGACCGGATCGGAAGCCCAGGCCCGCGCCTGGCTCGCCAGGGCCCGGAACGTGCCGGAATCCGTCCCGGTCCGCGATCTGGACGCCTTCCCGGGGGGGTCGGACTGGCGTGACATGCTGTCTCAATATCTGAAAAAAGCGTTGTTTTCTGAACGAGTTAAACTTGACGGCGTGTTCGCGCTTTGGCACCCTTCAATCTAGTTAATGAAAAACCGTGGCAGGAGCTCTATCGGTTCGCGGCAGCGGGTCCTTTTTTCCGCGGCGCCTGGGACGGCTAGGGAGGGGAAGTATGACCAAATCGGAATTGATTGCGCGCCTGGCGGCGGAAAATCCGCACCTGTATCAGCGCGACGTGGAACGCATCGTCTCGACGATTTTTGACGAGATCACCAACGCCCTTGCCGAAGGCAACCGGGTGGAGCTGCGCGGTTTCGGCGCGTTTTCGGTGAAGGAGCGCGGCTCGCGCACCGGCCGCAATCCGCGCACCGGCGCCACCGTGCATGTCGACGCCAAGCACATCCCTTATTTCAAGACCGGCAAGCAGCTCCGCGAAAAACTCAACGGCGGCTGTCGCCCGCCCGCTTGAGGCCCACCCCCGAAGGAGACAGCGCGTTGCGCAAAATCCTCTCCTGGATTGTCCTGTTACCCCTGATCGCGGTGCTTGTTTCATTTTCGCTGTCCAACCGGGACGCGCTGGTCCTGCGCCTGTGGCCGACGGACCTTGAGGTCACGGCGCCGGCGTTCATCGTCGGGCTGGCCGGGATTTTCGTCGGCTTTCTATGGGGGGCGGCGGCGCTCTGGCTTTCCGGCGGCGAAGCCCGCCGGCGCGCCCGCCAAAACGCCCGCGCCGCCGGTGAACGGGAACGCGAGGTCACGCGGTTGAAGCGCGACATCCAGGCGCTCGAAGACAAACTGAAATCGCAATCCGATGCGCCGCCCGCCGCCACGCTGCCGGCCGTGACCGCGGGCCCGCCGCAAAGCCAGCCGCGCATTATCTAACCGAACCTCTGGCCCGTGGACCGGGCCGGCGGGCCGGTTTATAACGCCGGATCGATCTTTGCGAAGCCCACTGCCCCTGAAAACGCCCAGACCCATGAACCCGACCATCGCCCGCCCCGCCGACCGGATTCTCGTCGCGCTCGACACCAACGACGCGGTCGAGGCGGCACGCCTCGCCGGTGGGTTGGCGGGGCACGTGGGCGGCATCAAGCTGGGCAAGGAATTCTTCACCGCCAACGGGCCCGAGGGCGTGAGAAAAGTGGCGGCGGCGGGCCTGCCGTTTTTCCTGGATCTCAAATTCCACGACATCCCCAACACGGTTGCGGGCGCGATCCGCGCGGCGGGGCCGCTAAGCCCGTTCATGCTGAACATCCACGCATCCGGCGGCAAAGCGATGATGCAGGCTGCCCGCGCCGCCCGGGACGAAGCCTGGCCCCAGGGCAGCCGCCCGGTTCTGCTGGCCGTCACGGTGCTGACGTCGTTGTCCGATGGAGATTTGATCCAGTTGGGCATCGACGCCGACACCAAGGCCCAGGTCGCAAGGCTGGCCAAGCTTGCGCAGGCGTCGGGCATGGACGGCGTGGTCTGTTCCGCCCACGAAATAGAGATCATCCGCAGTATCTGCGGCCCGGATTTCACCCTCGTCGTCCCCGGCATCCGCCCCGAATGGTCGGTGCGTGGCGATCAGAAGCGCGTGGTGACGCCCAGGGACGCGGTCAGCCTGGGCGCCGACTATCTGGTCATCGGCCGGCCGATCAACCAGGCCGACGACCCGGTCAATGCGGCCCAACGCATCGCTGACGAATTGGGCTGATGCAGGCTACATCAGACCCAAAAGCCAACGGTTGAGCAGTTCTCCCAACGTATCCAGTGCAGGCCCAAACACCTTTGGTGCCGCGAAAAAAAGCGCCGCGAGGAATATGGTTTTTATTGTTTGGGTCTGGAACTTTTGCATCTGACTACGCCGAAACGATTGCTTTCGCCCGAATATCCCACCAAAAGCCATCCTGAATCCGGGACAAAATCGCCGAATTCTGTCCTCATATCGGCATTCTTGGTCGGTCTATAGGCCGAGACAGTTCCGGCGGAGGGTTTTTGTGGCCAACGGCCTTTCCTTGAAGAAAACCTCCGTTCAGGGTACCTGAGGCACGGTCTCTATTACTGGGTGAACCATTTCCCCGGGCGTACTAGGAATTTGAAGCTCATGGTTCAGGTCAAAATCTGCGGGCTGAACACGGCCGACGCTGTCGCTGCCGCCGTCGGGGCGGGCGCCGACCTGGTCGGCTTCGTGTTTTTCGAAAAGTCGCCCCGGTATGTCTCCCCGTCCACGGCGGCGGCGCTGGGAGTGGCGGTACCTAAGGACGTGCTCAAGGTCGGGCTGGTGGTCGATGCATCGGATGCCGATCTGGACGCCGTCGCCATGTGGGGTCCGGTCGATATGGTGCAGCTTCATGGCTCCGAAACGCCGGAACGGGTCGTCGAGGTCAAAACCCGCTTTAAGGTGCCGGTGATGAAGGCGCTTCCGATCGCTTCCGCCGCCGACGTGCAGGCCGCCCGAGCCTTCGAAGGGGTAGTCGACCGGCTTCTGTTCGACGCCAAGCCACCCGCGGACGCGACACGGCCGGGCGGCAACGCCCTGGCCTTCGACTGGGGGCTGCTGGCCGGGACGGCCTGGTCCTGTCCGTGGCTTCTGGCCGGCGGACTGACGCCGGAAAACGTCACGCGAGCAATCCGGATTTCCGGCGCGCCCGGGGTCGACGTGTCGTCCGGGGTCGAGGATGCGCCCGGGGTCAAGAATGTCGATACAATCCGGGATTTCATCCGCGCCGCAAAGGGCGGGTAAGGCCTGCGATGTCGCCTTAAATTCGTTGGGTTTAGGCCCTGCCTGTGCTTTATTGCGGCCAACTTCGGACCATTCTTGGGGCGTACTTTGGGCCCATTAAGGGAACGCTTTGATGTCAAAACTAAACACATACCGCGAAGGCCCTGACGAAACGGGACATTTCGGCATTTACGGCGGCCGCTACGTGGCGGAAACGCTGATGCCGCTTATCCTCGACGTGGAAAAAGCATGGGATCAGGCGAAAAACGACGACGCCTTCTGGTCCGACTTTCATTACTACATGAAGCACTATGTGGGCCGCCCGTCGCCGGTTTATCTGGCCGAACGGCTGACCAAAGAATTCGGCGGCTCCAAGGTCTATTTCAAGCGGGACGAGCTGAACCACACCGGCGCCCACAAGATCAACAACACCATCGGGCAGATTTTGCTCGCCCGGCGCATGGGCAAGCGGCGGATCATCGCCGAAACCGGCGCCGGTCAGCACGGCGTCGCGACGGCCACCGTCTGCGCGCTGTTCGGTCTGCCCTGCGTCGTCTACATGGGCGAAACGGATGTGAAGCGTCAGCGGCCCAACGTCGTCCGCATGAAACTGCTGGGCGCGGAAATCGTTCCCGTCACCGCCGGTACGGGCACGCTGAAAGACGCCATGAACGGAGCGCTGCGCGACTGGGTCGCCAATGTGGAAGACACGTTCTACATCATCGGCACGGTCGCCGGTCCGCACCCCTACCCGGCTATGGTCCGCGATTTTCAGGCGGTCATCGGAAACGAGGCCAAGGAACAGATCATGGAAGTCGAAGGCCGCCTGCCCGACACCTGCGTTGCGGCCATCGGCGGCGGGTCCAACGCCATGGGGCTGTTTCACCCCTTCCTGGATGACGAAGGCGTCCACCTGATCGGGGTCGAGGCGGCCGGCCACGGGATTGAAACCGGCGAACACTGCGCGTCCTTGAACGGCGGGCGGCCCGGCGTGCTGCACGGCAACCGCACGTACCTGCTGCAGACCGAAGACGGGCAGATTCTGGACGGCCATTCCATATCCGCCGGGCTGGATTATCCCGGCATCGGGCCGGAACATTCGTGGCTTCGCGATACGGGGCGGGTCGAATACGTGTCCATCACGGATAAAGAGGCCCTGGCGGCATTCCAGCTCTGCACCCGCAAGGAAGGCATCATCCCGGCGTTGGAGCCGAGCCATGCGCTCGCCCACGTCGCCAAGATCGCGCCGAAACTGCCGAAGGACCACATCATCGTCATGAACATGTGCGGGCGTGGCGACAAGGACGTGGACGCCGTCGCCGGCTATCTGGGGATGGAGTAAGGGGCCTTGAGCAAACGACTCGAAACCTGGCCGCAAACCCGCCCACAAACCCGCATTGGCAAACGGTTCGAAAAACTGAAATCGGAAAACCGCTCCGGCTTTGTCACCTTCTTGACGGCGGGCGACCCGACGCCGGAATTGTCGGTGGAAATCATTTCGCAATTGCCCGCCGCCGGTGCCGACTTGATCGAAATCGGTATGCCGTTTTCCGACCCCATGGCCGACGGCCCGGCGATCCAGGCGTCAAGCCTGCGCGCGCTTAAGGCCGGGATGACCGTGCCCAAGACGCTCGACATGGTTCGCGCGTTCCGTAAATCCGACGACGACACGCCGATCATCCTCATGGGTTATTACAACCCGATCTACATCTATGGCGTTGACCGGTTTTTGAAAGACGCACTCGACGCCGGGGTCGACGGCTTGATCGTGGTCGACCTGCCGCCGGAGGAAGAGGGCGAGCTGTGCCTGCCGGCGCTCAAGGCCGGGATGAATTTCGTTTATCTGACCGCGCCGACGACGGACGACAAGCGCCTGTCCCGGGTTTTGGAAAACGCGTCGGGCTTTGTCTATTTCGTGTCCATTACCGGGATCACCGGCACCAAGTCGGCCAAGGCGTCGGACGTGGCAGGCCACGTGGCGCGTATCCGCAAACAGACGGACCTACCGGTCGCCGTCGGATTCGGCATCAAAACACCGGAACAGGCGGCGGAGGTTGCCCGCGTCGCCGACGGCACGGTGGTCGGATCGGCGCTGGTCGGCGTGATCGCCGACAACCTGGACGGCCAAGGCCGGCCGCTGGCCGGGACCGCCGATAAGGTGCTAGACTTGGCCCGTGCGCTTGCCGATAGAGTCCGGCGCGCGCGCGGTTAACATTCGTCTGGTTAGCGGAGGTCCCAAGACCCATGAACTGGCTGCGCGATTTTGTCCGCCCGAAACTGAAAAGCCTGGTCGCCGGCAGCAAGGAAATGCCCGAAAACCTGTGGGACAAATGCCCCGGGTGCGGCCAGATGATTTTTCACCGCGACCTTCAGAAAAACCTTCATGTCTGCACGCACTGCGACCATCACCTGCGCGTCAGTGCGCATGACCGCATGGCAATGCTGTTCGACGACGGCGCTTACGAAAAAATTTCCTGGAAGGCGCCCGTCAACGACCCGCTTAAATTCAAGGACCGGGAAACCTATGCGGCGAAGCTGAAATCCGCCCGTGCCAAAACTGGCGATCAGGACGCGATTGTCGCCGGCTTCGGCCGGATCAACGAACTGCCCGTGGTCATCGCGGCGCTGAACTTTGATTTCATGGGCGGCTCCATGGGGGCCGCCGTGGGTTCGGGGATGCTCGCCGCCGCGCGCAAGGCCGTCGGTGAAAAAGCCGCCTTCGTGGTCATCCCGTCGTCCGGCGGGGCACGCATGCAGGAAGGCATTCTGTCGCTCATGCAGATGGGGCGCACCACCATTGCCGTCGACGAAGTGAAGGAAGTGGGCCTGCCTTATATCGTTGTGCTGACCGACCCGACCACGGGCGGGGTGTCCGCGTCCTACGCCATGCTGGGCGACATTCACATTGCGGAGCCGGGCGCCGTCATCGGCTTCGCCGGTCAGCGGGTGATCGAACAGACGATCCGCGAAACCCTGCCTGAAGGGTTCCAGCGGGCCGAATATCTGCTCGAACACGGCATGGTCGACATGGTCGTACCGCGCCCCGAGTTGAAGGAAACGCTGGCGCGGGTGATCGACCTGCTGCTTAACCCGGAACCGGGCCGCCAGGTCGACGGCACGGATCAGGACATCGAAATCCTCGAAGGCGAAATCCTGCCGCCCGCCCCCCGCCGCGCCACGATGGCGGTAAACGCGCCGGGCGACCGCCCCGCCGACGGCTGACCTGGGCAGCCCCGGCCCCCTTCATGACCAGCCTGCAATGACCAACCCGACATGACACAGCCGACCGGCGCGGCGGCCCGTTGCGATGCAATGCTCGACCGCCTGTTGACGCTCCACCCCAAGGTCATCGACCTGTCGCTGGAACGGGTGCGGCGCCTGCTCGCAACCATAGGCCATCCCGAGGCCAAGCTGCCGCCGGTTTTTCACGTGGCGGGGACCAACGGCAAGGGTTCGGTCATGGCGTTCCTCCGCGCCATGCTCGAGGCGGCGGGGTATCGCGTGCACGTGCACATTTCGCCGCATCTGGTCCGCTTCAACGAACGCGTCGTGCTGGCGGGCGAGCAGATTTCCGACGAAGCGCTGGAAGCGCTCCTGGCCGAATGCGAAGTCGCCAACGGCAGCCTGCCGATCACGTTTTTCGAAATCACCACCACGGCGGCCTTGCTCGCGTTTTCGCGACACCCGGCGGACGTGGTGCTGCTCGAAACCGGCCTGGGCGGGCGGCTCGACGCGACCAACGTGATCGACCGGCCCTGCGTTACCGCGATCACGCCGATCTCGCTGGATCATCAGCAGTTTCTGGGCGATACGGTCGAAAAGATCGCCGCGGAAAAAGCCGGGATCATGCGCCCGGGCGTACCCTGCGTCGTCGGCGCACAGATGCCCGAAGTGCTCAAGGTGCTGTTGGATAAAGCCGCCGGCGTGGGCGCGCCGGTTCTCGCCCGCGGGCGCGACTGGGACATGGAAGAAACCCGCAGCGGATTTCGGTTGTTGTTCGGCCGTGACGCCGCCGATTACCCTTTGCCGTCGCTCGCCGGCCGCCATCAGCTCGCCAACGCGGCGCAGGCAATGATGTGCCTGAACGCCATGGCCGGGTTTGTCGCCGATGATGACGCGCGAAATCAAGGTCTCGCCGCCGCCCGCTGGCCGGCCAGGCTGCAACGCCTCACGCGGGGGCCGCTGGTGGCAGCGCTCCCCCAAGGGTGGGAACTTTGGCTTGACGGCGGTCACAACCAGGCCGCCGGCGAAACCATCGCGGCCCACGCGCGGGACGTTTGGGGCGACAGGCCGCTGCATCTGATCTGCGGCATGATCAATTCCAAGGACCCGAAGGCGTTTTTGAAACCCATGGCCGGCGTCGCCGCCGACCTGCACGGCATCGCCATTCCGGGCGAACAGAATACGCTCGCGGCCGGGGACATCGTCGGCGCCGCCGCCGCCGCCGGGATCGACGCCCGCGAAGCGCCGTCGGTGATGGCGGCGCTCGCCGAGGTCTTTCAAGCGGCGGGCTCTCCATCGGCCCCCGGCGGCGCTCCTTCGCCCGCCCCGGCGCGGGTGATGATCTGCGGCTCGCTTTATCTGGCGGGCGAAGTGCTGGCGCAGAACGGCTGACGCCCTGGCTGCTTGCCAGCGGCCCGGCCCCTTCCTACATTCAAGGCAGGTCGAATTGCTGCGACACGCACTTTCATGACGAAGCAATCAGCCGCGCCTACGCGCGGGTGCTGTGGGCGGCGCTGATCATCAACGGCAGTATGTTCGCGGTCGAGCTCACCTTCGCGATGATGGCGAAGTCCGTGGCGCTGCAGGCGGACGCGCTCGATTTCCTGGGCGACGCCGCCAATTACGGCCTGTCGCTGTTCGTCGTCGGCATGCACTTGAAATGGCGGGCCCGGGCGGCGCTCATTAAGGGGCTGTCCACGGGCGGCTTCGGCGTCTGGGTTTGGTCGTCACGTGGCTTCTTATCCGGGGACGTGCCGCGGGGGCATGCGATTTCCGGGGTCGGCGCGGCGGCGCTCGCCGCTAACGTCGCCGTTGCCGCGATGCTCTACAAATACCGCGAAGGCGACGCCAACATGCGCTCCGTCTGGCTGTGTTCGCGGAACGACGCCATCGCCAACGTCGCCGTCATCGCCGCGGGGGCGGGGGTGCGGGTCGCCGGCACCTTCTGGCCCGACGTGATCGTCTGCGGCGTCATCGCGGCCTTGGCGCGGACAGCCGCCGACGATGTCATCCGAAGGTCCGTCGTTGAAATGCGCCGCGCTGCCCACGACCCGGCGCCCGCGTGCGGGGCGGACGACTGCGTGGCTGAGCGGCGGGCCATGGCCCGACGGGTCAAATTTCAGAAATTGTCCTTGCGCTGCCGGGTTTCGGCGAACACGTCGACATACCCCGCCCCGGCCATGCCGATGGCCTTTTGCAGGCCCGGGCTGTCCGAGCGCATGAACGGATTGGTCGCCAACTCGTCGCCGATGGTCGACGGCACCGTCGGGATGTTTTTGGCGCGTGCGGCATCCACGTCCTTCATGCGCTGGACCAGGGCCTTGTTGTCCGGCTCCACCGTCAGCGCGAAGCGGCCGTTGGACTGGGTGTATTCATGGGCGCAGTAAACGCGGGTTTGCGGAGGCAGGCGCTTAAATTTCTCAAGAGATTTAACCATCTGTGCCGGCGTGCCTTCAAATAGCCGCCCGCAGCCCATGGCGAACAGGGTGTCGCCGCAGAAAAGCGCGTCCGATCCCTCGAACCAATAGGCGATGTGCCCCCGCGTGTGGCCCGGCACATCGTAGACCATGGCTTCGGCTTTGCCCAACCTATAGGCATCGCCGTCGCTGACTTGGGTGCGGATGCCGGGGATGCGGTCCTTATCGGCCTCGGGCCCGACGATTTCGCAGCCGGTTTCGGCCTGGATTTCCAGGTTGCCGCCGGTGTGGTCGCCGTGATGGTGGGTGTTCAGGATATGGGTGATATTCCAGCCCAGTTTGTCCGCGGCGTCTAAAACCGGTCCCGAAACGGCCGGATCGACGACGCCGGTGGCCCCTGTTTCCGGGCAATGGGCCAGATAGACGTAATTGTCGTTGAGGACGGGAATCTGTTGGATTTCAAGCCGGCTCATCGGGACCTCCGGTCGTTTCGATTACGGAACGGAAGGCGAGCGCCGAACGAACGCCAACGGACGCCAGGGGAATCAGGTGTTCTGCTTGATCCAGTCCTGAATCTGGCTTTTCGGCACGGCGCCGACCTTGGTCGCCGCCACTTCGCCGTTCTTGAACAGCATCAGGGTTGGTATGCCGCGCACGCCGTATTTGCTGGGCGTGTTCGGGTTGTCGTCGATGTTGATCTTGGCGATGGTGACCTTGCCTTCAAATTCCGTCGACAGTTCATCCAGCGACGGCGCGATCTGTTTGCAGGGGCCGCACCATTCGGCCCAAAAATCCACCAAGACGGGCTCGCTTGAACCCAGCACATCGGCGTCGAAGGAAGCGTCGGTAACCTGTTTCGGCATGGTCTCTCACCTTTATTGATTGCGGTCCGGAAGAGCACCCGGCGGCAGGCGTCTAGCGGCCCGGCCGATTGCGGATGACATAAAATCTAGGGGGGCGTCTCGGATGCGTCAAGCAGGGGCGTGGCGGGCCAGCAGGTCGTCGGGCAGTTCCATCCACTTGGCCCCCACGGTCCATACCAGAAAGGCGCGGACGGGCCGGTCCGGGTACAGCGCCGCCAACGCGGCACGGTAGCCCGCCATCTGGCGCAGATAGACATCCGGCACCTTTTGGGGCGAATCGGGCGGCGGCCGGTTGGTCTTGAAATCGGCGACGACGATTTCCTTTTCCGTCACCAACAGTCGGTCGAGCCGGGCCGACATCACCCGCCCGCCGATGACGGCGACCAAGGGTGTTTCCGCCCGCCCGCCCGGCCCGAACAATGTTTCCAATGCCGGGTCGGTCAGTACGCCCAGGGTTTCGGAAAGCAGCGCGGATTGATCCGCGGCTGAGAGGTTCAGGTCCGCCCGCGCCAGGTATCTTGCCGCCGCCGCGTCGCGGTCTTCGGGCCTCAGGTCCGGCAGACCCTGAAGCAGGGCATGCACGATCAGCCCGCGTTTGAACCGCGCCCCGTCGTCGTCTTCCAAGGGCGACAAGGCAGGAGGCGCGTCCTCGGGCCGGGACGGCGTCAGGGGCAGGGGCGGTTCGGGCTCGGCCCCCGGGGGCCGCAAGGCCCAATCCGGCAGCCCCGCACCGTCGAGCTCAATGTCGGTGGGCCGCGCCGGGACGGGGCCCGATTGCGGCGACAGGCGGCGCAGCCCGGCGCCCGGAATGTCCGGGCAAATATCCTCGACCTCGACGGCGCCGGCCCGCGCCATGCCGTCCTTGATCAAATCATACCAGGCACCGTCGGCACGCCCGGTCTTGCCCTCCCACCCGGTGACGTAAAGCCGGTCGGCGGCGCGGGTCATGGCGACGTAAAGAAGCCGGAGCTCCTCGTCCGCGCCCCGCGCCTCGACCGCATCGCGGAGTGCGCGGGTTAACGCCGTGTCATCGGCCTTCCGCCCCGGCCAATAAACAACGTCGGCGTCTTCTTCCCACAATAGGCACGGCGTCTTGCCGCCGCCGTCCCGCGCCGGGCAGGTATCGGGCAGGAACACCACGGGCGCTTCCAGCCCCTTGGCGCCGTGGACGGTCATGACCCGGACCTCGCCACCCGCCTGTTCCAGGTCGCGTTTGATCTCCGTCCGCCCGGCGGCGACCCAATGCAGAAACCCCTCGAGCGACGGCACGTGTGTCCGCTCATAGGTGATGGCGAGGGAGAGAAATTCCTCCATGGGGTCCAAGGCATCCGGCCCCAGGTGGCGGTGAAACTCGCGCCTTGCGCCGCCCGGGCCCATCAGGTCCGCATAAAATTCATAAGGCGGCTTGAAGTCCGCCTGCGCCAACAGGCCCGACAGCCTGTTCCGAGCGGCCCGCCACCTGGGCTGTTCATCGGCGCGGTGGCCCAGTTCGGCCCACAGGCTGCCCCGGCGGCCCGGGCAAAGGTCGGTCAGGT
This sequence comes from Rhodospirillaceae bacterium, assembly GCA_038109305.1. GTDB lineage: Bacteria > Pseudomonadota > Alphaproteobacteria > Rhodospirillales > Casp-alpha2 > UBA1479. The sequence goes on from JAYNIR010000007.1 coordinate 53,461, forward strand.
CGCGGTCGTCCTCGAACGCGAACAGGGGGCCTTTCAGCACCGTCGCCAGGTTCAAATCATCCTCGGGCAACAACACGAAGCGCCCCAAGGCCATCAGGTCCATGACCGCCAGCTGTTCTGTCAGCACCATGCGGTCCGAACCGGAAACTGGGATCGCCCGCGCCTTCAACGCGCGCACCATTTCCGCCATGAAGCGCCCGCGCTTCCGGACCAAAATCAAAATATCGCCGGGGCCAACGGGGCGGTTTTTGCTTTCCAGGTTTTCACCCGCGTCGAGCCAGCGGCGGATCGTGCCGGCGATGGCGTCGGCCACCTGTACGATGGGCGCGCGGCGGCCCGGCCGATCCAAGGGCGCGTCCCAGGGATTTTCCTCGTCCTCGTCCTCGGGTTTGACGACGGGCCACAGTTCGACCACGCCGCCGTCCCGGTAGCGGTCGGCTAGGTGGCGGACGGCGCGGTCCGTCGGCGTCAGCGCGCCCCGGATTTCCTCATCCTCGAACGTGCGATCGACGCAATCCAGCACCGGCGGGACCGAGCGGAACGACACCGCCATCTCAAGCGGCCGGTCGAGCGTCGCCAGCTGCCCGGCGGCCCGCGCGCGGGCCGCGAAGTGATCGCGGGCGGCCTCGAACCCCCGGGGGTCGGCGCCCTGGAAACTGTAGATCGACTGTTTTTCGTCGCCGACGGCGAAGACCGTGCGGGATGTGTCGCCGTGGCCGTCTTCCCACCGGCCTTCGCCCGCATAAAATTCGTCGGCCAGCGCCTTCAAGATCGCCCACTGGTCGGGCGCCGTGTCCTGCGCCTCGTCGACCAGCACGTGGGCGATGCCGCCGTCGAGCTTATAGTGCACCCAGGCGGCGGCCCCCGCGCGGGCGGCGCTGCCGGGGGAGAGCAAATCCCGCACCTTCTGGATCAGGTCGTCGTAGTCCAACAGCGCGCGTTCTTCCTTCAACGTCCGGTAAGCCGCGTTCAGCGCATCGCCCAGCCGAGCCAGTGCTGTGGTGTTGCCGGCGACGGTCAGCGCCTTCAGCCAGTCGCAGATATCAAGCACCCGTTGCTGTTCGGCAAGCAACGCGTCCTCCGCGCCTGGGTCTGATTTGGCTGCCCCCTGGGTGATCAGCGTCTTTCGGGGTCCGCCCGCCTGGGTGACGAACACATCGGCGTAAGCGTGGAAATTTTCGACGCGCGCCGGCGCGTCGGCGGCGATCCAATCGGCGATGGCCTGGCCCCGGCCCTGGTCCGCGGCGCTTCCGGTCAACAGGGCTTGGGCGGCGCGGCGAAGTGCCGCGTCATCGGCGGGCACGCCGTCGTTATGGATGATTGACGCTCGGTCGTCGTCAGGACCGAGGCCGAGCCGTTCGCGCACGACCCGCGCGAACCCATCGATGCTTTGGGCGGTTTGGATGCCGCGGGCGAGCTTGGCGCGGCCCCTGTCCAGCGCTGCCATCAACTTGTCGAAATCATCTTCGTTGACCTGCGCCGCCACGTGATCCATGGCGGCGGCGAGCGGTCCGCCCGCGTCCGCCGCGGCGATGTCGAGGACACGTTCCCGTGCCTCGGCCCGCAGTTCCGCCGCCGTGCGTTCGTCCATCACCGTGAAGTTGGGGGTGACTTGGGCTTCCAGCGGAAAGCGCCCCAGCAGCGATTCGCAGAACGAATGAATGGTCCGGATGTTGGGGCCGTCGGTAGTGTCCGCGACCTCGGCGAACAGACGGCGCACCCGGTCCAGGTCCCGGCGGTTCAGCGGCACGCCGGTCTGGTCCCGGTAGGCGTCGATCAGCGCGTCGTCCGTCATCACCGCCCAGTGGCCCAGGTTGCGGGCCAGACGGTTACCCATCTCCGTCGCCGCCGCCTTGGTATAGGTCAGGCACAAAATCTGCGACGGTTTCGCCCCGGCCATTAAAAGCCTGACGATGCGGTTGGTCAGCACGTGGGTCTTGCCGGTGCCGGCGCTGGCCGACACCCAGTGCGACACGGCGGGGTCCGACGCGGCGGTCTGACGTTCGTTGGCCTGGCGGCGGGTTTCGGTCATCTTCTTGTCCGCCATCACGCGTCCTCTCCGCCGACGGCCATCCACGCGCGGACGCGGGCCAGTTGGTCATAGGGCCCGTCATAGGTGTCGTACATGGGCTTCACGTGGGGCGGATAGGGCGTGTCTTTTTTCGCGAACAATTTCACCCGCCGGGCCAGCCCGGCCCATGCGTCGGCGGCCATTTCCCCCGCGTCCTGGCGCTTGTCCTCCCCGGCTTCGCGCCCGCCGGTCAGCCTAAGATAATTAAACGTCTCCGCCGCGCCCGCCGGCAAGGTGTCGAACCCGCCGGTCTCGGCGATCGCCGCTTCCAACGGTAGTTGCGGGGAAAATCCGACCTCGACCTGTTTCCAGCTCGGCGCCTGCCCGGTCTTGTAATCGACGATCACAAGCCCGCCGCCGGGGCCCCGGTCGATGCGGTCGGCCTTGGCGCTGACGCGGAAGCCCGATGCGGCGTCGATCGTGCGCTCGCCCCGCCGCTCCCACGCGAGCGGCCTGTACCCTTGCACTCGCCGCGCCCGTTCGTTGTCGACGAACCACCGGGCGACCCGCAAAAACCTGGGCCACCAGAACGCCATCACGCCGGGCCCGGGCGCGGCCTCGGCAAAGACCCTGCCGCCGATGTCGATCAGCCGCGCCTCGGCGTCGGGCGGCAGGTCGCGCGGGTAGGCGTCAATGAACTGGTTGAGCGCCTCATGGATCAGCGTGCCTTTTTCCGCCGCCCCCGGATCGGCGTCGAGGGGGTCCAGCGGTTCCAACTTTAATATGTGGCGGGCATAGACGGCGTAGGGATCGCGCACCCAGGTCTCGATCTGGGTCACGGAAAGCCCGGGTGGGCGCAGCGCAACATCCGGTTTCGGCATCGGTTTCACGGGCGGGATCAATGCGTCCGGCTTGTCGAGCGCCGCCGCCCAGGCAAGCGGCCCGCCATCCCGCGCCGGCAGGGCCCGGCGGGCTTCGCCTGGAGCGGCTGGCGGGGTCAGCAGATTTTCGATCCGCAGCAGCCAGCGGGCCGGCACCGTCGGCGCACCATCGGCCCGCCCGGCGCGGGTGATGATGATTGCCGGCGCCATCATTGCTTGAACGAAGTCGTGCGCCGTCAGGCCGACCCGCCGGTCCGGGTCCGGCAGGCCGAATTTCATCATCATCGGACGGCTCATCCACGGGCTCGGCCGGAGGGCGGGCGGCCAGACGCCCTCGTTCAAGCCGCCCAAAATCATCAAGTCCGCGTTCTGCAGCCGGGCTTCCAGCAAGCCCCATACGGCAAGCCGGGGATGCCCGCCGTGGCGCGGGCGCAAACCGCGCCCGGCCGCCAGTTCGTCGATCAGCGCCGGATAATCGCGGCCGTTGATCGCGCCTAATCCATCCGCGTGTTCCTGCACCTCGTTCATGAAGACGGCCGCCGCCTCGCCCGCGTCGCCGGCCCAAAGGCGTGCTGCGCCCGGTTCGTGATCGGTCGCTGCCATGGCTTCGGCCATGCGGATGTGGGCGCGGGCCAGATCGCGCACCGGGGCTGCGGGTGTGGCCATCAAGGTGCTGAATTCACGGCTAGCCGTTTCAAGCCGCTTGATCAAATCGTCGGTGGCGTCCCGCTCGTCCGCGTCCATATGCCGGGCGCGGGCCAGCGCCGCGGTCAATCCGCCGGTCCCGCCGGCGGGGCGAGGCCCCCGCAACATCGCAACTTCCATCCGCCGCGCCAGATGGCGAAGCCGCGCGGTCGGCAGGCCAAGCCCGGCCAGGGGATGTTTCAACAACGACAGCAGCGACACCGGCTGAAACCGGTCGCGCACCGCCTCCGCCGCCAAACGCAAGAACCCGCCGGGCGCCGTTTCGGCCAGCGGCACGCCGGCGGAATCGTCGACGTGAATATCCCAGCGCCGCAATTCGGCGCGCACCCGGCGGGCAAGCGCCCGGTCCGGCGTCACCAGCGCCGCGCGCTTGCCCGGGGTTTCCAGCGCTTCGCGCAGGCAGAGCGCGATGGCGAGCGCTTCCTCCGCCGGCGTCGGGCAATCGATGCGCCGCACGTTTTGAAACGCTGTGTGCATGTCGCCAATGTCGGCGTCGAGCGCGCTTCCCGTCGCCGCCGCCGGGCGCAGCGCTGTCGACAGCGCCCGGAACCGCGCGGCAAGCGCCCCGTCGTCCGCCCGTTCATCGCCGCCATCCCAGTCCCGGACCTGATCGCGGGTCATGTCGAAGGTATCGAGTAGCCGCGCCAAGCCGAACTGCGGGTGCTGCGGCTCGAGCGCCCGCCATGCGTCGTCGCTCAAACCCCGGTCGAGCCCCGGTAGGATCACCGCCCCTTGCGGCAGATGCGCGACCACATGAAGCAGATCCGCCGTCGCCGGGATCGAGCCCGTGGATCCGGCGGCGATCACCGGTGTTTCCGGCGGTTTGGCTTGCCAGGCCGCCGCCCGCCGTTCCAGCAGTATGTTGCGGCGTACCGCGCCGTCGACGGCGCCCTCGCCGGCCAGGATCGCCGGCCAGTGTTCGGTCAGGATTTTCAGAAACGTCAGCGTCACTTTCCAGTGTTCGGCGAAGTCGTCGGGGACCAGTGCCGCCAGATTGCCGAAAGTGAGCCGCTCCGTCGCCACCTGATCCAACAGCCGCGCCAATTCGCGGGCGAGGGCGAGCGCCTGTTCCGCCGTCTCCGCCCGGCCCGGAATTTTACAGATCAACTGCGCGAGCAGAATCTGTCGGCGCATGCCGGCAATTGCCGGCGGCAGGTCCAGCGCCGTTTCATTGAAGCCTTCTGTGTCCAGCACCAGTTCCAGTTCGTCGTCGGCGAGATCGCCCAAGGGCGTCATGTGCGGCAACAGGACCGTCCGGCCGCCAGAATGGCGAAGAAAGGCCTCGGAAAGCGCCCTGACCGCGCGCCGCGTCGGCAGCAGCACGCGCACGTCGATCAACCCGGCGGGATCGTCGGCATAACGGGTGAGCAGGCTTCGCGCCAAAACGTCGACGAAGGGACGCCCGGGCGCAATCGTGAAAACATTCGCGTTCGTCATCGACGGCCCATGTGTTTTGTTTTGCGCCGTCATCGACGGCGCTGGCCGGCGAACCGCTCGGACATATAGTCTTCGGTAACCGAAAGGGCGTCCGGCGTGCCCACGTGGAACCACTCGCCGTCATGCACAACGCCGTAAAGGCGGTCGTTTTCAATCGCCCGGTCGTACAGCACGTTCAAGGAAAACGCCTCGTCGGGCGTGTCCGCAAAAAGGCGCGGGTGCAAAATCTGCACGCCGGTGAACAGCCAGGGCGCAATTTCCATTTCCGGGCGGCGGGACAGTTTGCCGTCGGGCTCGGCGCAGAAATCGCCGCGCCCTTCGTAGCCAAACGCCTCGACCGTCGAATGCAGCAGCAACAGCGCATCCATGGCGTCGTCGCGCCATTCTTCGGCCAGCCGGGGCAGGATCGGGCGCGGCCCGTTCAGCAGCAACGCGTCGGTATTGGTGACGAAGAACGGCGCGTCGCCAAAATACGACAACGCATTCTTGACACCGCCGCCGGTTTCCAGCCGTTCCGGCTCGCGCACAAAAACCAGTTTCGGCGCGGTGCGGTCTTTCAGATGCGTTTCGATTTGGTCGGCCAGATGGAACAGGTTGACCACCGCCGTTTCGATGCCCGTTTCCCCAAGCCGGTCGAGTATGTGGTCGATCAGCGCCCGGCCCGCCACAGGCACCAGCGGCTTCGGCAGCGTATCGGTGATGGGGCGCATGCGGGTGCCGAGCCCCGCCGCCAGCACCATGGCCATCTTCGGGGCGACGCCCGATTGATTTTGCGTCGAAGGATCCGGGCCGGCGGCGCTCACGCCGCGGCCTCCGGCTGTTCCGGCGGCGGGATGACGCGGCGGGCCTTGGGGATGGCCTTGTCGACCCACGCTTTGACGTCGGCCAGTATGGGATGCGCCAGCGCGTGTTCGAGCAATCCCCACACATGCGGGATGTGTTTCAGGTACTGCGGTTTTCCGTCCCGGTGGCTCAGCCGCGTGAAGATGCCGATCACCTTGGCGTGGCGCTGCGCGCCCAAAATGGCGTAGGACGCGCCCAACGCCTCGCGGTCCAGATCGGGGAACGCCGCCAGGTATCGCGCCAGCATTTGCGCGGTGACCACCGGGTCGACGACGAGCCGCGCATCCTCCAGCAGCGACATCAGGTCGTACACCGGCGATCCGGAAACCGCGTCCTGAAAATCCAACAGCCCGCAGCGGCGGATGCCGTCGCGATCGGGCAGCCAAATCAGGTTATCGACGTGATAATCGCGGAGCACCAAAGTCTTCGGCTGCGCCAGCACCCGGCGAAGCGGCTCGCACCACACGCGGCGGTAGGCGTTGCGCACCTCGTCGTCGGGTTCCGCTCCGGTGACGGCGGGCAGGTACCAGTCGATCAGCAGCGATGCCTCATCCGTCAGCCGCCGTTCGTCATAGGGCGGCAGCGCCGCCGGCACGGCGGTTTCCGGCGGCCGGTCGTGAATGTGGATCAGCACGTCGACCGCGACGGCGTACAGTTTTTCCGCATCCACCCTGCCGCCGTCAAGCATCCGGGTGTAGGTGCTGTCGCCCAAATCTTCCAGCAACAAAAGCCCGGCGGCGGCATCCTCGGCATAAATCTGCGGCGCGCTCAGCCCCATCTTGATCAAATGCCTAGCGACGGTGACGAAGGGCCGCACATCTTCCTTGGGCGGCGGCGCGTTCATCAGCACGGCGCGGCGGTCGCCGTCGGTCAAACGGATATAGGACCGGAACGACGCATCATCGGCCAAGGGCGCGCGCGCCGCGCCGGCCCAGCCGTGGCGGTCGAGGAAGGCGTCAATCAGGGCGGCGCGTTTAGGCATCGATACCGGCATCCTTCAGGCGGGGCCCCCACCCGGCGCCGGAAACGGTTGCGATGCGCTCGTCCGCCGACTTGCCGGGGGCAAGCCGCACGTCCAAGCGCCCGGCCGGCAGATAGGGCCCCAGCCGGTCCGGCCATTCGATCAGGGATATGCCGTCGGCGAAGGCGTCTTCGATGCCCAGCTCAAAAGCGTCTTCCGGGTCTTTCAGGCGGTAAAGGTCGAAGTGACACACGGTCGCATCCCGCCCGTCATAGGGCTGGACCAGGGTGAAGGTCGGGCTCGGCACGTCTTCGTCCGTGCCGCAATAATCCCGGATAAAGCCCCGTGCGATCACCGTCTTGCCCATGCCGAGATCGCCCCAAAGCGCGACGACGTCGCCCGGACGGCAAATCCCAGCAAGCCGCCGGCCCAGCGCCAAGCCCGCGTCTTCGCCCCGGAGGGTTAAAACCGCCACTGCCCGTTTGCCGGATGCGTCTTCGGATGGTTTGGTCATGGCCGTCATCGCCGTTCTTTTAACGAACTTCCCGTATCGGGGACAAGGCTTGACCTTGTCTTTCCGGGCAGCCATGTAAGAAGCCCGTATTGATCGGCCATTAACCGGCCATGAAAAGGAGCCTTCCCGCGTGACGCCCGGCGACGCATCCCTGCCCGTAAAAACCGACGCAGTCATCATCGGCGCCGGGCCGGTCGGCCTGTTTGCCGTGTTCGAATGTGGCATGCTGGGGCTTAAATGCCACGTCGTCGATGCGCTGGAAAGCGTGGGCGGGCAGTTGTCGGCGCTGTACCCGGAAAAGCCGATTTACGATATTCCGGGCTATCCCCGGATCGACGCCCAGGATCTAGTCAAAAAGCTGGAAGAACAGGCGGCCCCCTTCGCCCCCGTGTTTCATTTGAGCCAGCAAGTGACCGGCCTTGCCCAGCAATCCGGCGGTTGGCGGGTAACGACGGATGCGGGCGCGGTCATCGACGCCGCCGCCGTCATCATCGCTGCAGGCGTCGGCGCCTTCGGACCGAACCGGCCGCCGCTCGACGGCATTGAAGACTACGAAGGCCAGGGAGCGGGACAAGGCGTCAACTATCTGGTCAGCCGGGTGGATGATTATAAAGACAAGCGCATCGTCATCGCCGGCGGCGGCGACAGCGCCGTCGATTGGGCGTTGGCGCTGGCGGATCATGCAAAAAGTCTCGCCGTCGTCCACCGCCGCGCCAAGTTCCGGGCGGCGCCCGAAAGCGTGCGCCGGATGCAAGACCTTGCCAAGGCCGGCGCGGTCGACATGGTGGTGCCGTATCAATTGGCGGCGCTTGAGGGCGCGGGCGGCACCCTCGCCGCCGTCGTCGTCAGCGATCTGGGCGGCAATGAAAAACGCCTCCCGGCGGATGTGCTGCTACCGTTTTACGGGCTAAGCCAGAATTTGGGCCCCATCGCCGATTGGGGGCTCGACCTCGCGAAAGACCTGATCCAGGTCGACGCGGGCACCATGGGTGCGGGCAAACCGGGGCTGTTCGCCGTCGGCGACATCGTGACCTACCCCGGAAAACTGAAACTCATCCTGACCGGCTTCGCCGAAGCGGCGCTGGCCGCCCATGGCGCCCACGCCGTCGCGCGGCCCGGCGAAATCCTGCATTTCGAATATTCGACGACCAAGGGCGTCCCCGGTGGCGACGGAAAATAAACATAAAGTCTGTGTCATCACCGGCGCGGCCCGCGGCATCGGGCTCGCCGTGGCGCGCAGATTTCTGGCCGAAGGGTGGCGCGTCGCGCTGGTCGATATTGACGGCGAGGGACAGGCCCGTGCGGCGGCGCGATCGTCAACATCGGCTCCATCTCGGGCTCTCGCGCGTCGACCCTTCGCGTCGCTTACGGCACGACCACGGCGGCGCTGACGCATCTGACTAAACAGCAAGCGGCGGAACTGGGGGAACAGGGCATCCACGTCAACCTAGTGGCGCCGGGCCCGGTCTACACGGCCATGGCGAAACAAGTGCACACGCCGGACATCCGCGCCGATTATCACGACGCTATCCCGTTGAACCGCTATGGGCTTTAGGAAGAAATCGCCGCCATGATTTATTTTCTCTGCGGTCCCGAGGCGGATTGCCGCCGTGATCGGCCTCTGCCTCGTTGCCTGGGCGTTCGCGGCGGCGCGGGCTGCGCCGCCCGATCCGCCTTACGTTGTCCGCCCCTGCCTGGAATGTCACAGCGTGAACACAATGAAGAAAAAGACCGAGGTGCCGTCTCTGGTTGGTCAGGACGATGGCTACCTGCGCCATCAGATCAAGGCCTTCAACGCGGCGGACAATGCGCCGGCCCGCAGCCCGCGCCTTGTCCGCCGCCACCCGGTGATGACCGAACAGGCGAAGGAGGTTTCCGTCGAAGACGCCTTCCGCATCGCCCGCTGGTTTTACCGTCAGGCCTGCTTTCCCGCTCGCGCGCTGGAGCAACCCCGCTTCCTTTTGGGCCCGCCGCCCGCCTTCGTCATGCGGTGTTTTCTCTGTTACGGTCCCGGCGGCAAAACGACCCATGCATTGGTCCCGTCGCTTGCCGGGCAGCGGGCCCGCCATCTCGCCTGCCAGTTGCTTGCGTTTTGCGATGCGTTGATCGACGGTCTGGCGCGCGACGGGCGGTACCGGTCGCACCGGATGATGAACCGCCAAGGTACCCATTTGACCAATGCGGAAATCGCCCAATTGGCGGATTATTTTTCGCGGCTCGATCGCCGGTGAATTCACATAGCGGATCAGGCCTTAATTAGAGGAGAGGGCGGCAATCGTTCGGAACGAAATTCGACGCGCAGTCGAGAAGTTAGTTCATCGGATGCCGATAAACCAAACGGCCTTCGTCGTCGAAGTGGAAGAAGTCCGGCAGGTCCGGATGGTCGATCAGCTCGTCCGTTTCTTCCAGTTCCAGGTTCTGTTCCGACACGTACGCCACATAGGGCGACTTGTCGTGGCTTTCGGCCAGCAGGTGATAGAACGGCTGGTCCTTGCGCGGCCGCACCTCGGCCGGGATGCTTTCATACCATTCGTCGGTGTTGTTGAATTCCGGGTCGATGTCGAACACCACGCCTCGGAACCCGTAGACCCGGTGACGGACGAACTCGCCCAAGGGGAATTTCGCAACTGACTTGTTCATGGTCATGGACGGACGGAACCCTTTGTTTGCTGCCATGTGTGCGATGCACAACATGAATATAGGCCTAAGTTTGAAATGTTTAAAGGGGGCTGAATCCGGCGGGCCTTTTCGGCCCGAAAGAACCGGAGGTGCCGGGCCCGGTGGTCAGGCGCCGATGGTGCGCCGGAACGACACCAGCACGCCGCCGTCCGGCAGCGGCCGGTTGGCGTATTCGATCACGTCGCCGCCCGGGACCGGCAGTTCGCGAAGCCCCGGCTCGCGCGCCGTCATGGCGGTGTGGATCTGCGTTTTCCGGGCGTCCCAGTCGCCGTCGGCGTCAATCATGTCCTGCACCGCATCGATGAAGTCGGTGACGTGGATTTCGGGGCAGAGCGCCGCCGCCTCCAGCCCCCACAACTGCATGAATGCCTGATTGAACAGCTTGAGCCGCCCGTCCGAGCCGAACACGCAGACCGCTTCGGTCAGATGTTCAAGTGTCGCCCGGTGCACGGCGTCCCGTGCGTTGACGGCGCTTTCCAGGTCCAGCTGATCGGTCACGTCGTCGTAGCTGAAGGCGAGCCCGCCGCCCGGCAGCCCGTGGGTGACGGCGCGGAGCGTCCGCCCATCCGGTAGGTGCATGAGATCGCCCATGGGGTCGCCGGCGCTGTCCTGGGCGCTGTCGAACAATTGCAGTTGTTCCATTTTGTAGGCGCGGAAGTCCGGCACCTCGGGCAACCGCCGTTCGGCGCGCAGGTGTTCGAGGATTTCGCCGAAATCCCGCCCGTCGTCGAGCCAGCCGTTATCCAGCCGCCACATCTCGCGAAACGCCGCGTTATGAAACTGCAGCCGCGTCGCCCCGTCGAAAATGGCGATCCCGGTTGCCAGCCCGGCCAGCACCGCATCGGTGACCGCGGGCGGCGGTGGCGGGTCGGCGGGTTCGGGCGCCGGTGCCGGCGCCGGGTCGAGCCCGTCCTGTTTGGGGAACGCATAGCCGATCAGGCCGCCGACGGGATCGGCGTCGTCGCCTTCGCTGTCCTGCGATGCCTCAAGCGGGCATTCGGTCACCGAAATCACCACCCGGTCGCCGGCTTTTTCCATTTCGTGGTTACGGGTGACGGGGCGGGCTTCGTCGCGCGCGGTTTCCGCCTGCGCGTCGTCGGGCCCCGCGATGCGCTGCGACAGGGCCGCCTGATTGGTGAAGACGACTTTTAGGTCCGCGTCGCGCAGCCAGATGGGAAAGGGCAGCGCATCCAAAAGCCCGCGCAGGTGCAAGTCGCGGGCTTCCGGCAGGTCGGTCTCGCCCGACAGATCGACCAGCAGCTTGGCGGCGGCGGAAATGTCGCGCATCCACAGAAGGTCGGCCAGCACCTGGCCATCGCGGTCCTGGGCGCGGGTGCCGACCGCCTGGATCAACCGCCGGCCGGCGCTGTCCGCCGTGGTCAGGACGATTTCAAACCGCCGCCCTTCCTCGTGCAGAAACTTGACCGACGCGGCGAGCCGCCGGGCGCTGTCTTGATCGAAGCGGGCGGTCACGTCCTCGAACCGCGCCTTGGTGCCGTCGGCCAATGCCAAAAGCGACGCCAGTTTGCGCGAACATGTAATGCCGCCGGACGCCCGGTCCCAGATAAACAACCCGTCAGGCGACCCCGCCAGGATTTCCCGGGCCTTGACGGCGACGGCCTCGATCCTGCGGCGCGCCATGTCGGCCTCGGCCCAACGGCGGCGGAACAGCCAGGCGATGATCAGAAGCGCTCCGACGCCAACAAGCAGGCCGGCGGAAAAAGCGGTGATGGGATCGGTATCGGTTAGCACGTCTGGATGTTTACCATTGAACCCCTTGGCGACAAAGGAAAAGGCCACAATCGGCGGGACCGCCGTTAACTATGTCCGAACCGGCTTCGAACAGACGGGACCGCAAGCAAAAGGCGGCGCCGGTTGACCGGGGCCGCCCTTGCCGGGGAATGCGATCTCCGCCCGTGGGATGTGCCGTTAAATCAGTACCGGTACTGGTCGGACTTGAACGGCCCCTTCACGTCGACGCCGATGTAGTCGGCCTGATCCTTGCGTAGGACCGTCAGCTTGGCCCCCAGTTTTTCCAGGTGCAGCCGCGCGACTTTTTCGTCCAGGTGCTTGGGCAGGACGTAGACCTTTTTTTCGTACTTTTCGCCGCGGATCCAGAGTTCTATCTGGGCCAGCGTCTGGTTGGTGAAGCTGGCGGACATGACGAAGCTCGGGTGGCCGGTGGCGCAGCCCAGGTTGACCAGACGGCCTTGGGCCAGAAGGATGATCCGGTTGCCGCCGGGAAATTCGATTTCGTCGACCTGCGGCTTAACGTTGGTCCACTTGAAGTTCTTCAACTTGGCAACCTCGATTTCGTTGTCGAAGTGGCCGATGTTGCAGACGATGGCCCGGTCCTTCATGGCGCGCATGTGATCGACGGTGATGACGTCGACGTTGCCGGTCGTCGTGACGAAGATATCGCCCTGCGGGGCGGCGTCTTCCATGGTGACGACTTCATAACCTTCCATGCACGCCTGCAGCGCGCAGATCGGGTCGATTTCCGTGACGATCACGCGGCAGCCCGAATTGCGCAGGCTTTCGGCCGATCCCTTGCCGACATCGCCGAAGCCCGCGACGACGGCGACCTTGCCGGCCATCATCACGTCGGTCGCACGGCGGATACCGTCAACCAGACTTTCCCGGCAGCCGTACTTGTTGTCGAATTTCGACTTGGTCACCGAATCATTTACGTTGATGGCCGGGAACATGAGGGTTCCCTTTTCCTCCATCTCGTAAAGCCGGTGCACGCCGGTGGTGGTTTCTTCGGTGACGCCCCGAATCGGTTTGGCGTTGCGAGAATACCAGGTCGGATCTTCCTTCAGTTTCTTTTTGATCGAGGCGAACATGTATTCCGCCTCTTCGCTTTTCGGGTTGGCGATGACCTTCGGATCTTTTTCCGCGTCCATACCCAGGTGCAGCAAAAGCGTCGCGTCGCCGCCGTCGTCCAGGATCATGTTGGCGCCGTCTTTAAATTCGAAGATGCGGTGGGAATAGTCCCAATAATCCTCGAGCGATTCGCCTTTGTGGGCGAACACCGGGGTGCCGCCGTCGGCGATCGCCGCCGCTGCGTGGTCCTGGGTCGAAAAGATGTTGCAGGACGCCCAGCGCACTTCGGCGCCCAGGTCTTTCAGCGTTTCGATCAGCACGGCCGTCTGGATCGTCATGTGGAGCGAGCCCGCGATGCGTGCACCCTTCAAAGGCTGGGCCTTCTTGTATTCTTCGCGCGTCGCCATCAGGCCCGGCATTTCCGTTTCGGCCAGGCTGATTTCCTTACGGCCCCAGTCCGCAAGCGACATATCGGCAACCTTATAATTGTCGAAGGGCATTCGTTACTCCTGTTTGCATGAAATCTCGGGTGGGCGGATTTCGGCGTCTTAGGTTTCGCGGGCCGGCACCGTCGGAAGCAGGGGATGTAGCAGGCAGGGCCCGGAACTTCAAGGGCGGGCCCGGTCCAGCGGTCTCGGCGGGCGTTAGAAATCCTTTAAGCCCGCTATAGAATTCCGCGCTTTTATCCCGGCGGGCGGGCCTTGCATACTGCAAATTCACTCCGCTCCGGCGACCGCCCCCAACCATACTGAAAGGCCCCCTGAAATGACTGATCCGGAAATCCTCAAAAGCGAAATCAAAATCCTGTTGTTCGATCAGTACGGCACGATTGTGGACATGCAAAAGGGCCTGACCGAGATCGCGGCCCCCTTCCTGAAAAAGAAAGGCTGGGACGGCAACCCGCACCAATTCGTCACCTGGTGGCGGCGGACGCACTTCGAAAACTCCATGATCGATGCGCTGTGTGACCGCGGCCACACCCCCTACCGGCAGATCGGCCACCGTGCCGTCGCCTTCGTCATGGACCGGGCGAGGATCAGCTATACCCAGGCGGAGGTGCAGTGGCTGGTCTCGGAAATCGAAAAGCTCAAACCCTTCCCCGATGTGATCCAGGCCTTGGGCCGGCTCCGGGATGCGGGCTACCAACTCGCCATTCTGTCCAACGGCGACCCGGACATGCTAGCCACCGCCGGGCCGCACATCGGCTTCAAGTTCGATCACGTCATCTCGGTCGCCGCTGCAGGCTATTTCAAGCCGCACTGGAAGACCTATGCGACGGCGGCCGAAATCACCGGGTTCGACCGCACGGCGTGCCTCTTTGTCGCCAACCACGAATTCGACTGCGTCGGCGCCAAGACCTACGGCATGCGGACGGCCTTTATCGACCGGCGGCTCCGCCCGTTCGGCGCCTGGCCGGCGCAGCCCGACCTGATTGTCAAGAATTTTGACGAAATGGCCGGCGCCCTCTGCTGACGGTGGGCGCATCGGACCGCCATTTTGTCCTCTGCCCCGGGTTCATGAACGACCGGGCGCTGTGGGACCGCGTGGCGCGGAACCTGGGCGCATTGGGCGATATCCATTTTGCGGACACGGCACAGGAAGACACCATCGAGGGGATGGCCGCCCGTGCCCTTGCGGATGCGCCCGAAACCTTCATCGCCGTCGGTTTTTCCATGGGCGGCTATATGGCGCAGGAAATGGCGGCACGCGCGCCGGGCCGAATCCGCGGGCTGGTGCTGATGAACACGTCTGCCCGCCCGTGTCGGCCGGATAACTTGAAGCGCAATCGACACCTGATCACGCTGACAAAATCCCAGGGGCTCCTCGGCCTGTTCAAACCGGCGGTGGTCAAGGCCGTGCACCCGGATCGCCGGGGGACGACGCGCTCATCGGCGGGATCCTCGCCATAGGCACCCGCCTGGGCGAACAGACGTTCATCAATCAGCTGTCCATGGTCCGCGCCGACGGCCGCCCCAGGCTCAAGGACATCGACTGTCCGGCGCTGATAATCTAGTCGCGTCAGGATGCATTTCGGTCGTTGCAGAAGAGTAACGAACTGGCGGAAGGCATCTCCAGCGCCCGGCTGGAAATTATCGAGGATTGCGGCCTCATGGCGCCCCTGGAAGCGCCGGAGGCGGTTCTAGCGCTGATCCGCGACTGGGTTGAACACGCTGGGATTTAACTTTCGTCGTTGAAATCGTCCAAAAGCGCGGCGATGCGGCCCGGGTCGACCTGGCCCATGATGGCGTCGGCGCGGCGGCTGGCGGCGGCCATGTCGAGCGACCGGACCTTTTGTTTAACAAGCGGAATATTCATCGGCGCCATGGAAAATTCCAGAAGCCCGAGCCCTAATAGCAGCGGCGCATAGCGCGGGTCGCCAGCCATTTCGCCGCACACGCTGATTGGGATGCGCGCCCTGAGCGCCGCGTGCGCGGCGAACTGGATCAGCCGCAGCACCGCCGGGTGCAGCGGATCATACAGGTGCGCCACGTGTTCGTTGGTGCGGTCGGTGGCCAGCGTGTACATGGTCAGGTCGTTGGACCCGATGGCGAAAAAGTCCGATACCTGGGCCAGCGCATCGGCCGACAGCGCCGCCGCCGGCACCTCGATCATCACGCCCAGGGGCGGCAGCGGGTTCGGCAGGGGCTGCTTGCGCCGTTTCATCCGCGTAACGACCTTTTTCATGGTGTCCCGGGCTTGGCGTACCTCCGCCGTGGTCGACACCATGGGCAACAGGATGCGCACCGGCCCGTGGCAGGCGGCCCTGAGGATCGCCGCCAACTGCGTTTCCAGAGTGTCGCGCCGGTTGAGCGACAGCCGGATGCCGCGAAGCCCCAAGGCCGACGCCGCCGCCTCGCCCAAATCGCCCAACAGCGCCTGCGCCGGCTTTTCGCCGCCGACGTCGAGCGTGCGGACAGTCACCGGCTTGCCTTCCATGGCGTCGATGATTTCTCTAAGGATCGCGAACTGTTCGTCCTCGCCGGGCACGTCGTCCCGCCCCATGAACAGAAATTCCGTCCGCAGCAATCCGATGCCCTCGGCCCCGGTGCGGCGCACCATGTCCATTTCGATGGGCAGTTCCACGTTGGCCTGAAGGGCGACCTGGATGCGGTCTTTCGACATGGCCGGGACGGTTCGCATGTGGCCAAGCTTTTCCGCCTCGCGGATGGCATCGGTGCGCAGTTGTTCGTAGGCGCCGAGCGTGCTGGCGCCCGGGTTGACGACGACGACACCCCGGGTGCCGTCTACGATAACCGTGTCGCCCGGGTCGATCCGCCCCGCGATGGCGGGCACGCCCAGCACCATCGGGATGCCCAGCGCGCGGGCCATGATCGCCGCGTGGCCTTCGGCGCCGCCGACGGCGGTGACCGCGCCGGCGATGCGCTTGGGGTCCAGTTGCGCGGTGTCCGCCGGCGACAATTGATGGGCGACGATGACGGCGCCCCGCGGTGCCTGACTGAACGGCTTCAACGGTTCGCGCATGAGGTTCCGAATGATCCGGTTGCCGACGTCGCGCACGTCTTCGACGCGGGCGGCGATGTAGGCGTTGTCCATCGCCTGAAAGGCATGGACGATGTCGTTCAACTGGTCCTGCACAGCGGCTTCGGCGTTTTGCCGATCGCACGCGATCTGTTCAGCCGCCCCGCGCACCAGTCTGGAATCGTCCAGCATCTGCAGATAGGCGTCGAACAGGAAGTCCATGTCGCCGGTGACGGCGTCGAGCCGGGCGTCATCCTTCAGCCGTTTGATCTGCCGGCGCGCCAGGATGACCGCGGCGCTGAGCCGTTTTTGTTCGTGCGCAACGGCGGCCTTGCCGCGGCTGATTTTATAGACCGGCACGTCAAGCGCACCCGCTTCGCGAAGGTAGGCCGGGCCGACGGCGATCCCGGGGGAAACGCCCAGCCCTTCAAACGTGATTTCGGCCGAGGCCTTCATGGATCCGCCAGTTCCTCGTCGAAGCCGTCTTCGACCAGTTTGACCAGGGCTTCGAAGGCCGTGGCCTCGTCGGCGCCGGTGACGGCGATTTCGATTTCCGATCCCGGCACGCCGGCCAGCATCATCAGTCCCATGATCGACCGTCCGCCGACGGTCTGCCTGTCTTTCGACACCTGCACTTCGGCGTCGAACCGGCCCGCCGTCTGCGCGAACTTGGCCGCGGCCCGCGCGTGCAGCCCCCGCATGTTGACGATTTTGACGCTTTTGATCGGCATCGAACCAACGGCCCGCGCGTCAGCGCGTTTCCTGTGTCAGCATCTGCGAGGCGACGTTGATGTATTTGCGTCCCGCGTCCTGGGCCGACTGGGCGGCTTCTGCCAGGCCTTGTTCGCCTCGCACGCTCGCCAGTTTCACCAGCATCGGCAGGTTGATCCCGGCGATGATTTCGACATTGGCGCGGTCCATGATCGAAATCGCCAGGTTCGACGGCGTGCCGCCGAACATGTCGGTCAGCACGATGACTCCGTCGCCGTTGTCGACCTGCTTGACCCTGTCGATGATGTCCTTCCGCCGAACTTCCATGTCGTCCTCGGGCCCGATGCATACGGCCGCGATGTCTTTCTGTGGGCCGACCACATGTTCCAGCGCCGCGATCATTTCCGTCGCAAGCTGGCCGTGAGTGACGACGACCAATCCGATCATCCGAAAAAATCCTTCCCTGTGGCCTACCCTGTGATCGCCTCCGGGTCTTGTTGCCGGCCCGGCGGGGATCTCCAGTTTTACGGCCTCGTGGATATTGCGGCGATTTCTAGGCCCGGTTCAAGTCACGATGGCGAATCCGCACCCTTTCGCCCTGTTCGGCAAGCCGGGCGCCGAGTTTCTCTGCGGTATAGACCGACCGGTGGCGGCCGCCGGTGCAGCCGATCGCGATGGTCAGATAACTTTTGCCCTCGTCCGCATAGCGCGGCAGCAACGGCGTCAAAAGCGCCGTCAGGTTGGCGAAGAACCCGTCGAAACCCGGGTCGCGCGAAACATAATCGCCGACGTCGTCGTCAAGGCCGGACAGCGGCCGGAGCGACAGATCGTAATGCGGGTTTTTCAAAAACCGCACGTCGAACACCAGGTCCGCGTCCCGGGGCACGCTGCGTTTGTAGGAAAACGACACGACGAACACCGTCAGCCCCGGGTCCGTGTCGGTCTGAAAATGGTCTTCGACCAGGGCCTTTTGTTCGCCCAGGGTCATGTCGGTCGTCTCCATCACCACGTCCGCCTGTTCGCGCACGGGCGCCAGCAACGCGCGTTCCTGGCGGATGCCGTCTTCGACCGGGCGGTCGATGGCGAGCGGATGGCGTCGCCGGGTTTCGGCGAACCGGCGGACGAGCACTTGGTCGTCGCAATCGACGAACAGCACCTGGGCGCGCACATCGTCCCGCGACTTGAGCGCCGCCAGTTGGTCAAGGAACAAGGCCGGTGCGAAATCGCGGGTGCGGATGTCGACGCCGACGGCGACCGGGTGGGGGAAATCGCCGGGCGCGACCAGCCGTTCTAGCAACGACAACGGCACGTTGTCGACGGCTTCAAACCCCATGTCCTCAAGCGCGTTCAGCGCCGATGACTTTCCCGCGCCCGATACGCCGGTGACGAGCACCAGGGGTGTTTTTCCGGCGGGCGATGTTTTGCCGCGTGGGTCGGATGGGGGTGTCATGGGTCGATCTCGTTGCTCACGCCGGATTTATATCATTCCCGTCCGGGTCTTGCCACGGCTGCGCCCATAGCGCCATGCGGATTTTCGCTGCCGCCGAGGCGTCGAACGCCCGGACCTGCATCCACGGCACGGCAACGCCGATGATGTCGGTCACGCGCGTCTCGGGCAGGCGCGGCGTTGCCGCGTCCACCAGGTCGACCGCCATCGCTACCGGCGCCGATGATGCTTGCGGCACGCTCAGGATGCCGAGACCCCGGACCTCGATCCGCCCGGCGAGCCGCTCGGGCGGCATGGCGATCACGCACCCGTCCCGAAGTTCAAGATCGACCCGGTCGTCGGCGACCAGATCGGCGCCGCGGTCCAGCAGCCGGATCGCCAGATCGGATTTACCGGCGCCCGACGGGCCGCGCAGCAAGACGCCTTGCCCGCCGATGGCGACGCAGGTTGCGTGGATTTGATGAGGGTCGCTCATGGCCCGAGAGTGGGGCCCGGACGCGCGGCTGTCAATTGACAGGTTCCAAGCGAGTGGGGACAGTAGGCGCCAATTGACCGAGAGGGATCAAAGCATGGACTTCGGATTAAAAGGTAAAACCGCCTTCATCACCGGCGGCAGCCGCGGCATCGGCCGCGCCGTGGCGTTGAAGCTCGCCGAACAGGGCGTCGACATCGCCTTCTGCGGGCGGACGCAGGAAACATTGGGCAAAACCGCGGCGGACATCCGGGCGCTCGGCGTCAACGCCTGGCCGTTTGCCGCCGACGTCAGCAAGCTTGAAGACATTCAGGCCTTCGTCGACGCATCGATGAAGCACTCGGGCCGGGTCGATATTCTGGTCAACAACGCCGTCACGTCGACCGCCGCCCCCTTCGACGAACAGACGGATGAAACCTTCCGCTATCACATGGACGTCAAACTGATGGCCTATATCCGGTTGGCGCGGATCGTTCTGCCGGCCATGGAACAGGCCGGGTGGGGCCGCATCGTCAACATCGGCGGCATGACCGCGCGCATCGTCGCGCCGCTTCGCATGACCAACGGCGTGGTTAACGCCGGCGTCGCCAACTTCACCAAACAGTTCGCGGGCCACGCCGCACCCCGGGGTGTCACCGTCAACTGCGTGCATCCGGGATTCACACTGACCGAACGGGTGATGAACATCTTCACCCGCGAAGCCAAGGACAAGAACGTGACGGTCGACGAAGCGATGGCCGACCGGGTCCGGGAAATTCCCATGGGCCGGATCGTGCAGCCGGAAGATATGGCCAACGCGGTGCTGTTTTTCTGCTCGCCCTTGGCCGACATGGTGACGGGCCAGTGCATCGCCGTCGACGGCGGCTCGGGCGAGGCGGTGATTTACTAACCGATATTTTAAGGGCGGCGCGGCCCATGCCGGCGCGCTACACTCCCGGCCGATGACCAAACCCTGTCCCATCTGTGCCGGCGACGGCCGCGTGCAACGCCGGATCACCGCCGACGAAATCCGCACCGGACTCGCCGCCGTGTTCGCGGCCGATCCGCCGGCGGCCGCCGTGCCGGACGATTTCGATCTTTGCGCCTGCCGGGGCTGCGGCCTGGTTTACGCGGACCCAATGACGGCGGGCAGTGCGGCGCTGTACGACTGGCTGACCGGGTTTGAAAAATATCATGCCCACGACCGTTGGGAATGGGACCGTTTGAAAGACATCCTGCGGGGCGAAGGGCGTCCGATCCGCTTGCTCGAGCTCGGCGCCGGGCGCGGCGATTTCCTGGCGGAGCTCGCGGACCTCCGCACCGTCGCTGCGTCCGGCATTGATCTCAGCGCGTCGTCCGCTGCGGCGGCCCGGGCGCGCGGGCTCGATGTCCGCCATGCGGCGCTGGAAGATATTTTGGATGGTGAGGCGGAGACGTATGACGCCGTGGTGCTCAGCCACGTGCTCGAACACGTGGGCGATCCTTTGGGTCTGATGGCCGGGGTGACGCGGCTTCTCGCCCCCGGCGGCCGGGTGCTGTTTTCCGTCCCCTATTCACCCATGAGCCGCGAATACCTGCACGACGATGTCATGAACCTGCCGCCGCACCACATGACCCGGTGGAACGCGCTCTCTCTCGATGGCCTCGCGCGGGTCACCGGCATGACGCTCGAAACCCGGATGCCTAAGGCCAAGCGGCCATGGAAGCGGGCCCTCAAGCACACTTGCGACATCGCGGCAGGCGAAGGCCGGGTCCGGGGCCTGGCGCGGCTGCCGGTGATCCTGGCAAACGTCGGCACCTTCCGCCGCGTGCTGGCCGATCACCAAAACCGCGAACGGGTTGGCGGCCAAATGGCGGCGGATACGATCCTGGTGTCGCTGAAACGCGATTGACCGGTTTGGCCTGGTCCATGGGCGCAAAGGAATAGCGGGAAAATTAAGGGGCGGCTTCGCGCGGGCTCAGCCCGCCGGCAAGGTCACGGTGAACCGAGCGCCCAGCACCTTGCCGGCGGCGCCCAAGCGGTTGGAGGCGCGAATCTCGCCGCCGTGGGCGTCGACGATCTGTTTTGAAATCGACAGGCCCAGGCCCGAATGGGTGCCGAATTTTTCGCTCTGGGGGCGCTCCGTATAAAACCGGGTGAAGATTGCCGCTTCCTTGCCGTTAGGGATGCCGGGCCCTTCATCGTCGACGGTGACCTGCACGGCGGTCTTGTCGGCGGACGCGGTGATGCGGATGGCGCCGCCGGGCGGGCTGAACGACACGGCGTTGGTGATCAGATTTCGGAACACCTGCACCAGACGCCCTTCCATGCCCTCGACGATCATGTCCCGGGCGTCGACGCCTTTAAATGACAGTTTCGGCCCGCGCCCGTCGCCGCCGGCGGAATGCACCTCGACCAGGGTCGACAGCATGGCGGCCAGATCGACCCGGCCCTTTTCGGCGCGGGACAGTTCAGCGTCCAGGCGCGACGCGTCGGAAATGTCCGATATCAGACGGTCCAGCCGGCCGACGTCGTCCTGAATGATCGCCATCAGTTTGCGTTGCTGGTCCGGGTCTTTTAGCCGGGCGGCGGTCTCGACGGCGCTGCGCAGACTGGTCAGCGGATTTTTGATCTCGTGCGCCACGTCGGCGGCGAACCGTTCGATGGCGTCCATGCGGGTCCACAGCGCCTCGGTCATGTCGCGAAGCGCCAAGGACAAATCGCCGATTTCGTCGTTGCGGTGGGTGAAGTCGGGAATTTCCTCTTCCCTAGAATGATCGCGCCGGACCCGGTCGGCGGCGGCGGCCAGCCGCTTGATCGGTCGGGCGAGCGTCCGCGCCAAATAGACCGACAGGATCGAGGTCACGGCGATCACCACCAAAAAGATGTTCAAGATGTCGAGCCGGATGTCCAACAGCGCCTGGTCGATGGCGTCCGACCGCTTGGTGATCATCAGCGCGCCCAGCACCCGTTTATACCGCTGTACCGGTACGGCGACGGACATCATCATGCTGTCCTTGTTGAAGGCGCGGATCCGGTGACTGTCGTCGCCCATCAGGGCGCCCATCACCTCGGGGTAATCCGCCGCCGTCGGCTGCGTCACTTCCTTATAGACCTCCAGCGGCATGGTGCCCGGCAGCCAGCGGGTGATCCGGTCATAGGCGTCCAGCAGGTCGCCCACGGGTCCGTCGGCGGCGGCGTCGCCCAGTGGCGGCAGTTGCTGGACCTCGACCGAATCGACGGATTTTCCGAAGTAGCGCGAGTCGGCAATCAGTTCGCCCGAGCGGTGAAACAACCGCGCCCGCGTGCCCGTCGCCGCGACCAGCCGGCGAAGCATCTGGTTCATGATGCCGTTGGCAAGGCGCTGTTCAGATGAATCGCCGATCTGCACCGCGCCCTCGGCCAGCGCCACCGCGAACAGTTGCGCCTGGGTTTCCATGGCCGCCAGTTCGGATTCGATCAGGCTTTTGCGGTAATCGCCCAGGTATAGCACGCCGGCAACCAGAATGCTGAGCGCAAGCATGTTGATCGCCAAGATGTGGGAGGATATGGGCGAAATCAGCCGCCGCTTGCGCACCCGCGCCGTATCGGTCCGGTCCGCCGGCGCGGCGCCGGTCCGCCGGTTCGCGCCGCCGCGGCCGTCACGGTCGGGCGGTCCGCCGGGGAGTGTCCCGTCCTTGGGCATGTCGCCTCGTGTCTCGTCCATGACCGCCGATCATAAGCGTCCGGCGGGCGGCAATCCAGCGCCAGACCGCCGCGCGCGCAGGCGCGCTCGGCGGATATCATGTTGCGCCTTGCGCCGCCCTAAGCGGCTTTGTAGCGGTAGCCGATGCCGTAAAGGGTTTCGATTACGGAAAATTCGTCATCGACGGCGCGGAACTTCCGGCGCAGCCGCTTGATGTGGCTGTCGATGGTCCGGTCGTCGACATAGATGTTTTCGCCGTAGGCCGCGTCGATCAACTGGTCGCGGCTTTTCACGTGGCCCGGGCGGCGGGCCAGCGCCTCGACGATCAAAAATTCGGTGACCGTCAGGTTCACTTCCTTGCCCTTCCAGGCGCACAGGTGGCGCGACGGGTCGAGCACCAGTTCGCCGCGGCGGACGATCTCGTTGTTTTCCGGCTCCTTGCCGTCCAGTTCCTTGCGGCGCAGCACGGCGCGGATGCGCTCGATCAACAGGCGCTGGGAAAACGGTTTCTTGATGTAGTCGTCGGCGCCCATGCGCAGGCCGACGACCTCGTCGACCTCGTCATCCTTGGAGGTCAGGAAGATCACCGGCAGGTTGTCCCGCTCGCGCAGCCGGGACAAAAGCTCCATCCCGTCCATGCGCGGCATCTTGATGTCGAGGACCGCCAAGTCCGCCGGCGTCTTGCCGAGCCCGTCGAGCGCTTCCGCCCCGTCGGAATAGGTCGTGACGTCAAAGCCCTCTGCCTCGAGCGCCATGGTCACCGAGGCGAGGATGTTCTTGTCGTCATCGACAAGGGCGATGGAATGCGGCATGGCGGGGCTCCTTCCAGAAAACGCCGCCGGTCAGGGCGGAACGCGGGGACTTGCATTTTGCCAAGCGAAAGGCGGCCCGCTGGCCGGGCCTTCCGCTTGATATAGCAATCTTGCCCGCGTTTATGGCAGAATTTTAACGCGAATGAGGCGGCTTGCCCAGTTTCCCTATGTCCCCGCCCGATCCGAATGATTGACCCGACGCACCAAGCCGCCACGATAGGCCCGCCGTGATTGACCCGCACGGGGGACGCCCGCTATATTTGTCCCTGGCGGTTCCCCGATCAGGGCCAGTGGCCTCGGGGCTAAGAGGGAACACGGACGAAGCGGACCCAATTCGGGCGTTCCAAGGCCGCGGCTGCCCCCGCAACTGTGCGCGGTGAGCGTCGTTCGTCATATGCCACTGGGCATCCGGCCTTCGATTGACGGTCCGGATGCTTGGGAAGGCGGGACGGCGCGATAACCCGCAAGCCAGGCGACCTGCCGCCGATCACCGCGCAACCCAAGGGACGGGGGTCCCCAAGGGGCGGCATTCCGCATGCGGTGAAGCCTCAAAAGAGTGCAACGACGTTTTGAAATGGAGGTTTCACTTCAAATGACCACGCAAACGATCCAAAGTTCCCAAGGCGCTCAAGAGGTGTCCGCGACCCGCGCGGTACCGGCGGTTCTGGCCATGCTGTTCGGCGTGTTTCTGGTGTTCGGCACCGGGTTCGCTCAACCGGAAGCGCTTCACAACGCGGCGCACGATGCGCGCCACACGTTTGCCTTTCCCTGCCACTGACGGCTTTTTGACTTCAGGAATTTGAACCATGTTGGGACGCATTTTTGCGGTCTCCCTGCTCGCCGGTTTGGCGGCGGGGCTGGCAGTCTCGGTGTTGCAGGAATTCACCACGATGCCGATCATCATCCATGCCGAGGAATTTGAAAACAAAGGCCCCGGCGGCCCGGCGAAACTCGATCTTGACCGTCGGGGGCTCGCGGCGCCCGACCGGATCGACGCCAGATTGATCCTCGCGTCGGAAGGCGCCCCCGGCCACACCCACGACGCCGAAGCCTGGGCGCCCAAGGACGGGATAGAGCGGACGCTGTTTACCGCGCTTTTCAACGTACTGACGGCGGTCGGCTTCGCGCTCTTGCTGACGGCGGCGGTGACCCTGCGGGGCGAGGCCGTCACCGGCCGGACCGGCGTGCTCTGGGGCATCGCCGGATTCGCAGCGGTGTCGCTGGCGCCGGCTTTGGGCCTGCCGCCCGAGGTGCCGGGCGCCATGGCGGCCGAGGTCACGGCGCGTCAGGCCTGGTGGGCGCTGGCGGCGGTCGCGACCGGCGCCGGCCTGTGGCTCGCCGTATTGGGCCGGGCCAAATGGATGCCGCCCGTGGGGCTTCTGATAATTGCGTCGCCGCATATCGTCGGCGCACCGCACCCGGAAAAAATCGGCGGCGCGGTGCCGCCGGAACTGGCGGCGCATTTCGTGTCGGCATCGCTGGTCACGGCGGCGGTGTTCTGGGTGCTGCTGGGCTGGCTGGTCGGCCGGTTTGCCGAACGGTTAGGCCTGATGCGCCCGGCCGAGGCATAAAACGCGACCGGCGGGTCAGGAGAACCATGGCGAAGGAAACCGAGGACCAATCCGAAGCCTTTCGCGGGGAAGTCCGCCGCCTGCTCTTGGGCGGTCGGTCGGGGGCGCTTTCGACAACCATGCGGGGCCGGGCCGGGGGGCCCTATGGGTCGCTCGTGACCTATGCGCCGGATGTCGACGGCTCGCCGATTTTCCTGTTCTCCACCCTGTCGGACCACACCGGCAACCTGATGAAGGACGCCCGCGCGTCCCTGCTGGTCGAGGAGTCATCGCGCCGCAAGAACCCCCAGACCGGCCCTCGCGCCACCTTCATGGGCACGGTCAAGCCAACCAAAAATCCCCGCCATCGGCGGCGGTTTCTGGCCCGTCATCCGGATGCGGCGTTCTACGCCGGGTTTGGCGATTTCGGGTTTTACGTGATGACCGTCGACCGGGTGCATCTGGTCGGCGGGTTCGCCCGCGCCCGCTGGTTCAAGTGGGCCGATGTCCAGGCTCCCGCGAAGGCGGTCAAGGCCGTGCAGGCGGCGGAACAGGATATCGTTGCGCACATGAACGCCGACCACGGCGAGGCGCTGGACCTCTATGTTGCAAAATTGCTGCGCCGCAAAGGCCGCGGCTGGCAGGCCGTCGGCTGCGATCCCTGGGGCCTCGATATCATGCGAAACGGCGGTTTTGCGAGGGTTCCGTTCGACGAAATCGCCGCCGACGCGGGCCGCGTACGGGCCTGCCTGATGGCCCTTGCGGCCAAGGCCCGGGGCTGGCGTTAAAAAACTCATTTTTCCCCGAAAAATCGCGATTGCTGTGTTGCCCGTTCGCGAAGGGGCGGATAAGTTCCGCCGGAAGGCCGGTTATAAAAGGACGGAGGGGACCTTAATCGCCGCCTTGCCGTAACGTCCGAGGGAAGGGCGGCGGCAGGCATTTTATCCACCAAAATTCATCCATATGCGTCACGGAATCCTAAGGGAGATTATCGTGGAAAACGTCGGAAACTTCATTTCCAAAAACGGACTGGACGGGCACGGGTTCAGCGGGGTCAAACGCGCCTTCTGGAACCTGTCGAAACATCAGCTCATGGCCGAAGCCATCCAGCGCGGCGAAGGCAAGCTGTCAGAGGGCGGCGCCATCGTCACCGAAACCGGCCAGCACACGGGCCGTTCGCCCAACGACCGGTTCATCGTCGAAGAGCCTGGCTCGAAGGATGAAATCTGGTGGGGGTCGGTCAACAAGCCGATTTCCGAAGCGCACTTCGACGGGCTTTTGGCCAAGATGCAGAAGCACTACCAGGGCAAGGACGCGTTCGTGCAGGATTGCTACGCTGGCGCGCATCCCGATTACCGGCTCTGTGTCCGGGTGGTGACGGAAGAAGCGTGGCACAACCTGTTTGCCCGCAACATGTTCATCCAGCCGCCGGCCGACGAACTGCAAAATTTCGCGCCGGAATTTACCGTCATCCAGGCGCCGTCGTGCCACGCCGATCCGGCCCAGGACGGCACCAAGTCGGAAACTTTCATTGTCGTGCATCTGTCCCGGCGCGTGATCATCGTGGGCGGCTCGCAGTATGCCGGCGAAATCAAGAAATCCATCTTCTCGATCATGAACTTCCTGTTACCGCCGAAAGACGTGCTGCCCATGCACTGTTCGGCCAACCAGGGGGACGACGGCTCGACCGCCATCTTCTTCGGCCTTTCCGGCACCGGCAAGACGACGCTGTCGGCGGATTCCTCCCGCATCCTGATCGGCGACGACGAACACGGCTGGGGCAAGGACGGCATCTTCAACTTCGAAGGCGGCTGCTACGCCAAGACGATCAACCTGACGCGCGAGGCCGAACCGGAAATTTACGACCTCTGCCATTCCTTCGGCTCGATCATCGAAAACGTGGTGATGGACCCGGTGACCGGGGCATTAGACTTTTTTGATTCGTCGCTCACCGAAAACGGCCGCGTCAGCTATGACATTTCCCAGGTCCACAACGCGTCGGCCACCGGCCGCGGCGGCCAGCCCAAGGACATCGTCATGCTGACCTGCGACGCCTTCGGCGTGCTGCCGCCGATCAGCCAGCTGACGCCGGATCAGGCCATGTATCACTTCCTGTCGGGTTACACCGCCAAGGTCGCCGGCACCGAACGGGGCCTGAAGGAACCGCAGGCGACGTTCTCGACCTGCTTCGGCGCGCCGTTCATGCCGCGCCACCCCACGGTCTACGCCAAGCTGCTGGGCGAAAAGATGGCCGAGCACAACGCCAAGTGCTGGCTGGTCAACACCGGCTGGTCCGGCGGTGGCTACGGCGAGGGCGAACGCATGAAAATAGCCTACACCCGCGCCATGCTGCACGCGGCCCTGGACGGCAAGCTGGACGGCGGCGGCTTTACGGCCGACCCGAACTTCGGTGTCCTGGTGCCGAACGGCTGCCCGGAAGTGCCGACGGGAGTGCTCAACCCCAAGAACACCTGGTCCGACGGCACGGCCTACGACGCCCAGGCGCGCAACCTGACGCAGCGGTTCGAAGGCAACTTCCAGCAGTTCGAAAGCCACGTTGATGCCGGGGTGAAGGCCGCCGCGATCCGGGCGGTGGCCTAGTCGCAAAACCCGAGCCCGGCCACAGGCCGGGCGACGCTGGCTTTGCGCATCAAAAAGTATTCAGCCCCCGCAAAACCCGAGCCCGGCCGAAGGCCGGGCGACGGTGGCTTTGCGCGAATAAAAAACATGGTCAGGCGTTTCCTGATTGCAGAGACCGGCGGGGGATCATTTAATTTGCGCACGCTGCCGCCGGGATTGCAGAAAAATCCGCTGCCCTACGAAGCGGTGATCAACCTGCCGCCGCCGCCACTGGGCACCGAACGCTACTTCGTCAACAAGGACGTTGTGTTTCTGGAAAAAGCCACCTGCGTGATCCTCGGCATCCTGACGGACGTGATCACGAAATAACGCGATCACATCGCCGGACCAAATCGCGCGCCCGCGCCCGCGGGCCGCCTTCGTGATCGCCGGGGGCCGGGGGATGTCGCCCGCCGCGAAGGCGTGGCAGACCGTGGTTGACGACCTGCTGTATGACTCCGGTGACTAAGATCGGTGACGGGTGCCGGTGACTAGGCCGCGCGAAGCGCGGCCACGGCCAACGCCCCCCATCCGCCCATGAAGGCCATGCCGCCCCACGGCGCCAACGGCGTGAATGTATGGATGCCGAGCGCCGTCGCGAGATAGAGCGACCCGCAAAACAAAACGATCCCGAGTACGAAGCCTACGGCGGCTAACAGCGCCGGCCGCTGTCCACGGCCGCGGCCGATCCGGGCCAGGAACAAACCCGCGCCGAACAATGAAATGGTATGCCACATGTGATACTGGTTGGCGGTGCGGAACTGGCGGAGGATTTCCTCCGGCGCCGCCAGCCCATGCGCGCCGTATGCGCCGAGACCGACGGCCAAAAGCCCCGACACCGCCGCCAGCGCGATGATCCATCGCCCCGCGCCGATGCCCGCACCCGGGCCCACGCCTAAGCCTTTGCCTGGGCTCGGCGCGCCGCCGCCCGTGTCGGCGGGATCAAAACTCATCCAAGGCCTCCATGCGCCGAAGTTCTTCCAAAATCGCGTCTTCGAAATCATCCGCGCCGCCGGGTGCCGCATCCAGATAAGACAGTAGATCCTTTTCCAGAATGCCGATGGTATTGCCGGGATCGTAGCCTTCGCGCGCCCAGGAAATATCGTCCATGTGGTCGCCGTACCACGTCGCGCCCGAGTACACCCGCATGACCTCCAGCAACCGCCGGCGGTCGAGCCAGAGCGCCTGTGCGGACCGCAGCGCCTTTCTGACCGCGACAACGGCGGTCAGCGCGACGAAATTGTTGACCACTTTGCAGGTCATGCCGGCCCCCGTGGGCCCCAGGTGATGGACCGGGTCGCCCATGGCGTCGAACAGCGGCATCAGGCGCTGCACGTCCGCATCCCGGCCGCCGACCATGAAGCTCAGCGTGCCGTTTTCCGCGCGGTACGGCGCCCCCGACATGGGCGCATCCAGGAATGTCATGCCATCCGGCAGACTTTTGTCAAGTTTATTAACGAAACGGGGTGACAGGTTCGAACAGGTAATGAAGGTGTGCGGACGGCCTCGCCCGCCTGTTGCGCCGGCGGTTTGTCCTGGGCCCGCGGAGGATGCCGGACCACCGGTCCCGCCCGCCGCCGCTCCGCCGCCGTCCCTGCCGCCGAATAGCGCCTGCCCGAGTAAAGCATGATCGTCGAAACACAGGTCCAGGGTTTGCTTGGCGTCCCGCACCACGGAAATGACGATGCCGCACTTGGCGGCGAATTCCCGGGGGTTTTCGATCATGCGCGGCGCGAAATCACCCATTTCGTCAAGTATCTTGACGTGATAACCCCACACGTCGAATCTGGCGGCAAAAAGCCGCCGCGCCATCGGCAGCCCCATGGCGCCGCAGTCGGCAATGCCGATCCCCCCGAAATCCGCCATCAGGCCGGGTGCTCCGCGCTGTCCAACCCGGCATAACCCCCCGCCGCTTCGACAAAGGCCCTGAACAGCCGCATGTTGGGGTCGTCCGGGTCGTCGATGAAGAACTCCGGATGCCACTGCACGCCGATGCAGAAGGGATGGTCCGTGCGTTCCAACCCCTCGATGACGCCGTCGGGCGCTGCGGCGCTCTGAACCAGATTTACCGGCCAGGCGACGGCGCCGGCGGCGGCGTCCCGGACCGCGTCGCCGGTCAGGTTCTGGCGGGGCGCTTCGTTATGGGCGGAGTTGACCATCAGCGTTTCCGCGGCGAGTATCCGGCGCAGCTTCGTATCGGGTGCGACGGAAATAGCGTGGGCCGTTTCTTCCGCCGGTTTGCCGTCCAGGTGGTCGACGGCGCAGTCGACGTCGTCGCGGAGGCTTTTGAACAGACGGAGGCCCGCCTGCGCCGCGATCACCTGCATCCCGGCGCAAATGCCCAGGACCGGCATGTCGCGGGCGAGCGCCTCGGCGACCAGGGCCAGTTCGGCCTTATGGCGCGGGTGGAGCGCCCCGCCACCGTCCCCCGCCGCGCCGTAATAGTGGTTGGGGAAGGGATAGGTGCCGCCGGGAATCAGCAGGCCCCGGACCGAATCCAGGACGGCACGAGCTGATCCTTCCTGATAGCCGAGCCCGAGCGGCAGGCCCCCCGCCCGCCAGACCGCTTCGAAGTACCCGGTGCGAAGCGCATGGTGCGGCCGCGAAGAAAAGGTCCCGGAGGGTTCAAAATCCAGCAGAATGCCGATCAGGGGGCGGGTGGTCACGGTTGGGTAAACCTTTCAATCGCGTCTGAGGCGGGTCGGTCCCAGCATATGAAAATATGTCCAATTGTATTCTGTCCAGTTTTGGCCCTATCTTTGCGTCATAATATACGAGGGGTAGGGGGCCGTGGTAGAGCACAGGCCGCATACTGAACGCCTGCGGGTCGAACCGAAAAATATGGAAGCGCGGCTGGCGGACCTGTTCGCCTATTGGTCGGGCTTTTGCGACGGCGATGCGTCGCCCGTCTGGTCGGGGGCCGGCGGCGCCGGGTTTAGGCTGATGGTCGTGCCGCCGAAAGTTCTGCCTGTGCTGACCATCGTCGATCTGGGCTCACGCCACGAAGATTTCATCTACCGGTATTGGGGGTCTGAACGCCAGGTGTTTCTCGGCAACCGCCCCGACCCGACCCGACGGGCCAGTCCGTCGCCTGGGGCCTCCCGGAATACAGCGCCGGTCTGGTGCTGGCGCAGTACATCGAAGTCCGGCGCGACCGCCAGCCGATCCTCATGGCCAACACCTGGCCGGTCAACAACCGGCTCAGCGCCGAATGTCAGACGCTGCGCCTGCCGCTTGCCGGCGCCTTCCGGCGGTTTCGTGAAGACACCTTCGCCCGGCCGGAAACGGCTGGCGAACAACAGCAGGAACAGGCCGCGCCCAACGGGCGGCGGCGCGCCGGGCAGTTAAGGAAAAGCAGACGACTGCGGGCCCCGCCCCGGCGGTCAGCGCGGCAGTTCGGTCGTGCCCATCAGGTATTCGTCAATGGCGCGGGCGCATTGCCGGCCTTCACGGATTGCCCAGACGACCAGCGATTGGCCGCGCCGCATGTCGCCGGCGGCAAACACCTTTTCCAGCGACGTCGCGTATTTGTTGGTATCCGCCTCCACGTTGCCGCGGCCGTCCCGGTCGACGCCCAGCGCCTTCAGCATGCCTTCGTACACCGGGTGCACGAAACCCATGGCGAGCAGCACCAGATCGGCCTTCAGCTCGAATTCCGATCCCTTAACCTCGAACATATCCGGGCCGCCGCCGTCCTTGGGCGTCCAATCGAGGCGAATGCCGTTCAGCGCGGTAACTTTGCCGTTCTTGCCGGAAAACGATTTGGTCATGACGGAAAAGTCGCGGCCGCACCCTTCCTGATGCGACGATGAAGCCCGCATCTTCATGGGCCAATCGGGCCAGGTCAAGCCTTTGTCTTCTTTTTCGGGCGGCGCCGGCATCAGTTCAAGCTGCGTGACGGAAAGGGCGCCGTGGCGGTTGGAAGTGCCGACGCAGTCCGATCCCGTATCCCCGCCGCCGATGACGATGACGTGTTTGCCTGTCGCCATGATGCTTTCGTCGTCGGGCACGTTAGCGCCGGCGACGCGGCGATTCTGCTGGGTCAAAAATTCCATGGCGAAGTGGACGCCGTCCAGTTCGCGGCCCGGCACTGGCAGGTCGCGGGGCTGTTCCGATCCGCCGCAAAGGGCAACGGCGTCGAACCGGTCAAGCATGTCCTTGGCGTCGACGTTAACGCCGACGAAGCTGTTGGGGCGGAATTCGACACCTTCGGCCTGCATCTGCGCCATGCGTCGGTCGATCAGGGTCTTTTCCATCTTGAAGTCGGGAATGCCCAGCCGGAGTAGACCGCCGATGGTTTCGTTCTTTTCGAACACCACGACGCGGTGGCCGGCGCGGGCCAGCTGCTGCGCGCAGGCCAGCCCCGACGGGCCGGAACCGACGACGGCGACGCGCTTGCCCGAATAGCGGGTCGGAATCAGCGGCTTGATCCAGCCTTCTTTCCAGCCGCGGTCGACCAGTGAACATTCGATGGTTTTGATGGTCACCGGCTCATCCCGGATGTTCAGGGTGCAGGCGGCCTCGCACGGCGCCGGGCAGACGCGGCCGGTAAATTCCGGGAAGTTGTTGGTGGAATGCAGAACCTCCAGTCCTTCGCGCCATTTGCCGCGGTAAACCAGGTCGTTCCATTCCGGGATGATGTTGTTCACCGGGCAGCCGTT
The DNA here is from genome assembly GCA_038109305.1 of Rhodospirillaceae bacterium. Classification (GTDB taxonomy): domain Bacteria; phylum Pseudomonadota; class Alphaproteobacteria; order Rhodospirillales; family Casp-alpha2; genus UBA1479. The sequence continues at coordinate 85,714 of JAYNIR010000007.1, forward strand.
GTGGCAGTAGGGAATGCCGCAGTCCATGCAGCGGGCACCCTGTTCCGACACTTCTTCGGGGCTCAGCGGCTCGACGAATTCGCGCCAATGCTTCACGCGTTCGGCGACGGGCCGGTAGCTCCGGTCGTGGCGCTCGATTTCCATAAATCCCGTGGCTTTGCCCATGGTCGTCTTTCCTGGTGTCGGTTGTTGCGCGCGGGTTATTCGCCGGCCAGCGCTGGGGCCGCATCCATCACCTGGCGTTCCTGCATTTCGCGAAGCGCCCTGCGGTAATCGACCGGCACGACCTTGACGAACTTGGTCAGGGTCTCATCCCAATTGTCGAGGATGTTCTTAGCGATGGTCGAGCCGGTGTAACGGTGATGGTTTTCGATCAGGTCTTTGAGCCGCCGGGCGTCAAAGCGCATGGGGTCCGACGTGACGTCGGCGCGGCCGTCGTCGGCCTCCTTGGGATCGATGCGTTCGAGTTCGACCATGCCCTGGTTGCAGAACTGATCGAACACGTTATCCGTATCCAGCACATAGGCGATGCCGCCCGACATGCCGGCGGCGAAGTTACGCCCGGTCGCACCCAGCACCACGACCGTGCCGCCGGTCATGTACTCGCAACCGTGATCGCCCAGGCCCTCGACGACGGCGGTGGCGCCCGAGTTGCGGACGCCGAACCGTTCGCCGGCGATGCCCTGGAAATAGCACTCGCCCGAGATCGCGCCGTAAAGCACGGTGTTGCCGATGATGATGTTGTCTTCCGGCACCAGTTTGCTGTCCGGGTGCGGGTAGATGGCGATGCGTCCGCCGGAAAGCCCCTTGCCGACATAGTCGTTGGCGTCGCCCGCCAGTTCGAACGACACGCCGTGCGAAAGCCACGCGCCGAACGACTGCCCAGCGTTGCCCGTGAATTTCACGTGGATGGTGTCTTCCGGTAAGCCCTTGTGGCCGTACCGCTTGGCGATTTCACCCGACATCATGGCGCCGACGGTGCGGTTGATGTTGCGGATCGGAAATTCAAGCGAGACCGGCTTGCCGCCTTCGATGGCGCCTTTGGCGCCTGCGATCAGCTGGTTGTCGAGCGCGCGCTCAAGCCGATGGTCCTGCGTTTCGCAGTTATAGGTGGCGACGCCGGGCGCGGCCTTGACCGGCGCCAGAAGTTTCGACAGGTCGATGCCGTGGGCCTTCCAGTGGTCAATGGCGCCGCGCGTTTCCAGCGCATCGCGGCGGCCGATCATGTCGTTGATCGTGCGGAAGCCAAGCTTGGCCATGATCTCGCGCACTTCCTCGGCTATGAAGGTGAAAAAGTTGACGACGTGTTCGGGCTCACCGGTAAAGCGCTTGCGCAGTTCCGGGTCCTGCGTCGCGACGCCGACGGGGCAGGTGTTCAGATGACATTTGCGCATCATGATGCAGCCTTCAGAAATCAGCGCCGCCGTGGCGAAGCCGAATTCGTCCGCGCCCAGAAGCGCGCCGACGACCACGTCCCGCCCGGTGCGGAGCCCGCCGTCCACCTGCACGGCAATGCGTCCGCGAAGCGCGTTCATCACCAGCGTCTGGTGGGTTTCGGCAAGGCCCAGTTCCCACGGGCCGCCGGCGTTCAGGATCGACGTGATGGGGCTGGCGCCGGTGCCGCCGTCGTGGCCGGAAATAGTCACGTGGTCGGAATACGCCTTGGAGACGCCCGCAGCTACGGTGCCGACGCCGACTTCCGACACCAGCTTCACCGAAATCCGCGCGTTCGGGTTGACGTTTTTCAGGTCGTGGATCAGCTGCGCCAGATCTTCGATGGAATAGATGTCGTGGTGCGGCGGCGGCGAAATCAGACCGACGCCCGGCGTCGAATGGCGCACCCGGGCGATCCAGTCGTCGACCTTGTGGCCGGGCAGCTGGCCGCCTTCGCCGGGCTTGGCGCCCTGGGCCATTTTGATCTGGATATCGTCGGACTGGGACAGGTATTCCGTCGTCACGCCGAAACGGCCGGACGCAACCTGCTTGATGCGCGACCGCATGCTGTCGCCGTTGGGCAACGGCTGATAGCGAATTTCATCTTCGCCGCCTTCGCCCGTGTTGGACCGGCCGCCCAACCGGTTCATGGCGATGGCCAGCGTCGTGTGCGCCTCCCACGAAATGGACCCGAAGGACATGGCGCCGGTGGCGAACCGCTTGACGATTTCGGATGCCGGTTCGACCTCGTCGATCGGCACCGGCTTGCCAACCGGCTTCAGGTCCAACAGGCCGCGCAGGTTTTTCAGCTTCTGCGTCTGGTCGTTGACCTTGGCCGTATAGGCCTTGAACTGCTTGTAGTTGCCGGACCGGACCGCGTGCTGCAGCGTGCCGATGGTTTCGGGCGTCCACACGTGTTCTTCGCCGCGGACGCGGAAGGCCAGGTCGCCGCCGACATCCAGGTCGTTTTTATAAAGCGGCGCATCGCCGAAGGCGAGGTCGTGGCGACGTTCGGTTTCTTCGGCGATCTCGTTGATGCCGACGCCTTCGACCTTGGTCGCCGTCTTGGTGAAATACGCGTCGATGAACGCCTGGCTCAAGCCCACCGCGTCGAAAATCTGCGCGCCGCAATAGGACTGGTAGGTCGAGATGCCCATCTTGGACATGACCTTAAGGATGCCCTTCTTGATCGCCTTGATGTAATGACCGTGGGCGTCAAATTCGGTGATCCCGCCGCGGCGTTCGGAAACTACGTGGGAAATCGTGTCGAACGCCAGGTAGGGGTTGACCGCTTCGGCGCCGTAACCGGCCAACAGGCAGAAGTCATGCACCCGCCGCGCCTCGCCGGTTTCGACGACCAGGCCGACCTCGGTCCGGAGCCCCTGGCGGATCAGGTGATGATGCACCGAGCCCGTCGCCAGCAACGCCGGGATCGCCACGTTGGCTTCGTCCAGGCCCCGGTCGGACAGGATGATGATGTTGTATCCACGGTCGCGGACGACTTCTTCCGCCTCACGGCAGATGCGGTCGACGGCCTGCGCCATGGTCTGGCGGTCGGGTCCTGCGTTGGGGTAACAGATGTCCAGCGTGTAGGTGCGGAATTCGCCGTCGACATGGTTTTCGATGCGGCGGATGCGCTCCAAGTCCGTGTTGGACAACACCGGATGATCAACCTCAAGCCGCTTGTGCTGCCCACCCGACCCCAGGTCAAGCAAGTCCGGGCGCGGCCCGATGAACGACACCAGCGACATCACCAGTTCTTCGCGGATCGGGTCGATCGGCGGGTTGGTCACCTGCGCGAAGTTCTGGAAGAAATAGTCGTAAAGCATGCGCGGCTTGTCCGACAACGTCGCCAACGGGAAGTCGCGGCCCATGGATCCCACTGGGTCCTCGCCCTTGTCGGCCATTGGTTCCAGGAAGAATTTAAGGTCTTCGCGGGTATAGCCGAACGCCTGCTGCTTGTTCAGCAACGTCGCCGGATCGGGCGCCATGGGCCCGATTTCCGCCGGCAGGTCGACCAATTGAATCTGCGTCGCGTCCAGCCACGCCTGATAAGGGTATTCGTCCGCCAGGCCGGATTTCAGTTCTTCGTCGGAAATGATGCGGTGCTGTTCCAAATCGACCAGCAGCATCTTGCCGGGCTGCAGCCGCCATTTCTGAACGATTTTTTCTTCCGGGATCGACAGCACGCCGACTTCCGACGCCATGACGACCAGCCCGTCGTCGGTGACGATGTAACGCGCCGGGCGCAGCCCGTTGCGGTCGAGCGTCGCGGCAATCTGCTTGCCGTCAGTGAACGCCATGGCTGCCGGGCCGTCCCACGGCTCCATCAGCGCCGAATAATATTCGTAAAACGCGCGGCGCTTGGGATCCATCAGCGGGTTGTCTTTCCACGCTTCGGGAATCATCAGCATCATCGCGTGGGACAGCGAATAGCCGCCCATGACCAGAAGTTCCAACGCGTTGTCGAACGTAGCTGAGTCCGACGATCCGTCGCCGATCAGCGGCCACAGTTTTTCCAGGTCGTCGCCCAGCACTTTTGAATGCATGTTGTGGCGGCGCGCGTTCATCCAGTTGACGTTGCCGCGCAGCGTGTTGATTTCGCCGTTGTGGCAGAGGAAGCGGAACGGCTGCGCCAACCGCCAGCTGGGAAACGTGTTGGTCGAAAACCGCTGGTGGAACAGCGCCATGGACGTGGCGAAATCCGGGTCCTGGAAGTCGACGTAATATTTCGACAGGTTGGGCGCCAGCACCATGCCCTTGAACACGATGGTCCGCGCGTTCAGCGACGGGATGTAAAAGTTTTCCCAGGCGCCGTCGTCCTTGTCCCAGAGCATGTGATGGGCCTGCTTGCGGATGACGTATAGCTTGCGCTGAAACGTGGCTTCGTCCGGCGTGTCCTTGCCGCGCCCGATCATTACCTGGCGGATCACCGGTTCCGCCGGCTTGACGCTCTCGCCGAGGACCGAATTATCGGTCGGCACGTCGCGCCAGCCGAGCAAGACTTGCCCTTCCTGCTTGGTCGCCCGGTCGATGGCGGCGATGGCTAGGTCGCGCTGCTTGTGCTGACGCGGCAGGAAGATCATGCCGACGGCGTAGTCGCCTTGGGCCGGCACGTCGACGCCCTGGGCGCCGAATACCTTGCGCATGAAGGCCTCGGGCGTCTGAATCAAGATGCCGGCGCCGTCGCCCGCCATGGGGTCGGCGCCGATGGCGCCCCGGTGGTCCAGGTGTTCGACGATCTCCAACGCCTGGTGGACGATCTCATGGCGCGGCACGTTGTTAATGTCGGCCATAAAGCCGAAACCACATGCATCATGCTCAGTTGCAGGGTCGTACATCCCCTCTGCAATGGGCAGTCCATAACCGTTGCGCCGTGAGTGCTCGCTCATGCGTGGCAATCCTGAAACAGAGTTATTTGAAGACACTTTAGATAGCAATCCATCGCCCCGACGCCAAATAAAAACAGGCGCAAAGCCCTTAAAAAATATGGATTTATGCCCGTTTCGGTCCTTCTTGAACGGGCGTTTGAATGGTCACAATGACCATTCCGCCCCTTGGCAGCGGTAGGGTGATGGTCTAGAAGGCGTAAGTGTCGTAGGAGAGCCAATTGCCGACACTACATCTTGCGATTTTGGCCCTTGTGCAGGGGATTACGGAATTTCTCCCGGTCTCTTCCTCGGGCCACTTGGTCCTGGTGCCCCGGTTTCTCGGCTGGCCCGATCAGGGGCTGGTCATGGACGTGGCCGTCCATGTTGGGACGCTGGGCGCCGTGCTGATCTATTTCGCGTCCGACATCTGGGCCATGGCCGTGGGGATGACCCGCGCGCTCTGCGGCCGCCGCGATCAGGGCGGCAAGCTGGCGGGCCTCGTCATCGTCGCGACCCTGCCGGTGATCGGCGCCGGGTTCGCGCTCAACCATTACATGCCCGTGGGGTTTCGCGGGCTCGAGGTCATCGCTTGGGCGACCTTGGGCGGCGGCGTGTTGCTTTATATCGCCGATCAGGTCGGCATGACGCTCCGCCGCATGGAACATCTGCTACTGTCCGACGCCATCGTCATAGGCATCGCCCAGGCGCTGGCGCTGGTTCCGGGCACGTCGCGTTCGGGCATCACCATGACGGCGGCGCGGGTTCTGGGGATGGAGCGGCGGGACGCCGCCCGGTTTTCCATGCTGCTGTCGATTCCGGCGATCTTGGGCGCCGGCACCTTGAAGGGGTGGGAACTTTATAAATCCGGCAACGCGCAACTGACGGTGGACGCCTTCATGGCGGCAGGGCTGGCTTTTGTCGCGGCGCTGATCGCCGTCGCGCTCATGATGGCCTGGCTCAAGCGCGCCAGCTTCACCCCCTTCGTCCTTTACCGGATCGCGCTCGGCGGGGTTCTGCTGGCTGTCGTTTACGGCTACGCGGGGTAGCGGACCGGCGAAGTGGTCCGGTTCTTGCGTCGATCGCCAACGGGCCGGCCCGATTTTGCGCCCGGAATTTGCGTCTGCAGCGGCACAATCCTCTTAAATTAATGATGAATCCGTGCGGCTCTTCGGTGCCGCGGGACTTGGTGGCAACTACCTCTGAAAGGCAGACGCCCGTGTTTCGCAATACGAAAATCAGCAAAAAGCTCTCCCTTTTGATCATTCAGACCGGCCTTTTGGGTGTCGGCATCGCGTCGGTCGCCATGGAAACCATCGCCGAAAAGGGGCTGGAAGAAGCTGCGGAACGCCGGCTGGTCGCGATCGCCGAGAGCCGCGAGGTGGCGCTCGGCGGGTTTCTGTCCTCGTTGGTCGAAGACCTGCATGCGGTCAGCAGCAATCCCTGCACGTTACGGGCACTCAACGCGTTCATCGCCGGGTGGGACGCCGTCGAAGGCGACAAACGGGACGTCCTGCAAAAGCGCTACATCATCGACAACCCGCATCCGACCGGGGAAAAAGACAAGCTGTTGACCATCGATGGCGATACCTCGGCCTATGGCCAAGCGCATACGGAATCTCATCCCTGGTTCCACAATTTCCTCAAGGGCCGGGGCTATTACGACATCTTCCTTTTCGACATGAAAGGCACCCTGGTCTGCACCGTGTTCAAGGAACTGTAATACGCGACGAACGTTGAAACCGGCAAATGGAAAGACACGGACCTCGGCCACGCCTTCCGCGCGGCGCTGAAGGCTGGCAAACCCAACGCCGCCACCTTTTACGATTTCAAGCCTTACGCGCCCAGCCACGGCGCAGCGGCGGCTTTTATTCCTATCCCGATCAACGGCCCTGATGGCAAACGGGCGGGCGTCCTCGTTTATCAGATGCCCATCGACCGGATGAATGCGGTCATGCAGGTGGCCGCCGGATTGGGCAAAACCGGTGAAAGCGCCATCGTCGGCAGCGATTTTCTGCTCCGCAGCGATCTTCGCAACGTCAAGGAATCGACGATCTTCAAAGCCAAGATGGAAGGCCCTGGCGTCAAGTCGGCGCTGGCCGGAAAGGCCGGGGTCGTTTTGGCAGACGGCAAGCTGACGGCGTTCACGCCGCTGGAATTCCAGGGCGCCAAGTGGGTCGTCATCGCCGAAGCAGACCACTCGGAAGTGCAGGCACCGGTGCGCGACCTGCTGAAGGCCGCGGCCGTCGCCGCCGTGCTGATCGGGCCCGGCGTTGCCGTTCTGGGCTGGCTCGTCGCGCGATCCATCGTTGCGCCGGTCAACCGCATGACCGCCGCCATGGCGGGTCTGGCGGACGGCAACCTGGAGATCGAGGTGCCGGAAAAAGACCGCGGCGACGAACTGGGCGACATGGCCGCCACCGTCGACATGTTCAAACAAAACGCGTTTGAAAACAGATGCTTGGAAGAAGCGACTAAGGCCGCCGAGGCCCGCGCCGCCGCCGACATGCAGAAGTCGGCGGACACCATGGTCACCAGCGCCTAGGAAACGGAAAAACAGGCCGGCGTTGTGTCGGCGGCGGCGTAACAGGCGTCGGCCAACGTCGAAACCGTGGCCGCGTCGGCGGAAGAGCTCAATGCTTCGATCTCCGAAATCAGCAATCAGGTTTCCCGCTCCCACGAAATCGACAACCGCGCCGTCGGCGAAGGTGAAAAGGCGGGTGAGCGGATCGAAGGCCTGGTCCGCGCCGCCGAACAGAGCGGCGAGGAGGTGAAGCTAATCCAGGACATTGTCGAACAGAGCAACCTTCTGGCGCTGAACGCGACGATCGAAGCGGCCCGCGCCGGCGAAGCCGGCAAGGACTTCGCCGTGGTCGCCAGCAAGGTCAAAAACCTCGCCAGCCAAACGGCCCGCGCGACCACAGAAATCAGCCGCCAGGTCGAGGAAATCCGCAACTCGATGACCGACACCGCCGGCGCCATTCAGGGTATCAGCACCGTGATCAGCGAAATGAACGAGATCGCGACATCCGTCGCCTCCGCCATCGAGGAACAGAGCGCCGCGACCCAGGAAATCGCCCGCAACATCGAACAGGCGGTGGGCGGAACGCAGGAAGTGTCGAGTTCCATCATGATCGTCAGCCACGCGGCCTCCGAAGCGGGCGCCTCGTCCCGGCATATCCTGGAACCGGCGGGTAACATGTCGCAGCAGGCGGGATCATTGCGCCAGGCCATGGACGCCTTCCTGGCCGAAGCGCGGGCGGCGTAACCAAGCCTGCGCCGGTCGGGCCGTTCCGGGTTAGTATTTCCGGGCCGGGTCGACGGTGTTCCGTGGCGGCTTGCCGGCCTCGATCAATTGAATGTTCATAGCGATCCACGCGCTCGCCGAATGGGCCACCGTCAGGCTCGCCACGTGCGGCGTGATGTTCACCTTTTCATGGGCCCAATAGGGATGGTCCTGGGGCAGCGGCTCCGTATGAAACACGTCCAAGGTTGCGCCCGCGATGTGTCCGCTGTCCAGCGCCGTCAGCAAATCGTCGTCAACCACGTGGCCGCCGCGTGCGCAGTTGATGACGAAGGCGCCTTTGGGCAGCGCAGCCAGGGTCTTTGCATTGATGATGCCCGCCGTGTCCGGCGTCAGCGGCAACAGACAGACCAGGATGTCCGTACGATTTAAAAACGGGATCAGCTGATCGGCACCGACGAAGCATTCGACGCCCGAAATGGTCTTGGCCGTGCGCGCCCACCCGGCCACCTGATAATGCAACGGCACGAGCTTCCGAGCTGCGTCGCCGCCCAGTTCGCCCAGGCCCAGGATGCCGACGCGGAGCTGTTCGGCGTCCGCCTGCCGCATTTTTTTCCAGGTGTTGCCGACGGCGAACTTGGCGTAGACGCCCATTTTGCGGTGAAAGTGGATGACCCAGTAGATCACGTATTCGCTCATCCCCTGGGTCAGGCACCGATCGACCAGCCGGACGACCGGGATGTGTGTCGGCAGGTCCGGGTCCGTTGACAGATGGTCGACCCCGGCGCCCAGCGAAAATATGGCTTTTAGGTTGGGAAGGCTTTTCAACACCCCCGGGTGCGGCTGCCACACCAGCGCGTGATCGATCTCGGCCTTGTTGCCGGTCTCGTCCTTATCCGCGTCTTTCGACCAGAACCGGAACTCGACCCCCGGAAGGCGGTCTTCCATGGCTTCCCGCCACTGGCCGGGATTGTCGGAGGGTGACATGAAAAGGATGGCGGGCATGGCTGGGCTCATTTGCGGGCGTGGCAAGGAATAATGGCGGAATAACCCAGATTTATTATTCGCGCAAATGCGTCGTTGCGATGGGCAAGCCGATCGCTCTGGATTTGCGACTAACTGCTGACCACGCCCATCTCGTCCGCCTTCATCTCAAACGCGGCGGCCATGAGGGCTTTGGTATAGGGCTCCTGGGGGCTGTCCATGATCTGGTCCGTCGACCCGCATTCGACGACGCGGCCGCCCTTCATCACGGCGATCTCGTGGCTGACGGCGCGGACGACTCTCAGGTCGTGGGAAATGAACAGATACGCCAGATCGTATTTTTTTTGCAGCCCGCGCAACAGCTCGACGATCTGCGCCTGCACCGACATATCCAACGCCGACGTCGGCTCGTCCAGCACGATGAACTTAGGCTTGAGGACGAGTGCGCGGGCGATGGCGATGCGCTGGCGTTGCCCGCCGGAAAATTCGTGGGGGTAGCGGTCCTGCATTTCCGGCCGAAGGCCGACTTCCTTCAGCGCCTCGCCGACCAGTTTGCGCCGGGCGTCGTAATCGCCACCCATGCCGTGGACGACCAACCCTTCCTCGATGATCTGACCGACGGACAGCCTGGGGCTCAAGCTGCCGAACGGGTCCTGAAAAACGATCTGCATTTCCCGCCTGAGCGGCCGCATTTTGTCGAACTGCCAACCCTGAATGCTGGCGCCGTCGAAGACGATGTCGCCGTCGGTTTTTTCCAGCCGCAGAAGGGCGCGGCCGAGCGTGCTTTTGCCCGAGCCCGATTCGCCCACAACGCCCAAGGTGTGGCCGCGTTTCAAATTCAAAGTGACGCCGTCCACTGCCTTGATGTGGCCGACCGTGCGGCGCAAGAGCCCGCGTTTGACAGGGAACCACACCTTCACGTCGCGCCCGGCCATGATTTCGGGCGCGTCGGCCTTGGCGGGGGCCGCCCGGCCCTTGGGCTCGGACGCCAGCAGGTGCTGGGTGTAATCATGGCCCGGCGCCTCGAAGATCTGTTTTGTCGAGCCCTGTTCGACGATCTCGCCCCCGCTCATGACCGACACCGTATCCGCCATGCGCCGGACGATGCCGAGGTCGTGGGTGATCAGCAACAACGCCATGCCGAGCGTTTGTTGAAGCTCCTTCATCAGTTTGAGCACCTGCGCCTGGATGGTCACGTCGAGCGCCGTCGTCGGTTCATCCGCGATCAGCAGGTCCGGGTTGTTGGCCAAGGCCATGGCGATCATGATCCGCTGCTGCTGCCCGCCGGAAAATTCGTGCGGCAGGGCATGAAGCCGGCTTGCCGCCGCCTCGGTTAAGCCGACTAGGTCCAGCAGTTCCAACACCCGCGCGTGGGCCTGCGCGGCCGTCATGTGCTGATGCAGGAACAGGACTTCCGAAATTTGCTTTTCGACGGAATGCAGCGGGTTGAGGCTCGTCAGCGGTTCTTGAAAAATCATCGCGATCTGGTTGCCGCGGATCGACCGCATGACGGGCCCTGGCGCGCCGATCAGTTGCTCGCCGTTTAACTTGACTGATCCCTTGGGGTGCTTGGCAAGCGGATAAGGCAGAAGCTGCATGACGGATAGAGCCGTCACCGACTTGCCGGAGCCCGACTCGCCCACAAGCGCGTGCGCCTCGCCCTTTGCGATCGTGAGGCTCGCGCCGCGCACGGCTTCGATCGCGCCGTCGCCGTCGCCGAAAGAGGTGAAAAGCCCGTCGATTTCCAGAAGCTTGCTCATCCCGATATCATCCTCACCGGAAAACCTTTTTTAATGAAATACTTTTCTGGGGTCGAAGGCATCGCGTACGGCCTCGCCCACGAACACCAACAACGACAGCATCAGCGCCAGCGTGAAGAACGCGGTAAAGCCAAGCCACGGCGCCTGAATGTTGTTCTTGCCCTGATTCAAAAGTTCGCCCAGGGACGGCGACCCGGCCGGCAGGCCGAAGCCGAGAAAGTCCAGCGACGTCAAAATAGTGATCGATCCCGACAGCACGAAGGGCAGGATCGTCAGCGTCACCACCATGGCGTTGGGCAGCACGTGTTTGAACATGATGACCGTGTCCGTCTCGCCGAGCGCTTTGGCGGCGCGGACGAAATCGAAATTGCGCGCCCGAAGAAATTCCGCGCGCACGCCACCGACGAACCCCATCCATGAAAACAACAGCATCAGGCCCAGAAGCCACCAGAAATTGGGCGTGACGACGCTCGCCAATATAATAAGCAGATATAGCTGCGGCAGGCCGGACCACACTTCCATGAACCGCTGAAACGACAGGTCCAGCCAGCCGCCGAAATAGCCCTGCACCGCGCCGGCGGACACCCCGATGATCAAACTGAAAAACGTCAGTACGAGGCCGAACAGCACGGATATGCGGAAGCCGTAAATCATCCTGGCCAGCACGTCGCGGCCCTGGTCGTCGGTGCCGAGCCAGTTTTTCGCTGACGGCGGCGAGGGTGCGGGGCCCGGCAGGTCCTTGATCACCGTGTCGTAGGCATAGGGGATCGGCGGCCACACCATCCATCCCTTGGCGTTGATCAGGTCACGGACGAACGGGTCGCGGTAATCGGCCTCGGTCGCGAATTCGCCGCCGAAGGTCGTTTCCGGGTATTCGACGGCGAAGGGCAGGTAGACGCCGCCGTCGAACATGACGGCGATGGGCTTGTCGTTGGCGATGACCTCGGCTAACAAAGACAGGAAAAACATCGCGAGGAAAATCCAGAGCGACCAGAACCCCCGCCGGTTGCGCGCAAAGTTGTGCAGCCGCCGTTCGGTCAGCGGCGTGATGCGTATGCCGAGAAAGCGTTTTCGTAGCCGCGTCGGCGCGTCGGCGGTTTCCGGTTGGGGGCCAGTGTCTGGGGGAGTGGTATCCGGGCTCATCGGTCAGACCCCCCTGGCTTCGAAATCGATGCGCGGGTCGACCACGTGGTACATCACGTCGCCGATGATGTTCATGACCAGCCCTAGAAGCGTGAAGAAATACAGCGTCGCGAACATCACCGGATAATCGCGGGTCAACGCCGCCTCGAACCCCAGCAAGCCCAGCCCGTCGAGCGAAAAGATGATTTCGATCAGCAGCGATCCCGTAAACAGGATGCCGATGAACGCGCCGGGGAAGCTCGCGATCACCACCAGCATGGCGTTCCGGAACACATGGCCGTAGAGCACGCGGCGTTCCGTGAGGCCCTTGGACCGGGCGGTGACGACATATTGTTGGCTCAGCTGATCCAGAAACGAATTTTTGGTCAGCATGGTCAGGCCCGCGAACCCGCCGATCACCAATGCGGTCAGGGGCAATGCCAAGTGCCAGAAGTAGTCCTTGATCTTGCCCCAGGTGGTCAGGTCGGCGAAATTTTCCGAAACCAGCCCGCGCAGCGGGAAGATGTCCCAATACCGGCCGCCCGCGAACAGCACGATCAACAGGATCGCGAACAGAAACGCCGGGATGGCCTGTCCCGCGATGACGATGCCCGATGTCCAGATGTCGAACTTGGACCCGTCGCGCACGGCCTTGGCGACGCCCAAGGGGATCGAAATCAGATAGACCAGCAGCGTCGTCCACAGACCCAGCGAGATCGACACGGGCATTTTCGACAGGACGAGGCCAACCACCGTCTGATCCTTAAAATAAGACGTGCCGAAATCGAAGGTCACGTACTTCTTCATCATCAGCCAGAAGCGCTCGCCGGCGGGCTTATCCAGCCCAAACTGCTTTTCCAGGCTTTTGATCAAGTCCGGCGGCAGGCCCTGCGCGCCGCGGTATTTGGAATTGACGGTCGATTGCCCCGCCTGTCCCTGTAACGGGGCGGGCGTGTTCGACACTTCGGACCCGGCGTCGCCGGACACGCGCGCGGTGACGGAAACGCTGTCGCCGGTCAGTTGTGCGATCACCTGTTCCACCGGCCCGCCCGGCAGGATCTGCACCACGGCGAAATTGATCACCATGATGCCGAACAGGGTCGGGATCACAAGCAGTAGGCGGCGGAGGATGTATGCGACCATGGTGGGATGATAGTGTGCGGGGCCTCTCGGTTCCAGCCGTTCCCGGGCGTATGCCCTATTTGGCGGCCTTCTTGCGGTCGGGCAGGGACTTTTCCTTTTCGGCGTCGATCCACCACGCCATCACCTGATTACCCTGGGTCGGGGTGACAGCGGGCCGGCCGAACTTGTCCCAATAGGCGATCCGGTCATAGGGCGCGTGCCAATTAGGGATCACGTAATGGCCCCATTGCAGCGCCCGGTCGAGCGCCCGGCACGCGGTGACCAGGTCCTTCCGCGTGGGTGCTGCGATCAGCTTTTCAATCAGTGCGTCGACGGCCTTGGACCTGATGCCGATGATGTTGCGCCCGCCTTCCCGGTCGGCGGAGGCCGATGACCAGAAATCCCGCTGTTCGTTGCCGGGGGATTGCGACTGTCCGGCGCCACCGACCACCATGTCGAAATCGAAGGTGTCGAGCCTGCGGCGGTACTGCGCCGTGTCGATGGTGCGGACGGTCATCTTGACGCCCAGCTTTTCCAGGTTCTTGGTGAAGGGCAGGACGATCCGTTCGAACAGCGGGCTGACCAGCAGCATTTCAAATTCCAGCGGCTTGCCGGTTTTCACGTTGACCCGCTTGCCGTCCTTGATGTTCCACCCGGCGCCGCGCAACAGTTTCGACGCGGTACGCAAATTGCCCCGGATGTTGCCGCCTTCGTCGCCTTTCGGCGGGTTGTATTCCTTGGTGAACACCTCGGGCGGCAGATCGGCTTTCAGCGGGTTCAGCAGTTTCAGTTCGTCCGGTCCCGGCAGGCCGGTCGCCGCCATTTCGGAGTTTTGGAAATAACTGCGGGTCCGTTTGTACTGGCCGTAGAACAACGCCTTGTTCGACCATTCGAAGTTAAAGACGTAGGCGAGCGCTTCGCGGACGCGCGGGTCCTTGAACACGTCGCGCCGGGTGTTGAAGGCGAAGCCTTGCAGCCCCGCCGGCCGGTCATGGTGGATTTCAGCCTTCACCAGGACGCCCTTTTTGATCGCCGGCGTTTCATAGGCCGTGGCCCACGCCTTGGATGAATTTTCTGATTTGTAGTCGTAGCGTCCGGCCAAAAACGCCTCCAACGCCACGTTGGCGTCGCGGTAATAGTCGTAGACGATTTTGCCGAAATTATACTGGCCCTTGTTGACCGGCAGGTCGCGCCCCCAATAGTCGTCGACGCGTTTCAGTTTGATGGTCCGCCCGGCTTCGAAGCTGTCGATCTTGTAGGGGCCGGAACCCAAGGGCGGTTCCAGCGTGGTTTTGTTGAACTCGCGCTTTTCCCAATAATGTTTGGGGAGGATCGACAGCTGACCCAGGATCAGCGGCAGTTCGCGGTTTTCGCCGGGCTTGAAGGCGAACTTGACCGACCGCTCACCGGTTTGCGTCGCCTCGGCGACGTTGCCGTAATAAAACCGAAAAAACGGCGCGCCTTCCTTGACCAGCGTGTTGAAGGAAAAGATCACGTCGGCGACGGTGATGGGTTTGCCGTCGTGCCACTTGGCTTCGGGGCGCAACGTGAATTCAACCCACGACCGGTCGTCGGGCATGGTTACCGTCTCGGCGAGCCGACCGTACTGGCTGAACGGTTCGTCGGAGGATCCGTCCATCAGGGTGTCGTAGATCAGCCCAACGCCGGCTGCCCCGTTGCCCTTGATGATGAACCCGTTGAAGCTGTCGAACGAGCCGATAGAATGAAACTTGACCGCGCCGCCCTTCGGCGCCGCCGGATTGACGTAGTCGAAATGCTTGAAATCGGGCCCGTACTTCAGATCGCCGTGCATGGCGATGCCGTGCGCCGGTTTCGGCGGGGTCTTGGCATCGGCGGCAAGGGCCGCAGGCGCCAGGGCGAAGGTCAACAGCAGGGCGGCAAGAAGGCGCATGGGGTGTCTCTTTCGTCCGTTCCGTCGTTTGTTTGGCGGCTATAGGTTACGTCGCATTATGGCAATCTTGAGGTTGCGCCCCAAGGCCGGGTGTCGAGGCGCGGGAACAGGATCAGCGATCAGGCGCGAAGCACGTCCATCGCCTGTTCGTGGACCGCCGGATCGCCCGCCGCCAAAACCGACCCGTCGTTGTTCAGGCCCAGCACATTGCCGCCCCAGTCGGTCATCCGCCCGCCCGCGCTCTCGATGATCGGCACCAGTGCGACATAATCATAAGGCGACATGGAATTTTCGCAGGTCACATCGCCGCGCCCTTTGGCGACGACGGCATAGGCGTAACAGTCGCCGCCGTAAACCGTCTGTTTGCAGGCATGGCTCAGCCGCGTGAACCGGTCGAAGGCGACGCCCCGGTGCATTCCCGGCGACGTGCAGTGCAGCCACGCGCGGGACAGGTCCTTGCAGGGGCGGGATTTCGCCGGCTTACCGTTGCAGGTGGCGGGCATGCCCGGGCCGCCGGCCCAGGTTTCGCCCAGCACTGGCGTATCCATGACGCCGATCCACGGTTTGCCTTCGCGCAAAAGTCCGATCAGCGTGCCGAACATGGGCTTGCCCGACACGAACGATTTGGTGCCGTCGATGGGGTCCAGCACCCAGACGAAATCCGCGTCCGCACGCTCCGCCCCATATTCCTCGCCATAAATGCCGTGGCCGGGAAACCGGTCTTCGATCTGTTTCCGCATCGCCGCCTCGACCTCGCGGTCGGCGGCGGTGACGGGGCTGCCGTCGGCCTTGTCCTCATAGCCCTCGAGCCCGCCGTAATGGCGCAGCACGATATCACGGGCGACGGCGGCCATCTGCAGGGCGAGCGTCATCAGGGCGTCCTTGTCTTTAACGTTCACGGCGCCTGCCTCCCCTTAAAATTGGATCGGGTGAGTGAAGAATTTATTTGGGCAGCGGCGCCGGGCTGTCGGACAGGCTGTTCAGATAAACCAGCAAAGCCGCGCGGTCAGAATTCTTGTGCACGCCCTGGAAGGTCATCTTGTTGCCCGGCACGGTGTCTTTCGGGTTGCCGATGAACTTGTCCAGATCGGCGATCGTCCACTTGCCGCCGTGGCCGCCCAAGGCGCCGGAATAGCTGTACCCGTCCGCCTTGCCGACATCGCGGCCGACGATGCCCCAAAGGTTCGGACCGACCTTGTGCTTGCCGCCTTTTTCGCTGGTATGGCAGGTGCCGCATTTTTTGAAGACCTTGGCGCCGGCGGCGGCGTCGGCGGACGCGAGCAGTTCCATCACCGGTTTTTCGGCGACCTTGGCGACCTGCTTCGGTCCCTCGTCGGCGACGGCCACGTCGAACCCCATTTTTTCAGGGTTCGTCGGATGCACCAGGGCGTTGCCAACCTGATTGGTGCCCCAAACGACCCACGCGGTGACGAGCACGCCGAAACCGAATTTTTCCATACCGGAGAACTGCATGACTTCTTCCTTCCGAAAATGTTGCCGCGAATTTAACCGCGTCGCCCGCCCGGATCAAGTCATGTCGCGCACCTGAAAACCGCATTTTCGCGCAGGTTTGGCGGCTTTCCGGGCGCGCTCGCGTTGACAGGCTAGGGCTTCGCGCCGATACTCCCGCCGACCTCTAAAGAGCGCCCCCGCCCCGACCCTCAGCCCGACCTTTAGAAAGCTCGTTCCATGGCCGATCCGGACAACATCATTGCCTTTCAGGGTATGCCGGGCGCCTATTCGGACCTGTCCTGCCGCGGCGCCTATCCCGGTATGGAAACGCTCGCCTGCCGGACGTTCCCCGATGCCTTCGCCGCGGTCCACGACGGGCGCGCCCGGCTCGGCATGATCCCCATCGAAAATTCGGTCGCCGGCCGGGTCGCCGACATCCACCACCTGCTGCCGGATTCGGGTCTGCACATCGTCGCCGAACATTTTCAGCCCGTGCACCATCACCTGTTGGCCGTGCCGGGGGCGGACATCGCCGTTATTCGAGAAGTGCACAGCCACATCCATGCGCTCAGTCAATGCCGCAAACTGATCGCGGAACTGGGTGTCACGCCGGTCGTCCACGTGGACACGGCGGGCGCCGCCAAGGATGTGTCGGCCTGGAAGGACAAGTCCAAGGCCGCGATCGCGTCGTCGCTCGCCGGCGGGATTTACGGGCTCAATTCGCTGCGTGAAAACATCGAGGACGCAGATCACAACACAACGCGCTTCGTGATCCTCGCCCGCGCGCCGAAAACCCCGCCGCTTGACGGGCAAATGACCGTGACTAGCTTCGTGTTCCGGGTCCGTAACGTTCCGGCTGCGTTATACAAGGCCCTGGGCGGCTTCGCCACCAACGGCGTCAACATGACCAAGCTGGAAAGCTATGTCGGGGCCGATTTCGTCGCCGCCGAGTTTCTGGCCGAAATCGAAGGCCACCCGGCCGCGGACGCGGTCAAACTCGCGTTCGAAGACCTCAGTCACTATTCCGAATGGATCAAGGTGCTGGGCGCCTATCCGGCGCATCCCTTCCGCCAGGGAAAAGGCTGAGGGAGAGGGCGGAGCGGCTCAGCGCCCTAATCGTTGAGAAGTCGCCAATCCTCGATCAGCCGCCTTGAAATGCTGTCGGTGCGCGGCAGGCGCGGGCGCACCGGGTCATCCTCGTCATAAAACTCGCCGAAGGCGTCCAGCTCCGCCCGGCTGAACCAGCGGGCTTCCTTCAATTCCTCCGGGTCGATCTTGATGTCGGCATTGGTCGCCCGCGCCCAGAAGCCGAGCATGAGCGATTGCGGAAACGGCCACGGTTGCGACCCCCGGTAGGTCACGTCGGTGACGCGGATGCCGGCTTCTTCAAAGACCTCGCGGGCGACGGCCTCTTCCAGGTTCTCGCCCGGCTCCACGAACCCCGCCAGCGTCGAATACATGGGGATGTCCCAGCGGTGCGACCGGCCCAAAAGGCACCGCTCGACCCCGTCGCCGCCCATGTGGCTGACCAGCATGATGACCGCCGGGTCGGTGCGGGGAAAATGGTGTTTGCCGCACGCCGCGTTGGTGCAGACATATGTGTGGCCGGCGTCCCTGGCTTCGGTCGGGGCGCCGCAGTCGATACAGAAATTCTGCCGTCCGTGCCAATGCATCAATCCCCGCGCATAGGCCAGGATCGTCGCGTCCGGTGCCGGCAACAGCCGCCCGACCCGGCGCAGGTCATCGAACGCGTAGTCGATCAGGCCGGCAAGGTCGGCTTCTCCCATGTGCGACAGGTCGGCGGCGAAGTACGGCACGCCGTCCCACAGGCCGAGGAACGCTTCCGCCGCCGCGGCCTCGAGCACGCGGGCCATAGCGTCCCCCGCCAGGTAGGCGGCGGCGAGTGCTGTGCCCGGGCGGACCAGATTGTTGTTGCGCCACACGGGCACGAGGCGGGCTTCCGGATGGCGCTTTAGTTGCGATATCCAGTCCGCATCACGGCGGCGCTCGGCGGCCCGGTCGAGGGGGCCGCCCGTATACATTAAAGGTTTCGGCATCCGGAGAAACTCGCACAAGGGCTCGGTCTTGGCAACGCCCTCGCTTGGAGGCCCAGAGGGGGTATCTCCGGGCCCCCGGGCGGGCCTTGGGGTGGGCGTGGGCGCGTTATCCCCAGTGCTGACGAACCTGCCCTTGTGCAAACCCCGGTCGGGGTTGCTATAGTAAACACGGAGGCTGGCCCGGACGGGCCCCCTCGCCAACCCGGTCAGGTCCGGAAGGAAGCAGCCGTAACGAGTTTCGGTTCGGGTCGGGTCCAGCCTCCACCTGAATTGCCCTCCGCCCACGCGATTGGAAAGGTTCACCCCAGGCCCATGGACGACAAGGACGCCAAAGGGAACCGGTCCCCGTCGCCTGCGGGGGCCGAGGGCTATCAGGTGCTGGCCCGCAAATACCGGCCGGAAACCTTCGCCGGGCTGATGGGGCAGGAAGCCCTGGTCCGGACATTGACCAACGCCATCGAAAGCGACCGGCTCGCCCAGGCCTACATCCTGACCGGCGTGCGCGGCATCGGCAAAACCACGACGGCCCGGATCATCGCCCGCGCGCTTAACTGCATCGGCCCCGACGGTGCGGGCGGCCCCACGCCCGAACCCTGCGGTGTCTGTGAAAACTGCCGCGCCATCAGCCAGGACCGCCATGTCGACGTGATCGAAATGGACGCGGCATCCCGCACCGGCGTTGATGATGTCCGCGAAATCATCGAAGGCGTGCGCTACCGCCCGACGTCGGCGCGGTTCAAGATCTACATCATCGACGAAGTGCACATGCTGTCGAAAAACGCGTTCAACGCGCTCTTGAAAACGCTGGAAGAACCGCCGCCGCACGTGAAGTTCATTTTCGCGACGACAGAAATCCGCAAGGTGCCGGTCACCGTTCTATCCCGCTGTCAACGCTTCGACTTGCGCCGGCTCGACCTCGCCGGACTCGCGGCGCACTTCAAATCCGTTTCCGAAAAAGAAGCCGCCGACATCACCGAAGGCGCGCTGCACCTCATCGCGCGGGCGGCGGACGGGTCCGTTCGCGACGGGTTGTCGCTGCTGGATCAGGCGATCTCCATGGCTACGGGTGACGGAAACGGCACGATCGAGGAAGCGTTGGTCCGTGACATGCTGGGCCTTGCCGACCGGTCGCAGAGTTTCATGCTGCTCGAAGCCGTGCTCGGCGGCGACGCCGAAGTTGCACTGACGCTTTTGGATAAGATGTATCAGGACGGCGCCGATCCTTCCGCCGTGTTGAACGATCTTTTGGAAATCGTACATCTGTTGACCCGGGCGAAGCTCGCGCCCGCCGTGCTGGACGCCCCCGGCGTGCCCGAGATCGAACGGGTGCGCGGCCGCGACCTCGCGGGCCGGCTAGGCATGTCGGCGCTGGCCCGCGCGTGGCAGGTCCTCTTGAAGGGCGTGGGCGAAGTCGACCGCGCGCCGTCGGCCATTCACGCCGCCGAAATGATAATGGTCCGGCTCGCTTATGCCTCGACCTTGCCGACGCCCGAAGAAGCCATCCGCTCGATCGGCGATGCGCCGCAGGGGGCTTCGCGGGCCGCGCCGTCTCAGGTTTCAAGGCCAGCCCCGGCGGCGTCGCCTCCCGCCACGGGCGGCGGGCGTGAAAAATCCGCGCCGGTCGCAAAACCGGCGGAGCCGTCCCGGCCGAAGGCCCGCGGCGCCGGCGGCGATGCTAAGACGGTTGCGTCCGGCGGTGCGGCGGCGGGAGCGATGCGTCAATCGGCGCCCGAACCCGATTACGATTATGACCGCGACGACGACCCCGGCTTTGATCCCGACGATAACCCCGAACCGGCACAGGCCGCCCGGCCGGCGGCGGATGCCGGCGGGCCGGTCATGCTGTCGACGTTTGACGCCGTCGCTGATCTGGCGGCGGAACGGAAAGAGGCGATCCTCCACTCCGAATTGGTCGGCCAGGTGCATCTCGTGTCGTTCGAACCGGGGCGCATCGAATTCCGCCCTGCCCCCGGCGCGCCCGACGATCTGGCCGGGCGGTTGGGCCGGTTCCTCGCCGACGTCACCGGCGAGCGGTGGATGGTTACCGTTTCCAACGAACCGGGTGCAGCGACGATTGCCCACAAACGCGCCCGCGCACGGTCCGAGGAAAAGGCCCAGGTTGCGGCGCATCCCTTGGTGCGTGCGGTGATGGAAACATTTCCCGGCGCGGAAATTACCGAAGTCCGCCATCCCGGCGACGACGAAGACTAGCCGCCCGAAAAACTAGCCGCTCAACAGAAATTTATTGCCCGACGCCTCGCCCCAGGCATCCAAGAACTGGTTCAGGTGCGGACGTTCGCCGCCTTTCGCCTCGATCAGCGAAATCACGTCGGCGACGGCGCGGTCGTGGGCTTCCGTCGTCAAAACGCGCCGGTGGTGCTGATAGCGCAGATAGACAAGATAGGTGTTCAGCACATCGGTTTCGCAGTAATCGCGGATTTCCTTGATGCGGCCGTCGTCGTACATGCCGGCCACATTGCTGCCGTCGACGCCGAACTTGCCGGGCAGGCCCAGGATCGAACACACCTCGTTCAACTTGATACGCGCCGACGCGCCGAAGTCGGACAGCGCCTCCATCAGATCGCAGTGCCAATCGGTCGAATAGCGGGCGGTATAGTTCTCCCACTTATTCGATGTGTCGTGCAGCAATGGCGCCTGCACCCCGTGGGCCATGGCTCGGTATTTCAGGACGGGCAGGTCGAACCCTCGGCCGTTGAAGCTTACAAGGCGCGGGCGGATGCGCTCGAAGTAGGTGAAAAACCCCTGCAGCAGGCGCTTTTCATCAAAGTTCGCTTCGCCGCCAGACCGCAGCTCTTTCAGTATATATGTCTCGCCGCCACCCGTTCGGTCGATCTCGGCCTCAAGAAAGCTGATCGCGACGACCCGGTGAAACGGCTGGCGGTGGAAATCGTTGCGCCCGTCGGTGATCTCCAGATGATAGCGGGTCAGTTCTTCGCGCAGCGCCTGAGTGCCCCGCCCGTCGAAGCCGGTCAGGTTTTTGACGGCATCGGTCGCAGGAATGGTCTCGATATCGAAAACGAAGAGGTTTTGGTGCTGCATGATGCCTGTTATACACTCCCGCATCCGGGCTGTCCCGGCCCGATAGGCCAGAACCACCAGAGATTGAATGATGAAAAACCTCGGCAAGATGATGCAGCAGGCCCAGCAACTGCAGGCCAAGATGACCCAGATGCAGGAAGAACTGGCGGAACTGGAGGTCACCGGCCAATCGGGCGCCGGTATGGTGAAGGTCACCATGAACGGCAAGCACGAAGCCCGGCGCGTCGAAATTGACCCGTCGATTTTTTCGTCGGAAGACGTGGCCGTGGTCGAAGACCTGATCGTCGCCGCCATCAACGATGCCAAATCCAAGGCGGAGGCCGAAATGGCCAAGCGCATGGAAGACCTGACCGGCGGGCTCGGTCTGCCGCCGGGTATGAAGCTGCCGTTCTGACCCTGACCCCCGGCGAACCAAGGACGCGACCATGTCCAACACCGATATCGACCGGCTGATCTCGCTTCTGGCCAAGTTGCCGGGGTTGGGCCCGCGCTCGGCCCGGCGCGCCGTGCTGCACCTGATCAGACGGCCGGACAGCCTGATGCAGCCGCTGGCGCGGGCGCTGGATCAGGCGGCGGATACGGTCAAAACCTGCGGGGCCTGCGGCAACATCGACACGACCGACCCCTGCGGTATCTGCGGCGATCCGCGTCGCGACGAAGCGGTCCTCTGCGTGGTCGAAGACGTGGCCGATCTATGGGCGCTTGAACGCTCGGCCACCTTCAAGGGGCTTTATCACGTTCTGGGCGGGGCCCTGTCGGCGCTGGACGGCGTGACGCCCGACGACCTTCGCATCCCAGCGCTGGCCGCCCGCGCCGGCGCCAACGGGATCGGCGAGGTGATCCTTGCCTTAAGTGCCACGGTCGACGGTCAGACGACGGCGCACTACATCGCCGAACGCATCGGCGAGGCCGCGCCCGATGTCACGGTCTCGGGCCTTGCCCACGGCGTACCGGTGGGCGGCGAACTCGATTATCTGGACGACGGGACGCTGACGGCGGCCATGAAGGCCCGCAGACCGATCACGAAGTGATCGCCGCTCTTACAATGTTCCCGGGGCCGATCACGAAGTAATCGACGGCATCATGAAAATTAGAGAGGGCCGCTGACTAAGGCGCCTTGGCTGCCTTGGCTTTGGCCTTGGCGTCTTCGGCTTCCTTTGCGAGCCGAAGGGCACGGAGCCGGGCGGTTTTCTCGTCCCGCTCGGCCCGTTCCTGATCCCGTTCCGCCTGCGCCAGATCGGATTTCTGCCGGCTGTTCTTGAAGACTTCGTTGGCCCGGGTGATCGCATCTTTGCGCATGGGGTGTCGTTCCTGGTTTTTTAAATTGTGCCGTGACGCTACGCGCTTGATTTAAGCGGCGCGGCGGTCGTTCCAGCCGCGGTTGCCGCCCGACCGGCGCCGTCGGCCCGGCTTGCCGCCGTTGCGTTTCGGCCGCTTGGCTAGCTCCGTCACCGGCGCGTCCACGTGATAGGCGTGATCGGCGTTGACCGGCACGGTCTGGCGGATGGTCCGCTCGATATCGCGAAGGTAGGCGCGTTCTTCGTGATCGCAGAACGAAATGGCCTGCCCCGATGCGCCCGCCCGCGCCGTGCGGCCGATGCGGTGGACGTAAGACTCGGGCTCGTTCGGCAGTTCGAAGTTGATGACGTGGGTGACGCCGTTGACATCGATGCCGCGGGCGGCGATGTCGGTCGCGACCAGCACCCGTGTCGTTCCTTTGCGGAATGCGTTCAGCGCGCGCTCGCGCTGGTTCTGCGACTTGTTGCCGTGGATGGCGTCGCAGGAGATGCCGTCCTGCTGCAGATGGCGGGCGACCCGGTCGGCGCCGTGTTTGGTCCGGGTAAAGACCAGGGCGCGATGGATGGCGGCGTCGTCCAGGACATCGCTCAGTAAATCGCGCTTTTTGTCCTTCGGCACGAACATAACCTGCTGGTCGATCTTTTCGGCGGTGGTCGCGACGGGCGTGACTTCGGCCACGGCGGGGTCGTTCAGCAGATCACCTGCCAGCGTCTTGATCGCCGGGGACATGGTGGCGGAAAACAGCGCCGTTTGACTATCGCGCGGCAGTTTCGCCATGATCTTCTGCACGTCGCGGACAAACCCCATGTCGAGCATGCGGTCGGCTTCGTCGAGCACGATCGTTTCAATGGCGTCAAGGAAGACGCACCGCTGGTTCATCAGGTCCAACAGGCGGCCCGGCGTGGCGACCAGGATGTGCGTGCCCTGGTCAAGCTGGCGGATCTGGTTGCGGATGGACACGCCGCCGAACACGGTCAGCGAACGAAGCCGCAGATGCCGGCCGTAAACCCAAAGGTTGTCGGCGATCTGCCCGGCGAGTTCGCGGGTCGGCGCCAGGATCAGGCCGATGGGCCGGCGGCTTAAGGCCTTGCCGTCGGTCCGCGACAGGCGGTGCAGCATCGGCAGCGCGAAGGCCGCCGTCTTGCCGGTGCCGGTCTGGGCGATGCCCAGGATGTCGCGCCCTGCCAACAGCGGCGGAATGGCCTGCGTCTGGATCGGGGTCATTTCGGTGTATCCGCTTTCACGGATGGCGCGAAGAATAGGCTGGGCTAGGTTCAGGCCCTCAAAGTTTGACATTCGTTTTGGTTCTTTCTTGTCATTCGTACATTGTCGATTGCGGCCCGCCGCACCTTTGGCGCGGGGACCTGCCGGTCCTATACCGGTGCGTTCGGCTGGGCGCCCCGTTGCCGGTCGCCTGCCTGACGAAACGCCTAAAATTGTCAGAAAATTAGATGGCCGTCTGAGGCCTCGAGGCCCGGCGGCGCGTCCAAACCCTGGTATGAAAGCTAATTCGCTGAGCAGAGAGAGCGCTTTTTTGGGCGGAAAGTCAAGGATTTCCTTGATCGGGGGCCGGCTCCCAGGCCCGGCGCGCCCGGTTTCGGGTTGGGTTTCTACTCCTCGCCGCCCAAAAGCCGCAGATTCGGCGGGGCCGGCGGTTCCAATTCGTCGGCTGTGTGTTCGTCGCCCAATTGCAGGTCTTCGATGCGTTCGCCCCGCTTCACCACCTTTTCCGTCGAAATGCGGATGTTCCGCATGTCTTCCGTCGCCTGATCGAAGTGGCGCTGCAGCTTGCCGACCCGGTCGTCGATCCGCCCGACATCGTCCAGCATCTTCTGCACCTCTGCCTGGATCACGTGAGCCTGTTCGCGCATGCGCGAATCCTTCAACACCGCGCGAACGGTGTTCAACGTCGCCATCAGCGTCGTCGGCGACACGATCCACACCCGGCGGCGGAAACTTTCCTCGACCACGTTGCGGAAGTTCGCGTGCAGCTCCGCATAGACCGCTTCCGACGGCAGAAACATCAGTGCCGATTCCGCCGTCTCGTCAGCGACGATGTATTTGTCGGCGATGTCGACGACGTGTTTCTTTACATCCTGGGCGAAGGCGCGGCCGGCCGCCGCCTTGGCCGCATCGTCGGAGGCGTTGCGCAGCGCTTCATAACTTTCCAACGGGAACTTGGCGTCGATGACGATAACGCCCGGCGGATTCGGCAGCATCAGAAGACAGTCAGCCCGCTTGCCGTTGCTCAGGCTTGCCTGAAAGGCATAGGCGTGGGGCGGCAACGCCGCCGTCACCAGATCGTTCAACTGAATTTCGCCGAAAGCGCCCCGCGCCTGCTTGTTGGCGAGAATATCCTGCAGCCCCACCATCTGCTGCGACAGGTCGGTCAGGTTTTTCTGCGCTGAATCGATGACGGCCAGCCGTTCATAGAGCGATTTGAGCGACTGGCCCGTCTGCTCCGACTGCCGCTGCAGGCCCTGCTGCAGGCTGTCGCCCAATCGCTTGCCGAGCCCGTCCAACCGGTCGTTCATGGTGATCTGCGATTGCTGCATGGCGCCCGAAAGTTCCGCCTGCCGGCCCGCCAGTGCGTCGGCCATTTGGGCGATGCGGGCCATCTGCGCCTCGGTCTCGCGCCGGGTTTTCTGCATGGCGGCGTAGATGCTGGCGATCAGCACGAACAGCAGCGTCAGCCCGACGCCCAGCACCAGGCCCGTGTTTTCCAGAAGGGAGGCGGCCTCATTCGCCATGACCCGGCCTTGTCTCCGTCAAATTTAAAGACCAAGGTTGCCTCAACGCGCCGTGGAAAACAAACAGTGAACACACAGGCCCGAATTGCCCAAGTAGATCAAGCATGTGCCAGCCCCGCGCCAAAATGGCCGCCCTCATCCGCGCCGCCGCCGTGTTCTGCCGATTCGCGCCGACGCCGCCGCCGATACAGCGAAAGAACGCGTTGTCAGCATTTTCTCGAACGGCCTGGGTCAGATGTGGGAACGGCGCACCATGGAGCTGCCGAAACAGCCGGCCCCGGTGCAGCTCCCCGGCGTCAGCCAACGGGCCGTCGTCGAAAGCGTGCGCATCACCGGCGACGGCGGTCCGCGTCTACCGCCCCGTTTCCGACGGGCTGGCCTTGTTCGCGGGCGAAGACCGGGTCGGCGACACGCCCGACGGCGAAAAGGCGGAGCTGACGTTTGGCCGCGCCTTCGACGTCACCGTCCGGCGCATGCAGATGGATTTTAAGCGCCTGAACGCCAAGGGCCAGAACGTCAAGGCGGCGTTCGAAATCGAATTGAAAAACGGGCGCGACCGCGCGGCGCAGGTGCGCGTCGACGAAAACCTGCCGGGCGACTGACAGATCGCGGAAGAGAGCGCCAAGCATGACCGCGCCGGCGGTCGGGCGCGGTGGACGGTCGAGGTCCCTGCCAAAGGCAAGGTGACGCTGACCTATCGGGTGCGGGTAAACAGGTAGGGGTGGAACTGGGTTTAGCCTAAGAGTCCCGCCATCGCGCCGGTCATGCAGGTCGCCAGCGTGCCGGAGATCATGGTCTTGGGCGCAAGCTTGGCGATCTCGGCCCGGCGGTCGGGCGACATCGCCGACAGCCTGCCGATCATGATGCCGAGCGACCCGAAATTGGCGAACCCCGCCATTGCATACGCCATGATCAGGCGGGATTTGTCCGACAGCGCGCCCGGCGCCAGTTTCGACATTTCGAGATAGGCGAGGAATTCGTTCAGCACGGTCTTCACGCCCATGAGGCTCCCGGCCGTCCCGGCCTCGGCCCACGGTACGCCCATCAGCCACACCACCGGCGCCATGATCCAGCCGAGCACGCGCTGCAGTGCCAGCGGCTGACCCATCGCGTCGGGCAACAGCGCCAGCGCGCCGTTGACCAGACTGACCAGCGCCACCAGAACGAGGATCATAGCCGTGATGTTGATCAGCAGCACCACACCGTCGGCGGTGCCCCGGGTGATCGCCTGCATGGCGCCGTGATCGGGCGAGGGGCCGAGGTCGATGTCGTCCGAATGATCCCCGTCCGCCGCCGGCACCATCAGCCGCGCGATCAAAATCGCCGCCGCCGCGTTCATCAGGCTTGCCGTCAGCAAGTGCCCGGCGGCGCCGTCGAGGATGCCTTTCAAAAACGTCGTGTAAAGCGCCAACACCGTCCCTGCGATGGTCGCCATCCCCGCCGTCATGACCAGGAACAGATCGGCGCGGGACTGTTTCGCCAGATAGGGTCGGATCAGGATCTGCGCTTCGACCATGCCGACAAAGACGTTGGCCGCCGTCGCCACGCCCGTCGGGCCGCCCAGGCCCAGCGTTCGGTTCAGCGCCCAGGCGAAGGCGCGAACGATCACCTGCAAAACCCGCCAATGAAACAACAACGCCGACAGCGCGCTGATGACCAGAACAATGGGTTGCGCCTGAAACGCCAGGATGAAGCTCGCGCCCGGATAGCTCTCCTTGAACGGCAGGCCGCCGCCGCCGAGTTAGCCGAACACCACCGCCGTGCCCGCGCCCGTCGCCGCCTGCAGCGCCAGGACCGCGTCGTTGATCAGAAGAAACGCTGCCTTCGCCGGCGGCCAGTTCAACAGCACTAGTGCCAGGACGGCCTGCAGCGCCAGCGCGCCCGCGACCACCCGCCAGGGAAAGCGCCGGCGCAAGCTTGGCCGGTCCTCGCTCAGCAAACACGCGAGGCCGATGAAGGCGATCAATCCCGATAAGCCCTGTCCGGTCATGACTGAGACGTTAGCCGAACGTCTGGTTTTGCGGCGACACTTTATTTTCGCACAAAGCCCCTGTCGCCCGCCCCGAGCGAAGCGACGACGGCGGGCGCGGGGGCCCGGCTAAGGTTTTGCGGCGTCAGACTTGACCCGGGTGGCCTCAGACAATAGATGAAGGACACGCACTCGATACCGGCACGAAACCAGCACGAAGTCATGGCCAAGCTTGAGATCATCGTCGCCCCGGACCCGCGCCTGAAGGGCAAGAGCGATCCCGTCGACCGGGTCGACGACGCCGTGCGCCGACTGATGGACGACATGCTGGAAACCATGTACGCGGCCAACGGCATCGGGCTCGCGGCGGCGCAGGTCGGCGTCAAGAAGCGGGTCATCGTCGTCGACGTATCGCGCGAAAACGAAGGCCCGGCCCCGATCCAGATGGCCAATCCGGAAGTCATCAACGAAAGCCCCGAAATCGGCACCTACGAAGAAGGCTGCCTGTCGCTGCCCGAACATTACGCCGAGGTCGAACGCCCCGTCGCCGTCACCGTCCGCTATCTGGACCGGGAAGGCGAAATCCGCGAGTTTAAGGCCGACGGCCTGATGGCGATCTGCGTGCAGCACGAAATCGATCACCTGGACGGCGTCTTGTTCGTCGACCATATCTCTAAGCTCAAGCGCGGCATGATCCTGAAAAAACTTCAGAAGATGAAAAAGCTTCAGGCCGAGGACGCGGCCGCCGTTTAGGGTTTTTCCGACGGTCCCGGGCCTGCCGCGCCGCAGGGCCCCCTGGACGGGTCTGCGCCCTGCCGGTACAAGCGTCCCATGACCGCGCTCAATCTCATTTATATGGGCTCGCCCGATTTTTCGATCCCGGCTCTGAAGTCGCTGATCCAGGCCGGGCACAAAATCCTTTGCGTCTATGCCCAGCCGCCCCGCCCCGCCGGCCGGGGGCAGGCGGAACGCCCGTGCCCGGTGCATGCCTTCGCGGCCGGTCAGGGGATCCCGGTCCGAACGCCGGTCAATTTCAAAGACGCGGCCGACCGGGCCGCCTTCGCCGATCTGAACGCCGACGCGGCGGTGGTTGCGGCCTACGGCCTGATCTTGCCGAAGGATGTTTTGGGCGCGCCGCGCATGGGGTGCCTGAACATTCACGCGTCGCTACTGCCGCGCTGGCGGGGGGCCGCGCCCATTCAACGCGCCATCCAGGCGGGCGATGCTGAAACCGGCGTCACCATCATGCAGATGGACGAAGGGCTCGACACCGGCGCCATGCTGATGACCGGCCGCGTGCCCATCGGGCTGCAAAAGACGGCGGGCGATCTTCACAAAGAACTGGCAAGTCTGGGCGCCAAGTTGATCGTCATGGCGCTGCAGGGCTTGGTCGAGGAGACCGTTTTCCCGACGCCGCAGCCGGACGCGGGCGTCACCTACGCGGCGAAGTTTCAGCGCGACGAAGGACGGCTTGATTGGTCGAAAAGTGCCGTGGACCTGGAGCGCACCGTCCGCGCCTTTACCCCCCGGCCGGGTACCTGGTTCGATTATGAAGGGGAGCGCATCAAAGTGCTGGCCGCTGCCGCGGTTGACACGGGCGGCGGCAAAGCGCCCGGCACGGTCGCCGACGGCCTCGGCACCGTGGCCTGCAAGGACGGCGCGCTCCGGCCGCTCCGCCTGCAACGCGCCGGGAAGGCGGCTCTGGATGCGGACGCGTTTTTCCGGGGCTTCGATCTGCCGCCGGGCGCGGTTCTTTCATAGAAACGCGCGCCCGGGGCAATTGGGTTCCGGCGTGATTTTGGCCCAGGTCTTCAAGCGCGGGGACGACCTTGCCTAGATCGAACAGCCCGGCGATGATGAACCCCAGCGCCTGCGCCAGCTTGCTGCGCTGGGCGGCCATGTTGGCGTTGCGGCACATCGGTTTCAGCGACGGGTCGATGGCGAACAGGCGGTCATAAAAAAGCGTCATTGCGGCGTCACCCGCGCCGCCGAGCGTCTGAGCCGGGTTCAGTCCAACGTGACCACGCGGGTTCGCCAGCTGCAGGACGACCTGGGCGTCGCGCTGTTCGTCCGCGAGGGCAAGCGGCTCTACCCGTCGCCGGCGGGCCGGGTGCTGAACGGCTATGCGGACTGGCTGCTCGCGCTGGCGGACGAGGCCCGCGCCGCCGTCGCCGGGCCGGAACCGCAGGGCGTGTTTCGCCTGGGCGCCATGGAAAGCACGGCGGCGGTGCGCCTGTCCGGGCCGCTCGCGACCTATGCCAAACGGCACCCCGTCGTGACGCTGGACCTTCCCACCGGCAACCCGGGGCAACTGGTGGCGGCGGCCAAGTTTTACGTCATCACCGCGTTCGAGGAAGAAACCGTCATCGTCACGCCGGGCGGCCATCCGCCGATCGCCGCGCCGAGCGGTGTGCCCAAAACCATGATCGTTTTCGAACAGGGCTGCCCGTACCGCCGCCGGCTCGAGGAATGGTACGCCGGCCGGGATGACGCGCCGGCGCGGGTTGTCGAGCTCAGCTCGTATCACGCCATGCTCGGCTGCGTGCTGGATGGGATGGGCGCGGCGCTGCTGCCGAAAAGCGTATTGAAGACGTTTCCCGAGAGCCGCCAACTCAAGGTCCACGCCCTGCCCAAGGGCAAGCAGATATTGAAGGCCCTGCTGGTCTAGCGGAAAGGCGTCGACGATCCCAAGGTCCGGGCCCTGGCCGATATCCTGCGCACGGCGAAGGGCTGAACGGACGCCCTCAAGGGCTTGGGATTTCAAGATTTCGGCAGCACCGCCTCGACGGCCTTGATGACCTTGGGCGCGGTCGGCGATGTCGGCGTCGAAAACCAGTCGGTCAACTTGCCGTCGGGCGCGATCAGGTACTTGTGGAAGTTCCATCGCGGCTTCGCGGCGAAGCCCAATTCCCCCGCCGCCCATTTGTAAAACGGGTGCGCATCGTCGCCCTTAACCTTGGCCTTCTGGGTCAGCGGGAAGTCGACGTTGAAATTGACCTCGCAAAATTCCTTGATCTGTTTTTCCGTTCCCGGCTCCTGCCCGCCGAAGTCGTTGGACGGCACGCCCAGCAGAACAAACCCACGGTCTTTATATTTGGCCCACAGCGCCTGAAGGTCCGTGTACTGCGGCGTGTATCCGCACTGCGATGCCGTGTTGACGATCATCACCGCCTTCCCGGCGAGCGATTTCAAGGGCAGCGGCGCGCCGTCGATGGCGGTGAAGGTGAAATCGTGAGCGGTCATTTTTTTGGTCCCGGCGGCCGTGGCGGCCGTCCCCATGAGCAAAACGGTCAGACAAGCGGCGATAAACCGGATCATGCGGATTTCTTCTTGGCCCCCGCCTCGGCCATCAGTTGTTCAAGCACTTCATAAGGCTGCGCGCCGACGACGCCGCGAAGCTGCCCGTCCGGCCCGGGGGCGACGAAGGTCGGCACGCCGGTGACGCCGTATTGATGCGACTTCGCCCAATCCTGATCGATCGCGTCTTTAAACGCCCGGTCCTCGATCACCATTTTTGCGGCGTCGACGTCGAGCCCGGCCTTTTTAACCACGTCGAGGATCACGTCGACATCGCCGACGTTGCGGCCTTCGACGAAATAGGCCTCGAAAAATTTATCGTGGATGGCGTCGCCGCCTTCCTGCGTTTCCGCCCACTTGCCGACTTCCTGGGCAAGGCGTGAATTATAGGTATGGCTGCGGTCGTTGAAGGGCAGGCCTTCCGCCGCCATCATGCGGTGCATGTTGGCGTTCTTGGTGGCGATTTCCTCGGGCCCCGAGCCGAACAGGTCCTGCAGCTTGCAGCCCTCGGCGGGCGTTTCCGGGTGCAGCGGGAAATGCACCAGTTCGATGTCGATGTCGTATGCGTCTTTCAGCTTTTTGATCTTGTTGTCCCCCAGGTAACACCAGGGGCAGACGTAATCGGAAAAGACTTCAATGGTGATCGGGCCCGACATTCGCGATATTCCTTTTAAATCTCGGTTTCATTGAATTTAATGGCTCGGGGCGGGAAATCCAGTCATGAGTTCGTTATCCGGAAAAGCCTTCGTCTATGTGCTGGGGTCCTGGGACCGATGTCCGGCGGTCAGCTACGTCGGCTGGACCAACGATGTGGACGCCAGGATCGCCGCCCACAATACTGGCCAGGGCGCCAAAACCACGCGGGGTCGAACCTGGCGGCTGTTGTATCTGGAAAAACATCCGGACCGGCGCGCGGCCATGCGCCGGGAGTGGCACTTGAAGCGCGACCGCAAATTCCGCCGCGATCTGCTGGCCGACTGCGGCGGTGGCGCAGGGGCCTAGCCCGAACCCTAGACCTTCATTGCTCTCCGCACCGCCGTTTCGAACGCGTCCAAAAATCGCGACCGGCCCTTTGCGTTGAACGGCCGCGGTCCGCCGGTGATTCCCCCCGCGTCGCGAAGCCCCTTCATCAGGTTTCGGTTGGCGAGCGCCATGCCGATCATGTCCTTCGTAAAGACGTCGCCGTTGGGCTTGACCGCCGCTGCCCCTTTTTCCAGGCACCGGGCGGCCAAGGGGATGTCGTTGGTGATGCAGATGTCGGCGGGCTCGATGCGGTCTGCGATCCAGTCATCGGCGGCGTCGGCGCCCTGCGCGACGACGACCAGTTCGGCCATCGGGTCGCGCGGCGGGCGGATGCCGCCGTCGGTCACCAAATAGGATTTCAGATTGTGCCGTCCGGCGACTTTCAGGACTTCGTCCTTCACCGGGCAGGCGTCAGCGTCGACGTAAATCGCCGTCATGACCCGGATGCGGTAAGCCCGGCGGCGTCGGCCAGCAGTTCGTATGACCGCCTGCGGTCGGCCTGGTCGTGGCACCAGGTCAGGACGACGACTTCATCGGCGCCATAGGCCTCGGCCCGCGCCGTCAGTTCGGCATAGACCTGGTCGCCGGCGCCGACGATTGCTTGTGTGCGGTAATTGTCGAGCCATTCCCGTTCGGCCGGCGAATAGTCCTGCGCCGCCGCTTCGTCCGGCGGCAGCATCGGGCCGCGCCGTCCGGTCTGGCGCATCAGCCGCGCGTGCGCGCGGGACCAGAACAATTGGTTCGCTTTTTCTTCCGTTTCGGCGGCAAGCGCCCAGATGCAGACGCTCGAAAGCGGTTCCGGGTAGCGGGCGGACGGTTTGTAATTGCCGCGGTAAAGGGTCAGCGCCGTTTCCGTGCCGCGCCCGTCGGTGATGAAGTGCGCGAAGCAATAGGGCAGGCCGAAGTGGGCGGCGATCTGGGCGCCGTAATCGGAGGTGCCCAGCATCCACACCTCGGGCGATCCGGGGAACATGGGGTGCGCCTCGACGCCGCGGAACGGATGGCCCTCCATCAATTCTTCGCCCGATACCCAGGCCATCAGGTCGCGCACGTTGGCGGGAAAGTGTTCGGCGTCCAAGGCCGCGTCGCGGTTAAGCGCCAGCGCCGTCTTGCCGTCGGACCCGGGTGCCCGACCCAACCCCAGATCGATGCGCCCGGGCGCGATGGCCTCCAGCACGCGGAACTGTTCGGCGACCTTTAATGGCGAATAGTGCGGCAGCATCACGCCCGCCGACCCGATGCGGATGCGGTTGGTCGTCTGGCCGATGGCGGCCATGATGATTTCCGGCGCCGTGCCGACGATGGACGGGTGGTCGTGGTGTTCCGACACCCAGAACCGGTGATAGCCGAGCCCTTCGCAAACCTGCGCGAGCTCGATGGTATCGCGGATCGCCTGGTCGGGCGGAGTGCCGCGGGCGGCGGTGGATTGATCCAGGATGGAAAGCTTGGGCATCTATTCGGTCAGCTCGGCCGGTTTGGCGTCCGACAGTTTCAGGTAATCGATGTTGTTGACCTCGATCCCCAGGTCGCGGAGCGAAATGCGCAGTGCATAGACGTCGTAACTCGGCAGATCCCCCAGTTTGTGCATCATTACCATGTCCGGATGGCGGAGCCCTTCGGCCCAGCCGAATTCCGCCGGCAGGGCGTCGATCTCGACCTGGCCCGACCCGGCGCCCTTATCGGCGAAGATTTCGACCATGCTTTCGAGCCGCGCGTTCTTGATCAGCCGCGCGCGGCGAAGCGGCGCCGTCCGAAGCGGCAGCAGGACCAGAGGCAGGATGTG
Source organism: Rhodospirillaceae bacterium (assembly GCA_038109305.1). Classification (GTDB taxonomy): domain Bacteria; phylum Pseudomonadota; class Alphaproteobacteria; order Rhodospirillales; family Casp-alpha2; genus UBA1479. Next base: position 119,350 of record JAYNIR010000007.1, read on the forward strand.
CAGCGCGTCCCGGTCCTCGTCGTCGACGTCCTGTTCGAATTCCAGGTCGCCGGATGTGAAATCTTTTTTCTGGTTCAAGTTGTATTGTCCCTTGGGTGTCCCGCCGCTACTTGGCCCATTCCAAGGTTTCGACTTCCGGGGCGTTGGCCTGGATTTCGCGGATCTTGTCGATCCCCTGTTTCATTTCCGACATGATGAATTCGCCCCGCTTGATCGGGCCGCCGACGGTCGGCGATGGGAATTTCGCGGCAAAAGCGTTCATTTTGGCGGTCAATGCGCAAAGACAGCCGCCGATTGTGGTGTGATATTCCTCGACGAATTTCTTCACGGTCATGAACCGGTCCGCCGTCAGATCGTCCCAGATGCCGTTGGTGCAGCGGTCAAACGTCTCGAGCCGGCCGGAAATGGCCGCCAGAAGCTCGTTGATCGTGCCTTCGATCTGATTGCAGGTTTTGATCATGTTGACGTCGGTCTTCAACTGGAAATTATCCCGGATTTCTTCCATGGAACTCTTGAATTCGTCGATGATCGGTTCCAGCGTATCCAGACATTGCCGGAAATACGAAAGCGACAGGAACAAATCGCCGAAGTCTTCAAGGAATTTGGGTATCTCGCGGGTTTTGATACGCAATTTCTGGGCCATTTGGTCCAGTTTCTTGCGGACCATCTCGACATCCGGGCTGTAAAACAGCTTCACCAGGTCGTCGAAGGTCTCCACATTCAGGTCGTCCTTGCCGTAAATCTCCTGAATTAGCGGCCGGGTGAACTGGGTCATGTACTTGGTCAGTTCTTCGATCTTGCCCTCGGACAGTTTCAGGTCGTCGATGGAATTGACCTCGATCCCTTCCTGACGCAGCAGAATGCGAAGCGAATAGACGTCGTAACTGGGCAGCGGCGACAGCTTGCGCAGCATCACCAGGTCTGGATGGCACTTCCGGCCCTTGCCGGCCCATCCGTAATCCTTGGCCAGTTCTTCGACCGTCATCTGGCCGGAGCCGATGCCTGATCCCTTGAACAGTTCGACGACGCTTTCCAGCCGCGCGTTCTTGATCAGACGCGCGCGTTTCAGCGATGGCTTTTGAAACGGCAGGATGATGAGCGGCAGAATATGAAGCGCGTCGCGATCCTCGTCGGTCTGGGTCGAGGTCACGCCGGTCGGAATTCCGGGTTCCGGATAATCGGGCTCTTCAGCCGCGTCGTTCATGGTGTTCCTTCCGTCAAAGACCGCTAACATATGGCTTCTTGTAGGTTTTTATAGCACCAAATTGTGATTCTGGGCCATTAACCCGTTGTATGTAGACGAAAAGAGCCCGCCCATGCCACGGTACAAACTCACAATAGAATACGACGGAACCGATTTCGTCGGCTGGCAGCGCCAAGATAACGGGTTTGGCGTGCAGCAGGCCGTGGAAGAGGCCGTTTCCGCCTTTTCCGGCGACGTCCAGACCGTCCAGGCGGCGGGCCGGACGGACGCCGGCGTACACGCGGCGGGGCAGGTGGCGCATGTTGACCTGACCCGGGACTGGGAGGCCGATAAGGTCCGCGACGCCCTTAATTTCCACCTGAAGGGCCATGCCGTGACGATCCTGGAGGCCCGCCGGATGGACGATGACTTCCACGCCCGGTTTTCCGCGACCAAACGGTATTACCGCTACCGCATCCTAAACCGGCGGCCGCAGCCGGCCCTGGACGCCGGGCAGGTCTGGTGGGTGCCTACGGCCTTGGATGCCGACGCCATGGCGGGGGCGGCCCGTGTGCTGGTCGGCCACCATGACTTTACCTCGTTCCGGGCGGCCCGGTGCCAGGCGCAGTCGCCGGTCAAAACCCTCGACCGGCTGGACGTTTCCCGGGCCGGCGATGAAATCCACGTGTATGCCGAGGCGTTGTCGTTCCTCCACCATCAGGTCCGTAACATGGTCGGCAGCCTCGCCTGGGTCGGCCAGGGAAAGTGGACAAAATCCCATATAAAACAGGCGCTTGATGCCCGGGACCGGGCCGCCGGCGGGCCCACGGCCCCGGCCGAGGGGCTGTGCCTGATGGCAGTTGCCTACGATCCGCCAAAGCAAGAAGGCTGAAAAAATAACCCTGGCGCGGGCCCCGGCGCGGGCCTACGTTTGCCGAATGGAGAAACGCATCCCCCTTTCCTTGCGGGCCGAAGGCCCCGCGGCGCCGCCCTTGACGGACGCGCCCAGCGACGATTTCGCCGCCGACCACCCGGTCATCGGCTATCTGGCCGTGGCCTGCGGGCTACTCGGCATCTTCTCGTGGGGGCTGATCTTCGTGCCCATGAGCCTCGCCTTTTCCATCGCGGCGCTGGTCGCAGGGCAGGGAACGTGGGGGTTCGCAGGGCTGGTGCTGACCGGCTTCGGGATCGCCAATTCACCCAGCATCTGGGTCATGGGGGTCGGCGCCATCGCCGCCGCCATCGGCATCCCCCTTCCGTTTTAGGCCGAAATCGCCCGTTTTCCGCCGGTCAGGCGGTTTTTCTGAAAAAATCGGTCAGAATGTCGCGGTAAATCGCCGCCAGATCACGGATGTCTTGCACCAGCGCGTTTTCGTCCACCTTGTGGGCGGTTTCGTTGATCATGCCGAATTCGACGACGGCGCAATGATCCTTGATGAATCGCGCGTCCGACGTGCCGCCGGTGGTGCTCAAATCCGGGTCTAGCCCCGTCACCGATCGGACCGCTTTCGATACGATATCGCTTAAGCGCCCCGGCGGGGTCAGAAAGCTCTCGCCCGACACCTTGATCTTCAGGTCATAGTCTGCGCCCGTTTCGCGTGCTACGTCAGCACATTTTTCCTCGATCATCCTGGTCAGGCTGGCACCCGAATGCAGGTTGTTGAAGCGGATGTTGAACCGCCCCCGGGCTTCCGCCGGGATCAGGTTTTCCGTCGGGTTGCCGACGTCGACGGTGGTGATTTCCAGGTTCGTTGCGGGGAAATGTTCCGTCCCCGTATCAAGCGGCTTGTCGGAAACCGCGGCCAGCATCTTCAACAGTTTCGGCACCGGGTTGTCGGCCAGGTGCGGATAGGCCACATGTCCCTGCTGCCCCCGGACGGTGATGGTGCAATTCAAGGACCCGCGCCGGCCGATCTTGATCATCTCGCCCAGTTTGTCCGGGTTGGTCGGCTCGCCGACGATGCAGGCGTCCATCACCTCGCCCTGTCCCTGCATCCATTGCAAAACCTTTTTGGTGCCGTTGATCGACGGTCCTTCCTCGTCCCCGGTGATTAGGTATGAAATCGATCCCGCCGGTTCGCCGTGCGCCTCCAGATAGGAGGCGGTGCCGGCGACCATAGCGGCGATGGCGCATTTCATGTCCGATGCGCCCCGGCCGTACAGCCGGTCCCCCCGGATTTCCGGTTTGAACGGGTCCAACGACCAATTGGCCGGGTCGCCCGGCGGCACCACGTCCGTGTGCCCTGCGAAACAAAAGTTCGGCTGCGCCGTGCCCAGCCGCGCATACAGGTTATCGACTTCGGGCGTGCCGTCTTCCGAAAACGGGAGCCGGTGGCAGGTGAAGCCAAGTCCTTCGAGTTTTTCCTGCAACAGGTCGAGCGCCCCTCCCTCGGTCGGCGTGACCGACGGGCAGCGGATCAGATCCTTGGAAAGGTCAACAGGGTTGATGGCGCCGATAGCTTTTGCAGGCATGAAGTTTGCCTAATCCCGCAAAAGCTCGTTGATCGACGTCTTGGACCGGGTCTTTTCATCGACCCTCTTGACGATTACGCAGCAATACAGGTTCGGGCCCGGCGTGCCGTCGGGCATGGGCTTGCCGGGTGTCGTCCCCGGGACGACCACGGAATAGGCCGGCACCCGGCCCATGTAAACCTCGCCGGTTTCCCGGTCGACGATCTTGGTCGACGCGCCCACGTAACAGCCCATGGACAGGACCGAACCTTGTTCGACGACGACGCCTTCGGCGACTTCGGACCGGGCGCCGATGAAACAGTTGTCTTCGATGATCACCGGTTCCGCCTGTAACGGTTCCAGCACGCCGCCGATGCCGACGCCGCCTGACAGGTGACAGTTCTTGCCGATCTGCGCGCAGGAGCCGACGGTCGCCCAGGTGTCGACCATGGTGCCTGAATCCACATAAGCGCCCAGGTTGACGAAGCTCGGCATCAGCACCACGCCCGGCGCCAAAAAGGCCGACCGGCGGACGACGCAGCCCGGTACGGCGCGGAAACCCGCCTTGGCGAAGTCGTCGGCCGATTTATCGACAAACTTCGACGGCACCTTGTCCCACCAATGGCCGCCGCCGGGCGCACCCGAAATGGGCGCCATGTCGTAGATGCGGAAAGACAGCAAAACCGTCTTTTTCAGCCACTGATGAACGACCCATTTGCCGCCGGTCTTTTCGGCGACCCGGGCCTTGCCAGTATCCAAAAGGTCTAAGGCCGCTTCGATGGCGTCAAGCGTCGCGCCCTTGGTCTTGGCGTTGATTTTCTCGCGGCCTTCCCAGGCGGCGTCGATGGCGGCTTCAAGGTCTTTGCTCATGATCGGTTATCCGGGTCGCATGCATCAAAAATAAGAACGAATAAGAAGGTGACGGAAAATGAAACAGCGGGCCGGATCAGTCAAGGCCGGCGGTTACGTCTTCCAGCCAATCCACCAGATCGTCGATCACGTGATGGATGTGTCCGCCGTCATGGCCGTCCGTCGCCCAGGTGACGTCGCCGCCGCCGAGAGGGCGGAGCCACACGGTCGTCATGCCCATGGCGTGGGCGGGGGCTAGGTTCCGGGCCATGTCCTCAATCATCACCGCGCGGGTCGGCCTGATGGCGTGCTCTCGGCACAGTTTGTCATACACATGCGGTGCCGGTTTGGGATCGTAATCGGACGCGACGATGTCAAATACCGCCTCGAAATGATGGCGCACGCCCAGTTTATCGGTCACCCGCTCCGCATGGCGCACGTCGCCGTTGGTGAAGATCACCTTGCGCCCTGGCAGTTTCGCCAGCGCCGCATCCAGTGCAGGTGCCGGGTCGACGGGGGCCAGGTCGATGTCGTGGGCGGCATTTAAAAAGTGCTGGGGGTCGACGCCATGCAGCGTCATCAACCCCCGCATGGTCGTGCCGTGCTGTCGGAAATAGGTCTTTTGCAGGGCCCGCGCCTGATCCAGCGGCAGGTCCAGCAGCGTCGAGACGTAGCGCGTGATGTTCCAATCCACCTGATCGAACAGGCGGCATCTCGCCGGGTAAAGAGTGTTGTCCAGGTCGAACACCCAGACATCAGCGCGGCGCAGGTCGGCCATCGGCGGCCTGGCGGCGGATTTGGCGGCGGATTTGGCGGCGGAATTGGCGGGGGTCGCGTCCATGGCGGCATTAGGGCCGGATCGGGCCCGCCGCGCAAGCGGCAATTCCCCGGCCCGGACTATCCCCCCCGGCGATCATCAGCCCTCGATGAATCACTGGTATCGCCCGCTTGGCTATTCCGGCCCTTTGGGTAATATGTCCCGGCCCAATGCGGACGGAGGACCCCCGTGGCGGACGGATACGGCAAAACCGCGGAGATTGCGAAAAACGGCTCGTTGGCCGAACGCATGGTATTGGCCGCCGATCCGGAAACGCAGCCGCAAATCCTCTATTTCCTGACCAACGAGCCGGCGCCTGGGGTCTGCCGCCGCTTCGCCGGCAACAAGGCCAACCCGGCGCAGGCGGACGACCGCCTCGCCAAGGACGAAGACCCGGAAGTGCGGGAGACGCTCGGCGGCAAGATTTCCAAGATGCTGCCGGGCATCGCCGACAAGCAGAAGATCAAGGTCCGCAAGTGGGCGACCGATACGCTGGAGGAAATGTCCCGCGATCAGGCGCTCCGCGTGCGCCATGTGTTGGCCGAACGGCTCGGCATCTGGATGATCCTGATCGCCGTCACCATCGAGGTGGTCGATCTTGCGCTCCTGTCGCCGAACAAATGGTTTTCGGTCAGTCCCCAGATGAAATACGCAGAAGTACTGGTCATGTTTCTGATGAACGGCGTGTTCGTCTGCTTCCTGCTGTTGTTCCTGAAAAACGTCGTGGCCCAAAAAGAGGCCGCCGCCCGATAAAAAGTCCATCCCAAAAACCCCCAGAGGAAACCACCATGGATGCTCCCGCCAAAACGCCTTACGACCCGCGAACCTTCCGGGCGCTGACCTATTGCGATCTGGCGGACGATTTCCGATCGGGGAAAGACAGCCCCCGCGATTTTGTCGAACGCTGCCTCGAAACGGTGAAGGAACGCGAACCGGCGGTGAAAGCCTTCGCGTCCTTGAACGAAGACGCCGTGCGCCAGGCCGCCGATGAAAGTTCCGCCCGCTGGAAGGCCGGCAAGCCATGGTCGCCCTTGGACGGCATGCCCGTCTCAATCAAAGACCTGCTTGAAACCAAGGACCATCCGACGCAGTTGGGGTGCGAGGCGTTTCGCGGCAATTTCCCCAAACGCGACAACGCCGCCGTCTGCGCGTTGCGCCAGGCGGGCGCGGTGATTTTCGGCAAGACCGTGACGGCGGAACTGGGCGGCACCCATCCGGGGCCGACGACCAATCCGTTCGACCCGGCGCGCACGCCAGGGGGATCGTCCTCGGGTTCCGCCGCCGCCGTCGCCGCCCGTATGACGCCCGCCGCCATCGGCAGCCAGGTCGGCGGCTCGATCATCCGGCCCGCGGCCTACTGCGGCAATTTCGCGCTGAAGCCCAGCCAGGGCGGCCTGAACCGGGGCGAACGCATGGCGACGTCGCTCAGCACTCACGGCCCACATGCGGGCTCGCTTCGCGACATGTGGCAGGTCGCCATCGAAATCGCCAAGCGTGCCGGCGGCGACCGGGGTAGCAATGCGCTGAAAGGCCCGGACGCGGCCCCCACCGAGCAAAAACCCGCGCGCCTGATGGTGCTGGAAACCGCCGGATGGGCCCGCACGGATGAAGTCAGCAAAGCCGCCTTCGGCGAAATCTTAGGTCAGTTGAAATCGGCGGGTGTCGAGCTTGCAGACCGGAAGTCTGATAAGGCCGTCGACGGGCTCGAGGCCGCCATTGCCGAGGCCGACCGCATCGCGACAGAAATCACCCTTTGGGAAAACCGCTGGTCCTGGCGCAATTGGTCAAACGAACACCCGGGCAAGATTTGCGCGCGCATCATGAAGGGCGTCGAAAAGGCCGAAACCATGACCCCCGCCGATTACGAAGGCCTGCTGGCCGAACGGCTCACCGCCATCGATGTTCACAAGGGCGCCCAGGGCCTGGCCGATGCGGCGATCACGTTGTCATGCCCCGGCCCGGCGCCCCTCTGGGATCCAACGGCCCCCGGCGCCGACGAGGCGCGGCGGCCGACCGGTGATGCGATCTTCAACTATCCGTCGTCGATGCTGGGTGCGCCCGTCGTCACCCTGCCGATGATCGGCGTCGGCGGCCTGCCCGTCGGCGTGCAGATCATGGGCCAGCCCGGCGAAGACGCGAAGGTTACGGCGCTGGCGCGCTGGGTATATGAAAACCTGGAAGCCGTTTGCGCCGGGTGAGGCATCAATACCGTTCAAACTCATTGAAGGGGCCAAGCCATGACGAAATTTCTTTCCTCCGACATCAATCTAGATGGATATAATCGGGAAGGCATCCTCCGCGTCATCCGCAGGGACATCATCTGCCGCTGCGAAAAAAAATCGTCGACGACGCCCGCGTCGAAGCCGAACAGGTAATCACCAACAACATGCGTTTCCTGGGGCTCCTGACCGAGGCCATTCACCTGGCGGAAGATTCCATCCACGTGCTCGACAAGGCCTTCGGCCATCCAAGGGAAAGCCGTGTATCGGCAAGAAGTAATCCCGCGCCTAAGGCGAGAGAGAAGGGGCGCTTTCGCCTCAATATTTTTCTGATTTGCGCGCGCCGGCTTCGCGCCCAGGTCAAGTGATAAGGGGCGCTCAGGCCGCGTCGGTTTGTTGATTTTGCGGGCGTCGACGTCGCAGCTTTCGCTGCTCAGGCCGCGCGGCTATTTATCTGGCAGGATGATCGTGCCGGCGCCGTGTTCGGTGAACAGTTCCAAGAGCACCGCGTGCGGCACCCGGCCGTCGGAAATGACCGCGCCGCCGACCCCGCCCAACACCGCGTCGATGCAGGTTTCGACCTTGGGGATCATGCCGCCCGAAATGGTGCCGTCCTCGATCGCCTTGCGGGCTTCAGACACCCGCATGTCTGGGACAAGCTTACCGTTTTTGTCGAGCACGCCCGTCACATCCGTCAGCATGATCAGACGCTTGGCGTGCACCGCGCCGGCGATGGCGCCCGCCGCCGTGTCGGCGTTGATGTTCAGCGTTTCGCCGTTCGGCCCGACACCGATGGGCGCGATCACCGGCGTGATATCCTGGCCCTTGAAGGCCTGCAGCACGTGCGGGTTGATCTCGCGCGGCTCGCCCACCAAGCCCAGATCCAGAATGCGTTCGATGTTGCTTTCCGGGTCCTTCTTAGTGCGGCGAAGTTTGTCCGCCCGGATCAGGTTGGCGTCCTTGCCCGAAAGACCGACGGCCAGCCCGCCGGCTTCATTGATGCCGGCGACGATGTTTTTATTGATGGCGCCCGACAAAACCATTTCGACGACGCCGACGGTTTCTTCGTCGGTCACTCGCAGCCCGTCGATGAACATGCTTTCGATTTTCAACCGTTCCAGCATGGCGCCGATCTGCGGCCCGCCGCCGTGCACGACGATGGGGTTGCCGCCAACCTGGCGCAGCAAAACGATATCGCGGGCGAACAGTTTGGCCATTTCCTCGTCGCCCATGGCGTGGCCGCCGTATTTGAGGACCACGGTCTGCCCGGCATAGCGTTTCATGAACGGTAGCGCTTTTGACAGCACCGCCGCCTGGGCCAGCCGTTCCTCGTTCGTGTCGGTCTTCTCGTCGCTCATCTCGGTCTCATCAGTCTGGCAGCGAAACTACCCCGATTTTCCCGGCAATGCCAAGGCGGCAAGCTCCCCCCGGAGCTCGGCAATGCCTTCGCCCTCGGCGGAACTGGTCGGCATGATAACGGGGTGCGCCGCCGTGTGCTTGGCCAATTCTTCCGCGGTCCCGGTTAACAATCGGTCAAGGGCCGCGCCCTTGACCTTGTCGCACTTGGTGAGCACCACCTGATAGGGCTGGGCGGCCTGGTCCAGCATTTTTATGATCTCCCGGTCGACATCCTTGATACCGTGCCGCGCGTCGACCAGGACCAGCGTGCGGCGCAGTTCCTGGCGGCCCCGAAGGTAGTCGTTGGCCATTCGGGTCCAGGCCTTGACCTGGCCCTTGGGCGCCTTGGCGTACCCGTAGCCCGGCAGGTCGGCGATCATCAGCCGCGACCCCAGGTCGAAGAAATTGATTTGCTGCGTGCGGCCCGGCGTGTTGGATGTGCGGGCCAGGTCCTTGCGCCCGGTCAGCGCGTTGATCAGGGATGACTTGCCGACGTTGGACCGCCCGGCGAAGGCGATTTCCGGTAGGGCCGATTCCGGGATCTGGCCGAGCCCGGCGGCGCCCAGAAGAAACGTCGCGTCGGCCGCGAACAGAAGCCGCCCGGCCTCCGCCAGAACCGCGTCGGACTGCGCGCCGTCGTCGATGCCGGGGGCAATGTCGCCGGGCGAGGGGGTGTCCGGCACGGTCGTTTGCGGCTCGTCCATGGATGCGGCCTCCGCTGCCGTTTGGGTCGCGTCAGGCTTCGACGCCCATCCGTCGCATGATGACCCATTGTTGGGCGATGGACAAAAGGTTGTTCCACGTCCAGTAAATCACCAGCCCCGCCGGGAACGACGCCAATAGGAAGGTGAACATGATCGGCAGGAACATCATTATCTTCGCCTGGATCGGGTCCGCCGGCTGCGGGTTCAACTTGTGCTGCAATAGCATCGTCGCGCCCATCAACAACGGCCACACGCCGATGTACAGAAAGTCCGGCGGCGTCCACGGGATCGCCCCGAAAAGGTTGAAGATGGTCGTCGGGTCGGGAGCGGACAGGTCCTTGATCCATCCGTAAAACGGCGCCTGGCGCATTTCGATGGTCACGAACAACACTTTATAAAGTGCGAAGAACACCGGTATCTGCAACAGGATCGGCAGGCACCCCGATGCCGGATTGGCGCCCTCGCGTTTGTAAAGTGCCATCATTTCTTCGTTGAGCTTCATCTTGTCTTCGCCGTAGCGCTCGCGCAGCTTGACCATTTCAGGCTGCAGCTTTTTCATTTTGCTCATCGAGACGTAGGACTTGTTGGCGAGCGGGAAAAACACGAGCTTGATAAACACGGTCAACAACAGGATGGCGATGCCGACGTTGCCGACGTGTTCGTTGATCCATAACAGCCCGTAAAAAATCGGCCGCGTCAGGAAGTAGAACCAGCCCCAGTCGATGGCCAGATCGAACCGTTGAATGCCAAATTTTTCTTCGTATTCGTCCAGCAGAACGGTTTCCTTGGCGCCGGCGAACAAGCGGCTTTCCGCCTTGGCGTTGCCGCCCGCCGGCACGGTGATCGCATCGCCCAGGAAGTCCACCTGATAGGTGTCGAGCACGCCTGACTTGCCATGGTGATAGCGCTTGGTCACCGCTTCGTCATAGTTGGGCGCCAGCACGGTCAGCCAGTATTTGTCGGTGATACCGATCCAGCCGCCGGTGCCGTGGTCTGACACGGATTTCTTTTCCTGGATTTCGTCGTAGTCGACTTCGCGCAGTTCGCCCTCGTTCACGCCCAACAGCCCTTCGTGCAGGATGTAAAAGCCCGAAACCTTGGGCGTGCCGTGGCGGGAAATCAGGCCGAAGGGATAAAGCTCCGCGGCCGCCTCGGTGCTGTTGGCGACGGTCTGCGTCACGTGAAACAGGAAATCCTTGTCGATCTCGATCGTGCGGGTGAATACCAAGCCCTCGCCGTTGTCCCACGTAAGGGTCAGCGGTTTTTCCGGCGTCAGCGCCTGGGCCGATGGCGTCCACACCGTGTCCGGGCCAGGCACCTTGTGGACTGGCTTGCCGTCCTTGGTGCCGGAAACCCAGCCGAAATCGGCGAAATAGGTTTTGGCGGCACCCCGGGGATTGAACAGCACGATCGACGGGCTGTCCTTGGCCAGCGTCTCTTTGTAGTCGACCAGCGTCAGGTCATCGATGCGCCCGCCGACCAGCGAGATCGATCCCGAAAGCCGGGGCGTTTCGATCCGGACCCTGGGCTGTGCCGCCAGTGCCGCCGACCGCGCCTTGACCAGTTCTTGCGGCGACGGCATGGCTGGGGCCGAAGGCGTCGTTGCGCCGGGCGCGGTGGGGATCTGCGCATCGGGCCCTTGGCTTGCCGCCGACGCGGCCGGCGCGTTCGGCTGGCTGGGGGCCTGCCGCGCCGCCGTCTGGCTCTGAGTCTCTGCGGTTTTTTGCGGCGGCCGGGGCGCATTTGGCGCGAAAATCAGTTCGAACGCCAAAAGGACGGTCACTGACAGCACGATGGCAAGGACCAGGTTTTTGTTTTCGATCATCGGTTTAAATCGATCTTGTCTCTTTGCATGCCCGTGCGGTCACGGATGCGGGGTGGGAGCAGCCTGCCCGCCTTGGCCGTGGCGGCAGGAATGGGCGGGTTCGAGGACCGGGGCGAAACCGCCCCGGGCCCAGGGATTGCAGCGCAAAATACGCCATAATGCGAGCCCCGTCCCGCGAAACAACCCATGGACGCGGATGGCCTCGGACGCATAGTCGGAACAGGTCGGATGATACCGGCAGGACATGGGCAGATAGGGTGAAAGCAACAGCTTATAACCCCGGATCGCCACCCGGCCGGCAATCGCCGGCCATTGTTTGATAAGTCCGGCGTTGGCGGGGCATCCTTTGATATAAGACCACGCCGTCATTGTGCCGCTCCCGGCCGGCGGTGCGCGGCCTGCCGTTGCGACGATTCGCGCTGCGCCGACTGGCCGCGGCCTTCGGCGATGCGCCGGATGGCAGTTTCCAGATCGGATTTCAGTTGCTCGAAGGGCAGGTCCAGCGTCGCCGCGCGGCCGATTAGCACATAATCGTGCCCGGCCATGCCATGCGTGGCGAGCACGTTTTCCGCTGCGGCCTTCAGCCGCCGGCGGACCCGGTTGCGGATCACTGCATTGCCGACTTTTTTGGTGACCGTGAAGCCCGCGCGGGCGCCGGTTTCCGTTAAGCCGCCCTTTACGCCGCCGTGTAAGCCGCCCTGAGAGTCATCATGGCCGTACCCGGATTTTTCCCGATCAAGCGCCTGCAGCACCAGACCCGGCTGGGCCCAACGGCGGCCGGATTGCGCCACTTTCAAAAATTCGGCGCGGTGTTTCAGCCTCGGCACCCTGGGTGACATGGCGAATCGGTTCCTGATCTCCGAGGAATACCCTAAGCGGACAGGCGCTTACGGCCCTTGGCCCGCCGGGCCGCCAGCACACGACGGCCGCCGGTGGTGGCTATACGGCTCCGAAACCCGTGGCGGCGCTTACGGATAAGCTTGCTCGGCTGGTACGTCCGTTTCACGCGACTTCTCCTTCAAAAATGAGCCCGTTTTGTAGTGGTTTGATCCCCCGAAGTCAACGGGCGAAGTCCCTGCCGCCGCTGCCTTTTTCCGGGCGCGCCGGCGCCCCGGTTTCCCGCTTTCACGAAGCCTTGATCGGGTTTGAACAGCATCCGCTTGTGTTGGGCCGCCGATGCCGCCTAGATAACGCCCGAACCAAGGCGCGCCCGGCGCGCCCCCCGGGCCGGAAACGGCCGACCAAGGACCAAATAAGTATGTCCGAGCGCCCGATGTCCGAGCCGGTCCCTGACGCGCCAGAAAAAACGCCTGTTTTCCGGCGGTTGGCGCCGATTTTGCTGATCGCCGTGGGGCTTGTGCTGTTTTTTGCCTTCGATCTGCACCGCTATTTCTCGCTCGACGCGCTGAAAACCCACCGCCAGCAGCTTTTGGACATTTATGCCGCCAACCCGGCCCTGACCATGGCCGTATTTTTCTCTGTCTACGCCGGCCTGGTGGCGCTGTCGTTTCCGGGGGCGTCGGTCCTGACACTCCTGGCGGGATTTTTGTTCGGCACCTGGGTCGCCCGCCGCGGGGGGGCGGGGGCGGGGGCGCGCGGGGGGGGGGGCGGGAGCCGGTGCCCCACCGGAG
>JAYNIR010000008.1:0-129888 GCA_038109305.1 Rhodospirillaceae bacterium
GACCCGATCTTAACGCCGGGGCCGACGTCCGACCCCGCCGCGACATCGATTGAAGCGAGTTTGCCGGCTGCCGGAGCATTGACTTCGATGGTGACTTTGTCGGTTTCGACCTCTACCAGGACTTCGTCGGCCCCCACGGCGTCACCGACGTTTTTGGCCCATTGGCCGAGAGTTCCTGTCCGAACGCTTTCGCCCATGGCCGGCGTCATGATGTCGACCATGGCGTCGCCGCCCGAGGCGGCCGCGGGATTCGCCGGTGCGGCGCCTTCCTCAATCGTCGCCAGCAACGCGCCGACCGAGACGGTGGCCCCTTCCTCAGCGGCGATTGCGCCCAGTGTGCCGGCGGCGGGCGCATTGACCTCGATGGTGACTTTGTCGGTTTCGAGTTCGACCAGCGCCTCGTCCTGAGCAACGGCGTCGCCCGGCCCTTTGGCCCATTTGCCGACGGTCGCTTCCGTGACGGATTCCCCAAGCATCGGTACGGTTACTTCAACGGTCATGGATCTTTTCCCTGCCTAAACGATCAAGGTGTCTCTAGTTTTTTTTCGACTTTGACTTCGCCTTGGTTTTAGCTTTGGGCTTCGCCTTGGCGGCAGGCGACGCGGATTTGACCGCGGCCGCCGACAATGCTTCGTCCAGGAAAGAAGCCAATTCCCGCGCGTGTTTGGCAGCGATCCCCGTTGCCGGCGCCGCCGATGCCTTACGTCCCGCATAATGCGGCTTGGCCTGCTTCAGCCTGAGCTCTTCCATCACGGCCTGCAACGGCTCGAGAATGAAAGACCAGGAGCCCATGTTTTTGGGCTCTTCCTGACACCACATAATTTCGGCGTTTATAAACCGGCCCAGCTCTTCGACCAGCGCCGAGTGCGGGAAGGGATAAAGCTGTTCCACCCGCATTAGGTAGACGTCCTTAACGCCGCGCTTGGCGCGTTCTTCGAACAGGTCGTAGTAGACCTTGCCCGAGCACAGCACGACGCGCTTGATTTTCGCGTCGGGCGCCAATTCGCCGGCCAACTGCGCATCGTCCCACAAAACGCGGTGAAACGTCGTGTTCGGACCCATTTCCTCGAGCTTCGACACGCACAGCTTGTGGCGCAGCAGCGATTTCGGCGTCATCAGGATCAACGGTTTGCGGAAATCGCGGCGCATCTGCCGCCGCAGCACATGGTAATAGTTGGCGGGCGTCGTGCAGTTGCAGACCTGCCAGTTGTCGTCGGCGGAATTCTGCAAATACCGCTCCAACCGGGCCGACGAGTGTTCCGGCCCCTGCCCTTCGTACCCGTGCGGCAGCAGCATAACGAGCCCGCACATGCGCAGCCATTTCTGTTCGCCCGACGATATGAACTGATCGATGATCACCTGAGCGCCGTTGGCGAAGTCGCCGAATTGGGCTTCCCACAGCGTCAGGGTCTGTGGTTCAGCCAGGGAATAGCCGTACTCGTACCCGAGCACGCCGAATTCCGACAGCGGCGAGTTCAAAACTTCGAACGGCGCCTGGCCGAAACGGATGTTCGACAGCGGCGTATACCGGCATTCGTTTTCCTGGTCGATCAGCACCGAATGGCGTTGTGAAAACGTGCCGCGCTCGCAGTCCTCGCCGGACAACCGCACCGGATGGCCTTCGCACAACAGCGTCCCGAAGGCCAGCGCCTCGGCCGTCGCCCAGTCGATGCTTTCGCCAGATTCGATCATCTTGGCCTTGGCTTCCAGCTGCCGAACGATTTTGGAATGCGGGCTGAAGTTTTCGGGAATACGGGTCAAGGCGCCGCCGACTTCTTTCAGGAATTCGGTCGTCACACCGGTTTCACCACGCCGCGCGTCGCCTGAGGCCACGGCCATGCCGGCCCATTGACCATCCATCCAGTCCGCCTTGTTGGGCTTGTAGCCCTTGGACGCCTCGAGAGCGCTGTCCATCGTATTGATGAAGGCCTGCATCTGGCCTTCGATTTCTTGTTCCGTCATGACGCCCTCGCGGATCAGCTTGAGCGCGTAGGAGTTCAGCGTCGTCGGATGGGTCTGGATGGCCTTATACATCTTCGGCTGCGTGAACATCGGCTCGTCACCTTCGTTATGGCCGTGACGGCGATAACAAATCATGTCGATGACCACGTCTTTCTTGAACCGCTGACGGTATTCAGTAGCGATGCGCGCCGTATGGACGACGGCTTCGACATCGTCGGCGTTCACATGGAATATCGGCGCGGAAACAATCTTGGCCGCGTCGGAACAATAGGGCGACGAACGATTCTGTCGCGGGTTGGTGGTGAACCCGATCTGGTTGTTGATGACGATGTGGATCGTGCCGCCGGTGGTGTAGCCGTGCAGGTTGGCGAGGTCCAAAGTCTCTTGAATGATGCCTTGGCCGGCGAACGCCGCATCGCCGTGCAAAAGGATGCACATCACGCGGTTCATGTCGCTGTCGCTTTTTTGCCGCTGCTTGGCCTTGACCTTGCCCAGACACACCGTGTTGACGCATTCCAGGTGCGACGGGTTTGCCGTCAGCGACAAATGCACGGACCGGCCGTCGAACACGCGGTCGGCCGAGGCGCCCAAATGGTATTTCACGTCGCCGGACCCGCCGATGTCGTCAGGGCTGGATGCGCCGCCTTGGAATTCGTTCAAGATCGCCTGGAACGGTTTGGCCATGACGTTGGCCAACACGTTCAGCCGGCCGCGGTGAGCCATGCCGAGAACGATTTCGTCGATGCCGAGCTGGCTGCCGCGCTTGAAGATTTGCTCCATGGCGGGCACGAGGCTTTCGCCGCCGTCGAGCCCGAAGCGTTTGGTGCCGGTGAATTTTTTGTCGAGATAGCGTTCGAACCCCTCGGTTTCGATCAATCGGTTCAGGATCGCGCGCTTGCCCTCGTCGGTGAAGGCAGTCTGGTTGCGCACCCGCTCGATCCGCTCCTGCAGCCATGTTTTTTCTTCTGGATCCTGGATGTGCATGAATTCAAGCCCGATGGATCCGCAATAGGTTTCCTTCAAAATCTGCATGATCGTGCGGAGCGTCGCGGTTTCAAGCCCAAGAACATAGTTGATGAAGATCTCGCGGTCCCAATCCTTTTCCGTAAATCCATAGGACGCGGGATCAAGTTCGGAATGCGGCTCCGGTTCGGTTAGGTTAAGGGGATCAAGATCGGCGTGCAGATGGCCGCGCACCCGGTAAGCACGGATGAGCATCAAGGCCCGCAAGCTGTCGAGTGTGGCTTCGCGGACCTTGAAGGTCGACATCCGTTCGGTCTGCATCGCCTGCTGCGCCGACTGCGCATCCTGCTGGCGGCCATGACCGGAGGCCATCTGTTCGGACAGCGGTACAATATCGGCATGGCCCAGGATCTTTTCCGAACGGGGCGCCCAACTAGCGCCCTTCTGTTCGCGGCTCAGGACCGCCTGATCTTCGGACAACGAGCGGAAAAATTCCTGCCAACGAACCGCCACCGATCCCGGATCGTCCAGGTACCGTTCGTAGAGCTCGGCCATATAAACTGAGTTCCCGGAATACAGGAATTGGGTGGGGTCTAGGTCGCTCTGTGACATGCCGCTTAGATGCGCACCCGAGGGGCCGCATCCTCCCTATCAGTGGCCGCCGCGTCAGGCCCAGAGATTCCCCTCGGCGGCTACCCTTTGAACACCTTTGCCATCGTCTCGCCCAGCGCGGCGGGGGAATCCGACACGTGGATACCGACGGCTTTCATGGCGTCGATCTTATCTTCCGCGCCTCCCTTTCCGCCAGAGATAATCGCGCCCGCATGGCCCATACGGCGTCCCGGAGGGGCCGTGCGCCCGGCGATAAAGCCGACGACGGGCTTTTTGGTGCCCGAAGCCTTAAGGAATTCAGCGCCGTCTTCTTCCGCAGAACCGCCGATTTCGCCGATCATCACGATGGCTTTGGTTTGGTCGTCTTCGACGAACATCTTCAGGCAGTCGACGAAATTGGTGCCGTTGATCGGGTCGCCGCCGATGCCGATGCAGGTCGACTGGCCGAACCCGGGCTTGGTGGTCTGCGCCACAGCCTCGTAGGTCAACGTACCGGACCGGGACACGATGCCGACGGAGCCGGGCTTATGGATATGGCCGGGCATGATGCCGATCTTGCACTCGCCAGGCGTGATGACGCCGGGGCAGTTCGGCCCGATCAAACGGGTTTTGGAGTTCTGAAGCACGCGTTTGACCGGCAGCATGTCCTTCACCGGGATGCCTTCGGTAATACAGATCACCAGCGGAATTTCCGCCGCGATCGCTTCCAGAATGGCGTCCGCCGCGAACGGCGGCGGGACATAAATGACCGACGCGGTGGCCTCGGTCTTGGCGACCGCATCCCTGACCGTATCGAACACCGGCAATCCCAAGTGCTTGGTGCCGCCCTTGCCGGGGGTCACGCCGCCGACCATGTTGGTGCCGTAGGCGATGGCCTGTTCCGAATGGAACGTGCCCTGCGCGCCCGTAAACCCCTGGCAGATGACCCGGGTGTTCTTATTGATAAGAACCGACATCAGGCCGCCTCCTTCACCGCCTGAACGATCTTTTTGGCAGCGTCGCCAAGATCGTCGGCTGATTTGATGGGCAGGCCGGAGTCGGCCAAAATCTGTTTGCCTTTATCGACGTTGGTACCTTCGAGCCGGACCACGAGCGGCACGCTTAAAGACACTTCCTTGGCCGCGGCGACCACGCCTTCCGCGATCACGTCGCAGCGCATGATACCGCCGAAAATGTTCACCAAAATCCCCTCGACGCTGGGGTCGGACAGGATGATCTTGAAGGCTTCGGTGACCCGTTCCTTCGTTGCGCCGCCGCCGACATCAAGGAAGTTGGCGGGATCGCCGCCTTCGAGCTTGATGATATCCATGGTAGCCATGGCAAGGCCGGCGCCGTTGACCATGCAACCGATGTTGCCGTCGAGTTTGATGTAATTGAGTTCGTGCTTTGCGGCTTCCAATTCCGCGGGGTCTTCTTCGTCTTCGTCGCGCAGTTCTTCCACATCCTTGTGGCGGTAAAGCGCGTTGTCGTCGAAGTTGACCTTGGAATCGAGGGCGATGACGTCGCCGCCATCGGTTACGACCAACGGGTTGACCTCAACCAGCGAACAGTCCAGGTCCATGAACGCGCTATAAAGCGCGGTCACAAACTTGACGCCGGATTTAACCTGGCCGCCCTCGAGCCCAAGACCAAAGGCGATGTCACGGGCGTGGAAGGGCTGAATGCCGGTAGCCGGGTCAACGAAGATCTTGATGATCCTCTCCGGCGTGCGTTCAGCCACTTCCTCAATTTCCATACCGCCTTCAGCGGATGCCATGATGACGATCCGGGAAGTTTCCCGGTCCAAGAGCATGGATAAGTAAAGTTCACGGGCGATGTCGCAACCTTCTTCTACATAAAGGCGCTTCACCTCCTTGCCGCCGGGCCCCGTCTGTTTGGTAACCAGAACGCGCCCTAGCATTTCAGCGGCGCTATCGCGGACTTCGTCGACGGATTTGACGACGCGAACGCCGCCCTTTCCGCCTTCATTGCCCTTGAAGCGTCCGGCGCCACGCCCACCCGCATGGATTTGCGATTTGACGACGAACACGGGGCCACCGAGTTCTTTCGCCGCGGAGACGGCTTCGTCGATCGTATAGGCGACTTTGCCACGCGGCACGGCAACCCCGTACTTCGAGAGCAACTGCTTGCCCTGATACTCGTGGATATTCATGAAATCCTCATCATAATGGCCCAAAGGGGCCTATTGAAGACTACTTCTTCTTTTTAGCAGTCTTCTTTTTAGCAGCCTTCTTCTTGGCAGTTTTCTTCTTCGCAGCCTTCTTCTTAGCAGGCGCTTTCTTCTTCGCAGCCTTCTTCTTAGCAGGCGCTTTCTTCTTAGCCGCTTTCTTCTTAGCCGGCGCTTTCTTCGCAGCAGCCTTCTTAGCGGCTTTCTTCTTCGCAGCCTTCTTCTTAGCAGGCGCTTTCTTCTTCGCAGGCGCTTTCTTCTTCGCAGCCTTCTTCTTAGCAGGCGCTTTCTTCTTAGCCGCTTTCTTCTTCGCAGGAGCTTTCTTCTTAGATGGTGTCTTAGCCATTGCCTATATCACCGACGTGTTTCTCGCCGGCGCCTTCCATGTTGAAACTTACTTAGGAGGAGCTTTCACAACGCCAACCCTCAGGACGGTTGCCCCTCGGGATGCCGTTTTCTTTGCCGACGCCGTTCTAACCGGCGCACTCTTGGCAAGTGCGGCTTTTGCCGCACCTCCCTTCGTTGACGCCTTTTTTACAGCGGCCCTGATCACAGGCGTCTTTCGGGCGGCCGCTTTTTTTGCACTAACTTTCTTCGCCTTAGCCTTTTTGGCCTTTTTGATTGAAGATTTCTTCGCCTTGGGTCTTGCTTTCGCCGCTTTCATCAGGCGCTGCGTTACATTGACAAGTCCTTTGACCGCGCTCACCGATTTGCGGAACATCGCCCGCTCATCCGCATCGAGCTTGATCTCGACGATCCGTTCGACGCCGCCGGCGCCGATGACGACCGGGACACCGACATACATGCCCTTCACCCCGTATTCGCCATTAAGATAGGCGGCGCAGGGAAGGACGCGCTTTTTGTCTTTAAGATATGCGTCCGCCATTTGGATGGCGCTGGACGCCGGCGCGTAAAATGCAGAGCCGGTCCCCAAAAGTTTGACGATCTCGCCGCCGCCGAAACGGGTCCGGTCGACAATCGCATCGATCTTGGCCTGGGTCGTCCATTTCATTTTGATCAGGTCGGGCACCGGGATGCCGGCAACCGTGGAATACCGGATCGACGGCACCATCGTGTCGCCGTGGCCGCCCAAAACGAACGCCGTTACGTCCTCGACCGAGACATTGAACTCCTGGGCCAGGAACAGCCGAAACCGGGCCGAGTCCAAGACCCCCGCCATGCCGACCACCTTGCGGTGCGGCAGGCCCGATGCATCTCGCAGGACCTGGACCATGGCGTCCAGCGGGTTGGTAATGCAGATGACGAACGCGTTGGGCGCATATTCTTTTATGCCGGCGCCGACCGACTGCATGACGCTGGTATTGATGCCCAAAAGATCGTCGCGGCTCATGCCCGGTTTGCGGGCGACGCCGGCGGTGACGATACAAACATCGGCGCCGCGGATGCCCGCGTAATTTTTTGCGCCCTTCATGTCTGCGTCATACCCTTCGACCGGGCCTGCCTGGGCGATGTCAAGCGCCTTGCCGGACGGCACGCCGTCGACGATGTCGAACAGAACGACGTCACCAAGTTCTTTCAGACCGACAAGATGCGCAAGCGTACCACCAATATTACCAGCACCAATCAACGCGATTTTGCTTCGTGCCATTTTGCCTTCCTTTGCCACCCGCATCGGGCAGACTGATTTCAAACCTTTTCGGTTCCGTCGCCGAAAATTCGATTCAACTTTTGGCGCTCTCGGAACTCGCAGAATCCCGACACGTTCGTAGCGCGAAACGCCAACGAAAACAACCAGGAGCGAAGGCAGAGTTAACGAAGTGTCAATGCGGCTTCCTCGAAACCGATTTTCAATTCTATAGTCGGGCAATGAGCGACGCTTCAAACACAGAACGCTTCACCGGCTTGGCGGAAACTTACGCGAAGTTTCGACCGACGTATCCGGACGACGCACTCGCTGCAATTGGCGGATTTTGGGGGATTGGAGGCCCTGTACCGAAACGTCTTGTCGATGTCGGCGCGGGCACCGGCATTTCGACGCGCGCGTTGTTCAATGCACTCGGTGGTGCCGCGAGCGGTTGGGAAGTGCATTTGGTCGAACCGAACGACGACATGCGTGAACAGGCGAAAGCTGTAGTGAAAGACCTTCCCGGCATCGCCGTTGTCGACGCACAGGCCGAATCGCTGCCATTTTCTGCATCCCGAGTCGGACTTTTGAACGCGGCGCAGGCTGCTCATTGGTTCGACCGTCCGCGTTTTTACGACGAGGCGAAACGCGTTCTCGCGCCGGGTGGAACGCTCTGCATTCTTTATAACAACCGCTCGCTGTTCGACGATCCGCTGATGGCCGCATTCGAGTCATTGGTCGAAGAAACCGCGTCCTCTTACAAACGGAATTACCGGTCGTGGGATTTGATGTCGGAACTTAACGCGCTTGATTGGGCGGCGGAGGTGACCGAACAAATCCGCCCCTGGGTATGGAAAGTTCCGCCCGAAGCTTTCGCCGGCCTGATGCTGTCGCGATCGAAGATGCGGCCGTTTGTCGATGTCCACGGGCCGGATCACGCCCGGGCGCTGATCATCGATCTTGCCGTCCGCCACGCCAACGCCGACGGCACCGTCGACATCCTCTATCAGACCCAGGCGGGCCTGGTGCGGAAACGGGCTTAAGCCCCGCGGCCGCCACCCGCAAGCATCCCGCCCTAACCCTGAATTTCGGCCGGTTGTCAGTTTCGATTATTCGAATATGATACGCGCACTGCAAACACCGTGAGACACGACATCATGAGCGGGGACACTTCGGCCGGCTAAGGCGAAGACCATCAATCCGCTGCCATCGGCAACTTGGACAGCGGCGCATACAACGACATTCCCGAGACCGGCCCCGGAATGGCCAGCGCCATCAAGGCCGTTGCCCGGACGCTTCAGGATCGGGGGCTCAAGACCCTCAAGGGCATGGTCAACGTGTCAATCAACCTGAACGAAGCGGTTACCAAGTCGGCGGAGATGATCCGTGACACCCGCGAAGTTGACAGCCGTAGTCAGGCGATCGCCGCAGCGGCGGAAGAACTGGTCGCGTCGGTCAACGAAATCGCACGCAACACCGAAGGTGCGGCCGGTGAAGGCAAAACGCCCGTAACACGGCGGACCAGGGCGTCGTCGCCGCCGACAAGGCCATCGCCGCGATGGAACGCATCGCGGCCGCCGTCGAACAGGCAGCAGCAAAGCTCGAACGCGGCCATCGGCTTTACGCAGAAGATGGAGGAAATCGCCGGCATTCTGAGCCAGCAGACCGAGGCCTAGAACGAGGTCGCCAAAGGTATCACCTCCATCGCCTCGATGACCACGCAAAACGTGTAGCAGATCGAAAGCATCGTCGACTTCCTGGCCGCGACGGACGAGGAACTGGTGAAAGGGCTCGATGATCTTCTTAGCCGGCAAATCCCGGACATGACGATCTACCGTGCAGAATCCGATCACATCATCTGGAAGAAAAAACTTGCGGAAATTATGGTCGGTCACGCGCGCCTGAACCCCATTGAACTGGCGGACCACCATTCCTGCCGGCTGGGTAAGTGGTATGACAGCCTCAAGGATGAAGCGATTAAAAAGCATCCGGCCTACGCGGCGACGCTGGAACCGCACGCCGCCGTTCACGCTCATGGGATTGAGGCGGCCAGGCTTTACCAGGCCGGCGACCTTGAAGACGCCATGAACGAAATCCACAAAGTGGCGGATGCGTCGAAGGACGCGGTCAGGCACTTGGATGACCTGATCAACCGGTAGCCATATAATAAGCTGAATGACTTAAAAGGCCGGGCCAGAAGGTCCGGCTTTTTCTGTTCTAATTTCCGTAGGCCAAAAAATCCGAAGCTCATTCAGCCAGATCGACGCCCACATCGACCGCGGGGGCGCAAGCCGCAAAACCAGAGCGGACAACCGCCCGCGACGGTGGCTTTGCGCAGACTATTAGTGCGAAACGCGTTGGATTAGGACGCCAGATCGAGGCCCACGTCCACGGCCGGAGCGCTTTGCGTGATCGCGCCGGCGGAGATGTAATTGACGCCGGTTTCGGCGATGGCGCGGATAGTGTCGAGCCGCACGCCGCCCGATGCCTCCAGCGGGATTTTACCCCGCACGATGGCGACGGCTTCGCGCAGTAGGTCGGGCGGCATGTTGTCGAGCAAAAGCGAATCCGCCCCCGCGGCAAGCGCGTCTCGGACCTGATCCAAGGTGTCGCACTCGGCTCGGATCTCGAGCCCGGTGTTGCCGGCCTTGGCGCGGCGGACCGCCTCGCCAACCGAGCCGCCGCAAACGGCGACGTGATTGTCTTTGATCAGGATGCCGTCATCCAGGCGCATGCGGTGGTTGGTGCCGCCGCCGGCGCGGACCGCGTATTTCGAAAGCCCGCGAAGGCCGGGGATGGTTTTCCGCGTGTCCAGCAGCACAGCGCCCGTGCCGTCGATGACGTCCACATACTGCCGGGTCAGGCTGGCGATGCCCGAGAGCTTTTGCAGAATATTGAGGGCCGTGCGTTCAGCCGACAACAAACCCTGCGCCGAGCCGACAAGCCGGGCGAGGCGCGTGCCGGCGCTGGCCCGGTCGCCGTCTTTGGCATACGTCTCGATCCCGACGCTCGGCGTCAGCCGGCGAAACACGGTCATGGCGATATCGAGGCCGCAGACCACCATGTCCTGGCGGGCGTTCAGATCGAGGGTTAGGCTGGTACCCGCAGGCACGGTCGTCCGCGTGGTGGCGTCGCCCGCACCGATGTCTTCGGCAAGGGCCGCGTCGATGACGGCTTCCACGTCTTTTGAATCGGGCCGCGCAAAGGTCATGGTGCCGGCGGGATCAGGCAGCGGCCATGGACTTGCCGGTCTTGGATTTCGTGCCTTTGGCGGGCGGCGACATTTCCAGCATGCGTTCAAGCGGCTGATAGGCGCGGACGCGCAACGCTTCGTCGATTTCCACACGGGGCGCTTCGTTCAACATGGCGAGGCACAGCTTTTCCAGCGTGTTCATTTCCATATAGGGGCAATTGGCGCAGTTGCAGGTGCCGTCGGCGCCGGGGGCCGCCAGGAAGGTCTTGCCCGGGGACTGTTTCTGCATCTGGTGGAAGATATGCTGTTCCGTCGCGACGATGACCGTGTCGGCATCGGCGTTGGTGACGAAATCAAGGATCGAGCGGGTCGATCCGATGTGATCAGCGTGTTTCAAAATGCCGTCGTGGCATTCCGGGTGGGCCGCCACGGGGGCGCCCGGGTGGCGCGCCTTGAGCTTCACCAGCTCGCGTTCGGAAAACAGGTCGTGGACGATGCAGGTGCCGTCCCAGCACACCATGTCGCGCCCGGTCTGCCGTTGGATGTAGGCGCCCAGGTGCTTGTCCGGCGCGAACAGGACCGGTTTGTCTTCCGGCAGGTTGCGGACGATGTGTTCGGCGTTGGAAGAAGTCACGATCACATCCGACAGCGCCTTCACCCGCGCCGACGAATTGATATAAGTGACGACGTAGTGGTCCGGGTGCTGCGCCACGAAGTCGGCGAAGGCGTCGGGCGGGCAGCTGTCTTCCAATGAACAGCCGGCTTCCAGATCGGGCAGGACGACGGTTTTGGTCGGGCTCAGGATTTTCGCGACCTCGGCCATGAAGCGAACGCCGCAGAACACGATCATGTCAGCTTCGGTCGCGGCGGCCTTTCTGGAAAGATCAAGCGAGTCGCCGACGAAATCAGCCAGGTCCTGAATTTCCGAGTCTTGATAATAGTGCGCCAGGATGACGGCGTTCTTTTCCTTGCGCAGGCGGTCGATCTCCGCCCAGACATCCAGGTCCGGGTCTAGATCGGACAAGGCAGTGGCCTCGGGGCCCGCCGGGATCACCGTATCGGGCACGATCGTTGGGGTCATTAGGGCGGCCATTGCCTGAAAGCTCCTTAGACTTGACACCCCGGTCCGGCGGCATGCGGGCCGGGCACTCAGGATATCGCTGACTTTATATAAGGCGCGAGTTTAAAAAAACCACAATATCGCCCCGGGTCAATGGGATTTTGTTCGCGAGCGCAATATTATTAGCTTCAACCGGGCCATAATCAGGGAAATTCGGCAGAAACCGGTCACCCCCGCCTCACCCGCCATGGGTCTGGGCGATGTATTCGGGGGACTGCATTTCGATCAGACGGGAGACCGTACGCTCGAATTCGAAGGCCCCGTCGCCTTCGGTATAAAGTTCGGTCGGCAGCGCGTCGGCGGCGCAGACGAAGTTAACGCGGGCATCATAAAGGGCGTCAATCAAGGTGACGAACCGTTTCGCCTGATCGCGCTTGTCCGGCCCAAGCTTGGGAATGCCGTTCATCACCACGGAATGGAATTTTTCGGCGATGGCCAGATAATCGCCGGCGCCGAGAGGTTTGGCGCATAGATCGTAGAAGGTGGTGAAGGCGACGCCTTCGGCCGCCATGGGAATATCGATCTCGCGCCCGTTGACGTTAAGCGTGACCGGCCGTGCCTCCCGGCCGATGGTCAGGTCGCTGAATGCCTTTTTGAGTTTCTTATCCGCCTCGGCGGAATTGGGTGTGATGTAGATGTCCAATTCCTGGAGCCGTTGCAGGCGGTAGTCGGTGCCGGAATCCAGCTCGATGACTTCCATCTTGTTCATGAAGATATCAATGAACGGAAGAAACCGTTCCCGTTGTAGGCCATCCTTATAAAGATCCTTGGGATGGCGGTTGGACGTGGCGACGACGATCACCCCCTGGTCGAACAACCGTTCGAACAGCCGCCCCAAAATCATCGCGTCGGCGATGTCGGTCACGTGGAATTCGTCAAAGCACAGCAGCCAGGCTTGATCGACGATGACCCGCGCCAACGCTGGCAGCGAGTCTTTTTCCTGCCCGACCTTGCCGACCTTCTGCGCCTCGCGGAAAGCGTGTACGCGTTTGTGAACTTCCAGCATGAAGGCGTGAAAATGCACATGCTTGCGGGCATCGACCGGGACATGATCGAAAAACAGATCCATCAGCATGGTTTTGCCGCGCCCGACGCCACCCCACATATAAATGCCTTTGGGCGGCGGCATCTTGCGCCCGGCAAGTCCCAGGCGCGCGGCCCAGCCGGTCTTGCCCATCTGGGCGCCGTAGTCGCCGAGGTTTTCCGCCAGCGCTTGCAGCCGCGCCATGGCGTGCGCCTGCTTCGGGTCGGCGCGGACTGCGCCGTCGGCGACCAGCATTTTATAAGCGTCTATTGGCGATTGCGTGATCGACAACGTCCGGGATCACTCTTTAATCAGGTTTGACGCGCGATGCGCCGGCGGACAGGGCCTTTTTGCAGGTGCGAAGACTGTATCACGTTGACAGGCCGCGTCCAGCCCGGATGCGTGACGGTTGGTTTTTGGACGGGAAATGCGTCGGGCCGGTCAGTCACCCGCGGCGGCGGCCTGGCCGGAGGCAGGTTTGGTCGGCGATGGCTGGGCGGCGCCCGGCTTGCCGCTGGACTGCGCCAGCGGCTGCGTCGTCACCTTGGCCGGGGCTGCCGGTTGCGGCTGCGGCTCGAACAAGGTCTCGATTTCATGGCGGAACAGATAGGTTTCGTCCTGCGCGTTGCGTTCGACGTAATCCCAATTGACGACGGCACCCTGTTTGATCGGGCGTTTGAGTTTGATGTTCTGCGCCAGACCGATGGGAACGGTCTTGGCGGCAAGGCTGTCCGTAGCGGGCATCAGTTTGCCCCAAAAGCAGAAACTGCCTCCGGCGTCCAGTTCCTGCCCGGCTTTCAGATCGCGCTTGGCGCAAGCGACCACGTCACCCTGGAAGCCGTCGGCCTGGCCTGTCGCCCGGCCAAGGATCGCCGCATTGGCGACACTGACGCCCAGTTCGAGCCCGACCAGGTGGTAGGGCCGCCAGAGCGCCGAATACCCGCCGCCTTCGTCGGTGATAATGCCGTAGTCGGCAAAGCACCGGCGGACATATTCCGTCGGCGCTTTGAACACCACGTAGACGCCCCAGCGAAGGTCGTTTTGCAAATCCTGGCCGTCGCGGCCGCGGGACGAAATGACCTCGACCTGGCGCTTGTGATGTAGCACACCGCGGTCGGCCTTGGGAATCAGGGTGGAGGCGAGCCTGTCGACCTCGACCGGCGGAAACTCGAGCCCGCGGGGTGCCGGCGTCAAGCCTGTCGCGTTGGCGACCGCCGCCATTTCGATCCCGGACTTGGTGCCGTCCAGGAACGAATTGAACATCTTGGCGTTCATGCCGCTTGCCTTGGCGCGATCCGCAGTAAGCCCGAAATAATCCCAGACCGTATCCGGGGTGGAGGTGTGAAACTCCGGCATATAAAGCGTGCCCTTGCCGGCGGCGACGACACCAGGCCCGATGGTCTGGGCCCAATCGACCTGTTCGCAGATCAAGGCCGGCTGATCACCGTAGGCCATGGTGTAGACGACTTGCATTTCCCGCGCACGGCGGGCCAGCAGCGGGCCAGCGAGGACGTCGGCCTCAACATTGACCATGACCACGTGAAGGCCGCGGGCAAAGCCGGCGAGCGCGTGCTTGATGCCGATTTCCGGCAGGCCCGTGGCTTCGACGGCCACTTCGAGCCCCCCGGCATCAATCAGCCGCAAGGCGTCGTCGGTGACAAAGGTCTTGCCGTCGGCCAGCGCCTTCGCCGCCGAGTGGCGGGTGATCCGTTCCTTCGGTCAGCCGGTGTTCAACAGCGCCTGTTCCGCCTGGTCCGGCGCGATGTCGGCAACGCCGACAACGTGAAACCCGGGATGGTGGAGCGCCTGGCTTAAAAACATCGAGCCGAACTTGCCGGCGCCGATAACGCCGACCCGGACGGGGCATCCCGCCTCGGCGCGCGCATGCAGAAGAGCATTTAAATTCATGCCGTTTGATTCCCAGGTTGTCGAAGGCTGCGGATGGTCGCCGGTCTAACGGAATTCACCGCCCACGGTAAGGCCCTGCCCCTCCTGGCCGGATCCGTGATAAAACACTATATAATGTAAGCCTGCACCATTCACCCGCCTGGACGGAACGATAATCCGGAACGGATCCATGGACGCCATCAACCAATTCATCGCCCAGAATGAACCGGCGCTCAGGCTGGAAATTTTCCTTTGCGTTCTGGCCTTGATGGCGGCGCTTGAGGCCGTCCTGCCCCGCCGCGCGGGCCAGAACCGGCCCAACCGCTGGCCCACCAACCTGGGGCTTGTCCTGATCGATACGGGTGCCGTCCGGGCGGTGGCCTGGGCGATGCCGCTGTTTCTGCCGGTGGCGGCGGCGGAATACGCGGGCGCGCAGCCGGGCGGCGGTTGGGGCCTGTTACCGGCCGTCGGGATCGGCGGATGGGCAGCGTTTATCCTGGGCATTTTGATCCTCGACCTCGCAATTTACGCCCAGCATTTGATTTTCCACAAAGTCCCGGTGCTGTGGCGGCTGCACCGGGTGCATCACACGGACATGGCGTTGGACGTCACCTCCGGGTTTCGCTTCCACCCGGTGGAAATCCTTTTGTCGGTCGCCATCAAGACGGCGCTGGTCGTGGCATTGGGCATTCCGGGCGCGGCCGTGGTCGTGTTCGAGGTTATTTTGAACGCGACTGCCCTGTTCAACCACGCCAACCTGCGGCTCACCCCGAAACTGGATGCGGCGATCCGCCTGGTTTTGGTGACGCCCGACATGCACCGCGTCCACCATTCGGTCCACCGGGACGAGACGGACAGCAATTTCGGCTTCAACGTACCGTGGTGGGATCGTCTATTCGGCACCTACCGCGCCCAGCCCCGGGCCGGCCACCAGGACATGCAGATCGGCATCTCGGAATTCCGCGACGCGGACAATCTGCGATTGGGCAGTCTTTTGACGCAACCGCTCAGGAAAGACTAAGCCTGCCTAAAGCCGGTCTTTGTTGGCCGCTTCGGTAATGTCGGCAACTTGCGCGTCATCCGCCCGGCCCGTCGCGCGAAGCCCGGCCACCGCCCCTCGCACGTCTTGCGGAGCCCGGTTCTGGCTCATCTTGCGTTTGCCCTCAAGCCGTTCGATCTTCATTTCGAAGGCTACGATGCCCTTCAACTGCGCGCGGACGAAATCGTCGGGCAGGTCCGACACTTTCCACGGGGTCGCCCGGCCGCTTTCATATTGATCGCTCAGGCGCGACAGGCCCGCGATGACGGCGCCCGGATCGGCCATTACCCGGGGCCGGCCATAGGCATGGATGGCATCGTAATTCCAGGTCGGCACGGAGTTTTCCGTTTCATACCAGTAGGGGGAGATATAGGTGTGCGCGCCGGAGAAAATGGCGAGCGCTTCGATTTCGCCGTCCAGCGCCTGCCAATGATCGTTGGCCTTTGCAAAATGCCCCCAGAGAACCCCATTGGCGCTGTCATCAATCAAGTGGAGCGGTAAATGCGTCGCAACCATCCCATCCGCGCGGGCAGTCACCACTGCGGCAAAGCCATTTTGCCGGATGACCTTGTGCATTTCCGAGAGGTCGTCGGTCAAATCGAACTGCTTGGGCCGGTAGATAGCTGGCCTCCTTCCAACTTCATAAACAACATGATGAGCCAGGGCGCCTTAGCTGGGCAAGGGCCAATTATTCTCCGGGCAGGGCGCCAAAATCCGCTATTCCCTGCGGCGGGAGTTCTTAGGTTGGTGGTGGGGGAGCAACAATAGCCCCAACGGCGGGGCGAAGGAGATGAATATGGACGAAGAACATTTCAACATGCAGATCAGGAAGTTCCTGAAACAGGTGGGGGTGACCAGCCAGCGGGAGATCGAAAAAGCGGTCCGCACCGCGCTTTATGACGGCAAAATACAGAAGAAGATAACGTTGCCGTCAAAGCAACGCTGACCATTCTGTCGCTCGGCGTCACTCACGATATCGACGCGATCATCAGTATGATTGACGAAGACCCGAACGACGTGTCGACGGACTAACTTTTATCTGACGTGCCGCAACAAAAAGCCCGCCAGACCGGTGGGCTTTTTCGTTTATTGACACAAAGCCACTTGCACCGCTTCGCAACTTAGGTTTTGTTACTTTAATTGACGCAAAGCCAATGTCGCCGCTTCGCAGCTCAGGTTTTGCGATTTACTGCCTCGCCGCCAGCGCCTTTTTGATTTCGGCGATGGCCAAGCCCGGGTTCAGGTGTTTCGGGCAAGTGTTGGTGCAGTTCATGATCGTGTGGCAGCGATAAAGCCGGAACGGGTCGTTCAGGTTATCCAGCCGCTTGCCAGTGGCTTCGTCGCGGCTATCGGCGATCCAGCGATACGCCTGCAGCAGCACGGCCGGGCCCAGGTAGCGGTCGCCGTTCCACCAATAGCTGGGGCACGACGTCTGGCACGAGAAGCAGAGGATGCATTCCCAAAGGCCGTCGAGCTTTTCCCGTTCTTCGACCGACTGCAGGCGTTCGCGGGTCGGCGCCGGGGTGTCGGCCTGCAGCCAGGGTTCGATGGATTTCAGCTGCGCGTAAGGCACCGACAGGTCCGGCACAAGGTCCTTGATGACCGGCATATGCGGCAGCGGATAGATTTCTACATCACCCTGGATGTCTTCGATTGCCTTGATGCAGGCGAGCGTGTTGGTCCCGTCGATGTTGAACGCGCACGACCCGCAGACGCCTTCGCGGCAGGACCGCCGGAAAGTCAGTGTCGGGTCCATTTCGTTTTTGATTTTGATCAGCGCGTCCAGAACCATTGGCCCGCAACGCCCAAGATCGACCTCGTAGGTATCGACGCGCGGCAGGTCGTCCGTGTCCGGGTCCCAGCGGTAGATTTTGAACTTGCGCACGTTCGTCGCATCAGGCGCGGCGGAAAAGGTTTTGCCGGCGGTGATGCGGGAGTTGGCGGGAAGGTTGAACTCGACCATTTTGCTGTGTCTCCCTTGCCCTAATAAACCCGAGCCTTGGGCTCGATGTATTCAACCTCGTCCGTCAGCGTCCAGGTGTGGACAGGGCGGTAATCGAGGGTCACTTTTCCGTTCTCGTCGATCCAGGCAAGCGTGTGCTTCATCCAATTGGCGTCGTCCCGGTCGGGAAAGTCTTCGTGCGCCTGGGCGCCGCGGCTTTCGTGGCGGGCCTCGGCGGAATAGATCGTCGCCTTGGCGCAGATCAACAAATTTTCCAGTTCCAACGCTTCGACCAAATCCGAATTCCAGATCATGGAGCGGTCTTCGACCCGGATGTCCTGTTGGCCGCCCCACACTTTGTCCATCTTTTCGCAGCCTTCCTTGAGGGTCTTGGAGGTGCGGTAGACGGCGGCGTCGTTCTGCATGGTGCGTTGCATGGCATCGCGGATTTCAGCGACTCGGGTGCCGCCGGACGCGTGGCGAAGCTTGTCCAGCCGGGCCAGCGCCTTGTCGGTGCAGCCGGTGCGGTAGGGCCGGAGCGGCTTACCCGGATCGACAATGTCCTTGGCCCGTAGCCCGGCGGCGCGGCCGAACACGATCAGGTCCAGAAGCGAATTGGTGCCGAGCCGGTTGGCGCCGTGGACAGACGCGCATGCACACTCGCCGACGGCCATGATGCCGGGCGTGACCGCGTCTGGATCGTCGTCCGTCGGGTTAAGCGCTTCGGTCATGTAATTGGTCGGGATGCCGCCCATGTTGTAGTGCACGGTGGGCAGCACGGGGATCGGTTCCTTCGTCGCGTCGACGCCGGAGAAAATCTTGGCGGTTTCGGTGATCCCCGGCAGGCGCTTCATCAGCGTATCGGCGCCCAGGTGTTCCAGGTGCAGCATGATGTGGTCTTTGTTTTCGCCGATGCCGCGGCCTTCGCGGATTTCCATAGTCATAGAGCGCGAAACGACGTCGCGGGACGCCAGATCCTTCGCCGTGGGCGCGTAGCGTTCCATGAACCGTTCGCCGTCGGAATTGGTCATATAGCCGCCTTCACCGCGCGCACCTTCGGTTACCAGACAGCCCGCCCCGTAAATGCCGGTCGGGTGGAACTGTACGAATTCATGATCCTGCAAAGGCAGGCCGGCGCGGGCGAACATCGCGTTGCCGTCACCGGTGCAGGTGTGCGCCGAGGTGCAGGAGAAATACGCCCGCCCGTAGCCGCCCGTCGCAAGCACGGTCTGATGGCCGCGGAAGGTGTGGATGGTGCCGTCGTCCAAATTCCACGCAATGACGCCGTCGCAAACGCCGTCGTCACCCATGATCAGGTCGAGGGCGAAGTATTCGACGAAGAATTCCGCGTTGTGGGCCAGCGACTGCTGATAGAGCGTGTGCAGCATGGCGTGGCCGGTGCGGTCGGCGGCGGCGCAGGCGCGGCGCACCGGCGCTTCGCCGAAATTGCGCATGTGACCGCCGAAGGGCCGCTGATAAATCCGGCCGTCGTCGGTCCTGGAAAACGGCATGCCGAAGTGTTCCATTTCGATGACGGCGGGGACGGCCTCGCGGCACATGTATTCGATCGCGTCCTGGTCGCCGAGCCAGTCGGCGCCCTTGACCGTGTCGTACATGTGCCATTCCCAATGGTCTTCGTCCAAATTGCCGAGTGCCGCGGAAACGCCGCCCTGGGCCGCTACCGTGTGGGAGCGGGTAGGAAACACCTTGGTGATGCAGGCGGTCTTGAGACCTGCCGCCGCCATGCCCAACGTCGCCCGCAGTCCGGAGCCGCCGGCGCCCAGCACGACGACGTCGTATTTGTGATCGATCAGTTCATAAGCCTTAGGCATGGTCGAAAGTGCCCCTGAAATCGGATTTGAAAATCAACCTAGACAAACACTAGTTTAAGCACGGCGTAGGTATTGAGAATGCCGAGGAACACCGCGCCGAGTTTGACCAATAGGATCGAAACCATTTTGGCGCCTTCGGAATGGACGTAATCTTCGATCACCACCTGGAGGCCCAGCTGCGCGTGATGGAACAAGGCGATGATCAAGGCTATCATCAGAACCGCGTTCTGCCCCGTCGCCAGCCACGACTTCATCGCAGGCAGATCGCCGCCGATCAATTGGGCAGCCTGACAAACGAACCAGATGGTAAGCGGCACCAGCGCCACGCCGGTGAGGCGTTGCGCCCACCAATGATGGGCGCCTTCATGCGCCGCGCCGAGCCCGCGGACGCGGGAAAGAGGGGATCGCATTTCCATGTCGTCAGCCCCCCGTGATCTTGAAGCCGACGGCGGCCGTGGCCGCCGTCGCGACGACGGAAAAGATCACCACCGTCCAGCCGGTCGAACGCACGGTCGGCAGGTCGAATCCGCGACCCGCATCCCACATCAGATGCCGGATGCCGTTTGCCAGATGGTAATAGAGCGAGAACAACAGCCCGATGACCACCAGTTTGCCGAACCAGGACCCGACCACGCCCTGCGCCGTGTCGAACGCGCCGGCGCCGTAAGTCGCCGAGGTGATCCAGTAGGTGAGCACCAAGGCACCCCCCGCCAGCGCCACGCCGGTCGCCCGGTGCGTGATGGAAAGCACCGAAGTGATCTGCGGCCGATAGACCTGCAAATGAGGTGATAGGGGCCGTTCACGACGTGCCATGAGAGACCTCGCTAGTTGATGGTTACGGCAAAAGTACCGCCTATTTCGCAATTGCGCAAACATCTGATTTGGGGCGGTTGTTTCAGGATTCAAGATACTTATGGCATTTGGTCTCTGGTATATCACGATGCATATCGTTTGATGCCGGGACGGGGCCGAGGCGGGCCGAGGCACCCTGGGGGTTCGTCGTCGCCCCAAATTCGCCGCGCGCCCCAAACGGGCGCCCCACCGTCATCACGTGATCACTGGCCCCGAGTCGCCGCGCGGACCGCATCCAATAAGTGGGGCTGTTTTTTCAGGCCGCGCATGCCGTGCCCGGCGCCGGGGGCCAAAATGAACGTGGCCGCGATGCCGCGTTTGACCGCGCCGGCGACATACGCTTCGGCGCAGCGGGGCAGTGTATTGCGGTCCTTTTCGCCGGTCAGCGCATAGACGCGGGCACGCGTGGGAATGCGGTCGATGTACATGTACGGAGATTGGGCATCGGACATGTCATCACCGCCGCGCGAGGCACGCCAGTCCTGCACGTAGCAGGGGCAGGAAATCAGCACCGCCACATCGGCCAAGGGCGCCGCCCGTCGCAAAAGCACACCCAAGATCAGCGCGCCTCTCGAATGTCCGATCAAGACGACGCACCCCGCCTTGTGGTGCGCCTTCAGATTTTTTATCGCAGTGGCGATGCTGTCGATCTCTGGGGCGAGAAATCGATCGCCACGGCTTTGGTCCCGCGTCGCGGTGCCGGACGACTGGCGGTCGTCGATGGTGTAGCCGGGCCTTGCCATGGCGACGGCCGTGGCCCCGACCTCGACCGCAGCGCGGGCGATGAACTGGATATAATCGGCCGGCCTGCCCGAAGAGACATCGCCGTGCAGGACGACGGTCAAGGTGCCGTTACCGCCGCCAAGGGTGCGAAGGTTTTGATCGACAGGCAATGGTCCGCGCCGCTGACCCAGGTCTCGTTGTCGGGCGCCGCGCAGATCCCGGCGTGGACCGTCTAGGCAATGACCGCGAGCGAGACGGCGACGCCCGCCACGAACGACCGAATCATGCTCCCTTGCCTTTTCCGACAAATGGAACCGCCGCAGCGTGAAGGACTTGCAAGGCCGCAACCGAGAGGATGATATCTTGCGCCATCGAGGGCGTAATCAACATTTGCAGCCGCACGCCCAAACGTCCGACCGCTGAAAGCGGTCCGGCGTCGATTCAACGACTTATCAAAAATGTCCCCCGTCGCCTGTGGAAAAGCTGTGCGCCGAATGTGCGCAGACGGGGCAGTTATGCACAACTTTCGTCGACTTCCCCAGCATTCCGCGTTGTTGGTTATGGCCTCCAAGGTCATCATGACGCGCGCTTCAAAGGATGCTGCACTGTCCCTGCCGTCCGGTTGGGACCACCCGAAAGACACGTTGGGCTTCGCGCTCGGCAGATCTGGAGGGGGAGAGGCCGGTATCAGCCGCAGTCCGGCATCACGCCGATGATCCGTGTTCGTTGTGCGCTTGCGCTCATCGGATCGGATCAGAGAACCATGCCCCCGGGGGTCGATCTCTGCCCAGGGTGCGCCCTTGGGGATCGGTTCACCAGGCGGATTGGCGTCCGATGAATGCGTGGAGCCTGGCCGGCTCCATAAGAGGTGTCAGATGCGTTGCTCGTCAACGCAAGATATAGGTGTCCCAGGACCTGTATCTCTGACACCTCTTTATTTTTCGGATTCCCATATTTAAACACCACGCCGGACAACGTGCCGCAATCGGCGCACGCGCGTTGGCCGGAAGCATGGGGGAAGCTTCATTCGCGGGCCGGACGCGGCGTCCGTTTTGCCGCAGGCCCGGCCTCAAAATTGAACAATCTCAATTGCCTAGCACTTTCATGTTCCATGGTTTGTTCATGCGGAACGTCATTACGCGGAGTAACGTATTAGGCAACTGGACTATTGGCCAGGGTTCCCTGCGGCCGGGCATTGCCAGACGCGGTATCCATGTCACGCCACGGACATAAACGCCCAATAATCGAAATCCAACACCACGTTCGGATGATCCTTGCCGTCCCCATCCTTCAGCGGGAAGTCATGGCACGGATGATCCTTGGCTGCGACGAGGTGCAGGCGCAGCGCGCCGACATCGTCCCGGCCGGGCACCGGCGCCTTGTCGAGGACTTCGGACCAGGCGTAGACCGTGTCGCCCGCGAATGAGGGCGCCACGTGCCGGCCGCCGTTGATCGCCGCGATGCGAAACGCGTTCGCGAGGCCGTTATAGGAAAGTGACCGGGCCAGCGAGATGATATGCCCGCCGTAGATCAGCCGCTTGCCGAAACGGCCGTCCTTTTGGGCATGCAGATCGATATGCACCTTGGCCGTGTTCTGATAAAGCCGGGTCGCCAACATGTGTTCCGACTCTTCCAGCGTCATGCCGTCGACATGATCGATTTTTTCACCGACGTCGTAATCGTTCCAGAAATGCCGGCTGCCGGCAGCGACGGCGTCATAGCCGTCTAGCGTCAGGCCATCGGGCACGGCAATCGACGCCGGGTCGACCGTGCCGGGCAGATCCGGAACGACCACGGCAGGCGCGGGCGCCGTTTCATCCCGTTTGCGGACCATGACCCAGCGGACGTAAGAAAGAACGGCATCCCCCCGCTGGTTCACACCCGTCGTCCGAACCCAGACGACGCCGGTCTTGCCGTTGGAATTTTCCCGGACGCCAATGACCTCGGACGACGAAGACAAGGTATCGCCCGGATAAACAGGGACCCCGAAACGGCCGTCGGCGTAGCCCAGATTGGCGACGGCGTTGAGCGAGATATCCGGCACGGTCTTGCCGAAGACAATATGAAACACCAGCATGTCGTCGACCGGCATGCCGTCGTAGCCCATGCCCATGGCGGCCATGTCGGACGAATGCAACACGAACCGGTTGCCGTAGAGCGCTGTGTAGAGCGCGACCTCGCCTTCGGTCACCGTGCGCGGCGTCGCGTGGCGGATGACCTGCCCCGGGGTGAAGTCTTCGAAAAAATTTCCCCGGTTTGTCTTGTTGCTCATCAGTAATACCTATTCGGCGGCGGTGGCGTTGGCGGCTTCCATTCCAGCAATAGCCTCGGCCATGGCGACCAGACGCTTGGCGCCTTCGACATGCAGGTTTTCGATCAGCTTGCCGTCGACCAGAACAACGCCCTTGCCTGCCTTTTCAGCCTCGGCATGGGCTTTGATGATGCATTTTGACCACGCGACCTCATCGTCCGACGGCGAAAACACCTGGTTCGCCATATCGATGGTCTTGGGATGGATCAGGGTTTTGCCGTCCATACCCAGTTCCTTGCCCTGAACGCAGTGCGCCTTGAAGCCTTCGTCATCGGCAAGGTCCAGGTGCACGCCATCCAATATCGCAATACCCGCGGCGCGC
The DNA here is from genome assembly GCA_038109305.1 of Rhodospirillaceae bacterium. GTDB lineage: Bacteria > Pseudomonadota > Alphaproteobacteria > Rhodospirillales > Casp-alpha2 > UBA1479. The sequence continues at coordinate 23,535 of JAYNIR010000008.1, forward strand.
GCCGCCAAAAGGCAAAGGCCCAGCGATGTCATGAAGGGGATGCGGTCCGGCGTGTGCGTGGCGCGGAGATCCTTGGCCAGATCCGAGGTGCCCATCACCAGGCACTGAAGGCGCGGGTGGGCGAAGGCGATTTCCTCAGCATGCAGCATGCCCATGGGCGTTTCCATCATAGCCCAGATCGGCAAATGTTTCGGTCCGCCGGCGGCGTCGAGCGCCTTGATCACGTCCAGGACCATCTGCTTGCTTTCAACCTTCGGAACCACCACGGCGTGGGCGCCCATCTTGGCCGCCACATTCAAATCGTCCTTGCCCCAGGGGCTGTCCAGGCCGTTGACGCGGACGGTCAGTTCGCGCATGCCGTAACCGCCTTCTGCGATGGCGGCGTTAATCAGATCGCGGGCCGTTTGTTTGGCGTCGGGCGCGACCGCATCCTCCATATCCAGGATCAGCGCGTCGGCGGCGAGGCCACGACCCTTTTCAAGCGCCCGGGCGTTCGAACCCGGCATATACAAAACGGAACGGCGGGGCCGGACTTGCGAGGCCATGAATACGTCTCCCTGGATTTGCAGCGAAAATTCCATCGAATTTTGCTGCGCACACTAGCAACTGGGCCTGCACAATGGCAAGCTTTCGCCATGCCGCTCCTGTCGTTTCATTCAAGTGTTTCCCGGGGCCATGTGGGCAACAGCGCCCTGGTGCCGGCGCTCCAGGCTTTGGGCCGGGATGTCTGGCCCATCAGCACCGTTGTGCTGTCTAATCACCCGGGCCATTCCATGGTCGCTGGGCGGCGTGTGCCGGCCCACGAGATTCAGGCGCTGACCGATACGCTGATCGATCTGGGCGGTGCGCGCGATCTGCATGCGGTGATGACCGGCTACATGGGATCGATCGAAACGGCGGGGGCGGCGCTGGCTGCCGTTACCAGGGTCAAACGCATGTCGCCCGAAACACTTTATATATGCGACCCGATCCTGGGCGACGCCGCAGAGGGCCTTTATGTCGACGAAGGCTTGATTGATTTCTACCGCAATCAGGCGTTGCCCCGGGCCGATCTGGCGCTGCCCAATGCGTTCGAACTTGAACGATTGACCGGCGACGGGGTGGTCGATGTCGCGTCGGCCGTCGCCGCCGCCCATTCACTCCGGCTTCGCGGCACGGGCGCTGTCGTCGTGACTTCGGTGCCCGATCGTGGCGCGCGCGGGCGGCTGGATCCGCTGGGCGAAGGCATGACCGTCGGCACGCTCGCGGTCGACGACGAAGGCGAGTGGCTGATCGAGGTGCCACGGCTGACCCGGAACGCCAAGGGATGCGGCGATGTGATGGCGGGGCTGATCGCGGGGCACATGGTCGGCGGCTTGACGCTTCGCGACGCGGTCGCCCGCGCTGCCGGGTCCGTGCATGGGCTGCTGGAAGCCGCCGGCGAGACCGATCTGGATTTGCCGATTGTCGCGAAACGCCGCCTGTTGGCCGAACCCGACAAAATGCCGAAACCCAAGGCGATCCGTTAGCCAGCCCGTACACGTCAATTCCGTCAGATAAAATGGCCCTTGACCGGGGTCATTCCGTCCGTCATTTAACCAATCTGTTAAATAATGTCCAAAGACATTACCAATCATTGCTGACCCATTGAGCACGACCTTCCAAGCCCTCGCCGATCCGACCCGGCGGGCGATCCTTGCCCGCCTCGCCATGGGTGAAACGTCGGTCACGCAACTAAGCGAAACATTCGACATGTCGCTTCCTGCGATTTCCCGGCATCTGAAGGTGTTGGAGAAGGCAGGCCTGATCGAACGCGAACGCAATGCGCAGCGACGACCGTGCAAGCTTAAAGGTGACGCGTTTCGGCCCGTGTTCGATTGGATATCCAACTACCGCCGGTTCTAGGAATAGAGCTTCGACCGGCTGGAAGATTACTTGAACGAATTGCGAAACAAAGACGACGACAATGGGCTCCCCTCTCATTAAACCCACAGTGTAAACGGCGCTAACCCTTACGCGGGTCTTCGACGCACCTCGGACCTTGCTGTTCAAAGTCTGGGCCCAGCCGAAGCATGTCGCCCGGTGGTGGGGCTGTGCGGAAGCGGAAGGCAACGTTTCGTTCAAGGTCGATTTAAGGGTGGTCGGCGAATTTTCGGCGGACATGGTTTTGGAAAGCGGCGACCGCCACCGCATCTGGGGCGCATACCAGGAAATCAAAGAGCCCGAACGCCCTATCTTCACGTGGTCATGGGAAAACACCAATGTATTTCGTGGCAAGGATACGCTGGTGACCCTGACTTTCGAGGACCATGACGGAAAAACCAAAATGACCTTGGTGCAGCAACTTTTCGACGACCCGGAGGCGCGCGACCCCCACGGCGAAGGCTGGGGCGCCAGTCTGGATCGCCTCGCGGGCTATCTGGTCCACATTTGACGGGGCATCACGGCGGAGCATCAACCTCCATGGCCCCAGTCCATTTTACCAGTCAACTGTAGCGTTTTTTTGAAAGCGCCGTCTGTCGACGTCGGCGCCGAGCCCAAAACCTAGGCCGCCGCGCTGACGGCCGTGTTCGCGGAAAATCGGAAACTCAAAGGCTACATTCTGGATGACCAAGGCGCACTGAGCCGCCATGTCGCCGTCTTTATCGCCGAGAAACAGGTCAATGACCGGGAGAAGCTGTCCGATCCAATCGCGCCGGACGACGAAATTCACATATTTCAGACCCTGACGGGGGGCCGAGGAGAATTTGAGCATGGCCGACCTGCTTCACGTCTGCACCCGCAAGGGACTGTTTGAAATCGAACGCCGCAAAGGTGGTTGGAAAATCGCCGATGTTCATTTCCTGGGTGACCCCATATCCGCGACGATCACCATCGACGGGTAGACCCTGGGCGCACCGGACCTGGGCCATTTCGGGCCAAAGCTGTGGCGGCGGAACAAGTCGGGCAAATGGGCGGAAATGGAAATGCCTGCCTTCCCCGAAAAACCGAAAGGTCGGGCGGACGACCCCCACCCCTGAACGCTCGGCAGGGTATGGAACTTCACGCCGGGCGCGGTGATCTGGTGCCAGCACCACAGCGCGGTTTTTCGGTCGGAAGACTTCGGCGAAAACTGGGTGATGCTGGACGCGGCCAAGCCGACGGGGTTCGGTTTCGCCGTGCAGGCGCACCCGACGGACCCGAAGATCGCCTTATTCGTGCCGGCGGAAAAAGATAAGCGGCGCGTACCGCTGAATGCCAAACTGGTGGTCAGCCGCACCCGCGACGGCGGTGAGTCATTCGACGTGTTGGACCGGGGCCTACCGCAATCGCCATCTTATGACCTGATCTACCGCCATGCCCTTGCAGTCGATCAAACGGGTGTGCGGTTGGCGTTCGGGTCGACCACAGGCGGGCTCTGGATTTCGGAGGACGCAGGCGACAGTTGGGCCGCCCTGGACGCCCGCCTGCCGCTGGTGTCGGCTGTTACCTTCGCCTGAACGTACCGACACGGTTGATCGGACGCCCGGGATGGGATAGGACGGAAATCCCGTCTCGACATTCCGTCAGACAAGGACGAACAGAGAAATGCCCGACCAATGGGACATGCTGGCCGACGTGGTTGTCGTCGGCTTCGGCGGCGCCGGTATCGCCGCCGCCGTCACCTCGCACGACCTGGGATCGGACGTGCTGATCCTAGAAAAAGCCCCCGAAGGCCGCGAAGGCGGCAACACCCGGATCGCCGCGCAGGGGTATCTCAACACGTCCGACCCGGACAACGCCGAAACGTATCTAACCGCGCTTTGCGGGCCGTTCACCGTGCCGGAAAAAATGATCCGCGTCTGGGCCGAGGAAATGTCGAAGAACAACGACTGGCTGGCAGCAATGGGTGGCGACCCGCAGGAACACCAACACCAGCCGGAAGGCATCGAATTTCCTGAACTGCCGGGATCGACCTGCGTCCACAAATTTCATGACGGCGACAAGTACGGCTATTCCCTGACCTGGAAGCGGTTCGACAGCTTCGTCCGGGAAAGAGACATCCGGATCGAATACGAATGCCCGGGGACCGGATTGGTGCAGGACCCGGCCACCGGCGAAATCAGGGGCGTCGTTGCCGAAAAGAACGGCAAGCCCGTCCGAATCAAGGCGCAGAAGGGGGTGATCCTCTGCACCGGCGGGTTCGAAAACAACCAAGACATGATCCGCAATTATCTGCCGGGGCTCGCGTACTGTTATCCATCGGGCACGCCCTACAACACCGGCGACGGCATCACCATGGCGCAGGAAGTGGGCGCCGACCTGTGGCACATGAACAATTACGCCGGACCGTCCATGGCGTTCAAAACGCCGGCGATTCCGTCGACCATGTCCATGCAGGCGCTGCATTTTTCCAAGGTCTTTTCGGGCGGGATGATCGTCGTCGGGCCCGACGGCAAGCGGTTCTGCGATGAAAAGTTCAAAACCCGCCACGGCAAGGTGCCGCTGAACGGCCAATGGAAGCCCTTGGCCGTGCCGACGCCCATGTACATGATTTTTGATGAAACCATGATGAATGCCGCGCCGCTTTATAATAAGTGGCCTAATCGCGGGTGGACCGCGATCATGGAGCAGTACGACTGGTCCGACGACAACCGGAAGGAACTGGCGAGCGGGTGGATCAAGCAAGCGGCGACGGTCCAGGACCTGGCGAAAGCGGTCGGCCTGAAACCGCATACGCTCGCCGAAACGGTGCAGCGCTGGAACGCCATGATGGCGCAGGGCGGCGACGTCGATTTCGGCCGCAAACTGATGCTGGATGAGTTTGACAAGGGCCCTTATTATGCCATCGAGCTGTCGCCTTCGATGATCAACACGCAGGGCGGGCCCAGGCGGAATGAAAAGGCCGAGATTCTGAAGCCGAACGGCACGCCGATCCCGAGGCTCTACAGCGCCGGCGAACTCGGGTCGATCTATTCGTATCTGTACCAGGGCACCGGCAACATCGGCGAGTGCATCGCCTTCGGCCGCATCGCCGGGCGGAACGCCGCGGCGTTGGAGAATTGGAACTAATCCTCCAACGCCGCACGCCCGGCCAGTGGCTCAGCCGGCGCGAACGGTACGCAGGAACTCACCGACGACGCTTTTCAGCTTAGGGAACTGGCGGGCGGCAGGGAAATGGACGATGTGGCGGCGCTGGCCGTGGAGAGGCCGTCGATGCTGCGCCCCTATTCGGTGCGGGCGGAGGCCGCGGGCGCCAGCGACGAAACCGGCGGACCGTTGGTAATGTTTTAATTGACCAACCCGGAAAAACCGCCGCGTGTATAGACGAAGGTGCTGGGCCGCATCTTCGACCTGACGGGGCATGAATCAAAACTGGCGGCCGAAATCGCCCGCGGCGCCACACCCGACGGAGCGGCGGAAGCCTTGGGGCTGACCGTTGCAACCGTCGGCACCTATCTGAAACAGATTTATTCCAAGTCCGGCACCAGCCGCCAGGCGGAACTGGTGAAAATGATTTTGGCATCGCCGGCGGCGGTGTACCCGCAAGGTCGGCGAGACTTGGCCCGCAAATTGCTCCTTCCTTGATCAATGAACCGGCTGGCGGCAAAGCCGGTCAAGCAAGGAACAAAAAATGCCTGAACAAAACGAGGTGAGAAACCGGGTCCTGATCGTCGATGACGACACATCGATCCTGCACAGCCTGCGCCGGAACTTGAGCCGCGTCGCCCCCGACAGGAAGGAGACATTGGCGCAGGATGCGGGCTAGGCGATTTTGACTGCGAAGCTTGACCCGTTCGACTTGGTGATTTCCGATATCCGCAAGCCGCACATGCACGGCGGCGCTTTACTGAAGCGCTTAGCGGAACGGTACCTGGAAACTCGTCGCATTGCATTTTCCGACAAATACGACGCCCTGGCGACATACGCTATTACCGACTGTTCGCATTCCTGCCTCGCCAAGCCGTACACGTCGGGCGAACTGTATCACTTTGTCGAGCATGCCTACGAAACCCAAAAGGCAATGTTGGATCACGCCGAATGCGCCTTGATCTAGGCGACGGATCGAAAGTCCTCCGGCGGGTGGGTCAGCGGGAAATTTTCCGCATGGCAATGGTGGCCCGCCCCAGGGGATAGGTCCACCGGTCCGGAAAATCCGGAACGTCACCCGGGGCGCCCGCATGGATGAGCACGTGGCGGGGGTTGCCGGTCGTCGCTGCCAGTTTGTGGAGCCGCCCGCCGGGCGCGAGCGCAGACAGGTGCTCCTGAACCAGCCAGGCGTTGAATGCCATGTCGTCGCCCGCTGCGTCACAAAGGGTCAGGCGGATGGCGGCGTCTTCGATGGGCGGCACGTAAGGCCCCGGCCGGCCGCTGGCATCGGCCGACCATTCGCCCGCAGCGATCAAGGCGCCGGAATTCACCCGGAGCCTCATCATCGCCTTGGTTTCCGGCGGCTGTTTGGGCGCCAGCTGCGCGGGGCTTGGGTCATGAAAAACGGCGGTCGTCTCCGCGCCGAACAGGGCCAGGCAAAGCGGTCCGCCATCGACCAGGTTATCGTCTTCGGACTGGTAGTGGCTGGCCCAGGTATAGCCCGGGCGGGCGAGTTTTTCCGGGATATGGACGCCGTGGAACCAGTCTACATACTCTTCGGTCCGACCGTCGTTCAACCCGTATAAAATCAGCCATACTGCGTCGGACATGGATTGGCCCCTTCCCTTCCGCCTAATCCGCGGTCACGGCGGTCAGGTTCATCAGAACGCGAAAATCCGGTTTCGGAAGTTCCTTCGCGGCAATGACGGTCCGCGCCGGACGATGATCGCCCATGACGGAAATATACGCGACGTTCATGTCGTCGAAGTCCCGCATCTCTCCCAAAAGGACGTGGATGTGGACGACATGGTTCAGGTCCGAACCGACGGATTTAAGCATGGCGTCGAGGGATTTGAGAATTTGCACGGTCTGCGCATGCGCGTCGGCGCGGGGGATCTTGGCAGTTTTAGGGTCGACGCCGCCCAAGCCGCCGATCGTAATGTTGTGTCCGACTTTGGCGACGCGGCTGTAAGGCCCGATCAACGGCGGGCTGCCATATGGCGCGAGTGTTTCAACCTGCGGCGCCATCGGTCAGTTCCCCGGCCGTTCGCGCTGGGTCGATTCCTGTTGCGCCAGCAATTGCCGCGCCGTCCAGGTTGTTTTGAAATATGCGATCAGCGCCCAGATTTCCGCATCCGAAAGTTTGCCGGCGTACCCGTCTTTGTGGATGCGTTCCGACTTGCCGTTCTTCACCCGATCCCCGGTGGCGATCGCGCCGAACAGCCGCTGATCCGACAAGTGCCAGGTCACGCCGTCGGCATTGAGCGGGATGCCCGCCTGCTCCCGCATGTGGATCGCGCGGTCCCAGCTCGCCCGGCCCTTAAGCCGGTCACCGTGGCATTCCAGGCAGAACTTCTGGTAGGTCGTGCCGCCCATGGTGACCTGCGCCTGGTTTTTTTCGTTCGCCGCGGTGTCGACAGGCGGACGGGTCGCCGCGATGTAGCCGATAACGGCAACGCAGGCAACCACCGCGCCGAGCCCCGCAAATAGCCCGACGCGGCTGAATTCAGGCGAAGACGAAGCCTTTGCCGCCATGCCGGCCTCAGGCCGCTTTCTGTATGTAGGAGCGGATCAGTTCCTCGGCGATCTGCACGGTGTTCAGCGCCGCACCCTTGCGCAGGTTGTCGGAAACGCACCAGAACGAAAGGCCATGTTTGACCGTCGGGTCCTTGCGCAGTCGGCTGACATAGACCGGGTCCTCGCCGGCGCATTCGACGGGGGTGACATAGCCTTCGTCTTCCCGGTGGTCGACGACGGAAATCCCGGGGGCATTGCGAAGGGCTGCGCGGGCTTCCTCAACCGAGACCGGATAGTCGAATTCGACGTTGACCGCTTCGGAATGGCCGATGAACACCGGCACGCGCACACAGGTCGCGTGGACGGCGATGTCCGGATCCAGGATTTTTTTCGTTTCGACCACCATCTTCCATTCTTCCTTGGTCGAGCCGTCTTCCATGAAAACGTCGATGTGCGGAATGCAGTTAAAGGCGATCTGCTTAGTGAACTTTTCCTGATAATTGTTGAACGGTTCGTTGGCAAAGATGCCGCGGGTCTGACCGAACAATTCATCCATGCCCTTCTTGCCGGCGCCGGAAACGGACTGATAGGTCGAAACCAACACCCGCTTGATCGGCTGCAGGTCGTGTAGCGGTTTCAATGCCGTCACCATCTGAATGGTCGAACAGTTGGGATTGGCGATGATATTGCGTTTGGCGTAACCGGCGAGCGCGTCCGGGTTGACCTCGGGCACGACCAACGGCACGTCCGGATCCATGCGGAAGTGCGACGTGTTGTCGACGACGACGGCACCTGCCTTGGCCGCCTTGGGCGAAAAGACCGCCGACACCTTGGCGCCGGGGCTGGACAGCACAATGTCGGCACCGCGGAAATCGAAGGTTTCCAGGTTCTGCACCTTCAGGATGTCGTCCTCGCCATAGGACACTTCCTTACCGACGGAGCGCTGGGAGGCTAACGCCACCACTTCGTCCGCGGGGAATTCCCGTTCCGACATGATTTGCAGGACTTCGCGGCCCACATTGCCCGTGGCGCCGACAACGGCAACTTTGTAACCCATTTCGTATACTCCTTACGTCCGATGACCCGGGATCGGGTTTCCCGCCGGACGCTGCGTTTACCATAAGTCTAACGCAAACGGCCCGCGGAGGATATCCGCGGGCCGTTTTGCGATCATTGCGTAAGCGAATACGGACCGCGTCACCCTTTCGTGGTGGCGGTGTTGGTCGATTCGGTCTTGATCATGCTATAAATCATGGGTCCCGGCATACGCCCATTGCGGGCGCTCTGCAAGAAAAAATTAGTGGGGATCAGTCAGCGCCGACAAAGCGGTCGGCAAAGGCGAAGGGATCAGCGTTGGGCTTGCCGAAATGCCAGCCCTGGCCGTAATAGATACCACAGTAAAACAGCTTGTTAGCGGCGTCCTTGTCCTCGACCATTTCGGCCACCTTATGGCCCCCCAAGGACGAGCACATTTTGGCCATGGAGGCGAGCAGGTCCTTGCCCCGGTCCGACGCGCAGGCCCGGCGGACGACCGGCCCGTCGAATTTAACCACGTCGACGTCTAGCGCGTTCAGGTAATCGAAACTGGCCGACCCCGCCCCGAAGTCGGCGAGGCAGAATTGGAAGCCGCGGAAACGGATTCCCTGGATGACCTTGTTCAAGTTTTCCAGGTCCTCGGCCTCGGCGCTTTCCGTCAGTTCGAACATGATCCGGCGGTTCATGTCCTGGCGGCTTTCCAGCACGGTCAAGAACCGTTCAACGCATTGCGGCTACGCCAGCGACAGGGAAGATACGTTGATCGCTAGCGGCGGCAGGGTGCCGCGCTTGCCCATATGGTTCAGAATTTCCATGGTCTGGCGCAGAAACGCGAGGTCGAAGTCGACAATCAGGCCGAGTTCTTCGGCCAGGGTGATAATCTGGAAGGTGGTTTTGGCCCGCGCCTGATCGCGGAAGCGGGACAGCGCCTCGAAATGATGGACGCGGCCCAAGCGCAGGTCGCAGATCGGCATGAACACCAGGTCGAAATCGCAACGCTTCGTCGTATCCTTGATGAAGCGGACGGTTTCGACAGTGTTCTGCATCAGTTCGTACAGCGAGTCCGACAGCCGGTCGACGGCGACGCGTGCCTTGCCGGTGCAGAACTGCTGCATGGTGTGGACCAGCGCACGGGCGGCCTGATCCTCGCTCATCCCGGCGCCGGCGGCTTCGACTTCCATGTTGACCTGGTTGTGATCGCCGTTTTCGCCGTGGACGCAGGCGAAGTTGCTTTCGTCCACCTGCCCCGCTGTGGCGCCGCCCAAGGAATGGGACTTCAGCACACTGCCGACGGCGGCAAGTAAATTGCGTTTTTCCGAAACGCCGAGCTTTTCGTAAACCTCCTTCAGTTTGTCGAGGCGGACATAGGTCAGCTGGCCACGCGCGCCGGTGCGGTCATAGTCCTGGATGCGTTCGACCGCCGCGCGAGCGAAGGAGTTCTGATCCAAAAGCCCGGAGTCCGCATTTGTCTTCAGATCTTCGAAACGTAGGTCTTTTTGATCGGTTCCACCTTCAGCGAGAGACAATAATGATCGCTGAAATCGGGCATCCAGTATCCGGAAAACACCACGGGGTTCTTGGCGTAGCCTTTGTGCTCCGCCCCGACGAAATCGAGAAACGACTGACCTTTCAGGGTTTCGGGCGTGGCGCCCAACACCGGAGTGACGCCGGCGGCGAATACTATGGTGTAGTCCGTATCCAATTCAATCAGCAGGTTGGCCCGGCAGAAGGCAAGGGCGACGAACCGCTCCCGGTCCGATTTGCCCTGGGCGCGGGAGGCGGGCGTGGCGCTTTGGCCTTTTGCCGTCACGGTGCCTCTGATTTGTGTATTCACGTGTCCGACCATCTTGAGCCGAACCGACCCAGAAAACCGGGTCCACGGCGCGAACGGCGGAATGCCCCTACCATTTCGAAAGTGTAATGGTATTGACGATTACCAATATGTAACGAACTTCACATTATTTAAAATAATGCCGAGCAGGAAAGCGGCGGTCAGGACCCGCCGGCGGCTTCCACCAAATCGGACATGCGTTTGGCGAGCGCGTCATATCGGAAATCGGAAATTTCATAGACCCAGTCGCCGGTGCGCGCCTTGTAGGTCTTGAATTCCTTTTTCGCACCGCCTTCGGACGCCGACGCGCCATCGACGCGGGCGACCTGAACATCCAGCCAATGGATTTTTTCTTCCTTGCCGCCTTTATGGATTTTTTGCGCCTCGATCAGCGCCGTGATGACCAAGCCGTCGAACGTTTCAAACGTAAGGTGAACGGCCTTGGCCGGATCGACCGTCACCTTGCCCCGTTTGGCCATGTCCTGAACCTGGAAGTCGCCAATGGTTGAGGCGACGCCGTTGACGACATATTCGCTCTTCGCCTTTTTGTCGCCGGGGACGTCGGCCAAGACGAAGTTGGCGTCGCCGGCTTGATCCTTGAACATTTCGACTTTATCGCCGTCGGGATGACGGATGACCACCCGCTTGACGCGTTTAGTTTCAATGTCGAACAGTTTGCGTTCGATCCAGTCGAAAACCTGATTGTCCAACTGCATACCGCCGCGCCCGGCCCAGGCCTGAGTCTGGCCCGGGAACCGGAAGTAGGCGCCGCCGTCGGTGGCGCCTTCCATCACGCCGCGCGCCGTGCCGATGATGACGTCGGCCATGACCTTGCCGTCCTTGCCGGCGAAGGTCACACGGCGGGACTGCGAGCCGACCTTGCCGGGATCGTCCAGTTCAAGCCTTTTCAAAAGTTCGGGCTTTGCCGTCTTGGGCGCCTTATAGGTCAATTGCGCCAAGCGCACGATCAATGAATTGACCGCCCCGGATTTGGCCGGGTAGCCGTCGCGTTCGGCAATCGACCAACCCTTGCCGGCGGCGTTGCGCTTGAACGTCAGGATGCCGCCTTCGGTGCTTTCAAGGCGCACGCTCTGCACATCGTTGACCCGGTCGATCAGACCAGGCACCACGAGATCCCCCAGGTTGGCATAAACCTGATCGCCTGGGCGCGTCATGACGAGCGCCGCCGCCACCAGGACACCGGCAACGGTCGCAATCAGCAGAACCATGAAGGTGCGAGCCGTCATCGCGTGCTGCCTCCTTCCGCCGTCTATTCCGCCACCGGGCGAGGCGCGCGGCCCATCCGGCGCAAAACGGCGATGATCAGCGCGATCAGGCCGAGGCACAGCGGGATCGCCGCGATGTTCAAGAACTTAAGCCAGGCGTCAAGGTCGTCGATGTCCTTGCGAAGCTCGTGCTGCACATCGCGCAGCTTGCGCCGGATCTCGACGGCCTTGGAGCGGAAGTCGGCGATTGCTGCCTTTTCATCGGCCGTCAGGATGGCTTCGCCGGCTGCCCCTTCGCGGTTAGTCAGTTTTTCGATTTTGGCCTGGGTGTCTTTCAGTTCCTTGACCAGCTTTTCCTGCTCGGCGCGGAATTCGCGTTCGGCACTCAACTGGATTTGCTGAACCATGGTGAACGGGCGCTTGGAATCGCCCCGCGACCGGAGCCCCAACAACGCATCGCCGCCGGTCAGGTTTTCAAGCGCATTGACCAAGAAATCGCCGTTGCCTGCATAAGGCACCAGCAACTGTTCGCCGTTGACGTTGCGCACTTCGGCCCACAGGTTTTCGTGCAGCATGTCGGTGTCGGCGACGACGATGGCGTTCAGCAGTTTCGTGCTTTCCTTGACGTGGGCCTGACGGCGTTTTTCCCAAGTCTCCACCATTTCCTTGTCTTCGGCCAACTTGCCGATCAGTTTGGGCGGGCCGTCGGGAAAGGCGGATTTGACCGGCCCGGTGACGCGCGCGGCGACGGTCAACTTTTTGCCGGACGGTTTGAATTCGCGGAACAGGCCGACCACGTCGATCCGGCCACGGAACTTGGCGGCGTCGATGGCCTGGGACTGGGGCGATGTGGTGAATAGCGGTTTGAACTGGGTCGTGGCGCCGTCGGCGGGGCTTAATGTGCCTGCGGTGCCGAGGTTGATGCCCCGGATATCGGCGACGACGGCGTCGGTCGTATCCATCTGCTTGCGTTGCAGCGCGTTCCAGCCGACGTAGTCGACCAGCGTAATCTGGCCCTGATAACGCACGTTGACCCGCCGCGCCGTTTCCAGGTCGCCGACGACTTTGTCTTTGTCGAAGTTGATGCCCCAGGACTTCAACAGGGGCCCTAATTCCGACGCACCCGGATGGGTCTGCGGGCCCGGCGTTTCCGTTTCGGCAAGCGGGTCGATGAAGGCCAAAACCCGCCCGCCCTTCATGACGAACTGGTCGATGGCGTAAAGCGTCTCGTTGGTGAGCTCGCGGGGATGGACGATCAAGAGCACGTCGACTTCATCGGGAACACTTTCGATCTGCGCTGGCAGGGTGCGCACCTGAAACAGTTCGCGGATCTGGTTCATCACTGCCCAGGCCGGCACCGGGCGCTGTCCCATCATAAATCCGCCTTCTATCGGCAGCCGCGCGATGGTGCCGATGACCGGCCGGTTTAGGGTGGACAGCCCGTAAATCAGCTTGGTCAGGTCGTATTCAAGGAGCGATTCCCGTTCCGTGGTGAAGTACGGGATCACCATCTGGCCGTCGACGGCGTTGGTACCGGCAAGTCCGAAGTATCCGCGGTCGCCCGACTGATCGTAGGGCACGCCCTGGAGGCCGAAAGTCACGGCCTCGTCCTCAACCTCGGAGAACGGTTCCGGATTTTTCACTTCGAGCCGGACCTTCCCGTCGGAAATTTCCACATAACGTTCCACCAATTCCCGGACCCGCGCGGCATAGGCCGCGTGGCTGGGATAATTTTCACCGAGCGCACGGGTGAAGAAAAACCGGAGCGTAAGCGGATCGTCAAGCGAAGTCAGGACCTTGCGCGTCCCGTCGGAAAGGGTGAACAGTTCGCGTTCCGTCAAATCCACCTGGGCGCCCCGAATACCCAGATTGACTGAAATGTTGAACGCCAGGAACAACACGGCAGCCAGCGCAATGCCGATGCCGGCGAGGCGGCTGCGGTCGAATTTGTCGAACATGGTCATGGTGCTCGCCCCGCCCTACGCCGATTTCTTCAGTTCGACGACGATCACGTTGACTAGCAGCCAAAATGCGATCAGCGAAACGAAGAACAGCACGTCGCGGATGTCGATGACCCCGCGCATGACCGCGTCGAAGCGGACGAGGAAGCTCAACGACGCGATGGTGTCGACGATCAACGGCGGCGCCCACGCGTGGAAGAAATTCAAGACCAGTTCCAGCCCGCTCATGGTGAAGAGGAAGCAAACCGTCGCGGCGATGATGAAGGCGATCACCTGGTTCTTGGTCATCGCCGACATGCAGGCGCCGATCGCCATGAAGGCGCCGGCCATCAGGAAGCTGCCGACATAACTTGCGACGATCACGCCGTTGTCGGGTTCGCCCAGCACATTGACGGTAATCCAGGTCGGGAAGGTCAGGGACAACGCGATCCCGCAGAACACCCAGGCCGCAAGAAATTTGCCGAGCACCGCCTGCGTCGTCGTGACCGGCAAGGTCATCAAGAGTTCGATGGTGCCAGATTTGCGTTCTTCGGCCCAGAGCCGCATGGCGACGGCCGGGATCAAGATCAGGTAAAGCCAGGGGTGGAACCGGAAGAAGGCTTCCAGGTCCGCCTGCCCACGGGCAAAGAAGTTACCCATGTAAAACGTGAACGCGCCGGTCAGCGCCAGGAAGATGACGATAAAGACGAGCGCTAGCGGCGTCGCGAAATAGCTCGCAAGCTCGCGCTTGGCGATGATCCAGGTGTTACGCATCGTCGGCCGGGCCCCCGTCTGCAATGGTGATCTGGCGGAACACATCGTCCATGTGGCCGCGTTCCACATACATTTCTTCGGGCGTTACGTTGTGGGCGCGAAGGTAGTCGCCGACGGGCAGGATGATCGATTTGCCGTCCCTGGGCGTCGCGCGAAACGCCGACACGCCGTTTTGCGACAGCACCGGCAGATCGGTAACGGCGGCAACCTCGGGCAGCGCGCGGAGCCCGTCGACCACATCGGAAACGCCGGAAAAGGCGAATTTGATGACCACGGCATTATGCCGCCCATCCCGGGCGAGCAGGTCTTCGGGCGTGCCGTCGGCCAGCAGCTTGCCGTGCGCGATGATGACGGCGCGGGAACAGACGGCTTCGACTTCTTCCAAAATATGGGTCGAAATGACGATGGCTTTTCCCGCCGCCATGTCCTTGATCAGCGCGCGCACCTGATGCTTCTGATTGGGATCAAGGCCGTCGGTCGGCTCGTCCATGATCAGCACTTCGGGATCATGCAAAATCGACTGCGCCAGTCCGACCCGGCGTTTGAACCCCTTGGATAGCGTTTCGACGGGCCGGTTGATGACTTCGTCCAGCGCGACCATTTCGCGGACGCGGTCGACGCGGCGGCCGATTTCGGCGCCGTCGAAGCCCCGCACCTGGGCAATGAAGCCCAAAAACGCGCGGACGGTCATGTCGCCGTAAGTCGGCGCCCCTTCGGGCAGGTAGCCGATCGCCGCCTTGACCGCGATCGGGTTTTCTACCACGTCGTGGCCCATCACCCGAGCCGTACCGGCCGTTGGTGTCAGATAACCGCAGGCCATTTTCATGGTCGTCGACTTGCCGGCGCCGTTGGGGCCCAAAAAGCCCAGAACCTCGCCGCGGCGGACGGTCATGGAGATCGCGTCGACGGCGGTCAGGTCGCCGAAGCGCTTGGTCAGCTTATCGATGACGATCATATCGGTCATGGCAGGTCGATCATGGTAGGTCGGTCGTCGCGCAGTCCTTATGCGGCCTTTTTTCCCAGGGGCCGCGCGCTTGATCCCACATGCGCCCGCCCGTTGCAAGGGCGGATTGATCCGCAAGATATATCCCGCAATGGCCGGTCACAGCGCGTTCCTTCCGAGTGTCGGCAGTGTTTCTTAACCTTTGCACCGGAGGAGATAGCCCGCTTCCGGCGCCCGTCAACCCGGGTCTGGCGGGAAAATTTGGCAAAATGAAGGTCGACGGGTGGGCGGGTTTAGCTGGAAATTCAGGGAAATGCCGCTTATATCGGGGCATTCAATACCTGGGACAGACTTGGAAACAGCCTATCAAGAGGTTCGACATGGCGAACAAATGGACGCCCGACAGCTGGCGCGGCAAACCGATTCTTCAAGTTCCGGACTATCCGGACGCGACGGACCTGGAATCCGTGGAAACGCAGCTTAAGCGCTGCCCGCCCCTGGTGTTCGCCGGCGAGGCGCGGTCGTTGAAAAAATCGCTGGCCCAAGTGGCGGACGGCGAGGCTTTCCTGCTGCAGGGCGGCGATTGCGCCGAAAGCTTCGCCGAATTCCACCCGGACACCATCCGCGACACCTTCCGCGTGCTGCTGCAAATGGCGGTCGTCTTGACCTTCGGCGCGGCGCTGCCGGTGATAAAGGTCGGTCGCATGGCGGGCCAGTTCGCCAAGCCGCGGTCGGCGCCGACGGAAACCATCGACGGGGTCGAACTGCCGTCCTACCGGGGCGACATGGTCAACGGCATGGATTTCACCGAGGATGCCCGCATCCCCAACCCGGACCGGCTGATGCGGGTCTATAACCAGTCGGCGGCGACGCTGAACTTGCTGCGCGCGTTCGCACAGGGGGGCTATGCCGACCTGCATAAGGTGCATCAGTGGAACCTGGGCTTTGTCGCGGATAGCGCCGAAGGCGAGCGTTATTCCGGCATGGCCGACCGTTTGGATGAAACGCTGGCCTTCATGGCCGCTTGCGGCCTGACGTCCGAAACGACACCGCAGATCCGCGAGACGGATTTCTACACGTCCCACGAAGCGCTGTTGCTGTGGTACGAACAGGCGCTGACCCGGATCGACAGCACCACGGGCGACTGGTACGACACGTCGGCGCATCTGTTGTGGATCGGCGACCGCACCCGCCAGCCCGACGGCGCGCACGTGGAATTCATGCGCGGCATCAAAAACCCGATCGCCTTCAAGGCCGGGCCATCGTTGGGCCCGGACGAAATGATCCGCCTGATCGATATCCTGAACCCGACCAACGAAGCCGGGCGCATCACCATCATCGCCCGCATGGGCTCCGAAAAGATCGGCCAAGGCCTGCCGCCGCTGGTCCGCAAGGTGAAAGCCGAAGGCCGCAAGGTCGCGTGGGTGTCAGATCCTATGCACGGCAACGTCATCAAGGCGTCTAACGGGTACAAAACACGGCCGTTCGACCGCATTCTGTCGGAAGTGCGCGACTTTTTCGCCGTTCACCAGGCGGAAGGCACCCATGCCGGTGGCGTGCATCTGGAAATGACCGGCCAGGACGTGACCGAATGCACCGGCGGCGCCCAGGCGCTTAGCGATTCTGACCTGACGGACCGCTACCACACCCATTGCGACCCGCGCCTGAATGCGCGTCAGGCGCTGGAACTGGCCTTCCTGTTGGCGGAAACCCTGAAGGAAGCCCGGACGCCTAAATTGAAGCAGGCAGGGGCCTCGTCCTAAATAATTTGCCGGACGGCCCCGCCGCAGGAGACTGCATGATGGACGGCCCGCTCGATGATGGCGGCGCCCCCAATGGCGCCGCGTTCGAAACCGAAATTCGGCAATGGGCGGATCATTATTTCCTGCGCACCAAGGAAATCATCAGCCGGTTCGGCGACAAGCGCGCGACGTACGCCGTGTTCATGCGCCGGCCCGTGGTTTTCGCGCCCCGACTGGCGCTTGAGTGGCTGGACCGCGCCGCCCGCAGCCGGGGCGCCGACTTTGAAATCGAAGTCAATTTCGAAGAAGGTGCCTGGGTCGGCGCCGGCGAGCCGCTGATTTACGTGAGCGGCCTGCTGAGCCATCAGATCGACCTCGAAACATTATTGCTGCAAAAACTGGGCGCCGCGTGCGTTGCTGCCAACAATGCCTATGTCATGTGCGCGACCTTGCCCGGACCCGTATTCATGGCGATGGACGCCCGCCATTGCGCCGGCACGGAAATGGCCGATCAGATGGACTATGCCGCCGCCGTCGGATAGAAGGCCGCGCAGAAACACGCGGGAGCCAAGGGCTTCATCGGCAACGTGACCGACGCGACGGCACATTATTTCGGCAACGCTGGCGAGATCGGCACCATGCCGCACGCGCTGATCGGATACGCAGGATCGACGATCCGGGCGGCCGAAATGTTTGCCGAGACCTAGCCCGGCGAAGCGATGGCCGTGCTGGTCGATTTCTTCGGCCGGGAAGTAACCGATGCGTTGGAAGTCTGCCGCCGGTTTCCTGACCTGCTTGCCGAAGGCAAGCTGTCGTTCCGGCTCGACACCCATGGCGTCCGTTATATGGAAGGACTGGGGCCGCAGGAAAGTTATGCCGTACTGAAACGCCACGTGCCGCTGGCCGTGCGCCGCTACCGCAATGAGACGGAACTGCGGTTCCTGACCAGCACCGGCGTATCCGCCGCCGCGATTTTCATGTTCCGCGAAAAATTGGACGAAGCGGGCTTTGGACATGCGAAGATCGTCTGTTCGTCCGGGTTCGATGTGGAAAAGTGCAAGGTCATGGCCGACGTCAAGGCGCCGATCGATGTGATCGGCTCGGGATCCTACCTGCCCGCCAACTGGACCGAAACTTACGCCACCTCGGACATCATTGCTTATGATGGCGAACCGTTGGTCAAACTGGGCCGGGAATTCCTTCTCCGCCGCCCCGCGGCACCGTAATAACCGCCCAAAATCCGGCCTGCCGGCGCCCTTCAGTCCGACTGTATATTAATGTATTCACAGAAACGTGCGGCTCCTCATTTGCCCGTTTTGCGTTAATATTTACAGGCATGGAGGACGCCCGCGGTAAGTCGGGGCGCCGAAAAAATCAAAAAGCAAAGCCGAATCCCAATGGCATCGGAAATCTACGTCGAATACTTGTTTCAGCTTGCTAGGAACAAATCTCGGCAGGGACGCACAACCCTTCCCAAGGTTGCCGAGGAACTGTTCGAAGACAGCGGCGACAAGATCTCGGATCGTGAATGCTACCTTATGGTGAACATCATGCATGACCTGATCCATGATGTTGAAGTTTCGGTCCGCAAAAATTTCTCTCAGCGCCTTGCCGGTATGGACGACGCCCCCCGCGCCTTGATCGAGTAACTGGCGAACGACGAAATCGACGTCGCTTATCCGATCCTGAGCCAAAGCAGGGTGCTTCGAGACGAGGCGCTGATCTACGTGATCCGGCTGCGCACGCACGAACACTAATTGGCAGTGACGCTCCGTACCGACATATCCTAAGGGGTTTCCGCGGCGCTGGTCGAACACGGCAACCAACAGGTGATCGTCAATCTGCTGGAAAATCAGACGGCCAATATCTCACAGGCGACCTTGGAATTACTGGTCGAGCAGAGCAAGGGGGTCGACGCCTTCCAGGACCCGTTGCTGACGCGCGAGGAACTGCGGGAGGACCTGGCGAAAAAGATGTTCATTTGGGTGTCGGCAACGCTGCGCTCCCACATTGTCGAGCGGTACGAGTTATCGAAGGAAATGATCGATGAGCTGCTTGAAGAAGTGGCGCGCGAAGAAATCGACAACACCATCGCGCATCGCCAATCATCCGACAGCAAGCTGAAAACCACGCTGAAAAATGAAGGTCTGGTGATCCCAAGCATGGTCGTCGCCGCGCTGATGGACGGCGAGGCCGCCCTGTTCTTGAGCCTGTTCAGTACTTTGACAAACTTAAACGAAAGCCTTGCCCGGCGGATCATCTTCGAAGAAGGCGGCGAGGCGATGGCCATCGCCTGCAAAGCCCTCGATGTGCCGGAAATGCAGGTTGGCTTGATTTATGAGCGAACCCGCAAGGCAATACGCGCGAAGGCCAGCGCCAGAGAAGCGGAAAAACGGCGGCACGCCGAAACTCACCAGCAAGGTCGGCGTCGGCAAGACGGTCCAGGCGCATTTTCCCAATGACCGGGCGCTGATCCGCCGCGGGTGCAGGGTGGCATTCGTGCAGCCGGTTTGATTGACAGGATTCACCCCGGATCCTACCCTGCCGCTTCCTGCGCTCGGCGCGATGCAAGCCGTAACCCTCACCCCCGGACCAAAATAAAATAGACCCAGTTCATGAGCGACACCCTGACCATCGCTATCGCCCAATTGAACCCGACCGTCGGCGACGTCGCGGGCAATCTGGAACGGCTCAAGGCGGCGCAAAGCCAGGCGGCCCAGCGGGGCGCCGACCTGATGGTGACCGGTGAGCTGGCGCTGTCCGGATATCCGCCGGAAGACCTGGTCTTGAAGCGGTCCTTCCAGGACCGGATTGAAGCCGCGGTGGCGGACCTTGCAAAAAACACCGCCGGCGGCGGGAGCGCGATCCTGACCGGGGCGCCTTGGCGACCAAAGAGCGGCCCGGAAAGCGGCAAGTTGTATAACGCGGCCCTGTTGCTGGACGGCGGCAAGGTGCAGGCGGAGCGGCTTAAACACGAACTGCCCAACTACGGCGTGTTCGACGAAAAACGCCTGTTTCAGCAAGGCCCCCTGCCCGGCCCCATCGCATTTCGCGGCGTGCGCCTGGGCGTCATGGTGTGCGAGGACATGTGGTTCGAGGACGTGACCGAATGCCTGCAGGAATCCGGCGCCCAGATGCTGGTGGTCATCAACGGATCGCCGTTTTATCTGGGCAAGGGTGATCAGCGGCTCGCCTATGCGGTCCAGCGGATTAAGGAATCGGGCCTGCCGATGCTATACGCCAACCTGGTGGGCGGGCAGGACGAACTGGTGTTCGACGGCGGTTCCTTCGTGCTCGACAAGGACTGCAACCTGACGGCGAAACTGCCGTGCTGGGACGAGGCCATGGCGCTCACCCGCTGGCAGGCCAATGGCGACACCTATGCCCCGGAAATGGGTGAGATTGTCGCCGAGCCCGGCGACCTGGAAGCGATCTACCGCGCCATGGTCCTGGGGCTTCGGGATTATGTGAACAAAAACGGGTTTCCCGGCGTCGTCCTGGGGATGTCGGGCGGGGTCGACTCCGCCCTTTCCGCCGCCGTCGCCGTCGACGCGCTGGGCCCGGACCGGGTGCTGACGGTGATGATGCCCTCACCCTATACGTCCGACGACAGCTTGGAAGACGCGGCCGAGGCGGCGAAGCTTTTGGGCACGCGGATCGAAACCGTTTCCATCGAACCCGCCATGCAGGCGTTCGACAAAATGCTGGCGCCGCTTTTCCGCGGCCGCGACAAAGACATCACGGAAGAAAACATCCAGGCCCGCACCCGCGGACTTTTGCTGATGGCGCTGTCCAACAAGTTCGGCCAAATGCTGCTGACCACCGGCAACAAGTCGGAAATGTCCGTCGGCTACGCGACTCTTTACGGTGACATGTGCGGCGGTTATTCGGTGTTAAAGGACGTCTACAAGACGACGGTGCTCGAGCTCTGCCATTGGCGCAATCAGACGACGCCGAAGGGGTTCCTCGGGCCGGAAGGCCGGGTGGTGCCGGAGCGGATCATCACCAAACCGCCCTCCGCCGAATTGCGCCCCGATCAGAAGGACCAGGACAGCTTGCCGCCCTATGGCGAGTTGGACTCGATCCTGATGTGCCTGGTGGAAAACGAAATGGGCTTCGACGCCACCGTCGAAAAAGGGTACGATTCCGAAACAGTCCGCAAAATCTGGAAGCTTCTGGACCGGGCTGAATACAAACGCAGGCAGGCGCCGCCAGGCGTCAAGATCACCGGCCGTGCCTTCGGCCGCGACCGCCGCTACCCGATCACCAACGGTTTCACCAAGCAGTTCTGATGACCTTGCAGCTTCACAACACGCTTTCGCGAAAAAAAGAGCCGTTCCAGCCGATCGACCCCTGCCATGTGCGGATGTATGTGTGCGGGCCGACGGTCTATGACTTCGCGCACATCGGCAACGCGCGCCCCGTGGTGGTGTTCGACGTTTTGAACCGGCTGCTCAGGCGGTTGTATCCCGCCCCGAAACACAAGGTCACCTACGTCCGGAACATCACCGACGTGGACGACAAGATCAACGCCCGCGCTCAGGAAACGGGCCGCCCGATTTCCGACATCACGGCGGAGACCGCCGCCCATTTCCATGCCGACATGGCGGCCTTGGGTGCCCTGCCAGCGGATTTCGAGCCGCGGGCGACCCAGCACATCCCCGACATGATCGCCATGATCGAAACGTTGATCGCGAAGGGTCATGCCTATGCCTTGGACGACGGACACGTGCTGTTCAGGGTCGCGTCCATGGCCGACTACGGCCGCCTGTCCCGCCACAGCCAGGACGAATTGGTCGCGGGTGCCCGGGTCGAGGTCGCGTCATATAAGGAAAACCCGGCGGACTTCGTCTTGTGGAAGCCGTCACCCGAAGCCAAGGGCAATCCCGGCTGGCTCAGCCCCTGGGGCCCGGAAAATGGCCGCGGCCGGCCCGGCTGGCACATCGAATGTTCGGCCATGTCGAAGAAGATCTTGGGCGAGACGTTCGACATTCACGGCGGCGGCCAGGACCTGATCTTCCCCCACCACGAAAATGAAATCGCGCAAAGCCGCTGCGCCCACGGCACGGACATCATGGCCAAGGTTTGGATGCACAACGGCTACCTGATGGCCAAGGGTGAGAAGATGTCGAAGTCCTTGGGCAACTTCTACAGGGTCAACGAATTGCTGCAGGAATTCCCGGGCGAGGCTATCCGCCTGACGCTGTTGAAGACCCATTACCGCCAGCCGCTGGATTTCACCAAGGACGGTATCCGCGAAGCCAAAAAGGAATTGGATGGGTTTTATGGTGCACTTCGTAGAGCAGATGTAACTGCTGCACCGTCACGCGAAGACCAGAACACAGTTCTTGAGCCTCTGTCCGACGATTTGAACACGCCTCTTGCCATTAAGGCTCTTCATGACCGTGCATATATCCTCAATACGATGCTTGATCGCGGCAAGTCAGGTTCGGGCGGCGAGGCGGAATTGACCGAAACGAAATCCGGTTTGTTGGCGATGGGTGAGGTCTTGGGCCTGCTCCAACAAGACCCGGAAGACTGGTTCAAGTGGCAACCGCCGTCCGCGGCGGGCGGGTTGGCCGACGCGGCCATCGACGCGCTGGTCACCGAACGGCAAAATGCTCGGAAAAACAGGGACTTCAAGCGCGCGGATGAAATTCGGGATGAACTGACCGCCGGCGGGATTGTGGTCGAGGACGGCGCCGACGGCGCGAAGTGGCGGCGCGCCTGATCTTTTAAGGTTAACTCTGAGTAGATTATCCGAATGCCCTGAATCGGAGTCGAATTTCGTCTTCCGTTGTATCCGTGGGCAGATCCCGCATGGCGGCGACATCGGCCTTGGAGCGTTTCTTCCCCGACCAAGCGATATCGGCCGCAGGCAGGGGCGTGTCGTCCGTCGCCAAATGCCGGGCATAGCGGTCGAACAGTCGGAGCGCCGCCTGATAGGCGAGAACTTCCAGCTCGTCATACCGCAGTTTGGGATTTTCCGGCATGTCGAACCAGTCGACATCGACGATGACGCCTTCGTCAACCCGGCGTTCCATCACATGAAGGGTGGCGCCGAACCGCTTCGCACCCTCGTAGATCGCGAACCCCGACGCCCAACTGCCGGGGTAAGTCGGCGGGCCCGGGTGGAAGTTGTAAGCCGGGACGGGCAGCGCCTCCAGCGCCCGCCCCGGCACGACCACGCCGGTGCAGAACGCCACCAGCCGCCGCCCCGAGCCGCCGCCCGACTGGGCCATCGCATCGTCCAGATCGTCCGCCGTAACCGCGTGGCGCACGGCCAGGCGGGGGTTGAATTGCCCCAGGGCGGCCGCCAGATGCGGGCCTTCGATTTCGCCGGTGAGCAGGATAATTTCGTCGGGCATGCCCGACCATAGCACGGTTCTCCGGAGCCGCGACAGCCGCCAGAGCCTACAACCTAGACATACGCATGTATTGGCCATTCGCCCGATTAGGGCCCTAATGGTCACCACATCACACTGGCGTGAGGTAACGGTGGGGCAAATCACCGGACCCGCCAAAGTAAATGACCTCCGCGGCAGCAGCAAAAGACAAGGTCTATGGCGGATATATTTAAAATAAAGCCCGGCGCACTTAGCGCCGGACGCTCCTGCAGCGACCAGGAAGGCACGACAGAGAACGCGAACCAGACACTTCT
The DNA here is from genome assembly GCA_038109305.1 of Rhodospirillaceae bacterium. Taxonomy (GTDB): domain Bacteria; phylum Pseudomonadota; class Alphaproteobacteria; order Rhodospirillales; family Casp-alpha2; genus UBA1479. The sequence continues at coordinate 47,232 of JAYNIR010000008.1, forward strand.
GGAAACGCTAAGCCATGACCTGCGCACGCCCCTGAACACCATCATCGGCTTCGCCGACATGATGGAACAGGAAATCCTGGGTCCCCTGACCAACCCGCGTTACCGCGAATACGTCGGCGTGATTTTGTCCGAAGGGCGGAAATTGCCTGAACCCTTGTGAAACGCAGCTTAGTTGGGCATTCTCCCGCTCTTTCAGGGATAGGGGGATCGGAACGGCACGGGCCGACCGCCTGGCCCAAATGACGGACCGGCCATGAACGACGAACGCGTTTACATATTCGATACGACGCTCCGCGACGGCGCCCAGACCCAGGGCGTCGACTTCAACCCCGTGGACAAGGCCGCGATCGCCCGCGAGCTGGACCGTCTGGGCGTCGATTATATCGAGGGCGGCTGGCCCGGCGCGAACCCGACGGACGATGCGTTCTTTTCCGACCCGCCGAAACTGACTCGCGCCAAGTTGACCGCCTTCGGCATGACCCGGCGGCCCGGACGCAGCGCCGAAAATGATCCCGGCCTGGCGCCCCTGCTGTCGAGCAAAGCGACCGCCATGTGCATGGTCGGCAAGTCATGGGACTTTCATGTCGATGTCGCGCTAGGCATCACCAAGGAAGAAAACATCGCGATGATCCGCGATTCCGTGCAATTGGCGGCCAAGCAAAAAGATGAAGCCATGTTCGATGCCGAACATTTCTTCGACGGATACAAATCCGATCCGGAATTCGCCATGGCGTGTCTGCAAATCGCCTATGACGCGGGAGCGCGGTGGATGGTGCTGTGCGACACCAACGGCGGCACCCTGCCCCACGAAGTTTTCGACATCGTCAGCGCTGTCGTAAAGGAAATTCCCGGAAGCCATGTTGGCATCCATGCCCACAACGACACCGGCAACGCCATCGCCAATTCGCTGGCCGCCGTCCGCGCCGGCGCGCGGCAGGTTCAGGGGACACTTAATGGCCTCGGCGAACGGTGCGGCAATGCCGATCTGATCGCGATCATCCCGTCGCTGATGTTGAAGATGGGATTCAAAACCGGCATGACGGCGGAAGATTTGTCACGCTTGAGCCACGTATCCCGGTTTTTGGATGAACGGTTGAACAGGCCGCACAACCGCCACACCCCTTACGTCGGCGAAAGTGCTTTCGCCCACAAGGGCGGGCTGCATGTCTCCGCCGTCGAAAAAGATCCCCGCACCTATGAACACATCGACCCGCCGCTGGTCGGCAACCGCCGTCACATCGTGGTATCGGATCAGGCGGGTCGGTCGAACATCCTGGCCCGGTTCCGGGAAATCGGCATTGAGGCCGACCCCAAGGACCCGAGAGTTTCGCGCCTGGTCGAAATCGTCAAGGAGCGGGAGTTCAACGGATACGCCTATGACGGCGCGGAAGCGAGCTTTGAACTGCTTGCCCGCGACGCGCTCGGCGGGGTTCCGAAGTATTTCCAGTTGAACAGCTTCCGCGTGCTGGACGAACGGCGGTGGAGCGCCAGGAACGAGCTTATCACCATTTCCGAAGCGACCGTGAAGCTGACCGTCGCGGGCGAACAGTTCATGACCGTCGCGGAAGGCAACGGCCCAGTCAATGCGCTTGACGCGGCCATGCGCAAGGTTCTGATCCCGGCCTATCCGAATTTGGAAAAACTGTCGTTGGTCGACTACAAGGTCCGCATCCTGACCCCCGGCGACGGCACCCGCGCCATCACCCGCGTGATGATCGAAAGCGCCGACGGCGAGCACGACAACTGGTCAACCGTGGGCGTTTCGACCAACATCATCGATGCGTCTTATAACGCGCTCCACGATTCCCTCACCTACATGCTGTACCGGGACGGCGTTTCGCCCCAGGCCGGCCGGCCCGGGGTGCTGTGATGGCAGGCACCGACAAACGCCAGGACCGCGGCGGCGAGCTGGAGCCGGGCGGCCCGGCCGTTATCCTGGTCGAACCGCAATTGGGCGAAAACATCGGCATGGCCGCCCGCGCCATGCTGAACTGCGGGCTATCGGATTTGCGGCTAGTGCAGCCGCGTGACGGCTGGCCGAGCGAACCCGCCCGCAAGGCGGCATCGGGCGCCGACCGCATCATCGACACCGCCCGCATTTTCGACACCACAGGCGACGCCATCGCAGACCTGAATACGATCTATGCGGCCACGGCGCGGTCGCGCGACATGACCAAACGGGTCCTTTCGCCGCGCCAGGCGGCGGCGGAAACCCGCGCGGCTTACGGCCGCGACGGCACGCAGACGGGTATTTTGTTCGGCAAGGAGTCAAAGGGCCTAACAAACGACGACGTGGCGCTGGCAAGCGCCGTCGTTCAGGCGCCGTTGAACCCGGCGTTTGCGTCGCTGAACCTGGCGCAGGCGGTGTTCCTGATGGGGTATGAATGGCGGCTGGCGGCGCTCGAAGACGCCGGCGTGTCGGACGAAATTGCCATGCCCAAGAAAACCCGCCCGGCGGAACAGGCGAAAATGATCATGCTTTACGAACATCTGGAGCGCGAACTGGAGGCCTGCGGATTTCTCTATCCGCCGGAGCGCGCGCCGATCATGGTCCGCAACCTGCGCAATGCGCTGGGCCGCGCCAACATGTCCGAACAGGAAGTTCGCACCTTTCGCGGCGTCATCAGCGCCCTGACCCGCGGGCCCAACAAGGGCAAATAGCCACACCTGACCGCGCCGGCGGCGATTACATCAAAAAGACGCCCTTGCCCGTCACCTGCTTGTCGAATAGCTCGTATGCCTGAGCTGCCTGTTCCAGCGACCATGTGTGGGTGAACAGCGAATCCACGTCGATCTTGCGTTCGACCACAAAGCGCGCGCAATCGGCCTGCACGTTCTTGGAAAAGGTCCAGGACCCCATGATGGTCACCTGGCGGCGCAGAATGTCCTGCGACACATCCAGCGTGACCTGCCCGCCTTCGCCGACGAAACACGCCGTGCCCCAGCCGCGGACGCATCGCACCGCGTTGGCCCGCGCGTCGGGGTTTGATGAACAGTCCAATGATTTGTGCGCGCCCTCGCCGTTCGTCAGGTCGCAGATCGCCGACACGGCGTCGTTATTCATGGGGTCGATCACAATATCGGCGCCGAATTTTTCGGCGAGCTCCCGCCGTTCGTGGGAAATGTCGAGTGCGATGACCCGCGCGCCCATGGCCTTGGCCAGTTGCGTCGCGCTGAGCCCCACGGGGCCCTGCCCGAAAATGACGATCGTTTCGTCGCCGGCGAGGTCGAGCCGTTTCAGCGCCCCCCAGGCCGTGCCCGTGCCGCAGGAAATCGCCGCGCCTGTCTTGAAAGACAATTCATCGGGCAATTTGACCAACGTGTGCGCCGGGACCTTCATGTATTCTGCGTGCGCGCCGTGGCCGGTGGCGCCATAGACGATGGTACCGTCAAGGCACATCTGGCTCCACCCTGTGCGGCAATGCTTGCATACGCCACAACCGTGGTAGTGATGATCCATCACCCGGTCGCCGAACTTAGCAAGCAGCGGGTCGACGCCCGCGCCCACTTCAGCGACGATGCCGCAGGGCTCATGCCCCGCGATGATCGGGCCCTTGCGTTCGCCAAGCCCCAGCGTCGGCGTGCCCGGCGGGTTGCGGTAGTATTTCAGATCGCTGCCGCACATGCCGGACGCCTTGATCTGCAACACGACCTCGCCCGGCCCCGGATGCGGGTCGGGAAAATCCATGTAATCGACCTTGCGGTCCCCCGGAAAAACGACGGCCTTCATGGCGGTCCTCCCATTTTGTTTTGTTGCCGGCAACGGACGCCGCCTAACTAGACCCTTTCCGACAGCCAGATGGCGATCCTGGACCCCGTCTTGATCGCGCCTTTGAGCAATTCATATCCGGGCGCATCCTCCGCCCCCAGTTCGAGCGCCTTGTCGTGATGTTCCAATTCTTCCTGGCGGAAACGCTCGAACGTATCGCGAAGCTCGTCCTCGCCCTCGCCTTCCAGTCGCGCGACCTGATCGGCATAGTGTTCGTCGATGGCTTCCTCGACCGCGACGGTGCAGGCGTGCGCCGTCTTTTCCCCCAACAGCGCCGTGCCCGCGCCCAGCGCGAAGCCGGCCAGGTGCCAGATCGGCAGCAGCGCCGTCGGGCGCACCCGCCGGTCGGCGACCAGATCGTTGAATTTGGCCAGATGTTTTTCTTCCTGTTCGGCCATGTGCTTGATATCGCCGGCGCTGGCCGCGTCGCCCAGCACCGCCAACTGGCCTTCGTAAATGCGGACAGCGCCGTATTCGCCCGCGTGGTCGACGCGGATCATCCGCTCAACCATGTCCCGCTTGGGCAGGTCGCCCGGCATGCGCCGGGGTTTCGGCAATGACTTTTTCTTGCTCAAACCCGTTTCCTCATCCGCCCGGCAGCTATGAGGCAAAGCCCCGCCATCGCCGCCGAGAACGCCGCATTATAGGTCGCAATGGACAGGCCGAGGAAGGTCCAGTCCACCTGATCGCAGCTTTTTTCCGGCGGCGCGCGGAGCCCGGCCAGAAGATCACTTATCGTCGAGGACTGTTTGGCCAAGTCGCCGCCGCAGACGGCCGACGCCCACCAGTGCTGTTCGACGCCGACGTGATAGACGGCGACCGCCGACCCCGCAGCAAAGGCGATGCCGGCCACCAGCACCACGGCGCGGCGGGCCGCCCCACCCGGCCGGATCAGGGCGAACCCGGCCAGAACGCCGATCACGGCATAAGGAACCCGTTGCGCGAGGCAAAGGTTACAGGGCTCAAGCCCCAGTGCATATTGCGCATGAAAGGCAAAACCGAGCGCCCCGGCAGCGACGGCCAGCAGCACAAGTGGCAGCCACGACTGGGCTTTGGGATCGTCGAGGACGGCTAACAGGAAAGCCATGGCGGACGGGCTTGCTCCGGCGGTGAAGGACTTGGGCCTTCTATAGCACGAACTTGATCAGAACGAACCCGCCGACCAGCAGCACGCAGGAGATCGTGAACAGCAGCCCCAGCCGCCGTTCAATGAAATCGCGGATCGGTTCGCCGAAATACCAGAGCAGCCCGGCGACCACGTAGAAACGAATGCCCCGGGCCAACAGCGACGCGATGATAAACACCGGGACGTTCAACGACGCGGCGCCCGAGAGAATAGTGATTACTTTGAAGGGGAACGGCGTGACGCCCGCGATGAACACGGCCCACGCCCCCCATTCGGCGTAATCGGCGCGGAAATCCCCGAACTTGGCGGCATAGCCATAAAGCTCCAACATCGGCCGCCCCACCTGCTCGAACAGATAAAGCCCGATGGCGTAGCCCAACAGCCCGCCCAGGACAGACGCAACGGTGCAGATGAACGCCACCCGCCAGGCCCGCGCCCGGTCGGCCAAAATCATGGGGATCAGCATGACGTCCGGCGGAATGGGAAAGACCGAGCTTTCGATGAAACTGACGCTGGCAAGCCAGCGGCTTGCGTGCCGGTGGACGGCCAGTTCAAGCATTCGGGCATACAGGCGGCGCAGCATGGCCGCTTCTAACAGGCGGCCCCCGGACTGGCAACAATCCGTGACAATGCGCTTTGCCTGGGTCGCTTTTGGGTGTTAGAAAGTGCGCCCGCTTATCCCATTGCCTCGGTGGCGGAATTGGTAGACGCGCCGGATTCAAAATCCGGTTCTGGCAACAGATTGAGAGTTCGAGTCTCTCCCGAGGCACCACCCCCCAGTCTTACTTTAGGTTAACCTGACCTTGCCCCCGTTATTCCCCACTCGAGAGTAGAGTCTGTTCTGGTTTTGCCCTATTTGGGCGATGAACCCCGCGGCCCGAGCGATGACAGGGCCGCCGTGTTCCGCATTCAGAATCTTGGCGAAAAGTGGCTTAAGCCGGCGGAACTAAAGATCACGGGCCCGTCCAGCGGGCGGATATTGAAGCGCCGGACCGTGCGCATGGCGGAAGATCAGGCCACGACCCTGAAAGTCAGCAATGCCGCGCGATATGGCGAGGCGCTTGAATTTGAAGTCGACGCCAAGTGGGGCCGGACCACGAAGGACGCCCAGGCACGGGCTGCCTGCAAGTAAGCATCCGTGTTTTTACCGGGCTAGGGCCTTGTCTTTTCGTCCAGGTCTGGGCGGACCGGGTCAGCCCTTGAACGCGTTCCGGATGGCGTCCGCATCCATGCCGTATTCCCGGTAAAGATCGCCAATGGTGCCCGTCTGGCCGAACTTTTCGACACCCAAGGCCCTCAGCTTCTGGCCCTGCACACCGCCGAGCCAGCTAAGCGTCGCCGGATGACCGTCGAGCACCGCCACCAGTTTCGATCCGGGCTTTAGCGCCGACAATAATCTCGCCGCGTGGCTGTCATCGCCCCGCGTCCGCCAGTCGGAATAGAACCGGTCGGGCGAAGTAACGGCCAGGATGCCGGGGGCATTGCTCTTGTTGTTCTCGGCGCCGAGGGCGTCGGCTGCCGCCTCGGCCTCGGCCGCCAGCACGCCTACATAAACAATTGCGCCGGCGTCCGGCGTGGACGGCGGCCGGAGCCAATAGGCGCCCGCGATGATGTCGGACTTTAGCGCCTTGGTCATATCCCGCCCGGGCTGTTCCATAGGCCGGGTCGACAGACGCAAGTAGACCGAGCCGCCGTCGTCGCCCTGCATGTGTTCGAACCCCCAGCGCATGATTTCGGCAAGTTCATCGGCATAGGCCGGTTCAAAATAGCTGAGCCCCGGCTGCCCCATGCCGATCATCGGCGTAGCGATAGATTGGTGCGCGCCACCTTCAGGCGCCAGCGTGACGCCGGACGGCGTCGCCACCACCATGAACCGGGCATTTTGGTAACACGCGTAGTTCAGCGCATCCAACCCGCGCTGAATGAACGGGTCATAGAGCGTGCCGATGGGAAGTAGCCGTTCGCCGAATAGTTCGTGGTTGAGACCCAATGCAGCCAATGCCAAGAAAAGGTTGTTTTCGGCAATGCCCAGTTCCAGGTGCTGGCCTTCGGAGTTGGCGCCCCATTTTTGGATCGACGGCACGTTTTCGCGGCGGAAGGTGTCTTCCTTTTCCTCGATGGCGAAGATGCCCCGCCGGTTGACCCAGGGGCCCAGGTTCGTCGAAACGGTCACGTCGGGGGATGTCGTCACGATGCGGTCGGCGAGGGCGTGGTCGGAGCCCGCGATTTCGAACAGAATTTTGCCGAAGGCTTCTTGGGTCGACATCTTTTTACCATCGATAATGGCGAGCGTTTCGGGCACCGCGACGGCGGCGGATTTTTTCCGGCGGTCGGCGGGAGCGTTGAACGGCGCCGCCTTGATAAATTTTTCAAGCCCGGCGGCGCGGTCGTCCATGCCGGCGAATTTGTCCCATTCACGGCCGTCGTCGATGCCCAGGTCTTTCTGAAAACCCTTCAACTGATCGGGCGTCAGGATGCCGGCGTGGTTGTCCTTGTGTCCGGCTAAAGGCAGGCCCCAACCCTTGATGGTGTAAGCGAGAAAACAGGTCGGCACGTCGTCATCGGCCGACGCGAAGGCCTCGCAGATGGTCTCAAGACATTGGCCACCCAAATTCGACATGAGCGCTTGAAGTTGGTCATCCGAATGTTCGGCGAGCAATTGCGCGACGCCGGGTTCGTTCCCGATGTCGGCGCCCAGATGATCGCGCCAAGCGGCACCGCCCTGGAAACAGAGCGCCGCATACAAATCGTTGGGGCAGTCGTTGATCCACTTTTTCAGCGCCTTGCCGCCCGGCTTTTTGAACGCGTCCATCATCAGTTTGCCGTACTTCATGACGACGACGCGCCATCCGGCGGCGCGGAACAGCCGGTCGATCAGGCGGAACAGCTTGTCGTTGACGACGCCGTCGAGGCTTTGCCGGTTGTAGTCGATGATCCACCAGCAATTGCGGAGGTTATGTTTCCATCCTTCCAGGATGGCTTCGTACATGTTGCCTTCGTCCATTTCGGCATCTCCGACCAGTGCGATCATGCGCCCGGGGGCGTCATTGCGGACGGTTTCGAAATGGCGGCGGGAATAGTCCTGGGCCAAGGACGCGAACATGGCCATGGCGGGACCCAAGCCGACGGAACCGGTGGAGAAATCTACGTCGTCCGTATCCTTGGTGCGGGACGGGTAGCTTTGCGCGCCGCCGAGGCCGCGGAAGTTTTCAAGCTTCGCCTTCGTCTGCTTGCCGTTCAGATACTGGATTGCGTGAAACACAGGGCTCGCGTGCGGCTTGACCGCGACCCGGTCCTGCGGGCGCAGCGCGTGATAATAAAGCGCCGTCATCAGCGCCGCCGACGAGGCGCAGGACGCCTGATGGCCGCCGACCTTGAGTCCGTCCGTTTTTTGCCGGTTGTGGTTGGCGTTATGGATCGTCCAGGTCGAGAGCCACAAAATCCGCGAGCGCAGGTCTTCAAGATTGCGGAGCGTTTCGGCATCCGGGGCGGCGACGGGGTTCGGCTCGATCATCAGGTGGGTCTGCATGGCGGGCTCGTCATCAAGGGGCGGCATGGAAGTCTCCGATGGGAAAGGATTTTTTTTCGACATTGTTGTCGGAACCCTACCCTAATATTAGAGGGATTTCTTTGCGATATTACCCTTTGATATGCTATTTTTAGCAATTATCTGTAATTTTTGACTGGTTTATTGGTGAAAAATGGCACAAATCGAACTGGACGCCACCGACCGCCGCATCCTGACCGCCCTGCAGGCCAACGCGCGCATCCGCAACAACGATCTGGCCAATGCGGTCGGGCTGTCGGCGTCGCCCTGCCTGCGCCGGGTGCGGCAGTTGGAGGACGCGGGCGTGATCCGGGATTACGTGACGCTGGTCAACCAGGAGGCCATCGGGCTGCCGGTATCGATCTTCGTCAACGTGACGCTGGAGCGTCAGGTGGAGACGGCGTTGGAGGAGTTTGAAACCAACATCCAAAGCTGGCCCGAGGTCATGGAGTGCTATCTGATGACCGGCGATGCGGATTATCTTTTGCGCGTCGTCACGGCGGACCTGGGCGCCTATGAACGGTTTTTGATGGATAAGCTGACGCGGGTTCGCGGCGTCGCCGCCATCAAGTCCAGCTTTTCATTGAAGCAGGTGGTCTACCGCACGGCCCTGCCGGTCGCGGGGTAAGCCGGGCACTTACAAGTTCGGCAGGTCTTCTTCCAGGATCGCGATTTGCAGGGCGTAGGAAACCTCACCCTCGTCCTCGTCCCGGTGCAGAACGCCGAGGAAATTTTCACCCACATAGACCTCGACCGGATGACCGTCCTTCTTGGGCGGCTTGACGATGAAGCGGTTGTTGTCGAAAGCGCGGCGCAGGTACTGCTGCACGCGGGCGATGTCTGTCATTTCCATGGTCTTAACGTCCCCCTGTTCAGCTTGGCCCAGGATATCGGCTAATTGCTAGATGTCCAGGACCAGCGAGGTTTTCGGTACGGCACAGCAAATCAATGTCTGCATTTCGTCATCGGGCGGCAGGGCGTCCGGGTCGGTGTATTCGATCTCGCCATCTACCAAACCGCACATGCAGGTGTGGCAATAACCCTGACGGCAGCTGAACGGCGGCATCAGGCCCAGCTCCTCCGCGAAATCCAGAATGTTTTCAAACTTTGGGTCCCAGTCGGCGGTGACGCCCGACCCCTTGAACTCGATGGTGATCTTATCAGTCATTGGCCCCCCGGATCGCCGCCAGCACGGCATCGGTCACTTGGCGGGTCGTCGCCGTGCCGCCCAAATCGCGGGTTAGCACGCCGCCGTCGCCGGTGACCCGTTCAATCGCCGCCATCAGACCCTGGGCCGCCCGCGCCTCTCCCAGGTGGTCCAGCATCATCGCCGTGCACCAGAACGTGCCGATGGGATTGGCTATGCCCTTGCCCATGATGTCGAAAGCGGAGCCGTGGATGGGCTCGAACATGGACGGGAAATCTTTTTCCGGCCGCAGGTTGCCGGTGGGCGCGATACCGAGCGAGCCGGTCAGCGCCGCCGCCAAGTCCGACAGCACGTCGGCATGAAGATTGGTCGCGACAATGGTATCGAGCGATTTCGGGTTCAGCACCATCCGCGTGGTCATCGCGTCGACCAGCATTTTGTCGATTTCGATATCCGGGTAGTCCCGGCACACGTCTTTAAACACGGCATCCCAAAACACCATGCCGTGGCGCTGGGCATTGGATTTGGTGACGAGCGTCAATTTTTTGCGCGGGCGCGAACGGGCGAGGTCGAGAGCAAAGCGTTGAATGCGCTCGACCCCCGGGCGGGTGAAGACGGCGACATCCATGCCGACCTCTTCGGGCAACGACTGATGCACCCGGCCACCGACGCCGGCGTATTCGCCTTCAGAATTTTCCCGGACGATGACCCAATTCAGGTCATCCGACGTGACGCCGCGCAAGGGCCCTTCGATTCCCGGCAGCAGCCGCGCCGGGCGGACGTTCGCATACTGATCCAGCGTCTGGCAGATCTTGAGCCGAAGCCCCCAAAGCGTGATGTGGTCCGGAATGTGCGGGTCGCCGGCGGAGCCGAACAGAATGGCGTCAAACGGCTTCAGCGTTTCGACCCCGTCTTCGGGCATCATCACGCCGTGTTCTCGGTAATAATCGCCGCCCCAGGGGAAACTTTCGACATCGACGGAAAATCCGCCGTCCCGTTCCGCCATGGCGGACACAACCTCAACCCCCGCGTCGACCACTTCGGGGCCGATGCCGTCGCCACCGATCGCCGCGATCCGATACTTGGTCATGCCGGTATATTCCTTGATTTTTAACAGATGTTGACCTTTGGGGGTTGATAGTTGATTTTTGCGCCAGATCAAAGGGCCGATATCGGCTTTCTGGGCACCACGAACAAGCGATACACCCGATGGCACGCTTAAATCAAACCACCGCATGGGAGGTCTTCGTCGACTGGTGCCAGTCGCGGGGCCTTAGGCCGCTGCCCGCTAATCCGTGGACCGTCGCCGCCTATGCCCGGTGGTGCGAGACCCAGCACCGGTACAAAACCATTGTCACGATGATCAAGGCCATTACCCGCGAACATATGCGAAAATCCCGCAAGCGCCCCGACCGGCACCCGCTGGTAACCCGGACCCTGAACCTGATCGCCACCCGTCAGGAAGAAAAAGAAACCGACAAGCAGCTTGGCGCGGCGCTGTTTGATGAAGACGTATTCGCCCAGCCGGAGACAACCGCCTCGGCGTCCGAACGGATGCAGCGCGAGGTGCAGCGGCGGACGGAATCGACCCGCCAGGGCATCCGCCGGGCGCTTCGCGGGTCACCGCGGCTTGTATCCCGCCGGCCGTCCATGACCTGACCGGCCGCGCGGCGAACCGCCGGCCCGGCCGCTACTTGATTTCCACCTGCCGTTCGATCTTGAAAACTTTGGCCTGCCCGCCGGCGCCCTGCCGGATCAACTCGGCCTCGCCCCGGTAGAGGCCGTGTTTCCAATCGACCGTCCGGCGCTTGCCGATGAATTTCATATAGCGGGCCTGCGTCTTTTTGAGCGCGTCCGTTTCCGACGCCATGACCCGGCCGTCCGGCGCGGTGATCTTCAGCGTAAGTTTGTCGCCGTCATGCACCCAGAAGGCATCGACCCAGAAGATCAGCCCGTCCGATTTCGCGCTGAGCACCGCATCCCGGTAAAACCCGCGTCGTAGCGCATCGGCGTTGACCTTTACCGGTGAAAACCCGGCATCGTACAAGGCGGTCATACCGCCGCCGAACCCGGCCAAGGTGCGGTCGTCCCACAGCGGCCGGAGCCCGGGCCCGCAATCGGCCTTGCGGTCAAGCCCGATGAACGGATCGACGACCTTCCGGTTGAACCGCACGCCCATGTGGATATGGGGAAATTCCGCCAGGCCGGATGACCCCACGAGGCCCAGTTTATCGCCCTGGGCGATTCGCTGACCCGGGCGGACAACCAGTGAATTGCGGCGCAAATGGCAGTAATTGGTGTGCCAGCCGTTTCCGTGATCCATGAAAACCGCATTACCGCACCCGCGCCCGCTTACCGCGCCATGCCCGGTTTTGGAGACGTCACCGTCCAGCATGCCGTCGCGCACCCGGGTGACCGTGCCCGCGGCGGCGGCAACGACGGCGACGCCATCGTCCATCTTGCTGTAATCGCGGATCGCGATATCGACCCCGGTGTGGCCGTTGTAACTGTGGGCGCCGCAGGTGAAATCGCGCACGCCCGGCCCCGCATCCAGGTCCACCAGGTTGACCAGCCAGCAGGTCTCGCCCAGGCGGCAGGCGATGGGTAGACCGAGCGCCGGGGACTGCGACTCGCCCGCGGCCCAAGCGGGCGCCACGCCGCCGTTCGACGGCAGCGAAATCGCCGTCGCGGCCAGGAAGCCAACGATCAAAAACCGCGCAATGCCCATCAAAACCCGCCGTTTTCAGCCTGTTACCAGGGTCATGGTAGCCTCCGCCGCGGGGCCCGGCAAAACATTCGCTTGCCGCATTTTATTTTGCAGTGCAGTATTAGCTGCTGCAGCGCGGAAACGCGCACCCGATAATACAAAAGGCAACGATTGGAGCGCAAGAACATGGACACTGCCGTCAGCGCGATTGATAAGCTTCACGGGTACTATTTCGAGGACCTGGCAGTCGGCCAGAGCGACGAATTTTCGAAAACGGTCACGGAATCCGACATTCTAATTTTTGCCGGCGTTTCCGGCGACACCAACCCGGTGCACCTGAACCAAGAGTTCGCCAGCGAAACCATGTTTGAAGACCGCATCGCCCACGGGCTTTTGACGGCCAGTTTCATCTCCACCGTCATCGGCACCAAGATGCCGGGGCCGGGCTGCATCTACGTCAGCCAGAGTTTGAAATTCAAGGCGCCGGTCAAGGCCGGTGACACCGTCACCGCCAAAGCCACCATCGTTGAAAAGATGGAAGATAAGCGCTTCATCAAGATGACGACGCAGTGCCTCGTCCACGACAAGGTCGTGCTGGACGGCGAAGCCGTCATCATGGTGCCGCCGCGCCGGAAGTAAGCCCGGACCTTCCTTTCATTTCTCCCTGAGCGGCCGGCGTTGACCGGGCCGCGAAGGCTTGACCGCCGGTCCTGCGGCAGGCACCTTCCAAGGCGTCATGCGGGTTTTTCGCCATTACCAATCCATCCCGGCCGACGCCCGAGGCGGCGTCGTCGCGATCGGCAATTTTGACGGCGTCCACCTTGGCCACCGGGCGGTCATCGGCGAAGCCGGGCGCATCGCCAAGGCCGCCGGACGCCCTTGGGGCGTCCTGACGTTCGAGCCGCACCCCCGCCGTTTTTTCGCCCCTGACACCCCGCCCTTCCGGCTGACCCCGTTTCACGCCAAGGCGCGGCTGGTTTTCGCCGACGGCGTCAACAGCATCTTCGTTCAGCGGTTCGACAAAGGGTTTTCATCGCTGACGGCCGAGGCCTTCATCGAAAAGGTCTTGGTCGCCGGCATCGGCGCATCGCACGTCGTCGCGGGATATGATTTCGTGTTCGGCCGGGGCCGGGGCGGCAACTGCCAGATGCTATTGGATTTCGGTGGGCAGCTCGGCTTCGGGTTCACCGCCGTCAGCGCCCGCAAGGACGGTGGCACAGAAATATATTCATCGACCCGCGTGCGGGACTGCCTGACCCAGGGCGACCCGAGGGGTGCTGCCGGCGTCCTGGGCCGCCCGTTCGAGATCGAGGGCCGGGTCACGGGCGGCGACCAGCGCGGCCGGCAGATCGGTTTCCCGACAGCGAACATCACGCTCGGCACGTATCTGCGGCCGAAACGGGGCGTTTACGCCGTCCGGATCGAGCGCGACAACGGCCCGCCGCTTACGGGGGTTGCCAACCTGGGCCGCAGGCCGACCTTCGGCGGCGAGGACGACCTGTTGGAAGTGCACATTTTCGACTTTGCGGGCGACCTTTACGGCAAACGGCTCCGCGCCCAGTTGATCGAGTTCCTCAGGCCGGAAAAGAAATTTGACGGGATCGACCAAATAAAGGCACAAATCGCCCGCGATTGCGACCAAGTCCGGCAAATCCTGGGCTGAGCCAAAAGCTTTCTAATTCCGCGCCGTTGGCGTAAAACCACGCCCTTGAGAGACTTGCCACCTTGAAGCCTGGGGGCCCCATGAGCGTCGACTACAAATCCACGGTTTTCCTGCCGAAGACCGATTTCCCCATGAAAGCCGGCCTGGCCGACAAAGAGCCGGAAATCCTGGCCCAATGGGAAAAAGCAGGCGTCTACCGCCTGATGCGGGAAGACGCAAAGGGCCGCCCGCCGTTCGTGCTGCACGACGGCCCGCCCTACGCCAACGGTCACCTGCACATCGGCCATGCGCTGAACAAAATCCTCAAGGACATCATCGTTCGGGCGCAGCAGATGATGGGCAAAGATTCCAACTACGTGCCCGGATGGGACTGCCACGGCCTGCCCATCGAATGGAAGATCGAAGAACAGTACCGCGCCAAGGGCCAGGACAAGGACGCGGTGCCGGTGGTCGAATTCCGCCGTGAATGCCGCGAGTTCGCCGAAGAATGGATCGGCATGCAGCGCGACGAGTTTAAGCGGCTGGGCTGTGTTGGCGATTGGGAAAACCCATATACCACCATGACCTTCGCCGCCGAGGCACAGATCGCCCGCGAACTGATGAAGTTTCTGGAAAATGGATTGCTGTACCGCGGCTCCAAACCGGTCATGTGGTCGGTCGTCGAAAAGACCGCACTGGCCGAAGCCGAGGTCGAATACCACGACCATGAATCGGATACCATCTGGACCAAGTTTCCGGTGGTCGCCGGCGCGGATGACCTGAACGGCGCGGCCGTCATCATCTGGACAACCACGCCCTGGACCATCCCCGGCAACCGGGCCATCTGCTTTTCAAAGCGCATTTCCTACGGCCTATACGAAGTGACAGACACCGCAGCGGACAACTGGGCCAAGCCCGGTGACACGCTGATCCTGGCGGACGCGCTGGCGGAAGACGTGATGAGCGCCGCGCGGGTCGATGCGCACAAACGTATCGGCGACGTCACGGCAGAAACGCTGGCCAGTCTGACCTGCGCCCATCCGCTTCGGGGGAAAGGGTATGACTTCGACGTGCCGTTGTTGGACGGCGATCATGTGACGGAAGAAACCGGTACCGGCTTCGTCCACACCGCCCCCGGCCACGGACGCGAAGACTTCGAGGCGTGGATGGCCGCCGGTAAATTGCTGGCCGAGCGTGGTATCGATACGCAAATCCCCTACACCGTCGATGCCGACGGCCGGTTCACCCAGGGTGCGCCGGGGTTCGAGGGCGCGCAGGTGATCACCGACAAAGGCAAGAAGGGCGACGCCAACAAGGTCGTCATGGCCGCGCTGACCGATGCGGGCGCGTTGGTCGCGCGCGGGCGGCTGACCCACCAGTATCCGCATTCGTGGCGGTCGAAAAAACCGGTGATCTTCCGCAACACGTCGCAGTGGTTTATCGCCATGGACCGGCCTTTCGACGTCAGGGGCGTGACCACGGGTAAGACGCTCCGCGAGGTCGCGCTTAAATCCGTCGACGCCACCCGCTTCGTGCCCGGCGCCGGGCACGCGCGCCTGCACGCCATGATCGAAGGCCGGCCCGACTGGGTGATTTCGCGCCAACGCGCCTGGGGCGTGCCGATCACCGTGTTCATCCACCGCGACACGGGCGAGTTGCTGAACGACCCCGCCGTGAACGCCCGCATCGCCGACGCGTTCGAGGCCGAGGGCGCCGACGCCTGGTTCGCGTCTGAGCCGTCGCGGTTTTTGGGCAACGATTTCAGTGCGGAAGATTACGAACAGGTCACCGACATTCTGGACGTGTGGTTCGATTCCGGATCGACCCACGCCTTCGTTCTGGAACAGCGGGAAGACCTGTCATGGCCGGCGGCGCTTTATCTTGAAGGCACGGATCAGCACCGGGGTTGGTTCCATTCTTCGCTGCTGGAAGGATCGGGCACCCGCGGACGCGCGCCCTATGACGCAGTTTTGACCCACGGGTTTGTCATGGCAGAGGACGGACAGAAAATGTCCAAGTCCTTGGGCAACATCGTCGCCCCGCAGGACGTGTGCAACCAGAACGGCGCGGACATCCTGCGCCTATGGGTCGTCGGATCGGACTATTCCGAAGACCTTCGCATCGGGCCGGAAATCATCAAGTCGCACGCCGACATCTACCGTCGGCTCCGCAATACGCTTCGCTACCTGTTGGGCAGCTTGAACGGGTTCGAGGCGTCGGAACGCCTGCCGGTCGATCAGATGCCGGAACTGGAGCGCTGGGTGTTGAACCGTATCTGGAACCTGGATAAGATGCTGCGCCGCGCCTGCGACAATTTCGAATTCCACGGCGTGTTTACCGAACTGCACAATTTCTGCGCGGTCGACCTGTCGGCGTTCTATTTCGATATCCGCAAAGACAGCCTGTATTGCGACAAGCCCGACACAATCCAGCGGCGGGCGACCCGCACGGTGCTGGACGAATTGTTCAACTGCCTGACCGCGTGGCTCGCGCCGTTCCTTTGCTTCACCGCCGAGGAAGCATGGCAGGCGCGCCTGCCGGAACAGGACCCCAAAAATTCGGTTCACCTGCGTCAGTTTCCGGACATCCCGGACATCTGGAAGGATGACGCCTTGGCCGAAAAATGGCGGGCCATCCGCCAAGTGCGCCGCGCGGTGACCGGCGCGCTTGAATTGGAACGCGCGGAAAAGCGCATCGGTGCGTCGTTGCAGGCGCATGTGAAAGTCTTCGTCACGGCGGAACAGGCGGCGGCGCTCGCCGACCTGGACCTGCCGGAAATCTTCATCACCTCGACCGCCGAAGTCACGACGGACAAAGCCCCAAGTGGTGCCTTTACCGCACCCGATGCGCCGGGGGTGGCCGTTGTTCCGTCGCTCGCCTCGGGCGACAAGTGCGAGCGATGCTGGAAGGTGTTGGACGATGTCGGCGCCGATCCGGAACACCCGGGCGTCTGCACCCGGTGCGCCGACGCCGTGCGCCATTCGCCGATGGCGGCGGAATAACGGCCAGCCGATGACGCAGGGTTTGCCCCGGACCGATCCGGCCCGCCTTCGCAAACAGGGATTGACGATCGCCGCGGTCATTGTCGTCCTCGACCAAGTGACCAAATGGTGGATCCTGACCCAGGTCATGAACCCGCCCAAGGTGATCGAGCTTGCCCCGTTCGCCAATCTGGTGCTGGTCTGGAACCGGGGGGTGAGCTTCGGCTTGTTCAATACCGGGTCGCCCTTCACTCCCTGGATTCTCTCCGGTTTGGCCACCGCGGTATCGGTCTTCCTGCTGATTTGGATGGTCCGCCAAGCGGACCCATGGGTGACCCGCGGCATCGGACTGATCGTCGGCGGCGCCGTCGGCAACATCATTGACCGGTTGATCCACGGTGCGGTTCTGGACTTTATCGACCTACACGCGGCGGGTCATCATTGGCCGGCATTCAACGTCGCGGACAGTGCGATAACCGTCGGCGCGGCGGTCCTGATCCTTGACACCTTGTTTCAGCGGGACAAATCATCGTAAATTGCCGTCTTAGCCATTACAGGCGGCCCGTCCGACACGGGCGGCAACCCAACGTCAAGCCGTTAAGACAATAATGCGATCCATGACCGCGCGAAAAACCCTACTTTTGGCCCTGTTGTTGACTTTCAGCCTGACCGGCTGCGAAGCCCTCAAACGCGCCGCGACGGGCGAAAAACGCGCGCCGGACGAATTCGCCGTCTACAAACGTCCGCCCTTGAGCCTGCCGCCCGAATACGGCCTGCGGCCGCCGGAACCGGGCCGCGATCAGCCAGAGGTTAACACCCCCCGCGACCAAGCCCGGGCGGCGATCCTGGGCAAAACGCCGGGCCGGAAAGTGCAGGTCAAACCGCTTGGCAACGAAACGCCCGGCTTGTTGGCACTGATGGAACGGACCGGCGCCAACGCCGCCGACCCCACCATCCGCGCCACGGTCAACCGCGAGACATTGTCTCTGTCCGAAGAGGACAAAGCGCTGATCGACAAACTGATCTTCTGGAACGCAGACGCCCAATATCCGGGCGTGGTCGTCAACCCGAAGGAAGAACAACGCCGCCTTTTGGAAACCCAGGCGTTGGGCAAGCCGATCAACGAGGGCAAGGTGCCGGAAATCCGGCGTCAGACGCCCCGCAAGGGTATTTTACCCTTCTGATATCCGGCGTTCGACATTCCGGGTTGAAAACTTCGTGACCCGACCCAAAAACGAATTGCCGTGGACGCCGGACGCGCCTATCTCTGATCCCATGAGCATTAAGCGCCGCACCCCCTTTCGATCCAATTTATGGCCCTGCCGATCCAGGATCGCGTCCGCTGTTATCGCCCTCACGGCTGCACTCGCCATTTTGTCCCTAAACCCGGCGGGTGCCCTGGCGAAAATCTTCGACCCAAAAACCTTTACCTTGAAAAACGGCATGCAAGTCGTCCTCGTGTCCAACCATCGGGCACCGGTGGTGACCCACATGGTGTGGTACCGGGTCGGGTCGGCGGACGAAAAATCCGGATATTCCGGCATCGCGCATTTCCTTGAACACCTGATGTTCAAGGGGACGAAGAATCGCGCGCCCGGCGAGTTTTCCAAACTGGTGGCGAAAAACGGCGGCCAGGAAAACGCCTTCACGTCATACGACTACACGGCATACTTCCAAACCATCGCCAAGAAGCACTTGGAAATGGTCATGGAGATGGAAGCCGACCGCATGACCAATCTGGTCCTGACCGATGAAATCATCGAACCGGAACGCCAGGTCGTGCGCGAGGAGCGGCGGTCGCGCACCGACAACAATCCGGCGGCGATCCTGTCCGAACAGGTCAACGAAGTACTGTACCGGAACTACCCGTATCGGCGCCCGGTCATTGGATATGACCACGAAATCGTCGCCATGAGCAGGAAGAACATCATCGAATTTTACAAGCGTTGGTATGCGCCCAATAACGCGATCCTGGTTGTCGCCGGCGACGTGACCGTCGATGAAGTGCGGCCTTTGGCGGAGAAGTATTACGGCGCTATTCCGCCCCAGCCGGGCGTCGAGCGCAAACGCACGATGGAACCGCCGCAGAGAGCGTCCCGCATGGTGGCGCTTCACGATCCCGCCGTGCGGCAGCCGTCCTGGAGCCGGTCTTACCTGGCGCCAAGCTATACCTACGGCAAAAAGGAACACGCCTACGCGTTGCAGATACTGTCGGAGGTTTTGGGCGGCGGCGGGTCTTCCCGACTGTATCGCGATCTGGTCATCGATAGCCGCATCGCCGTCAGCACCGGCAATTATTATGATCCGGACCCGTTGGGCCCGGGTCAATTCACGGTCTATGCCAGCCCCCGGCCCGGCAAAACCGTCCAAGACATGGAACGGGCGATCGACGCCGCAATCGCGAAAATCGTCAAAAGCGGCGTCACCGCGGACGAAGTCGCGAGCGCAAAAAAACGGCTGCGCGCATCCGCCGTGTTCGCCCGCGATTCGTTTCAGTCCGCCGCCCGTACGCTCGGCGGAGCCCTAGCGACGGGACAGACCATCGACGATGTTGAAAGCTGGCCGGAGCGCATTACCGACGTGACGCCGGCGCAGGTTCAGGCGGCGGCGGACTACGTATTTCAGAAACGCCGGTCGGTAACGGCGTTACTGCTGGGCGCGGACCCCGCTGTGAAACCGGGCGCCGGAGGCGGCAAATGACGGCGCGTCCGCATCACCCACGGCACCTCGGACCATGGCGCCGGGTCATTTGGATTTTTGCAGTCGTGGTGATGGCCGCCGCAATGCCCGCATGGGCGGCAAAGGTCGAACGGGTTGTCAGCCCCGGCGGCATTGAGGCCTGGCTGGTCCAGGATCACTTGAACCCTATCATCACCGTCAATTTCTCGTTCCGGGGCGGCTCGGCGCTCGACCCCGCCGGTAAGGAAGGCCTGGCCTCGATGGCGGCAAGCCTGCTGGATGAGGGTGCGGGCGAATTGGATTCGAAGGCGCTCCGCCAGGTACTGGAAGATCTTTCCATTACGCTGCGGTTCGACGAAGGACGTGACAATTTCGGCGGGCGGTTGAAGACCCTTACCGAATACCGGGACAAGGCCTTCGGCCTGTTGGCCGACGCCCTGACGAAACCGCGCTTTGACGCGGAACCGGTGGAACGGCTCCGGGCGCAAATCCTGGCGAAGTTGCGCCATGATGCGGAAAACCCGGATGCAATCGCCGGCAAGGCATTGATGGCGGAATTGTTTCCGGGTCATCCCTACGGCAAGCCTTCCGACGGGACCAAGGAATCAGTCGCACGGATTATGCAGGCGGACCTGAAGAAATTCGTTGCCGACCGCCTTGCGCGCGACACCGTCGCCATCGGCGTTGTCGGCGACATCAAGCCCGAGGAACTGGCGCCGCTGCTCGACAAAACATTCGGCAGGCTGCCCATGAAAGCGGCGCCTTGGAAAGTTCCGTCTATCGCCCCCAAGGCCCACGGCCAGACCGTCGTGGTCGACAAAACCATCGACCAGAGCAACATCCTGTTTGCCGAAAAGGGCCTCGCCCGGAAGGACAAGGACTTTTACACCGCCTATGTGATGAACCACATTCTGGGCGGCGGCGGCTTTACTTCCCGGCTTTATACCGAAGTGCGGGAAAAACGCGGCCTTGCCTATTCGGTTTATTCCTATCTGAATCCCATGGATTGGTCGGCGATTTATATCGGCGGCGCCGGCACGGCCAACGCGCGGGTCAAGGAAACCCTCGACGTGGTCCGGGACGAATGGCGCAAAATGGCTGAAACCGGCGTCACCCAGCAAGAGTTGGACGACGCCAAAAGCTATCTGACCGGGTCGTTCCCGCTCCGGTTTACGTCGCTTGACCGAATCGCTTCCATGCTCGTCGGCATGCAGCTTGACGACCTGGGCATGGACTTTCTGGAACGGCGGAATGAATACATCGAACAAGTAACCATCGAGGGTATCCGACGGGTTGCGCGGAACCTGTTGGATTCAAAGAACTTGGTATTTGTCGTGGTGGGCAAACCGGAAGGCCTCAAGGCGAAATAGCCCGCCATCCGTTGGCCCGGACCTGCCCCGATGCTAACCTGCGTCGAACAACATCTCTGCCGGAGGCCCCTCCGCCCATGCCGAAACTGACCCGCTCGCCGGCTTGGCAGGCGCTCACCGATCATTGCAAGGCGATCGGCGGCCTGGCGACGCGCGACCTGTTTCAGGCCGACAAGGGGCGGTTTGAAGCGCTGTCTTTTGAAGTTGCGGGCCTGCTGCTCGACCTGTCGAAAAACCGGATCAACGGCGAAACCCTGGATCTGCTTATCGCGCTTGCCCAGGATCGCGACCTTGCCGGATGGCGCGGGCGTTTATTCGCAGGCGACCCGATCAACGATACAGAAGGCCGCGCCGCCATGCACATGGCGCTTCGCGGCACCGGTGATGAAGGATACGCCGTCGGCGGCGCACCCGTGTCCCCTGCGGTGGGGGAAACGCTTGCCCGGATGAAGGATTTCGCCGCCGCCGTACAATCGGGCGAACGCGCCGGCGCGACAGGTAAAAAATTTACCGATGTCATCAACATCGGCATCGGTGGGTCGGACCGGGGCCCGCGCCTCGCCTGCCGGGCGCTGAAGCCCTACCGGCGGATGGGACTGAATGTTCATTTCGTCGCCAACGTCGACGCGACGGACGTAACCGAGGCGCTCCACACGTGCGACCCGGCGACGACGCTGATTATTATTTCGTCAAAGACCTTCACCACTCAGGAAACCATGACCAACGCCATGACGGTCCGGCGATGGATCACCGAGGACCTGGGATCGGACGCGGTCAACAATCACTTTATTGCCGTCACCGGTAATGTGGACGCCGCATCGGATTTCGGCATCAAGGCGGAAAATCAATTCCCGTTGTGGGATTGGGTAGGCGGCCGGTTTTCAATCTGGTCGGCGGTCGGGTTGCCGGTACTAATGGGTATCGGAAGCGATGCTTTCCGCGAACTGCTGGCCGGAGCCCGCGACATGGACGGTCATTTCCGGTCGGCGCCGCTGCACGAAAACCTGCCGGTCCTGTTGGGACTGGTCGGCGTTTGGAACCGGAACTTCATCGGCGCTTCGGCCCACGCCGTGTTGCCCTATGACCAGCTGTTGGAACATTTGCCCAGCTATTTGCAGCAGTTGGAAATGGAAAGCCTGGGAAAGACATCGGACCGCGCCGGCGACTTGGCCGAAACGGCGACCGCGCCCGTAGTGTTCGGCGAAGCCGGCACTGTCGGCCAGCATGCGTTTTATCAGCTGTTGCACCAGGGGTCGGATGTCGTCTCGGTCGATTTGATTGCGGCGGTGGAAAGCGCCCATCCGGCGGGCGACCATCACGATAAGCTGCTGGCCAATTTTCTGGCCCAGGGTTCGGCACTGATGACCGGCAGACCGGATCAGGAACAACCAGCCCATCAAGCTTTCAGCGGCAACCGCCCGGTGACATCGATCCTGCTGCCGCGGCTTGAACCGCGGACCTTGGGTGCACTGCTGGCGCTTTATGAGCACAAGGTGTTCGTCCAGTCGGTGATTTGGAACCTCAATCCGTTTGATCAATTCGGCGTCGAACTGGGCAAGGCTCTTGCCAAACCGCTTGTCGGCGCCCTGACACACGGAACGGAACCTGAAAACCTGGACGGATCGACGGCGGGGCTTTTGTCACGTATTCGGCAATGGCGGGACGTGGAATCATGACCATCCGCCGCCTTCCCGAAACGCTCGTCAACCGTATCGCCGCCGGCGAGGTCGTGGAACGCCCGGCGTCGGCCGTCAAGGAACTGGTCGAAAACGCCATCGACGCCGGCGCCACACGCATCGACGTCGTCGTTCGCGACGGCGGGCAGACCGCAATCACCGTCACCGATAACGGCCGGGGCATGACACGGGATGAAATCGGGCTGGCCCTTGAACGCCATGCGACGTCGAAACTGCCGGACGACGACCTGGAAACGATTTCGACATTAGGTTTCCGGGGCGAAGCCCTACCCTCCATCGCCGCCGTCGCGCGCCTGACCATCACGTCCCGGCCCGAGGGCGCGGCGGAAGCCTGGGCCATCACCGTCGAAGGCGGCAAGTCCCACGCACCCGAACCGGCGGCCCATCCGCAGGGCACGCGGGTCGACGTACGGGACTTGTTTTACGCCACGCCGGCGAGGTTGAAGTTCATGAAAACCGCGCGGACCGAGCAGAACCACGTGGTTGAAGCCATGCAGCGTCTGGCCATGGCACATCCGAAAATCGCGTTCTCGCTTTCCGACGGCACGCGGCGTTTGTTGAAGTTGGGCGCGGGCGACCGGCTGGAACGACTGTCGGCGATCATGGGGCGCGAGTTTCGCAACAACGCCATGAAGATTTATGCCGAACGGGAAGACCTGCGGCTTACGGGATTTGCCGGCGTGCCTACGTTGAACCGGGGCAATGCCCAGATGCAGTTTCTGTTCGTCAACGGCCGGCCGGTGCGTGACCGGCTTTTGCTGGGCGCGGTCCGGGGGGCGTACCGGGAATTTCTGGCATCCGACCGGCATCCGCTTTTGGCGCTTTTCCTAGACGTGCCGACAGGGTCCGTCGACGTCAACGTCCACCCGGCGAAGACGGAAGTCCGGTTCCGGGATCAAGGCGTCGTCCGGGGGCTGATCGTCGGCGCGTTGAAGCACGCCTTGGCCGAAGCCGGGCACCGGGCGTCGACCACCGTCGCCGGGCAAGCGCTGGGTGCGTTCCGCCCCGGGGCGTCGCCGTTGCCGATGGGCCGGGGGCCCGGCGTCAGCGACCTTTATGCGCCGCTGCCGGACCTCGACACCGCCCCCATGGCGCGACCGGTCGACGCAGGCGACGACATTGCGGACGGCGCGGCGCAGGCCGATTATCCCTTGGGCGTCGCACGGGCGCAGGTGCACGCGACCTATGTCATCGCGCAGACGGCGGACGGGCTTGTCATCGTCGACCAACACGCGGCGCACGAACGGCTGACCCAGGAAAAAATCAAGAAGGCAATGTCGAACGGCGGCGTCCACCGGCAGCTACTGCTGATCCCCGAGGTGGTGGAATTGGACGAACCGGCGGTCGACCGGATCATGGCAAGGGCCGACGACCTGGCGAAGCTGGGGCTTGCCGTCGAAGCCTTCGGGCCGGGCGCCGTGGCGGTTCGGGAGACCCCGGCGCTGTTGGGCGAAATGGACGTGCAGGGCCTGATCCGCGATTTGGCCGATGATCTTGCCGAATGGGGCGAGGCCGTGGCGTTGGATGAATGCATCGGCGATTTTTGCGCGGCCATGGCCTGCCACGGGTCGATCCGCGCCGGCCGCAAGCTGAACGCGGAGGAAATGAACCGGCTGCTCCGCGATATGGAGGCGACGTCCCATTCCGGCCAATGCAGCCACGGGCGGCCCACCTATGTGGAACTGAAACTGGCCGACATCGAAAAGCTGTTCGGGCGGCGCTAGAACTTTTTTAGGGGTTCCAGATATGGTTTTCCCAAGCGGCGCCCACGAAGCCGCGTAGAAAACATCACGGTGAACCCGATGCTGCTCGAGTGGCTCTCCTTCAAAATGACGCCGGCGTCAGAAGAGGCGCGGGCGCTCGGCTATCTCAAAGAACACATCGCCATTCAGGCGCGCCACCGCCGCTGCCGCGAGGCGTGGAAGGACCACCTGGAAAAAACCCGCCGGTTCGTCCTGTGGGCCGCCGCCAGCTGCCCCAAGCAGGACAAAATAACGATCCTGGGTTCAGGCGGACTGCTTGACGTGCCGCTGGTCGATCTGGCCGACGATTTCGGGGAAGTCGTGCTGGTCGACATCCTGCACCCGCCCGCCGTAAAAAAATGGGCGCAGCAGTATTCGAACGTCCGGTTGGCCGAGGCCGACGTGACGGAAATGGCGGCGAATTTTCTCGAAGGCAAGATACCGGACACGCCGCCGATGCCGACGTTCGAAGATGCCGACGCCGACGGCGATCTGATCGTGTCGCTTAATATGCTGGGGCAGCTCCCCTTGGTTCTGATCCCGCACCTGCCCGCCGACTGGACGGCGGCGAAAAAAGCGGCCTTCGCCGCCGAAACCCAATGGCAGCATTTGCGGGCGCTTAAAAATACGACGGGCCGAGTGTGCCTGATCACTGGGGTCGAGCGGGAATGGCTCGACGGCGACGGCGTCGACGCCCGCGAACGGCCGCTCGCCGAAATCAAACTGCCGACGCCGAACAAAAATTGGTATTGGGATTTGGCCCCCGCCCCGGAACTAGAAAAGGACCGGGACCTGCGGCTGAAAATTCACGCCTATTTAAATCTTTTCAAGAAATAGACTTTGGCGGCGCCGTAGGTGCGCTCATCCGATGTTTCGTAGGCGGGGGGCACGGCCAGATCCTCCGCCGCCCCGACCTCGACAACCGCCAGACCGCCAGGCTTGAGCCATCCCTTGCCCTGCAGGGCCAAAAGTGCGGGCTCCGCCAGTCCCTCCCCGTAAGGCGGATCGATGAAGGCGATGTCGACCGGCGCATGGGCCGCGCGCGGCGGCGGCGGCAATTTCGTACCGTCGAGCCCGAGCACCAGGCAATCCCGCCACACGCCCATGGACGCGGCGTTTTCCTTCACGAGCTTGAGCGCCGCCGGATCACGGTCAATAAAGACACCGCCCGCAGCCCCCCGCGAGATCGCCTCGAGCCCCATGGCGCCGGTGCCGCAAAACAGATCAATCACCCGGATGCCGTCAAGATCGTAGGCGGCCTTGCCGTGGGCCAGGATGTTGAAGATCGCCTGACGGGCCCGGTCGGATGTCGGGCGAAGGTCCCTGCCCTCGGGCGCGCGAAGTTTTTTCCCCCGGTATTTTCCGCCGACGATGCGCATTACCGCAAATCCCAAGCGATCCGGATCAGATCGTGACGATGTATTTGCGTAAAAATAATCGGATGCATGCCTGGTGGGTTCATCATGAACAACAACCCCGATCAGCCTTCCCACGCCTTGCCGAGCTGTTCGCGAAGCGCCTTGCCAGTCACTTCATCGGCGTCGCCCCGGGGCATTTTGCCCAACTGAAACGGGCCATAGGCCGTGCGAATCAGGCGGTTCACATTCAGCCCCAGGTGTTCCATGACCTTGCGTATTTCGCGGTTCTTGCCTTCGGTCAATGCCACGGTCAACCACGCGTTCGCGGCCGATTTTTTTTCCGTTTCATCCAGGGTCGCGCGGATAGGGCCATAGCGGACGCCGGAAACAGTGACCCCCTTTTCAAGCCGCTTGAGCGCGTCTTCGTCGACCCGCCCGTGAACGCGGACCCGATAGCGCCGGGTCCATCCGGTTTCCGGCAGTTCCAGGCGGCGGGACAACTCCCCGTCGTTGGTCAGCAGTAACAGCCCTTCAGACGTCAGATCGAGCCGCCCGATGGACAGCACGCGGGGCAGATCCGGCGGTAGCCGGTCGAACACCGTCGGGCGGCCTTCGGGGTCTTTGTGGGTGGTGACCAGACCGGCCGGTTTGTGATAGCGCCAAAGCCGCGTCGGCTGCTGATCCGGCAACGGTTTGCCGTCGACCAGAACGATATTACCGGCGGTCACGGTGAAAGCCGCCGTGGTCAGCTTTTTGCAGTCGACGGTGACGCGCCCGGCTTCGATCCATCGTTCCGCCTCGCGCCGGGAACAGAGGCCCGCGCGGGCCATCACCTTGGCGATGCGTTCGGGGGCGTTCTGGGGTTTATCCTTTTTCATGGCGCGGAAGGTAAAGGCTCGGCCCCCGACCGGCAAGCCATGTTACGACCGGTAGTGTTGACGGCGCCTGAACTAGGGCGCAGGGTCGGGCGCATGAACGGACAGGCAAAATTGCAGCCGGGCGATGTCATGGCCCTGGCGCTTGAAGATGCGCGCGAGGCGGCGGCAAAAGGCGAGGTGCCCGTGGGCGCGGTGGTGGTTGACGGCGGTACCGGCCGCATCGTCGCCCGCGCCGGCAACGCCGTTGAAACCCCGCCGGACCCGACCGGGCACGCGGAAATCAGAGCGCTGCGCCAGGCGGCGCGGGACCTGGGCGAGGCGCGGCTGACCGACTGCGATTTGTATGTGACGCTGGAGCCTTGCACCATGTGCGCGGGCGCCATCGCGCACGCCCGCATCCGGCGGCTTTATTTCGGCGCCTATGATCCCAAGGGCGGCGGGGTCGAACACGGCGCCCGCGTGTTCGAGCAAAAAACCTGTCATCACAAACCGGAAGTCATCGGCGGGTTGATGGAAACGGAGGCGTCCGACCTGCTGCAATCGTTTTTCATGGACAAGCGCTGATCGCGCGGGCCGTCGATTAAACCTCCGCCGCCAGCGGCAGGTTGACCAACAGGTTTTGCGGTTTGAGTTTCAGCCGCCCGCCCGGCGTCATGCAGAGCGCCATGTAGACGGGCTTGCCGCGGACGGCCTCGGCCATCTGGTTCGGGTCCTTAAACTGCAGGCGGAACAGTGACAGCAGGCAGCGCATGCGCTCGTCCCCCACGTCCTTACCGTTATACAGATCGTTCAACAGCGCCGTTGCCTCGGCATCCAAGCCGACGTGCCATGCCCATTTGTCGTCGTTGATTTCCTCGACCGGCCGGATCGATACGTCGGCCATCAGAAAATGCCGTACCCAGGCTTCGAGCACCCGGCAGAGCGCATCCAGCCCCGGATGGGTGAAGCTGATGTTCAACATCGTGTCGTAGCGTTCGTTGCGGTCCCAATAGATGTCCGCATCTCCGTCCTGCAGGACGTCCATATTGACCTGTTTGGCGGCAGCACCACTGTCGACGACCAGTTTGCCGAGCGATCCCATGCCACCTGTCGCCGTCAGCATTTCGACCGTTTCCCGATCCGCCGCCAGGACGGCACCGTCCTTTAGCGTGATGTTCTGTTCGCGGAACAGGAATTCCGCCGCACGGGCGCGGAACGGATCGTCCGTGCCGTCGATCACGTCCCGGACGCAGACCTGCGCCAACTGGTCGACAAACAGGGGCGGCATGCCTTCGGCGCCTGAACGGAACAGGTCCAGATAACAAGCCTCGGCCGTGCCGGAGCGGACCAACCGATCACGGAAGCGGAGCAGCACCCGGTAGTTGTCCTGCGCGTCCGGATCGGCCAGGGCCTTGATACGATCTTCGCCAACGGCTTCGCGCGGATTTGCCATCAAGGTGCCGTGAAGCGCCAGTTCGGCATCGCAGGATTCCTCGATGGGGGCAATTTCCGGGCGTTGCAGGTAGGCCCGTAAAAATCCGTCGGTCACCAACAAATGCCCGGCGCCGTCCCGCACCAGCAGGTGATAGCCCGAGTTGGGCCAGAAATCGCGGGTTTCGGCGACAGTCATACGTTTGGAAAAACAGCGGTCATGAAATCAGTTGTGGCCGCTGATATCCGCGTGGAGCGGCTTGGTGTCCTCAAACTTCTTTTTCTGTTCGTCCGACGCGGGGGCTTGATGCTTGTCTTTCCATTCGTCGTAAGTCATGCCGTAGACGGCTTTGCGGGCGGCGTCGTAATCCACGTTCTCGCCCCGGGACTGCGCCTCGGCGGAATACCATTTCGCCAGACAGTTGCGGCAGAAACCGGCCAGGTTCATCAGATCGATGTTCTGCACATCGGTGCGTTTCTGTAGGTGTTTGACAAGGCCGCGAAAGGCGGCGGCTTCGACTTCGGTGCGGGTTTTGTCGTTCATGATGTGTTCTCCAATGCGCGGGAGGAGCCGCTGCCAAATCCGGTTGACGGTTATATAGGGTGTTCCGGCCGGTTACGAAAGGGCGGGACGGATAACCCGGCCCGTCAACGCCCGACGGCGCGCCAGCCGATATCCCGGCGGCAAAATCCGTCGGGCCAGTCAATTGAGTCAACGGCCTGATAAGCGCGTTTCTGCGCTTCCTTCACGTCCTTGCCGAGCGCCGTCACGCCGAGAACCCGCCCCCCCGTCGCCAGGACGCGGTCGCCGTCGGCGGCCGTGCCAGCGTGGAAGACAACCACGCCCTCGACCGCGCCGGCCTTGCGCAAACCATTGATTTCTGTGTCTTTTTGGTATTTTCCCGGATACCCCTTGGCGGCCATGACGACGATCATGGCGGTGGCGTCATGCCATTCGATCTTGGTCTTGGCCAGCCGCCCTTCGGCGCAGGCAAGCAGCGCGTCCAGGATGTCGGATTTCATCCGCATCATCATCACCTGGCATTCCGGATCGCCGAACCGCGCGTTGTATTCGATCAACTTGGGGCCATCGCCGCCGATCATCAGCCCGGCGTAAAGCACGCCTTTATACGGCCGCCCTTCCGCCGCCATGGCGCGGATGGTCGGTTCGATGATGTCCGTCATGACCCGGTCAACCATCGCCTGATCGACCACGGGGGCGGGCGAATAGGCACCCATGCCGCCGGTGTTGGGGCCTTCGTCGCCGTCATGCGCGCGCTTGTGGTCTTGCGCGCCGACCAGCGGCACAGCGGTTTCGCCATCGACCAGCGCAAAAAAGCTCGCTTCCTCGCCTTCAAGAAATTGTTCAACGACGATTTCCTCACCGGCGCCACCGAAGGCTTCTTCGATCATGATCTGATCGACCGCCGCATAAGCTTCGTTGACGTTGCGGCAAATGATCACGCCCTTGCCGGCGGCGAGCCCGTCGGCCTTCACGACGATGGGCGCGCCATGGGTGCGGATGTATTCCTTGGCGGCGTCCGGTTCATCGAACCGGTCGTAGTCGGCGGTCGGAATGTCGTACTTTGCGCACAGGTCCTTGGTGAATGCCTTGGAGCCCTCAAGTTCCGCTGCGCGCGCCGTCGGACCGAAGGATTTGATGCCGATGGCGTCCAGCCGGTCGACCAGGCCCAGAACCAAAGGTCCTTCCGGCCCGACGACCACGAAATCGATTTTGGTTTCTTCGACAAAGGCGATCAGGCCGTCCAAGTCTTCCGCATCAATGTCGACGTTTTCCGCCACGGCCGCCGTGCCGGCGTTGCCGGGCGCGCAATAGAGCTTTTTGCATTTGGGCGACCGGGCGATGGCCCAGCACAAGGAGTGTTCGCGCCCACCTGACCCGACGACAAGAACTTTCATCAACTGCTTCCGGGCGTCCAGCCCCCGCCTCCCTTATCCGCGCGGCAGCTTGTATCATCAAGCATTGTTTCCTTTAGCACGGCTCTACATACTGTGTTCATGAGCGACCATTCCAGCGGCTTCGACGAGAGTCAACCCACCCCGGGCCAGGACGGCCACGAGGGAGGCCACAACCTACCGGTTTTTTCGGTATCCGAAATATCCCAGGCGGTCAAACGCGCGGTCGAGGACAACTTCCATTGGGTGCGAATCCGGGGGGAGATTTCGGGTTTCAAGCGGGCGGCGTCGGGGCATTTATACTTCGCGCTTAAAGACGAGGACGCGGTGCTTGACGGCGTCTGCTGGCGCGGCACGGCGGGGCGGCTCGGCATCAAGCCCGAGGACGGAATGGAGGTCGTCGCCACCGGCCGGCTGACGACCTATGCCGGGCGGTCGAAATACCAGATGGTCGTCGACCATATGGAGCTGGCAGGCGAAGGCGCGCTTCTGAAACTGTTGGAAGATCGGCGCAAGAAGCTCGACGCCGAGGGCCTGTTCGATCCCGACCGCAAAAAGGACCTACCGTACCTGCCCGACGTGATTGGCGTCGTCACATCGCCGACGGGCGCGGTAATCCGCGACATCCTGCACCGGATCGAAGACCGGTTCCCCCGCCATGTGCTGCTCTGGCCGGTGTTGGTTCAAGGCAAGGAAGCGGCGGAACAGATCGCCCAGGCCATCGACGGATTCAACGCGATCACCGGCAATGTCGATGTGCCCCGACCTGACGTGGTGATCGTCGCCAGGGGCGGCGGCAGCTTGGAAGATTTGTGGGCGTTCAACGAGGAAGTCGTCGTCCGCGCCATCGCCGAATGCGACATCCCGATCATTTCCGCCGTCGGCCACGAAACGGATACGACGTTGGCCGATTTTGCGGCCGACCGGCGGGCGCCGACGCCGACCGCCGCCGCCGAAATGGTGGTGCCCGTTCGCGCCGACCTGGTCGCCCAGGTGACGGAGGATGCGACACGTCTTACTGCCGCACTCCGGCGGCGCATCGCCGACCATAAAAACCACCTGAAGGCGACGGCGCGAGCCTTGCCTAATCCCGCCCGAATGCTGAGCGAGCAAACCCAGCGGCTTGATGAATGGAATGAACGGCTGGCGGGGGCGTTGACCATCGGCATGACGCGCCGGCGCGGTCGCTTGGCGGAAACCGCCGCCGGACTTATCCGGCCCGATGCGTTGATCAAGCTTGCGCAGGGCCGGCTCACGGGGGAAGCCCGCGCGCTCCGGTCCGCCGGCAAGGCCGCCGTCGCCGCAGGTCGCAATCGGCTGAACCAGGCCGCGGGCCTTCTTGAAAGCTATTCTTATGAACGGGTGCTGGACCGGGGGTTTGCCCTGGTGACCGATGCGGGCGGCCAGCCGGTGACGTCGGTCAAGGGTCTGAAACCCGGTGACGGGCTAGACCTGCGGCTGAAGGACGGGACGCAGCCCGTCACGGCCGCGTCGGGCGCCCCCGGCGGCGGCGTGGCCGCCAAGCCCGCGAAAAAGAAATCCGGCAATCCCGACAACCGGCAAGGGAGCCTTCTGTGAGGACGGCCGCCGCCGTTTTGCTGATCCTAGCGTTGGCCGCGCCGGCATCGGCGGCGGAAACGGATCTAAACCTGAACGGCGCTTTCGTGCAGGGCGGGTTGGTTCAGGGCAGGGCCGAGCCGAGATCGGCGGTGACATTGGACGGCGTCGCCGTGCCGGTAACGCCCGAGGGTGATTTCATCATCGGCTTCGGGCGCGGCGCCAAGGGGACAGCGACGCTGACGGTGACGCCGCCGGGCGAAAAAGCCAAATCCCGGACGCTTAAGATCGCGAAGCGGGACTTTAAAGTGCAGCGCATCGACGGGCTGCCCAAGCGCAAGGTCGAGCCGCAACAACAGGACCTGACCCGCATCCGAGGCGAACAGGCGATGATCAACGCGGTCCGGCAACTGAAAACACTGACGCGGGGATTTGCCGACGGATTTCAATGGCCGGTGACCGGGCGAATTTCGGGCGTCTATGGATCGCAGCGCATTTTGAATGGCCAGCCCCGGAGCCCGCATTACGGCGTCGATATCGCCGCGCCCGAAGGCACGGCCATTGAAGCCATGGCGGCGGGGCGGGTGGCGCTTGTTCACCAGGACATGTTTTTCACCGGCAAGACCGTAATGATCGATCATGGATTGGGGCTGTCGTCGATCTACATCCACATGTCGAAAATTGCGGTCAAGGAAGGCGACCCCGTCACCCGCGGCCAAAAAATAGGCGAGGTCGGGATGACCGGCCGGGCCACGGGGCCGCATTTGCATTGGGGCGTCGCGTGGCAGAAAACGCAGTTGGACCCGGCGTTGTTGGTCGGCGAGATGCCGAAGAAATAACCCGCGTCCCGTTCTCGGTGCCGAAGGGCAAATTTAATCGACGAAATCGAGCCGGTCCTGAACCGCGGCAAGGCCGTCGCGGGCGCATGCGGCGTCGATATCGCCGCCGGGCGCGCCGGAAACACCGACAGCGCCGATCAGCGAGCCGGCGGCGCGAATTTGAATCCCGCCTTCCATCACGATGAGCCCCCGCATTTCATTCAGTTCGGCTCGGATGTCGCCGCGTTGGGCGCGCATTTCACCGGAATCGGCGCCCGACAACACGACCAGCCCCGCCTTGCGTTCGGCAATTTCCAGCGTGTGGCGACGGGCGAGCGTGTCCCGCTGGGCCGCCATGATGTCGCCGGCGCGGTCAAGCACCACGGCGGCCACCTGATATCCCTTGGCGCGGCAGGATTTAACCGTGGCCCGCGCAATGTCGGCGGCCAGGTCAGATCCCATGAGCCTGACTTTGATCACGTCGTCGGCGCCGGCCGGAAGCGAAACCAGAATGGCGGCGGCGGCCAGAAAACCGGCCAAGGAAACCCTGATAGACATCAAAATGACCCTCCGTTGGATAATGGGCGCAAGCGCGGACCGGATTGCGGACCGGTTGCGCATTCTATGCCGGGCGGTCGCCCTCGATGGTCACCCGGCGCATGTGCCGGTGCTGCGTCGGATAGTCATCCAGCGCGTAATGTTGGGTGCAGCGATTGTCCCAGGCGGCAATGGTGCCGGGCTCCCATCTAAGACGGCAGGTAAAGTCCGGCCGGGTCGCGTGCGCGCACAGAAAATCCAACAGCGGCTTGCTTTCGTCGACCGTCATGTCCTTGAACCGAAGCGAATGGGCGATGTTGACATAAAGGCTTTTCTGCCCGGTTTCCGGATGCATGCGAACGACGGGATGTTCGTGTTCCATCGCAGGCGTGTCTTCGACGTAGGCATTTTTCATGACCGACAGATTGGCAAGGCGTTTGGCCCGGCCGCCGGGATAAAGTTTTTCCGAATGGTTGACGCAGACGAGGCCGTCGAGCAATTGCTTCATGCCGTCGGACAAGCGTTCATAGGCCAGCGCCGTATTGGCGAACAGCGTGTCGCCGCCCCATTCCGGCACCTGAATGGCATACAGCACCGATGCCTGATCCGGGCGGTCCTTGTAGCTTGTGTCCGAGTGCCAGATGCCGCCGAAATTGATGGGATCGTCCGGCGTTTTGATCAGCTCGTGCGCTTCGGGAACGCCGCCGACGCCCTTGAGGTAGGGGTAAATAATAGGCTTGCCGAGGATGCCAGCGATCTCGACCTGACGTTTCGCCGTCAGGGTCTGGCCCCGGAAATAAATCATCTTGTGATCCAGAAACGCCCGATGGATGGCGTCCCGCGTCTGGTTCGACAAGTCAGCCGACAAATCGACGCCGGAAATTTCGGCGCCCAACGCGCCCGCAAGTGGTTTCACTGAAATCGCGGTAACGTCCATCGCGCTGATTATCCCTCTTCGTTCGGCCAGCGGTTGTGCAGCCAGAGCCATTGTTCCGGCGTCTCACGGATCCAATCTTCCAGCTGTTTGTTGACGGCGGCAAGAGCCCTTTGCACGTCCGCCTTCTGGTCGCCGGTTTTTTCGAATCTGACGGGCGGCAGGATTGTCAACTTGAACCGGGCGCCGCGCAGCCGCGTGACCCTGGCCGCGACCACCGGACAGTCGTATTTGAGGGCGAGTTCGGCAATGGCCGGCGCCGTCATGGCGTCACGCCCGAAGAACGGCGCCGGGACGCCGTCGTTCATTTTTTGGTCAACCAGCATCCCAAGATGGCTGCCGTTCCGAAAAATCTGCAGCAGTTGCCGCACACCCTGCGGCCCTTTGGGGATCAGCGCACCTTCGACCGCCGCCCGGCCATGTCGGTAGAGCCATTCGACCAGACGGTTATTGGCTTCGCGGTAAACGCGATCAAGCGGCAGGCCGCGTTGGGTCGCGCCCAGGGAGACGATTTCCCAATTGCCAATGTGCCCGGAATAAAAAATTCCCGGCTGCCCATCGTCCCGGAGCGCCTCCACATGTTCGCCGCCCGTGGTTTCAACCCGCCCACCCGCGTCGTAGACATTGATTTTGTGGAGATGCGGAAATTCTGCCGCGATCCGGCCCAGGTTATCCCACATGGCGCGGACGATCCGTTCGACCTCTGCCTCGGGCATATCGGGAAAAGCGTTCCGAAGATTCCGCCGGGCGCGGTTTGTAAGCCCGACACGCGGCCCGATTACCCGCGCCAGAAACCCGCCCAGCGCCGACGCGAGGTAGAGCGGCAGCAGTTTAAAGAACATATAGACGGTGAACGCCCCCACGGCCTGAACGGGGTGGATCAGATACTTGTTCACGGGTGGCGGCACATGGGCCATGGGCGGAATAAACCCCCAGGGTCAGGAAAGAACCGGCGCCAAAAGGCGGGTGAGGGCCGCTTCGTCGTCCCATTCGAGGGTGATTGTCAAGACTTCTATCCCCGCCGCCTGATCAGGGCCGAGGCGCACAAGGTCCTTTTCCGTGGTCACGGGCCGTGCGCCGAGGGCGGCGGCGGTGCGTTTAATCCGCGCAATTTCAGCATCGGAAAATGGATGATGATCGGCAAACGCTTCACGTCCGGCGAGGCCGCAGCCGCCCGCCTCAAGCGTTTGGAAGAACTTTTCCGGATGGCCGATGCCGGCGAAGGCGAATACCGGACGGTCCTTTATATGGGCCAGTTCGGGACCCGGTCGAACGTGGGCCGTTAGGACCGGCATGTCCGGAAACCCTGCCGCCCGAACCCGCGCTTCGATGCCCCGGCGGTCTTCGCCCGCGATCACCACGCCATCGGCGCGGGTGAGGCCCGTCGCGACCGGTTCCCGCAGCGGCCCCGCAGGGATCAGCGCTTCGTTGCCGAACCCGAGCCCGCCGTCGACGACGACCAGCGACACTGTCTTGGCGACTGCGAGGTCCTGATACCCGTCATCCAGGATCAGAGCCTGCGCTCCCGTGCCCACCGCCGCGCGGGCGGCCTGTGGGCGGTCCATGCCCACCCGGACGGAAATGCCCGCACGCGCCAGCATCACGGGCTCGTCCCCGACCTGGGCGGCGGTATGGTGCGCCGCATCGACCAGGGTAGGCGCCGTGCCCATCGCCCCGCGGTCACGGGCGCCGTATCCCTTGCTGATCACGCATGCGTTGCGGCCGGCCGATGCCAGGCGGCGCGCGATGTCGCGGACGACCGGCGTCTTGCCTGCGCCCCCGGCGGTCAGGTTACCGACGCAGACGACGGGAACACCCGGATCAACCGCATGGCCGGACCGAAGCCGGACCGCCGTCGCCCAGCCGTATATCCACCCGGCCGGCGTCAGCAAAACCGATTGTGGGCTTGCGCCGTCGCGGTACCAGAAACCGGGCGCCTTCATGACGCCCTCACCCTGTCACCGAGGCGCAGCAGGTAAGGCGATAATTCATTCATCACCCGGTCGATGACCCCGGCCTCGCCATCCGCAAACGCGCGGGCGCGGACGGCCATCGCGTCGGTCTTTGCGGGATCACCCAACAATTGGCCGACGGCGTCGGCCAGGTCGTTACCATCGGATACGACCCGGGACGCCCCGGCACCCGCCATCCGCTGGGCCAGTTCCCCGAAGTTCGTCATACGCGGGCCGTGCAGGACCGCCACGCCCA
This sequence comes from Rhodospirillaceae bacterium, assembly GCA_038109305.1. Classification (GTDB taxonomy): domain Bacteria; phylum Pseudomonadota; class Alphaproteobacteria; order Rhodospirillales; family Casp-alpha2; genus UBA1479. Next base: position 83,256 of record JAYNIR010000008.1, read on the forward strand.
GGCGCGCGGGTTCCAAAATATTCTGGCCGCCTTCCGCCGTCAGCGATTTCCCCATGAACACCACCGGCGCCAGCGTGAAAAACAGGCCGAGCTCGCCCATGGTATCGGCAAGATAGATTTCAGTTTCTGGCACAATCCGGTCGCTGGTCGCCCGGCGAGAAACGCGCGCGCCCGCCGCGGCCAATCCCGACTGGATGTCGCCGCCCCGCGTCGGGTGACGCGGCACGATGATCGTCAACAATCCCGGATGCGCCGCCTTGAGCCAGTTGTGAACGCGAAGCGCGATGTCTTCTTCCCCGGGCCAGGTGCTGGCGGCGAGCCACACCGGGCGGCCGGCGGTCGCTTGCCGCAACCAATCGAGCTTTTCCCGATCGGCCGGGAGAGGGTCGGCGGCGAATTTCAAATTGCCGACCGTCTTCGCCCGCGTTGCGCCCAGTTGCACCAGCCGATCCGCATCGCCTTGGGTCTGTCCAAGACAAAGGTCGAACGCCGCCAGCAGACGGCCGATGAACCCAGGCGCCCAGGACCAACCCTTGAGCGATCCCGGCGACACGCGCCCGTTGATCAGCACCATCGGCGTCCCACGCACGCCGATTTCGGATACCATGTTGGGCCAAAATTCTGATTCCGCCCACAAGATCAGGTTCGGTGACCAATGATCCAGGAACCGCCGCACATAGGACAGCCGGTCAACGGGAACATATTGATGGATGACACCGCCCGGCAGCCTGTCCGCCATCAGCCGGGCCGACGTGACCGTGCCGGTGGTCACCAGGATCGCGGCGTCGGAACATTCGGCGCTGAGACGGTCGATCAACGTCAACAGCGAAAGCGCCTCGCCAACACTCGCCGCGTGCAGCCAGATCATACCGCCATCGGGCCTGGGCGCGGATGGGCGGCCCAACCGTTCACCGAACCGGTAAGGGTCTTCCTTCCCTTTCCTGAGGCGCCGGCCCAGATACACCTGAATCAAGGGTGCGCCCGCCGTCGTCAAAAACCGGTACAGCCCGAGCATCACCGGCCGCCTTTCTGCAAGGCGGCGGCCGCCGGCACATCCGCGGGCTCGACGGGTACACGGCCGGTCAGGCGGTCGGCCTCGGTGGTGATGGCATTGAGGGCGGCTTCAACCGCCGCACGGGCCGCTTCAAGCCCGGCCGTGTCGGCATCCCGCGGCACCTCGATCGGGTCGCCCCAGACGATCACGCCGCGCCCGAAGGGCCACGCCAGTAAAAAACGATCCCACGAATTGACGAGCCGCCCGTTCGTCACGCCGAAGGTCGCCGGGATGATCGGCACCCCCGCCAACTGGGCGAGGCTGACGATCCCGTCCGACGCCCGCATGCGGGGGCCGCGCGGGCCATCCGGCGTAATGCCGACGCAGTCGCCGTCCTTCAGCGCCCTGACCATAGCGCGGAGCGCTTGCGCGCCGCCCTTCGACGATGAACCTGTGACGGTCCTAATCCCAATGTGGCCGACGGTCCGGGCGATGATCTGACCGTCGCGGTGTTCGGATATCAGCATGTGGATCGCGCGGTCCCTCGGCCAGCAATAGGGCATCATCAACAGCCGACCATGCCAGAAGCAAAGGATGAACGGCTCGCCTTTGACCCACCGGGCGCGGGCGACGTCGCCACCGACGACCCGCCACCGGCCCGTCGCATGAACAAGGCGGATATACAACGCGCCAAGCCAGCATAGAACGGCCCTGACGCCGTCGCTTTTGAGAAACCGTTTCAACATACGCCGGATTCCAAGGGGCGGGCCGTCAGCGGCCCGCAGCCTGGCGGCTATCCGCATCCGCCTCGCCCGCGAACTGAAGTTCATAAAGATGTTTATATTGTCCGCCGCAAGCCAGAAGCTCGCCATGGGTTCCCTGTTCGGCGACCCGGCCGCCCTGAATAACGTAGATCAAATCGGCCCGGATGATGGTCGACAGTCGGTGCGCGATCACCAGGGTTGTCCGGCCGGTCATTAATTTGTCCAGCGCCGACTGGACCTGCCGTTCGGATTCCGTATCTAGCGCCGAGGTTGCCTCGTCCAACAAAAGAATCGGCGCGTTCTTCAACATCGCCCGCGCGATGGCAAGCCGCTGACGCTGCCCACCGGACAGTTTCACGCCCCGTTCGCCGACGAGCGTGTCATATCCGTTGGGCAGGTCCGAAATAAAGTCATGGGCGGCGGCGGCCTTGGCGGCTTCGACGATGTCGTACTCAGACGCACCAGCGCGGCCATAAGAGATGTTGGCGCGGATCGTATCGTCGAACAGGGTAATTTCCTGACTGACCAGCGCGATGGCGCCGCGCAGGGACGCGAAGGTCAGGCTGCGTACGTCCTCCCCATCAACCGCGACACGGCCGCCGGTGACGTCGTAGAACCGGGGGATCAGGTTAAGGATCGTCGACTTGCCGGCGCCCGATGGCCCGACCAGCGCAACTGTCTCGCCAGCCGGCACGATAAGATCGACGCCGGATAAAACCTCACGGTCGTCGGTGTAGGAAAACCGGACGCCTTCAAACGCGACGTTCCCTTTTACTGTAGCGAGCTCCTTCGCGTCGGGCGCCTCGGCAATACCTGGTTCCAAGTCGAGGAGCTGAAACAACCGGTCGGCCCCGGCGAGGCCCTGCTGCAGGGTCGCATTCAGGTTGGCGATCCGCTTCATGGGCTCGTAGGCCAGCAACAGCGCGGTGATGAAAGAAAAGAACGAGCCCGGATCGGTCTGATCTTCGATCACCCGAAGACCACCGTAAAAGATCACCACGCCGACGGCGACGCCACCCAGGGTTTCCATAATCGGGCTGGACAGCGCCCGCGTGCGCTCCGCCTTCATGGTCAGGCCGAAGATGCGTTCGACGATGGTGGCGACACGGGCGCGCTCGTAGGCTTCCATGCCATAAGCCTTGACCACGCGGATACCTTGGATGGTTTGTTCCAGAACCGTCGTGAACAGACCCATTTCCTGCTGCGTGTTGGCGGTGACACGGCGCATGCGCCGCCCCAGCCGGACGATGGGTAGCAGCGCCAGCGGAAAAACCAGGAAGGCGATCAGCGCCAACTGCCAGTCTTGATAGAAGGTCACGCCGATCAGGCCGATCAATGTCAGAAGGTCCTTGCCCAGGCTGGTCCAGGCGTTGGAGACGGCGCTTCGCATTTGGTTGATGTCGACCAGGAACCGGGAAATCAGGCCGCCGGTGTTGGTGTCTTGGAAAAAAGCAACGTCCATGCGGCTGAGCCGGTCGAACAAGCGGTTTTGATTGTCGGTCACAATGCGGAGCCCGACATAGGCCATCAACGTCGCCTGCCCGTAGTTGGCGATACCCTTGACGAAAAAAACGACCAGAACGGCGACGGCGACGGGCATCAGCATGGTCCGGTCGCGATTGATGAAGATGTCGTTGACCACCGGCTCCATCAGCCAGGCGGACATTGCCGTGGCGCCGGCCATTACCGCCATGCAGGTGAGCGCCGCGGCGAACCATCGTCCATAACCGCGAATACTTTCACGGAACAGCCGACGCATCAGGTCGGCGGTCGACGTATGCCTGATAGGTTGTTTGTCGAGGGCGACGGCCACGGGTGAAATCCTTCCAGCCAGTCATCCGGATTAGGAGTGGGGTCTTTTACCACGCGGCCCGCAAAAGGCCAAGAATCCTACGTTATTTCAGGGTTTTATGTGGACAGCGAAATTGGGCGCTATAATGGCGGGCAATTCCCGCCCGATCCGCCCTGGCCCGACCGGCCCCGGCTCGGCTGACTTAGGAAAGCCCCGCCGCCATGACCGACCCCGCCCTTTACCAGACCTTTGCCCAATACAACAAAGTCATGAACGACGCGGTTTACGCCGTTGCGGCCGAAATCCCCGACGCCGACAGAAAAAAGGACCAGAGGGCTTTTTTCAAATCCGTGCACGGGACTCTTAATCACCTGTGCTTCGGCGACTACGCCTGGATGCGGCGCTTTACGTGCCGCGATTACGTAACCGCCAAGCCCGATGAAGAGATATTCGCCGATTTCGACGACATGCGCGCCGCCCGCCGGGAATTGGATGCCCAGATCATCGCATGGGCCGACGGACTGGACGCTCCGTGGTTAGCCGAAATCGTCCATTGGACGGCGACGTCGTACAACCGCGAACGGTCGCAGCCCCGATGGCTTTTGGTCAGCCATATGTTCAATCACCAGACCCATCATCGGGGCCAGTTGACGACGCTGCTCAGTCCAATGGAATACGACGTGGGGGTCACCGACCTGCAGCGGATATTGCCCTGATCGGTTTACGTGCCGCCCGGCTCGGTCAAGGATCGGAAACCTTGACCACCCGCTTGCCGAAATTTTCGCCCCGCAGCATCCCGATCATGGCGGCGGGCGCGTTTTCCAATCCCGCGACCTCGTCGACCTTGTATTTGAACTGCCCGGATTTGAGCCAGCCGATCATCTCGGCCTCGAACTCGGCGCGGCGGGCTTCGTGGTCGGAAACAATGAAGCCTTCCATGCGGAGCCGTTTGCGGTTGATGTGGGTCAGATTGCGGATGCCCTGAATTTCGTCCCGCGGCTGATTATATTGCGAGATCAGGCCGCAGATGATGATCCGCGCGCGGTCGTTGGCGTGATCAAGCGCCGCTTCAAGCACCCGTCCGCCGACGTTGTCGAAGTATACGTCGAGCCCGTCTGGAGCAGCGCCAGACAGTGCGTCCAAAATGTCGTCGCCCGCAGCCTTGTAGTTGAAGGCCGCGTCGAACCCCAGATCGTCCGTCAGGTATTTGACCTTGGTATCCGTCCCGGCGCTGCCGACGACCCGCATGCCCTTGAGCTTGCCGATCTGGCCGACGATCTGGCCGACGGCGCCTGATGCGGCGGAAACGAAAAGCGTATCGGTTGCTTTTGGTTCGGCCATGCCGAGCCCGACCCACGCCGTCATGCCGGGCATGCCGAGGGCGCCCAGATGATAGCTGAGCGGCAAGCCGTCCGCATTCGGGTTCAACCCGCTTACGGCCTTGGCCGGAACGACGGTGTAATCCGCCCAATCAAGAGTGCGGCCATACACAAGATCGCCTTCGTTGAAGGCATCCGCGCGGGTTGCCGTCACCCGGCCGACCATGCGAGTTTTGCAAGGTTCGCCGAGTTCCCAGCCGGCGGCATAGGACCGGGCCGGGTCCATCCGTCCGCGCATGGACGGGTCCATCGACATATAAATCGTCCGCACCGAAATCTGACCATCGGCGGGGTCCTGCAAGGGAACCGTCCGCATGGCGAAGCAATCGGGCGTCGGCCAGCCGTTCGGCCGTTTGGCAAAAACGATCTGGCGGTTTGCAGTGGTCATGGCGAGCCTATTTGCCAGCGACGGTTAACCCGTCGATCCGGATCGTCGGCGCGTTGCTGCCGTATTTGAATGCTAGGTCGTTCGCGGGCGTCAGATTCATGAACATGTCCTTCAGGTTGCCGGCGACCGTCAGCTCGCTCACGGGGAAGGCCAATTCGCCGTCCTTGATCCAGAACCCGCTGCATCCCCTGGAATAATCGCCGGTGACGCCGTTGATGCCGAAGCCGATCAGCTCGGTGATGTATATCCCGTCTTTGACACCGGCGATCATCGCCTCAGGTGTTTCCGCGCCCGGCGCCATATAAAAATTCGTCACCGACGGGGACGGCGGCGAAGATGTGCCCCGCGACGCGTGGCCCGTGGTTTCACGGCCCAGCTGCCGGGCCGAACGGCAATCCATGATCCAGGTCGTCAGACGTCCACCTTCTATGACATTACGGCGGCGCGTTGCGATGCCTTCACCGTCGAACGGCTTGCTGCGGAGGCCGCGCGGCCGGTGCGGGTCATCAACCACGGTCACGCCCGATGCGAACACCGGTTTATCCAGATGATTTTTCAAAAACGTCGTGCCGCGCGCGACGGCGCTGCCGTTGATGGCGCTCGACAAGTGGCCGAGGATGCTGTTGGAAACGCGCGGGTCATAAATCACCGGCACCTGAGCGGTCGAGACTTTTTTGGGATTAAGACGCTTGACCGATTTTTCACCCGCCGACCGGCCGATGTCCGCCGGGTCCGGCAGATCGGATGCGAAGACCGCCGTGGCGTAGTCGTAGTCCCGCTCCATGGCGGTGCCTTCACCCGCCAGGACAGAAACGCCGATGGAATGGCGCGAGCCCTCACGGGTTTCGGCGAACCCCGTCGACGTGACGAGCGCGATTTCCGATCGGCTCCATCCCGCTTCAGCGCCTTCGGAGTTGGTCACGCCGGGCACGGCGCGGGCCGCGTTTTCAGCCGCGGCGGCTAGGTCGATCAGCTTTTCGGCCGCGGGTTCGTACGGATCAACATCGTCCAGGTCGGGCAGGTCGCCCCGGGCCAATTGTCCCGGATCGGCCAGGCCGCAATAAGGGTCTTCCGGCACTGTTTTCGCCATGGAAACGGCCCGGTCGACCAGTTCGTCCAGCGCCGAATCGGACATATCGGACGAAGACACGACTGCCTGCTTCTTGCCGAAGAACACGCGAAGCCCCAGATCGTAGCCTTCGGACCTGTTCAAATCTTCGGGATTTCCCAGCCGCTGCGACAACGACAGGGACGTTGCCTGAACGAATATGGCATCGGCCGCATCCGCGCCCAGCGCCTGGGATTTTTGTATAAGTGATTGAAGACGATCGATAATATTTGAAGGAAGCGGCATATGGACAGGGACTCTCAGGATTGGGTAAACGACGTACCGCTAATATGGTGCTTCCGCGCCGGAGTGCCAGAAAAAATCAATCGCCCGGCCAGAGCGCCGCACGCCTTGTAGGCGGCTGGTCCTTGGACTAAATAAATTAAAATTATGGAATTTCAGCCTCGCCGGGGTGATTCCGCCACATTGTCGATGATGGCCGCTTACGCGATTGTCGGCACCTGCCTCGCGATTGGCCGAAGTCTGAAGGGACTTATGCCACATGGCGAACGTCGCCCTTGCCGAACCGCCCCTTGATTTAACACATCGGGAAGTTGTCGACTCCGCCGTCGTGCGGTTCGCGGGCGATTCCGGTGACGGGATGCAGTTGACGGGCGGGCAATTTACACTGGCGACCGCGTTCGCGGGCAACGAGCTTGCCACCTTCCCGGATTTTCCAGCGGAAATACGCGCCCCCGCCGGCACGACGTTCGGCGTGTCGTCCTTTCAGATCAATTTCGGATCCCGGGTCATCAAAACCGCAGGCGACGCCTACGACATGCTGGTCGCCATGAACCCGGCGGCATTGAAGGTTGAATTGGGCGGACTGAAGACTGGCGGCATCATCATCGCCGACACGGCTAGTTTCACCGACCGCAATCTGCGCAAGGCGGGGTATGCTGAAAATCCGCTGGAAAACGGTAACCTGGCGAAATACCGGGTCATTCCGATCGACATCTCCAAGCGGACGCTTGAGGCCGTCAAAGACAGCGGGCTCAGCAACAAGGAAGCGCTTCGCTGCAAAAACCTTTGGACGCTCGGCTTCGTTTATTGGATGTACGGCCGCAAACGGAAGCCGACGGTCGACTGGCTCGAACGTAAGTTCAAATCGCGGCCGGAGCTGGCTGCGGCCAACATCGCGGCACTGAACGCGGGGCACACGGTCGCCGAAACCATGGAACTGCCGACCGGCGTACACGGGTACGCCATCGGTCAGGCGAAGATCGAACCGGGCCTCTACCGCACGGTCACCGGCGCGGACGCACTCGCCTGGGGGCTTGCCGCCGGCGCCCACTTGGCCGACCTGCCGATGTTTTTCGCGTCTTACCCGATCACCCCGGCGTCGCAAATTTTGCACACCCTCTCCAGGATGATCGATTACGGCGTTGTCACGTTCCAGGCAGAGGATGAAATCGCCGCTGCCTGTGCCGCCATCGGTGCATCTTATGCCGGCGCGCTCGGCGTCACGTCGAGCTCGGGCCCCGGCATCGCGCTGAAGACTGAGGCCATAGGCTATGCGGTCGCCACCGAACTGCCGATTGTCATTGTCAATTCGCAACGCGGTGGTCCGTCCACGGGCCTGCCGACCAAGACCGAGCAGTCGGATTTGTTTCAAGCCGTATGGGGCCGCAACGGCGACTGCCCCCTGGTCGTCCTGGCGGCCCGGTCGCCGTCGGACTGCTTCGATGTCGCCATCGAAGCAGTCCGCATTGCCGTCAAGTACATGACGCCGGTGTTTATCCTGACCGACGGATACATCGGCAACGCGGCCGAACCATGGAACATCCCGGACATTGGCGGCTTTGACAAAATTCCGGTGACGTTCCCAACGGACCCGGAAGGCTTCCACCCGTTCCTGCGGGATCCGGAAACGCTGGCCCGCGCCTGGGCGAAACCGGGGACACCGGGGCTCATGCACCGGATCGGCGGGCTCGAACGGGATTACGACACCAGTCATATTTCCTACGACCCCGACAACCACCAGCGCATGACCTATGTCCGCCGGGATAAGATTTTAGGCGTCGCCAAAGACATTCCCGAACAAGGCGTCGAACTGGGCCGCGAAGGCGGCACCGTCGCCGTCGTCGGCTGGGGGTCCACCTACGGGGCGATTAACCGCGCCGTTTCCAACATGCTGGATCAAGGGCTTGACGTGTCTCACATTCATTTGCGCCACATCTGGCCGATGCCTTCCAACCTGCGCCAGCTTCTAAATGCCTATGAATTCGTGCTGGTGCCGGAAATGAACGCCGGCCAATTGGTCGCCCTGTTGCGCTCCGAATACCTGATCGTCGCCAAGGACTTGACGAAAATCTCCGGCAAACCGTTCAAAATTTCAGAGATCGAGGACGCCATCCGCCATCTTTTCGGAGACCGCCCATGAACGTCGATACTCAACCTGAAAAACTGACGCCCAAAGATTTCGCGACGGATCAAGAAGTCCGCTGGTGTCCCGGATGCGGCGACTACGCGATCCTGAAAAGCGTTCAGAAGACGCTCGCCGATGTCGGCGCGGTGCCGGAAAACACCGTCTTCGTCTCCGGCATCGGTTGTGCCGCGCGCTTCCCCTATTACGTCGAAACCTACGGCATGCACACAATCCACGGCCGGGCGCCGGCGTTTGCCACGGGCCTGAAACTTGCCAATCCTGACCTGGATGTCTGGATCGTTTCCGGCGACGGGGATTCGCTATCCATCGGCGGCAATCACCTGTTTCACCTGCTGCGGCGTAACGTCGACGTGCAGTTCCTTCTGTTCAACAATGAAATCTATGGCCTGACAAAAGGCCAGTATTCGCCGACATCCCATATCGGGACGCAATCGCCGTCCACCCCGTGGGGGTCGATCGACAACCCGGCGTCGGCAGCGCAATTTGCGTTGGGCGCGGGGGCGCGATTCGTCGCCCGGTCGGTCGACACCGACCAAAAACACATGCCGGCGATCCTGACCCGCGCCTACGAACACCGGGGAACGTCATTCGTCGAAATATTCCAGAACTGCAAAGTCTATAACGACGGCGTCTTTGACGCGTTCACCGCCCGGGAAACGGCGGCAAACATGCAGGTCATGGCAGAACACGGTAAACCGCTGACCTTCGGTGCCGAAAACCAAAAAGGCCTTCGCTTCAACCCGGGCACGTTCAAACTTGAAGCCGTCACCATCGGCGAGACCGGCGTGACCGAAGCGGACGTCCTGGTCCATGATGAAACCAACAAATCGCTGGCCCTGATGCTGGTGGCGATGGAGCCGCCGACGATGCCGGTCGCCCTCGGCGTGCTCTACTGTTCGCCGGCCGGTACCTACGATCAAGGCATCGCGGAATTGGTGTCGAAGAAAAAATCCGACGACAAACCCGATTTCAACAAACTTCTCCGATCCGGCCATACATGGACGGTTTCTTAGACCAACCCCGCCTTCTAACCACAACGCCGAGACGACCCTAACATGCCCATTACCGTCGCCATCATCGGATCGGGACCTGCTGGGTTTTATACGGCGGACGCGTTAATGAGCGCCGATTGCGACATTCAGATCGACATCATCGAACGCCTGCCGACACCCTACGGCCTGATCCGGGGAGGCGTGGCGCCGGATCACCAAACGACAAAGCGGGTCGCCAAGAAATATGAAAAGACCGCGCTTGAAGAAGGTGTCCGATTTTTCGGCAACGTTGAAGTGAACAAGGACGTCAGCCTGGCGGAACTGCGGGGCATATACGACGCGGTCGTGCTGGCCGTCGGTGCACCGGGCGACAACAAACTGACGATCCCGGGCGCAGGTATGGAAGGCGTGCACGGCTCGGCGGCATTTGTCGGCTGGTATAACGGACACCCTGATTTCCGCGATCTCGAGCCCGACATTGACGTCGATGCCGCCGTCGTCATCGGCAACGGCAATGTCGCAATCGACGTTGGGCGGGTCCTGGTGCAATCGCGGCGCGGCATGGCGCATGCCGATATTGCGGCGCATGCCATGGACGCCATCGAGGCCTCAGGCGTGTCGGATGTGTACATCGCCGGCCGCCGCGGGCCGCTGGACGCGAAATTCACAAATGTGGAGCTTCGTGAATTGGGTGAATTGGACAACGCGGTCGCACTCTCCAAGCCGGAACAATTGCCCGACACGGTGCCGGAAAGCATGGACGGCCGGGAGGCCCGCCTGGCGCAGCGGAATTTGGACCGGCTAAAGGACTACGCCCGAAACGATCCCGTATCGAAACCGAAACGCCTTCACTTTGAATTTTTTGCCTCGCCGGTCGAAATCCTGGGAACAGACCGGGTCGAGGGCGTCCGCTTTGAGCGGACGGAGGTGAAGGATGGCCGGGCCGTGGGCGCCGGCACGTTTTTCGACATCCCCTGCGGACTGGTCGTCCCGGCGATCGGATACCGGTCGGAACCCATCGACGGGGCGCCGTTCGATGAAAAGCGCGGCATCATCCCGAACGACAACGGCCGGGTGGACGAAGGTCTGTATGTGGTTGGATGGATAAAACGCGGCCCGACGGGGGTTATTTCGTCCAACCGCCCGGACGGCGTGACCGTCGCCGAATACATCTGCAAAGATTTCAAGGCGGGCGGCGGCAAACCCGGCCGCACCGCCCTTACGCCGCTGTTGAAAGAACGCGACGTTCGTGTCGTCAGCTTCGACGATTGGCGAAAAATCGACGAGGCCGAGCAGGCCCGTGCCGGCGGCCCCCATCAGCCGCGCGAAAAATTCGTTACCGTCCGCGATATGCTTGGCGTGCTCGACGGATGATCCTTACCCTTTCGCGGCCTTGAGCCCGCGGGCCAAATCTTCCTTTAAATCTCCCGCGTCTTCCAACCCCACCGAGAGCCGGATCAGGCCATCGCCGATCTTCAAGTGATCGCGGTCTTCCTGCGTCAGGCGCTGGTGTGTCGTCGTCGCCGGATGGGTGACCAGACTTTTTGCATCGCCCAGGTTGTTCGAAATGTCGATGAGTTCAAGCGCGTTGAGGCACTTGAACGCGGCAGCCTTGCCGCCCTCGACCTCGAACGACAGCATCGTCGCGCCATCGGCCATTTGCCGCATGGCGAGGGCGTGCTGCGGGTGTGACGTAAGCCCCGGATAAAGCACGCGAACGATGCCCACCTGCCCTTCCAAAAACTCGGCGACCGCCCGCGCATTGGCGCAGTGTTGCCTGACGCGGATGTCGAGAGTTTCAAGTCCCTTCAACTGCGTCCACGCGTTGAACGGCGAAATTGCCGGTCCCGTGTGGCGCATCCACGGCACCAGGGCTTCGTTGTAATACGCTTCGTCGTTGGTGATGATCGCCCCGCCCATGGACCGGCCCTGGCCGTCGATGTGTTTGGTCGTCGAATACATGACGATGTCGGCGCCGAGCTCGAGCGGTTTTTGCAGAACCGGCGTTGCGAACACGTTGTCGACAATCAGGCGCGCGCCCGCCTTGTGCGCGAGGTCGGCGACGGCCTGTATATCGATGATGTCCAGGCACGGGTTCGACGGTGTTTCCAGAAACACGGCGGCGGCGGGCGGCGCGAGCGCCTTTTCCCACTGGGCCATGTCCGTGCCATCGACCAGAACCTTTTCGACGCCGTACTTCGGTAGCAAATCCTGAATAACGTAAAGGCAGGATCCGAACAGCGCGCGGCTCGCGACCACCCGGTCGCCAGCCTTGAGGAAACTGGCGAGCGAGGCGAACATCGCCGCCATACCGCTTGCAAACGCCATGGCGTGGTCGGCACCTTCCATCAATGCCAGGCGGCGCTCGAACATCGCCACGGTCGGGTTGGCGTAGCGTGAATAGATGTAGCGGTCGAGATCGCCCTTGAAGGACTTTTCCGCCTCTTCCGCCGAGTCATAGACATAGCCCGAGGTCGCGAAGATCGATTCGCTGGTTTCGTCGAAATCCGAACGGTAGGCGCCGCCCCGGACCATCCGGGTCGCCTGCCGCCAGGCATCGGGGTTCGCGTCTTTTTTCATTAGGCCCTCCTGATCACAGTCAATACAGGACCAGCGGACGCGGCGGCAAAAAAACAGGGCGGGAAAATTAAAAAGCCCTGGCCGCAAAAAGGGTCAGGGCTCGATTGCCTGAGACCTTTTAGCGTTGTTTTTTAACGTGGCCGCAAGCTGGTCGATCAAATCACCACGCGGATGGGACGATACACCGGCGGGAGAAAAGATCAAGCGCCTAATTCGTCTGCGGCGAAACTCAGGTTGCGGTCGAAACCCGGCGTTAAGTCATCCGAACTCGCGGCGGGCAGGACTTGCGCGAGCGCCGCTTCGGTCTTCGGGCCGATCCGGCCGTCTTCAAGAATGGGCTGGAAGCCCTTGCCGATCGCGCCACGACCGAGGTCATTGATGGTCGCCTGCAGACCGAAACCTTCCTCAGTAGGAGAGGCTCTCGCGGGCGTGTCATGAGCGGCAACAGCCATTTGCGGCACGGACGTGGTCAAGCTATCCGGCGCGGTCGTTGTCATCTGTTTTCTGAACAGCGGGCCGATGGTCTCTGCCGCTTTCGCCGCCAACCCGCCCGTGGGAATACCGGCCGCGGCGTTGTCAGCGAACCGTTCGAACTGACCTAACGCAACGCCCTCCTTCACCCGGGCTGGACCTAGTTTGGCGGAGGCGCGTTTGAAGGCCGCCCGCGTTTTTGGCCCGGCCTGCCCGTCGAGGGAGAGTTCCGCGAACAAGGGCGCGGATGACGCCGCCTTTCCACTACCCGAGCTTTGTTGCCGTGCGCCGCCCAATAAATTTAACCCCGCTTAAATGGCTTTCACGGTTTCAGCGGCGCCGTCCGCAACCGCATTGCTGGTGATCGCCTTGGCCAGCGCGGCGACGATTTCCCTCAACGGCGTCCCGTCTACGGCCAAGGCGGGAACCGACGATGCGTTGACGGTTTTTTCACCTCGGGCTCAATCATGCGCCAGGCCTCGGCCCTGTCGACCGCGCCATCGCCGAACTTGTCGGCATAAAACGCCTGCCGTCGCGCGCTTCTTCCGCCACAATCTGCAATCGTCCGCGGGCGCCGGTGCCGATGGGGCCTTCGTTGCCGGCCCCCTGACCCGCGATGCGGGCGTAGATCGGGCTGATGGCTTCCAGGGATTTCCAGTACGCGCAGACATCGCCGCATTTCAGGTATTTATTTGCGTCATCCAAAATCTTCTGATGACGCGCACGGGTGGTGGCTTGCTCCGGTATGGGAACATCCTTTTCTACAGTGAGGGTGATGAGAGGGTGGGGCTAGATTACCTGGCGGGCGTTATGCCCAATTTCCGGCAGCGATTGATTTTGAAAGACCGGTTTGCCGGGAGAGCGTTCCGGGGCCGGTTGGGCCGATTTTGCAGGGGAAGGAAAGCCAAGCGACGGTCCTGACAAAGACGCACGGGTGCCGTTCGTTGACAGCAATCTATGGGTTTAACTTTCGAGGGTCAAGTATTTATTCCTATTACTTGGCCGAAACATTGCCCGACTGTCCGATGGATCAACCCTGCGATTTTGACGTTTTTTCGATTTTCTGGCGGACGCGGCGAACGCCGTACCAGATGCCGAGGACGACTGGAAGGAACGCTACCAGCACGACGACGAACGGATCGAAATGAGACAGCCCGGCGTTTTTCGCGCCCTTGGCCAGATATGAAATGAGGCTGAGGATATAATAGCTAATGGCGACGACGGAGAGGCCTTCCACCGTTTCCTGAAGCCGCAATTGAAGCCGCGCTCTACGGTTCATGGATTCCAGAAGGTCGCGGTTCTGCGCCTCGAGCGCCACGTCAACCCGCGTGCGTAGCAACGATGTCGCTCGGGCGATGCGGCCTGACAGGCCTTCGAGCCGGCGGGCCAGATTCTCGCAGCTTTCCATGGCGGGGGCCAGGCGCCGGTCGAGGAAGTCCATGGCGCGGGGGATGCCGTCGATCCGGTCTTCGCGCATCGATGCCATGCGGCGCTTGATGATTTCGTGGTACGCCTGGGCTGCGGCAAACCGGTAACTGGTCGCGACGTTGACGGCTTCGGTCTCGGCCGCGAGCGCCGACAGTTCTTCCAGCAGCTCGCGTTCGTTTTCGACCTCGTCCCGGGTGCCGAGCCGCATGATGATGTCGCCCAACTGGCGTTCCACATCAGTCACCCTTGGGCGGCATTCCTTGGCGATGGGAAACGCCAGCATGGCCATCATCCGGTAGGTTTCGATTTCAATCAGGCGCTGCACCATGCGGCCGAGCGTCTGGCCGCTGACGTCGCCCGCCCGGATTAGAATGCGGGAAAACCCGTCCGTGTGCAGGTGGTAGTCGGTCCAGACCCGAGCCTTGCGGTCGCCGACCCAGCTGCCGGTCAGCGCATTGTTGTCGAACAGGCCCACAAGATCGGTCCACGGCCGTTCGGCGCCGCAATCGGACTCCACCGACACATGACAGGCGGCAACCACCTGGCCCGGCAGCCCTGTCAGCCAGTCGGGCGGCAGGCCGTCAATGGCTGTCTGCTTGAACGACTGATCGGCCGCGCCGGGGCGGATGATGGTGAAGGTCGAAAACTCCGTATGCCGTTCCCATTTGAGCCGCATGTCGCCCAGGGACGTGATGAAATGGTGGGCGTCTTGGGCGGGCGGCGCCACGCGGAAATGTTTGCAGAGCACCTCGATATGCCGGACATGGGCGATCATGCCGTCTTCGCCGACGAGGGCGGCGACGTGCGACACCTGCGCCGGCGCCATCAGGTCCTCGGACGGGCGGGCGTGGATTTCTTCGGCCAGATCGCGGCGCAGTGGATGTTCTTCAAACATGCGGTTCCGGTTATACTCGAAATCTGTCTGCCCTACCCCTATATATCGGGGAAGGCCCCGACTTCCTTACGACGAATTGAGGCCACCCGCAATTTTACTTACCGGACCGGACCAGATGACAGACCTTAGCCAGACGACCGATCTTTTCTTCAACCGCACCGGGATGGACGAAGGCCGGGTCCAGAGGCTGGTCGACAACGCCATGACCGGCATGGACGACGGCGAGTTATTCCTTGAATACCGGCAGTCGGAAAGTCTGGTGCTGGATGACGGGCAGATCAAAACCGCCAATTTCGACACCGCCCAGGGGTTCGGCCTGCGCGCCATCGCCGATGAAAGCACTGGGTATACCCATGCGTCGGAATTATCCGAAGCCGCCATCGCCCGTGCGGCGGATACGGTCATGGCCGCCCGCCGCGGGCACACGGGCACATTGGCGGATGACCCGCACGGCACCAACCGGGCGCTTTACATGGAAGACAATCCGCTGGGTCAGGTGGAATTTCAGAAAAAGGTCGAAATGCTTAAGGCCATCGACGCCTACGCGCGAGATAAAGACCAGCGCGTTCGCCAGGTGTCCGCCTCGCTTTCCGGAAACTGGCAGGCGGTGCAGATCGTCCGATCGGGCGGCCATCGGGTCACCGACATCCGCCCCCTGGTGCGGTTGAACGTGTCCGTCGTCCTGGAACAGGGCGACCGCATGGAAACCGGCGGTCACGGCGTCGGCGGGCGGGTGACCTATGATCAGTACATGGACCCGGCCAACTGGAAAGATGTGGTCGAAGAGGCCTTTCGTCAGGCAGAGGTGAACCTGGAAAGCATCCCCGCCCCCGCCGGCGAAGTGCCGGTGGTGCTGGGCCCGGGTTGGCCGGGCATTTTGCTGCACGAAGCGATCGGCCATGGGCTCGAAGGCGATTTCAACCGCAAGAAGACATCGGTGTTTTCGGGATTGATGGGCCAGCGCGTGGCGTCCCCCGGCGTTACCGTGGTCGATGATGGCACCATCGCCGACCGGCGCGGATCGCTAACCATCGACGACGAAGGCACGCCGACGGAATACACGGTGCTGATCGAAGACGGCATCTTGAAGGGCTACATGCAGGACCGGACCAACGCGCGGCTGATGGGCGTGGCGCCGACGGGCAACGGGCGGCGCGAAAGTTATGCGCACAAGCCGCTGCCGCGCATGACCAACACTTACATGCTGGCGGGCGACCGCGACCCGTCGGAAATTTTACAATCTGTGAAAAAGGGGGTCTACGCCGTCAGCTTTGGCGGTGGCCAGGTCGACATCACGTCCGGCAAATTCGTGTTTTCTTGTACCGAGGCCTACCAGATCGAAAACGGCAAGATCGGCGCACCCTTGAAGGGCGCCACGCTGATCGGCGACGGCAAGGATGTGCTGACCCGCGTCGGCATGATTGGCACCGATTTTGAACTGGACCCCGGCATCGGCACTTGCGGCAAGGACGGCCAGGGCGTGCCCGTGGGCGTCGGCCAGCCAACGTTGTTGATTGATACGCTGACGGTTGGCGGAACGGCGGCTTAGTCGAAAAACCCGCGACGGTGGCTTTGCGCAAATTTTAATTTAACCCCTCAATTGCCGGGCGCTCACACCGTTCGCTTGGCTTTCGCTCCGCGAGACCTCAACGGCCTAGTTAGCAGATCAAATCGGCAAGACAAGACATGAGAACGATCACGCGCTTTCGGCCAGATCTTCGCCGGCCAAGACCTTGGCGATCAGGCCGACGGTTTCATCGCAGCCGTAGAGCGCGATAAACGATCCCATTCGCGGGCCCTGGCTCTGGCCCAGGAGAATTTCGTACAAGGCCTTGAACCAATCGCGCAGGTTTTCGAACCCATGGCGTTTGCCGACTTCGTAAACTTCCGTCTGGATCGTCTCGGCTTCGGCATCCGCCGCCATGCCCTGAAGCATCGATGACAGGTCCTCCAGCGCCGCGCGTTCCTGATCCGTCGGCGGGCGGTACTGTTTCGTCGGCTTGACGAAGTCGCGGTAGTAGTTGACGGCGTAGCCGACCAGATCGTCCAGCACCGGCGCGTTTCCCGGCGTCAGATCGGGGCGGTAGCGGGAAATAAAATGCCAGAGAACGGATTTGTCCTCCGCATGGCAGACGCCCGCGAGGTTCAAGAGAATGCCGTAGGAAACGGCATCCTGCGGCTTGGGCGGATTTCCCAAATGAATGTGCCACGTTGGGTTTTGAAGCTGTTTTTCCGCGTCCTGTTCGGCGACCGCCGAAAGGTGCGCCAAGTATTCATCAACCATGCGCGGGATGACGTCGAAATAAAGCCGCTTCGCCGCCTTGGGTTTTTGGAACATGAATAGCGCCAGACTTTCCGGCGGCGCATATTCGAGCCACTCTTCCATCGTGAGGCCATTGCCGCGCGACTTGGAAATTTTTTCGCCGTTTTGATCCAAGAACAGTTCGTAGGTAAAGCCCGCCGGCGGCGTGCCCCCTAAAATCTGGCAGATGGTGCCTGACTGCTTGACGCTTTCGATCAGGTCTTTGCCGGACATTTCGTAATCGACGCCCAAGGCGGTCCAGCGCATGGCCCAATCTGGTTTCCATTGCAGTTTCACGCGCCCGCCGGTGACCGGCGTTTCAATCTTTTCGCCGTCGTCGTCCTGATAAACGATGGTGCCTTTCGACGGATTGGTTTCCAGCACCGGCACCTGCAAAACGCAGCCGGTTTTTTCCGACACCGGCAGGAAAGGCGAATAGGTTGCGCGCCGTTCTTCGCCTAATGTCGGCAGCATGACCTTCATCACCGCGTCGTAGCGTTCAAGCACCGTCAACAGCGTCGCGTCGAACAGGCCGGCCTTGTAGCATTCGGTCGAACTTTTGAAGTCGTAATCAAAGCCGAACCGGTCGAGGAACGCGCGAAGCCGCGCGTTGTTGTGGGCGCCGAAACTGTCATGCGTGCCGAACGGGTCGGGCACGGTGGTCAGCGGCTTTCCCAGATTTTCCGCCAGCATGTCCTGGTTCGGCAGGTTTTCCGGCACCTTTCGGAAACCGTCCATATCGTCTGAAAATGCGAACAGCTTGGTCGGCATATCCGTCAGCAAGTCGAAGGCGTGGCGCACCATGGTCGTCCGGGCGACCTCGCCGAAGGTGCCGATGTGCGGCAGGCCCGATGGGCCGTAGCCGGTTTCGAACAGCACATAACCTTTTTCAGGACACTGGCCCTTGAGGCGCTTCAATAGCTCCCGCGCCTCGGCAAAGGGCCAAGCGTTGGCGGTTTCGGCAAGTTTGCGCAGATCGTCGGTCATCGGTTACTCAATCCCGGAATTGGAGCGGGAACCTAACGCCCGGGCCGCGTCTGGGCAAGGTCTAAGCAACCGCACCCTAATAGGCGTATTCGGTAAACACTGGGTCGACGGACTTGCCCCAGCGGCGTTCATAGGCGGTGAGCAGTTCTTCCGCCGGCGTCATCCCGGAATCGCAAATGTGATAGAGCGGCTGCAGGTAGTGGCTTTCATCGAGCCCCACCGCATCGAGCCTGGTCCGGTTTTTCAGCCCCTGGCGGGCGATGGTCAGCGCTCGGCAAGCGACGTCCTTAACCAGGCCGTCGCGGAACGGTGTCTTGAGCGCCGTCTTGGGCACATCGCGGCGCATGGCTTCGCGTTCTTCCGTGGTCCAGTCCTTGACCAAGTCCCAGGCGGCGTCGCGCGCGTCCGTGTCATATAACAACCCGACCCAGAATGCCGGCAGCGCGCACAAACGCGCCCAGGGTCCGCCGTCCGCCCCCCGCATTTCAAGGAATGTTTTGAGCCGCACTTCCGGGAAGGCTGTGGTCATGTGGTCTCCCCAATCCTTCATGGTCGGCAGTTCGCCCGGCAGCGCCGGCAGCTTGCCCGCCATAAAATCGCGGAAGGATTGGCCCGCGGCATTGATGTAGGTGCCTTTGCGGTAAACGAAGTACATGGGCACGTCGAGGATGTAATCGACCCAGCGTTCGAACCCGAAACCATCTTCGAACACGAAAGGTAGCGTGCCCGACCGGTCCGGGTCGACATCCGTCCAGATGTGCGAGCGGTAGGAAAGGTAGCCGTTGGGCTTGCCTTCGCGGAACGGTGAGTTCGCCCAAAGCGCTGTGGCGATGGGCTGCAACGCCAGCGCGATACGTAACATCTTGATCATGCTGGCTTCGGAATCGAAATCCAGGTTCACCTGCACCGTGCAGGTCGACTGCATCATGTGCAGACCCAGTTCGCCCCGGGTCGGCATGTATTCGCGCATGATTTTATAACGGCCCTTGGGCATCCAAGGCATTTCGTCCCGCGGCCATTTCGGCTGGTAGCCCAGGCCCAAAAACCCGACCCCCATGTTGGCGGCGATTTCCTTCACCTGACGAAGATGTTCCGTTACCTCGCCGCAGGTCTGGTGGATCGTCTTGACCGGCGCGCCCGAGAGTTCGACCTGTCCCGCTGGCTCGAGCGAAATGGAACTGCGGTCGGGTTTGGTGAGCGCTATGATGTTGTCCCCCTCCATCACCGGGTCCCAGCCGAATTCCTGCATGGCTTCGAGAAGCGCGCGGATACCGCGTTCGCCTTCATATTCGAGCGGGCGAAGGGTTTTCAGGTTGTAGGCGAATTTTTCATGTTCCGTGCCGATGCGCCAATCGCGGGCCGGTTTGCAGCCGGCGGCCAGGTATTCCGCCAGCTGGATTTTGTCTTCGATCATCGTTGTGTTTTTGGAAGAGGAAGGAGAGGACATTTCAGGCCTTTCTTACATGCCGCGGCCGGAATTTGCCGGCCGTCGCGACGATACTTACCATCTAGGTGCTGCGCCAGTCACCCGCAACCGCCTGCCAGACAGCCAGCGCGGCAAGGCCCGCGGTTTCCGCCCGGAGGATGCGCGGGCCAAGACCGATCCGCGTGACGAAAGGTAGTTTACCAAGCCTGTCGAGCTCCCCGGGCTGGAACCCGCCTTCTGGACCGGTCAGAAACGCGCACGGCCCGGGCGCGGCCGACACCGCGTCGGCGATGGGCGCGCCGCCGCCGGTTTCATCCAGCATGTAAAGCCTCCGGCCATCGGGCCATCCCGCGAGTGCGTCATCCAGCTTGCCGCCGTCTTTAACTTCGGGAACGCTTAAGCGGCCCGTCTGTTCCGCCGCTTCGATGGCGTTGGCTCGAAGGCGGTCTACATTGACCCGTCCGGTTTGCGTGTTGGCCGTGGTGACGGCGATCAACCGACCCGTGCCCAGTTCCGTCGCCTTTTGGATGATAAAATCCGTACCCGCCTTTTTGACCGGCGCGAAAACAAGCCAGGGCGCTGACTCCTTAGGCGGCTCGCACGTCTGGCCGCGAATTTGGCCTTCGGCGGCAAGTCCGCAGGCGCGCTTGTCGGCGTCCGTGATCCGGCATCGCCACTCCCCATGCCGACCGTTGAACAGGCGCACGTCGTCGCCGGCGCCAAGGCGCATGACCTTGGTCAGATAGTGAGCCTGATCACCCGTGATTTCGAATTCGGCACCTGAAAAAAGGTCGTGTTCGGTAAACAGTCGGATCCAGTCGGCCATGGATAAATGCTCTTTGCCTCTTTAAGGCCCGGACTCTATTACTTGGTTGCATGAATGAACAGTCACTCGATCGCGCACGCGACATTCCAACCGGAAGCTGGATCGACCGGCTGCCCGTGCCGGCGGTGCGCCCTTACCTGCGGCTCATCCGTATGGACCGGCCCATCGGCACGTGGTTGTTGCTGATCCCCTGTTGGTGGTCTATCGCGCTGGCGGCGTCGGTGCCGGTGCTGCCGGTTAGACCGGACTGGCCCGACTGGCGGCTGATGATCCTTTTCGCGATCGGGTCATTGGTCATGCGGGGGGCGGGCTGCACCGTCAACGACATCGCCGACCGGGACTTTGACAAACGGGTCGCCAGGACCGCGCTCCGGCCCATTGCATCCGGCCAGATATCAGTCCCGCAGGCATTGGTGTTTCTGGCCCTGTTGCTGGCAGCGGGGCTGGCGATCCTGATGCAGTTGAACCGGTTCGCGGTCATCCTGGGCGCGTCGTCACTGTTACTGGTCGCGCTTTATCCCTTTGCCAAGCGGGTGACCTATTGGCCGCAGCTGGTTCTAGGCCTGACCTTCAACTGGGGAGCGCTTTTGGGATGGGCCGCCGTGCACGGGTGGGTCGACCCGCCGGCGTTGGCGCTTTACGCCGCGGGGGTCGTGTGGACGATCGGCTATGACACCATATACTCCCACCAGGACAAGGAATACGACGTCCTGATTGGCGTCAAATCGACGGCCATTAAATTCGGCGACGGGACCATCCGCTGGCTTATTGCATTCTATGGCCTGACCGTCACCTGCCTTGGTCTTGCCGGGTATCTCGCCGGCCTGCATAAAGTCTTCTATGCGGGTCTGGGTCTGGGCGCGCTGCACCTTGCCTGGCAGGTGCGGACGTTGAAGACCGAGGACGCGAAGAACTGCCTCGTCCGGTTTAAGTCCAACCGCGATTTCGGTCTAATCGTGCTGGCGGCGATCATTGCCGGCGCCTACTTGGCCTGATTGCCGTTCGCGCGGACAACCGGACGGCCGCGTTCCCGCCTGAGGCGCCGGTAAAGCTGCCACGGCTGCAGAACCCAAGGGGCATTCAGCCCCAGGACCCGCTTGACGGCCTCGACACAGGTACAGGGGCGCCAGGCCAGCGGCCGTTAAGGCCACGGCGGCGGCACGCTCGGACGGAACAGGACAGCCCGGTATTCGTGCGCGCAGTATGTTCGAAGGATCGGCCATAAAGAGTAATACCCGACGGCGGACGCATAGGAAAAATGGGCCTGGAAACGTGTCTGGCGGCGCGAAGGATCTCATTCGACGATCCCTTTTTGACGAAGCGTCGTCGTCATGCGGTCCAACGCGTCGTCCCAAAGGCGGGCGTCGCGCTCCTCCCGCATCACCCGGGCATCCGGCGGCCTTTCTTTGGCGCCGTATTCCAGCAGGATTGTAAGATGCTGCATCCGCAGCACCTCCGACCGCACGAGGGTTGTTGCCGCCAGGTAGATGTCGTCGGATTCGCAAGGTCGCAACATCAGTCCGCTGCCTTCGAACCGGAGACCTTCGCGCCGGGTGCGCTGCGCGCGAATGAACCAGAATCACGCATCTTCCGCCGTCTGGAACATCTGCGGCGCCCCTACTTTCATGGGTCTGGGTGTATATTTACGTTTTTTCATATGGACATCGGGCCTCGCCAAAGACCGGTAAAGAACAAATAAGAAACATTTATAAGCGGGTGTAATATTTCCTAATGTTAAGTCAGTAATCGGTAAAAGTTCCTTGTCGCAGTTTTCGACAATGTGTATGACAATGTTCCCATGTTGAGACATCAAAGCGTATGGTTCGCCGTCGACCGCCTTGCCAGGGAGCATGGACTGTCGGCCTCCGGCCTTGCCCGCAAAGCGGGACTGGACCCGACCACCTTCAACAAAAGCAAACGCACCAAACGGGACGGCAAGTTGCGCTGGCCGTCGACGGAGAGCATCGCAAAGTGCCTGGAAGCCACGGGCGCCAGCCTGGGTGAATGGGTGTCGTACGTTGATGAAAACGAGAACGGCGGCGTCTACCGCAACGTGCCGCTGATCGATCTTGCACAGGCCGGCGACCACGGGTATTTCGACGACGGCGGGTATCCCTTGGGCGGCGGCTGGGATGAAATCGCGTTCCCGGGCGTCAACGATCCCAACGCCTTCGCGCTGGAAATTTCAGGCGACAGCATGGCACCTGTGCTTCGCGACGGCGACCGGGTGGTCGTGTCGCCGCAGGCGTCGGTCCGCCGCGGCGACCGCGTGGTCGTTAAAACCAAGGCGGGTGAAGTTCTGGCGAAAATTCTAATCCGGCGGACAGCCAAGCACATCGATCTGCAATCGCTTAATCCGGCGCTCGGGGACCGCAGCCTTGAACTGGTCGACGTCGATTGGATGTCGCGCATCGTCTGGGCGTCCCAATAACCGGCCAATAACCGGCCAGCAGCAGGCCAGTAACCGACCTGCACTCTGGACTAAGCGCGGAGACCGCCTATTTCCAGATCGGTTTGCCTGATCCCGGCAGCCCGTACGCCTGCCACTTCCGCGTCACCTCATCAATGACGTCGTCCGACATGCAGATTTTGCGGCCCCATTCGCGCGAGGTTTCCGGCGGTAGCTTTGTCGTTGCATCGATCCCCATCTTGCTGCCAAGGCCGGCTTCAGGCGATGCAAAATCCAGATAGTCAATCGGCGTGTGTTCGATCATCGTCACGTCGCGCGCGGGGTCGACATGCGTCGAAATCGCCCAGATCACATCGTTCCAATCGCGCGCGTTGATGTCGGAGTCGACGACGATCACAAACTTAGTATAGGTAAACTGACGCAGGTAAGACCACACCCCCATCATCACCCGCTTGGCGTGCCCGGCGTAGGCCTTCTTCATCGATACCACGGCAACCCGGTAGGAGCACGCCTCGGGCGGCAGCCAGAAATCCACGACCTCCGGGAATTGCTGCGTAAACAGCGGGACAAACACCTCGTTTAGTCCTTCGCCCAGGATCGACGGTTCGTCCGGCGGCCTGCCGGTATAGGTCGAAAGATAAATCGGCGCTTTCCGCATGGTGATGGCCGAAACCGTAAACACCGGGAACGGTTCCACCGAATTGTAGAAGCCGGTGTGGTCGCCGTAGGGGCCCTCAGGCGCATAGTCTTCCAGCGACACATGGCCTTCGATGACGATTTCGGCCTCGGCCGGGACTTTCAGCGGCACCGTTTTGCAGTCAACCAGATCGACCCGTTTGCCGCGCAGCATGCCGGCGAACTGGTATTCGGACAGCGTGTCCGGCACCGGCGTCACGGCGGCCAGGATGGTCCCGGGATCGGCGCCGATAACGGCGGCCGCCGGAATCGGATCGCGGCGGACATCCCTCCACCGGGCATGGTGCTGCGCCCCACCCCGGTGCTTGAGCCAGCGCATGAGGGTCGTATTCCGGCCCGTCACCTGCATGCGGTAGATGCCCAGGTTGAAGGCATCCCGTTTGTCGCCGCCTTTTTTACCGGCTTGGGGCCCTTGCGTGACGACGAGCGGCCAGGTGATCAGCGGGGCCGGCTCGCCGGGCCAACAGGTTTGAACCGGCAGCAGGCCCAGGTCGATGTCGTCGCCTTCGAGCACGATTACCTGACAGGGCGCCCGGCTAACCGTGTTGGGCTTCATCGCCATCACAGTTTTTACCAGCGGTAGCATGGCGGCGGCCTCGCGAAGCCCACCCGGCGGCTCCGGCTGACGCAGAAACGCGAGTGTTTCGCCAACTTCGCGAAGGCCTGACGGTTCCCGGTCCATACCCCAGGCGACACGTTCCACCGTGCCGAAAAGGTTGACCAGCATCGGCATGCCGTAGGGCGATCCGTCGGCGCGCCGGACGTTTTCGAATAACACCGCCGGGCCGTTTTCGGCGATCAACCGGGTCTGGATTTCAGTCATCTCGAGGACCGGCGTGACAGGTTCCAACACCCGTACAAGCGCGCCCGCAGGCTCCAACCGGTTAAAAATGAAGTCTCTGAGCGATTGGAAAGGCATGACCGGCTGTTCGATCCAGGAAAATGAGAAAACGCGGCTTTGACGTTACCGATTGGCGAGCCCGATGCCAAAGATCAAATTGCGCCCGGGGCCCGATGTCGGGTTTCCGGGCCGCCCGAGTTGCCATCTGCGCCAAAGGCGGATACTTTTTTGCAAACCAATTCAGACCCTTAATACAGGCCAAAAACGATGATAGAAGACTAATTGTTCGAATTGTAGGGTAATCGGCCGCCGGCGGGCGGACCGGGCGGGTGAGACACTGAGTTGAAGAAACCGTCGGTGAAATATGTCCGGTAACGGAAACGGATCAGGCAGCGATGCGGCGCTCAGCAATTTTCAGCGCCTGATCGACATTGGCATCGCGCTGTCAGCCGAGCGGGATATCAACCGCCTGATGGAACGAATCCTGCTTGAGGCCAAGGACCTGACCAACGCCGACGGCGGAACGCTCTACATCAAGACCGACGACGACGGGCTTAAGTTCGAGATCATGCGGACGGATTCCCTGAAGATCGCGCTCGGCGGCACCACGGGGAAAGACATCACCTTCCCGCCGATCCGCATGTTCGACCCGGAAACGGGCCAGCCCAACCAGAAAAACATCGCTAGCTACTGTGCGTTGACGGGCGAAAGCATCAACATCAAGGATGCGTATGAAGCCGAGACCTTCGATTTTAGCGGCACCAAGAAATTTGACGAGGGCACGGGGTACCGGTCGAAGTCATTTCTGACCGTGCCGCTGAAAAACAGTCAGGATGAAATCATCGGCGTCATTCAGCTTTTGAACGCGACCGACAAGCAGAGCGGCGAAGTCATCGAATTTTCCAAGGAAATTCAGCCGCTGGTCAAGGCGCTGGCATCGCAGGCGGCGGTGGCGCTCGACAACCAGCAATTGGTCGAAGGCCAGCGGCGGTTGCTTGAATCGTTCATCGAACTGATCGCCTCGGCGATTGACGCCAAATCACCCTATACAGGCGGCCACTGCCAACGCGTACCGGAATTGACCAAGATGCTGGCCAAGGCGGCGGCCGATTCCGCCGATGGGCCGTTCAAGGAATTCGATCTGACCGAAGAGCAGTGGTACGAACTGCACATCGGGGCATGGTTGCACGACTGCGGCAAAGTCACAACGCCGGAATTCGTGGTCGACAAGGCGGTCAAGCTTGAAACCATTTACAACCGCATCCACGAAGTCCGCATGCGGTTTGAAGTGCTGAAGCGCGACGCCGAGATACAGTATTACAAGGCGCTGGCCGAAGGTAAGGGCGATCCCGAAGCGCTGAAGAAAGAGCTGGACGGAAAGCTTACCCAGATCGACGACGATTATGAATTCGTCGCCAAAGCCAACGTGGGCGACGAATTTATGGCCCCGGAAGATCAGGAGCGGGTCAAACAGATCGGATCGATCCCGTGGACGCGGACGCTTGACGACCGTTTGGGATTGTCGTTCGAAGAACGCAAACGCAAAGAGCGGACGGAGCCCATCCCGGCGCCGGCCACGGAATACTTGCTGGAAGACCGTGACGACCACATCGTCTACCGGGACGCGTTGGAGCCCGCTTCGCAGCCGGACAATCCCTTCGGGTTCAAGCTGAACATCCCGGAGAACAAATACAATTTCGGCGAAATCTACAACCTCTGCATCGCCCGCGGCACGCTGACCGAGGAAGAACGCTTCAAGATCAATGACCATATCGTCCAGACGATCATCATGTTGGAGCAGTTGCCGTTCCCGAAACACCTTAAACGGGTGCCTGAATTCGCCGGCGGCCACCATGAAAAAATGGACGGCACCGGATACCCCCGTAAACTGACGGCGGAGGAAATGTCCGTGCCCGCGAAGATCATGGCGATCGCCGACATCTTTGAAGCGCTGACCGCCGCCGACCGCCCTTACAAAGAACCGAAGAAACTCTCTGCCAGCATCAAGATCATGTCGTTCATGAAAAAGGACGCGCACATCGACGGCGACCTGTTCAAACTGTTCCTGACGTCTGGCGTTTACAAGGAATATGCCGACCGCTTCCTCGAACCTTTCCAAATCGACGACGTGGACATAACGCAATACCTGGAATGACTGGCCCCCCCCGCCCGGCGAGAACGCCCGAACGCGCCCTCGCCTACCCTTACGATATCCCCGACCAATCCTTCGTCATCGACAAGGGAGCGGTCAGGCCTGTCACCTGCGACGACGATCTGGGAGACCTGAACGGACGCATTCCCGTGCTTGCGGTCGGATCGAACCAGTCGATCCGCGCGCTAAGCTGGAAGTTCGGCGGCCCGGAAGACGGCCCGGTGCCTTGCGTCCGCGTTCACCTGAAGGATTTCGACAGCGTCTATTGCGCCCACATCGCGGGGTATGGGTCGCTTCCGGCGACGCTCCACACGTCGCCCGGGACAACGGTAACGCTGTTCGTCAACTGGTTGACCGAGGAACAACTGGCCCAGATGCACGGCACCGAAGTGAGCGCAAAAAATTATGTATTCGGAGAACTTTCGGGCATCGACATGACCGCAGAGGCGGGCCCCCAGTTGACCAAGGTCGGGCTTTACCTCGGCACCCGAGGCGCATTGACGATCGATGGATGCCCGGTGCCGCTTGCGTCCATCCGCGCGGTTGAACGCCGGTGGCGCGCCTTGTCCCAGCCGGAAGTCATGGGCCAGTTGCAGACCCGGTTCGCCTGCGACGGCCCGCAGGAGGCCTTCATTCAGGAATTGATCGACGATCAGGAGGCGCGACTCGCCCGCTGCCTGGTTCTTCGGGAAACCGCCGATCCGTTCGATCATCCGGGATTTTCCGTACCCTAACCCCGGACCGCCATCCGCCGGACCGCGTGCGAGGGCCCGGGCGCGTCGCGAATCCCGATGCGGAAACAGGCCGGCTCCGACCGTTTTCAGGCCGCGGACCGGCCTAGCAACGGCTTTTCCGTCATGCGTTTCGTGGTTTCGCCTGTCCTCTCGCCCGCCGAGTAGGCTACCAGTAAAGCCATGGATCAGTTTTTTAGCGATCTGAGGCTTATTTCGGAGAGCGCCCTGGATGCAACCGCGCACCTTTGGGTGCCTGCGGCCGAGGTTTTCACCACCATGCCTGCCTGGGCGTATGTAGCGCTGATCGCAAGCACCGCGTTCTTGGTTTTGGCGGCATTGTGGGGCCGCAGGCAGCTTCGGGGCGATCGGATCGAACGCCGCCCGCCGACCATGCCGGCCGCCGGACGGCCAGGGGACGCCGGCCAAGCGGCATTCGCATCGCCTGCGCCCCCGGATGCGCCGGAAGTGCAAGGCCTTGCCGAAATTCTTGCCGCGCGCGGCCTGGACCCCTCCGGCCGGCAAGGACGGCTTCGCACCTTCGCGGGTGAGTTGGACGACCTGCGCGACCGGCTCGATCAGATCGGCCCCGCCGCTCCGGCATCGGCGCAACTGTTTCATGACGCCAAAGACGCCATTGCCGGCGGCGATCTGAGCCGAGGAACGGATCTGTTGGTGCGCGCCGCCCAGGAAGAAGGCAATGCCGCGGGCAGTCTTTCGGTGTCGGCGGATACCCACGGCCGGGCCGCGGCACTCGCCAGATTGGTTGCCGGCGACCTGATGCAGGCGCGCGGCGACCTGGATGAAGCCGAAACCTTGTACCGCCTGGCCGCCGACGCAGCGCCCCAGTCGATCCCTGAACTTCGGGTGGAGTGCCTGGCCCGCCTGGGGGCGTTGGCGCATCTGCAGGAAAACTTCGGCCTTGCCCGGGGCTGTTTCGCTGACGCGCTGCAGACCCTTGAAGCGGCAAGCCAGGGCGACCACCCTGATATCGGCGGCGTTCTCAACAATCTGGGCCTCGCCTGCGACCTGACCGGGGATCAGGACGAGGCAGAGCGCTATTACCAACGCGCGCTTGCCGCCGATGAAAAGCACCATGGCGACGATCATTTGAACGTCGCCTCGGTTTTGAACAACCTGGGCCTGCTGTACCGCCGCCAGGGTAAGACCCACGCTGCGGAACCCTTGTTCCGGCGCGCGGTGGCGATCAAGGAGAAAGCCCTTGCGCCGAACGATCAGAGCCTCTTGCTCGGCTTGGTGAACCACGCCGCGACGCTGCGCGACCTGGGCCGCGACGCGGATGCCCGCACCCTCGAAGCCAGGGCGGGCGTCAGCCACGATACCGGTGCCGAAGACGACGCCGATGCCCTTGCCGAAGAAAGCAGCGATCCGTGGGAGCCGGCAGCGGGCTGACCGGTTCTTTCCTTTTCGCCGGCGGATAAACCTGTATAGTCTCTGCCCCGGCGCCGCCCGAAGGCAAGGACCAGGCCGCGCTTAGACACAATCTACACCGGCGGTTTGCCGGTGACGCTCGAAGGCAAGGACCAAGCGTAATGACCGAAAAGACCGGTATCATGATTTGCGGCCATGGCAGCCGTGATCAAGGCGCGGTGGACGAATTTAGCTCGCTCGCCGGGCATCTCGCCAAAAAATTCCCCGACTATGACGTGGAAAGCGGATTTCTTGAATTCGTGACGCCGATCATCAGGACAGGGTTGGAAAAACTTCGCGACCGCGGCGCCGAACGGATCATCTGCGTTCCCGCCATGTTGTTCGCAGCCGGCCACGTGAAAAACGACCTGCCCAGCGAGATCAATAATTTCGCCCACGCCAACCCGGAAATTGAAGTCAAGTTCGGCCGGGAATTGGCTATTGACGCAAAGCTACTCCGCGCCGCCCAGCACCGCATCGAAGAAGCGGAACGCCACGCCGGCGGCGACGTCGCACGGGACGATACGTTATTGATGGTGGTCGGGCGCGGCGCCAATGACCCGGACGCCAATTCAAACGTCAACAAGGTCGCCCGGATGCTTTGGGAAGGCATGGGGTTCGGCTGGGCCGAAGTCAGCTATTCCGGCGTCGCCTACCCGCTCGTCGATGAAGGACTGAAAAAAGCGGTGAAGCTCGGCTTCAAACGGATCATCGTGTTTCCCTATTTCCTGTTCACCGGCATTCTGGTCAACCGCATCTATCGTTGGGCCGATGAGTGCGCCCAAGCCCACCCGGAAATCGAGATCGTCAAGGCGAGTTATCTAAACGACCATACCGACCTGATCGACTGTTTCGCGGACCGGGTGGAAGAGGTGATATCCGGCGACAACAAGATGAATTGTCAGCTTTGTAAATACCGTGAACAGATCATCGGGCACGAAGGCGACGTCGGCGCCCCGCAGGTCGGCCATCACCACCACGTCGTCGGTATCGGCACGGACGGCCATGGCGCCGAAGACCACGGCGTTCATCACGGGCACCACGGGCACCATCATCACGGCCATCACCATCATGACCACCACCACGATCACGATCATCATCATGGGCATGGGCATGGGCATGGGCACGATCACGGCCCCGATCACAGCCATGAACAATGCTCTTTGGACGGGGCGGACGACCGCAGCTAGGCGGATATGACGAAGTTCGACTACATTCGCGATCCGGCGGAGATATACCGCAAATCCTTCGAGACGATCGAGGCGGAGGCGGACCTGCGCGCCTTCAACGGGCCCGAGCGGGGCATGGCCGTGCGCCTGATCCATGCCTGCGGGATGATAGACCTTGTCGACGACCTGGTGTTTTCCGGAAACCCGGCGCAAACCGGCATCGCTGCGCTGAACAAGAGCGCGCGTGTCCTGGTCGATGCCGAGATGGTATCCAGAGGCATCATCGGTAACCAGTTGCCCGGCGGCAACATGATCGTCTGCACGCTGAACAACGACGCTGTCGCAGTACGCGCCGAAGCCGAAAAAACGACGCGATCCGCCGCCCAAATAGACGGATGGGCGCCGCATCTTAAGGACGCCGTCGTCGCCATCGGCAATGCGCCGACGGCATTGTTCCGCCTGCTGGAATTGTTGGACCAAGGCGCCGACCGGCCGGCGGTGATCCTCGCATTCCCTGTCGGATTCGTCGGCGCGGCGGAATCGAAACAGGCATTGATCGATCATGCCGGCGGCATTCCCTTCGCGACGGTAAAGGGCCGGCGTGGCGGCAGCGCCATGGCGGCTGCGTCGGTCAACGCCATGGGTGTCGGCGACCCGTCATCCGCCGATTCCGGACGCCCCGGACAATGACCGCCTGGTTGACGGTTGTCGGCATCGGCGAGGACGGGCTGGGTGGGCTTGGCGCCCGCGCCCGCGCCGCGGTCGAAGGCGCCGGGATTTTGGTCGGCGGCGCCCGCCATCTGGCGCATATCCTGGACGACGGGCGGCCCAGAATCTCCTGGTCCGGCGGGCTCGACGCCGGGATCGAAGCGATTTCCCGCCATGCCGGAAACCCGGTCTGCGTTCTTGCGTCCGGTGATCCGTTGAACTTCGGCATTGGCAAGCGCCTGGTCGCCAGATTCGGCATCGACGCGATGACGATCCTGCCCGCCCCCGGCGCGTTTTCGTTGTTGGCGGCGCGGATGGGCTGGTCGATCGCGGACGGCACGGTGCGCTGCGTCAGTTCCCATGCCTTTCCGGTCGATGTCCTAAACCGGCATTTGCTGCCCGGTATGCGGTTGTTGATCCTGAGCCGCAACGGCGAGACGCCAGCCGCGGCCGCGGACTTACTGGTCCGGCGGGGGTTCGAAATGAGTCCGATGACCGTGTTCGAACACATGGGCGGCGACGAAGAAGGGCGCTACGATACGGTCGCCGATGAATGGGAAGGCCGCCGCGTCAAGGACCTGAACGTGATTGCGGTGCAATGCCATCCCGGGCCTAACGCCAAAATCTGGCCGGAGACGCCGGGCCTGCCTGAGGCGGCATTTCGCCACGACGGCAAGATCACCAAACGCGAGGTGCGCGCCGCCACCATCGCCCGCCTTGCAGCCATGCCGGGGCAAACGCTGTGGGACGTCGGCGCGGGATCGGGCGCCGTAGCCATCGAATGGCTGCGCGCCGCCGCGGACACACAAGCGGTCGCAATCGAGAGCGATCCGGCGCGTTTTGATGACATCGAAGCAAACGCGCGTGACCTGGGCGTGCCGCATTTACACCTTGTCAAAGGCCGGGCGCCGGCGGCGTTTGTCGACGCGCGCGAGGTTTCGGGCGGGCCGCCCGACGCGATTTTCATCGGCGGCGGGCTTTCCGCGCTGGGTCTGGGCGCAGGATGCTTCGAAGCGCTGAAGCCCGGCGGGCGGCTTGTCGCCAACGGCGTGACCCTTGAGGCGCAGGAAGCCCTTACCCGCCTTTACCGCGAACTGGGCGGCGAGATGACCAAAATTTCCGTCGCCCGGTCTGATGCGGTCGGCAGCATGACCGCCATGCGGCCCTTGATGGATGTTTTGCAGTGGTCGGTGACGAAGCCATGACCGGTACGCTCTACGGTGTCGGCGTCGGGCCCGGCGACCCGGACCTCCTGACCATCAAAGCGGTCAAGGCCCTGTACAGAGTGCCGGTCGTCGCCTACCCGGCACCCGAAGGCGGCGAAAGCCTGGCCCGCGCCATCGCAGCCCCACATATTCCGACCGGCAAAACGGAAATCGTGATTGAAACGCCGATGGTGGCCGGAAAATTTCCGGCCGACGATGTTTACAACCGTTACGCCCAGGAAATCAGTGGCCATCTAAACGCGGGGCGCGACGTTGCGATCTTGTGCGAAGGCGATCCGTTCCTCTACGGCTCTTTCATGTACTTGTTTCTCCGCTTGGCGGAGGAATTCCCGACGGAGGTCATCCCCGGCGTGTCGTCCCTGGGCGCCTGCGCCGCCGCCGCTGGCGCGCCGTTGGTTTCGCGCAACCAGGTCCTGACCGTGGTTCCGGCAACCATCGATGAGGACGAGTTAGAACGGCGCCTTGCCGATACGGAGGCCGCCGCCGTCATGAAGGTCGGCCGTCACCTGGCCAAGGTGCGCCGCGTCCTTGACCGCCTGGGCCGGACCGGGCGCGCTCACTATGTCGAACGCGCGACCATGGCCGGAGAGTATGTTTCTTTGTTGACGGATGCCCCGGACACGGCGCCCTATTTTTCCATGATCCTGGTGCGATCACCGGAAGACGTGGAACCGGCGGCATGACCAAACGGCCATCCCTGACGCCTGTGTTCCTGGTGGTGACCGAGCCCGGAGCCGCCCTTGCCCGGCGGCTTCGCCGCGCCCTTCCGGCGGCTGAAGTTCACGGACGGGTCGGGCGTGTAGCCGACGCAGACGACTTTTTCGATGAAACCACCGCCCACGCGGCGCGTTTGTTTCAGGCCGGCAGGCCGGTGATCGGCGTTTTTGCCTCGGGCATTCTGATCCGCGCATTGTCGCCGTTCCTGCAGGACAAGGTTGCAGAGCCCGCAGTTATCGCCATCGCCGAAGACGGCAGCGCCGTGGTGCCGCTATTGGGCGGGCATTCGGGCGCCAATACGTTGGCCCGCGATCTGGCTCGCGAATTGGGCATACAGGCCGCTGTCACAACGACAGGCGATCTGCGCCATGGCATCGGCATCGACGATCCGCCTGCCGGGTGGACCGTCGCCAACCGCAAACGCTCGCTTCCGGTTGCGGCGGCTTTGCTGGCGGGGGAACCGGTGCGGCTTCGCGTCGATGTCGGGGACGCGGCATGGCTGACGGCGGCGGATTTACTCATCGCCGACGACGCCGGCCCGGGCATTTGGGTCACCGACAAGGCCCCCGGCGATACAGACGATCTGGTACTGCATCCGCCGACCCTGGCCGTCGGCGTCGGGTGTGAACGAAACGCCGACCCGAGAGAAGTTCAGGACCTGATCGCCGGGACGTTGGCGGCGAACGAGCTGGCACCCGCATCAATCGCCTGCGTGGCGTCCATCGACGTGAAGATGGATGAAGTGGCGGTCAACGATGCGGGCAATCATTTGGGCCGGCCGATCCGGTTCTTCGCAGCGGAAGCGCTGGAGGTGCTGACCCCCCTGCTCGCCAATCCGTCGGATGTGGTCTTCAACGAAGTCGGCTGCCATGGCGTTGCCGAGGCCTCGGCCCTGGCCGCTGCTGGACCGGGGGCCGCGTTGATTGTCGAAAAGACCAAATCCAAGCGCGCGACCTGCGCCGTGGCCCGCGCCGGCGGCAACATCGATTCGGAAACCGTCGGTCGATCGCGCGGCAGCCTGACCGTCATCGGCACCGGGCCCGGCAGCAACGAATGGCGGACACCCGCCGTATCGCGCGCCGTGGCGGCGGCGACGGACCTGGTTGGCTACGGCCTTTATCTGGATTTGCTGGGCGATGTCGCGGCGGGCAAACGGCTGCATTCATCGGACTTGTCCGAGGAAGAGGCGCGGGCACGAAAGGCGCTGGACCTCTCGGCGACCGGCAACCGCGTCGCATTGGTATCATCGGGCGATCCCGGCATCTACGCGCTTGCTACGTTGGTGATGGAACTGGTCGACCGGGAGGACAAGCCTGAGTGGAACCGGATCGCACTTTCGGTCGAGCCGGGCGTCAGCGCCCTGCAGGCCGCCGCCGCGCGGGCGGGCGCGCCGCTGGGCCATGACTTTTGCGCGGTGTCCCTGTCCGATCTGCTGACGCCGTGGGAGGCGATTGAGACCCGGCTTACCGCCGCGGCCCAGGGCGATTTCGTGACGGCGCTTTACAACCCCGTGTCGAAGCGGCGTCGCTGGCAGATTGAAAAAGCGCGGGACATCATGCTGGCCGCGCGGCCGACGGATACGCCGGTGATCCTGGCCCGGAATTTAGGCCGCGACGGCGAAAACCTGCACATCATCCCGCTGGCCGAGTTGACCGCCGATCTGGTCGACATGTTGACCATCGTGATGATCGGATCGTCTGAAACAAAAACCGCATCGCGCGGCGGCCGGACGTGGGTTTACACCCCGCGCGGCTACGCGGGGAAATTCAAAGGCAGGGCGGTATCATGACCGTGCACTTCATCGGCGCCGGGCCGGGAGCGGCGGACCTGATAACCGTCAGGGGCCTGAACTTGATCCGCAAATGCCAAGTCGTACTGTACGCGGGATCATTGGTGCCGTTGGACGTCGTCGCGGAAGCGCCCGAGGACGCGCGGGTGATCGACACGGCGCCCCTCCACCTGGATAAAATTATTTCGGAAATACAAGCCGGCCACGCGGCGGGCCATGACATCGCCCGCGTCCATTCCGGCGATCCGTCGCTTTACGGCGCCACGGCGGAACAGATGCGCCGGCTGGATGCGCTCGGCATTCCTTATGACGTAACGCCGGGCGTGCCGGCTTATGCGGCAGCGGCGGCGGCGCTTAAATCCGAATTGACGCTCCCCGGTATCAGCCAGACGCTGATCCTGACCCGGACGGCCGTCCGCTCATCCGGCATGCCCGAGGGCGAGGACCTGGCGGCGCTCGGTAAAAGCGGCGCGACGCTGGCTATTCATTTATCGGTCAACAATCTGGCACGCGTTGTTCGCGACTTGTCGCCCCATTACGGCCCGGACTGTCCGGCGGCCCTGGTTTATCGCGCGACCTGGCCCGACGAAAAAATCATTCGCGGAACACTCGCCGATATCCGGGGCCAGGTAAAGGCCGCCGGGTTCACCCGGACAGCGCTGATTTTGGTGGGACGGGTGTTGACCGAGCATGAATTCGAGGACTCGCGCCTTTACGCCGCCGATCATCATCACATGCTGCGGCCGAAAAAAGCCTAGATATTTTTCGCGATCCAGTTGATCGCCGCATCGACCGTGCCTGCGCGGGGCGGCATCGGGGGCGGCGGCGGATCGATCAAAATGACCGACAGCCCCAAGGCCAGCGCGGCATCGATTTTTGCACGGGACGCGTCGCTGCCGCCGTTCTTGGCGACAACCGTATCGATGCGGTGCGATTGCAGTAGGTTCGTTTCCTCCGCGACGCTTTCAGGCCGTCCGGTCAACACCCGGCAGCCGGCGAAATTCGGCGGGGATGCGGGCGGGTCGATAAAGCGGAGCAGAAAGAATTTACCCGTGCCGGGCGCGAAGGCGGCGACTTCCTGCCGGCCGATGGCGAGAAAAATTCGTACCGCGCTCGCCAGCGCGTCGTGGACGCCCGGTAGATCCGGCACGTGGCGCACATTTGTGTTCCCCGCAAACGACCAGGGCGGGCGGGCCAGCACCAGACGGGGCACGCCTGCGCCCGCCGCCGCGCGTTCGGCGTTTCGGGAAATTTCGGCGGCGAAGGGATGGGTCGCGTCGATCAACACATCCACGTTTTCCCGCACCAAATAATCGGCCAATCCATCCGCGCCGCCGAAGCCACCAGTTTCAATTTCGCCGCGGGGTAACCGTGGCGATTTCGTCCGCCCGGCAAGCGACGTAACGACCCGCGCGTCCGGCCACTGGGCCACGGCTTGGTCGGCTAGGCTGCGGGCTTCCGCCGTGCCGCCGAGGATCAGGATGGTCTTGGTCATGCCGACACGTCGCCCGCCCGTCCCACTTGATTGCCTTGACGATCAAACACAAGGACTTCGACGGCAACGTCGCCCGCAAGGGCGGCAAGCGCAACCTCCTTGGCCCCGGCCGCGACCCGGTCCGCCAGCGGCATGTCGGCCTGGCGGGCTATTTCAAGCGCTTCCATCGCGGTGTTGGCGTGGGCGATCTTATCCCGCACCGCTGAATTTTCCGGAACCAGCCCGGCCAACGCGGCGAGGTCGAGGGTCGAGCGCGCGGAGTGCAGATCAAGATGCCCTTGCGCCAATTTCGACAGCTTTCCGAAACCACCCACGATGGTCAGGCGCGGCACCGGATGGCGGCGCAGATATTTGAGCACCCCGCCTGCGAAATCGCCCATGTCGATCAACGCCATGTCGGGCAGTCCGTAACGGGCCTGGACCGCCCGTTCGGAGGTCGAGCCTGTCGCCGCCGCGATATGAGTAATTCCGTTGGCGCGGGCGACATCGATGCCGCGGTGGATCGAATGGATCCAGGACGCGCAGGAATAGGGAATGACCACGCCCGTGGTGCCGAGCACGGACAAACCGCCTTCAATGCCGAGCCGCCCGTTCATGGTTTTTTCAGCAAGCGCTTGGCCGCCCGGAATGGATACCGTGATGTTCACATCGGCCGGACCGCCTAGGCGCGCCGCGAGATCCCGGATCACGCCCGTCATCATGGCGCGGGGGCCCGGATTGATCGCCGGTTCACCGGGGCCGAGCGGCAGCCCGGGCCGGGTCACGGTGCCAACGCCGTCGCCGGCGGCGAAACCGACACCCTGGCCCACTGGCGCGGCCTTGACCGTCACGACGATTTCAGCGCCATGGGTGACGTCCGGATCGTCGCCCGCATCCTTGATGATGCTGGCGGTCGCCCGCCCGTCCTCAATCCGTTTTTGACGAAGGTCAAAGCTCGGCTCGGCTCCTCTCGGCAAAGCGATGGTAACCGGGTCGGGAAACCGGCCCGTGACCAGCGCCTGATATGCAGCGGCAGTCGCCGCCGTCGCGCAGGCGCCGGTCGTCCATCCGTGGCGCAGTTTTCCCTCTGGTTTACGTTGAGCCATAAGGGAGTCTAGCTCACGGACGCGGGCAAACCCAACGATGAAAGATGGCAAGGAGCGACCGGAATGCCGACCGACCACGGCATGGGGCTGGGCCCGTCCCGGATTTTCGGCGGCGTGGTGTTTTTCCTGGGCCTTGTTCTGGTCGTCGTCGGCGGGGCGGAATTGTTTACCGGCAATGTGCTTTTGGTCATGGGTTGGGCCGACGGCAAGATCGCGACCCCGGCCTTGTTGCGAAATTGGGGACTGGCTTATTTGGGAAACCTGATCGGCGCGGTCGCCAAAACCGCCATCAAAATAGCCGAGGGCAAGGTCGCCCCGCCCTTTGAGACCGCGTTTGTCAGGGGCGTTTTGTGCAACACGCTGGTCTGCCTGGCGGCATGGCTCTGCTTCGCATCCCACAACGTGATCGGAAAAATAGTTGCGATCGTGTTCCCGATTACGGCGTTCGTGGCTCTCGGCTTCGAACACTCGATCGCCAACATGTATTTTATTTCGGCGGGTGCGCTGGCCGCAGGCACGGTGGCGAGATGATCGCTCAGCGTCGCTGGGCTGATCAATAATCTTGCACCGGTAACGCTCGGCAATATTGTCGGCGGCGGCGTCTTCGTTGCGTTGACCTACTATTTGATCTATCTCCGCCCTCAAAGAGCCGCAAAGTAACGTTGAAACCGAAGAGCGCCGCCTAGGCGCTCCCAAAGCAGTTTGAACGGAGATCGCTCCATGGCAGACCAACCGGCGGAACACGAGCCATCCAAGGTCGTATCGCGCTTGCGCTTGGTACGGCGGATTAGCCTTGTCCTGTGCGGGTTGATTCTGGCCGCGGTCGTCGCCTTTGTCGCCAAGGAACGCCTTTCGCAGACCAGTGGCAAGGGCCCAACGTTGCCGCAGGTCAAGATCGGCGGGCCGTTTTCTCTGACCGATCATGATGGCCGCCCGGTTACGGAAAAGGATTTTCAGGGCAAGTTTCTGATCGTGTTTTTCGGCTATACCTTCTGCCCGGATGTATGCCCGACCACGCTTGCCGATGTGTCGGCGGCGCTGGATCGTCTGGGGCCGGATGCCGGCAAGTTCCAGCCGCTTTTCATCACCGTCGATCCGGCCCGCGACACGGCGCCCCGCCTGAAGGAATATGTCGGGCATTTTAATCCCCGAATCAGGGGTTTGACCGGAACGGAGGCACAAATCAAAGAGGCCGCGAAGGCGTTCAGGGCCTACTACGTGAAAGCCAAGGCCGATGGCGGCGGGCCCAACGATTACCTGATGGACCATTCGTCCATCGTTTACGTCATAGGTCCGGAAGGTGGGTTTAAAATTCACTTTAGCCACGGGACCGATGCCGATACCATGGCGGCCAAGCTTAAAACTCTTCTTTGATTTCGTTTGCGGAGACGTCGTTTGTGACCCTATCCGACGGGCCCGCCCATCCCCCGCCGCCCGGCCTGATCATCGCTGCCCCGGAATCGGGTAGCGGCAAGACACTGGTGACCCTGGGCCTGATCCGGCACTTCCGAAATTGCGGCATGACCGTCGGGTCGGTCAAAATCGGCCCGGACTACATCGATCCGGCGTTCCACGCCGCGGCGGGCGGGCGAGCTTGCGGCAACCTCGACCTTTGGGCCATGCGCGAGGCAACGATCAACTACGTGACGGCGGATGCCGCCGCCGGTGCGGATATGTTTATCGCGGAAGGCGTCATGGGCCTGTTCGACGGCGCCGTTCAGGACTTGGGTTCGACTGCCGACGCCGCCGCGCGGCTGACCCTGCCGGTCATTCTGGTGGTTGACGCCCGCGCGCAGGGGGCGTCCGCCGCCGCGGTTGTCCGGGGCTTTGCCGCGCATCGGCCCGACGTGATGGTGGCGGGCGTCATCTTCAACAGAACCGGAAGCGACCGTCACCGGGAAATTTTGACCGACGCCATGGCGGCGCACCTGCCGGAAATCAAGGTGCTGGGCTGCTTGCCGCGGATGCCGGACCTTGCCCTGCCCAACCGGCACCTGGGCCTGGTCCAAGCCAGGGAACATGCGGGGATTGAAGATTTCATCGACGGCGCGGCCGCCGCCGTGACACGGCATCTGGACACCAAGGCGATCAGCGCCTTGGCCCGGCCTACTCCGGTCGACCCGACCGCGCCGAACCCGATGGGCGCGCTACCGCCACTTGGGCAAAAGATCGCCATCGCGCGGGATGATGCGTTTTCGTTCATTTACCCCCACGTCGTTGACGGCTGGCGCCGGGCGGGCGCGGAAATATCGTGGTTTTCGCCGCTCGCCGATGAGGCGCCCCAACCCGATGCGAATGCGGTCTTTTTGCCCGGCGGATACCCGGAACTGCACGCCGGGCGGATTGCCGGCAATGCCCGTTTCCTTGCGGGACTTCGCGACCGGGCGGCGGCGTCGGTCACCGTGTTCGGCGAGTGCGGCGGTTACATGGTACTGGGACAGCGGCTGATCGATGCCGATGGCGTAGGCTATGAAATGGCGGGCCTTTTGTCCTTTGAAACCAGTTTCGCCGACCGGCGGCTGCACCTGGGTTACCGGCGGGCGACGCTGGTATCGGACGGGCCCTTGGGCCGCGCCGGAAGCAGCCTGCGCGGGCATGAATTTCACTATGCCGTCACCGCCAGTGAAGGGCCCGGCGACCCCCTATTGACCCTGAAAGACGCCGCGGGACGGGCGCTCGGCCCGGCGGGCCTGCAGCAGGGGACGGTCATGGGATCTTTCGTCCATCTGATTGATCATGAGGGCACAAACCCATGAGCCATGTATACGTATCGGTGGACCCGCGCTGATCCGTCGCCCCAGGAAGCTCTGATGTTCGGCATGTTTCGCAGATCCAAAAAGAAAAAGACCCAGGAGCCACCCTTCTGGAAGCTCAAATCCCTTCGGGAGATGAACCGGGAGGAATGGGAATGCCTTTGCGACGGGTGCGGGCGGTGCTGCCTGAACAAGTTGGAGCACGAACTGACCGGCGAAATCCTCTACACGGATGTCGCCTGCCGGCTTCTCGACCCGGATACATGCCGCTGCGCGAACTACGAAAACCGCAAACGATTCGTGCCGGAATGCCAGACCCTGACGCCCCGCCTAGTGGATAAACTGGGCTGGCTGCCGTCGACCTGCGCATACCGCTTGCTTTCCGAGGGACAAGAGCTTTATTGGTGGCATCCTTTGGTTTCCGGCGATCCGGAAACGGTGCATTATGCGGGGATATCGGTCCGCGGACGCGTGGTGTCGGAACGCGACACGAACGATCTGGAAAACCGCGTGGTGGGTTGGCCCAAATAATCGGTGCGCGGCCCGTGTATTAAAACGGAGGCGAGTTGATGAGTGCGACAAATTTAGAATTAACGGGCGTATACGCCGCTGTTCTGACCCCGCAGTTTGCTGACGGCAGCCCCGACCACGGGCGGTTCGCCCAACACTGCAAATGGCTTTTGGCCAATGGCTGCGATGGCCTGGGCATTTTGGGCACGACCAGCGAGGCCAATTCGTTTTCAACCGCCGAGCGCCTTGAGATTATGGATAAGCTCGCCGAAAGCGGCGTGCCGACGAAAACGCTGATGCCCGGCACGGGTTGCTGCGCGGTGCCCGATTCGGTGGCGCTGACCAAGAAGGCGGTCGAAATCGGCGCCACGTCGGTTTTGATGCTGCCGCCGTTCTATTACAAGAACCAGACGGACGAGGGTTTGTTCGCGGCGTTTTCCGAGGTCATTCAGAAAGTCGGTTCCGACAAGCTGAAGATCAACCTGTACCATTTCCCGCAGATGTCCGGCGTCCCGGTGACCATGAAGCTGATCGAAATGCTGCGGCAGGAGTATCCGAAAACCGTGACCGGCATGAAGGACTCTTCCGGTGTTCTGGACAACATGGTCAAGGCGGCCAAAGACTTCCCGGGTTTCTGCGTGTTTTCCGGCGCGGATGACCTGATGCTGCCGCTGCTGCGCGAAGGCGGCGCCGGGTGCTTCACGGCCTGCGCCAATATCGCAAGCGACCTGGTCAAGTCGGTCTATTCCGAATACCGGGCCAACGGCGACAGCGCCAAGATCGACGCGTTTCAGGCCCCGGTCGAACGGGTCCGCAAAATCATCGCCGGATACCCGCTGATCCCGGCCCTTAAGGCGCTGATAGCGCGGCACTGGAACGATGCCGCATGGCTGAACATGCGCGCCCCCGTGGTCGCCATGGACGATGCAACGACGCAACGTCTGTTCCGGGAATATGACGGCGCAGGCCTCCGCCTGCCGGAAGCCGCTTGAGGCACGGCCTTGGCCGGACGACCCCGCGGCCGTATCAGCGGCTTCCTAAGCCTTAAGGCAGAGCCGTTCGGCGATGCCATTCCGGTTCGCATTCAGCGGAACAAACAAGCCAAACGGCTTATCCTTCGGGCGGATACGGCCCGCGGCGAGGCCGTGGTCACCTGCCCGACTTGGGTCAGCAAGGCGGAAGCGCTAGACTTCGCAACCAATCAGTCGACGTGGATCGCCCAGCAGATCGCCCAGGCGCCCAAGCCCCGGCCCTTTGCCGCCGGCGCCACCATCCCGTTCTTGGGCCAGGATCATATGATCCGGCATCGGCCCACCGCGCGCGGTGGGGTGTGGTGGGAAGACGGCGAAATTCACGTGACCGGGCGGATCGAACACTTGCCCCGGCGAGTCGAGGGCTGGCTCAAGCGGGAAGCCCGCCGCCAGATCGCACCCCGGGTGGCGATCGCCGCCGAGCAATTCCGTGTCAAACCGGGCCGGATCGTCATTCGCGATACGCGGACCCGGTGGGGGTCTTGCGCATGGGACGGCACGTTGTCGTTTTGCTGGCGACTAGTTCTTGCGCCGGAAGATGTGCTGAATTACGTCGTGGTTCATGAAGTGGCGCATCTGGCGGAATACAACCACAGCCCCAAGTTCTGGCGGCTGGTTGACCGATTGGTCGATGACGTGCCGCGGCACCGCGAATGGCTGAACGAAAACGGCCCGGCGCTGCACATGATCGGCACGGCGCCATAACCCTGAATTTGCCCGCAAGGTCCGGATAGATCAGGATTCCCAGGGGGTCTATTGTGGGCCCTATGAACCAGATCGCTAAATCCGCATCGCAATCGGACGCCAGATGGCGGACGGTCGAGACCCGCACCCACGACGCCGATTTCGTCTATGCGGTCAAGACAACCGGCATCTACTGCCGGTCCGGCTGCGCGTCACGCCTGCCGAGCCAGGGGAACGTACGGTTTTTCGACACCCCCGCCAACGCGGCCCACGCCGGGTTCCGCCCGTGCAAACGATGCCGGCCCGATCAGGCCCGGTTTTCCGACCCCAGGATAGCGGCGGTTGCCTAAACTTGCCGAATGATTGAGGACACTGGCGGGCCGGTGACGCTTGACGCACTCGCGGCGCGGACGGGATACAGCCTGCATCACCTGCAAAGGACGTTCATCGAGGCCGTCGGCATCAGCCCGAAACAATATGGCGACGCACTGAGGGCCGGGCGCCTTCGGCGTGAACTTCGGCAAGGAAACGGCGTCGCCGATGCCGTGTTCGGCGCCGGGTACGGATCGGCGTCCCGAGTCTATGAAAAATCATCGGCCTTGTTCGGGATGACGCCCGCGAGTTACGCGGCGGGTGGCCAGGGCGCCGATATCCGTTTTGCCGTCGCGCAATCGCCATTGGGGCGCGTACTGGTGGCGGCGACGGGCAAAGGTCTTTGCATGGTATCCGTGGGCTCCGATGACACGGCGCTTGAACAAGAATTGCGCGCCGATTTTTCGAAAGCCCGCATTCAGCGCGACGACCGGAGCCTCGGCGGAACGATGGTCCACATCGTCGATATTCTGGCGGACGGACCGCCGGACCCGGCCTTGTCACTGGACGTTCGAGCAACGGCGTTTCAATGGCAGGTCTGGTAGGCGCTGCTGAAAATCCCAGCGGGCGAAACCCGAACTTACGGTGAAATCGCCGCCGCCACCGGCCGGCCCAAAGAAACCCGCG
This sequence comes from Rhodospirillaceae bacterium, assembly GCA_038109305.1. Classification (GTDB taxonomy): domain Bacteria; phylum Pseudomonadota; class Alphaproteobacteria; order Rhodospirillales; family Casp-alpha2; genus UBA1479. The sequence goes on from JAYNIR010000008.1 coordinate 126,404, forward strand.
CCGTGGGGCGGGCCTGCGCGACCAATCCGGTGTCGCTGGTCATCCCCTGTCATCGGGCGGTCGGCGCCGACGGCAGCCTGACCGGATACCGGTGGGGGATGGACCGAAAGCAGGCGTTGCTTGCCCACGAAAAAATCATCGCAGCTGGGGAAACTCCGAAAGACTGAGTCGGTCGGCGACGGCGCGGGCGAAGCGCAACAACTGCGTCCGCCGACGATTGCCGTTAACCGGCGTTTCCAGGGCCGGCCGTTCGATCACGCCGTCGTGGGCATCGGCCCGGATGATACCGGCGGCGTCGGGCAGGATGCCGAGCGGGAAACCCGGCGGCACGGCGAAATAAAACCAGTCGCAGCAGGGCAGGTAATCCATCCATTTACCGTCGGCCCGAAAATCGGCAACCGACGACTTGACCTCGGCGAACAGAAACCGGCCACGGGCGTCCAGCCCCGCCACGTCGATCCGGCGGCGCGAGGTCAATTTGAATTCCGTCAGCGGGCTGAACCCCATATGGCGGAGCATACGAACAACCCCGCGTGTGACCCCAGCGGTCAGGACCGGCCTGGCCGACGGTTCGTCCGTGTCGTCGAACAGCAGATCATCCATCTAAATGTTCTTTTTTTGTTCTATACGTTGTCATTATTACTGGGCCGGGCCCTTAAAGGCAACCCCGGTCCGCCCTTGGCTTGCAGGCGCGGGCGGGCTAAGCCTTAGCCATGCGACAGATGCAGCACGAAATAACGGTCGGCACCGACGGCCCCGGCCGTTATGAAATTAACCGGGACACGCTCAAATGGACGGCACCCCAGGGCGTGAACACGGGATTGCTGACGCTTTTCTGCCGGCATACCAGCGCATCCCTGACCTTCGAAGAGAATGCAGACCCGGATGTGCAACGGAATCTGCAGACGTTTTTTGAACGCCTTGTGAAGGAAGACCCGTCGCTCTACCGCCACACGGCGGAGGGCCCGGATGACATGCCGGCCCGCATCCGAAGCGCACTGACCCAAGTACAGCTCTCCGCCCCCATCGCAAGCGGACGGCCACAGCTCGGCACCTGGCAGGGGATATACCTGTTCGAAAACCGGCGGCGTCCCCACCGGCGGCAGGTGCTGCTGCACCTGCAAGGGGAATAGGTCAGGCGGCATGGACAAGGGTTGGATATTCATCGGCGTCCTGCCGCTGGCGGGGCTTTTGGGTTTCTTCCTGAAGCAACGGTTTCTGGTGCCGGGGAAGCCCGCCCGCGATTGGTACGACGCCCGCATCGCGCCATGGATCAAAAAGGGGCTGGCGGCGCTGTTTTACCTGACCATAGTGGTTTGGATCGCGGTCTGGGCATTCGCCAGCGAGGAAGACCGGAACCGGCTTTCCGTCGAGGTCAAGGCGTTCATGAAATCGATCGAATTCGGCGACGGGAAAGTGCCGCAACCGGACCCGGCGGGCGTGAAGCCGCGGCCATGAAAAAGCAGAAAAAGAAAGTCCGCCCGCTGAAACCGAAGCGCCGTCCGCGTGCCGGCAAAACGTCGGCGACCAGCCCTCGCCCGCAGCAGCCGCAGGCGGCTTTGCCGGGGGTGATGATCCGAGAAGACGGCGCTCCCGCGCTTGAGATCGCGCGCCGCGCGCTCGCCCGAGGCCAATGGGCGGGGGCGCTGGCCGCCGGGCGCCAGGCCTTGATGCTCCGGCCGGATGATGCCGAAGCACTGAACGTCATCGGCATCGCGGCTTTTCACTTGGGCGATGCCGAAGAAGCCAAAAGCCTGTTCGAAACTGCCCTTGCTTTCGACCCGGATCACCTGGAGGCCCGGAACAACCTGGGCAATGTGCTGCGCGAGACGGGCGATTTTGTGGGTGCGGATCAGGCCTACAAAGAGGTCCTGGCGCGGCAACCCGATCATGACAACGCACTGTTCAATCAAGGAATATTGCTTGAGGTCGCCGGCGATTTCCCGGCCGCCGCCGTGGCCTTCCGCAAGGTGCTGGCGCGGGACAAAACAAATGCCGACGCGCATTTTCATTTGGGCAATCTGGCGAAAGCGCAAAACAGGCTCACTGAAGCACTCGACGAATACGGCAAGGCGTTAAAGCGCCGCCCTGACCACACGCCGGCACTGACCAACCGGGGAGCGGTGCTTCAGGAAATGGGTAACGCGCTGGAAGCGGCGGAGGCCTATCGCAAGGCGATCGCCGTGGACCCGGACTTTCTCGACGCGCATTACAACCTCGCGACGCTGCTTCAGGAAACCGGCCATCCGGTGGAAGCGCTCCGCCACTATGATCGGATCGACGCGATTGCCCCCGGGCATCCGGGCGCGCTGGTCAACAGGGCTTATGCGCTGCGCGAACTGGGGCGTACGGATGACGCCGTCATTGCCGCCGAACGCGCCGCGGCGGCGGCGCCTGACTATGACAAGGCGCTGGTCAACTCGGGCGATCTTTACCTGGCGACGGGGCAGACCGACAAGGCGCTGGCGCTCGCCGAACGCTACCTCGGTCGACACCCGGGCAATACATCTATGCTGGCGTTGCAGTGCATCGCCTTCAACGAAGCCGGCGACGTTGGCGCGCTCGGCAGATTGCTTGATTACGACCGGCTGCTGCGCTTTGGCGTGATCGACCCGCCCGACGGGTATGGCAGTCTGGAAGATTTCAACGCGGCCCTTGCCCGCCATGTCCGCACTCATCCGTCCTTGGTTCGGTCGCCGAAAAGCCACGCGACCCGCAACGGCCGCCATTCAGGCGAATTGATGATCGAGCCCAAAGGACCCGTCGCCGGGTTGGAACAGGCGATCCATCGTGGCGTCGCCGACTACCGCGCGGCGCTGCCGCCGGAGGCGGGTCACCCGTTTCTCGCCCAGCGGCCGGAGGCCCTGGCGCTATCCGTCTGGGGCGTGGTGATGGAGGACCGGGGCCATCAGGTCGCCCATATCCACCCCGCGGCGTGGCTGTCCGGCGTTTATTATCCGGAAATCCCCGACGTCGTGCGTGCCGACGACCCGGAGCAACGGGGCTGGATCGAATTCGGCCGACCGCCCGATGACTTTCACGCAACCCAGGCGCCCAAACTGATCACACTTCGCCCGGAAAACGGCCTGATGATTTTGTTCCCGAGCTACATGTACCACCGCACGGTGCCGTTCCACGCGCCGGTGGAGCGCCTGTCCGTCGCGTTCGATGTAGTGGCTTTGGATTGACGGGCCGGACAATCGGTGCAGGGCACCGGAAATGGTGGCGTATCAGACGCGTTTCGAACGTGTGACCTTTGCCTTTAAGAAACCGTCCAAAGTTCGCGAATTTCGTGACACGAACTTCAGAGGCTTCTTCGTTCTACAACAGCCCAACGGGTTCATCTCGTACTATGCGATCACGTCTAAAGGAAGCGCACGGAGAGGGTCAAGGCGTCATAAGAAGATCCGAATAGGCGAACATCCGGCCTTGGCCCCTTCCGAGGCAAGGAAGGCGGCGGAAGAACTTATCGCGAAGGCTAAGCT